>JAJDAL010000001.1 GCA_029261875.1 Deltaproteobacteria bacterium
AACATGCCGACGGCCACCAGGATCGCGACCAGGTAGGGGGCGATCTTGATCGCCACGTCGAGTCCCTCGCGCGCACCCGCAATGGCGGATTCGTAAACCGGGACGCGGCGCGCGACGCCCACGAGAAGCAGGGCGACGAGCAGTAGCGGGAAGGCCCAGGTTTGGGCGACTTCGCGCAGCACGCCGCCGAGGGATTCGCTCTGAAGGAGTTCCAGAACGTTGCGACCCAAAGCGAACAGCAGCACGCCGCAGGTGCCCGCGATGACGAGCCAGCGCGCGATCCCCGTGGGCTGCGTCGAAATCGGGGATTCCTCCTCGGCTGCGGTCCCGTCCGCGGCGTCGGTTGCGAGTGCTTCTACGCCCGCTACCGGACGCTGCCGAAACATCGGAAGGCGCCCCAACAGGAAATACGCGCCCACGGCGGCCAGGGTGGAACAGGTGGTGGCGATCAGGGTGGGGATCCAGATCGCTTCCGGCTCCGCGGAACCCGCGGCCGCCCGCATGGCGATGGTGCCCGTGGGAAGCATCAGGGTGATGGCCGAGGTGTTGATGGCGAGAAACAACACCATGGCATTCGACGCGGAACCGGGCTGCGGGTTCAGTTTGTCGAGTTCCACCATCGCTTTGAGGCCGAAGGGCGTGGCGGCATTGCCGAGGCCGAGCACGTTGGACGCCATGTTCATCACCATCGCCCCCATGGCGGGGTGGTCGGGCGGGACGTCGGGAAAAAGGCGGCGCAAGAGCGGCGCGAGCATGCGCGCGATGAATCTCCGCAGGCCTCCATCGAACGCCACGCGCATGATGCCGAGCATGAACATCATGGCGCCCACGAGTCCGATCACCAGGGTGATGGCGGACTTCGCGGTATCGAACAGCGCCCCGGTGACCGCGTTCAGGTCACCGAACAGGGACGCGTAGACGACCGATATGAGGATCAGGCCGAGCCAGATCCAGTTGAGCACGGCACCCCCCTCGCCGTGTTGCGTGCGATTGCTAGGAGGCAACCTCACCGATAAGCTCGGCATCGTCAAGCAATCGCGCGGAAGGCTTCCCCCCAGAGGAGCCCCGTTGAGAAGTCACACACACGACCCCAAGCTCCGACGTGCCCGAGCCCTGTTCGGAGCGCTGATCGCCCTGATGGGTGCCGCGGCGAGCGCGCGGGCATCCAGCTGGGAGCAGGAGATCGACCGCGCGCTGCAGCAACCCGCGCTCCAAGGGGCTCGGGTGGGCGTATTGGTCGTTTCCGCCCGCGATGGTCGTGTGGTGTACGAGCGGTTGGCGGAACGCGTGTTCGTGCCCGCATCCAATCAGAAGATCCTGACGGCCATCGGCGCCCTCGAGGCCTTTGGGCCCGCACACCGCTTCGAGACCACGGTCTACGCGGATCGTCTGCCTACGGAATCCGGGCAGGTGGGTTGGTTGGCGGTTCGCGGCGGCGGGGATCCCAGCTTGACCTCCGAACAGTGGTGGCGACTGGCCGCGGACCTCCGTCTGGCGGGTCTGCGCTCGGTGACCGGTGCCGTCTTGCTGGACGATTCGGCCTTCGATCGCCATCGCTGGAATCGCGGTTGGGGGACGTTGACTGCGCGCGCCTACCACGCTCCGGTCAGCGCTCTGGCGGCGAACTACAGTTCGTTCTCCGTCACCGTGCGGCCGGGCTCTTCCGTCGGCGCGCCGGCCCGGGTCGAAATCGATCCACCGGTTCCGTACCTCGCTTTGACCCAAACGGCCATGACGACTCCCGGTCGGGGGGCGAAATTGACGGTGCGCCGCGTGCGCGAACAAACCTTCGAGCGGGTGGAGGTGAGTGGCGGCGTCGGCGTCCATGCGAAGCCCGAAGTCTTCTACCGAAGCGTCGTCGACCCGGTGCGTTACGCGGGCGCGGTGTTTCGCATGCAACTCGAAGCCAACGGAATCCGGGTGTCGGGAGAGGATCGGCCGTCACCCATCCCGGACAAGGCGACGGAGTTGCTGCGTTTCGAAGGCAAATCGATGTCGGACGTCGTCGAGCTGCTCGGGAAATACAGCACCAATGTCATCGCGGAGTCGCTCCTCAAGGCGATGGGGGCGCGAGCGACCGGGGAGGCGGGATCCTGGCCCAATGGAATTGCCGCCTTGCAACAACATCTGGCGACGCTCCGAATTCCCTTGGGTGACCACCGCTTGACGGACGGGTCGGGCTTGTCGCGCTCCAATCGGTTGTCTCCGCGCCTGATCGTGACGGCGCTACAGCGCGCCCGGGGCTCGTTTCGCTTTGGCGGGGAGTTCGTGAGTGCCCTGCCGATCGCCGGAACCGACGGCACGCTTCGGAAACGCGCGCAAGCGTCGACGGGCCGAATCCGGGCCAAGACCGGCTTACTCGACGGGGTGTTGGGGCTGTCCGGTTATGCCGAGCGCAGCGACGGGAACGAGTTCGTGTTTTCGATTCTGGTGAACGACCACAAGGCAAGTGACGAGGCCGCGATGGCGGCGGTAGACAATCTTGCGGCGGCGATCGTCCTGCAACCGCCCGGCTTGAGCGGGAACTAGCGCGCCCGCTACCGCTGGGTGACTAGCCGAGGGGGGTCATCCCCAACATTTTTACGATTCCCAGATTGTTGACGACCGCGTAGCCTGTGACTCCGACGAAGGTCAAGAGCATGAGAATCTTGGCCGAACTCGGCAGCAAGCGAGTACTCACCATGAAGAGCACGGCGACGAAGGTGACGACTCCGTCGAGCACCAGTCCCGGTACGAGTCCGACTTGCTGGAACAGCCAATCGCTGAAGGGATTGGCTTCGGACACGGACCAGCCCGCGTGGGGGTGGGCGAGGCAGAGATAGGTCGTCCAGGCGTCTGCCGCGGTCAACACGATGGTGAACACAGCGAGAATCGCCAAGGCCAGTTTTGTGATCGTATGATTGGGGGTCGCCATTGGACCCTCGGAAAAAGCAAATCGCGTGCCGCGTGCAGTACCCCAACGGGAAGTGGGTGCTCGGGCGAGGAGTTGACGCGGGGAATTGCCGGTCACTGAGGGCCTGGAATCCGGCGTTTTCCGGAGGAGAGTGGAAGTGGGTTTCCCAGAAAAACCCGGTTCAGCGGCCCCGCCGCATCTTTCCCTTGCCGAGTAGCAGCCAGTCCAGGGAGACTCCTTCCTTCATCGCGACGGTGATGAGAAAGTCAGTATGGGGGGTGGTGCCGCTTTCGTAGCGGTTGACGTTCTGCTGAAACACGCCGAGGTCTCTCGCGAATTGCCGTTGGGAGCGTTCGCCGCGCACCTGCGCGAGGCGATCGGAAAGTTGCCGCTTGAGTCTCGAGACCACTGCTGAAGCCATCTTTCCCGGTTCTCTCCCGTATTATGGGTTGCCGCATGGGTGCTGAGGCGGATCGTGCCCCGTTTGCGGGCGTCGCAGTTTAAGCGACAACCGGCGGCGGTAGCAAGGCAGAGTCGGGCGAGCGATTCGAATTTGTCGAGATACAATTCGCGACGGACGACGTTGCGGAAAAAAAGGGGATTGCGTGCGAATTACCGGGGGTGAGTTGGGTGGCCGGCGCTTTCAGGTTCCGAAGGGAAAAGGGGTGCGGCCCACGGCCGACCGTGTCCGGGAGGCGGTCTTCTCCTCACTGGGCGATCTCAAGCAAGGGCGTGTGCTGGATCTTTACGCGGGCAGCGGTTCTCTTGGGTTGGAGGCGATTTCTCGAGGTGCCGGAGAAGCCTTTTTCATCGAGCGGGCGCCCGAGTCCCTGAAGGTGCTGCGCGCCAACATCGAGGAACTCGAATTGACCGATCGAACCAAAGTGATCCGCGCCAGCGTGCGCCAGGCGGTTCGCCGGCTCGGGGAGGCGGGTGAGCGTTTCAACTTCGTATTCCTCGACCCCCCCTACACCTCCGAGGAGGCCGAGTACGCGCTCAAAGATCTCGTGGAGTCCGGGGTGCTGGCGGACGGCGCCGCGGTCGTATTGGAATCGTCCCGGCGTCGCGAGGCGCCTGCGGTTCCGGGTCTCACAGCCCTGGAACAACGTCGCTACGGCGACACGATGATCTCGCGCTTCATCCAAGTCGACCTGCCCAAGGATGACGAGCCCGAAGGAGGCGGTTCATGACCGATCCCGGTCACGGTGCGCTGGCTGTCTTTCCCGCGAGCTTCGATCCGGTGACCAACGGTCACCTGGATATCATCGAAAGGGCGCGGTCCGTGTTCGATCGGTTGGTGGTCGCGGTGGCGACCAATGTGGAGAAGAGTGGAACCTTCTCTACGGAAGAACGCCTCGAGCTGCTGCACGGATGTCTCGACGACCACGAAGGCATCGAAATCACCTCCTTCCGCGGTCTGCTGGTCGATTACGCGCATTCGATGGGTGCGAACGTCGTGATTCGCGGTCTTCGCGCCATGTCGGATTTCGAGTACGAGTTCGAAATGGCGCTGATGAACAAACACCTCAACGCCAACGTGGAAACCGTATTCATGATGACGAGCCAGGAATACTTCTACGTGAGCTCGTCGCGTCTCAAGGAACTCGTGCAATTTGGCGCTGGAATCGAGGAATTCGTACCGCCCAATGTCGCGAAGAAGCTTCGCGAGAAGCTTCAGGACTAACTCGCGGCTCCCCCCGGGTTGCGCCGCCCCCCTCGGCGCCCCCGCTGATTCAACCCGATTCGTCGATTTGCCGTTGGAAAGAGGTCGTGGCTGCGCATCGCGAAACCGCGTCCCGCGCCCCGTTGCGCTTCGGCACGAACGGGTGGCGAGGGGTTTTAGGGGCAGAGGTCACCACGCCTCGGCTCCGGGACGCCGTGCGTGGAATCGCCGAATGGGTCCGGCAGTCCGGGGGTGGGCGTCCCCTGTTGGTGGCGCGCGATCGCCGTCCCTTTGGCGAGCACCTGCTCGACGTTGCGGTCGAGGAACTGGAGTCGCTCCGCATCCCCGTTGAAGTGGCTTCTGGCCCGATTCCGACACCGGTGCTGTCGCGCTCGGTTCGCGAGGGGGATTTCGCGGGCGGGCTTCTCATTACCGCGAGCCACAACCCCATGGCGTATCAGGGCCTGAAGGTAATCGAATCCAACGGGTCCGCTGCGTCGCGCGACACGGTCAAGATGATCGAAGCGAAGGCGGCGAAGAGATCCGCCCGAGTCGCGGCTCGCTCGCGCGGGGCGCCGGCGGGTTCGCCTCGGACTCGGGATTTGACGTCCCCCTACATCCGGGACTTGGTGAAAGTGCTCGATGTCGACGCGCTCCGGAGCTCGGGTCTGACGCTGCATCACGATGCCATGCACGGGGCCGGTGCGCAGATCCTCAGCCGGGTACTGGAGCGCTGCGGAGTTACGGTGCGGCTCCATCGCTCGGAGGCACCTCGACCCTGCGGTGAAGCTCCGGACCCGAATCCGGGTCGTCTGGTGGGAATCGCTCGCGCGGTTCGTGCCCAGGGCGGGCTTTGCTTGGGTGTCGCGACCGACGGAGATGCGGATCGCTATGCGGCATTGGATAGCGACGGGCGTGTCTTGACCGAGACCCAGACGGTCGCGCTATTGGTCGATCACCTGGCGCGGAGCGGGCGAATCCGAACGGGGGTCGCGATTTCGGTGGCAACGGGTTCCCTGGTGGAACGCGTTGCGAAATCCCACGGCCTGCGCGTGACGCGCCACGCCATGGGGTTCCGGGCGCTCGCCCAACAGTTGATCGAAGGCCGCGCGGATGTCGCGGGCGAAGAGAGCGGCGGCTTCGCCCTGGGTTCGTTTACGTTCGACAAAGACGGCATGTTGGCTGCCTGTCTGTTGGCTGAGTTGGTAGCGGCCAGCGCGCAACCCCTGCGCGCCCATCTGCGCAAGCTCGAAAGGGACTTCGGAGCTTCGCATTGTTCGCGGGCGGCGATTCCCGCCACGCGCCAGGCGCGGGAAGCGTTGGGCCGGATTCGCCGGGCGCCGCCGGAGCGTCTCTGCCGCGAGGCCGTGCAAGCGGCGGAAGTCCGCGGTGGCTTGCGCCTCGAGCTCGCGGACGGCTTCTTGATGTTGCGTTGCTCGGGCACGGAACCCGCGATCCGCCTCTACGCCGAGGCTCCGGACCGCGACCGTCTGGCCGCCCGCTTGCAGGCAGGCATCGCGCTGCTGGCCTCCGACTAAGCGAGTCTCGACGGCTCGATTCGCCTGCCGCTTCCGGGCGTTGGCTGGTGGGCGCCACGAAGTGTTACTCTCCCGTGGAACCATAGGATTTCGAAGGGTTTTCCAATGAACGAGCGTCGAGTCCTGGTCGCCGTCAGCGGCGGAATCGCGGCCTACAAGATCCCCGAGCTGGTGCGCGGACTGCGCCGCGAGGGTCTTTCGGTTCGCTGCGCGTTGACCCCGGCGGCGACGCGCTTCGTTTCTCCCCTCGTACTCCAGACCCTCACCGGCGTTCCCGCGCGCACGGAACTCTTCGATACCGACGAAGAGGGACAGATCGATCACATCGCCTTGGCGGATTGGGCCGAGCTGGTCATTCTGGCGCCCGCTACGGCCCATAGTCTGGCCCGCATGGCCCACGGCCTGGCGGACGATCTCGTGAGCACCGTGTTGCTGGCGACGCGGTCGCCGGTCCTGGTCGCTCCCGCCATGAACGTGAATATGTGGCAGCACCCGGCCACCCAGGCCAATCTCGCGCTTCTTACGGAACGCGGCGTGCGAAGCGTCGGCCCCGAGTCGGGTGCGCTGGCGTGTGGCTGGGAAGGCGAGGGCCGCATGGCGGAACCCGAGACCCTGGTCGCCGAGGCGCTCCGGGTGCTGGGGCCGCCGAGTCTGGCGGGTGAAACGATTCTCGTCAGCGCGGGTGGAACCCGTGAGCCCGTCGACGCCGTTCGCGCGCTCACCAACCGTTCTTCCGGGAAGATGGGTTTCGCGATTGCGGCCGAAGCGGCCGCCCGCGGCGCCGATGTGGTGCTGATCGCGGGACCCGCCGCGTTGCCCACGCCCGCGGGTGTGCGGCGCATCGACGTGGAGACCGCGTTGGAGATGCGCGACGCCGTTCAGGCGGAATTTGCCAATGCGAGCGTCGTCATCATGGCGGCCGCGGTGTCCGATTTTCGTCCCGCAAGAGCGTCGGCGCGCAAGATTCGCAAGGAAGATCTCGGCGACGGGGAGGGGATCCACCTCGAACTCGTGCGCAACCCCGATATTCTGGCGGAACTCGGCCGCGAAAAAGGCAACCGGATCGTGGTGGGCTTTGCGGCCGAGAGCCACGACCTGCTGGAATCCGCGCGCCGCAAGTTGGAGCGCAAGGGCTGCGATCTCATCGTCGCCAACGACATCACGCGCGAGTCCGCCGGGTTCGATACGGAGACCAATGCCGTGACCTTCGTTTGGCCCGCGGGCGACGCTGAGGAGCTTCCGCTCCTCAGTAAACGCGAGGTGGCCGCGCGCCTGCTCGAAAGAGTGGAGAAATTGCGGAGCGCGCGCGGATGAGACCCACCCTCACCCCCCTCCTGATCGCGATCTTGCTCGCGTTGGGCTCCGGTGCGGCGTCGGCCGAGGGCCACATCAACTGGATCACCATCTCGGGTTCCATCAACCCCGCGTCTTCGGATCACATTCAGCGCGCCGTGGCGCAAAGCGAGGACGACGGCGCGGTCGCTGTGCTGATCGAACTCGACACGCCCGGGGGGTTGCTGACCGCAACCAAGGACATCATCCAATCGATCCTCAATGCCGAAGTCCCGGTCATCGTCTTCGTCGCGCCGCGGGGCGCTTGGGCGGCTTCCGCAGGGACCTTCATCACGATGGCGGCGCACAAAGCCGCCATGGCACCGGGAACCAGCATCGGCGCCGCCCACCCGGTGGGCATCGGTGGCGGTGGCGGTGGCGGTGGTGGAGGCGAATCCGAGGAGGATGGGAAGAAGGGCGAGGGGAAGCGCGACTTTTCCGCGGAGAAGGCCGAGAACTTCACGGCCTCCTTCATCGAGTCCATCGCCAAGGAGCGCAATCGCAACGTCGAATGGGCGGTGAAGGCGGTTCGCGAGTCCGTGGCGGTGACTCAGGACGAAGCCCTCGAACTCGGCGTCATCGACTTGGTGGCCGGCGATCGCAAGGAGCTATTGGCGGCCCTCGATGGCCAGGAAGTCGAGGTCAACGGTCGCACCATTACGCTCGCACTCGCCAATGCGGAGCTTCGCGAGATCGAGTGGACGACCGTCAATCGCTTCCTCAATGTCCTCGCCAGCCCCGACGTCGCCGTCATGCTGATGATGGCGGGCATGTTGCTGCTCTATGTCGAGTTTTCGAACCCCGGTCTGATTCTTCCGGGCGTGGCGGGCGGCGTCAGCCTGATTCTCGGCATGATCGCATTGCAAATCTTGCCGTTCTCGTGGTTCGGCCTGCTGCTTCTCGTCGGCGGGGTCGCGTTCTTCGTGGCCGAAGTGTTCGTGACCTCCTACGGGCTTTTGACCGCGGCGGGGGTGGCGTGTTTCCTGGTGGGGGGATCGATGGTTTTCGACCTTCCGGAAGTCAGTGACTTGAACGTTTCCTTCTGGAGCGTTCTGGTGCCTTCGGTGATCGGGATGGCGGCCTTTGCCGCCCTCGTGGTGTTCGCCCTGGGCCGCTCGTTTCGCCGGCCCCAGGTGGCGGGCGTGGATGATCTAATCGGGACGCGGGGGAGTTCGACGACCGCCTTGGCGCCGAACGGAACCGTGTTTGTTCGCGGAGAATATTGGCACGCGCGCTCCGCCGAACCGATTGCCGAAGGGGATCGCATCGAGGTCTTGGCCGTCGAGGGGATGGAACTTCGGGTGCGAAGGGCGCCGCCGAGCTAGATTGCATCGGTCTGGGGAAGGAGGGAATCATGTTTGTTGTTTCTCCGGCCATATTTGTCGGATTTCTGGTGGCGATTTTCATCGCCGGCGTGCGGATTCTGGCGGAATACGAGCGCGGGGTGGTGTTTCGCTTCGGCCGTTACCACGGGGTTCGTGAAGCCGGGCTTCGCTGGATCATCCCCGGTGTCGACCGCATGGAGCGCATCAGCCTGCGCGAGATCGTGATGGACGTTCCAGCTCAGGAAGTCATTACGCGCGACAACGTCTCGGTGAAGGTGAATGCGGTTTTGTATTTCCGGGTCTTGCACCCGGAGAAGGCCGTCATCCAGGTCGAGAATTACCTGTATGGAACCTCGCAGCTTTCGCAGACCACGTTGCGATCCGTCTGTGGACAGGCGGAACTCGATGAATTGCTGGCGGAGCGCGAATCGATCAATCGCAAGCTCCAGGAAATCATCGATCTACAGACCGAGCCCTGGGGCGTCAAGGTGCGGGCCGTGGAGGTCAAGCAGATCGACTTGCCTCAGGAAATGCAACGCGCCATGGCGAAGCAGGCAGAAGCCGAGCGCGAGAAACGCGCGAAGATCATTCACGCCGAGGGCGAGTCCCAGGCTGCGGCAAAACTCGCGGAAGCGTCGTCGATCCTTTCCGCGGAACCGTCGGCGCTCCAGTTGCGCTTCTTGCAGACGCTTTCGGAGATCGCGACGGAAAACAACTCGACGATCGTCTTCCCCATTCCGATCGACACCATCAAACCCTTCTTCGACACAGCGGTCCGATCGACCAAGGAGGACCGCTAGGCCATGGCGGACGAGGTCGAGGAGCGCGTTGGCCGCGACGTGCGGCGCACGATTCTGGACTGGACGTTGGCCATTGTCTCCATTGCGCTGCTCGGGGTGTGGCAATCGTTTGGCTTCTACACCCTCCAACCGGGGCAAGCGGCGGTCATCCTTCAATTCGGTCAGTACAACCGAACCCAAGACGATCCGGGTTGGCATCTCCACCTGCCGCCCCCCATCGAGTCGCGCGACATCCTGAATGTCTCCGAGGTGAGCCGCGAGGAATTCCACAGTGAATCCGCCGCCGGCTTTGGCGAGAGCCAGATGCAGACCAGCGACAACGCGATCGTGGGGCTCGGATTCGTGGTTCAGTACTACATCAAGGATGCATTTGCGGCCCGCTACCGCATTGCTTCCCCCAACGAGGTGCTGCGGGACGCTGCCCAGGCCGCCATGCGGGAGGTCGTGGGCCAGAACAATATCGACGGTGTTCTGTCGGAGCGGCGTGGCGCGGTCGCGCGCGAGGCGGAGGCCGTGCTCCAGGAACTGTTGGACCGTTACGACTCCGGTCTGCACGTCGACGGCGTCGAGCTACAAGAGGTGCAGCCTCCGGGCCCCGTTCGTGCCGCATTCGATGATGTGATCGCGGCTCGACAGGACAAGAGCCGCGCTACCAACGAAGCCGATGGGTATCGAAACGAGGTGGTTCCACGCGCCCGCGCGGAAGCGATCGAACTGACGGAATCGGCCCTGGGGTATCGCGACGCGAAGATCGCGGAAGCCGAGGGAGAGGCCAATCGCTTCCTCGCCCTGGCAACCGAATATCGCAAGGCCCCGGGCGTGACGCGCACGCGCTTGTACCTCGAAGCCATGGAGGAAATCCTGCCCCCGGTGGAGAAGATCATCATCCAGCCCGGGAGCAATGTGTTGCCCTACTTGCCGCTCGGTCGCGGGGAGAAACCGTAATGCGAATCTTTCGCCTGGTCTTCTTGCTGCTGGTGGGAACCGCTCTGTTCGGCGCGCTGGCCTGGGCGGGCGGCCTGGGGATCGGACCGATCGTGGTCGTGCGTGAGGACGAACAGAAAGTCGTCGTCCGCTTGATTCCGATCGGAAACAGCACGCGCGTGTTGAGCGAACCGGGAATCTCCCTGCGAATCCCGTTGTTGGAGCAGGTTCAAACCCTCGACCGGCGCCTCCTGTACCTGAATGCCGAACCGCGCGAGCTTCAGACCGTGGAGCAGGAGCGCATCGTCGTGGACAATTACGTGGTGTGGCGCATCGCGGACCCCCTGCAATTCGTCAAGAGCTTCCCCACGGGCATGGCGGCTGCGCAGAGTCGCATTGGCGATGTGGTGCGCGACGACGTCCGGGAAGTCATCGGCCAGCGCACGCTGGGTGAGGTGGTGACGACCAAACGCGCGGAAATCATGAAATCCGCGGCGGATGCGAGTCGGGAGCGGATGAAGGAGTTCGGTGTAGAGATCATCGAAGTGCGGATCAATCGCACGGAGCTGCCCGAGGGGGCTACGGCAAACGTCTACCAGCGCATGCGCACGGAACGCGAAGCGCGCGCACGCCAATTGCGTGCCGAAGGTGAGGAGAACGGACGGCAGATCCGCGCGGAAGCCGACAAGGACGCGCAGATCGTGGTCGCCAACGCCAAGCGGGATTCGGAGATCGTTCGCGGTGAGGGCGATGCGAAAGCGGCTGCCATCTACGCCGAGGCCTACACGCAGGCGCCCGAATTCTACGGCTTCGTTCGCAACCTCGAGGCCTACCGCAAGACCATTGGCGACAACACGACGTTGGTGCTTCCGCCGGATTCGGAATTCTTTCGCATCCTGGCTTCCGACCCGGCCTCGAACGGGCCCCGCTAATCGGCCCCGAACGTCAACTCGGAGCGCGCGCGAGCTGCCAGGTTCCGTACGTGGCGAACAGCACGACTACGGACCAGGTGGTGATTGCGGCAGGGGTCACGCCGGCGGTAGCGAGGATCACGGCCAGGTGCTGAATGGACCAGAAGACGAGCAGCACGAAGATGCCTTGGAGTGCAGGGACCGCCAGGCTCTTCGTTCGTTCCACCCGAAATCCCAACGGAATCGCGAGCAATGCGAAGATGAGCACGGCCACGGGCTCGGCGAGTCTGCGATGCAGGTGAGCCTCGTAGCGTTTCGTGTCGGTGCCTTCGCGGTGGCGCGCCTGGATGTAGGCCAACAGATTCCGAAGCGAGAGTGTGGCGAAGTTGGTTTCCAGCAGTGCGCCCTGGGGAGCGTCTTGTAGGTGGAGGGCGTACTCCTCGACGACCTGATACGAGGCGGGGGCTTCGGGCGTTTCCGGGTCGAACCCCCGGATCTTCGCGCGATAGAAATGCCATTGATTGTCGTCTGCGATATGGACTTCCTCGGCGTGGATACTCCGCCGCAGCCGTCCCGCGGGATCGCGTTCGAATACGCCCACGTGGTGGAGAACGCGTGCCTCGGAGTCCGAGTCGCGAAAGTTGTAGATCACGTGGCCGCTGCGCGACCAGAAGGATCCCCGCCGGAAAGCCACTTCGTGGGAATCGCCGCGTGCCAGTTGATTGAGCGTGCGCGAGGCTTCGACCACCACCGTGTCATTGAAGAGCAGCAACAGGGCTGCGAGGACCGAAGCCGCGACCAGGATGGGGACGACGACTCGGACGGGCGAGACCCCGCCGGCTTTGATGGCCGTCAACTCCAACCAGCGCGCCGCCAGGCCGAGGGTCACGAAGGTGGCGATGAAGGCCGCCACGGGGACCAGAATCCACATATAGTTGACGGGGATGAGCAAGAAGAGATGGAATATGGCGTCGCCCCAGCCCGAACCGGTTTCGAGCAGGTCGCCTAGGTTCAACAGCATCTCGCCGACGAGAATGGCGAGAATCAGTACGGCGAGTGTCGTCGTGAACCAGACAGCGAATCGCTGAAGTAGATATCGGCCAAGGATCCCCACGAAGCGGAGCTTAGCATTGAGGGTCTTTCACGGAATCCGCGAGATCGACAAGCGCCTGCGCAAGCCGGTTCTGACGGTTGGGAACTTCGATGGTCTACACGTGGGCCACGCCGCCATCATCGAAACCGTCGTGGGGCGGGCGCGGGCGCTGGGCGGGGAGACCGTGGTCTACACCTTCGATCCCCATCCCCGGAAGGTGCTTCAGGCGGAACGCGCCCCGGGGCTGTTGACCACCACGGAGCAAAAGCTCGAGCTCCTGGAAACCGCGGGAATCGACGCTGTGATTCTGGAGCCCTTCACGCCGGAATTCGCCAAGACGCCCCCGGAAACCTTCGTGCGCGACTTTCTGCACCGCTCGATTCAGCCCGTGGAAGTCTACGTGGGCTACGACTTCCATTTTGGCCGGGACCGCGAAGGCTCCATGCGTCTCCTGACCGAAATGGGTCCCAAGCTGGGATTCGCGGTGACCATCATCCCGGAAGTCATGGTCGGGGACGAGGACGTCAACTCCACGCGAATCCGCGCGCTCCTGGAGCAAGGGGAAGTGGCGGTCGTGACCGGTTTGCTGGGACGTCCCTATTCCGTGCGCGGTTCGGTGGAAGAGGGCGCCCGGCGCGGACGCACCCTGGGTTTTCCCACCCTCAACCTGGCGTCCGAGAACGAGATCCTTCCCCGGGCCGGTGTCTACGCGGGGTGCGTGCGGTTCCTGGACGCGGGCGATCCGCCCCGGGGAACCTCGCGTTTCGCGGTGACGAACGTGGGGCAACGCCCCACCTTCGAGGAGGCGGGGCGACTCGTCGCCGAGGCGCATTTGTTGGACTTCGAAGGGGACGCCTACGGGCGACGCGTGGAGCTGCGCTTCGATCTTCGCTTGCGCGGCGAACAACGCTTCTCGGGACCGGATGCCCTGCGTGAACAGATTGCGCGCGACGTTGCCCTGGCGCGCGCGCATTTCGGGATTCAATGACCCAAACGACGCCCGAAGCCAAGAAGCGACCGCGCTGGCGAGACCCCCGTATCTGGATCGGCATCCTCATCACGGTCGCGTGTATCTGGCTCGCCCTGCGCGATGTCTCGTTTTCCGAAGTGGCTTCCCACATGTCCAAGGCGAACCTGTTGCTCTTGTTCGCGCTCTCGGCGCCGGCCCATTTCATCGCGATCTGGGTGCGCGCCCTGCGTTGGCGCCACCTGATCGAGGCCATCGAACCCGTCGACCGCATGCCGGTGTTTCGCGCGACGGCGGTCGGATTCATGGCCAACAACATCTTTCCGCTTCGGGTCGGCGAGGTGATCCGAGCCTGGTATCTCGCTCGGGAGACCCAAGCTTCGGGGACGGCGTTGCTCGGGACCGTGATCGTCGAACGCATCATCGATGCCGCCGCGGTGGCGAGCCTGGGGATCGTCGTCCTGGGCGGCCGCGGTATCCGCCTCGAAGGCGTCGAATTTCTCGCCTTCGCGACGCCGCTCCTGGGGGGGTTGGCCGCTCTGTTGGTGTTCTTCAGCTTCTTGGGACGGTCCCCAGACCGGGCGATCCGCCTGGCGACCGCACTGCTACCGCCTTTCGTGACGCCGGCCGTGCGGGATCGGATCGAGGGTGGGCTGCGTCACATTTCCGCGGGGCTGGGATCGCTGCGTGGGGGAGCGCACCTGTTTTGGATCGCCGCTCACACGGCGGTGATCTGGCTGATCTTGACGGTGATTCCCTTCCTGGTCGGGTTTCACGCCCTGGGCATCGAATTCGATTCGCCGGAAACCACCCTGGCGGCTGGATTCGTGACGCTCGTTGCGGTCGGCGTCGCGGTGGCGTTTCCGTCAGCTCCGGGTTTCTTCGGACCCTATCACCTGGCTTGCCAAGCCGCGCTTGCGAGTTTCGGTGTAGCCCGCGCACCGGCTTTCGCCACCGGCACACTCGTGCACTTCACGTTTTGGATCTGCGTCACCGCGCTGGGGCTCGGCGTCCTGTGGTTTCGCCGGACTTCCTTCGGTGAAATCGAGGAGGCCGCCGAGCGTGGTAAAGATCCCCTATCGAGTCGCCGATAACCCATTGGAAAACAAGGGTTTCGCGCGCACGCGCGCAAACTAGAGTCCCGTTGCCCGCGTTGCCAATTGTGACCCGGGGCGCGGGGCTTCCGCCGAGGGCGGGGCGTGAACGAACGCATCGGGGAACTTCTCGTAAAAGAGAATATCTTGAGCGCGGACCAACTGGAACGCGCGCGCGCCGAAGTGCGCACGGGTGGCGGCCGCCTGGGTGCCAAGATCACCCAGCTCGGATACCTCGAAGAAGCGGACCTCACTGAATTCGTTTCGAAGCAATACGGTGTGCCGGCGATCGATCTCGAAGAGACGGAATTCGATCCCGAAGTCGTACAGCTGGTTCCCGAAGACGTCGCAATCAAACACACCGTGATTCCCGTGCATCGCGCCGGGGCGAATCTGGTGGTGGCGACCGCAGACCCGTCGAACATGTTCGCGCTCGACGACATCAAGTTCCTGACCGGTTACAACATCGAAGTCGTGATCGCCTCCGACGAAGCGATCAAGCGCGCCATCGACAAGTTCTACGATCAAAGCTCCTCGCTGGAGGATGTGATCGGCGACTTCGACGACTCGGATCTCGAGGTCATCCAAGACGACATCGATCTCGATGTCAACGAACTGGCGAAAGAATCCGAAGACGCGCCCGTCGTCAAGCTCGTTCACCTCATCCTGACGGACGCCATCAAGAAGGGCGCCTCGGACATCCACGTGGAGCCGTACGAGAAGTCCTTTCGAGTGCGATTTCGCATCGACGGAATTCTCTACGAGATCATGAATCCGCCACTGAAGCTGAAGAACGCCATCACGTCGCGCATCAAGATCATGTCCGAGTTGGACATCGCCGAGCGACGACTTCCCCAGGACGGCCGGATCAAGCTCAAAATGGGACGAGGGCGCGAAATGGATTTTCGCGTTTCGGTTCTTCCGACGCTGTTCGGCGAAAAAATCGTTCTCCGACTCCTCGACAAATCCAATCTCCAATTGGATATGACGAAACTCGGTTTCGAAGAATCCCAACTCGAAGTCTTCCAGGACTGCATCCATCGACCCTATGGCATGGTTCTCGTCACCGGTCCCACCGGGTCGGGGAAGACGACCACGCTCTACTCGGCGCTTTCGGAGCTCAATAAGATCTCGGAGAACATTTCGACGGCGGAAGACCCGGTCGAGTTCAATCTCCAGGGCATCAACCAGGTGCAGATGCACGAAGACATCGGCCTGAATTTCGCAGCGGCCCTGCGCGCGTTCTTGCGCCAGGATCCGGACATCATCATGGTTGGTGAGATTCGCGACTTCGAAACCGCGGAGATCGGAATCAAAGCGGCGCTCACGGGTCACATGGTGCTTTCGACCCTGCACACCAACGACGCGCCTTCGTCGGTGAATCGACTCTTGAACATGGGCATCGAGCCGTTCCTGGTGAGCTCGTCCGTCAACTGCATCGTTGCTCAGCGCCTGGCGCGCTGTATCTGCGAGGAGTGCAAGGAGCCGGCCCTGGATGTGGAGCCCGAGGCGCTGGAAGCGGCGGGCCTCGCCGAAGAAATTGCGAGGACCATCACACCCATGAAGGGCAAGGGGTGCCGACACTGTTCAGATACAGGTTATCGCGGCCGGTTGGCGATCTATGAGGTGATGGAGCTCTCCGACGGGCTCAAGGAATTCGTATTGAACGGGGCCTCGGCGGCTGAACTCAAGCAAGAAGCGATTCGCTTGGGGATGAAGACCTTGCGCCGGAGTGCACTCGAGAAATTTCAACAGGGGGTGACGACCCTCTCCGAGGTGCTGCGCATCTCGGCTTCGGACCACTAGGAGGGGCGGATGGCCAATCTGCATCAATTGTTGAAGGCGATGATCGAGAAAGGCTCGAGCGATCTGCACATCACGACCAATTCGCCGCCGCAGCTTCGCGTCGACGGAAAACTCCAGCCCCTGAAAGTTCCGGAACTCGGGCCCGTCGAGACGAAACAGCTGTGTTACTCGATCCTAACGGATGCGCAGAAGCACCGTTTCGAGGAAAACAGCGAGCTCGACCTCTCCTTTGCGGTTCGCGGCCTCGCTCGCTTCCGCGCCAACATCTTCATGCAGCGGGGCGCCGTCGCCGGCGCGTTCCGGGCGATTCCCATCAAGATTCCCACGATGGAGGAGCTGGGGCTCCCGAAGGCGATCGAGCAACTCACCCAGCGCCCGCGCGGTCTGATCCTGGTCACCGGTCCCACGGGTTCCGGCAAGTCCACCACCTTGGCGAGCATGCTCGATCGGATCAACAGCGAGCGCCACGACCATATCGTGACGATCGAGGATCCGATCGAATACCTGCATCCCCACCGCAGTTGTCTGGTGAATCAGCGCGAAGTCGGCGCGGACACGGATTCCTTCAAGAACGCGCTGAAATCCATTCTCCGTCAGGACCCGGACGTGGTTCTGATCGGTGAGATGCGCGATCTGGAAACCATCAAGGCCGCGCTCACGGTCTCGGAAACGGGTCACTTGGCTTTCGCCACACTGCATACCAACTCGGCGGTCCAGACCATCAACCGTGTGATCGATGTGTTCCCGCCGCACGAGCAGTCCCAGGTCCGTGCCGGCCTGTCGCAAACCCTCGAAGCGGTCGTCTGTCAATCGTTGCTGCCGACGGCCAATGGGCCGGGTCGGGTGCTCGCCATGGAGATCATGATCCCCAACGCGGCCATTCGGAATCTGATTCGCGAAGAGAAGGTTCACCAGATCTACTCACAGATGCAGATCGGCCAGGACAAGTTCGGGATGCAGACCATGAATCAGTCGCTTGCGAGTCTCTACCAGCGGCACCTGATTCGATTGGAAGATGCCTTGGGACGCAGCAGCGATCCCGAGGAATTGAGAAATCTGATCGGGATGCCCGCGGCGGAGAATGCCGCCCAACGCGGTCTGAACCTCGAGTAGACCGGGCCAAGCGTCCCAGGGAGGAAGAATCATGCCCGTCTATGTCTGGCAGGGGAGAACCCGCCAAGGGCAGATAAAAAAGGGTGTCATGGAGGCCGCGAGCGATTCTGCGGTGATGACACAGCTGCGGGCCCAGAGCTTGCTTCCGGTTTCCGTCAAAGCGAAATCGAAAGAGCTGAATTTTTCGATTCCTGGGCTCGGTGCGCGGATCACGATTCGGGATCTGGTGGTCTTCACCCGGCAGTTTGCGACGATGATCGATGCCGGCCTGCCTCTCGTTCAATGCCTCGAGATCCTCGCCAACCAAAACCCGAACGCGGAATTCAAGAAGATCCTTTCCGCGGTCAAAGCCGACGTCGAGCAGGGCTCCACCTTCGCAGACGCCCTGAAGAAGCACCCGAAAGCCTTCGACGAGTTGTTCGTGAACCTCGTCGCCGCCGGTGAGATCGGCGGTATCCTGGACACGATTCTGTCGCGCTTGGCTGCTTACCTCGAAAAAGCCGACAATCTGCGCCGCAAAGTTCGCGGCGCGATGGTGTACCCGTCGACGATTCTCATGGTGGCGATCGGCGTTCTGACGCTTCTGTTGGTCAAGGTGATTCCCGTCTTCGAGAAGATGTTCCAGGACTTTGGTGGAACCCTGCCGGGCCCCACTCAAGTGGTGATCGACGTCAGCCACTTCATGCAAACCTGGATCGTGTTCTTCATGCTGGGATTCAGTGCAATGGTCGTGGGATGGTTTCAGGCGCGTGCGCGGTCCCCGGAGTTCAAATACAAGACCGATGCGCTGATCTTGCGGCTGCCCGTGTTTGGTCCGTTGCTGAAGAAGGTCGCCGTGGCGCGCTTCTCGCGAACGTTCGGAACCATGATTTCGAGTGGTGTTCCGATCCTCGACGCGCTCGACGTCGTGGCGAAGACGGCGGGAAACAAAGTCATCGAAGGGGAATTGATGAAGGCACGGTCGGCGATCTCGGAGGGAAAGACCATCGCGGAGCCCCTCCAATCGTCGAAGGTCTTTCCCGGCATGGTGGTGCAGATGATCGCCGTCGGAGAACAGACCGGTGCAATGGATTCGATGTTGGCGAAGATCGCCGATTTCTTCGATGACGTAGTGGATGCGTGCGTATCGGCGCTGACCGGCTTGATGGAGCCCATGATGTTGGTGTTTCTCGGGGGGTCGATCGGAACGATTCTGATCGCGATGTACCTACCCATCTTCAAGCTCGCGGACGCCATCAAGTAGCGAGTCCGCGCGGGTAGGGGGCTCGCACCGGATGAATCACGCCAGTGCGCCCGATTGGATCGGGTTGCGGTCGCCGCCGGTGGCGACGCGGTTCGCATTGTTGGGCGTCGTTTTCGCCATCGTGCTCATGCTCGACGGGCCGGGCGCGGCGTCGTCGGGCATCACGACTCGGGGACTCTACGGGACGCTCGCCGTCGGATTCCTCGCCAACCTTCTCGTGGAACCCCTGCGCCGCCGCGCGAACCATTCCAACGCGCTGGCCGCCGTCCCGTTCTGTATGGATCTCGGCATCGTAACTGCGCTGGTTCACTTCAGCGGGCGCTCGGAATCGATCTTCGTCTTTCTTTATGCTCTGGTCGTCGTGTATGGGGCCACGGTTTTCGAGCGGCGTCTGGCGTTGTTGGGAGCGCTACTCGCCGCCACCGCGTACGCGGGGGTGCTCCTCGAGGACCATTGGATTCACTGGTTTGGGGGCGACCGCGGGGACCCGTCGCTGCTCCCGGCGCTTTTCGCGCGAGCGGGAGTCAATGCGGGCGGGCTGCTGCTCGTGGCGTTTCTGGCCAGCGCACTCTCCGGTGAACTGCACCGCGCCGGACGTGCCCTCGACGAGAGCAATCGAGATCTGGGCCAGCTGCGTCGGCTTCACGTTCGGATCGTAGAGAGTCTTACCAGTGGACTGCTGACGACGGATCTCCAGCACACGGTGACGTCCTTCAACGCCGAGGCCGAGCGGATCACGGGTATCTCGGGGGAGCAAGCGCTGGGTCGCCCACTCGAGGAACTCATTCCCGGCGCGGAGGTGTTGCTGCGAGAGGACCGGGGCGTTGCCGGGCGAACGGCCCGCGAACGCCTGGCATTCCGTCGGCCCGGGGGCGAGAACCTGCATCTGGGGCTTGCCGCATCGATCTTGAAGGATGCCGAATCGGTGGGGAGCGGCCATGTGTTGATCTTTCAGAACGTCACGCATGTGGTGGAAATGGAGCAGGAGTTGCGCCGTTCCGAACGCCTCGCCGGCGTGGGGCAACTCGCCGCGCACATTGCCCACGAGGTTCGCAATCCGCTCGCCGCCATGTCCGGCGCAATTCAAATGATGAGCGCCGACTCGATGCAGGGCGGCCCCGCCCCCGAAACCTCGGGGGAAGAACAACAGCGCCTGATGGGCATCGTTTTGCGCGAGATCGACCGCCTGAATGTCCTGATCACGGATTTCCTGCAGTTCGCGCGCCCCACCCCCATCAAGCCCGAGACGATTGCCCTCCAGACCGTTGTGCGGGAGATCCTCGACGTTTTTGGGAGTGGCGAGAGCGGTCGGGTTCGGGTCGTGGAGGAGATCGACCCCGATCTCGCGATTCGTGCGGACGCCGGTCAGTTGCGGCAGATGTTCTGGAACCTGATCCGCAATGCGGATCAGGCGATGCCCGACGGAGGGCGCTTAACCATTACGGGGAAACCGCGAGATCCGTCCTCTCAAGAGGGCTCTTCCAAGAACCGAAGTGAAGAGAGGGAAGAGGGGGATGTCTGGGCTGAGATCCTGGTGTCGGACACCGGATCGGGGATTTCGCCGGACGTGATCGAACGCGTCTTTGATCCTTTCTTCACAACGAAAGATGAGGGCACGGGGCTGGGACTGGCTGCGGTCCACCACATCGTCCACACGAACGAGGGACGACTTCAGGTGGAGAGCGCTGCAGGTTTCGGGACGATCTTTCGCATTCGATTGCCACGGGTGGAGGGAACTTGACCGCAAAGGCGAGGATCCTCGTCGTTGACGACGAGCAAAGCATGCGTGAGTTCCTCGAAATTCTCTTTCGAAGAGAGAATTTCGAGGTGCAGACCGCTGCCGATGCGGACACCGCACTCCTGGCCCTCGAATCCGATGATTTCGACGTAGTGATCAGCGATATCCAGATGCCCGGACGCAGCGGTCTCGACCTGATGCGGGCCATTCGGGACATCGCGCCGGAATCCGCAGTCATCTTGATCACCGCCTACGCGACGGCGGAGACGGCCATCGCGGCCATGCGAGAAGGTGCCTACGACTACGTAACGAAACCGTTCAAGGTGGATGAAATCCGCGTCGTCGTCGAAAAGGCGCTCGAAAAGAAACTCCTGACCAAAGAAAATCGCAGGCTTCGAACGGAACTTCGCAGTCAGGCGCGTCACCGTGCTTTGGTGGGGAACAGCAGTGCCATGCAGCGCGTCTACCACCTGGTGGACCAGGTGGCCGAGACACGAACCAACGTGCTCGTGTGCGGCGAGAGTGGAACGGGAAAAGAATTGGTCGCACGAGCGATCCACGAACGCAGTGAGCGGCGCGACAAATCCTTCGTGGCCGTCAATTGCGGCGCCATTCCCGAGAACCTGCTGGAATCGGAGCTGTTCGGCCATGTGAAGGGTGCCTTCACCGGAGCGGTTCAGAGCAAGGCGGGGCTGTTCGAGATCGCCGATGGCGGAACGCTGTTTCTGGATGAAGTGGGCGAACTGCCGCCTCCGCTTCAGGTCAAATTGTTGCGCGTCATTCAAGAAAAGACGATTCGGCGCGTAGGCAACACATCGGACCAGCGGGTGGATACGCGTTTGGTGTCCGCGACCAATCGAAAACTCGAAGACGAAGTCCACGCCGGTCGCTTCCGCGAGGATCTCTATTATCGCCTGAACGTGATCCAGATCCCGCTGCCGGCGCTCCGCGACCGCCGAGAGGACATCCCGCTGCTGGTGCATCACTTCACCGAGAAGTACGCCAAGGAGTTGGGCAAGGACATTCGGGGCATCAGCGAAGAGGCGTTGGACCGGTTGATGACCTACGCGTTTCAGGGGAACGTTCGCGAACTGGAGAATGTCGTCGAGCGTTCGGTGGCGCTATCCCAAGCGGATCGCATCGAGGCCGACACCTTGCCCCCGAACGTATTGCGCCCGGTGGAGTCCCCGGGGATTCCGCGGATTTCCGAACAAGGGGTGGATCTGGAGTCGCTCGTCAACGACTACGAGCGCGGTCTCTTACTCGAGGCGTTGGATCGGTCGGGCGGCGTGAAGAAGCGGGCGGCATCGCTGTTGGGAATTTCGTTCCGCTCCTTCCGCTATCGCCTCGAAAAGCTGGGCCTCGACGACAGCTCCGAGACCTGAATCGATGGCGCGTCGCGCCGGATTGCAGGCCGAGGTGGTGGCGAGCCTTGCGCTCATCATGCTGGGCTCCGTAGGTGTGCTCGGCCTGGTGCTGTCGAGTTTCGACGAAGCTCGCTTTCACACGTTGTTGACGCGCTCGCTGCAGACCGAGGCCAAGACGCTGGGGAGCTGGGTTGCCCCGGTGTTCCCCGGCACGACGTGGTGGAAACTGGCTGAGGACGGCTCCGTGCGCGGTTTCGGAGACGCGCCCGGCAGGCTCGACCCGGCGTCGCGCGCGATCGCAGCGCGGGCACGGCGGGACGCGGTAGCCATTCTTCAGGTGGGCCGCGGAGAAACACCGCTCTACTTTGCCGTTCCCGTCAGTGGCGGCGAAATCGCCGTGGCGCTCATTCCCGCCGCAGCGACCCGGTCCATGCGAGCGGTGCCGCAGGAGATCATTGCCGGCATCTTGATCGCCGACGCGGCCATCTTCACGGTGTTCGGAACCTACCTGTTGAGGCGCCGCGTCGTGTTGCCGCTGCGCCGCCTGGTTGGCGCCGCGCGGCACCTGGCCCTCGGGGAGGGCAGCGCGCGGGTTCCCGAGGTGGGAAGCCGTGAGGCCACCGACGTGGCCCGGGCGTTCAATGAGATGGCCGAATCCCTCGAAGCGCGAACCGGGGCGTTGATCAAATCCGTATCCGACCTCGAACACGCGAATGCGGATCTTCGCCGGGCCCGGGCGGGACTCGACCGCTCGGAACGTTTGGCCTCCGTCGGGTCCCTTGCGGCCGGCGTGGCGCACGAAGTCGGAAATCCCATGGGTGCGCTGCTCGCATTCTTGGACCTGGCGGGTCGCGACCCGAGTCTTTCGGGAGAGGCCCAGAATCACCTGCAGCGGGCCGCCGGGGAGGGGGAACGGGTTCGACGGATTCTTCAGCAACTGCTCGACTTTTCGCGTCCGCCGAGGCCGACCGCGGTCCCTGTCGATCTGTTGGCGATCGCACGGGAGACCGGCGAGCTGGTGCGGGCCCAGTCGCGATACCGCGGCATCGAGATTTCAGTAATGGGTACCGGTGCCCCCGACGCCCTCGCGGATCGCAGCGCGGTGCTCCAGATCCTGCTCAATCTCGTGATGAATGCGTGTGACGCGGTGAAGGGTATCGAAGGACCCACGATTCGAATCGTCGTGGAAATCGCCCCGGATGGCGCCCATGTCGAGTGTCGCGTATCGGACAACGGTCCCGGCATCCCACTCGTGCTACGCGAGCGCATTTTCGATCCGTTCTTCACGACCAAGCCCCCCGGCGAAGGGACCGGCCTCGGCCTCGCAAATGCGGGCCGTGTGGCCGAAGAGCTGAACGGTTCCATCGAGTTTCGAGAGGGAAGTGGGGGGGGCGCGTGCTTCGTGTTGAGGCTCCCCACGGCGTGAAGAGAATTGCGTGGCCCGCACGCAAGTGCGTAGCGGAGCTGCTCGGGGACCCCGGGGTAGTTCTAAAAACAGAAGTCGAAACGGCAGCTTACGAGCTTGTCCGAACTGGCATGTGGCTTGCTCTATCAGCGTCAGTGGGAGTGATGGGATGAGATCAAAATCACAAAACGGCTTCACCTTGATCGAACTGATGATCGTGGTCGCGATCATGGGGATCGCGTCCCTCGTCACGGTTCCCCGCTTCATCGATTGGCTCGAGGACATCCGGGTGAAGGATGCTGCACGCGGTGTGGCGGACGCCTTTGCGTTGGCCCGGGTCGAAGCGATTCGAAACCAGAACAATCAGATCGTCAGTTTCCAGAGCAACACGACGGTCACGATCCTCGACGACACCGACAACGACGGCGTTGCCGATGTGGGGGAAAGCGTGACGACGGTGACGGCACAACAGGGGGTAACGCCCGGAGCCAGCGCCGCGCTCAGCAATGTGCCGGGTGATCCGGACCCGCAGAACGAATTCTCGAACGGGCTGACGTTCATCGGATTGGATTCGAATCCGACGAACTCTCTCGCGTTTCTTCCCACCGGAATTCCGGTGGTGTTCTCCACGTCGCCCTTTACTCCTGGAGCGGTTGGGAGCGGTAGCGGTGGCGTTTACCTCACGAATGGTCGCCGCGATTACGCAATCGTGCTGAACGCCATGGGGGGCGTCGCCGTGGGGAAGTGGAGCCGCAGCGATGCGGAATGGAGGTAGAGCGCCGATGCGAACTCGGTCCATGCAAACTCAGCGCGGTTTTACCCTGATCGAGGTCATGGCCGCCATGGCGATGCTCGGCTTCGGGTTGCTCGCGCTGTCGACCCTCCAGATTCGCGCCATGAAAGAGGGTGGCAGTGGGTGGCGCACCAATCAAGCGGCGGTAATCGCGCGCGACGCGTTGGAGGTGGTGCAGCGCCTGCCCTGGGCACAGGTCGCCGCGACCGGTGGTTTCGCGGCTCCGCCCTGGATCTCATTCGGCGGGTATCCCGCTGGAGACATTCCCGTCACGGTGGCCGGTTCCGGTTCGACGACCAACTTGTTCGAAGTCTATTCCGTTCGCTGGCGGGTGACCGACAACGGCGGAAGCGCCTTTCTTCGCGACGTCGACATCCAGGTCAGCTGGAACGAAGACCATTTCCCAAACCGGCAACTCACGTTGTCGACACTTCGGTACAACCGATGATGAATCGCCGACGATCTGCCTTCACATTGGTCGAGCTCATGATTGCGCTCGCCATCACCGTGGTCGTGACCTTCTATCTGATGGGAACGTTCATTACCAGTCAGCGAACCTATGTCGTGGTCGAACAGGTGACCGAGGCGCAACAGAACGCGCGCCTCGTCTCCGAGTTCATCGAGCGCGAGATTCGAAATGCCGGCTACAAGGTTCCCGACGCGGCAGCGATCTGCGGCGTGGACAGAACCAACGACACGGATGTCCTCTACGTCAGCGATGTCGGTGTGATTCAATCGATGGACCAGCTTCCCATGAACATGCGCGGAATTGCCCTTGGACCCGAAGTGCAGGGTGTCGGCGGGGCGACCTTGAGCGGAAACACCACGGTCGTGCTCGACAGCCTCTCGGTCGACAACGCGGGGACGGACTTCCAGGTGAATGGAGGTGTCATTCTGGTGGACCAGAATGACGCGAGCGGAAATACGGCGTGTGGTGTCGTGACGGCAGTCAACACGGGTGCCTCGCAGATCACCTTTACGCTCGCGAATAGCTTCGGTCCGATTCCTTCGAACGCCGACGTGCGGGCGATCCCGGCCCACCGGTACTGGGTGGACAGTGACGATCAGCTGACGCGAGACGGCGATGCCCTGATCATGGAAGTCGAAGACTTTCAAGTTGCGTACTTCTTCGACACCAATGGAAACGATGTGGTCGACGCGGGGGAATACCTCGCGGACGGAGTCGGGGGAACGGACGCGTACAGCCCAACGACGGCGAACGCAACCCAGTTGCGTGAAGTCCGCGTCAATCTCGTGGTTCGGACGTCGGGGGAAGACCCGCGCGAGGAATATTCGGAAGGGCAGGGGCAGGCCTTGGAGAACCGGGACGTCAACACGGTATCCACCTCGGATGGGTATCGGCGGCGGATCCATACCGCCACGGTCCGCTTGCGAAACGTCGGGAGCTAATGATGGGAAATCAAATCGACATGGCGCGGCGCAAGGCCCGCACGGGAACGCGTCGCGAACAGGGTGCAGCGTTGATCATCGCGGTCATGATGTTGCTTCTCTTGGGCCTGATGGGGCTGGCGTCCCTCGATACGGTGATGCGGGACCGTCAGGTTTCCGGGTTTCAGAGCCGCGCACGGGCGGCCTTGTACGCCGCCGAAGCGGGTGTCGCGAGTGCCCTTTCGACTCTGCGTACTGCGGCACTCCCGGCGGGCGTCAGCGCGCTGGCTGGCGTGGCGCCGACCGTTTCCCAGACGAACCTGGGCGACTCGACCATCTACCCCAACGGACAGCCGTGGTTTCGCGCCGAGCCCGGCGCCACTCCGATTTCCTATCTCGGTTCCGGCGGACCTTGTGCGGAATGGGAAGTAAGCCTCGAAGTCGGCGGTCCGATTTGGCTGTATTCGCTGTGGGACATTCGGGTCGAAGGCGGAACGACGGATGGGGCACGAGCGACGGTTCAGGGCAGCGCATCGCGTTGCTACGCGTACGACGGATAAGGAGACACCCATGGGTTGTCAAACGAAACATTCGATGAGTCGACGTATCGCGGTCGGCATGACCGTGTTCTCGCTCGTGTTGTTCGCGATCGAACGAGGATCTGCCGACGACACGGTTCTGTTTACTTCGGCTGCCGCTCCGAACGTCGTGCTGATGGTCGACAACTCGGGATCCATGGAGCACATCGTCTGGCACGAGGAGTTCGATCCCGACGAAACGCAACCCAATTGCGGCTTCACCGACACCTCGACCTACTACTATTCGTCCGCCTCCACCCAGAGCCACTGCGGAAACACGCGCACGATCTTCGTGGATTCCGATGTCAGTACGACGCGCTGGCAGGGAAGCTATCTGAATTGGTACTTCAATCTGGACTCGAGTGTCTCGGCTGAAGCCGCCATCCTGGCAGACCTCGCCGCGACGGCGAACGGAACGCTTTCGAGCTGCTTGGGCGGTGGCACGTACAGCAAATACCGCCGATCGCGGGCCAGCGCGGCGAAGCAGATTCTGCGCGAGGTGATCTGCCAGGTGAACGCCGCCGGCGAAGTGCGTTTCGGGCTGGCGCAATTTCGCGAAGGGAACGATCCGACCGGTGGTTTCATGGTGGTTCCCATCGACGACTACACGTCATCCCAAGACGCGGCGCTCGACGCAGCCATCACGTCCATCGATCCGGAAACCTGGACGCCGCTCTCCGAATCCATGTTTCAGATCTACACCTATTTCATGAGTCGGGACACGGCCTGGTTGCCGACGGGAATCGATGGAACCACCAAATTTCCGAAGTACCAGTACAACACGAGCGATTCCGGGGCGGGAGGCGCCTCGACGACGTCGCCGCCGATCGATCCTGTGATCAACTCCTGCCAAAAACATTTCGTCGTCGTGATCACCGACGGAGAGCCCACCCAGGATGATTTCTGGCCGTCGACTGCGTCGACTTCGGTCGGATTCAACGATTTTCCTGGAGCGAACCCATCCGGAAACTCCCTGATCGGCGACTACAACGCCGATGGAGAGAACGAGATCTGGGCCTGGCAGACCTGCGGTTCGAGCGCTCCCCCGGTGGGCTGGCCGGCCAGTTGGAATTGTTACAACTACTCGTCGCTGTATCTCGACGACATCGCGAAATACATGCAAGACAAGGATTTCCGGCCGGACATCACCGGCACCCAGGTGATCGATACGTACACGGTGGGGTTCACGACCTCGGATTTCGCCAACGATCTGCTCGAAAAGACGGCACAGGTCGGAAACGGGCAGTTCTTTACCAGCAACGACCCGGAGAGTCTCTCGATCGCGATCATTGCCGCGATTTCCGACATCATCCGCAAGGCACAGACGTTTACGGCCGCCACGGTGCCCGCCAGTCGGACCACCGACGGAAACAACATCTATACCAGCTACTTCATTCCCGCCGACGCGGATCCGTTCTGGGAAGGGCACATCAAAAACTTCGAGTTCACGGCAGCCGGGGAGATCCACGACGCCAATGGTGATTGCGCTGTGGACGATCCGGGGGCCCCGGGCAGCTGCGAGAGTGGGGCACTCCTCACCAGTGCGCCGGCGTTCTGGGACACGGCGGACGGAATCCCGGTGCCGGCCTCGCGCACCCTCTACGTCTCGAAGACCTCGGCGACGCTGGGCGCTCTGGCTCCTACGTTTACGACGACGAACATCGCTGCGGCCGACCTTGGTGTGGTTGCGGGAGATGCCTCGCTGTACAGCACCTCGACCACCGACCTTGAAGACCTGACGGATGAGATCGTGAGCTACGCCCGAGGCTGCGAATTCGAAACGGCGGCGAGCCCCTGTACCGCGCGCACGAAACGCCTGGGGGATATTTTTCACTCCAACCCCGTGGTCATCGGTCCCCCCAACGCGCCGATCAACGACGCGTCCTACGCGACCTTTGCGTCAACCTATTCCACGCGGACCCGGGTTCTTTACGCCGGAGCGAATGACGGTTTTCTCCACGCCTTCAATGCAGGAACGTATTTGAGCAGTCCGCCTTCTCCGGCGACGCCGGGGTATGACCGGGGAACCGGAGTCGAGATCTTCGGATTCATGCCGTGGCAAGTACGGGACAATTCCAAGTTGTTGCCCATCGATACCCCGCCTCGGGACACCTACTTCGTCGACGGTTCACCCCGTGCGGCGGACGTATGGTTCTACCCGGCGTCGACTCCCGCTGGAACCGCGACCACGAAGGTCGCCGATGATTGGCATACGGTGCTGATTGGTGGTTTGCGCGAGGGGGGCACGCAGTACTACGCCCTCGACGTGACGAACCCCGATGCACTCTCGGGGACCGGGAAGCCCCTCTATCCCGCGTACCTCTGGGAGTTTCCCTGCGAAGCGTCGTCTTGCGACGGATATCGGGCTGCCATGGGGGAGACCTGGTCGGATCCGGTCATCACCCGCGTACGCGTCGGAGTCGACGGCGATACCAATTCCGGCGGTGGGTACGAGCGCTGGGTTGCGATCTTTGGGGGTGGGTATTCAAATCTGAGCGACCCCAATAGCAACCCGCCGTCGTATTCCAGCACGGCTACGGCCGGTCGCTCGATCTACATGATCGACATTACGACCGGACAGGTGCTCGCCGAGAAGAAGTTCAATGCCGCGGCCACGACCGGAGACCCCGAGGGCGAGATGTTGTACGCCATCCCGTCCACGCCGGCGGTCTACGATCTCGATTTCGACGGTTTCGCGGACCTCATTTACGTGGGTGACCTCGGTGGAAACATGTGGAAGTGGGTGATCCGCGACGTAGGTGGCGATCCGATCAACGGCTCGGGGACTGCGGACGACGTGGACCAGCCCAACTGGACGTTCGAGAAGTACTTCGTCGCCCCCTCGTACACCGAAAGCGGCACGACGTACTACAAGAGTCTGTTCAGTCCGCCGACGGGAACCCTGAAGGAAGGCCATCTCTGGCTCGCATTCGGGACCGGTGAGCGCGCCAACCTGAACTACCGCGGACTTTCGACCACCACGGCGGACAACAACCGTTTCTACGTGGTCAAGGAACCGGATCCCTACTCGCAGCTGACGACGGACCCGTTGCCGCTGATCGGAACCAAGGGAACCACGACGACGGGCCTCTCGCCGGACCCGGGGCATCTCGATGACGTCACGGACGGGGCCAACGGGTGTAGTGACATCACTTCTCCCTACGGGTTCTACATCGTGGCCCGCGAAGAGGAGAAGTTCGTCACGAATAGCGTGATCTTCCTGGGCCAGGTGTTTACGGGGTCGTTCATCCCGAGTCCGGTGGGAACCGACCCTTGTACCGCAACCGGGAGCGCGTTCCTGTATCAATTCGATCTGTTGTGCGGGGAAGGCGCGAACAGCTCGGCGACATTACCAGCGGATAAACGGCGCCGGGCCCTCGGGTCGGGTATGCCGACGGCTCCCCGCGTGTCGGTGGGTGAACTCGATCCGCCATCGGGTGAGTGTCCGAACAAGGTCGTCGTCATCACGAGTCAAGGTGAGCTGGACAACGATTGTCCGGGCAACCTACCCAGCAGTGGCGTGAAGCTGCGTGAATGGCGCGAGCGCGGTCAGGCCTTCTAGGTCGGTGAAAGTCAGTTGGGTTTTCAGCATCAAAAGGACGGAGGTAACTCCATGAGAAAACGAACTCGATGGCTGTTGTGGATCGCGGTGCTCTGCATCGCGGTTCCGGCCGCAGCGCGGGAGCGCAACAACAACCTTTCTGTCGGGCGACTCTCGGATTGGAATGTCGTGACCGGCGATGTGGTGATCAACGGCAGCACGTTCCAGACCACGAGCCGCACTCGGATGTCGAACCAAGATGGCAGTCGCATCGCGCTGGCAGACCTGGTGAAACCGGGAGAGCACGAGCGGATGTTCGTCGCTTACGAGGCGGTGGATGCGGCGGCGGGACGAATATTGATTCGAATGCGCTTGGTTCCGGTACCGGAATGACGCCGTCGAAGGGGGGAATCGAAAGATGATTGGACGCATTACGCTGCGTTGCGCGCGAGGCTCTTTGGGTCTGCTCGTGGCCCTGACGATGGCGTGCGGGGGCGATGAAGCCCCGCCCCAAACCGCAGTGGTGCCGGGAACCTTGGAGACCGCCGGCGCAGCCGAGTCGGACACCGCCGTAGTGGCGGGCCCCAACCGGGCGCCTACGCTCGAACGGGTGCGCATTACACCCGAGCACCCGACGCCCGGCGAAACCGTTCGGGTCGAGGTCTGGGCCAACGATCCCGATGGCGATCCACTTCACCATCGCTACAGCTGGCGCGTGGATGGGCGTCCCGTGAATGTCGATGGGGCCAACCTCGTGCTGGGTCGCGTCGGGAAGGGCGACAGCGTCGAAGTGTCCGTCACGTCCAGTGATGGTCGACTGGAATCCGATGCCAAGAGTGTCTCGGTTCGTGTGGCCAATCGGGCGCCGATCTTGACTGCGGTGGTTCTCGAGCCGTTGGGGGAGGTCAGCGTCGGTGAAGATGTGGTCGCCGTTCCGAAGGCCCTCGACCACGATGGGGATCCGATCCGCTTCAACTACGTGTGGGCGGTGAACGGATCGCGGGTTGCCGTAACGGGACCCCAGCTTCCCAAGAGCTATTTGCGGCGCGGCGATCGTTTGAGCCTGAGCGTGTACGCCACCGATGGAGAAGACGAGAGCAACGTGATCGAAAGTTCGGACATCGTGGTCGGGAACGCAGCGCCGGTCATCGTGTCGCGGCCGCCGGCCCTGGGCTCCGACGGGACATTCGTCTATCCGCTCGAGGTCCTGGACCCGGATGGCGATCGAACGCTTCGTTTCAGTTTGGAGGAGGGGCCTCCGGGAATGCAGGTCGATTCGTTCAATGGGACGGTGCGTTGGACGCCGAAAGCGGGCGAGCGCGGCACTCAGAATGTGGTGCTGGCCGTGGATGATCTACAAGGCGGAATCGGACGTCAGCGGTTCACTGTGACCATCGACGACGGCGATTCCGTGCCCGCCGCACGCGGTGAATGACCCGGGCTAGCGGATTCCGTACTCCTTGAGCTTGTAGAGCAAGGCGCGGTGGCTGATCCCGAGCCGTTTGGCGGCGTGGGTGCGGTTGGCCTTGGTCGCTTCGAGCGCACGTCGAATTACTTCGATCTCGGCGCTGCGCTTTGCCTTTCGGAGCGATAGATCGCCTTCTTCCGAGATGCGTTGGGATTCGGGCGCCACGACGTTATTGGGAAGATCGCGTAGGGTGACGGTATCCGTTTGGGCCAGGATGATGGAACGTTCGATCACGTTCTCGAGTTCGCGAACGTTACCGGGCCACGGATAGGCGACTAATTTCTCCAAGACGTCGTCGGCAATGCGCCGGACTGCACGTCCCATGCTGCGGGCGAAATGCTCGACGAAATGGTCGACGAGAAGCGGAATGTCTTTGCGCCGCTCGCGGAGTGGCGGGATTTGGATTCGAATGACATTCAGACGGTAGAACAAATCCTCGCGAAAACGACCGGCGGAGACCTCGGCCTCCAGGTCGCGCGCGGTGGCGGCGATGAGTCGAACATTCACGCTGCGGGGCTTGCTTTCACCGACCGGAACGACTTCCTCCTCCTGGAGTGCGCGCAGGAACTTGGCTTGAACGCCTGCAGGAAGCTCTCCGACTTCGTCCAGGAAGAGGGTTCCGCCGTGAGCCTCGACGAAGTAGCCAGGGCGCGCTCGATCCGCGCCCGTGAAGGCGCCCTTGGCGTGGCCGAAGAATTCGCTTTCCAGCAACGTTTCGGGAATGGCGGCACAGTTGACCGCTACGAACGATTCGTTCCTTCGCTCGGACTGGGCGTGGATGGCGCGGGCCAGGACTTCTTTCCCGGTTCCGCTTTCTCCCGTGAGAAGTACCGTGGCTTTGTATTCCGCCGCTCGCTCGAGCATCTCCAACACCGCAATCATGCCCGTCGAAGCGGCCACGATCGGACGTTCGCCCACGGCTCGTTCGACATCCCTGCGCAAGAGTTGGTTCGTTCGGCGCAGGCGTTCGCGTTCCCGGGCCTTGCGAATGGAAAGGGTCACTTCGGACGGTTGAAAAGGCTTCGCGAGATAGTCGTAAGCGCCCCGCGCAATGGCTTCGAGTGCAAGATCGGAGGTCCCGTATGCGGACATCAGGATCACGGGCACACCCGGCAGTTGGCGGAGTAAGTCGGGTAAGAGCTCCATGCCGTCACGCCCGGGCATACGGAGGTCGCAGAGCACGAAGTCGACCGCGGTTTCCGAAGCGCGCTGTAGAGCGGCGTCGGCATTCGCGGCGGCGAAAACCTCGAATCCGTCGGCCGAGAGAACCAGAGAAAGGCTTTCTCGCAATGCGTCGTCGTCATCGACGATGAGAATTCGTTCACTCATGGTGTTGCGCAAATTTCTTCATCGTCGGCCGGTGGAATTCACGTGAATTTGTGGTGTTTCGGCACCAATGGTGTTGACCGTCACCAACAGTTTTCTGCGGTGTCATTGCACGCGTAGGACCTGTGATTCGCGTCACCACGGAGACGTGACGAGCAACCTCAAGTCCCCGGAAGCGAAGGCCGATACCCCCGAAAGTCCCGGTGGAACTCGAGCGCGCAAGGCTTGATTCACCTAGGGGGAGCCGCGTGGCAACAAACAACGTCCAAAGATTCCGCGAAGGATTGATGATGAGCAAGGCGGAACTCGCCCGTAAGGCGGGGTTGTCGACCTTGACGATCGATCGCGTGGAAAGCGGTCGACCTTGTCGACTCGAAACCAAGCGCAAGATCCTGCTCGCCCTCGGACTCAAAGTTTCAGACAAAGACAAGGTGTTTGGATTCCTGTTCGGCGGTGACGGCGATCGTTCGCCCGGCTCCGAACCGACAGGAACTTTTTAGGTCCCCGCGCCCGCAAGGCACGGAGGGCGAGGACTGCCGTGCAGTTACCTGGTCTTTCATCGAAGTCGATCGTTGGGCTCGACATTGGGTCGTCCTGTGTGAAGGCCGTCGAGGTCACCACGGGCGATCACGGATTCGAGCTCGTAAGCCTGGGCATCGCACCGATTCCGCCGGAATCCATCGTGCAAGGTGCGTTCCTGAACTCCGGAGCCGTCGTCGAAGCGATTCGCGAAGCCATGTCGGTAGCCGGGATCAAGTCGAAAAAGGTTGCAGCCGCGGTTTCCGGCCATTCGGTGATCGTCAAGAAGATTCGAATGCCGGCCGCCTCCCTGGAAGAACTCGAAGAATCGATCCAATGGGAAGCCGAACAATACATCCCGTTCGACGTCAACGAAGTCAATCTCGATTTTCAGATTCTCGAGGAAAGCGATAGTGAGGGGCAGATGGACGTTCTGCTCGTGGCGGCAAAGAAGGACGTCATCGACGACTACGTCCAAGTGATCTCGGAAGCCGGGTTGACGCCGTCCATCATCGATATCGACTCCTTTGCGGTCGAGAACGTTTTCGAGCTCTCCGCGGACGCTTCGAGCGACGAGACCGTTGCATTGGTGGATGTGGGTGCGCAGCTGGTCAATATCAACATCATTTCACAGGGCACCCCCCTGTTCACGCGAGACGTCTCGCTCGGTGGCAATCAATACACCGAAGAGATCCAGAAGACGTTGTCGATTGGGTTCGATGAGGCCGAGGCCCTCAAGATCGGTGGCGTTTCGGAAGATGAATCCGAGCAACGCGATCTTCCCCCGGAGCTCGATGAAACCATCCGCCGGGTGTCGGACACGATGGTCGGAGAGATCTCGCGTTCCCTCGACTTCTTCACGGCTACGGCCGCGGAAAGTCGCATTCAGCGAATTCTGCTGTGTGGCGGTGGTTGCTCGATTCCCAGGCTGGCAGAAGTGCTCGAAGCCAAGATGGGTGTTCCGGTGGAACGAATGAATCCGCTGGCCGCGATGGCGCCGACGAATCGCTACGAGGCCGAATTCCTGGAACAGGTGGGTCCGACGCTCGCGGTTGGAATCGGCTTGGCACTACGGAGGCTGGACGACCGATGATTCGAGTCAATCTGCTTCCCGTTCGCGAGGTCCGGCGTCGGGCCGCTGGCGTTCGACAATTGATGTTGATGTTCTTGGCTGCACTGATTGCGGCCGGGGGTAGCGCCGGGTTCCACGCGTGGCACTCCGCCAAGGAAAGCCGCGCGAAGCTTCGCGTGGCCGAAACCGAGAAACAGATCGAACGCTACAAGCCGCAGATGGCGCAGATGCGACAGTTCCGCGAGAAGAAAGATGCGGTGGAGAGCAAGCTCAAAGTGATTCGCGGCCTCGATGCTTCGCGCTCAGGGCCGGTTCGGATGCTCGACGAGTTGGCGACCCACACACCGAAACGACTGTGGATCACCCAACTCGATACGGTGGACCGCGAAATCTCGCTGACGGGTCGCAGTCTCGACAACGAAATCATTGCGCAGTTCCTCACGTTCGTGAACAAGTCGCCTTTCTTCACGGATGTCCAGCTGGAGAAGACCGAACTTCAGGAACTGGCTGGTATCAAGCTCAACGTCTTCAGCATCAAGGCGTCCCTCGATACACCGGGTTTGGAAGAGATTGAAAAGCAGAAGTCCAGCGAGACCGCCAAGGAGGCCGCCGCCGTACCGGCAGCCGACGACGGTTCCGCGGGCAGTAGCTAGAGAGGCAACAGATTGGCCCTCGAAGTCGAAAATCTACCGTTCGAGAAACTCGCGCGACTCCCGAAGGTCGTTCGCTTTCTTCTCGTGCTGATCATGGCGGGGGTGGTGGTCGGCGGGTACGCGTACTTCCTGTACATGCCCGCGAAGGAACGCATCGAGGCGCTCCAGGTCCAAGAGAAAGATTTGCAGCGCAAGCTTGCCCAGGCGCGTGCGGTCGTACAGAACATGCCCAAGTTCAAAGAGGAACTCGAGGTCCTGGAAGGCGAGCTCACCTACGCCCTACGTCAACTGCCCGACGAGGAGCAGCTCTACGTTCTATTGAACGACATCGATGCGCGCGGCAAGAACGCCGGCCTCGAGTTCAAGGCGTTTCGGCGCCAGAGCAAGGTGCAACGCGACTTCTACGCCGAAGTCCCGATCGAACTCGAACTGACCGGGAGCTTTCACGACGTCGTGACGTTCTTCGACGAGATCTCCCGTCTCGACCGGATCGTGAACGTGAACGAGCTTCACGTCAAGATCGAGCGCGAGTCGATGGCGGGGACCAAGCTCGAGGTCAAAGGTCGCGCCACCACCTATCAGTTCACGAAGCCCGCGGCTCCGAAAGAAGAAGCGCGGGTGGCTCGCTCGGATGAGGGGGTTGTGTGAGGTCCGCTCGCTTTCTGATCGCGATTGCGCTGCTTGGGCTCGTGGCCTGCGGAGAAGAACCGACCGCGTCGGGTCCGACGGTTTCCCAATACGAAGAAGAGGCCAAACGGCTCGCGTCGCTCGCAAAAGAGAATTCGGGTGCGCCCGCTACTGCCGCCGCAGCAGCGAAGAAGACGGCGCGCTACGTGCCCGGTGGGGCGGGTCAGGGAAATCTCGCACCCGGGTACATGTACAGCCGAATCGGAAAGCGGGATCCTTTTCGCTCCTACGTATTGGAGCAGGCCAGCCTGCGACGCGGCGAAGGGCGAGGTCCCCTCGAGCAGTTTGAATTGGGCCAGCTTTCGATCACTGCGGTGGTGTGGGACACGAACCGTGCACGCGCAGTGGTGCGCGATCCGTCCGGGCGTACCTACATCGTTGGCACAGGGACGCCCATCGGCAAGAACGAAGGACGTATTCAAGATATCCAGGACGGCTCGATGGTCGTGAAGGAAACCTACGTTGATTACATGGGGAATAGCACCTCCAAAGACGTAGAGATCAAGATCACATCGAGTGGAGGCTGATCTTTCATGGGTGTAGTCATGAACCGAAACACGAGTGGTACGCGAAAACACCTGGGGTGGGTCGCGAGCACGCTTTGCACGTCGCTTCTCCTCGCGTGTGTGAATGCGGTGACGCCGATCCATTCGGAGCCAAAGCATCCGATGTTGTCGGAGTTGACGGTGGCGCACGAAGGGGGTGTTACGGTGGTGGGACTGAAAGGGGCCGCCGACGCGACCTATACCGCCTTTCGCCGTCACAATCCGGCGCGCCTGGTGGTGGATCTGGCGGGCGTCGACCTCGCCTTTCCCTCGGGCTCGCAGAACGTCGACAATGATCTGATCCAATCCATTGGCGTGCGCGAGCGCTCGGGGATCTACGGCGAATCCGTCGCCCGCGTCGAGATCGCACTGGACGGCCAAGTCGATTATGACGTGATTCCGTCGGACGACCAGTTGGAAGTGCGACTGGTGCCCGTCGATCACAGCCTCGTGGGACACACGGAAGCGGAATCCTCGACTCCCTCGATCCAGAACATGCTTGGAATGGAAACCTTCTCTCAGGAGGTGCAGGCCCCGAAGGATCTCGAATCCGCCGTGGGGATCACCGAAGGCGCCGAGCTCGATTACGCGGGAGTCGAAAGCGAATCCGTCGAGGAAAGCGAGCCGCTTCCGGAACGAAGCGACTTGATCGCAAGCTTGTTGGAAACGCCCGAAGAACCCGAGCTGATCGAGGTTGCCACGAATACTCAGATTTCGGAGATTGCGGTTCCCGTCGAAGAGATTGCCGCCGCAGAGACGGCGCCGGAAGCGGTGGAAGAAACCCTGCAGGCTGCTCCGGAGCTGGAAACTGCGGTTGCCGAAACGGAACCGATCGAGAACACCTGGGAGAACGAGCCGGCCCCGGGCGAGTGGGTGACACCGCCTGCGCCCGAGGAAACCGCCACCTTGTCGCCGAAGGTGGCCGAGGCGCAGGAAGAGGCCGAGATCCGTGGCCCCGCCAGCAAACTGGTGGCCGTGGACGTGGAGGCCCAATCGACCAATACGTTGCTGAGGATAGCGGCGGATGGCGACGTCGAGGATTTCGAAAGCTTCACGCTCGAGAATCCCGCGCGCCTCGTCGTCGACATCCCGAATCTATCGTCGGAGATTCCCGCGCGGGTGATCGATGTGGGGACTGCCCACGCGTCGCGTCTGCGAATTGGCCAACACGACGGTCGGGTTCGCCTGGTTGTCGATGCCGCGGAAGGCGGGGCGTTTCCCGATTATTCCGTCGAGCGCGGCGATTCCGGCGTGGTGGTGCGACTGGGATCCGAAACGATGCAGTTCGCAGAAGAAGCGAGTTGGGAATCCCTCGCGGTTCGCGAGGAATCCTCGGAGAGCGGGGTAACGCTGACTGCCGCGGCTTTCGCGGGCCAGGGGAGCGACCCCGCTCCGCTTGAACTCGCCGAAGCTCCGGAGGAGGAAGCGGTTCGCTGGGAAGAGCCGCCGACGGCGGCATCCGATGAAGCCGAAGCGACTGTGGCCGTCGCTGCGGAATCCGCTCGTGTATACGGTGTCGAGTTGGATGCCCAACCCGGCCGGACGCGGGTGTTGGTCCTCTCGGACGAACCCACGCCCTATGAAGTCTACGAACCGGATCCGGAAACCTTCGTTCTGAGCATTCGCTCAGCGACGATCGACCCGGATGCGGCCGTTCGGTTGTCTCCGGAAGGCGAGGGCAACCCGCTTTCGCTGGTGTCCGCATTCCAGCAACCGGACGTCGCAGAGCCGGAAGTACGCATCGTGGTTCAGCGCAGCGCAGGTGTGGTCCCGACCATCCTGCGCGATGGGTCGCATTTGACCTTGGAATTCGAGAATGCGCCCGAAGCGCCGCCCGTTGTACCCATTTTCGAAACCGAGGCAGCCTTTGGAGCCCCGCCGGCAGCCGATTCGATCGATGAAATGGAATTCAATCCTCCGAATGCGATCTCGGAAACGGAAACCGACGCCTCCGCGAGCGCGGACGACGGGGAGAGGGTGGAGCCTTCGGCAGCGGCGGCGCCCGCAGCCCTCGATCCCGAGACAGCCGTCGAAGTATTGCAGGACGGCGGCTTCGAGGACGGCAAGGAATATCTGGGCCGGCGTTTGTCCCTCGATTTCAAGGATGCGGAACTGACGGACATCCTGCGCCTGATCGCAGACGTGGCGGATCTCAACATCATCGCGGGCGACCAGGTGGGTGGGAAAGTCAC
>JAJDAL010000002.1 GCA_029261875.1 Deltaproteobacteria bacterium
GAGAGGAGGGGCGGCGCGGGTCAAGATCGAGATGCGATCGGTCGCGCCGCGCAGATCGAAACCATCGAGCGCGAGGAGCGTGTCGCCCGCCCGGACCCCAGGCGCTTTGGCGTCGGTCAACAGGCGCCAGACCGTGGGGTAGTCGTCGGGACTCGCAGCGGGTGTCAGGCGGAAGGGCAGTACCTGCAGGCGATCGTTTTGGGCGTCACGGAGGTAGGCCCCCGCCGTGCCCACCCACAGGGACACGAGCAGGAACAGAACGACCCGATCCCGGACCGCCAATCTGTTCACGAGAGTGTCCGCATGAAGCAACCGCCTAATCAGCTGTTGCTCGAAGGCTACACCGTGTGCGCCGTCGAGGCATGGCGCATCTATATCGAATCGGAGAGGGCGAACCAGGCAGTCGGGCGAGTGCGGGCCTATACGGACCGGAAGCGTCGAACGCGCGACCCACCCTCCTAGGGGGAGTACTCGATTCTTACGCGCGCTTCGGTCTGCAAGTACGCGACATCATTTTCGATCTCCAGGGTCGTCGCCAATGATTGGACGGACAGCTGAAACGGCGCGGGGCCGTCGGACCAGAGCAGCGGGAAGGGTGCGAAGGAGGTGTCCCAAAAACTAGTCGTATCCAGCCCGAGGGCCTTTGGGCTGATGAGATCCGTGTCCGAGAATTTCTTGTTCTCGTTCAGCCTGACGTTCCAGACCGCAACCCCCCCTTGATCGGCCAGATTGGTGTCGTAAGGCGTTGAGGATTGGCGCAGTTCGACGAGAAAGTACTCCTCAGTGCCCCGTGTATCGTCGTAGAAGAGGGCTGTCGAGTACGCGTAGTCGATCTCTCCGGGGCGCGAACGCGTTTGCAAGACGATCTCTTGATCGCCGATGAAATTGAGGTTGTAGACGCGCGGATTCAGCCAACCCAGGGTGAGTCGATGTCCCGGATCGATGTGGACGACCGCCGAGGTGCCGATCGTCGCGCTCATCAGCGTTGCTCTGAAGCAGCCGCCCGAGCAGTTTCCGTTGTAGAGGTCTTTCGTGCCGAGCAAATGCGAAAGCTCGTGGGCGATGGTTTCGAAGTTGGCCTGGGTTCGGCCACTGGCCACCCGTCCACAGAAGAATGTGCCCGAGATACAGCCGAGTTCGCGCACTTCCGCGCTACCGGTCGGAGTGCCGTCGCACGTCATGCTGATGAAAATGCCGAGTTCGTGTTCTTCGACGATTCCGTCGCCGTTGGTGTCGTAGACGAGGAAGTCCGTGGCGGCCGCCGCGGCACGCACCGCCGCTCGGCGGAGGGCTCTTCGCTCTTCGGCGACGGCGGGGTTGCAGAATCCCGTGTCGGGCGGAAGATCGAAGGGCCCCAAGACGCCCACCGACTTCCAGGTGAAGCGCCCGCCCGAGTTTTGGAGGAAAAGGTCGGGAATGTTCCTCGCGGGGTTCCCAAATAGATTGGCCTGGAGATCGTTCGCCGCAGACGGAGAGTGGGGTGTGTTGTCCGGGGTATTGGCGAGAACGACGAGCAGCGGGCGTACGCCCTCCGCCGGCGTGTCGTTCGCCTTCATCGTGCCGAAGCCAAATTCCTCGAGCCCTTCGGTGTTGTCGGACCCCTGCGTGTGGAGCAGGGATCGGCCGACCAGGCCGTCGGATGTCCCGAGAACCGTAACCACCGCACCCGTCAATCGCATGTCGTAGGTGGAGTGCCGGGGGACGCCGACGGCGAGGTCGTCGACACCGTCGCCGCTCAGGTCGCCGGCGGCGAGAACACTTCCAAAGAGCAATAGATCCTGGGCGTCGATCGGCGCGTTCTCTTCGCCGGGCGCGATCACCGTCGTCTGTGCGGGATCTTCACTCAGGCCATGGTCGCTCCCCAAGACGACCAGCACCTCGCCGACCTGTTGACCGGTTCCAGGCGACCCGGCGGCGAGGTCCTGAAATCCATCGCCGTTGAAATCGCCGGACGCGAGGGCCAAGCCGACCCGGTCGCTACCGCGCACGCCCGGCAGGGAGCCGTCCGTTCCGGACCCGCTGGATCGGAACAGGCGCTGATCCCGGAAACCGATTTGCTGAAAACCTCCAGCGCGTCCGTACTTGATGTCGATGCGGCCCGCAGCGCTCGTTCCGTCGAACCGGTCGAAGGGAGATCCGATCGCGAGATCTTCGTAGCCGTCGCCGTCGAAGTCGCCCGTCGCCAACGCGTAACCCGTCATCGTCGAGGCGCGGGTTTCACCGGGGAGTCCGTTCCCATCCCGGAGATCGATGCTGTCGGTCAGATCCGTCCGCAGACCGTCGGGAGAGCCGTACTTGATCTGCACGAAGCCACTGTCCGCCGCGTTCCCGATGTCTTCGTAAGGGCAGCCGATGGCGAGGTCGTCGTAGCCGTCGCCGTTGAAGTCGCCGGACGCGAGGGTCTCCCCCACACGATCTCCGGCCTCTCGATTGCCGCGGATCCCTGATCCACCTTGTTCGAGCTGTTTCCAAGGGCTGATGTACGGCCACATTCCATAGGGAGAACCGTCGGCGACGAGGACGATGCCCGATTGATCGACGCCGGCTCGCGGGAAACCCAGCGCCAGGTCGTCGTAGCCGTCGCCATTGAAATCTCCGGTCGCGATCGACGCGTCGTCGGCGATGTTGCTCTCGAGGGGAAGCGGAAGGTCGAAGGTGGGGACGAAGTAGTTCACGACACGGTTGGAGCCTTCGCCTGCGTGGGAGACGACGATTCCCCCGACCGACGGCACGTTCGACACATCGAGAAGCGGTGCTGCCATCGCGAGATCCTGGCGTCCATCGCCGTTGAAATCCCCAAAGGCGATTTCCCGACCCAGGGCCTCGAGTCCTTCGCCGTCGATTCGGTGGGACGCCCCTTGTGCCCCTTTGGATCGGAGTCCGAGCTTGACCAGGACGGCTCCGTCGGGTGTGTAGCTTCCGTCGACGCCCCGTCCCTCGGCTTCGACGCCGGCCAGCAGGTCCCCGATGCCGTCCGAATCGAAATCGCCGATCGCGACCGCCGCGCCCGTGCGCTCCAACGGTTCGAGCCGCGTGTCGCCGAACTGGGCGGAGTCGCCGCAGGCGGAAAGCGCGAGCGCGACCGCAACGATCTGGAGCGGCCCGGACCGTCCACCAATGGCGCAATCCCGCTCAACCCTTCGTTCGTTCGTCACCATCGCTGCGTGCCTCCCATGTCCGCCACTGCCGAAGTTCGCCATTATCACGCCGACCGGGCGCTCGGCTCTGTAAGGGCGCTTACGCATCCAAACAACCGTAAGGATTTCGGTTCCCGCTCGTCCGGACCGGTGTCAGCTATCCTGTTTCCCCGTTGGGGCTCGGTACGTGTTTGAGATTGGGGTTGAGTTCGGGAGTGCGTTCCATGGCAAGACAGGGCTTGGCCCGCAACTACCGCCGCCAGCTGCTCGCCGACAGCGAGCTGTTCGGCGTTCTCTCCGAAGCCCAGATCGAAGATCTCCTCGACCGTTCCGCGATCCAACGGGCAGCGGCCGGCGAGGAGATCGTTCACGAGGGGGATCCCTCGACCCACTTCTATGTCTTGCTGGCGGGACGGGTGGCGGTTTCGATGCGTTCACCGGACGGGCGCGACATGGTCATTCGACTGATCGAGCCCGGCGAGAACTTCGGAGAGATCGCGGTGCTCGACGGTCAGCCCCGCACGGCGTCGGCGCGCGCTCAGGTCGCGTGCGAGTTGATCTCGATGAGCCGCAGCGAGTTCGAAGGCTACATCAAGCGCACTCCGGAAATCGCGTTGCGCTTGCTCCAGCGCATGGCCCAGCAGCTTCGCGTCACCTCGGAGATCCTCAAAGACAATGTCTTCCTCCCGCTGCCCCAGCGGTTGGCCAAGATGCTCGTGAGTCTGGCGAACCGATACGGAGAACCGACGGACGACGGAATGCGCATCGACCTCTCGCTTTCCCAGCGACTGGCCGCCGAGATGGTCGGCTCCACGCGAGAATCGGTGAACGCGCAAATGCTCGAATGGGACAAGGCGGGCCTCTTACTGCGAAGCCGCGGATCGATCACGATTCGTGACCTCGCCGGCCTCGAACGCATCGCGACCGGTTCGGATTGAACCGGTAGAGCGATCGCGGCTTCTGCGTAGGCAGGATTACATGGTTTTGGGCACCAAGAGCGCAAGATGAACACGGTAAACTCGCTGACCGTTTGCCAAGCTGATTTGGATCGATTCACAGGCGCATCGGGCGAGAGGGGAGGCCGAGATGGTTCGCCGAATTGCACCGATTTTGATGGCCCTCGCAGTCTGCGCGAGTTCGGATTTCTCCGGGCTGAATGCGTTCTTCGCGGATCTTCCCGATTGCGAGAGCAAGGTCGGACCGCAGGAATAATGGGGTCCGAACTGACCGTTATCAATAGAGAATTCCGGATCGAATCCGCTGTGTAAGCAGGCTTACAGGGCGTTGCGCGCAGGCCCGCTATCTCTCGGTTGAAGCCTGGAACTCATTCCTTCGAGTAGACTGGAGTGGCTGATGCTCAATCCGACCTTTCGCGCACTTGCTGTGATTCTGCTGCCGATGCTTACCGCTTGTAGTGCCGAGGAATACCGCGCCTATCAGCAGATGATGACCCTCGAGGTCGTCGACGCCCAACACGGCACCCGAGACAAGCCGTATTTCGCCGTCATCGAGTTCAGCTCGCGATTTGGCGTTCCGGGTTCCACCGAGGTTCGATTCGTGAACCCCGACGGTCCGCTCTGGATCGATCCCACCGACGAAGGAGAGACGTCGAAAGTTCCGATCGAAGGTCGCTTCGAGGTGCGGGACGTCCAAGCGGTGTTGGCGGACGCGAATGATGCGCCGGTTCCGATCCTCGGCCAGATCATCGTGGCGATGGAATCCGATGAGATCGGGTGGTTTTATCTTGGTCCTCGGGTTGCTGCGACTGCGGTATGCCTGGATCTGGCGCTCGTCCATTTCATCGAGGGTGGGCAGTGGGCGATGGGGGCGGGTTTGTTAGCGCTCTCGGATCTGCAGGAGGAAGTTGACGTGCTTTGCGAGAACCTCTTGGCCCAGGACGAGGATGGCGAAGTGCAAGCGGCTACCGCCGGGCTTTGGTTCCTCCCCAATCCCGACGACACCATGGGGCAGGCCAGCGTACTCCAGCTGGGAATCTCGCAGGGTGCGTTCAACGCGCTTGCGAACCTGAACTCGAATCTGAGTTGCACTCCGATCGTCACGAACGACATCGCTGAGGGGGACTCCCGAGCGGTCTCGATCTGCCCCTTTGGGAAGCGCACACTCGAGGTTCCCTTCATCCGTCGCGGCGATTCCGCACGTTGGGAACTCACGATGGAGCAGTGGGCGACCGTCGAGTACAACGACGAGCGCGTCTACGCGCGAACTGGAGACGGGAATGCCTTGACGGCCGCGGAGTCCTTCTCCGGGGGAAACGCCTATCTGATCAGCCCGACCCTCACCCAGGGCACGGTCTGGGCGGGTGGCATCGACTGCAACATCACTGCTGCGGCGGGAGAATTGGTGAGCACAAAATGCTTCCGCCACGATGGAACGACTGACTTCCTCCCCATGTCCAGGCTCATCACGTCGCGCACGCGGGATGCCTACGTTTTCGCCGATGCTCCCACAGCGACGCAATACGAACCCGCGATCGCGAACAATCCACAAGGTACGAGCCCGCTGGTGAGGCGTCTGGGACCTGGAGACTATTGGGTCGACTTCCCGGGTCTTTGGGGCGTCGTTCGTACGGCGCAGGTCAGCGCCGTACATTCGGGGACGAATCGCTGCAAGATCCGGTACTGGAATGGCGACCGCGTGGCGGTGCGCTGCCACGATATCGATGGGGACCTCGACGATACGGCCTTCTACCTGGTTGCGGACAATCGCCATCTCGTGCAGGACACCTACGCGATGTATCGCGTCGCGAACGGATCGGATCCGACGCCCGACGACGAATTCTCGAGCGAGATCGAAAACGATCGATTGCCGCGATTCGTGCGCACGTGGACCGGGGAGTACGATCTCGACCCGCTCGACCCATCCACGATTCGCTACCTGCTGGATCCTCCGGTGAGTTTCGTTTCGGCCTACGGTGCGGATGACACCTACTGTCGCTGGTCGCGCCTTGGATACTCGTTCGGGATTCTTTGTACGGATGCGGACGGAAACCCGGCCGACTCAACGTTCGTACTGAGCTTCCCCGAAGAGGAAACGCTTCTCTGAAACGTTGGTGTCGATTTCGGGGCACGTGCCAAGAGAACGCCTGGCGCCATCCTCGGATATTCGTAGGTTTCCGATGAATTCAGGAGGCGGAGAGCCGATCGAGCAGGTTGCGCGTGATCTGTTCCACCGGCGGGTCGAGGCCGGCGAGGCCGTGGGCCCAATCCGTGCTCCCGGAAGTGACGACGACGCCGCCAGAAGCTGCGGTGTAGGTTCCGAAGACCGCGTGACCGTAGGAGAGGCGTTCGACGTCGGCGGGCGTGCGGCCGCCGTGAGCCACGCGCGCGGCGATGAACTCCACTTCCGAGGGCTGGTCGGGCGGCGGCGGTCGCGTCGCGGTCTCGCGCGTGAAATGCGCCGCGGGGGCGGTTCCCAGGATCGTGAAGTCCACCGGCGTTCCGTCGATGCCCGTCGCGTAGGGGAGGCCGTCGCGGTAATCGAAATCGCAGCCGTCGCACTCGTAGCCCACGGTCGTTCCCACGGCACCCAAGAGATCCCCGTACCCGATGCCGGTCCCCTCGAAGAGCCAGTGGTCCGGACGATGGACCGTGTAGCCGCCGGCCCCGCGCGTGGCCCGCTTGCCGATGCGGTGGTAGCCACCGCGCACGAAGCTGACCCCCGTCATGTGGTTCTCGGGCCTTGCGACCAATCGATCCGACCACATGCCGGTCAGCTCACCGATGCGGTCCGTGTCGTAGACGGGATCGGATTTGAAGAATCCCTTGTAGCCGATCAGGGTGGCGGCGGGCCCTTCGGGCGAGGGTTCCTCCAGGCGCACCTGCCAGAAGGCGGTGTTGCCCGATAGAAACGCCGCGTTGCCGCCGCGGCCGATGAAACCCTCGACGCTGTCGCGCATGGGGCCCGACCAATACTCGTCGTGTCCCACGGACAGGTAGAGCGCATAGCTTCCCTCGCCCGGCCCGGACAGGAAACCCGGATGGTCTTCGAGATCCGCATTCGTCACGACGTCGATCGCATACCCTTCGCGCTCGGCCCACTGCAAGAAGGGAAGTTCCCAATCGGGCCAACCCGCGGAACCCGCGTAGGGCGAGAGATGATTCAGTGTGAGGTAACCCACGTGGGCGGTCATTTGCGGATCGTAGGGTTGCAATGTCGTAACGCGGCGCCCCGCACCCGGCGGCTTATGGAGATAACCCGGCGACATCGGCCGCTGGAGCGAGACCGACGTCCCGCCGGTGTAGAGGTTGCGACCGCCGAAGTCGTTGTAGGCGTGCCAGGTGTTCGTCGACAGCGCGAGGAGGATGGGCGCCGTCGGTGCGCCCAGCGCGGGCCGCACGACGAAGAACGCGTGACTGCGTCTCGGCTTGCCCTGCAGGGTGACTTCGAGAACGACCTCGTAGTAACCGCTCCGCCAACTGCGATCGACTTTGAGCTTGCGCGCCGCGGGCCATCCGCACCCGCCCCGGTCTGCGCCCTTGGGCGTTTCGTGAAACTCGGCAGCGACCGCGTCGTCCCGAAACACCACCTCGCGGCGCCAACCGACCCGCGCAATCTCGACCGAGACCGGCACCCCACCGGGCGAAGACAGATGCAGCCCGACCTCGTCCCCACCCTCGACCGATTGCGGCCAGCAATACCCCGTCACGGTTTCGAAAGCCATGGCCCAAACCTAACCGAGTTGCTGGCAGACGCCTACCAACCCATTCCTCCCGACCGGAATTCATCCGGTTGAGTAGAAAAATCAGGTCAGCGTCCTACCGTGGGATAGATTGCACCGTCGGTCTGGTTGTAGCTCGGCCATGTGAGCCGGCCCCACACCTGGCTGTCGAGTAGGTCCAGGGTGTCGCCGGAATCGAATCCGTCCATCACTTCGAACCAGCCACCGTTCGCCGGGTAGGCGCCGAGTCCGACCACCAATTCGTCGACGCCGTCGCCGTCTAGGTCACCACAGGCGGGAAACGTTTCCCCCTGCTGCTGGTTGTATTCTGGCCAATGCACGCGGGTCCAGCCCATCGCCCCGTAGCCAGCCGTTGCATCATCGAAAAATTCGAGCCAGCCGCCGGTGCCCGAGTCGAAGCCCATGACGATTTCGTCGCGGCCATCGCCGTCGATATCGCCGCAGGCCGGTCGGGTTCCCGTACCCCTAGTCCGCGAAAGGGCCCAGCTCGTTTGGAGGCTCGCGAGTTGGGTATGGCCCGCCAAGGCATCGTCGAACACCACCAAGCGCCCCCCTGTACCCGCATCGAACGCGCCGAGACCCACTACGATCTCGTCCAGATCATCGCCATCGACATCGCACAACACGGGCCGAGTCTCGCCATTGCCAACCAGATAATCGACGTCGTCCAGTAGCAGCTTGTAGCCGAGCCGTCGAAATTGATGTGCGGCGTCGTCGAAGATCCAAAGCAATGTGCTGCTTCCGGTGCCACCGCCGATGATGAGTTCGTCGCGATGATCGCCGTCGATGTCACCGCAAGCGGGTCGTGATTCCCCGTTGTTGGCGTCATAGGTGGCGTTGGATGTGTATCGAACCCAACCGAGAGCCGCGAAGCCGGTGTCCTCGTCATCTTGAATCTGGACCCAGCCCCCATTGGCCGGGAACGCATCCAAACCGATGGCGACTTCGTGCTTGCCATCTCCGTCGAAGTCACAAAGGATGGGGCGCGCGCCGCCTCCGCTGGCATTGTAGGCGTCGAATTGCGAAACCCGCTCCCAGCCGAGGCTGTCCTTCGGTGATGTGGGATCGATGTTCTCGAACCAACCGCCGTCAACATAGCTCGCCATACCCATCATCAGTGGGGGCGGATTCCCGGAAGACGAATCGAAAACCGACACGGTTGCGCCACCGTCCGCCAGCGCATCCACATAGATCGTAATTTCGTGACCCGCGCCGTTGATGAAACTGTATTCCTCACCGGCGAGGAAACCCGCATCGAAGTAGTCCCTTTCGTCGGGCTGTGCGCTCGGGGTCGCATCGATCAGACTCGTATGGCCCCCCACCTGAGGGGCGACGACTCGAAGTTGCACCCCGCTGGGCGGAGCGTGGGGCGATTCGCAGTTCGGGTAGTTGTCCGCGCGACGCTTCTCGACGACCAGATAAGACCCGAGGCCGTCGCTGTTGTCGCGGCTAAAGCGAATGCCCTGGGGGCGGCTGGTTACAGCCGCATCTTCCGGGGCGTAAATCGCATACAGCCCGGGCGCCGGGTCCGAGAGTAGATTCTGTCCTTCTTCCCAACCGAGTCTGGATTTATTCGCGGCCGAGAATCCGCAACGCCCGCCCCCCATGGGATCCCATGGGTCCGAGTATTCGCAGTAGGACGAACTGGGATCATCGCAATCGAACCCACGGGCGTGTTGTAGTCCGAAATTGTGGCCCAATTCGTGGGAGAGTACGTGGTGGTCGGGTGCCGCCCAGGTGGCGTACCACGAGTAGCGGCCATATACCGCCGCCCCCGCCCAATCGCAACCCGCCAAAGCGCTGGGCACCACGATGGCGACGTGGTCGTACTCCGAAGTATCGAACCTATTCTCTACAGCGGTTGTCCAGGCGCCTGTTGGGCAATTTCCGGGCACGATTTCGTTGGGGAAAGTGTGCCAGCCATGAACGTCTGCGACGCCACCCTCGATCTCCAGTTGCCCAAGAGAAGTGTTGTTCATAAACGTGCGAAGCGACGGGGCGGCGCCAAAAAACGTCGACTCGGCATCCTCACGGGGGTAAGGCTCCGGGTAACCCGCGTAGTTCATCAAATAGACGCCCAATCGGATGCTGGGCGGCACGCTGATCTCCGAGGCGGCTTGTTCAGCAACCGGAAGAGTAAATTCTTCGGATCCGCAGATGAACTCGACGTCGCCAGGGGTGGGTTGCGTTTCTTCGACCGGACAACCGGCAAAGACGCCGATCATCGCAATCCACATCGTCCCACGTAAGAACTTCATCATTGCTTTCTCCTGCTACGGCGGTGCGTTCGAAGGGTACCCGTGCCCATAGTCGGCCACGATGTCGTCGAAGCCGGAATCGTTCAGGCCGCCGACGGCGATTTCGAGCAGCTGCGGGGTACGACGCCGTGTCTTCCACAAGAGCGTGACGTGTCAACCCTGCGAACGGCGAAACCTCTAGGCGGAACGAAACACGATCATGCTGCAACCGTTCGCAAACCCCTCCGCCCAAGGGCGCGAAGTCCATTGAAGTGAGTTTGAGAGCCCTCACGTGACTGTGTTTCTAGCGATCAATTTGTGTGTGGAATGTGCGACGGTCTACGCGGTTCTTCTTGGTGCCCAGCGGTTGAGGGGGTCCGAACTCTACCCGGGTCTAGAGGGGATCGGCGTCGACGCGGACCCGGCGTTGGTAGCCCGGGCACGGGAGCACGAGTCGACGATCGCACCAGACTCGGCTGACGCCGCAGGAGGGCAATGCGCTAACGCAGACCTTCGATAAATCCCTTGATCGCCCCAATACCCTCGTCTTCCAGCACGCGAATCGATTGTGTCCCGATCACCGCAATCTCGACCTGCCCGCGCAGAAACTCCACATCCTCCGCGTTCTTGACGCCAAAGCCCAGTGCCAGCGGAAGCTTCGTCGCCGCACGGCAGCGACTCAGATAGTCACCGAACTCGGCCGAAAACGAGGTGTCGGCGCCCGTCACGCCCTTTCGAGCGACGCAGTAGATGAGGCCTTCGGCGACTTCATCGATCAACTTCATGCGCTCGGAACGGGTATTGGGCGAGTAGATGAAGATCGGCGCGAGGGAGTTCGCTTTCATCGCCGCCAGGTAGGTCTCGGCTTCTTCCGGGGGGAGATCCGGCACGATGGCGCCCTGCAATCCCGCGGCAGACAGCCGCTCGGCGAAGCGACCGACCCCATACTTGAAGAGTATGTTGTAGTAGGTCATCACCAGAAACGGGATGTCGAAGCGCTTGCTCACTTGCTCGCCGAACTCCATGCAACGTTCGACCGTGGAACCGGCCGCAAGTGCCTGTTGGTTGGCATGTAAGATGACCGGCCCATCCGCTATGGGCTCGGAGAATGGGATTTGAAGTTCCATCAAGTCAACGCCCGCTTCGACCATCGACTCGACGACTCTGAGCGAATCGTCGAAGGATGGGTAGCCGATCACGATATGGGTCATCAGCAGGATGTCCTTCTGGGACATCTTTGCGCGAATCGTTTCTTCAAGCATTGTATTGCTCCGCCTTGTCGCGAATGAATTGCTCCCATTTGGGATCGCCGAATGCGTCGGCCACGGTGAAGATGTCCTTGTCCCCGCGACCGGATTGGTTGATCAGGAGGATGTCATCGCTCGAGAGTTCCGGCGCTTCCTTGAATGCCTGCACGAAGGCATGGCTCGATTCGAGGGCGGGGATGAGTCCCTCCTTGCGGACGGTCAGGGCGAGCGCATCGACCACTTCCCGATCGGTAGCGGACTCGAACCGTACGCGGCCCTGCTCATGGAGGTGCGAGAGAATCGGCGAAACGCCCACATAGTCGAGTCCCGCGGCGACACTATGCGTGTGCCGCATCTGGCCGTCGTCATCCTGCAGGAAGAAGGTCTTGTAGCCCTGGGCGACACCCAGCGAGGCATCCTTGGATGCCAGGCGGGCTGCATGCGCACCGCTATCGATACCTCGACCGCCGGCCTCGACGCCGATCAGCTCCACCTCATCTTCGAAGAAGCCACTGAAGATGCCCATGGCGTTGGAGCCGCCCCCGACGCACGCATAAACGCGATGGGGCAAGCGGTTCGTCCGCTCCAGCATCTGGGCGCGCGCCTCCTTGCCGATGATGGACTGCAACCAGCTGACCATCGCGGGAAAGGGATGGGGCCCACACACGGTTCCCAGCGCGTAGTGGGTTGTGTCCATATTCGTAACCCAATCGCGGAAGGCCTCATTGATCGCGTCTTTGAGGGTGCGCGAACCGTGCGTGACGGGAACGACGTCGGCGCCCAGCCGCTCCATCCAGAAGACATTCGGTCGCTGTCTGGCTACGTCGACTTCACCCATGTAGATGGTGCATTCGAGTCCGAATTTCGCCGCCATGGTGGCTGTGGCGACACCGTGTTGGCCCGCGCCGGTCTCCGCAATGACCCGGCTCTTTCCCATGCGCTTGATCAGCAACCCTTGCCCCATGACGTTATTCACCTTGTGGGCACCCGTGTGATTCAGATCTTCACGCTTGATGTAGATCTGTGCGCCGCCGAAATGTCGAGTCAGATTCTCCGCAAAGGTGATCGGGGTAGGTCGGCACGAATACGTGCGCATGAGCTCTTCGAATTCCTGCCAGAACGTGGGGTCCGCTTTGGCGCTTTCGTAGGCAAGCGTCAGCTCATCGAAAGTGGCGACCAGGATTTCGGGGATATAGGCCCCCCCGAATTGGCCGTAATAGCCGCGATCATTCATCGGCGATTCCTCCAAGCGTTTGCGAGAACACAAACTGATCCGTTCGGCAGTAGAGTTCTGAATAGATCGCGCTCTTCGCATGCGGAAAGTGAAGCTCTCGTTTGACGAGCAGTGCGGCCTCGCCTTTCGATAGCTCGAGCAGATCTGCGCGTCGGGCTCCGGGCCGGCCGACGCGAAAGTTTTGGTCGGCGGAAGTCGGGCGCAGGTGGTAGTGCTCGTCCGCCAGCTGAGCGAGCGAGCGTCCGGCCAAAGGGATTCGCACGAGATCGGGAAAATGAGACGGGTCGAGATAGAACTCCTCGAGCAAGACCGGTGAATTGCGAACTCGGCTCAGACGAGAGAAGAAATAGGCCTCGCGTAGGGAGAATGGGTTCTCGGCATCACTTGGAACTTGGATGCGGCGAGGGCGTTGGACGAGCGTGGTTTTGACCTGGATCCCGTGCTTCTGGAAGGACGCCATGGTTCCCGCCAACGTGAAGAGATCGATCTGTTCCGGCGGTTCGACAACGAAGGTGCCGGACCCCCGGCGGCGTTCGAGTCGCCGCTTGCGGATCAGTCGGTCCGTGGCCTGGCGTACGGTCGGACGACCGATTCCAAAGGTTCGCGCCAGTTCCGGCTCGGAGGGAATGCGGCTGCCCGGCACGTATTTGCCCGCACGGATTCGCTCGAGCAGCAGGTCCGCCAGCTGGTGATAAAGCGGGATGGGGGATTCGGGGTTGAGCGCCGTCATTGGGTTCTCCGGTGGGGAGTCTTCCACAACCCATCAAGTTGTCAAGACAACTTGATGAAGCCAACGGGAATCAGGAATGTGGTATTTAACCCCCGTGACGAACGCGGAGGAGCCGTTGCCGCGGGAGGTTCTGGCGCACGCTGAAATGCAGGGGATCGAGGTCAGATGAGCCCGCTCGGACGGATTGGGAGGCTTGGTTGTTTTCTCGCGCTCGGCGTGTTGCTCGCGCCGCTTTCCGCCAGCGCAGAGCACTCGATCGCGCGCGAATGGAACGAGCTCTTGTTGAATGCCATCCGCGGCGACTTCGCGCGGCCGACGATCCATGCCCGGAACCTGTTCCACACGTCGATCGCGATGTGGGATGCCTGGGCGGCCTACGATGACAACGCCAGGACCTACCTCCACCACGAGAAAGCGACCGCCGGCGACGTGGAAGTCGCTCGTGCCGAAGCGATCAGCTTCGCGGCCTACCGCGTTCTTTCCGCGCGCTTTGCGGGTTCGCCCGGTGCGACGGAATCCTTGGCGGCGTTCGACGCGAAGATGGCCGAGCACGGCTACGACGTGGGCTTCCGCGATGAACTCGGGGCGACGCCGGCGTCGCTGGGCAATCGCATTGCAGCGACGGTGCTCGCGTTCGGGCTTGCGGACGGGGCGAACGAGGTCGACGACTATGCGAACCTCTTCTACGAACCCAGCAACGATCCGATCGTGCCCGAACTCCCGGGCAATCCCTCGATTGAAGATCCCAACCGCTGGCAGCCGATCGCCCTGGACTTCTTCATCGATCAATCCGGAAACGTCCACCCATCGGGAACGCCTCCCTTCCTGAGCCCGGAGTGGGGAACCGTGACGCCTTTCGCGCTGCGTGCGGAAGATCTCACGATCTACAACCGAGACGGCAACGACTACTGGGTCTACCACGATCCGGGTCCCCCTCCGCAGTTCCAGGGGGAGGGCGATGCCGAATACAAGTCCGGCTTCGAGCAGGTACTCGAGTGGAGCGGTCTGCTCGATCCGGCGGATGGCGTGATGATCGATATCGGTCCTTCGGCGCGCGGGAACAACACGCTGGGCACCAACGATGGTTCGGGGTACGGGCTCAACCCGAGAACCGGGTCCCCCTACGCGCCCAACGTGGTACCGGCGGGGGACTATTACCGGATCCTGGCGGAGTTCTGGGCCGATGGACCGGATTCGGAGACGCCGCCGGGACATTGGTTCGTGCTGGCGAACTACGTTTCCGATCATCCCGCGGTCGTGAAGAAGATTGGCGGGGTGGGGGACACGCTGGATCCGCTCGCCTGGGACGTCGCCCTCTATCTCACGCTCGGCGGTGCCATGCACGATGTGGCGATCGCGGCCTGGGGGGCCAAGGGCTGGTACGACTACGTTCGACCGGTGTCGGCGATCCGGCTGATGGCGGACTTGGGACAGCGGAGTGATCCGGGACAGCCGTCGTTTCATCCCGACGGCATTGCGTTGGAACCGGGCCGGGTCGAGGTCGTGACCGCGGAATCCGTCGCACCCGGCGGGCGTCACGCACATCTCGAAACGTCCGCCATCGGAAAGATTGCGGTCCGGGCGTGGCGCGGTCCCGACTTCATCGTGTCGCCGGAGACCACGACCGCGGGCGTCGGCTGGATCCGGGTCGAAGATTGGTGGCCCTATCAACGGCCGACTTTCGTGACGCCGCCGTTTGCGGGCTACGTGTCCGGGCACAGCACCTTCAGCCGCGCCGCAGCGTTGGTGATGACGCAATTCACCGGCGACGCGTTCTTTCCGGGCGGAGTGGGGGAGTTCGCGGCAGCGCGCAACGCGTTCCTGGTGTTCGAAGACGGGCCCAGTGTCGACGTCACGTTGCAATGGGCCAAGTACTACGACGCGGCCGACGAGTGCAGCCTTTCGCGGATCTATGGGGGCATTCATCCGCCCGCCGACGACATCCCGGGCCGTCTGATGGGTGCGCGCATCGGTCAAGATGCCTTCGATCGAGCCCAGCTCTACTTTTCGCCGCCGGACGCGCTGGAGATCCAGCGCGCACTCGTTGCGAGCAAGCCCGCGAGCCGCGGTCGAATCGCGATGCGGGGCACCCTGCGCCCGGGCGGTGCGACGAACCCCGACGAACTGGACGTGTCGACGGGCCTCACCTTCAGCGTGGACACCGGCAATGCGCCATCGGGTGTCGCTTCCCTGGCAGCCGACGAATGCGTCGCGCGAAGCAACGGAAAAATCTCCTGTCGCTCGGGCGACCGCCGCCTCCGGGCCTACTTCGCGCCCAGCAAGACCGTTCCCGGCCAGTACACGTTCAAACTGCTGCTCACGAAGCGCAGTCTCCCCGCGGAACTGACTGGACCTGTCGGCCTATCCATCGAAGATGGCAACGCCGAACAGCAAGGCTCGATCGAATCTTGCGTTTCCAAGACAACCAAGCTGATCTGCCGGCAGCGCTGACGATCGTCGTAGAGGTGGGCTCCACGCGGCGTGGCTGAGACCCGCCCCGGTCACAAAGCGGGTCCCAAGCTCACTACCCGAGTTGCCACGGGAGGGGTATTGGGGCTCCGCGGACCGAGGGTGTTCTCAGGAGATCCTCAGGCTTTCATCTTCGTGCCGCTCGGCGCAATTGTTCCTCGAAGGGGTACGGGTGTTCCGCCTGAAAGGACGCCGGAAGGCTGGGGCTTTGGGGTTTCGAATTTCGACTTCAACGAAGGAGCTGTGATGCTGCTGAAACGACTGGCAACCGGCTTGGGTCTTGCGGCGATGTTCGCCTTGACGGGCTGCGATTTCGAATGCGAACTCAATGGAACCAACCAGGGGATCATCCTGTACGGAACTCCGGGCAACTTCAATAGCGATTCCCTCACTGCAGCGTATCTATGTGGCGGTGAGGCCATCAACCTGGCGAACGACACGGGCTCCTCCGTCAACTGGAAGACCATTTTGGTGGGGGAGATCCCCGGCTACGGTATCCAGCGTGCCGACGGCGTGTCGGGAACTGCGGTTCCGAATGGGGCGCGGTACCAGTGTCGCATCCAGGGCTATTCCAACAACGCCTTCGAGACGATCGAGAACAACCGCAACGGATCGACCGATAGCGCGCAGTTCGATTTCTGCACCAGCCTCGCGAAGGACAAGGCTTCCATCGCAGGCGGTCCGCTGTCCCATGAAGTCTGGTACGGACAGCCCGGGAACACGACGTTGATCAACACGCCGTCCCTCGCTCACCCCTGGCGCTACCGCTGTGCTCGAAACGAAAACGGCTGGAAGTACGATTACTACAATCAAACCCAATTCAGTAATAGCAGCGATTTCGTGAACTTCTGCGAGGACTTCGTTCAGGACAGGGCCGATGCATCCCACCTGGATCTGCCGTACTCGGCACGCAGAGAAACGCTCGCGGGATTCACCCACATCCTGCAATCCGGAACGATGGGGAGTAACGACCCGTTCATCGGATACGTGAACTGCTGGTGGGAGCCCGGCGATTTCCGTTACAGCACCCGGGTCGCAGCATCCAATCGCTGCAGTACGGCGAGCGCCTGTATCATGGGCTTCAGTAGTCCTCCGGTTTCAAAGTCTGCGTACTTCGGATCCCAGGGAGCCGGCGTGGGCAACGGAACCATCATTGCTCAGCGGTACTGGAATTTCCCGACAGGGCCCTACTCATCGGGTGGTTTTTTCAACCAATGTTCAGGTTTCTAGGAACCGATTGACACGCGCCCGGGATCGCCCGGGCGCGTGGGACTGCTCGCCGCATCTACCAGTTGGCGACCGCCCGAGCCCCTCCACTCGCGGGAGAGTCAGGGGCCTTTGCGATCAGGGGCTTCGCCTAGCGCCCGACCTTTCTCGTCGACCTGAGGGTCGATCCAGAGAATTGCTCAACGACGGTTAGTTCGAAGCTGGCGATGTTGATTCAATCGCGGGACATGACGCTGAAATATTGGACCGGCGGAGCGTCCGCAGCCGGAGTTTCGTGGCGGTCGTATTTTCGCGCGTACGCGCGCAGCGCCAATGCGATGCCGTCGGCGTCTTCGATTGGCGTCATGCGGGCCCGGTAGATTTGGTCGCCGATCTTCAACCGCACGTCCGGGTCGCGCGCCACGTAGCCCACCCATCGCTTTTCCGTCGGATTGCGCGCACCCATGTACAGCGCTCCCTCGAGCGACGCGCAAACCACGGTGATGGAATACCGCACGCCGTAGGGTGTCTTGACCTCGACGAAAATCTCGGGGTGATCGTTGGCGAACGACCAGTCTTCGACGGCCGGTGCCACCTCGCCCGACAGCCACAAGCCGGGCCGCCGGTCGACCGGCTCGACGCACGCGACCACGAGTGTGGCGAGTCCGATGAAGAGGGCAGTTCGCATGGGACCGGGAGCTTTCCACACGGAGGTCACTCAACGCAACTCTGCGCCGGCGTCCGTTCCCACTGCCGACAGGGATCTCCCGGACCCGACGAACCGCGACCTGCGGGCGGACGCGGATGATGAAGAGTTTCGCCGCGACCGCTTCTGTCCGTTGCACTCTGTCTAGATTCGTAACAATCCGTCGGATTGTGTCACTGGAACGGAGACGACGAGTCGCGCGAACCCTTGCACTACATAGTGAGGAATCATGGGGTTCCGTGACGATTTAGATCGATCCTCGCGAGATCCGGCGAACGCTCGCGTTTTCTATGCGTATTTTCTTGGACTCCCGCGACCTTTCGGGCTTTCGAAGCCGTATCATGGAGAGCACGGTGCGATGAACAGGTGAGGTCACCTCATGCTGAACGTCGACGGCGATATCAAGCTCATTCAGCGCATCGCGAATCGCGATTCCACGGCCGCCGCTGAACTTTTCGACCGCTACGCGGATGACGTCTTTGCCCTCGCCGCGCGTAGCGCCGGCTGCGTCGACGCCGAGGATGTGCTTCAGGAAGTCTTTTCCCGCGCGCTGCGCAGCGCCGCAAACTTTCGGGGAGAGTCGGGCGCCCGCACCTGGCTTCACGCCATCACTCGGTTCACCCTCTACGAGCGCGGGCGTGCACAAAAAGGCGATCGGACCTTTGCCGATGCGCAGGCCAGCGGACCGGGCCCCGAAACGTTCGCGATCGGGCGACAAGACGCTCGAAATCTCGTGGCTGCCCTCGAACGACTACCGAGCGACCAGGCAATCGTCCTGGCACTTCACGACGACGGTCTCTCCCACGAGGAAATCGGACAGCGGCTCGGCATCAAGACCGCCACCAGTCGGAAGCGGCTGCAACGCGCTCTCGACGGGGTTCGCCGCCAGCTTCCAAGGATGGAAACGGCCGAGCGTCGCCACTCTTGGCTCGAATCCTGGCGCGCATCCATGATTGCGCGCTTCGGTGCTTGAGGGTTTCAGCATGCCGAACGATTCTTCTTCCACCCGACATCCGAGCGTTCGCGAACGCGTATTGCAGGATTTCCGCGCCATGCCCCGGCGTATCGGGCGCTACCAAGTCTGCGGGGAGCTGGGACGCGGCGGAATGGGGATCGTGTACCGCGCCCACGACCCCGAGCTGGATCGCACGGTTGCCATCAAGGTCATCCACCCCGCAATCCTTCGCGGCAAGAGCCCCGACGACTTCGTCGCTCGCTTCCAACTGGAAATGCGCGCGACCAGTGCCATCTTCCACCCGAACCTGGTTTCGATACTCGACGCGGGGACCGAGCCTTTCAAGGAAGGGACCCGCGTCTTCTATGCCATGGAATTCGTGGACGGTCCTTCCCTCGAAGAGCGACTCGTGGGTGGCGATCCGGTTCCTCGACCCGAGGCGCTTCGAATCGGTCTTGCGATCGCGCAGGGCCTGGCCGTCGCCCACGCCGCAGGGCTGGTTCACCGGGACCTGAAGCCGTCGAACATTCTGCTCCCCTTGACGAGTCCGCCCAAGATCACGGATTTCGGGCTGTGCCAAACCAGCGGGAACGATCCCCTCGCTTCTTCGGGAGCGATGCTGGGGAGTGCACACTCGATCTCCCCAGAACAAATCCGTCGGGGCGAGGTCGATGCGGGTGCGGACCTGTTCGCCTTGGGGACACTCTTGACCCGGCTACTGACGGGGCGCGAGCCCTTCGCCGCAGGGACGCTTCCCGCGCACCTCTACCGCGTCCTACACGATGCACCCGACGGGCTCGACGCGCTCGAGCCGTCCTTGCGCAACCTCGTCCTCCGGCTCCTCGACAAGTCGCCCGAGAACCGGCCCGACGCGACGACGGTGGCCGAGCAGCTGGAACAGCTCCTGGAATCGGATTCTTCGTCACCGCCTTTGGCGCCGCGCGCGCGATGGACATCCGTATTTCCCTCCCGCGGCTTTCTCGCCGTTGCCGTTCTCCTGCTGGCTGGCGTGTTGGGTGGGGGCGCAATCGTCGCCCACAATGAACTCGTCGCCCTCGAGTCCCAGGTCGATCTCCAGTGGCAGCAGGTCGAGAACCAGCTCGCGCGCCAGCACGCGCTCCTACCGCAACTTCTCGAAGTTACGGATCGATACATCGCCTACGAGAACCAGGCACTCGACCGCCTACTCGCCGATTCGGCCCCGGGTTCCATTTCTCCGGATCTCGCCGCCCGGATCGACCGCAGCATCCTCGAGCTGTTGGTCCTGGGCTCCCGGGTTCCGATCCTTCGCGCCGACGAGCAGTTCCGCAACCTGGCCTTCGAAGTCGCGGGAACCGCGAACCGAATCGCGGTCGAGCGTGCGCGCTACAACGAAACCGTGGGCGAATTCAATCGCCGTATCGAACAACTACCGTGGCGGTGGCTCTCGGGAACGCGTTCCCATCGCGCCTACTTCGACCCCCCGGACACGGAGCTGATCCCACCGGTCTTCGGGACCTGATCGCGTGCGCGGAACGATCTGGCTCGCCGCCTTGTGTCTGGCTTGTGGTTCGGGAGCGCCGACCCATCTATGCGACGAACTCGAAATGCTCTCGGCAGACGATGCGCACCGGCTCGCGCGACAGCGGGCCCTGATCGAGCGGGAAAGCGGTGTCGACATTCGAATCGCACTCGCCGCGGCGAGTGACTCCAGCATCGAACGAGACGCGCTCGCGCTCTACGCCGCCCTCGGCCGCAAGCGCGATCCGCACGCAATCCTCTACTTGATTCGACCGGACGCCATTCGAATCGCAATCGGATACGACATCGAACCGGCGGTGGTCGACGCGCGCGCGGGCGATTGGATCGTGAACCACCTGCGCCCCCTCCATCGCGCAGGCGACACAGCCGAGAGTCTGCGACTCGCGCTCCGCATGCTGGAAGAGCAGATTCGACGCTCGACTCTCAGCGACCCTCGCCGCCGACGGCGATTCGGTTCTGGCGGGGCGGGCGCGACCGCAACCCTTGTCGCAGCACGAGACACGCAGTCCACTCGGACCCTTCCCGCTATCGCGGCCGCACCCACCGCACGCGATGCCCTCGATCGCTACCGGGCGTGGCTCGACGCGCCTCTCGACCGAGGGGCCCCGCTTCTCACCGAATCCTCGCGGGTTTTCCTATCCGATTGGCCGCTGACGCGGGGATATGCCGCGTTCGTAAAACACCGGGAATCGCGTTGCCAATTCCGGATCATCGAGCGCAACGAACGCGCCGTGGCCGTCTGCCGCAACGATTCCCTGGTGGCGCCCCACTTCCTCGTTCGTTCGACGCTCGGCTGGCAGGTCGACCTCGTCGCCGAAGCACGCAACGTCGTCAACCTATCGTCCGGCCCATTTGCCTGGGCGCTCCGCACGCGGGGGGACCCCTTCCTCGTTCCGTTCGAGGACGAGATCGTCGACGTCGAGGGCTTTCTGCGTCTTCAGGGCGGCGATCACACACGAATTCCCGCAGCGAGAGGTCCTGCCTCGCAACCGCGCTTCGCTCGGAGTTGCCCACGTGAATAGGGGAGTCGCACTGTTGTCGATCGCCCTCGGCGCGGGTCTCCAACCCAGCGGCGCCGCCGATTGCCAGGCGTTCGACATCGCTTTCGATTACCAGTACGACACACACGCCTTTTTCTCCGCCCCGGAGCGACGCGCAGCGCTCGAACGCGCCGGGTCGATCCTTGCGGAACAACTTGCGGCCGATCTCGAAGCGTTGCCCCATTCGGAATGGATGGCGGTATTCCCGCACCCCTCGGGCGCTGCGATCGTCGAACGGGGCGACCTCTCGGTGGCACGCGACTCGATCCTGGTTTTCGTTGGCGCTGCTCCCAGAGACGCAGCATCGCCGTTCGCCCGCGGTGCACCCGGATCCTGGCGTTTTCCCTGCATCGATTTACTGAGCCCTCGGGACTGTTTCGAATCCTTGCTGGGATTCCACAACCCCGAGGTTGCGAACTGGATCGAACGACGACTGTTTCGGGGCAATCCCATGGCCCTCGAGTATCCGCCGCGCGCCTTCGCGCCCTGGGGCGGAAGCCTTCGCTTTGCAACGGACGTCCCGTGGTACTTTGGAGCCGAGCTCCCGGTTCCCGCGGACCACTACGACTTTCTGTCCTTTGCGATTCACGAACTCGGTCACGTCCTGGGTATTGGAACCGCCGAATCGTGGACCACGCAGGTCCACGGAAACGAATTCCTCGGCGAGCGGGCGGGCGCGCAACGAATCGAACCCGTCGAACTCAGTGGGGATGCGAGCCACTGGGCCGACGGAACCATGAGCCGCTCGCGCAACGAACCCGCAGTCCCCGTCTTCTTGGACGAGATTCCCAGCGGGCGACGACGCTTGCTCACGGACCTCGACCGAGCCGCCCTATGGGACATCGGCTGGGGGAGCGCGACTTCGAATTCGGTCGGCTCGCGTTATGAGCGAAGGCGAATCAAGGGCGACATCAATGGCGATGGGTCGGTGGATGCCGGCGATGCCGAGTCCCTCCGCGCCCATTTCGAGCGGCCTTGGATCGACACGCTCGATCGCGACCAAGCCGACGTTTCGCCGTGCCGCGCGTACGCGGTGGGGGATGGCGCAATCGACGCACGCGATGCGGAGCTCGCCGCGCGGGCCGCGGAGCTCGCACGACACGGTCCCGCGCTCCTCGAAGGCCGTCGGTTGCCCCAGTTCCTGCGCGACCCCGCGACAGTCTGGTCCCTGCGATACGATGCTCTCGACCTCGAAGCGATCTGCCTGCTCGGTTGGACACTGCCCCCACTTCCCGACCCGCTGCCAAGGGTTCTCGACCCGCCACCCCCCATTCCGACCGCAAATCCCCGTGCCGGCGACTTCGATCACGATGGCATTTTGTCGGAACGCGATGCCGACGCTGTGAAACTCCTCTACCGGGTACAGGCGTTCGATCACCCCGAAGCGTGGGAGGCGGCGGATGTATTCCCCATGATCGAAGGCACGTCTGTAGGCGATTCGCTCGTAGACGAAAACGACTGGCTGCTGCTCGAGGCGGCGGTGGAGGACCCGAACGGGGACCCGGACGGGGACGGTCATTCCAACGCCGCTGAGAACGCCCGAAACCAGATGTGGATGATCCACGTCGGCCGGCCGCGCCACGAGCCGTTGGTGCGCTGGACCGAAGCCTGCCTGCCGCCACTCGAACATCTCGAACCCGAGGAGTTCGTGCGCGGGAACTTTCGCTTCGAGTTCTGCGGGAGAGACGGAACGCCCTGGGCGCGTGGCGACGCGATTTCACCCGAGGAATACCTGGCGCAACGCGCTCGCAACGAAGGAGCGAGCCCCTCATCGCTGGACGTTTCGAACGCCTCCGATTCATCGACTCGTTCTTCGACACCGTCACTCGGCGGGAACTTCGGAGGAATGGAGCTCTCGAAAGAACCATCCAGTCAGAGCGCTGTGGTGGAGTGTTGCGCGCAGTCGGTTTCCGCGGATGCCGCGACGACTACCGGCGAGCTCGCTTCATCGGAGCGCGCGACCGAGGGCGCGGTCTCGCGGCGACCGGGCCCACGGGCCGCAACGGAACTCACGGTGGAAGCTGCGACGCGAGCGGATCCCCCGTCGCTGACAACCGAGGTACCGCCGCCCAACCCGTTGCTCTCGCTATTCGACTCGGTCATCCGTGCCTTGCTCGCGTTCATCGATTGGATCTGCGGGGTGGGGCGAGGCCGAGGATGAGCCGGGTGGCGTCCAAGAACGCCACCCGGCTGCGCCAGGCACGCCTACTGTGCTTGGCACGTGTGCAAAGGAGAGTCCTGGTACGGTGCGCACACCAGACCTTCCTTGCACTCCACCTCGCCATTGGGGAAGAAAGGAGGACCGCAAAGGTCTCCTTCGGACCCATCGAACGGCGGCGGAGGATCGGGGTCACGGCAGGTTCCCGCCGCATCCGGATCGTCGCCGAAGATCACACACTCGAAGTCGTTCGCACACGCGACGGCTTCGGGTCCACCGCAACTCGCGATACCGTCGATCGACGACGCCTCGATGCAGTGATCCGCCCCTACGCCCATCTGGCATACGGCTCCTTCCACGCAGCGGCGCTCACCGTTGCCGAGGAATCCGCAGAACTCCCCCACACCGACTTCAATCGGGGGCGGAGGAGGCGGGGGCGCGACGCACCATCCCATGACACCGGCATCGGGCGAACCGAAATAGCATTCGCCACCGTGGCTGCACGTGACATTCTCGGGGCCGCCACAGGTTTCGATACCGTCGATGGTAGACACCTCTCGGCACCTACCCATGATCTCCGTCAGGAGGTTTTCCGGATCCGAAAGATCCCACTCGTCGATGGGCTTCATGAGACAGAGCGACCCCGCCTCACACGTCAGGAAATCTCCCCACAACGGTCCGCACAGGCCTCCATTCTCGACCGGCGGCGGAGGCTGGGGCGGGTCCTCACAGACACCCACCGCGTCGGGCCAATTCGCCGCTACTTCACAGATGGCATCACCCGCGCAAGGAACGGCTGCGGGGCCCGCACAGAAGTGCAAACCGCGAACGTCCGAGATCGCGACGCACGTTCCCAACGAGTCGTCGTGGCCGAGCTGACACGCCGCGCCCTCGACGCATTCCAACGCTTCCGGAAACAGCAGCGCGCCTCCACAAAACCCTCCGATCTCACTGAACTCCGGCAGCGGCGGCGGCCACGGAGCCGGGGGCGGTGGATTGGCATCGACGCAGAACCCGACGGCGTTCGGCCAAAGGTCGTCGAACACACACCGGAACCCATCGGCGCAGGCAACCGCGTCCGGTCCCGCACAGGTTACGATCCCGTCAACCTGCAGACCTTCCACGCAAATCCCGAGCGCCGCACCTGCGGCGATCTGACACAACTGATTCGACCCGCAGTTCGTTCCTTCCGGTGCGGAAGGTCCGCAGGTTGCCGTCGGCGGAATGGGCTCCGTTCCCGGCGCGTCTTCCGCTGCCGACGGTATCGTGCGCACACAAACCGCGACGGCGTTCGGCCAATCGACGAGGTCACCGCACTCGTAGTCTCCACTACAAGGCACTTGCTCGGGACCGGCGCAGAAACCGACGCCATCGATCTGGTCCGTTGCAACACAAACCCCGAACCCACTCGACCCCAGGAAATGACACGCCGAGCCGGCGCTGCAGTCGCGATCGAATTCGGGACCGCACGGCTCGCCGACTGCCACCCTTTCCGATGCAGACGCCGGCGCGAGGCCAAGATCGGCATCCAGGGTGGGCTGACAGATTCCGACCGCATAGGGCCAGACGTCGGGCACCGCGCAGTCGTAGCCCGCCTCGCAGACCACCTCGGCAGGCCCGCCACACAGACCGGTTCCATCGACCTGCGCGAGCGGGACGCACTGCCCATAGCCCGGCGCGACGATCTCGCAGGCGCTACGGGGACCACATTCCTGATCGACGAGAGGTCCGCATTCCACCAGGTCCATCGTGGGACAACGAACCGCCATCAAGCAGGGCAGAATCGCCATCCACAGCCATCTTCGATTCCAGCATTGAAAACCACGCATCGAACTCCTCCCGGCCGGGAAAAACGCTCCTCGATGGAGATCCGGCCTCTATCAACACTGTGCGCGGTGGCGTGTCGGCGTGACGTCGAATTGGAGCAGCCGATCCCGCTCCGTAAGATTTCGTGGGCGCAGCCACGGGGTGGGGCGGCCGCCCGTTGTCCGCTAGAGCCGGCTCAAGAACGGTTGAATCCGCGCGACGATCTCGGTGAGTGGAATCTGGCCCCGATAGTAGAGGCCTTTAGTTCGTCTGTACTCCGCTTCGAGTTTGGGCTGGAGCACGTCGAAGGCGCGGGCAATTTCGAACGCGCGGTCGGCCCCGCGAATTCGCTTTTCCTTGTGTGTGAGGTACGACGATGTGCCTATGAACGCCCGGACGTTGCTGTCTCCGAGTAGCATGTAGATGTCGTAGTAGTGGCGGAGAAAGTTGGGTGTGACCTTTCCTTCCTGCTCAAACTTTCGGAACTTGCGGATAACGGTCTGAATTTTCTCGACGAAGGTGTACTCCGGACGGTAACACGCCACTTGGGTGGCGCGATTGTCGGTGATTTCGCCAAGCTGGGGCGCGCCGTGATCATAGGCCCACGAAGAGAGAAGTAAGCCTTCGTTTGGCTGGGTCTGGTCGAATCCGACTTCAAGCAAGATCCCGTCTTTGAGGCCGGCAACGGTGTCGAAGTGGGACTCGTAGGCGAGGCGGATTCCCGCGTTGCGACATTTTTCTGTGTCGTCGAACTCCTGGTCTCGCATGACACTCGTGATTCCCGGGAGCTCGATTTTACGTGCAAGCCAATCGAAATAGCGCCTCCTCGACTCGATGTGGCTTGCCTTGTTCTTGTTCTCTCCAACGTGGACCTCCATCCCATCGGGGGGATGAATCTGGATATCGATGTCCTCGGAGAATCGGTGGATCAGCCTGTATCCCTTGGAAAGGGAGGTGCCTCCTTTCAACTCGAACTGGAAGCCCTGCTCGGCCAATCCCCATAGGACGTGCATGATCCAGTAGTCCTTTTCAACCAGGGGCGGTGCGTGGATCTCCTTCTCTTCGGAAACGATCTCGAGGAGAGTCTTGAACTCAGCGTGTTCGTGGAGGAAACGCCTAGGCACGAACTTGCGCGCCCACGAACGCTTTCACCTTCTTCTGTGTGGAATACGTTCCAAACTTTTTGGCCGCCATCATGAGGCTCTTCGGGTCAAAGGATGAGATCTGAGATTCGACGTTGTGCAGCAGCGCCTCCGGGTCCTCGGCGAGCTTCTTCAGATTGTTGAGCAACTCGACGAGCAATACTTCCCTCGTGAGCTTCCGAGGAACATTGAGTCTCTGATGAAAGAAGTAACGCCGGCCACCGAGGAGAAATGACCCGTGACGCTTCTGGTTGAGCACGGTGCGTGTGTTGTAGAGCTGCGTCATACCGAGCCCCAAGGAATTGAAGGTGTTTGGCGAGTAGACCAAAAATTTGTCGGACAACAAAAACTTGCGGAGCAGCGCATCCTCTGCCGCGGGCGCTTCGCCAAAAGCCGAATTCTCGGGACATAGGTAGAGCCCCCCCATCAACTTTCGCAGCGACCCCTCCGCAACGAGCTGTTTGAGATGCCTGTCGAGGTTGGTGGAGAGGTTCGTTAGGTCACGTCTTCGATAGACCCGGCCAGGCTTGATGTGTTTACGCAGCTTTTCGAGAGCGCTATTCGCCATTGATGTGTCCTCGAGACTCTCTATGTATCGGTTCTTCCTGGTGAATAGTCAACTATTTTCCTAATATTTCATGTATTATGATACGCAATAAGACAAGTAACCATTGGAATATTAATCAGTAATATGACTCGTTGTTTTGCGCAGCGAGGAACATTCAATCCATGTAGGCCGACAGGTGGGTGGGCCAAGGGCCAGGACGCCTACTGGAGGATCTGTCGTGAACAGAACCACCGAGAGTCCCTCCCCAGCGATCGGCGAGTTTTCGATGAAGCGCGAATCTATGCTTCGACGCGCCCGAGCGCGTGCGCTTCTCGCTCGGTACGCCGGATCGCAGCGTGGCGCGCGAGCGCCGCGACCGCATCCTCGAGCTGTTCGCACAGGCGAACGACTGCCGGATCTCGCTGCGCTTTCCCCCACGTTCGCGCGCGTCTGCTCTCGGTCAATGGAAGTCGAAAGCGGCAAATATCCAGCGCCGGCTCACGCCTGCGTCTGAGCGCCTAGGAGGTTTGCTCCAGCATGCTGTGGGAATTTCGGCAGGACGTGAAGGGCCTGAAAGCATGAACGGTGGCCTCCCCGACGGGCCCGGCGGCGGGACGGGGATTAGCGTACGACCAGCCCGCCCCCCGGCGATGAGTTGTCTTTGAGCGGCTGGCGAGGACCGAACCCGCCGAGCGACGTCGAGATCGACGACGAAACCTGCCCCGGCCCTACGAACGAGTTCAGTACCGATCGAAAACGAGAGAGATGCGACCGAAACCTATTCGTGACGGACTTGTTTGATACCCGCGTACCCTAAGCCGCCCCGCGTTCCGCCGCGTTCGCGCGAGCACGACATGAGGACTGGCGAAGGAAATTGCGGTTCTGGGCCTTCGCCTTGACGGGGTCTCGCCGACCGGAGACCTTCCCGGTCCCCCCAAAACAGATATGTGATAGGAGGCAATCCGTGGTGAATCCGTGGGCGCGTTTCGGTGTTTCATGTCTTTCTGTGGCGGCGATCGGGTTCCTCGCGATCGGCTCTGCGCGCGCCTGGGTGGCCCATTTCCCGGGAACCAGCGTCGCGCGAATTCGCGCGTTCCATTCTGCTCGACGATGAAGGAAATACCGTCTCGGTCGCGGCGATCGAAGGCTATTTCACGGTCGTCAAGTTGTCCGCAGTCGACGGCAAGATCATTTGGAAGTACGAGGTGCCCGGGCACGGACTCGATGCCGCATTCACCGCGTCGGGAGACGTCATCGCCGTAGGAATCGCGAACCGCGAGGATCGCCTCGGCCTGCCCTATATCGTCCGTCTGTCGGGCGATACGGGAACTCCGACCTGGCAGAAACGGATCGGGGACCGGTACGGCTACTCGAAGCTTCAACGCGTCGTGGTCGATATCAACGGAAATGTGTGGGTCGGGGGATATCTGAACGGTGGCGCGCATGTCATCCGACTTACGGTAGTCGGTGACATTCTATGGCAGAAGCGGCTTTCCGAAGGGGAGGTGATCGACTTATCGCTGGACGGGCAGGGCGCATTGGTGGCGGCCGGGCGCGCGCTTCTGAATCGAGGCTTCACGATAATGTCGGCGGTCTGGTCCCTGGACGCCGCTAGGGTCGACGGAAATACGGGTGGGATTTACGTCGCGGGTACGTTCAACAACCAGCTGGGAGCCGCGCGATTCGCGGGCCCCGATGGCAGAAGAATTTGGTCTCGACGCATTGGAGCAAAAGGGTGGGGTTTGGCGGTGGCGGTCGATCTCGAAAGATTGGTGGTCGGCGGCGCACGCTTCGTCAACCTCAGCAACACCGAATTTGGTCACACGGTCGTTTCGTATCACGCCCGTACTGGCCACGATTGGTGTGTGGGGTCGGGGAATGACACGGACGGAGACGGCCACGTCGACGTCTGCGATTCGTGCCCCGGACAGTGGAATGCCTACCAGCGCGATTTCGATGGAGATCGGGTGGGGGACGCTTGCGACAACTGCGTTCTCACCTACAACCCGCGCGCTGGCGAGCTCGGCTTTCGGCGCCACCACGCGACCCAGACGAACACTGGAGGGCAGAGGGACGGCGATGCCGACGGCTTCGGAAACGCGTGCGACGGCGATTTCAATAACTCCGGGGGACCCGTAGATGCGGTCGACGCAGCGCTCCTAGACCGTGCCCGCAACCAACGAACGTCGCAGTGTCGAGTCTTTCGGGAGACAGGCGCGTACGAAAGCTGCGATCAATTCGACCTCGATGGATTCGGACCGTACATCGACCCCGGTGACGATCGCGTCTTCCGACTCCTGGAGGGCCGCGAACCGGGACCGAAATGCGGCGAATGTCCGCTGCCTTGACCGATTCGAGCCGACGATGAGCGCTTGAGAGGCTCGGCGAAGACATAGCCGATGCTGCCGCCCGCTCGTGTGCATAGGACTCCAGCAGTCCGTTGCAGGGAACCGGCCCGGCCTGCTCAAAGCGGACTGGCGCAGGACGCGGGCCGCGGCGTGTTGCGGCCGACGAAACGTTTACCGTTGCTTCCGTTCGTATTCGGGGGGGCTACGGAGTCGGTGCAGTAATCGACTTCGCCCAGGGACAACACCGTGTGGACGGTTCCCTCGTCGCTCCCGGGGACCAGATCGTATGCGAGGCCGCCCTTGCCCTTGCAGCTGGCCGACAAGCTACCTGCGCGAACGGAGACGTGGCTGCAGGCACCCGATTCGAAGCGGCGGTCGCGATAATCGAAGCGGTGTCCGGTGCTCGTACTCTTGAGCAGCCAGTTCTGGCAGGGGAGGTCGATCTCGCCGGAATCGTGCCCCGAGTCGTTGCTGAAGAATCGCAGCTGCGCCTTCACCGTGCCTGAGGCGTCGCCGTTGCAGCGCGGATCGTCCGTGCTCCCGATCCCGGGCGGACCCGCCGATGGGTCCTTCACTCGCCAGATCGCGCGGTTCTTGACGGGGTTGTCCGGGAGGCGGTTGGTGATCTTCAGCCGGGTTCCGTTCACGGGCACTTCGGCCGCGCCGCCGCCGATCGTCATGCGGCGAGCGAAGATGCCCGTGCCGCTGCCGTCCTGCCCGGAGGCCGCCCAGGTGGCGACGAAGTCTTCTTCTCCCACGGCCACGACCTGCGGGCTGAACTTCGCATCGTACGAGATATCGCTGACCGTGAATACGGGACCCACCGGATCGCCCGACCGATCGAGAAGCTGTCCAGAGATCGCATAGCCGCTCGGAAGCTCGGCCTGCCACGCGACCACATAGAGATCGCTGCCCAGTGTTGCGACCGACGTTCCGTAGTACCCCTGGTCCAGGTCCCCCGCCGAGTCGTCGCTCACCACGAAGGTATTGCCCTTGGCGCCACCCTTGTCGTTGTAGAGCCGCGCCACCACGTCGTCGCTGTAGCCCACTCCGGACTCGTCGGAGGCCCAGGCGACGGCGAAGCTACCGTCGTCGTGGGCGGCGAGGCCGATATCGCTGAAGTAGTCGTAGGAGATGTGGTCGTGGATCTGGAACTCCCCACCCTCGGGAGTCCCATCGGCCTTGTAGCGCTGGCCCGCGACAGTCAGCGGATAACCGTCGTAGCTCGCCCAGACCACTACGAAGTCACCGGCTGCGTCGGACGCCACGTTGACGAGTCCGATCGGACCCTGATCGCCGGCGGTGTGGGTATTGACGACGAACTCCGACGACAGCGGGGCACCGCTCGCATCGAAGCGCCGGCCGCTCACGTTCTGCTCGTCGAACGGTCCGGTCCACACGATGACGAAATCGCCCGACGGCGCCATCGAGACCTCCGGATGGGACTGGTAGGACTCCGTGACCTCGTTCACCGCGAACTGGTCTCCGAGCGGATTGCCGCTGGCATCGAAGAGCCGAGCGGCGATGTCGTTCGCCTCGCCCCCGGAATCATCTCCGTCGTCGACCCAAGTGACGACGAAGTTTCCGCTTGCGTCAGAGGCCAAGGAGAAGTCGCCGTTGCTCAGGCCGACCGCCAATGCGGTTTCCTGATTGACGACCACGTCGCCGGAAAGCGGAGCGCCGTTGGCGTCGAAGCGACGCAGCAGGATCTCGACACCCACCGGGGTGTAGTCGCTCTCCCAGACGATGACGAAGCTCCCCGCGCCCGTCGGTGAGACCTGGGGGTAGCCCTGGTCTGCCGTCGTGCCCACGTTGACCTGGAACTTGCTGCCTTGCGCGGCGGCGAGCTGGGCGTAGGCCTCCCCGGACACACCGATCGCCAACGCCAGTCCGATGGCCGACGCGACGAACCGGCGGGCAAGCCAGGGCGGTTGGAGCCCCTTGCCCGCATCCCGCTGCTCGACCGAAAGAGACCCCCTAGGAACAACCGCCGCGAACCCGGTAAGACCGAAATGCATAACGACCTCCGATGCAGAACACTGCAATTGAATCAGAGGTGGGCGCACCCGCCCAATCAGCATTTCATCAGGCCAGTGGTCGGTCGATCATCAAACCTCTTCAATCCTCATGCCGTGATCTTCCCAAGGAAAAGCCATCGCTCGGCGCCTGCGCTTCTCGCTCAGCCTCGATCGAGTGACCGAGGTCCCGGGGGAGGATTCGTAGGGCCCCCGCGGTGTCGTCGCGAGAAGCCGATCGCGCCGAGCCCGGCGACTCCGGCGGCGAAGAGGATCAACTCGGATGGTTCCGGAACGAACTCCACCGTCAGCACTGCGAATCCAACGTTCTTGACTCGAAATGCGTTCCCCCTGTCGTCAAAAATCGCCGACGAAACGCGTATGGGGCTGATGAGCTGAATTCGACCGGCACCGTCCGGCGTTCGATCGTCATAACCCGTTCGAGTGTCGAAGCCACGTGCCGAACTCGTTAGGCCGAGCGTCGTGCTGTAAAAGAACGTCCAAGAGCGACGCGTGGGGCCCGTCGTCCAGAATCCACCCGTTAGTGTCCTTGCGCCGGATTGATAAGCGCCGAAGGACCCGCCGGCTCCGATCACCGCACGCGTGACCTTGCAGGGACCGATCGTGCCGAGCTGGTTCTCGATGCAAGATTGGAACTCCGGGATCGACAACATTCCATCCATGGGCATGGAACCGCCAAATCCGCCGTTGGGTCCCAAACCGAAATCGAACCCAGTTCCGATGCGGTTTTGAAGATCCACCTCGAACGACCCTCCGAGTTCTCCCGCTAGCGAGAAGGAGAAGGCGTCGAAGGCAAATCCGCCACTGGGCGACACGTTGACAGTCCCCTGGGCGGTCGTCGTTGGAGGTGCCGGCGGGAGTGATTCGACATGCAGTGTTCCCGTGTACGAAAACAACTCAGCGTTGATGTCGAAACCCAACGTCATGAGAGCCAGAACCAAACACAATCGGAAGGTTCTCTTCGTGTTGCGACGAGTCATCGTTTCTCGCTCCTGAGAAGTTCCTGGGGTGCGCAACGTGCATTCTAGAGGCGAACGCCGCTCGAATCACCAACGGATAGTGACGGATGTTGACCGTGCGCGTAGCGACGCGGGTAATCCCGAGTCGTGTGCGATCGCCGTCGCATCCAGTGCATCACCCGCCGCACCAAGAGGCCGCGAAGGGCTGCCATTCAGGTATAGAAGACCGCATTCGCACCGCCCCCGTCTCGGCGTCCGTGCCGCAAAGAGCCTCGACGCTATGACACAAATCGCCCTTGAGCCCGGTCGACACACGCGACATACTCTCGACTCAGCATCCGGAGTGGCCCTCACCAGCGTGTAGGGTCCGGCAACCTGGGTGGGCAACCCAAGGTGCCATTTCTGATCCGGTTGGGCCGTCAGGCCCGGGCGGGACAGGAGATGCGGCTTCGGCAGAGTGCCGGAGCAACGAAGTGCCCAGTGCGGGTAGCGGCGGCTTTGGCCAGCGGGCTCGCGCTCTCCGGGTGTTTTCTTCGCGAGGAGGAAACACCGTGTCGACCGCTCTCGAGCTTCCCCGAATCGATTCCCCCGATCCCGATCACCATCTCTGGCGCAACGGGCGCTTGTGGTGGATCGCGTTCACCGTCCACCGCGGCGTCACCCAGGAGCGCGTGCGCTTCTCGCTCGGTACGCCGGATCGCAGCGTGGCGCGCGAGCGCCGCGACCGCATCCTCGAACTGTTCGCACAGGCGAACGACTGCCGGATCTCGCTGCGCTTCCCCCCGCGGTCGCGCGCGCCGAGGCGGGCAGGGCGATGACGACCGAGAACATCCTGTTCGGCCCGTCGGGTGTGCGCGGCTTCAGCGACGCAGCGGTGCGCGAGCAAGCGTGCGAGTTGGTGCGTCGCACGGAGCAATTGCGCCGCGGCCCGGCGCGCTGCATCTGCGCCCCGAACCGCTTCTTCGACTTCGAGTATCGCGAGGAGATCCCGAAAGGAGAAGCGGGCCACCCGCTCATGACGCTGCGCGCGCGTCTGCTTGCGGTGTTGCTCCAACCCTCGGACGCCGACATCGACGAACTGTTCGTCCGCAGCCGCGACATTCGCAATTACTACATCAAGAGCGGCCGCGGCGACCGGCTCCTCTACGACTTCGACGTGGGCCGCTTGCTGCGCGAGGTCGCAACCTTCCGTCAGGACGCCGACTACCCCGCACTGGCGAGCCATCGCCCGCCCACGCGCACACTCTTCGGCTACCGCATGGCGAACTGTCCCGGACCCGGCTTCGAGTGGATGAACGATTTCCGCGTCAGCCAGGTCGACCGCGACTGGGCCGTCGTCCTGTGGTGGGGCGACACGGAGAACGACCCTTGGGCCGCCTTCCCCCACGTGATCGGCTGGGCCCACACCGCGGACTTGTACCGATCGCTCATCCTGTTGCTCGCCCACAACTACTGGCCCCACAACATGACGGTGCGCGCGGAGTTCAATCTCTACGGACCCGAACCCCCGCCGGAGCCCTGGAACCGTGGGGTGCAGATCCCGATCTACCGGGAGTCCGAGAATGACGACGAGAACTATTCGCAGTCGCTCGTCAGTGCGCCCCTTTCCCAATGGCCCGAGCAAATCGACAACTGCTGGGACGACCTCCACTACTGCTGGCAGAAGTCCACTCCTTCTTACACGGTGGTCGAGTGCAGCCCGCCAGCGATCACACCCGAAGAGGTCTTGGACTACGCGCGCAAAGCAGACCCCGCCCTTTCCAAAGGCTACGCCGCACTCCTGAGCGTCGAGATCTGCGAGGCCGAAGAGGACCTCTGGAACAACGAAGCCCCCGATGGCACGCACCACTACTGGCGCTGGCCCGACGCGACCCCCCTCGGCCACGAGACCTTCGAAGGCGAACTCTACGACGAGACTGGCACCCCCCGCAGCTTCCTGATCGAGCTGAGGCTGGCGCCGAGCAAGTCTGGAGGCTGGGCGGTGCGCCATTTCCAGGGCGGCGGTGGTCGTGCGGAAGAGGTGGCGATGACGGTGGAGCGCGCGGGCGGTGGGTACGTGTATACGGTGGACGACGTTTTGCTCATGAACTGACAGTGGAGAATAAGAACTGAATGGGAAGTACGTAACGACTTCTACAATCCGAGCCGTTTCTGACCGACATCGAAGCGGTCGAGAAGCGCCGCAGCATGGGCGCGAACTCCTTCCCGTGGATCGCTCTTCCATCCTTCGAGGAGTTCGACGTACGTACAGGAGAGAAAGCGAACCTCATCGTTCTTCACGATCTCAGCAAACGCGACCACCTCGTCTCTGTGGCGCTGGATATCATCCGCTTTCAACTCATTCCCCTCGCCGTTCTTCCACCTTGAAGGCTCGGCGTATAGGTACAGAAGCACAGGTTGCGCGCGAGCACTCTCGGTTGAACGGTGTACCTCGGTACGGAGTGCGAACGCGTGCTTCATCAGCTGGCCGGCGTCCAGCCGTTGGAAGCGCCCTTGGTCCTTGCGCAGAAGATCACGCACGCGCTCGTAGCCGCGCATCTGCTCGCCCCAGACATCGCGCTCGTAGGCTTTGGATAGCTTGTCTTTCGACTTCCCGCGGAAGGGCTCGTAGCGCTTGGACTCGACACCGATCAATTCCGACGCCGTTGAGATCAAGGCGTCCAGCCAGGGGTGCTGCCCGCCGCGCCAGGGAAAGCGCAGCCGGGCCTCAAGGGCTACGGAGTCTGCCCGAAAACTCGATGGACCACCCGGGGGCAACGCGGGGAGTTCCTGAGGCCGGTCGAGAAAGTAACCGAACGCATTGGCAACGAGGGCGGCGGAAGACTCTGGATTGAAGAACTTCCCCGATTCGAACTCGTCCCCACCCGCCTTCTCGTAGAACGCGCGTATGCGCTCTCTCGGCAGCCCGGGAATGAGGACACGATCCAGCTCTTCGGATTCGACCAACGCCCGACCGCACCAATCACTCTGGCCGTTTTCCAATTGAGCCCCGTTGTTGCTCCGTATCGGATTCCTAATCCGATAGCTGCTTGCGTCCTAGCTGAATCAACTCGTCGTAGTGGGCTTCCAGTGCAGCGTTCACGCCGCGGCATCCCGCGACCACCTGCTCGGTCCAGTCGAGGTAGTCGACGCGTCGCTCCAGGGGCCATTTCGCAGGCGGGTCGTGTGTGACGTCACCCACGTTGCAGATCTTGTCGGCAAGCTTGATGAGCTTGGCCCGATCCGAGATGTGCTTGGTATGCTCGACCTGCAAGCGCTTGCGCTCGCTCTTCTCCAGGGCCTTGTCGTCCGTCACTTCTTCAACGAGCTGCCGCACATCCTTGCCAAACAGCGCTTCGAGTTCCTCGAAGCTGGTCTCGGTGTCTTCCACGGTGTCGTGCAGGATGGCCGCTTGGAGCACAGCGACATCATCCACCTGGCCGATGGTGGTCAATACCTGCGCGGCTTGGATCGGATGATTGATGTAGGGCGAAGCATCCGACCCCTTGCGCCGCTGATCGCGATGCTTTTCCGCAGCGAAGTGGAGGGCCTCGAGGAGTTCTGAATAGCCGTAGATCGCTTCACTCATTTCGATTCGGTCGCTCCAATCTGGGAGGGGCGGGTTCACGCAGAATATACGCGAAGCGTGCCCGGCGCGTTGAATCATTCATTCGAAGCGACCTGGCCCTTTCGGGCACGCTCTTTGATCGACACCATTTGATAGGCGAATCCGCCAAGGAAGTAGGTGAGCCACTCTGTGTAGTCATGGCTCTGATCCGCCGTTCGCAATGCTTCGTAGTACGCGTCGCGTTTTCGGTTGTAGTAGGCGGAGAGTTCGAAGAGATACTTGAAGTCGTAGCCTCGTTGATACAGAAGCAACGTTGTGAACATTCGGGCAGTTCGGCCGTTACCATCCACGAATGGGTGGATCCAAGCTAAGCGGTGCTGAACGATCCCAGCCTGCATGACCGGGTGCACCCAAGGGTCGTCCGCTCCATGCCCGCGCTCTTTGGTCCGTTCGATCCAAGCGAGTAGTGCATCCACCTCTGTCTCTACCTGGTGCCACCTCGGGGGGACATAGTGAACGGTGGTTTTCCCGTTCGCTATATCACCGATCGTGACTTCCTCTTTTCGAAACCGCCCCGCGAAGCGGTCGCCGCCGCGAACGCCGCTGACGAGAATGCGGTGGAGGTTCAAAAGGTCGGATTTGGTGAGCGGCTCATCCCGTTTTCCGCGCAGCCCTTCAATGGCTTCGAATGAATTGAGGTAGTTGCAAAATTCCTGCTCCGAGTCACGAAGTTGTCGTCGAGGGAGTTCTTGAGCGAGCGCGAAGGCCTCCTCGAGAGTGAGGGAGTTTCCCTCGATCTGAACGCTTGCCAACGCCTCTTGCACGTGCGTGCGTTGTCGAACTTCGGAAATCCAATCCGAACGCAACCGAACCGCTTCCAAAAACCCCGTGGTCTGTTCGATCGCCTTGAGTTGGCGAAGCATGCGCGGAGTGAGTTGAAACTGAGGCGAGAAGACTGACGGCTCGAGTTGGCTCTCCGGCAGCACGGGTTCCTCGTCCTCGCTGATGTCAGGCCAGTCCGATGGAATATCGACGATCCTTCCTGAAGCGCGAATCCGTTCGATATCCGGAGTGACTTCTTCTCGGAACGCGCGCTCCTCGGTCGTCTCGTCGGGGAAGGGCGGCTGACCGTTCACGATCCGAGCCGTAATGGATCCCATTCTTTCTGTCGTTAAGGCCACTGTTTCTATTCAACCGTGCAAGATATCTTCGCTCAATGAAGTTGTGTTTGCGCCAAATTCGACGACACCAACGCGATGCGCGCGCAGAAACATAGGATCCTCCAACCAGGGGGCCTCTCCGCCCGCGGGAACCAGTAGAACGGACAAGTCCGGGGGACGGTCCTGGTTTCTCAAAGAGTCGTGATAGACGTGAGCAGATGTCATCGCATCCAGGACGGGACCGCGCGACCGTCGGTATTTGGCATCGAGAACCACGAAGCGTCGCTCGCCGTCGCGTTCCTCGATCAGAACGATGTCGGGTATGCGCATTCTCGAGATTGACCACAGTGGATGTCGACTCCTCATCCGGCCGCTTGGCAGTTTGGGTTGCAACAACAGTTGGACGTTCGTCGCATTGCGTCGGCCTATCCAGGCAGCGTCTGCCTTCGTTGGGTGCGTGGTGGTTCGGGTCCAATCAAGTTTGGGGTGGGATTCCCGAAGGATTCGTCCGAGTCGTACGAAGCACCAACGTTCGTAGACTTCCCAAGTCGGGCTGACCCAAAGTCGATCGATTTCTCGGGGTCCGCTCGTGCCGTGCCGAATCGCACGCCAACCGAGTCCATAGGCCCTCGCGTAGGTGGGGTCAGCAGAGATTGCATTGAGTCCGGCCGCTGTGACTTCGTGTCGGGCGACATCCTTGAAGGGAGACCGCCTCAGAACAGATGTCAGATTGCCCTGCAGTTGCATCAGCACCTTCCGCCGTACCGGCCAGCGTGGCGCCAGATCAGTTCGCGTCGAACTCGGCGACTCGGCTTCCGCGAGTCTCGCGAGCCCGGTTGAAACGCCACGGATGCGTAGCTGCAGTGCCCTCGCCAAGGCGAGAAGGCAGCGATTCGCAGGGCTATCCAGGCTCGGTTCTACGACGGGAACGTCTATGCTGGTTTCCGAGGCGGGCTCAAGCCTACTCGGGTTCGTTCCGGAGAACGCGCCCGCGGCGCTCGGGTTCCGGAGGGCAGCGAGCGCGGTTTGGCGGTCGACGCGACGCGCGCTGTGCATCGGGACGACATCACGTCGTACCTTCAGAGTCCGCAATGGATTCCGCGCGGCTCTTCTTAGCGCAATTATGAATTGCGGACCGTATCGACGCAGGCGTGCAAATTCGACAAGCGGGTTGTGGTCGTGACCGAGCGCTCCCATCGCAATCGTCGCTGGCTCCGACCCGAGGATCAGATTGGGGTCCTCGTGCCAGATTTCGTCCATCATGTTTTGAAGGATTTCTCGGCCGGTCTTCAAAGGGTCTGGCGAAACGTCTAGTAGGTAGGTTCCTTCGACTTGGTCTGTCGGGCTCCGGAGTTCGGCAGTCACTTCCCCCGCGAAGAAGAGGGGCTTCCAGATCCACGAGGGAGAATCGTCTGGCGCCACCGAGAGCGGTTCGTCGTCCACCCAAAATGACCAATCTCGGCCAAAGGGGTTCTCTATTCTGCAGGGCTGGTTCTCGAAGAAGCCTCGGTTTTCCTGGGGATACGGCAGCAGGGTGTTTTCTAGCGGCGCGTTGGAATCGGAAACGTTGACAGGCGTCCAACGGAGCGTGGTGGAAGAATCCTTTACGGCACTCAACGCCAAAATCGCGCGCTCCCGGTTGTTTCCAGATCCACCAGAAGCTCAGCCACTTTGCGTTCGGACCGTTTGAGTCCATTCTCCTGAAGCGCCTCACGGCATTTCAAGAACGCATCGCGAGTGCGCGGTGAGTCATCCCCGCGCAGTTTGGGGATCACCTTGGCGAACACCACCGAATCGAGAGATGTCTCGGGTGCTTGAGACTCGTGGATCTTCTCCGTGAGTTCGAGAAAATCGAGAACGTCGTCGACGACTCTCCAACCGAAATGCAATCGCGCAGGCGCCAGTGCCTTCATCAAGTCTCCGAGCGTCTTTCGCGCGCTAGACTCGAGCTGCTGCGACAGTGTTCGCTTCCCCCACTTTGGATAGTCAGCCAGGTCGATGTCCCAGAATTCCAGGGTAAATGCTCGGTCCAATACTTTGTCCGATAGTCCGTGTGTCGTTTCATCCATGTTCACGGTGCCGATGAGTACGAGATTCGAGGGATAACGGACGCTACGCGGAATACCGTCAAAGTTATCTTCCTCAGCGTGGAAGTGGATGCGTGCCCCCGATTCCATCCCAGAGAGAAGGGGAGCGAGGTATTGCTCGGGCCGAGAAAGATTCATCTCGTCCAAGATCACGGTGTAGGGCAAGCTCGGGTTGGCAACGGCTGCCAGCAGAAACTCGAGAAACGGCGTGCGGACATAGGAATCACCGCGCAGTGGGTTCACGTATCCAAGTAGAACGCCGGGGTCATACCAGCCGGGTTGGACCGCCACAATAGCGAGCTGTTTCGATACCGGTCCTTGTCCCACCAGCGCGCGTCCATATTGGCGGGCGAGAAGCGTTTTTCCTGACCCCGATAGACCCGTGAGAATTCCGAAATGGCGGCGCGGATGTGCCCAGAGTCCCGCGTGAAACTCTGAGATCAAGGATTTCTCGAAGATCCCTGCCTCGGAGATTGTCGAAACGATGTGGTCGAGTGAAGGAAGTTCGACTTCGCGATGGCGCTCCGGGGCTTCGGTCTCCTCTTCGTCCGAAATCGTCAGTTCGATCTCATCATCGCGCGGGAGAGATTCGGGCTTCCAATGAATGCGTTCGGCCCAGCCGCGGCCAGCGTCCGTCAACTCGATCGTCCCGTCCGCACTGAGGGAAATCAGTCCTAGCAAGCGGACCCAGTTCAGAAGCGCGCTCGGGACGAAAGTTGTCGTCCAGCCCGGATTGATCGACTGAATTCGCGAAACCAAATCTCTCCGATTAATCGATTTTTCGTTGAGGAGGCCGACGAGTACGTGATCGATTCCCATGACTCGGGTCAGAAGGAAATCGGACAACTCGTCGGGGTCTTCGCTCTCGAGGAAGGCCTCGCCGCGATCCGTCAACGTGTAGCGATCACCGTCCATTTTGACGACACCAAATTCACCTTGAAGCACGCTGATCACTACACCGAGCGAAGAATCTTTATAGTCCGGAAGATCCACTCTCAAGAAGTCCAGGAGCTGTTCGCGCGTCGGATCCTCCGAGACGAACTCGAGCGCGGCCAACATGGAACTCAATCCGCCACGCAACGGCGTGAGTCCGCGCCGTCTGCGCGCGACGGGTAAGGGGATGAGTTCCGTATCTCCGCGTGGCTTTACTTTCTCCGTGGAGTCTACATCCGTCGCCGCGACCCCGTCTGCGTAGAGAAGCCACGGCAACATGACGCGTCGAACAAGCGCTTCGGGACCGGGTTCTGGCTTCCCTAGGACCTCGTTGAGTCTGGCGAGCACATTAATGTGTCGTTCGACTGCATTGGCACGTTTGTATCCAAACATGGCTTTGTGTAAGGATCGGAGGTTTCTGCGATGCCCTATGGTTGTGAATTCGCCGGGGAAGAGAGTCCCAAGTACGCGGAATATCTTCAGGTGGGGTCGACGATCGCAGAATGGCTCGAGCCGTTTCAGCATCTCGTCATAAATGCCCGAGAATAGTTCGACTCTTTCGTGTTGGAGAGTCGGTATTTCGATGTCGGAAAGCCCCGCGACCCATTCGCGGAATTCGGGGTCCGCAATTGCCCTGTCCATCGAGATGTTGCCTTGGCCAGCCGAAGACAAACGGTTGTCATTCCAAATCCGACTCTGGAATTCGACCGAAGAGCGTTCGTCCTTCGAGGTGTTGCGTATCTCCTCGAGGAATGTTGTGAGCTCTTCGCGCCATTGCTTCCGATCCGGCTTGGTCTCCGTAGAGGGCTCGACCTCCTCGCAGAATTTCTTCAGGCCCTCGGGGGTACGGAGATCAACGTCGTTCATGTCCTAAATTCCTCCGCGCTCGGTGGTCCCGTTGAGTATACCCGGGAAAGCCCTAGGAAATCGCGGGGATGGCTATCTGTTCTCGGGCTCGGGAAGAATCTGCAGTGACCGTGACGAAATATCTTATAGAGCGTTCGATCCCGCATGCGCGAGGCATTCCTTCCGCAGCCATTCAAATATTCGAACGGTGTTGAGTGTGTCCGCGGCGCAGTAGTGCAGAAGTGCGACGCGAAGGCGCTCGCGCTCAGCCGGCGGCGTGGAGAGCGCGATCATTCGTAGGTAGCCCAAAGATGCGGAGGTGCCTTCGCTGATCTCGAGTGCCGCGTAGTCGGAAGTTTCACCTAATAGGGCAGGGGCGACGAACTTGAGAGAGTACTTTCCGCGCATTTCATTGTTCGCCACCCAGCGCTTTCGAAAGGGCGTCGCGATGTCGATCACTCGATCGGCCAAGGCCGCGATTTCAGCGCGGTGTTGAGGGAGCTGTTCCGCGAGTTCGCGGAAGATGCGCTTCTCGAAACTCTGGCTGTAGACGACGATGCTTCCAGCTGTTCCTAGTGCGCGAAGCATTGCGTCGGCGAGTGGCGCGCGCGGGTCGCTGCGATCGTTGTTGAGGAACTCGTCGTGCGTGGGTTTTGCGCCTGGGTGCTCCAAGCGGTGCACGGAGAACTGGAAGGGAATTGCTTGGTACGGCTTCAATCCGTCGTGGGGCGGAACCGCTGGATTGGCGGTTTCGAAGTCGAAGAAGTGAACGGGGTAAACGAATTCATCTAGAAAGTCCGACACCAACTGGTGATCGAAGCGAAATCCTCCCGATCGGGCGAGTTCTACTTGAATTTGTTGATTGGACCCAAGTGTATCGTCGAGGGGGACGTCCGTGATCTCGACGATGCCATCCCGGAAGTAGCCCCAGCGTTTGGCGTCGCTTCCGGTGAGGTCGAGCACCGAATATTCAGGGAGTTTCGCCCAGCAGCGGGGCCGAAACTCGCAGTCGTAAGGCTTGCGGCAATGCGGGCCAATTTCGATTGCAGGTTCAGTCTCAGCTTCAAGCACATTCAGCATTTCCACGGTCCGTCTTTCGACGTCGGGGCGCTTGTCTTGCAGTGCCTCGTCCACGGCAATGACTTTGAAGAGTTTCCGTAAGTCGATTGGTCCGTGGCGAATGTATTTCGTATTCAGGTGAGCGATGGTCGCCCTGTCAATGGTGAGCCCCGCACCTTCAATCGCCCATATTTGAACCGCCAGGTCGTCGAGATTCTGTTCCTTCACGGTGCTCGAACTCTTTACTTCATACAGCTGCCAATAGGGCGCGGACGGAGTAGTGCGGGCGAGAATGTCGGCGCGAACCCATACATCCCTGTGCAGGAAGGTCGCCTCGAAAATCGCGGTGGCTCCGCTGTCGATTGCGGCTTGGGTCGACTGGAGTGCTTGGTCGAGCTGGGTGTGATCTTCCGAGATCAGGATTCCGCCGGGGAAAAGGTCTCGGGCCAACTCGCCTATCTGGGCTCCTTCGTCGAACCGGTGCTGAAGCGCAGCGTCGGGCACCGGACGTTCACCCTCCACTGAATGTAGCCAGAGCCGCTTGTGGCACTGGAGCCCCATGACGTATCGGGTCTTAGACAGGCTTCGACGCACCACTTTCATGGCAACGAGTGTAGTCGAGCGCGAGCTCCGGGCCGTCAAGTTCGAGCGTCATCGGCGGCTCTTGCGTCCAAATCTGTCGTGTGTGGTGCGTAGACTCTCATCATTGGATCAAAAGGCCGCGGTCGGCCGGGGGGATCTGTGGTGCGGATCATCGTTGCCTTGGGGATTCTGCTGTTTGCCGGTCCGGTGCTTGCTACGACGCTGGTCTTTGATCCCGCGCATCGGGTGGCGTCGGCTGAGACGCGCGGACTACTGCCCTTTGGGAGCTGGACCTGGAATGGCCAGCCGGTCAGTGAAAGCAACCGGCCAACGGACGAGCAACGTGCGATTGAGACCCATTGGAACTTCTATGTGGACCCGGCACAGAGCAACGCGCTCTTCGTTCAGGTGGAGCATGTTCAGGACACGCGGTTCGGTTTCATAACGGGGTCGATTTTCCAAGATGTAGCCCTAACGGGCATCGAGTTTGAACTTCCGACACTCGGGGGATCGGTCCTGTCAGGGCCCGCGTTCTCGAATCAGTTCGCGAACCTCGGGCAGGCGTTAAACGGTCGACCTTCGTCGGGCGATCCGGCGGTCTCCGTACCACTCGATACGACTCCTGGATGGGAACTGTCGGTCACCGGGACGCAGAGCTACCAGATCGCTACGGCGGACATCGGTTTCGCCATGTCGCACTTCGAGAATGTCTACGGCACCACGCGCATCAACGGCGGGGGCGTGTTCCAGTTGGTTTTCGGCGACAGTGTCGATCTGGTTGCTCAAATCGACTTTGGTTCGCTAGCACCTGTAGCGATCCACGGGTTCGGTTCGTCACAACAACGCATTTCTGGTGACGTCGTGTTCTCGGTCTCGTCGCCGGCAATGGCCGCGGTACCCGAGCCTGGTGCCTTGATGCTCTTCGCGGTGGGGTTCGGGTTCGTGTATCTGGCGGTGATGGGCTCGGCTTCGGGCTGGTAGAGGCAAGATTCGGCCGGGAAGTTGAAGCCCTATTGGTGATCGCCGGTGTGCACCCAGTGGGGATCATGCCACCTTGAATCAGGACCCCGGCTCCGGTTCGTAAGCCTGCAACGCCTCAGTTACTGCGGGGCGTTCGTCAGTTTCAATCGATCATTTTTCTAGGTCTACTGCAGCTCAGTCGAAATGCACCGGTCGTCCTCGCGACCTCGGGAGCCCTTATCTACGGTGCAGTCGTGACTGGATCGGCGCATGGTGGGTTCGTCGTTTCTCCAATCCGACCGTCGGCAGGCCGCCCTTTCCCGGCTCGTGAACGCGGGGTTCATCTCGCAGAACTCAGATTGTGAGCAGCCGCTCGCGTCGACTGCACTACCAAAGGGTGTGTCAGGGCATAGGTCGGTTGCGTCCTGCTCGCCGTCCAAGTCGGCATCGGTGAAAGATGAGGTTGCCAGACATTCAAAGAGCTCGAGGTCACATTGGGCTTGTTCGTGATCGGCATTGTCTGGGAAAGGGTCACACGCGTCCCCGATAAGATCCAAGTCCAGATCTTCCTGCCCAGAATTCGGTTCGGTAGGGCAGTTGTCGCCATTGTCTGGGATGCCGTCATCGTCCGTGTCGGTGATATCGATGGGGATTACCTCGACGACCCCATGTTCGGTGTTTCCGCTCGTGTTGGGTACGTCGTTCCAACCGTCTCCAAAATCGAATCTCGCGTAGTCTTCGCCGCCGGTGTTGTTCGGCTCACCGGGCTTCCAATTCGTGAAAACCACCGGCTCGCCGCTCGACCATTCGAAGGTTCCCTCGAGCGCGGAATCGTTCAGTCCGATCCACGGATTGAATGTCGTCCCGGATACAAACGTGTCGAAAACGAAGGCATTCTCTTCGGCGCTGCGAATCGTGACCAGATGCCCACCGATGGAAACGGCTTCTGTCTCGGCTGCGGTCCAGCTGGGTGTTCCGATCAAGTAGTACTCGTGACCGTTTGCGGGATTGACGACCGGTCCTTCGAGCACAACCGCTAGAGCCGGTCTGACACCCGCGAGGGCGATGCCCAGCAGCGTCGAGATAACGGTGAAGCGCGTCATGTTGATCTCTCCCTCTGTTTTCCACGATTCGGGCATGAATCTCGCAACCAACTTGAATGTATCCAGTAGGGACAGCGAAGCGGCTCAGCCATTGGAACATTCATACTAGGTTTTGGCTACGACAGGACCGGTCGTTTCTTCTCGCCTAGTTGTGGTGCGGCTGTGGGCGTTGAGGGTTTCGGTCAAGGTTTCGACAAGATGTTCTCGCAACGCTTTCGGTTGGATCACATCCACCCACGGGCCCCATCGGAACAGGTGCCAGGCCATCTCCCACAAGCCGCCCGCTTGGAAGCGAACGACGAGTGAGCCATCCGGCTCGTCTTTGAGAGTTTGGCTTGGATGGAAGACGTACTGGCGAGCGTCGTCGGCGACGCGTGGGGCGAATCGCCACACGACGTCGCGGGGTTTCTCTTGGAAGATGCCAAAGGAGTTGGTGGCAAAGCGCCGCAGGTCGAAGTCTGCGTCCCGCTCGAAGTATTCGTTGAAGGTCTGGACGTGGTCGATGTTTGCCAGGCTGTAAAGCCGGAAGTCCTGGGCGGGCCGGCTGTATGCCACCAGGTAGTGGCGGTGCCCGTAGAGGAATCCGTAGGGATAAACCTTGTGTTTGACGTCCTCGCCATCTTGGCGGCGCGCGTAGTGGAGGCGAACCTTCTGGCAAGCGAGTACTGCGGCTCTCAGGCTGTCCAGCACCTCCGTTCGGATGCGAGGCCGCGGCCCCGGGCGCATTGCGAGTCCTTCTCCTTCCACCAGCGCCGCGGTGTCGGTGCTCAAGACGGCTGCTCTGGAGGGTCTCATGAGTGCCTGCAGCTTGACAAGCAGGCTTCGTAGCGCCGCACCGTGATCGGGGCGGTTGTCACGTTCGGCGAGTTCGACCGCTGTTTCCAGGGCCGCGAGTTCGTGTGCTTCCCAGCGCACCAGGGTGCGGCTCAATCCGCCGGGAATGCTCCAGTACTTCTTTCCGTCCCGCAACTCGGTTTGGGCCTCGGGATAGATCTCCACCACGCGGTCGCGCATGCGCTCTGCGGTGCGGCGGTCCACGCCAAAGCGATCCGCAATGTCATCGATGGAAAGTCCGACGTTGGTGGCTTGAAGCTCGAGGATGAGCCGGATCAGGTCGTCGGCCCGGTGATAGCGCGGCACGCGATGTGTCTCCCTTTCGATCCACGCCCCCAGCCCGGCGAAAGTCTGACACAGAAAAGAGTTCCAATGCGACAGATTCGGACGTAGGCGATGGGTTCCAGCCTTTCAGCTCGTACTGTGCGGGTTATTTTGGGAACACTGGTTCGTTGGGGCGTCCCCATGAAATCTTCGGCGACGTTCTGAGGCTTTCTGGCCCTGCTTCGCCACGGTCGCTGAGGGACCGGTAGGGAAAATTCCCGACGGAACAGAACGAAGTGCCCCTTTGACCGCAACGAACCGGGGTCGATTCGCGTCGACTCGCCCGCAAACACTGGGGAGTGAATTTTTTGCGCGGATTTGTGTCACAGAACAGCGCTTCCCACGCCTACATGAGTAGGAGACTGGAAGGGCGGCTCCGAGAGCTTGACTATACTGGGAGGTCGAAATGCATCCCCGATTCAAATGCACCTTGATACTAGCTCTGCCTGTCTTGTTGTTCGCTTCCGTGCCAGCCTCTGGGGACAAGGCGGCGCCGCTCCTTGAGAAGTGCGTTGAACTTTCGAAGGCGGGAAAGTCATCTGACGAACTCCATGACATTGTTCTTAGGGAGCTTGAGAAACCTACCGGGCGAGCAGCGAATTCCAGCCAGTTACAAAGCGCGTTAAGGCAGGAGACCCACAACAGAATTCGCCAACTAGTGCGCCGTCGGAACATCATAGAAGCGAATGCTGAAGTGTTTCAGCCGAAAGCCTTGTCGCGTGCAGGAGTAACAGAGGCATCCCTGGTTCGATCCATCGATACCCGTCGGGCTCTCAAGAAAATTCCGGAACGGGATCGGCGCATCGCTCGGCTTTCCACCATGGGACATTCCAGCGCCGAGGTATCCAAGCTCGTTGACCTGTCGTCCTCAGCTGTACGCCAAATCGTTGGACGCAGGCTTCGTCCGGCTCTCTGGTTGCTCCGTAGATTCTGAGTAGGGTCGAGGTATTCAAAAGAACCGTTCGGTAGCGAGGCAATTGACGGATCGTATCCGTCTATAGTCGGGAAGAGAAAGTTCATGCCGCAACGCGCTCGATGCTCGGACAATACGGTAGCCGCCTTCTTGGATCAGACCTGTCTCTCTCTCCGCCAGAAACACAAGGCGCTGACTATCTGGCCGATCTTGCTCCGGCCGGAAGTGCGTCCTGCGGACGCTCGCAAGTATGTTTCACTATCTGACGCGATCGAGAACGGCGATCTCGATATTGATGAGGTCGGAGATGAGGGATCGATCTCGAAAGCTCGCATTGTGAATTGCGGGGCACGGCCGGTGCTCGTGATCTTCGGTGAGGAAATCACCGGGGCCAAGCAAAACCGCGTCGCGAACGCGAGTTTCCTGATCGCTGAGCACAGCGAACTCACAATCGATGTGACTTGTGTGGAGCAGGGCCGCTGGAGTCGCAGGTGCGGTGAGAAGTTTGCTGCCTCGAACCGGATAATCTCGAACGCGATCCGAATGAAGATGTCCTTGAAGGTCCAGCGGGCGGCTGCAGCGGGTCGTGGCTTCGAAGCTGACCAGACTGAAGTGTGGAAAGAGGTCAACGACCGAGTTCGGTTGTCGCAAGCCGGTTCGTCAACGGGTGCCTACGCGCACTACTACGCTAGTCGTCAGACCGAGGTGGACGAGATGTCGGCCACGTTTCGTGCGCTTCCGCGCCAGATCGGATTCGTCGGCGCGCTCAGGGGCGAAGTGATTGGAGCCGAGTTGTTGGGTCAGCCCGGTGTGTTTCGTCGGGTCTTCGAGAGTCTTCTCCGGGGATACGTAGTCGATGCCATCGATGCGGATTTCGTTGAGTGCAGGGAGCAGTCAGAAAGCGCGAACCTGAGTATCAGTTCACCGGAGCCTTTCCTCGAGGCGTTGAACCGAGCCTTCTGGACTTCTGGGCCTTCGCTGGGCATCGGGGATGATCTCCGCGCTGAGTCGACGCAAGTCGCGGGTTGTGCTCTTGCTCATGGCGGGATCGTTCACCTCACTGCTTTTCCGAAAGGGATGGCCGTGAATCGGTTTTCGGTTTTGGATCAGGATCACCAGCACGACCGATGGGGGGATCTGATATGACGATCGATTCGAAAGGGACTTTCGCTAGCCAGCTTGCACCCTTGGCTGCACGAATTCGTGAGCGTCAGGGGTTGGTGAGACCGATAAGCCAAGTGCTGCTCACCTGCACGTCGAATCCGACAATCGAAATTCTTTCAGGGGCCCGTACCGCGGTACTACGCTGGGTCGAAGTGAAGGCCGGCCGAAAAATTCCGCCGCCAGCCTGGGAAGGAGAGCCCTTCGAGCTAGCCGAAGTTGGCGCGCAGCGGGCCGAAGCGGTGCGATTCGATGACTATTGGGCGGCTAGGGTGGACGATGCGGACAAAGGTGTTGCTCGACGAACATGGGTTACTGAAGTTGGGCTCGGTCGCACCGATGACTTTGTGCTCTTTGGTGCACGCCTGTTCTGCGTCACGCGCGGCGACGATCCCGCTGCGGCTCGATCCGTTCCAGGGTTTGTCAGGGATGTCGCCAATGTGGGGGACTTCAAGATCGACGGACGACAGGTGTGCACCGAGCCGTGGTTCGTCAATAGTCCGCATGAAGTCGATTCGTTGGTGGCGCTTATTCAGAAAACTGACCGGAGGCACGCGATATGTGTCTTCTCGCTTCCGGAGGGATCGGAAAGGCCTGGCGAAACTGCGATACCGGTTGATTCGGTTCTCAGGCGCACCACAGGCGCTGCCCACATCGCAATCATTTCGGGGCCAGCCTCGTATGAGCTTACACGGAAACTGGGGAAAGAATTTTCTGTGTTCCTCAGGGCGGTTCGGACATATCGGCCGAAGTTCGATCTGAACAACTCGGACCCAGGAGATCATCCGTTGGCTCTTGCGCGCCGAATCGAGAATTGGCCTGGAGGATCGGAACGATTTGGGGACTTGTTGGTCGATGGCGTTCTTCGATCAACAGTTTCGAGCCCAGACCTCGAATACACCCTCCCACCGTACTCGAAAGTAAAGCAGGGAGCCCAAGAGCGGCAAAGGATGGACCTATCCGACAGTGGGGCATCGGATCAAGAACTCTTCGAGTTGTCGCTCAACGAGAACGAAGGTCTGCGGAACCAGATCGAAGAGCAGCAAGCCACGTTCACCGGCCTGCTCGCGCTTGCCGAAGAAGAGCGTGATGTGGCCCGTGCACAATTGAATGATAGCCAGTCTCGAATCAGCGCCTTAAGTGCTCGTGTAGAGCACCTTGAAGAGAGATGGGCCCGGTCCGGGCTGGTTGATCAGCAAGATGAAATCCCAGAAGACTTCAAAGATCTGGCGGAATGGGGCAGGCGGAATCTGGCGGGAAAGGTCGTGATACTCCCCCGTGCCGTACGGGCTGCGAACAAGTCACCATTCGAAGACGTGTCCCTTGCCTATTCAGCGCTGCTTCTGCTTCGGGATCACTACGTTCCGATGAAGCGTAAGGGCGATCAAGGGCGGCTCGCGGCCTACAAGGTCGCTTTGCAGGAGCTGCACCTAGAGGAAGCCCCGTGCTTCGCGGGGCAGGGCGCCGGGCAGGAAGGGGACACCTATTTCCCAACGTTTCGAGGCGCAAGGCGTGAACTCGATCGGCATTTGAAAGGTAGTAACAGCAGGGATCCGCGATTCGGATTCAGGCTCTATTTTTTCTGGGATGACGAGACGGAGCAGGTTGTAGTTGGGTCGCTACCGAACCATCTCGGTACAAGGGTCTCGTAACATGGATGAATTCTCATAGTGACGGAGGTTCGAAATGAGATGCGTATTCTTGTCGGCCATCGTGTTTTTCTTTGTCGCGGGGACCGCCGTGGCCGATACCATTCTGTCTTGCGTAAACCAGCGAAACGGAAAACTGCGGATCGTGGGTACCGCCGGACAGTGCACATCGAAAGAGACTCCACTCTCGTGGAACAGCGAGGGGCCAGCCGGCACAGACGGCGCACAGGGACCACCGGGTGAGGCGGTGTGTGGAAGCGCGCGTTTTGAACTGGTGGGTTTTACACTGGACACAATCTTCGCCGACGTCGGATTCCTCGGCTTGACGAGTGCGTGCCAGGTCGACTTTCCCGAAAGCCGCGTGTGCTCGACCCGAGAGATCGCGGAGACAACCGCGGTTCCTCCGGGACTAAGCGGGTTCGCGTGGGTGATTCCAGTGGGGGGCGATAACGATCCCGTTTTCGACGGCGCGCTTTCCGTCCGAACCTGCTTCTCGGACGGACCTTTTACGTCGCGAAACGCAAATAACGCGGGTACGGTTATTGACGCCGACTCGGGCAGTATGACGACGCGGCCGTGCAACGTGGCTCGCCCCGTGGCCTGCTGTGCGGCGACGCAATGAAGAACCGACCAAATTTCCGAAAGACCGACGGAACTCATTCCAAGGAGGTTTGTCATGGCGACCAAGGAAAGCATGGGTCTAACAGAGCTTCGCCGTCACCTGCAGGAGTCCCTACACGGCCTCTCCACCGGCGATATCAAGTCTGACATCTCCCTCTACGACGCTTTAGATGAGTATGACGATCTGGTTCAGAAGAGTGGTCGGGAGGAGAAGGTCGCTTCCAACCTTGTAGTTACGTACGCGCGGAACGTGGAAAAGCACGCGAAAGCGCTACTGGAGAATTTCGATTCTGTTCCGAACAATCAGATTGTCCACTGCTACCACGTGATGCTTCAATTTGAAAGATCGTGTTCTGAGCTACCAGGCTCTCACAAAGCAGCTCGGCTCGAGCTCGCCGAATCGATTGCTGAACGCCTCTATTCAAGCCTCTCGCTTGGGAGGGCCGTCGCATGTGAAGAGGATGGTTACGTTGCGAGCAAAGCGCGAGGGACTTTCCACAGGCCAGATTGCGAATGGGCCAATGAAATTAGTGGATCGAACCTCGTAGAGTTCGCTTCTCACGGGGATGCGGTGCGCCGGGGGTTTAGGCCATGCCGAACCTGCAAGGCCTGAAGCTAGGCGGGAGCCGATTTGCTATTTCGGTCTCCCTTCCTGCCGCCTCGTGGAAACCTGCGAAAACTGGCTCAGCCAAGTACAGAGCAACGTCTCGAGCACATGGAACCGCTAGGGAATATTCCCCATGGAAATGCAGCGCGAGCAAGCGGAATCCAGTCTCGGGAAGCAAGGTCACGGTTGGCTTGGTCTCGAGTAGAAACGTCTCGCCAGGTGACTGTCACTTCAACCCACACTTGCCAATTCTCGGCGTTTATAGTTCGGGGGGACTTCCAAGCGACCAGGCTCCAGTACGTAGCAACTGAACGGATGGAGGGGCCAAGATGACGAAGCTTTCCTTGGGCAGAATAGGTCTTGCTGTCTATCCGGCTGGAATGTCTTGTCTTCATTGAGATTAGGGTCGAGAGGAGACGCATGAGTGAAGTGGCTGGAGTCCGTGGGGCAGACGCCCTTCGCGCCAGATCGGCGTCTCTCTACACGTTCCTTAAAGAGTTCACCCAGCTACGAACCAATACGGTCCGAACTGTCGATCAGTACGAGGACGTCCTTTGGTTCTCTGATGTCCCCCGCGAGCCTGAGTGCGACTGCGCCGCATGGCATCGAGGCCAAGACCGCGAGGGCGGCGAGATTTGGCTTGAGGTGAATCAGCCTACGCTGCTGCCGGCACCAGAACCGTCCGAGCAGCTTCGCCCTTGGCTTGTTCTGTCGCAGGTCGGGGATTCCTCTCGGGAGATTCCTGAGCTTCGCGAAGAAATCTCCATTCCCGGCCGAATCGAGGCTGGCGAAGAGCTGGTTTTTCGCCGACGCCTTGAAGACCACCCCGAAATCAAGCAGGAGTGGGAATCCTACGTAGAGACGCAGTGGTGGCCGTGGGCTGAAGCGGACCGGCGAGTCCAAGCGGTTCAGCGCGTCTACACCAAGCTCTTCTCAATCTATCAAAAGCAGCAGAGGCTAGGAGAACAATACGAAGTAGTACTCGGCCTGGGGACCCTCGCGTGGCGGACGCCTGATACCCAGGAAGTGCTGCGCCAGGTGCTGGTTGCGAGCACCAATATTTCCTTCGATGCAGCTCGGGGAGTCATAACGATTGGGCCAGCGGGAGAGGGTGCGAAGGTCCGAATAGAGCAAGACATGCTCGATCCGAAGTTCCGCCCAGACCCCGATGAGATTCGTTCACTTGAAAGCCAGGCGGCCGATCTGGGAGACCGAGTGTGGGATCCGGCGCCGATCGACTCCATCCTCTCTGGCTGGGTGCACGCGGCGTCGCCGAAGGGGACATACAGAGAGGCTTTGGATCCACCGTCGCGAGCCGCGGCTGATCCTTGCATTTGCTTTGCGCCTGCGCTGATACTCCGGCGGAGGACGGAGCGCTCGTTCCTTAAGGCGTTTGAAGAAATCCTCAGACAGATTGAAAGCGGAGCTCCGATCCCATCAGGTGTTGGCCGGTTTGTTTCGGTATCCGGGGATGACGGAGTTGCGCGAGAAGGAGACCCAAGGTCACCCGAGGCGAAGCCGGCCCCCGAGCTCTACTTTCCCCTCGAGTGGAATGAAGCTCAGCGCCAGATCATTGAGCGTCTCGGTTGCCACGAGGGCGTTCTCGTTCAGGGTCCTCCCGGCACGGGAAAGTCGCACACAATCGTAAATCTCATATGCCACTTGTTGGCGTCCGGGCAACGTGTTCTCGTCACGAGCCACACCGCCCGCGCATTGCGTGTGCTGCAACGGTATATCCGCGAGAAGGCCAAAGAGATATCGCCGCTGGCTGTCGTACTTCTTGGCGACGATCGCGAAGCCCTCCAGGCAATGGAGGATTCCGTTCAAGGTATCACCAGCCGCCAGAATCACTGGAATACAGCGGAGAGTGAACAGAAGATCAAAGAGTTGACGGTGCAGCTTGACCTGGCGCGACGCGACGAGGCGCGAACGCTGTCAGAATTGAGATCGATTCGAGAAAAGGAAACCTACACACATCCGTCGCTTTTCGGAGGCTACACCGGCACGCTCCAGTCGATTGCTATTCGTTTGCGTCGCGAGGAGGAAGGCTTCGACTGGATCGAGGATCGTCCCGAGGAGGAGCAAGAACCTCCCCTAACGGGAACCGAGTTTCAGGAACTGCTTGAACTGCTTCGTGCCCCAGACCTCGATCGGTGGGAGGCTACGGGGTACTCCGATCTCGACCCCTCTGCTCTACCGTCTCTCGCGGCCATATCCGCCATGGTGGAAAACGAGTCTCAGGCGACGGACGCTTATCAGCAAGTCGAGACATCTCGTGCCAATCCGGCCTACGCACACTTGGTCAATGGTCCTGCCGAGGCGAGAAAACGGCTAATCGAAGAGCTTGGCGCGTTGCTACTTAGCGTCGATCAGATCAAGCGACATTTGCACGACTGGACGGAATCCGCCGTCCTGCAGATTTTGGGTGACCGCGACAGAGCTTGGCGAGAGCTCTTCGATGTGACGAACGAGCACCTGGCGGCTATCGCTGACCGCGCCCGTTGGGCAGACGAAACGCAGGTATCGTGGCTGATTGAGCGAGACCACCACCGAGTAAGAGCCGATGCAGAGGCGTTGTTGCGGCACCTCCAACAGGGCGGTGGCTGGGGATTTGGGCCGTTTCGGGCTGAACCTGTAAAGCGAGCCAGTTATCTCCGCCGGGAGGTGAAGGTAGGGGGGCGGGCCTGCGCTAGTTCTGAGGTCCTGAAGGAGCTAATCGCGTGGCTTGATGTGGAGGAGCGGCTCCGGGTACTTCGGGAAAAGTGGGGTCCGATTCATCGAACATCGGTCACCAGCTTCTCAGCCCAGGCGCAGGACTTCCATGATTTGTGCGAACCCCTCGAAGCGGCCCTGGCGATGCATAAACGGGTGGCCCGCATTCGTACGGTGATTCAGGCGATCCCCGGTCTCGCTGAACCTACCTGGCACGATCTTGGCGCACTTCAATTGTTGCTGGACTGTGCGAAGGCCGTTGACGAAGAGGGGAGGCTGCGGGACGCCCAAAATGACCTGGCCGAACAATACGAGCGAGTAGCCGAGGCAGTAGGCTCCCCAGGAACCGATCCATCTGGCCGCAACCTTCTCGCAGCTTTGAAAGAGCGCGACATTGGGAAGTACCAGGCGACCCTTCTTCAACTTTCGCAAAACCGGAATACGGGCGTGCAGGTCCGACGACGAAAGCTGCTGCTCACTCGCCTCCACGCGGCTGCTCCACAGGTGTGCGAGGAGCTACGCGCGACAGCTGCAGACGAATTGTGGGGTCATCGTGCGGGGAACTTCGAGGCAGCGTGGAATTGGGCGCGCGCTACGGCGTGGCTCGAAAGGCTATGCGACCCCGAAGCCGAGCAACAGCTTCGGATTCAACTCGATTCCACCAGGGAGCGGATTCGAAATCGTCTCCGAGAAATCGCGGCCGAGAAGGCATGGGCGCATTGCTTCGATCACATGAGCGAGCATGAGCGGCAGCACCTCGTAGCATGGTCAAAAGCCGTTCGAAGTATTGGCAAGGGAACGGGCAAGTACGCGCCCGTTCATCGTCGAAGTGCTCGAGAACACATGAACGAATGCCGCTCGGCGATACCGGCCTGGGTCATGCCTCTTTATCGCGTGGCAGAATCGATTCAGCCGGGCAAAGACCTATTCGACGTGGTCATCATCGACGAGGCCAGTCAATCGGGGCCCGAAGCCTTGCTGCTCGCCTACCTTGCGAAGAAGCTAGTCGTTGTTGGCGATGACAAACAGATAAGCCCCACCTATGCCGGAATCAATCACGAAGACGTGAACCGGCTTCGAGCCCAGCACATTGCGGAGCTTCCCCACGCCGATGCTTATGGGGTGAATCAGAGCTTCTTCGATCTTGCGGAGATCCGCTATCAGGGACGCATCCGTCTCAGAGAACACTTCCGGTGCATGCCGGAAATCATTCAGTTCTCAAACAATCTCTGCTACCCGAGTGAGCCACTCATTCCCCTTCGTCAATACGGTGGATCGCGGCTCTCACCCGTCGTATCTGCTCGCCACGTTGCAGACGGATATCTGGTCGGCAGGAACCAGAACGTCAGCAATCCACCGGAGGCCCAGGCGATTGTCGACGAAATCGTCCGAATGAACGAAGACGGTGCATACGAGGGAAAGACCTTTGGAGTGATTAGTCTCGTGGGTCACGCACAAGGGAAACAGATCGAGGCACTGCTGCTCGAACAACTTGGCCCCGAGGCGATGGAGAACCGCCAGCTCGTGTGCGGTGACGCTTACGCGTTCCAGGGGGATGAGCGCGACGTGATGTTGCTGAGCTTGGTATCTGCGCCCTCCGAAGGTCGAAGAATTGGAACTCTGGTGGACGAGGCGGCTCGGCGCCGGTTCAACGTCGCGGCGAGTCGTGCGCGCGACCAGCTGGTTCTTTTTCATACAGCCACGTTGAACGACCTGAGCCCACATTGTCTTCGCCACGCGCTCTTGGAGTACTGTCAGAATCCTTCGGTAGAGCGTGCGGAGATCGACGGTGTCCCGGTCTCGGAGCTGCAGCGAATCGCCTCGACGGCCGATCGAGGGCGCTCAAGACCGCCCGAGCCCTTTGAGAGCTGGTTCGAGCTGGATGTGTTCCTCCAAATCTCGGCTCGAGGATATCGGGTTCTGCCCCAGTACGAAGTAGCAGGGTATCGAATCGACATGGTCGTCGAAGGCATGGAGCATCGGATCGCGGTGGAATGCGATGGAGACGAGTGGCATGGCTCCGACCAGTTCGAGAATGATATGGCGCGGCAACGTGTGCTGGAACGTTGCGGCTGGAGGTTCTGGCGAGTTCGTGGGAGCGCGTTCTCACTCGATCCGGAGGGAGCTCTGGAAGATCTGTGGGAAACGCTTGATCGGGAAGGAGTGTATCCCGAGGGATATGAGCCGCCCGAAGAGCCTGTCCCCCAAGAGCCCGTACAACCACCACTGGACCAGCTTTCTAGCGAGTATTCGGGCGCGTCTACCTCGGAACCCACCGGTGACAGTGTGGAGGGACAGGCACCTGGAGCGGCTCCTGTCTTAGAGGCGAGGTCCGAAGGCACCGGCATTGAACTTCCGCGGCAGTTGGAAACACAGGAGGCGGTGCGCGCACTAGCGGACGCCCCATATCAGGCATGGGAATCGTCAAAAAAACTGCCTGACCCCACAGTGGCGCGACCGAGTGCTCTGATTCCGGGAGTCGTCGAAATCATTGGCGCCGAGGGACCGATGAGCACTCAGCAGCTTTATCGGATCTTCGTCAAAGCGTCTGGTCGTCACCGGGTGGGAAGGCAGTCTCGAAGCGCGCTGAACAAAGCGGTATCGAAGGCGATTCGGGATGGTCTGCTGGAAGATCGAAACGAGACTGGCGAGGCTGGGCTCAAGGGAAGGGTTCTCCGAGTCGCTGGTTCACCGGCCGTAGTCGTCCGACCTCGTGGAAACCGAGAACTCACAGAGATTCCGCCGTCTGAGATCGCAACGTTGATGGTTCGAATGGAGAAACAGAACCCATCGCTACGGGCTCGAGCGCTCTATCGAGCGGTTCTCGACTTCTACGATACCAAGCGAATGACTCGGAACATCGAACAACGCCTCCAGACGACGGATGAACGTCGAGAGCTACTTTCTTCGGGCACCAGAGACAGCCGGAGCGACGAGCCCAGGGGATTCTAAGGAGCGGCTCTATTGTCTCGCCGGTTGGAAGGTGTGCAATGAAGTTTGATGACGGAACGCTACGGCTTTCGGCAACAGACCTGTCTTCGCATCTGGGCTGTCGCCATCTGACCCAGCTGAGCCGGGCGGTCGCCGAAGGCACCCGGGAAGCCCCCCACTGGCAAGATCCGCTTCTCGATGCACTCGCCCAACGCGGAAACATCCACGAGAAGCGCTATCTGGATGTACTCCGCAACGAGCAAGGACGCAAAGTCCTCGAGCTCGACGACGTCGGCGTTAATGAGGCGGCGTTCGAGCGAGCTCGGGCTGCAATGCGGGAAGGCTGGGACGCCATCGCGCAGCCCGCGCTGATCGATGGGCGCTGGCGGGGAAGAGCCGATGTCCTGCTCAAAGTCCGCACGCCGAGCGGTCTAGGTGACTGGTCCTACGAGGTGGTGGACACCAAGCTGTCCAACGAGACACGCGGTGGGACCCTGCTGCAGCTGTGCCTTTACACCGAAATTGTCGGTTCGATCCAACAACATCTGCCGGACTCCATGTACGTCGTCTCGCCGCGTCGCATCCGCGAGCCGGAACGCTTTCGGACTCGCGACTACATGGCTTACTACCGCTTAGTCCGAAGGCAGCTCGAAGACGCGCTGGCCGGACCGAAGGCAACTCCGGAGCTCATCTACCCGGTGCCGGTCAATCAGTGCGAAATCTGCCGTTGGTGGCCGGTGTGTATGGAGCGAAGGCGCAAGGACGATCACCTCTCGCTGGTTGCGGGCGCAAGTCGGATGCAACAACGTGAGCTCGTCGAACGCGGGATTACGACAGCCACGCAGCTGGCCCAGGCTGAGCAACCCATCGTCTCGCGACCGAAGCGGGGATCTCCCGAAGGCTACGAGCGCATTCATCACCAGGCTCGCTTGCAGCTCGAATCCCGGAGCCTTCCCAAGCCCAAGTACGAGTTCCTCGAGCCGATTGCAGCGGGACTCGGCCTGGCACGGCTTCCCGAGCCCTCGTTGGGAGACATTTTTCTGGATCTCGAAGGCGCACATTTCGTCGACGACGGCGGCCACGAGTATCTGTTTGGCTGGGTCACAGCCGACGCCGCCGGAGAAACGAAGTACGAAGCGCGATGGGCCCTCGACCGTGCCGAAGAACGCCGAGCTTTCGAGGCCTTCATCGACACCGTGATGTCCCGTTGGGAGGAACACCCGGACCTCCACGTCTACCACTTCGGCCACTACGAACCCTCGACCATGAAGCGTCTGATGGGTCGCCACGGCACACGCGAAGACGAGCTCGATCGGTTGCTGCGCGCAGAGCGATTCGTCGACCTGCTCGGCGTAGTACGCCAGGGCCTGCGGATCGGAATCGAGAGCTACTCCCTTAAAGATCTCGAGACGCTTCACGACTTTCAGCGCGACGTCGACCTGCGAGAAGCCAGCGCCCAGCGCCGCGTCATCGATCGCGCCCTAGAGTTGGGCGAGCGCGAAGCAATAACGGATGAGAGCCGATCGGAAGTCGAGCGCTACAACCGCGACGACTGCATTTCCACTTGGAGCCTGCGCAACTGGCTGGAGGAGCGCCGTGCAGAGCGGAGTGCGGATGGAACACTGATTCCCCGGCCCGAGCCCCAAGAGGGCGAGCCGTCTGAGGAACTCGATGCACACCAAGCCCGTCGTCAGGCGCTTTTCGAGCGCCTGATTGACGGCATTCCGTTGGAAGCCCGCGAACGCAGCGATGAACATCGGGCACGTTGGCTTTTGGCACACATGATCGAATGGCATCGTCGCGAAGACAAAGCTTCCTGGTGGGAGCTTTTCCGACTACGTGATTTGTCGGACGACGAGCTGTTGGAAGAACGAGCGGGCCTTGGCGGGCTCGAGTTCGTCGGCGAAGTCCCGGGCGGAACCGCTAAGTGCCCGATCCATCGCTACGCCTTCCCACATCAAGATTACGACATCCGGCGAGAAGACAAATTGCATGTCGCAGAGGCTAGTGTGGGAACCGTAGTCGATATTTCTCCTGGCGCGCGCAGTATCGACATCAAGAAGCGTGGTGACGCCAGCGACCTGCACCCGCTTGCGGTCTTCACCCACGACCACGTTGGAACCCGCACGATGGCGGACGCCGTAGAGAGGCTCGCGCTATGGGTGGCAGACCACGGAATCGCTGCGCCGGGGCCCTACCGGGCCGCGCGCGACCTACTGCTCACTCGTCACCCGCGCATCGCGTCCTCGACCGAAGGCCCACTTCGAAAACCCGGTGAAGATCTTCTCGATGCGGCTCGACGCCTCGCCCTCGAACTCGAGGAAAGCTGCCTACCGGTTCAAGGTCCTCCCGGCTGCGGCAAGACCTACATGGGCGCGCGCATGATCTGCGCGCTCGTCGCGCAAGGAAAGAAGGTCGGGATCACAGCGGTGAGCCACAAAGTGATGCAGAACCTGCTCGAGGCCACACTAAAGGCCGCCGCCGAAATAGGGATGGACCTTGATTGTGTCCACAAGCCGGGGAAACGGAGTGAGCCACTCCCCGGCATTCCCGAAATCAAAGACAACAAGAAACTCCTTCAAGCCATCGAGAAAAATCAAGCGAACGTCGCCGCCGCTACTGTATGGACGTGGGCCCGTCCAGAGTTCGCCGAAGCAGTTGACGTTCTGATCGTCGATGAGGCTGGGCAGATGTCGCTCTGCAACACGCTCGCGGCATCCCAAGGGGCCAAGAACATCGTGCTATTGGGCGACCCTCAGCAGCTCGAACAACCCATGCAAGGAACCCATCCCGAAGGCAGCGATGTTTCGGCCCTGAAGCATCTGCTCGGTGATGAAGAAACCATGCGAGTCGAGCGTGGCCTCTTCCTCGAAGATACGTGGCGATTGCACCCAAGCCTTTGCGAGTTCACCTCAGAACTCTTCTACGACCGAAAACTTCGGTCACGCGCCATCTGCGAGCAACAGCGGATCCTCGGTGAGACACAATATGCGGGAGCCGGCCTTCACCTATTTCCTGTAGATCACGAAGGCAACCAGAATCACGCGGTTGAAGAAGTCTCTGCGGTAGAGGCCATTTACGAGTCGCTTTCTGCGCGTGGAATTTATTGGACCAATCACAATGGCGAAACTCAACTGCTCGAACCCACTAGCGACATCCTCATCGTGGCCCCCTACAACGCCCAAGTCAGCGCAATCTCTTCGCGCTTGCCCAATGCACGTGTCGGAACCGTCGACAAATTCCAGGGCCGCGAGGCCCCGGTGGTGATCTACTCGATGACCACCTCCTCCTGCGAAGATGCGCCCCGAGGGATGGAGTTCCTCTACAGCTTGAACCGGATGAATGTCGCCACCTCACGCGCGATGTGCGCGGTCATACTCGTTGTTAACCCGAAACTATTGGAACCTGATTGCCGCACGCCGCGGCAGGTTCGGCTAGCGAATGCACTGTGCAGGTATCGCGAAATGGTAGTTTCGGGAGCGGAATCGCAGAGTTTACGCGGGTAAGGGTCGTCGCGCGGGACGCAGGAGTGTTCAATGGATGGAGTCGACCTGTTCGCCGGGTTAGGCGAGAACTTCAAAGTTCTCTCCGCGGGTTCGGAGTCGGAGGGCGTTTGGTTGGCGGAGCAGCCGATCGATTTGCACGAGCTCCTTCTTCAGTCGGTGGTGTCCAGCGAGGAGTGGGAGAGACTCTCCCTTATCGGCGTGGACACGTTAAATTTTCCGGGCGCAGCGGCCAACGCACTGGCTGAGATTGCCCCGCTCCGTACGCTCCTATGGCTTGAATGGCATTCGTTTGTACCCATCTCGTTTCAGCTGAGTTTTCATCTCCTTAGCGGTCCGGATCGGACCGCTTATCTGTGTGTATGCCGCGAAGGACACCGTTTTTCTGCCCTTGCGATGTTCAAAGGAGCCCATGTCAGCGCCTACATTTCGTGGGCGACCCAGCGGATCATCGCCACAAACGGATCCTGCTGTGGTCTTACCCTAATGGGAAGTCTTCCGACCGCGGTCGAGATTCATAGGTCCGAACTGATTGATAGAGATCTGCTTAGCAGCGCTTTTCTAGAGTGGATGGACTGGTCGACGGCCGCCGGGTTCTCCCCATGGTGTGACCTCTCAGACGAAATAGCTGATCTTCAGGTGGGATTTACGGCGTCCCGGCTGAGGGAACTGGGGGACGAGACCAAAGAGATGGCTGCTTCGGGTGCAGGGCACCCGGATGACCGACGCCAGAAAATCGGATCAGCGTCTTCGCGGAGTGACCTCATGCTCGTGTACCTGGAAGCAGTATGTCAGTCGGTGGAGCAACGTTCCGTGGTTCAGGTTCCCTGCACAAGCGAGCCAGGCCCTGGTACTCCCCAAGAACCCAACAAGGAACGATCATCGGCGGAATATGGATTCGCTTCTCCTCGCCGACTTGGATCCCCCGTCCTTGCAATTCTCGCGATGAATCAATCCGCTTGGCCACGTGTTGCCTTTCGCCGGGTCGCACAGATACAAGATGCGTTGGGTTCCGGAAGGGATTGGGCTCCCAGGTTTTGGGCAGATGACATCGTGATCCGGATCCTTCGGAGTCAGGTGATCGGCGAAGGGATTTCACGAAAGGTATTTGATTGCGCTGACTGTATTGATGGAAAGGGGACACGTTCGGTGATGGCCGACCATCCGGAGGGTCGAGCACCAGTCGTTCCGGACATCTACAACCTTCGGTCGCAAGGCTATCTCGACCCATCCTATCTCGCGTTTCTGATCAATCTTAATGAGGAAGAAATGCACAGCACGCTCCGCAAGATTCCCCTCGACATGCATGCCAGTGGTCCCGATGAAGCCCAGTACGAGCATGCAGCTGAGTACCTGCGGGAATCGACGGAGGCGATCGTGCGTTCTGGAACGCTGGACACCGGCTCCATCCCATCCACGGTTCAGACTATGCTCTGGTCTATTCAATGGAATGAGATGCATGGGAAGCAGTAACTATAGTGAGACTTTATGGATGTAGGTAAGGCGGTCGCGTTGCTTGATGCGAGCCGAACTGAATGGGAGGCTCTTTCTCCGTCCGAGTTGACGGACGTTCTCTTGCTCGCGACAACGGAGTTGTCGAGGCGCATTGGACTTGCGGTAGATGTTTCCGCGGCCGCAGAATTCTACCAATACTATGCGGAGCGCCTTCCGGAACCAGATCGTCTTGAGGCCGTGCAACGTTTCTCGCTTCTATGCGAGCAAGCCCATGGTTTGTACGGCCCTCTCATGCCGTTCTTCTTGCTCGATCCAGCTATTCGCGTCTCCAGTACGGCCGCACTATCACTGGCTTGTTTGTGGGGAAGCGAGCCATCGGAACACTCGGAAAGTCTCGACGGACCCGCGCGGTACCTGTGGCGTCAAGCTAGATCCCCACCATGTGTCGGATAGGTACCCCTCACCGCTCAAACCCGTACCCGCTCGTTCCTCACGCATGGTCATCCCCAGCGCACTTCTCTCCGGAAACTCCACTGCTACTGATAAAGATCTCGAGGTCCTCCGGCCTCTTGCGGAAAAAATTCCACGACGGAGGTCTAGGTTAGTTCGGCTCCGCGAATTGCGGGCTGACTACGACTGGATCGGGGCGGAGGGGCCCCGATCAAGAGGGAGGTCCAATGGCAATTAGCACGGAGAGGATGGGCTCGATTCTGGCCAGAGTGGTGAACGGGCAGGACCCGTTTCAGGACGAGACCGAGGAAGAGCGGGATTTCCGCCTGGGGATCGAGCCCGAGGTGGAGGAGATCAAGGCCAGGGGTGGGATTGTAGACATTCCGCAGGAATGGCCTGATCTGAGTGATGATCTGTAAACAGAGCCTCCTCCCCCACGGGCCCCCTCGATTTTCTCACGTGAGAAAATGCTCGGGATCGATTTCCCGCGCCTGGCACTTGGCCGAGGGGTCGACTCCAAGATCGGGGGATCTGCGTAAACCTTTGACTCAAATGGGGATTCAGGTTTCTCGCGCGAGAAAAAGTGACCAGGCTGCGGCTCTCTAGGCAGCCACGCCCGTGCCTACGGCGGAGCTAGACCACCCGGGGAGCCTTTTTTCGCGCGAAAAAAGGTCGAGGTGAGCAGTCCCGCCCGTCGCTCGCCCAATCCCACCTCAACTCTGCCCGGCATGGGCGACCCCCGGGTCGGCGGGGGGAGGGGCGAGGTGTGTCTCGTACGGCTCGCCGGTCTCGATGGCGTTCTGGAGGGCGTCGTAGATCTCGAGGATGGTGTCGCGGGTGCGGTAGCAGCCATGGGCGGCCTCGTCCTTGCGCTTGACGATGGGGAAGGTGTCCAGAATGTAAGCGATCGCATCGCGCGGGGTCTCGACGGCCTCGCGGAGCTCGGCGGTCGCCGTGCTCTGCCACTCTTCGGGGCTTCCCAGGTAGAGGTGGAAGAAGGCCGCGTCGAGCTCGCAGCGGAGCAGGAAGCGGCGTTCCTTGTCCCAGCGAAAGGGCGGTCCCTCGTAGCCGAGGTCGCGGGCAAAGGGGGCGAGATCCCAGGCGGTGTAGGTGAGCTCGAGGACGCGGGGGCGTAGCCAGTCCTGGAGAGTCTCTGCCGGTGACCAAGGTGCGATAGGTGCGTAGGCTTCCGGTGCCAGGACAGGGAGTTGATGGGTAATGAAGAAGTTCAGGTGGGTGCCGCCGACCTTGAAACGAGAAGCGAAATCAAGGGGCAAGGAGCTGACGCACCCGATCAAACCCGCAATCTCATGCCCATCGCGTGCAAGAAGAGAAATCGGAAGGTTGTTTCCTACTCCCACCCGCGGGAGGATGCTGGCGATGACGGTGCGTTCGTTCGTGGCGCTGGTGATGTCTCGCCAGCCGAGGAACCAGGAGTGAGCCCATCGGTCGGCAAGCCGAGCCTCGACTTCGGATTCGGCAATCCAAGAACGGGGCATGGCGAACCTGTTCGGGTCTTGATGCTCAGCGTCCGAGAGTTCGGACGGTTGACCCTGGCGGATCATTGCGGTCGCGCTCAACACGACATCGGCGACCCGGTGGTCGTAGAAACCACACATCTTCGCCTCGTAGAGGGGGAGGTGGCGGTCGCTGCCCTTGGTGAAGGTGTTGCCCTCGAGCTTCCAGCCGTCCGACTCGAGTTGGTCGCGGGTGCGGAATAGGTGGGAGTCGTTGGACATGTGGAACATCGTCGTGAACGAGATGCCCCAGGGGTTCTCCTCGGGCGGGCCCTCTCTCACAAGCACTGGAACACGGCGGTAGATGTGGCGGGTGAGCTCGGCGTCGCGCCGGGTGCGAAAGATCGGGCAGGTTTTCGTATTGGGGTTGAGGAGTGCGATGTCCTCGGTGGAGAGTCGGAAGCGGCGCTCCGGATCGGCGAGGTCGTCCGGATCGTGCAAGAAGAACGCGAAGTCAGCGCCGGCCTCGGCCGGCCGCTCTGACCCGGTCAGGGTGAGGAGGCAGAACTTGTAGCTGCGGTGGACGCCAGGAAAGAGGGGGGCTGCGTTCTCAAAGTCGTAGAGGCTCGCAAGGCTTCCGCGTTCGGTGAGATCCTGGAAGAAATGCTTGGTCGTGTCGTCGGTGGCGATGCCGGAGGGGACGATGCAACCAACGCGGCCCGTGGGCGAGGTCGCGCCGCGCATGAGCTCCGCGAAGATCGTGTAGGTATTGACGTCGCCGCGTCCGCACAGCGGGTAGCGACCGGAGTTGCGCACGAGGTGGCTTTCGCCCTCCGCCTGACGGCGCGCGGCGAGGAAGGCCTCATGAAGGGCCGGGTCCTCGGCGGTGAGCTTGGTGATCAGGCGGCGCCGGGCTGCGGCGTTGGGGGCATTTGCGATTTCCGGGTGCCGCGAGGCAAAAAACTCCTTCTCCTGGAGCTTGATGCGCTCCCACGGTGGATTCGAGAGCACCACGTCGAAGCCGCCGTCCCAGCCGGCGGGACTGCTTTTAGCCGGGGCGGTGTCGGGAACGCGAAAGACGTTCGGGAACGATAGGTGCCAGTGGAAGAAGCTGTACTCCCCGGCCAGGCGCCCGACCTCGTCGCGCGTCGTCCGCGGAACGGCGGCCGGGTCCTTCGAAAACTTGGAGAACAGATCGAAGGTAGGAGCCTCAGGGGCGCCACTTCTCTCGCTCTTGGGCCACACGAAGGCGGAACACCAGGCGTCGGCGCGCAGGCGCTCGCGGCGGGCGTCTTCGCTCTCCGTCAGGCTTCGCCAACGCGTTGCCTTCTCACCGATTGCGGCGGGAGTGTCGTCGGGGAGGGAGTCGAGGCGTGTGGCCGCCTCGGAGAGGCTGCCATAGCTAGGGGTGGCGTCGCGTACCAGATCGGCGAAGAGGGTCGTCTGGCCCGTGCGCTCGGCCTTGTTCTGCTTGCGCAGGGCGGAGGCCAGCTTCTTGTCGTCGCCTTCGATGGGCTTCCACGCGTCGTCGGGAACGCCCTGGGCGAGTAGTGCCGGAGTCGCGCCGAGCAGGCTGTTGCCGCACTGTATGTGATGATCGAGGAACGACAGGGGTTTTCCGGGCTCAAGGGCCTCGAGCCACAGCGAGACCTTGCAAAGCTCGACCGCCATGGGATTCATGTCCACGCCGTAAAGGCAGTGCCCGATCACGTCGCGGAGCGCCGTGCGGAGCGCGTCCGGCGCGGGTTCTTCTTCACCAGTACGGGCGAAGGCGAGTCGCCGAGCGATGCGGTGCGCGGCGGCGATGAGGAAGTGTCCGCTTCCAACAGCGGGGTCGCAGATCTTGAGTGCCAGGAGAGCTGCCTCGGGGTCGGTCTTGGTCTGGGCCTCGTCGAGCACCGGGTCGAGGGCCGTCTCGAGCAGGCAGCGGATCAGGCTGGTCGGCGTGTAGTACGAGCCTGTGGTTTTTCGCTCGTGGCCGGCGGCGCTGCGGAGCGCGAAGAGGGCCGCGCCGGTATCTACTTCGGGGTGAAGCTCGAGGAGCGATTCGTAGATACTGCCGAGCTCTTCGGAACCAAGATTTCGGTAGTCGACTGGCCGGAGTCGTCTCTGGTCCTCCGTGAACGCAAGGGCACGCACGGCCTCGAGGAGATCGCGGTTGGCAAGTTCTGCACGGCACAGGTTCGGAAGAGCGGCCTCGGACCAGAGAAAACTCCCGAGGGCCGGTAGCGCTAGCTCAGGGCATCCTGCGTCCTGTCCGAGCTTTTCCATCACGAGACGTAGCGCACGGTAGAGATCGGCGTGGGGGCTACCGCGCCGGCGCTCGGCCAGCGTTCGCAGATACCGCGAGGAGTAGTGCTCGAGGTAGCGGCGCCGAGCTGCTGGTTTGGTGTCGGCCTCGGGGAGGAGAAGGAGGCCACGATCTTCGGCCGCAAACAGGAAGAGCATTCTGTAGACGAGACGTAGGAGCTCTCTGTAGTAGCCCTGTGCGGACAGTTCGCCCGTCCGCAGGACCTCGCGCAAGGCAGCGTTGGCGCGGTGCGCCAGGAAGCCGCGGCCGAGTACCTCGATCGAACGCTCCACACCGCCGCGAAGTTGATCGAGGGCGCGGGTCCCCCGTTGCTGGGCCTCGCGCGCCCAAGCTTCGAGCCAACAGCCTTCCGGTCGCGGCCGGGCTCCCTCCGCCGTGGGGCGGGGCTCGAGTCGCGATTCATGGACAACGAGCCAGAGGAGGGCAAAGTCCGCGTAGGCTTCGCCCTCAAGCATGGCCTCCAGATCGAACTCGACATAGGCCTGGCGTGTAAGGCTCACATTGTCACGGAGGAGGCGCAGGCACAGACCGTTGCTCACGATGCCCCAAAGGTGTTCGTCGCTCCGGTTCAAAAACTCCTGGACCAGGCTGTGGGGATTCTGGCGGGCCGCTCCGGCGCGGCCCGGTGTACGCGTGTCGAGGTCGGTGCGGAAGCCCACGAGATGGATGGGCGAGCACTGCCAGAAGTGGGAGATGGGGTACGGTTTGCCTGCTAAATCGGTGGCGTGCGGTGCGGACTCGAGGCGCCCGTAGCCCAGTTCCTGAAAAAGAACAGCGAGCCAGCGCTCGCGCGTCATTCCGGTGTCGGGGGCGGAGGGTCCGAGGTTCTCGCGTGCATCGCGGAAGCTTGCCCAGGCGCCGAGCAGGCGGTTCCAGGCGCGACTCGTTGCTTCGTTGATCCGTTCCCCCTTGAAGAGGTGATAGTCCGATGGGTCGAGCCCGGTGAGGTCCTTGTCGCCGTCAGCGATGCGTTTCAGCAGATCCGGCGGGAGCAGCCCTCCTTCGGTGCGAAGACTTTCGAACGGGGTCCGGATGCGGCGTGCCATCAGGCTGACTCCGCTTTCGGGTCGGGCAGATAGATGTAGATTCCTAGGAGGTCGACGGGAAGCTGGGGCTTCACGTCGTACGACACCCCCCGAAGCCGCGCGGCCTGACGCACTCGGCGGTGGGCCGCGAGCAGCGATTCCGCGCGGGCCTGAGCGACTGCCACGAGCGCTTGTTGGAGCGCCGGTTCACCGCTGATCACTTGTTCCACGCGTTCGCGCGCTTGCTCGGGCAGGACATTCCCGCTGGGCTTGGCTTGGAGAAGGGCCTCGGCTCGTTCGGAGCTGAGCCAGGTCGCCGATTCCGGTGAACCTTCGAAGGCGAGAAGGTCACAATCCTCAGCGAGCTCGTTCTCTTCTACTGCGGCCCGGCCCATGCCGCGGCGCGTGGTGATGTCGAAGCGGAACCGGCAGAGCAGAAGGGTCGTGCGCGTCCAAACTTCGGCGGTTCGGATAGCGCCCGCCCGCTGCGCGATACCGTCGAGCTCGGGATCGAGTGCGGTGTCGAGCACGTGGGCTGCCAGGCCCTCCACGAGTGGATGGGTGCGCGAAAGGTGCAGTACACCGTCCGAAACAGGGAGCTCGAAGCGGACCGAGAGCGTTTCGGGTAGTCCCGGTACCAGGTCACGCAAGGCGCGCGGAGTGTGCGAAAGATCGAGCTCTACTGCGCCCCGGCGTTCGGTGACCACGCCGGCGTGTGCCTGCAGCGCTTCCAACGCAAAGGTACGCACATCGGCAGCGGATCCCGTGGCCTCACGTGCCGCCTCAAGCTCGCGGGCCACCTCTTCGACCCGGATCGTGTCCTGGGCGAACATGGTGCGCGAGCGCTTCTCCCGGTCGGCCGCGTTGTCCCACGCGGTGTAGAGGTCTTGTTTCTGGGGGCGCAGGTATTCCTCCAGACCGGGCAGCAACTGCTCCGGGGAGCTTCCCGCTTGCTCGCGAAGCAGCAGGCCCTCGAACACGGCCTCGACCACCTGGTTCGTATCGAGGGGCACGGGGACGGAGATACCGAGGGAGTTGCGAATCGTCTGGTGCTTGCGGAGGAGTACGTCGAGGACGATTCCGTCGATGGCGTTGTCGATTCCGTAGTAGGTGAGGACGCGCACCTCGTTCCTCGGCTGGCCGAAGCGATCAACCCGTCCCTCCCGCTGCTCATGGCGCGTGGGGTTCCACGCCAGGTCGTAGTGGAACACGGCGTCGAAGTGGTCTTGGAGATTGATGCCTTCCGAGAGGCAGTCGGTGCAGACGAGGACAATCCGGCTGCCTTGGGCGCGCTTCTCGCCTAGAGCCTCGATGCGCGCTTCCCGCTCGTCGGGAGGCAAAGCGCCGGTGATCGCCTCCACCTCGGTGCCCTTGGGCAGCGCACTGCGCAGGTGCTCGGCCACGTACTCGGCAGTAGGGATAAAGCGACAAAAGACGATGGGGTGGAATCCGTCAGCGAGAAGACCGCGGATGTGCACGGTGGCTTGACCAAGCTTTGCGTCGGGCTTGCCGTAAAGTTTCTCGGCTTCGCGAGCCAGCTCAAGAAGGCGCCGATTTCGAGCAGTCCTGGCGTCCGGTGCGATGTCGCGCGCCTCGGCTCCAGCGTCCGCCCCAGGCGGAACGTCGATGGAGTCGTCGGGCTGGTCGGTGGCGTCGTCCAGCACCGTTCTGCGACCGAGCTCATCGGCTTCTGCCGGGCTAGAGGTGTCAGCTACGGAGGCCCGGCTGCGGAGCGTCGCTGCCGCCGCCGCCGGACTCGAAGCGAGCGACCGCAACAGGGCCAGGGCCGACCACCAACGCACGCGCTGCTGGTGTTGTCCGCCGCTGTCGTCGCGCACCTTCTCGCGCGCATAGTTCAGCGCCCTCTCGAAGAGGCGACGGTACTCTGGCGTAAGGGCGTAGGTTTCTTCGCCCTCGCGGCGCTCGGGAAACGGGGTGTCCTCGTCCAGGTAGCGGCGGATATCGGCACGGCGGCGTTGGACGAAATGCTTTGCCAAGCGCCTGCGGTGACCTTCGTTGGCAGGTCCGGTGAGGTCATCGGGGAGGTCTCCGAACGTCGGTTCGAGAATGGCGAGGAGCGATCGGAACGCATCTTCCTTGCCGCTGTGGGGTGTGGCGGTCACGAGGAGTAGATGGCGTTCGGTGTCCTTGGCCAGGTCACCAATGAGTTCGTGGCGCTGGTGTCGGCCGCGACCGATGGCACCGAAGGCACACGTATGGGCCTCGTCCACGATCACGAAGCCCGGGCAGGTGCGCAGGAACTCCTGGCGACGCGATTCGCTCTTGATGAAGTCCATTGAGACGACAACATGGGGATAGTGCTCAAAGAGCGACTCGCCAAGACGACAGGGACGTTCGAGCCGGCTTGCCGTGCTCGGAAGAACGAGCTCCGAGTCGATGTGGAACTTCCCTCGCAGCTCTGTATGCCACTGCTCGGCCAGATGCGGCGGGCACAACACGGCAGTGCGGTTGATCTCGCCGCGATCCAGCAGCTCGCGCGCGATGAGGGCCGCTTCGACAGTCTTTCCGATACCCACGTCGTCGGCGATCAAAAGCCGCACAGGGTCGAGCCGTAAGGCCATCAACAGGGGAACGAGCTGATAGGGACGGGGCTCCACGGCGATACGCGCAAACGAGCGAAATGGTCCGGCGCCGGCTCTCGACGAAATTCGTGCTGCATCTCGCAGTAGTCGACAAGAGCGGTGATCCCCTAGGCGCCCAGGGTCGGGCGGAGCGAACGATGCGGCTGCTACATCCTCGAGGGCTGTATGGAGGCCGGCAATTTCATGGTCTGTGCCTCCGAGCGGGCGGAGTAGAAGAAACTCTTCCTCCGAGTCGGGGAGCACCACCCACTCGCGCCCGCGCGCGCGGACCAAGGATCCGACAGCGAAACTCATGTGCCAGCCCCCGCATGGGTTTCCATCAAGGGGTTCAGGAGGGGCGAGGGCACGCCTGACCATGTCACGAAGGCCTGGTCCCGCGCCCGGGTAAGACTCACGTACAGAAGACTCCGCTCTCGGGCGATGACCGCGTCGCGGTCGGCCGGATCGCGCACGCGCTGCAGTACGGAGCGGAGCGGAAGTGTTCCCTTCGCGCAGCCCGCCACGAAGACGACCTTGAACTCGAGGCCCTTGGCGCGGTGCATACTTCCCAGATTCACGCTTTCGCCGTGTGTTCCGTCGGCGTCGCGCGCGAGGCGAACCGCCCTTGTTCCCGCCGTGCCCAGCGCAGCTTCGATCGCGTCCAGCCCCTTGGACGTCCGGGCGAAGACTGCCACCTCGCCGGGCGACAATCCTTCACTGACGAGTTCGCTGATCTGGTCAGCGATAAAGGTGGCTTCGTCTACTTCGGTCTTGAAACCATGCAAACTTGGAGCCGGACCTTGCAGAAGACTGCGGGTCCCGTCGCGGTGTTGCTTGCCGCCGTCTAGATCGTCACATTCTTGCCCAAGCAGCCGATCGGCGGCTTGCCGGATCTGTTCGGTCGTGCGGTAGTTGATGCGGAGGACGTGGGAGCGGCCGCGAGTCTCGATTCCCAGGGCTCGGAGGCTGAAGCCGCCCGGATAGATGCGTTGGCCAGCATCGCCGACAAGGGTGAGCTCGGGGGCTGCTTCTTTTGGACCCGCAAGTGCGGCCAGAAGGCGGATCTCGATCGGGCGCAGATCTTGGACTTCATCGACAATCACCGCGTCGTAGGGGCTCGTCACGCGTCCGCCCTCGAGGAGCTCAAGGCCCCTGCGGCACAGGCCCGGCCAGTCTAGGTGGTCCGTGAGCGAAAGGTCTTCGATCGTGGCTGCGAAGACCTGCCACGCTCGCTTGCGCTCTCGTACGCTGAGTGCCCGTCCACGGCCGCGCCGTTCTACATCGCGGTACCCGTCCCAGCTGTCGATTCCGTTGGGCGCAATGACCGCGTTCCACTCGGGAACAACAAAGTCGGCAGAGAGTTCTGGTGCATGGCGGCGCCGCGCCGCCTCCAATCTTGTCTGGAGCGCATCATCGTCGATAGGCCGCAGCGATGGCTCCACGGCCTGGACGAGTCGGAGGGCCTCAGCGTGGACGGTGCCTACCCGGATTCGCTCGAGCTCCTTCGCCTCGCAGAGGAGGCGGAGGTTTCGCTCTAGATTCCGACACAACGTCGTCACGAATGAAGTGAGCAAGACCCGGCGCCCTTGGGATGCGAGGTGCCGCGCCCTGTGCATGGCCACAACCGTTTTTCCCGTTCCCGCGGAGCCGGTGACCTTGAGTGGCCCTTTGGATGCCCGGGTCGCGATCTCGCGTTGAGATGGATGCAGGAAACGCAGCCAGGCCTCCAGCGGCTTCTCCAGTTCCGCCGCGAGGTTCGCCTCCCCGACAACCCAGAAGCGGCGCAAGTTGTCGGTGCTCGCGGAAAGCGGGGCGTTTAGCGGTACCGGGACGGGCGGCGCGACGGTCTTGCCGTCTGCGAGATCGAGCAGGCGTTCGGCAACTTCCTCGGGGAGCTTTTCTACGACCTCCAGCAGCTGGTCTTCCGTACGCAACATCCGAAGAGTGGGAAGCCAGTTGTCCGGGGTGCCAAGGCTCAGCAGGTAGCTGTCGTCGAATCGATCGTGCGGAAAGAGCTGGGGGGCAGGGTCACCCTCGGGAACCTCCCGCAGCCTTCGCTCCACTTCTTCGACCGCCTCGACGATCTGCAGCACCCCCGTTTGAGGGTGAACCTGGACGCTCTTGCGTTCCGCCCAAGCGTAGGCTTCTTCGTGTTGGCCTGCGTAGAGCATGATGAAGCGATCGCCCTCGTTGTAGAGGATCGCTCGAAGACCGCGCGTGATCCGCGCGGACCGAATCCCCGGTGCAGCGGCGTTCAACTTCTCGAGATGGAGCCCGGGCGACCTGGGATCGGTTTGGAACTTTCCCAAGAAGTCCAAGACCCGCGCGCGATCATTCGAAGCGAGGCCGGCAGACGAAACAAGGAATGAGCTGGCGATAGCGATCTCGGTCACACAAGACCCTCGACTGCCTGGCTGAGCTGCTGGGCAGCAGCGTCGGAGCCGGGATCCAGCGACAGGAAGAGAAAGCCGGCGGCCTCACATGCCTCGCAGACAGCGCTGGCAGCGGGATTTCGGCTGTCCACTACACGGACCTCGCCGCTCGGGCCACGCAAGCTCGCGACGAAGGCGCCAACAACACGGCCGCGGGATTCGACGTCGCCGCCTGGCTCCACCGAAACGCCAGGCGCGGAGACGGTCTGGAGGAGTTCCCGCCAGTCGGCAGGGAACAGGGTGGCGTCGAAGGCGTCCGGCTCGTCCACGGGTGACGGCGTGCTTGCCGCCGAGCTTGGATGGGTTCCGAAAACGCCGGTGTAGCGCCCCACGATCTCGTCCCAGGATTCGTGGTGGGCGAACCGAATCACGGTGTAGCCGCTGTCTTCCATACGCTCTTGTTGGGCCTGGTCGCGCGCGGCCCGCTCGGGATAGTCGTGGTGCGGCCCGTCCACGTAGATCGCCACGTGATGGTCAGCGTAGAAGAAGTCAGGGCGGGTATTGCAGGCATCGATACGTCGCTGGGCATGCGTGGGGAGGCTCAGCCCGTTTTCTTCCAGGAAGTTGAGCCAGCGCCGCTCGAGCTCGGTTTCGCAGGCGCGAGAAAGGGCAGCTAGGTGGTCTCTGCGAGAGCGCGGACCTGGTGCGGCGGAAACGCGGCTCGAAGCCAGGTCGCGCAGGAGGTCGCGGACCAGCTGACGATCGAGAAGCCGGTGGTCGGGTTGGTTGGTGTAACTCATGAGGCAGTCGTAACAGGCGGCCTCGCAATCTTCGCTGGCACCCGGGGCCCGCCGAAGATCATCGCCCGAGTCCGGATCGAAATGGCAGCGTGCGAGCGCTGCACTTGCCACTCGAGCGACCGCAGAAGGGTCATCGATAAATCGACGAAGTACGCCCGCTCCACCTTCGGCCGACTCGTAGAGGAGTATCTGGCGCCGGTCATTCTGCGAAGGCAAAGGCTCCGAAGCGAGTTCCATGTCCTCGAGCTGAAAAACCACCTGGATTGCGTGCTTCAGGGCGGCTTGGAGCGTGGCCATCGCAGCATCGTCTAGCGGCTCTACCGGCTGAACGAGCAGGCAGTTGCGGTGATCTTCGACGTAGGGAACTACGCGCCGCCGGCGATTTGAAAGGGGGTCTTCGGTCTCGTCCTGATCCTGTTGGCTGCGCGCCCAGTAGCCCCGCTCTACGTCGAGATCAAAACCGATGTCTTCTCGCCGCGCGCGTCGGCGCCACCCGAGGTTGATTCTCCAGAGACGAGCAGCGTCCCCATATACCAGCTCGGCAAGTGTCCGATCTCCGTGCAACACCTGCGCGGTCCGTGCAGATACGAGACCAGACCTGCTCTCGAACCGCACCCCCGTCTTGAGCTCATAGCCGAGGCGGAGACGCTCCTCTTCGTCCGAACTGATCTTGTCTCGGCGGCGGGTTGATACATTCTGGAGTCGAAACAGCGACGACATGGGGGCGCCGAGGGCGACCCCACAGCGGTCGCACAGGTCGGGGCCATCGGTTCCCGGCGCAAAACGGTCGTGAAGATAGCCACAGGCTCCGCATAGCTTTGCGCGAGCGGTGACGATCTCCTCGGTCTCCCCTTCGCGCTGGGAAGTAAGGATGACTCGGTTGATCAGGTAGCGGGCGCCCTCGTGATACAGAACTGCGCGCGGCCCGAACTCGGATATTGCCAGGAACCGCGGCCGGGACACGAACTCGTCGCGACCCTGCTTCTGCCTTCGGCCGGGGATGAACGCTGAGAGCGGTAGACGAGGGAAGTTGTAGCCGGGCAGGAAGCCCTCGCTCGCGAAGTAGCGATAGCTGTAGAAGTCGGCTTGGACGACGTTTCCGGGCTCGGTGAGAAGCGCAAGCTGCGACTCCGCTTCGGCTCGGAGGCGGCGCGCCTTCTTCTTGTCCTCGGCGCTTCTGGAGGCATCTGTGATGATTCGATTCTGCGCCGCCTGCTGGCGTGCGGCGGCCCGAAAGAGATCCCGCCAGCGCTCGCACCCTGCTTCGAAGCTGTGGGTGACTCCATTGAGGGTACGCTCGAGCCAATCGGGATCGTACCAGGTCGCATCGGTCAGGTCGGCCTCGATGCGCTCAAGGATACGGGTGGCACGGGCGCGTGCGCGCTGGAGTGCGCCCCGGTCGGCCAGGCCATCGCGCTTTTCGGGGAGCAGCGCCAGGCTTGGATCGTCCCCCGACAGCTCCAGCAGCTCGGCCACCGACTGCCCAAGGGGGACATGAGTTTCGGCCAACCAGACGGCATGAACGTGCGCACGGATCAGATCCTCGTTCGCGAGGTCAATTCGCGGCGGAGCGACGGTACCGGAAACCATCTCGTGGGGTCTCCGGAAGAAGTATTGGTCGTGGGGGCTGTAGTTGGTGCAGTACGAAAACACGATGGCGGGCTGGCCGCTGCGGCCTGCGCGTCCGCTGCGCTGGGCGTAGTTTGCCGGCGTCGGTGGCATGTTGCGGAGATTCACTGCGTTGAGTTCCGCGATATCGACGCCGAGCTCCATCGTCGGGGAGCAGTAGAGAATCGGAAGCTTTGCTTCTCGGAAGGCCTTCTCGCGTTCCTCGCGGACCTGTGGAGGGACCTGGGCGGTGTGCTCGCGGGCCTCGAGCCCTTTCCCGTCTTCAGCGATTCCTCGGTAGAAGGCAATGAAGAAAGTGTTCGCCTGGCCGCCGTGTGTCGAGGCTCGGGGCACCCTGATGGCATCGTGGAAGGGCCGGGTTCCGTCCCCGGCCTTCCAGAGGAGAGCCGAGGCCACAAGTTGGTAGCCGGGGACGGCGTCCGCGTC
>JAJDAL010000003.1 GCA_029261875.1 Deltaproteobacteria bacterium
CCATGTTGACTACTCCTTTCGTGAAGGTTGTTCAGAGATGAACGCCGCTGTGGCGGATGCCGCGCTTCTTCAGCAGGTCGAGCACCTCGGGTGTGCAATCCGGGTCGGGGCCGTTGTCGAACGTGAGGGTCAGCTTCCTCACGGATTCGGCCCTCGCGTGGGCGGACCCACGACCGGGAAGTCGCCGGAGGGAGCCGGAGGCTTGAAGCTCTCGAGCACGCCGGAAACCAACTGGTAGAAACCGACGAGGGTGACGACCTCCACCAGCGCGCGTTCGCCGAGAACCTCTCGGGCGCGTTCGAGCGTCGCGGAATCGACTTCCCGACGGTGCACCAGTGCGACGGCCACGTCGTGGGCGACCGCGCAATCGGCGTCATCGAAATCCGGCCGTTTGCCGTGACCGATCGCATCGATCGCAGCCTCGGCGACGCCGGCCGCCCGCGCCAGAACACCGTGCACCCACCATTCGAAATCGGCACCCCAGGCCTTGGCGACGACGAGTACCGCGACTTCGCGAGCGGCGGGGGGGAGAACCGTGTCCGTGCGAAACGCCATTCCGGCGCGCTCGAGGAAGATTCCGAGTTCGGGCGTCCGCAACCACGCATCGAAGGGGCCCGTGAGCGAGCCATCTTCGCGCCGGATGATCGCTCGCGCGCCGCCTTGGCCGCGGGGGCTTTCCAGCACCGCGTCATAGAGTGCGCGTGCGCGGTCGTCGAGTTGATCCGGCGTCAGGGGAGTCAAGCGCGTCGTCTCATCGCTCATTCGTAATGCTCCGCGTAGAAGGCACCCAACTCTGTACCTTCGCGATGGCATTTCACCATCTCCTCGGGGTCGAAGGGAACGCCGACGAAGTTGCGGTCGAAACCGCCCTTGGCGAACCACGCGTTCATGGCGCGAAGATCGTCGAAGTTGTCGACGGCGAGTTCCACTTCGTTCCCGTCGGGATCCGCGTAGTAGAGGGAAGTCGTGAAGCCGTGATTCATGCACGTCTTGGGCGCGATACCCCCATCGCGGAGTCGTTCGTAGGCGCCGACGAGCTGATCGAAGGTTTCGAACGCGTAGGCCCAGTGCACGACGCCGACGGCCGCCGGGTCTTTGGCGGGGGCTCCGGGGGCTTCGCCAAGCATGATCCGATGATGTTCGTCGTCGTAGGTGAGGAAGCAGACCTGCTCGTTTTCGAACATGGGCTGGGCGTTGAGCACGGCCTTGTACCAGGCCGCCATGGGCTTCAAATCGGCGGTTCGAACCACCAGATGCGAGAAGCGCGAGGGGCGTACATCGGGCGAGTGGGGCTCGGGAACGCGGGCGGTCATCGTCGGTTCTCCTCTGTCGCTGGTCATTCGAACAGCGAATCTGTCACCAGCCTAGGTGCCTGGATTTGGCTTGTCAAGTGAATAATGTACGCCCGTGACGACTCCGCCGAACTACGTCGGGAGACGCGCGACCGGATCGTCGAAGCGGCCCTGGAGTGAGTCGAGCCGCACCGATATCCGCGGGACCCGAACGGCGGGCTCGTCCCCGCTACAGTGGTTTTTCGCGCCCGGTGGAGGTCCGTGTGGAGTTCCGAATCCAATACTGCAAATTGTGCGGTTACCAAGGCCGCGCCGAGGAGCTGGCGTCGGAACTTCGCGATCGGTTCGGCGTCGAGGCATCGGTCGAAGAAGGGCTGTTCGGACAGTTCGACGTTCGGATGGATGGAGAAGTCGTCGCCTCGCGCGGTCAGACGTTCATCCGTCGCATGGTCGCCCATGGGGCGCCGTCACCGGATGAAGTGCTGGCGTCGATCGAGCGCCATCTTGCGGTGAGCGAAGGCGACGCGTGTGCGTTGCCGGAAGCCCGCGCATCCCAAACGAAACCGGAAGGCAGCTAGTCGAGACGGTAGATCCGCTTGGCATTGCCCCCGAGCACGGCGGCGCGCGTGTCGGGGGCCAGGTTCGCGACCAACCGCTCGAGGGCCGGAACCCACGTGGACGGGTGGTCGGGGTGGGGATAGTCGGTCGCCCACATGAAACATTGCGCACCTACGTGGTCGAAGATCAGCGGCGCGGAGGTCTCGTCGGGGTCTCCGGAAATGAAACATTGCTGCCGGAAGTATTCGGAAGGTCGCCGCTTCAACGGTGTCGTGCGGCCCAGGTTCGTCTCGTAGATTGCGTCGACCCGATCGAGGAACGCACCAATCCAACCCGAACCCGATTCGAGCACTCCGAGTTTCAGCTGCGGGAATCGTTCGAAGGTTCCGAGAGCAAAGAAGGATAGAAGCGATTGCTGCGCACCTTGGCGCAGCATGGTGTTGTAGTGAAATTCGCTTGCGACGCCGAGCCCCTTGAAGCGGATCGGAACGGCCCACTTCGGTTCGATGGTGGGGTGGATCGCGATCGGAACATCGAGGTCCGTGGCGACTTCGAAGATTCGATCGTGCTCGGGGTGGCCGTGGGCTTTGCGGGCGTGGTTGAAGGGCGCAAAAAATGCGCCGCGGCAACCGTCGCGAACTGCGCGTTCCAATTCCGCGGCGGAGCCAGCGGGGTCGAGCAGGGAGAGGTGCGCGATCGGAACCAAACGCCCACCCGAATCGCGGCAAAAGTCGGCGATCCAACGGTTGTAGGCGCGCTGATAGGCGAGGGTGATCTCGGGTTCGTCCACCTCGCACTCCCACAGGAGACCCAGGGTCGGATACAGGATTACCTTCTCTAGGTTCTCACGATCCGCGAGTGCGATGCGTTCGGCCGCGTCCCCACCGCCGTACGGAATGTGGTCCATGTACTTCCGCTCGGCGCTCAACTGGGCTGCGTCTTCCCCCATAGCGCCGAGCATGCCCAGGGAACCGGGGCGGGTTCGCTCCGAGGGGCGTCCATTCACTTCGAGGTACTCGAACCCGTCCTCGCCCGTGCGAATGCGCAGGGCCCGCGCGCGATAGCGCTGCTCGAGATATTCCTCCCAGAGGGTTGCGGGTTCGAGGACGTGACCATCCGCATCGATGGTGCCGTCGAAGGGAAAGCGGATCGCTTCGTACGCCATGTGCGTGCTCCCGGGTTCGGCCGTTCGTTTCAACGCCCGATTTCACGTTGGCGCCGTTCCCTGGGGTGTAGCACCCCGACGCCTGGAGAACGCGTTACAGCGATTTTCCGGGGTGAAAAGCCCTGTCCTGTTGGCCTTCCGAGACCCGATATCCGCCGCAGCACCAAGACTTCTGCGATTTCGCCGAAGAACAGGGAATGTCGAAGGGTCCGCACGCTTTCATACTGGCGCTGCTCGTCTGGCCCACTCTTCTTTATGCCCCGGGTCTGAGCGGGACCTTTCACCTCGATGATCGACCCAACCTGGGCACCCTGAGCGAAGTCGAGTCCAGCGGCGACCATTTCTGGCGCAGCGTTTTGAGGCCCGAGATGTCGTTTCCCGGCAGGCCGCTCGCGATGCTGACGTTTGCCGTACAAGCGAAAGACTGGCCCGAGAACCCGCGCGCATTCAAGCGCGTCAACCTGGCAATTCATGTCTTCAACGGGCTGCTCGTCTTCTGGGTTTTCCTGATTCTGGGACGGCTCATGGCGTTGCCAACCCGCCGTACCCAATGGTTGGGATTCGTTGCGGCGCTCTTGTGGGGTACGGCACCGATTCACGTATCGACGGTTCTCTACGTGGTTCAACGCATGAATCTGCTGGCCGGGTCTTTCTCGTTGCTCGGGATGGTGGGGTTCTTGCTCGCTAGGGAAAAGCTATCCCACGGGAGACCCGGGCTGGGCTACGGCTTGATGGTGAGTTCGCTCGCGCTGGCGATCCCCCTCGGCGTCTTGTGCAAAGAAAACGCCATCTTGCTGCCGTGTTTCCTCCTCGTCCTCGAAGTGACGGTTCTGCGGTCCGTGTCGGCTCCGGGGTCTTGGAAATGGGCGCGGCGCGTTCTGCTTTGGCTGCCTTTCTGGCTCGTTGTCGGGGGGCTCCTCATGGAGGCCGCGACGGGCGGGGGCTACACGAACCGAACCTTTTCGCTCTTCGAACGTCTACTCAGCCAAGCGCGTGTGTTGTTCCATTATCTCGACGCGGCCCTGCTGCCGGCGACCTCGAAGCTCGGGCTCTATCGGGATGGTTTCGAGGTGTCTCGGAATTGGGTCCAACCTGCGCTGACCTGGCTTTCGGTCGGCGCCGTTTCCCTACTGTTTGTCAGCGGTATCTTGCTGCGGCGTCGCCAACCGGTCTTGAGCCTCGGCATTCTTTGGTTTCTCGCGGGACACCTGCTCGAATCCACGACGCTTTCCCTGGAGATCTATTTCGAACACCGGAACTATCTGCCGTTGCTGGGTCCCTTCTTCTGTCTCGCGTATTCCGTGGTCCTCGCACGGGCGCAGATGCCTTCGAAGGGAATCTCGGCGGCCGTGATCGCATCGGTTGGGCTGTATGGCGGATTCTTCAGCTACGAGTTGTTCAAGGAGGCGAGACTCTGGGGCGATCCCCTGCGACTGGTGGCTGCGAAGATCGAAGCGTTTCCCCGGTCTGCGCGCGCCCGTTACGAAGCGGCGAGCTGGCTCGTCCCTCAAGGTCAATTCGAAACGGCGCTCAGTTTGATTTCGGATGAAGCGCTCCCGAACGCTTCGAAGGCTGCCGCGCTGGGCATGCAGGTCCGTTTGCACTGCATCGACCGCCAAGTTCCGCTCCCGGAACTCGAAGTACTGCGTGCGCAGTTGGGAACCGCGGTGTACGACGCAAACCTGGGGACATTCTTCGCCCGGACCGCCGAGGCGCGGCGTCGCGGCGAATGTCCGTGGCTCGACGCGAACTATCTGAGCAGTGCCGCCGAAGCCGTGTTGTCCAATCCGCGCCTTCGCGCCCTGTGGGCCGACGCACTGGTATGGCAGGCGCAGCTCTACGCCCTCGATGGAGCTTACGAACGCGCCATGGAACGGATGGGGCGGGCGATCGAGATGAAACCCCGGGTGGAACTCGCGGTGTACCGCGCGGAGTATGCGCTCGCCCTTGGGGATATCGATCGGGCTTGGCAGTACTTCGCGGAGGCGGAAGACATCGTGTCGGCGCGCAACTGGCGCTACGTCGGCGGTGAGCCGCGCCTGGATGCCTACCGTCGACACATCCGCAGCGTGACAACGTTGTCCCTCGCTCGGAACGCGCCCTAGAAACCGTACCGATCCGTTCGCAGGTAGGAATGGGTTGCCCTCGGCAACGGTGCATTTCCCTTCCGCAACATTGATCTTTCCATTGGTCGGCGAGTCGTTCAGAATGGACTCGGGTCGCGGTCGAAGGGAACTCGGCATGGATCGACAAGCTGCGCTCGCCGAGCTCACGGCGCCGGGCGCGCCCTACGAATTGGTGCCGGTGGAGCTCTACGGGCGAACGTGTCGCGCTTTTCGCCACGCACCCCCGACCCTGCGCGATCTCTTCGAACAAACTCGCAGTGATCTTCCCTTCATGGTGTACGACGACGAACGCCTGAGCTTCGAGGACGCCTGGGGCCAGGCGTGTGGAATCGCGACGTTGTTGGTCGAGCAGTACGGTGTGGGACACGGAGACCGGGTCGCCATCTCGATGCGGAATTATCCAGAGTGGATTACCGGATTCACGGCCGTCACGTCGGTCGGCGGCATTGCGGTGGCGATGAACGCGCTGTGGCAGCCCGACGAGATGGCCTATGGGCTTCGGGACTGCGGTGCGAAGGTTCTGCTCGCGGACGAGGAACGCCTGGAACGACTCGCGCGGCAATCCGATCCCTTTCCAGAGCTCGGTATTCTTGGGATCCGCAGCTCGATCCCCCCCGGTCTCGACGCCCGCTGCCTCGCAACCGCGTTGGCGGAGGTTGGACCGTGTGCCATGCCCCAAGCGAATCTGCACCCCAACGACGACGCCACCATCTTCTACACGTCGGGATCGACGGGGCATCCCAAGGGTGTCGTCTCGAGCCACCGAAGCGTTCTTTCTGCGCTGCTTTCCTGGGAACTCGAAGCCCACGCGGCGGCTCTGATGCGCGGGCGCAAGCTCGCGACACCAGCAGAACAACCGGCTGCATTGCTGGGTGTTCCGCTGTTTCACGTCACCGGCTCGCACGCCGTCTACCTGTCTTCGTACCGCGCTCAGCGGCGCATCGTGTCCATGTACAAATGGGATGTGGAGCACGCGGCGGAATTGATCGAACGCGAAAAGATTTCATCGGTGATTGCACCGCCCGCAATGACGGGTGACCTCGTCGCCGTCGCAGCGCGCACGAAACGCGACCTCAGCTCATTGGCCATCGTGGGCGGCGGCGGAGCGCCGCGCGCGCCTTCGCAAGTGAAGAACATCGACCGTGCCTTCGAGCGCGCGGCACCGAACACGGGTTGGGGGATGACGGAAACCAACGCCATCGGAGCCGGCATTCTCGGACAAGACTACCTCGATCACCCGGAAAGTTCCGGGCGTTGTTCCGCGGTACTCGACCTGCGTGTGGTGGACGAGGCCGACAACGCACGGCCCGTGGGTGAGCGCGGGGAACTTCAGGTGCGCGGGACGTCGGTCTTTCGCGGCTATTGGAACCGACCGGAGGCCGACGCCGAGACGTTTGCGGACGGCGGTTGGATGCGCACGGGCGACGTCGCGTACATCGACGCCGAAGGCTTCGTTTACATCGTCGATCGCATCAAGGATCTCGTCATCCGCGGGGGAGAGAACATCGGCTGCGGTTGCGTGGAGGCGGCGTTGGTCGAACACCCGGATGTGATCGAGGCCTGCGTGTACGGGCTTCCCGACGAGCGCCTCGGCGAGGAAGTCGCTGCGAGCGTATACGCGGAGCGCCCGGTGAGCGCTGAGGAATTGCGCGCTTTTCTCGAGCCGCGTTTGGCCCGCTTCCAGATCCCCCGCCATTTCCGGATTTTCGACCAGCCTCTGCCCCGCATCGCGTCCGGGAAAATCTTCAAGCGCCAGCTGCGCGAAGACGCGCTGAGGGCGCACGCTGCCGGATGAGGGCTGCTAACCTGACCCCCCTGCGCGCCGCTCGTTGACGACCTGCGCGATTCAAGCATGAGGAGAGTGCCATGCCGGGCCTCGAGAACCGAGATGAGATGTTCGACCTGCGGATGTCCGAGGGCGCGAGGCCGCTCTTCGACAAGGTCAAGGCGTTCATCGAGCAGGAAGTCAATCCCATCACCCTCGAGTTCTTCCAACTCGGCGAGGGGCGCGAAGATCGCTGGTCCTGGGCGACCGGACAGCTCGAGTTGCTCGACTCTGTCAAGGCGAAGGCCAAAGCCAACGACCTTTGGAATTTCTTTCTCCCGGATTCCGAAACCGGGCAGGGGCTCTCGAATCTCGACTACGCGTACATCGCTGCCGAGCTCGGTAAGAATCCGATTGCGTCCGAGTGCTTGAACTGCTCCGCGCCGGATACGGGGAACATGGAGGTTCTCGAACGAGTGGGGACCCGGGAGCAAAAAGAGCGCTGGCTCAAGCCGCTCCTGAACGGAGAGATTCGCTCCGCATACGCGATGACCGAGCCGGACTTGGCGTCCTCGGACGCCAAGAACATCTCGTGCCGCGCGCAGCTCGTAGGGGACGAATGGGTGATCAACGGGGAGAAGTACTACATCTCCGGCGTTGGCGACCCGCGTTGCAAGATCATGATCGTGATGGTGCAGACGAGCCCCGACGCGCCGCCCCACCTACGTCAATCGCAGATCCTCGTCCCCACGGATGCTCCGGGCTTCGAAATTCTCGGTCCGATGCACGTATTCGGACAGGACGAAGCGCCCCACGGCCACATGCACATCCGCTTTACGGATTGCCGCGTTCCCAAGGACAACATTCTGCTCGGAGAAGGCCGGGGATTCGAGATTTCCCAGGTTCGCCTGGGGCCCGGTCGCATTCATCATTGCATGCGCTCGATCGGTGCCGCAGAACGGGCGCTGGAGTTGATGGCGAAGCGGGGCTTGTCGCGCGAAGCCTTCGGCAAGCGCATCGCCAATCTGGGCAAGAACACCGAGACGATCGCGAAGGCGCGAATCGAGATCGAAGCCATGCGGATGATGGTCCTCAAAGCCGCCAAGGCGATGGATGTGCTGGGTAACGCGGAAGCGCGCGTCTGGGTCAGCGCCGTGAAGGCGATGGTGCCCGAGCGCGTTTGCAAGATCATCGACGAAGCGATCCAGATCCACGGTGCGACCGGGGTATCCCAATGGACGCCCCTCGCGGGGATGTATGCGGGACAGCGAACCCTGCGTTTGGCCGACGGGCCCGACGAGGTGCATTGGTTCGTGGTGGGACGTGCGGAGCTGGCGCGCTGGGTCGAGGACGGAGCCAGCGACTACGACCCCAAGGCGAGCTACCTGGGGCGCCCGCAAATGGGCAAGTTCTTCAGCGGACCGTAAGCCTTCGGGGCGGCTCCACGGGATACGAGGGTTCGCCGGAATCGGTTACGGTATCCAGGAACCTTCCGAAGGAGCGACCGATGGCAATGCAAGATCCTTCCAGGGCGGCCCGGTCTTCCCGGCTTCCGGCCGGGGTCGTGATTCAACCGCGGAAATTCGAATTCGACGACCTCGCGTCCGTGCCCCAGTACTGGTTTGCCGGCAATCCCATCATCACCCACCTGGAGAATGCGTTCTCCCTGATGATTCCGCCGGGCGAACGCTTCTTCATCCGATCGGTTCGAAACTATCAGGATCGCGTGACGGATCCGGAACAAAGGGCCTTGATCCGCGCGTTCGTCCAACAGGAAGGCATGCACAGTCACGCGCACGAGGAATTCAACGATTCGTTGCAGCAATTCGGGATCGACGTCGAACGCGAGAAAGTCTACGCCCGCGAGGCGATGGACTGGATGGAGAAAGTCCTCCCCAAGAAGATGCGCCTCGGCGTCACCGTTTTCCTCGAGCACCTGACGGCCGTCGGCGCCCACTCTTTGTTTCAAGAACCTCTGATTCGGGAATCCATGGTGCCGGAGATGCGTCGATTCTGGACCTGGCATGCGGCAGAGGAACTCGAGCACAAGGCCGTGGCCTTCGATTTGTTTCGCCAGGTCGGCGGCGGATACGTTCTCCGCGTGTTCTCCGCCGTCGCGGCGCTGGTGTTGCTCGCGATTCCTTTCGACAAGATGGTGCGCCGCATGCGGAGGGAGGACGGAAAACCCGTGACCCGGGAAATGCGCGCTCAAGCGAGAAAAATTCAGCGCCAACTCGCGGGTCCGCAGCTCCGCATGATCGCGCGCTACTTCGTGCCGGGTTTCCACCCCTGGGACTTCAAAGACGAAACCCATCTTTCGGACTGGTATCGAACCCTCGATTCGGCCGACGCGAGCCCTCGTCCGTGAGCGCCACGGAGTCCGATCCCGCGCCTCCGGCGGATGTCTATGGGGAATACCGCGAATTGCGCGCGAGTCGCCCGGTGTCGCGTTCGCCGGGGGATCCGTGGCGTGTGGCGCGCTACGAAGACGTTCGACACGTCCTGAAATCCCACGCGGTCTTTTCCTCGGATGTCTCACAGCGTACGAACCGCGACCCGAATGCCTCTCCGAGCATGCTGTTCAGCGATCCGCCGATTCACTCGCGACTGCGCGGGCTCGTCAATCGCGCCTTCACTCCGCGTCAGATTGCCATGCAGGAGGGCCCAGTCGAAAAACGCTGCGAAGACCTGATGGCGCGACTCACCCAAAAAAGCAGTGGCGATCTGGTGAAAGACTTCGCGGCCCCGCTACCCGTGGGGGTGATCGCGGCCATGCTGGGTGTCGAAGACGGGGACTTCGAAGCCTTCAAGCGCTGGTCGGATGCCATCTTCACCAACATCGGCGAGATCCTGATCGGCACGCCCAGTGAAGCCGCCATTGCGGCGGCGGGGCAGATGGATGGGTATTTCCTGGAGCGGATCGACCGTTTGCGCCGGGAACCCCAGTCCCACCTGTTGTCCGGGCTCGTTCACGTCGAGACGGAAGAGGGGCGTTTGTCGGACGCCGAATTGCTGATGTTCTGTCGCTTGCTCCTGATCGCGGGCAATGAAACGACCACGAGCTTGATCGTCGGTTGTACGCGGGTGTTCCACGAAATGCCCGAGACGTTCGGGAGCCTTAAACGGTCTCCGGAAGGAATCCCCGCTTTCATCGAGGAAACCCTGCGCTTTCATTCGCCATTCAAAGTCACGATTCGGCGCGCCCTCGAGGACGTCGAGCTGGCCGGGGAATCGATCGCCAAGGGGGAATTGGTGCTGCCCCTGATTGCGTCGGCGAACCGGGACGAGCAGGTGTTCGCGCGAGCGGACGAATTCGTAATGGATCGAAGCCCGAATCCCCATCTGGCCTTTGGGCTGGGGATCCATACGTGTCTGGGCGCGACCCTGGCGCGTATGGAGGGGCGGATCGCAGTGATGTCCATGCTCCGGCATCTCGACGGCATCGCGTTTTCGGACCCGGGTGGCGTCGAACTGGACGGCTTCGGCGCGCCCGCGTCGATTCGGGTCGATTTGAAGCGAGCCGCCTAGTGTCGACCAGGAAGAACCTTTCGGAACTCTACACGCGACCCGATTGGGTCCGGCGCATCAACGCCATGGGGGATTCCGTGGGCGGGCCGGAGCGGATGGTTTGCCTCGACGCGGAAGCGTTGGTCGAAGCGTCGATCGAATCCACGGGCGGGCTACGCGATTTCGGCGCGTTCGACGGGGATTGGCGCAAGCGCTTCGACTCGCTCGTAGCGGAACTCGAGGCCACCGGTGCCCTCAACACCCTCGGCCGCTTGATGACGCGACAAGAGTTGCTGCGCGGTTTGCGGACTCGGTTGCTCATCACCCACGCGCGAAATGAGAATCCCGCCATTGCGCAGGAGAAGATCGAAGCGCCGCTCGTCATCACCGGTTCGCCGCGCTCGGGAACCTCGATCCTGTTCGAACTGTTGTCGCTCGATCCGAATGCGCGGGCGCCCCGGGGTTGGGAAGCCCTGCACCCGGTTCCGTTTGGCGGCGCCAGCGAGTCGGCGCGTCGGGCGATGGGAGAGTGTGAACAGGAATTCTGGGCCGACGTTCAGCCGGAATTCGCCGCGATCCACGAACTCCGCTCGGATCTTCCCGTGGAGTGCGTGACCCTCACGCTGCCGGGTTTCTCCGGCGGGCACTGGCATATGATCGCCAACATTCCCCACTGGGAAGCCGATTACGCGGCGACCATGGATTACCACCGCGCGTTGCTCCAGACTCTTCAGTTCGGCGGGCCCGCGCGAAACTGGGCCTTGAAGACGCCCCTCTACCTCGCATTCATCGATTTGCTGTTTGCCACCTATCCGGACGCGTGGGTGATCCACACGCATCGGGATCCCCTGAAGACGGAACCTTCCAGCATGAGCACGCTGTCCACGGTTCGTTGGGAACGCAGCGACGACGTGGAGATGCCGGAAGCCCACGGGAGCGGCCTGGGAGACATGATGATCCTGTTGGCGAAGCGGCGCGCGGCGGGCGAACTCCCGGATCGAATCGTGGATTCGCACTTCACGGAGTTGATGGCCGACCCGGCGGTGGCGGTCGAGAAACTTTACGGTCAAATGAATCGAACGTTTCTCGGTGAGCACGCGGATGCCATCCGGCGCTACATCGCCGAAAAACCCAAAGGCAAGTTCGGTCGGCACACGTATTCGGCCGAGGAATGGGGCTTCGATCCGCACGAGCTGCGCGAAAAGATGCGGCCCTACACCGACTACTACGGCATTGCGCTCGAGGGTTGAACCCCTCTAGAGATGCTTCTCGAGATACTGCAGCGTAAGCTCGCCGGATCCGTGCTCGTCCGGAATGATCGCCGCCTCGAAATCCGTCACGCCCACGTCGCGCAAGCGGCCCAGCGCCTTGTCGAGGGCGTTTTCGTCCCCCAGGATCGCGAGGTCCGTGGGACGCGTGGTCCCCTCCTTGTCCAGCATGGCGCGATAGCTCGGGAGCTGACCGTAGATCGCCATGCGCTTGGCGAGCCGCTCGACCATCGCGTCCGGCTCCGTGGTCAGGGCGATTTGCAAACCGGCGACGATGCGCGGTGCGGGTCGCTGTGCCCGGTTTGCGGCAGCGCGCAACTTGGGTGCGATGTGGGTTTCGATGGTCCGCGGGCCCGTCATCCAAAGGATCGTACCCGCAGCGGTCCGGCCTGCGATCTCCAACATCTGCTCGCCCAAGGCCGCGATCAGGACCGGGACGCGCGGGGCCTCGGGGACTTCGAGGGCCAGGTTGACGCGGAATTCTTCGCCTTCGAACTTGGCGGGTTCCTTGCGCAGGAGCGGACCGAGGACTTCCATGTATTCGCGCATGTGCGCTGCACGGCGTGCATAGGACAATCCCATGACACCCTCGATCACGATGGGGTGCGACAGTCCGATGCCCAGCGTGAAGCGTCCCGCGCACGCGCTACCGGCGGTCAATGCCTGCTGGGCCAGCGCCGCGGGGTGACGGGGATAGGTGGGCACCACCGCCGTACCCAGCTCGATGCGTTGGGTCTCTCGGCCCAGTAGCGCGGCGGTGGTGACCGCGTCGAGACCGAAAACCTGCGGGATCCAGGCGCTTGCGAAACCCCGGCGATCGAGGTCCACGACTTGCTGAGTGAGATGCTCGAGGCTGCTGCGCCGCGGGTCCAGACCGAGCATGACGCCAATCTTCACGACTTGTTTGCTCCCGCCTTCTCGGATTCGAGATCCCAACCATCGCGTCGAAGTGCCACAGGGGGGTTGGGCATTCCCTGGGTTGTCGAGGTGTCGGAGCAGTATGGTACAAAGTGGGTCTGCGCTGACGGAGAAACGCATGCGACCCCTGAAATTGGCCCTTCTCACCGGTTGTTCGCTCCTTTTCGCTTTCGCGTTTTCGGCGTCGGCGACCGTCCACGTTCGCTACGCGGAGCCGACTCCCGGTTCCATGCCCGAGTTCACCACGGTTCCCTTTCCGAACAATCTGTACTTCGACGGAGGTGCGTTCGGGGCCGGTGACGGGACGCTCATCAATCAGGACCCCAGCAATCCCGACGGTTTCGAGCGCTTCGGGCTCGAAGTCCACCTGGTGCCCCAGCAGGACCGCGTATTGATGGGAAGCCTCGACCGCATGGATGGTTTTGGCGTCACTTCCCCAACTTGGTTCTTCTTCGACGGTCCGATTCAGGAAAGCTCCCTGCCGGGCGAGCCCGTCGTCGACAACGGTCGCGTTCAGCGTACCCCCACGGCGGCGGATTCCGTGTTGCTGGTCGAAGTCGGCTCCAACCCGCCGCAGCTGATTCCCGTCAAGTTCCGATTCGGATTCGAGACGCGGATTCCGAATCTGCTCGCGATCGTTCCGCTCGAAGGGGAAGTACTGAAGCCGAATACGGAATACGTCGCGGTGGTGACTACGGCGCTCTTGTCCGAAGAACTGGAACCCGTCCGAGCCACCGCCGCGTTCGAGGCGTCGAAGTCGGGGGACAACCACTCGGCCGCCGTCGCGTACCTGGGGGCCGAGCTCGGGATCGCTGAAAACGACATCGTAGGCCTCGCGCCGTTTCGCACCCAAACCACGACCGCGACCCTGCGCGACATTCGAAACCACGTCGTGGATGCCTGTCCGACCACCGTCGATTTCGGAGACGGCTGGGTGTTCGACGATTCGACGGAACTCGACTCGCTATTCGGCGCCGGGGCGGCGCCGGCTCTCGCGCTCGCCGCATCGGGATTCATTCATTCGCCGCGGCTTCAAGATCTCGACGGCGGTGCCCGGTCCCATCGCGATGGCTCGGGTGGGGCGGCAGAGACGGATTTTCCCGTGGCCACGGTGGCGGAGATCGCCGACGAACAATTCAATGACCGCGGAAGCAACGGAGGTGGCTGCGACCTCACCACCGGGACCACGCCCGACGGTTTGCCGGATGTGGTCGACGTGATTCCCGGCACACCGGAACTCGATCTCGCGCTCGTTCCGGTGAGTCTTTCGGTCCCGGCCGGGACGCCGCCTGCCGGCGGTTGGCCGGTCGTGATCGTGCAACACGGACTCGGCGGCAGTCGCACCACCACGCTTCTGTTCTCCAACCGTGCGGCGGAGGAGGGATTCGCGGTGGTCGGGATCGACGCCGTCGATCACGGACTGCGTTGGGACGAAACCGACGACATCTTCAACTTCACCGGGGAGCCGGGCCAGGATGGCCTACCGGACGGTGACCTCGGCGGGGCCGTTCAACTGGGTTTCTTCGAAGCCTTCGCGAACCTGGGCGCGATTCGGGACAACTTCCGACAGACCTATGTGGATCTCATGCAGTTGGTTCGCATCTTGTCCGCAGACGGGTTCGATACACCGCTCGGTGTCGACCTCGATCCGGACAACATCTACTACCTCGGGCTCTCCCTGGGCGGATTGATGGGTGCCGGTATGACGCCGTACGTGCCCGAAGTTCGCGGAATCGTGCTCGATGCACCGGGCGGCGGACTGACGTCGGAGCTGTTCGGCAACTCGGTGATCGGTTCGGGATCGCTGCCCTTGATTCAGGGGCTGTTTGGCCTGGACCCCGAGAATCCCTCGGGTGACTTCGCGCTGTTTACGGGGATCTCCCAGAGTATTCTCGATCCGGGAGACGGCACCGTGAGCGCGGTTCACTGGGTGAACGATCCGTTTCCCGCGCCCTTCAAACCCATGAACGTGATCCTGATCGAGAGCATGAACGACGAAGTCGTGCCCAACCAATCCAACGAGTCCTTGGCGGTGGCGGCGGGGCTCCAACTATTCGACCCCCACGTGGTGAATCTGCCCGCGACGACCCGTCCACTCGTCGTGGCCAGTACGCAGGGTTTTCTCGAACACAACGAAGCCGGAAACGTCACGGCGGGTGTGTTTCAGGTCGGACCGTCGTCCCATGCGCAGATCACGGAAGGCGTGAGCCGGTTGAGTCTCGTTCCCGGAACGGCCCATGTCGACGAGTTCCGAAACGCGGATCTCAGTACCGTGTTCGTGCCCTTGATCCGACCCGTCCGCGTGAAGCATCCGGACCTGCTGGGTGACATCTACGACTGGTATCGCGACATGGTGTCGAATCCGGGGGAGGGCGGTCGCTTCGCCTACTCGGGCCCCCCGCTCAATTTCAACAGCTATGAGAATCAGATCGTCGGCAAGTCGGCAGCGACCTATGAATTCTTCAACCGGAATGTGAACGCGGGCGGCCTCGTCCCCTACGAAGACGCGACACCCAACGGTTCCATCGCGATCAAAGCCAATCGAACCGTCGGACGCCTCAGCATGGTGCGTTCGACCCTGGGCGCCACCCCGGACGGAAACAATGGCGACATGCCGCCGAACATCCAATTGGGAACCCCGGGCGTGTTGCCGTTTTTCTTGGGGATCCAGCGACCCGCGGCTCCCGCCTATCGCGGGGAAGGGCTCAGCATCGACTATACGGATGCGGAGCTGGCCGCGTCGGGCTGCAACGAGGACGCGCTATTCATCGGTCGCCACAACGCGTTCACGAGCCACTATCAGGCCCTTCCGTCCGAGCCGGATCCCGGCGCCAATCGAGTCCGTCTCGGTACGGGGCATTTTCAGGGTGGCGATGGAGTCTACGGTCTGTTCTGTTCGACGGATGCGGCGGACTTCGATGCACCCTTGAAGGGGCGTTCCCTGCGCATGGTCTTTCCCCGCAACCCCGATCGCCCCGAGTCCGTGAAGGTCAACGCGCAGATTTTCGATCCTTCGGAAACCCTCGAAATCGATCCCACGGCGGTGGACATTCATGTTCGCATCTGGGAGGACCGGGACCATCTCCTGTTCGAGAGAACGCTCGACGCCGCGTGCTGGTCGCAACAATCCTCGACGAAGTGGATGTGGAATTGTGAGCCGCCGGTGAGCGCGTTTTCGCGGGCCTTCCTACGCAAAGTCATCAACAGCCAGGGTTTGTTCTACAAGTTCGGCCTCACCGCCAGCGGCGAGTTCGGACTCGAAGAAGCGCACGAGGGTGGCGGTGGCAGCCAGATCCAGATCGAAATCAACGGCAGCCAATGGAGTTCGAGTGGAGGGCGCTGTTCCGCGTCCCGCACGCGAATCGCGTGTTCGCGCTTCGATTGAGGGCGGCCCCACGACGAGCCGATCGTCTGCACGGGCGACGTAGGTTCACTTCACGGCGAATGCGCTGGGCGCGCGGTTTCGTCGACGGAACCGATTCTCAAGCGGCCATGGGAGAGCCGCTAGCTAGTCCGCCAGCCAGTTGGCGTGAAAGCCCAGCGGCACGCGGTGGGGAATGCGAACGCGGGCAATCGGGCCGTCCGGTACGTCGCGGGCGTCGACGACCAGGAGTTCCGAGTGTTTCGTTTCGTGGTCGACGGCCAACGTGAGCAACCAGCCATCGTTTTCCTTTGTGCCGTCGGGGTCGGGTGCGAAGACGTGTTCGCCGACGGTGACGTGGTCCGGGTAGATGAACTCCTCGGAGCGTCCTTCTTCGAGGTCGTATTGGATGACGCCGTTGAAGTTGAATCCGAACTCCCAATTTCGCGCCAGAGTGTTGTAGAGGTAGCGATTGGGTCGGCCGGCGAGGGAATCGTTCATTCGCGGAAACTCCCCCGCGCGGTCGTCGATTGCGTCGGCCGTGACCGTTCCGCTCTCGAGATCGATCTGCCAACGCCAGGGGAAGGGCTCTTCGATCTGCACCGGCGCATCGAACTGCAACCCGCCCGGCATGGAATCGAAGGAGGGGGCGTAGATGGTCAGCTGCGCGCCTTCTTCCCAGGCATTGAAGAAGTGCACGACGTAACGCGTCTCGATCTCGAACCAGCGGATCGCATCTCCGTTTCCGTGTCGGGGGAGTACGCCGATGCGCGTACCGCGTTCGGGTTCCCAGCGGATTCCCGGTTCGCCCTTCAGCATGGCCTGGATGTCGAAAACACCGGGCGCATCCAGGAAGATCGCGTAGTTCTCCGTCATCGCGAAGTCGTGCATCATGACGGGGACGGGCAGCTCGATCTCGGTCGTATGAATCAGAGCCCCGGACTTGTCCGCCACGTGGTAGCGGAGGTAGGGGGGAACCGGGCTGTACCCGAAGAAAACGAGTTCGCCGGTCTTGGGATCGATCTTCGGATGGGCGGTCATCGGGCCCTGGAGTTTCCCGGCGAAATCGTATTCGCCGAGCGTCGCGAGTTCCCGGTCGAGTTCCGTCGGCTTGCCGGCTTCCATCAACGCCAGATAGCGACCCGCGTGACGGACGAAGTGGGTGTTGGCGTTGTTCTTCATGAAACCGGCTTCGTCGACCACGTCCTTTGGGGTCGAACTGAATTCGGAAACGCTCCCGTAGCAGGCGCGCCCCCGCTTGCGCTCGGCCAGGAGTCCCTTCGATTCGATCCAGCGGTTTCGATAACGTGCGCGTCCGCCGTCCAGATACACCGCGTGGACCATGCCGTCACCGTCGAAGGGGTGATAGGCGCCGCGGGGTGGGAATTGCGGGTTGGGGCCGTTTCGCGTGAACATTCCGTTCAGGTTTCGAGGCAGCTGGCCGTCGATCGCGAGCTCGGCGTCGTTCCATTCCTCCGCGATCGGAGCCATCAAACCCTCGAGGAACGGACTGGTGGACGGTGCGGTTTCAGCGGACATGAGGCCTCCGGGATGCTGGATCGACGCCATTCGCAGGATCGCGATTGCCCCATACTAATCGGCTGTGAATGCGCCGTGCAATTGGGATCGCAGCGACCGGGACGTGTATGATTCACCGAAGCCAGCGACGGAGAGAACATTGACCCAAAAAACCCCCGAAACGAACCGATATTGGGTTCTGTCGAGCCGTCCCAGCGGCGATGCCTTCGACCGCGCCCTGGACCTCGAGGAAGGCCCGATTCCCAGCCCCGACGACGGGGAACTCCGGGTCCGAAACCTGTACCTCTCCATGGATGCCGGAACCCGCATGTGGATGACGCCCCGCATGGACTCCTATCAACCGCCGACTCCCGTTGGGGCCAAGGTCGAAGGCATGGTGATCGGCGTGGTCGAGAAATCGCGGCATGCGGGCTATCGCGCGGGCGATCTCGTGCGCGCCTACGGCCAATGGGCGGACTATTCCATCGCGCGGCCCCTGGCGAGCTACGTGGCGGTGGTCGATCGCGACGAGTCCGACTTGCGCGATTACCTCGGTCTGCTCGGCCCCAATGGCTGGACCGCTTATCTCGGCGCCCTCGAGTACGGGGCCTGCCGGGCGGGGGACACGTTCGTGGTTTCTGCGGCCGCCGGAGCGACCGGATCGGCGGCTGGGCAGATCGCGAAAATCGCCGGCTGCCGGGTGATCGGAATCGCGGGCAGCAAAGAGAAGTGCGATTGGGTAACGGGCAAACTGGGCTTCGACGAGGCGCTCAACTACAAGGAAACGGACGTCGCGGATGCGCTGCGCGACTTGTGCCCCGACGGCGTCGACGTGTATTTCGACAACGTGGCGGGGCCGATTCTCGACGCCGTATTGTCCAACATGGCGCTGTTCGGGCGCGTTGCACTGTCGGGTCTGATCACGAGTTACGGGGCGGAGGAACCGGTCCCCGGACCGTACAAATTCGACATGATCCTGATGCGGCGATTGACCATCACCGGGTTCTTCTCACCGGATTTCTACCGACGGGAACCGGAGATCAATCCGCGCATGCGCGCCTGGCGCGATGAAGGTCGCCTGCTGTACCGCTTCGACGAGGTCGAGGGCGTCGAAAACACCGTGGCGGCCTATAGCAAGCTCTTCAACGGTGGCAACACCGGAAAGGTCGTGGTTCGCGTCGGCGATTTGTAGCCGATCGGCCGATTGTGGGGGCACAACCCACGGTGAATCGTATTTCGTGCGTGGGTTGCTTCTCGACGGCTGACCCCCGAAAATCTACCGCATGATCCGACGTACCACGAGCTGTCTGGTGCTCACGATGCTTCTGTTTTCCGTGGGCTGTGCGACCCCCGTTGGGGTTCGGCGCGTCGACGAACGCACGGTTCAAAAGACCCTGAGTGCGAACATCCTCTCGACGGGAGAGCCCAGCACACTTTCGGCCCAGGTTCTGCGACGCCTCGGTCTGTTCGAGCGATTCAGCGATGAACCCGAGCAGGTACTCGCCGAACTTCACGCACTCACCGTCGCGGAACTGAATCTCGATCGCCTTTTTGCCCTGGCGGAGTATTCCTTCCTCCACGCCAGTGAATCCGAGGATCGGCTCTACTTCGTCAGTGCTGCGATCTACGCCTACGCGTTCCTGTTTCCGGGTGGCGCCGGTCCGATTCCCAATGCATTCGATTCGCGGTTTCGCACGGCCATCGACCTCTACAACAGGGGGATCGCGCAAGCCCTCGTCAACGATGCGGGCGAGGTTCTTCTGAGCGGTGGGAAATACGCGTTTCCGCTCGGGAACCTCGAGGTCGTGGTGGACCCGAAGGGCTTCGACTGGGCGGACCGCAAGCTGACGAATTTCTTGGATGCCGCGGAGCTCGAAGTCCGCGGTTTGCGAAACCGCTACCGGCGGGTCGGAATCGGAGCCCCCTTCGTCGCGACCGCCGTGTCCGAGGAGGGAAGGACCCTCCGCGTGGAGAACGGCAACATTCCCGCTCAGGTGAAGGTACCGGTCACTTTCTTCGTGCGATTTCACGATGCGCGAGAACGACTCGGCAGCGGGAAGTTTGCGGCAACGATCGAGATCTATAGCGTGGACGCGGCGCTCGATATCGAGGTCGAGGGGCAGCGGGTCCCGCTGGAGTACGAGACCACCTCCGCGCTCGCCTACGAGCTCGAAGGCTCGAAGCTGTGGGATTTCGAAATCAAGGGCTTCCGGCAGGGCGATTTCCTGCCCGGCGAGAACGCACTCGTGATGTTGCGTCCGTATCTCGCCGGGCGAATCCCCATCGTGCTCGTCCACGGGACCGCCTCGAGTCCGGCGCGTTGGGCCGAACTCATGAACGAGCTGCAGAGCGACGAGCGACTCAGCGACCGTTACCAATTCTGGTTGTTCATCTATTCAACGGGAAATCCCGTCTTGTATTCGGCGAGCCTCTTGCGCGATGCCCTGCGCAACGTCGTGGCGGAGCTGGATCCCGAGGAACGCGACCCCGCCCTGCGAGAGATGGTGTTGGTGGGTCACAGTCAGGGCGGTCTGTTGGTGAAGGCGCAGGCGATCACCAGCGGAAACCGATTCTGGGAAAACGTCAGTCCGCGCCCCTTTGACGAGGTCGAACTCAAACCCGAGACGCGCGAATTGATCGGGGCCGCGGCGTTCTTCGAGCCGTTGCCATTCGTGAAACGCGTCGTGTTCATCTCGACGCCACACCGGGGGAGCTACCTCGCCGGAAATTGGCTCGGTCGTATCGCGTCGAATCTCGCGACGGCTCCGAGCAATCTCGTGGGGACGGGAATCGATCTTGCGCGGGCGGGCATCGATCTGGCGGGAAATGCCGTGGACAAAGCGCGGGATACGATCGACGAGATTCAAGGCGACGAGGATGAAGCGCTGCTTCGAAAACTCAGCAAGATGCCGAGCAGTGTGGACAACATGAACCCGAATCACCGGTTTTCGAGGACGATCTCCTCGATTCCCGTCGATCCGGGAATCCAGGCGCACTCGATCATTCCCGTGCTGGGGGATCCGCCTGCCGAGGGAAAGAACGACGGCGTCGTGGAATACACGAGCGCCCACATCGACGAGGCAGTGAGCGAAAAAATCATCTACAACCAGGGTCACTCGACGCAATCCAATCCGGTTGCGATCCAAGAAGTCCGCCGGATCCTGCTCGAGCACCTGGACTCGATCCCGTAGCCGCAGGGGTCCAGGAAGCCAACCGGGACGAAATGTGCGCCCGGAAGTGACGAGTCTCCCCCAACCCGCATTGAGGCTGGTGAGAGCGGACTTCGCTACACCTTGGCCGAATCATTCTGCCATTGCCCGAGGAGAGGCCCATGTCACCCAGAGTTCTTTCGGTTGTTCTACTCGCTGCGTTCGCCTGCGCGACGCCCCTGCCGGTCCAATCGCCCCATTCGGTTTCGCCGATCACGGCGGGCTCCAACGAATGGCGCGTCATCGACCGTATCCTGGTGGTGACCGACGCATCCGGTACCCAATACGCAAACAAGACCTTCCCCGGGGCCAAAGCCCTGACCCAGTCCTTCGTCGACGCCATGCCCGATGCCGGCATTCGGAGTCGGGGCTCCAGCGGTTACGCTGCCGGCCTGCTGGGGTTTGGTGGCGAGGAACGTTCCGGAAAAGCCCTGGCGGCCTTCAACCGCAGCGGAATGCGGCAGGCCGCGAACGCACTCCACATCATGGGATCCGTGGATGGAATGGGCGGCGGGACGCCGCTGCATCGGGTTCTGGGCGAAGTGCGGACGGCCCTGCAATCCGGGCGTGGCCGCGCCGCGGTGGTGATCTTCTCCGACGGGTTGGCGGATGACCCGATCGATGCCCTGCGTTGGGGACACGCGCTGGTGGGTGGCGTGCCGGACGGCGTTTGCGTCCACACGGTCCAGACGGGTAACGATCCGGCGGGCACGAAGCTTCTGACCCAACTCGCGGACCTGACCGCTTGCGGAAGTTCGCGCCGAGGCGCGTCGCTGTCTTCCGGTCAAGCGGTGGGGGCTTTTGCGCGTACGGTGTTTCTCGGCAGTGCGCCGGCCGTGGCACGGAAGCAGGATCCCTGTGAGCGACGCGTTCAGCTTCGAGGCGTCGAGTTCGCCTTCGATCGCGCGGAAATCCGTGCCGGAACGACCGCGTCCCTCGATGCGGCGGCCCAGCGCTTGCTCGAATGCCGATCGGTGCAGGTCCACGTCGAAGGGCACACGGATTCGCGCGGCTCCGAAGAATACAACCGCGGCCTTTCCGAGCGTCGCGCGGCTGCGGTTCGCGCCTATCTCGTGGGCAAAGGTGTGTCGGCCAATCGTTTGACGTCGCGGGGCTACGGGGAATCGAAGCCCATCGCCGACAACGGAACCGACGCCGGTCGGGCCCGAAATCGACGGGTGGAACTGAACCCGACGCGCTGATGGACGATCGCGCGGTGTCGGTCCGAATGGGCCGACACCGCGCGATCCGACCCGCGGCGGCTGCCGAGATCTCAAGAAATCTCGGAAAGCCTCCAATCCGGGTCCGTCGGCTTGATGTTCCACCGCGAATCGAGCCACTCTCGATGGATGAAGCGCTTCGGATTGACCCTCGCGTTGGTGGCGGCCCTCGCGCCTGCTGCCAGCGGCGTCGAATATCACTTCTACCATCCCGACGCCCTCGGTACGAACTCGGTTGTCACCGATCGAGAAGGCCGGGTCGTGCAACGCAGCGTCCACTCTCCTTATGGAGAGCAGCGTTCCGTCAGCAGCGGATCTGGACCGTTCGCACCGCGAAGCTCCGACCTGCCCCGCCACCGGTACACGGGGCAGGAACACGATGACGAAAGCGATCTCAATTATTTCGGCGCGCGCTACCAGGATCCGGCCATCGGTCGCTTCTTGTCCGTCGACCCCGGAATGATCGGCGCGTACGCCGGTCCGACGTTCAAAGGGTTGCCCCTCTATCCGGGTGGCTTGAACCTACAAGGCTACGTGTTGAATCGGCCCACGGTGGCCGTGGATCCCACCGGAGAGTATTGGGAAACTCCCTGGGACGCCGGAAACGTGGCGTTGAGCTACATCGCGTTCGAGCAGGACCCGGGTCTCGGTACGGCCGCGGGACTCATCTGGGATTCGTTGGCGTTCGTCGCGCCCTTCATCCCGGCCGGCGCCGGTATGGCGCGTTACATCGGCGGCGGAGCGACTTCTGCGCTCTCCGATCAACTCGTCAAGCAGCGCTTTCCCTTCCTCGACTCCGTCAACCCGAGCGGCTGCACGACGAACTGCGTCGCGACGGTGGCATCGGTGGAAATGCAATTTCGCTTCGGGGCCAAGAGTGACCTGAAGGCGCTCTTTCCCGCGGAATTCGCCAACGGGGTCGACGCGCGGGTTCTCTCGGCGCTCGCGGGCGGCCGGAAGCTGCAACGCGCCGGCGGTATCGACAATCTGATCGATCACATGGAGTCGCTGGGGGAAGGTGCGCGGGGCGTCGTGTTGGCGATGGATAGTCAGACGCAGGGGAAAAGGGTGTTGCACGCCTTCAACATCGTAAACGACGGCGGAAACGTATTCTTGCTGGACGGGCAAACCGGAACAGCAGTCAAGAATCTCGGCACGGATGCGGCGCCGTGGAAGGACTTGAGCCTCTATTTCTCCCGAACCGACGACGTCGCCCCGTAGCCCAGGCGTCGCGACGCTTTCTAGTGTCCTCCGAGTCGAATCGTTCGAACTTGGCGCCGAGTGGTTTCGGTTCGAAGGGTTTCGGCTCGCTTGTTCGTCGATATGGGTTAAAAAAGCCACATCTTTCCGATTCTCGGGGTATCTCGAAACCGGGTAATATGCCCACCCACCTGGGGCTCCGGGGTGATCCGGGGTCGATCGAGAGGATCCAAATGTCGACATCCACCGCGAGCGTGACCAACCACCTGAATCAGCCGTTCTTGTCCGGCGACTGGTTTCCCGTAGCCGACGAATTGGATGTTCCGGCCTGCAAGGTCTCGGGGGAGTTGCCCGAGGGGTTGCGCGGAGGCTTCATCCAGAACGGACCGAACCCGCGATTCGAACCCCTGGGTCGCTATCACATGTTCGACGGCGACGGCATGTTGCACCGGGTTCAGATCGAGGGCGGCAAAGCCGCGTATCGCAACCGCTGGATCGTCTCCAACGGACTCGCGGCCGAACTCCGTCACGGGCGCGCGCTCTATCACGGTCTCGGCGATCTCACCCAGTTTCCCGACAAGGAACTGGTGGGCGATGCGGGCCCGGTGAAGAATCCCGCCAACACGCACATCATCGCCCACGCCGGTCGCTACCTGGCACTTTGGGAGGGCGGACCTGCGACGGAAGTCGCGGCGGATCTCTCGACCGTTGGAGTCTGGAACTTCGATGGAAAACTCGATGGTCCCATGACCGCCCACCCGCGAATCGATCCGCGCACGGGGGAGATGTTCTTCTTCGCCTACTCGCCGTTTCCCCCGTTCCTTCGCTACTACGTCGCGGACGCCCAGGGAAACCTCGTTCACAGCGTCGAACTCGACACGCCCGCACCGACCATGATTCACGATTTCGTCATCACCGAAGACCACGCGGTCTTCCTCGATTCTCCCATCGTCTTCAACCTGAACTTCGACGGCGGCCCGATGGTGAGTTGGCGGCCCGAGAACGGCACGCGTTTGGGCGTGATGCCGCGTCACGGACAGGCGGACGAGATGAAGTGGTTCGATGTCGAGAATGGCCACATCCAACATTTCTGGAACGGTTGGGTGGAAGGCGACCGGATCGAACTCTCGGGCGCTCGACTCGACCGCGTGGAATTCGGAATCGAGACCGAGGGCGACCTCGAATCGACCACCGCCCAGGCGGCGGCGGGGAAACCGACGCGTTATTGGATCGACCTCGCCAAGGGGACGACCGGGCAGGAGCAGTTCGACGACATGGGGGGCGATTTCTGTCGGATCAACGACGACCGGAATGGCCTTCGAACGCGTTACCACTACATGTCCGCGTTCATCGATGAAAACGACACGATCGGGAGCTTCAACACCATTGCGAAGTACGACGATCGCACGAACGCGCGAACCCATTGGTACGCGGGGCCGGGACATCGCGTCGGCGAAGCGGTTTTTGCTCCGGATCCCGCGGGCAGCGCCGAAGACGACGGCTGGCTCCTGGCTACGGTGCACGATCGCGCGGCGGGAACGAGCGACCTCGCGGTGTTCGATGCGCGCGACATTGCCGCGGGACCGATCGCCCGGATCCACATGCCGCGGCGCGTGCCGTTTGGGTTCCACGTCAACTGGTTCCCCGCGAACGATTAGGGCCGGGGCGGAACGGTGCAGCTCGATCGCGATGCGGGACGCGGCGTTGTTCTGACGTATCCCACTCCGTTGTTTCGCCACATCTGGCCCGAGGCGGAAACCGTCAACACGGCACTTGCCCGAATGCTCTTGCGCCTGGAGCAGGAGACGCCGGCGCGTCGCGCGGCAGAACTGCGCTACAGCAATCACGGAGGCTGGCGTTCGGATGCGGACCTTCTCGAGCGCCGCGAGCCGGAGATCAAGACCCTCACCGCCTGGATCGGGCAAGCGTGCGACACGATGATGCAGCTCGCGATCGATGCCGAAAAAGAGCAAGCCCAGGGAAATTTCGAGGCCGTCGCGTGGGCGAACATCAATCGCGATGGCGCATACCACGTCGTTCACCAACACGCGGACAATCATTGGTCGGGCGTCTATTACGTCGATGCGGGCCGGCCGGATCCCAATGTGCCGCTCTCGGGAATTCTCGAACTCCAGGATCCGAGAGGCGTTGCGTCGATGGCTCCGATTCCGGGGTTCGAGTTCGGGCACAAGACCGCCATCGAGCCGCGATCCGGGATGATGCTGATGTTCCCGAGTTGGCTCCCTCACTTCGTCCATCCCTACAAGGGGGAGGGGCCGCGAATCGCCATCGCGTTCAACGTGAAGGTGAACGATTACCGCGTCGTCGCGCGCGATTCGCCTTAGGGCGAATCGGCGCCTTTGCGCAGTGAATCGATTCGCTCGCTCCAGCTTCTCTCCCAGCCTTCGCGATGCCCCAATCCCTCGATGCGTCGCACTTCCGCCGGAGCCCCTCGCGGGAGTGACGCGAGGTAGCGATCGAGGATCGATTGCGGAACCACCGTGTCCTTGGATCCAATCAGGTGAACTTGCGGCGTGACCGGCGTGCGGTGCGATGCACGGTCCCTTGCCGGATCGAGGGAGCCGGACAGGGGGGTCAAGTCGTGGTGCGCGACCCAGGCTGCCAAGTCGAGGGGCGCTCCAATCGTCGTGAGGCTGCGGACGTCGTCTCGACGGGCGGCCACGAGTGTGGCAAGCACTCCGCCCCCGGAGAAGCCGACGAGGTGGAGCGTGTCGGCGGATACTTCTTCGAGCGTGAGGTCGATCGCACGGTTCGATGCGTCGACGACTTCCGGGCTGAATCGACGCTCGGTCCAGTACGCTGTCTCACAACCGCCTTGCGTCTCCGGGGTCGTCAATTGGCAGGGCCGCGCCAGGTAGACGACCGAAGGCGCGGGGTCTCGGGTGGCGAGTTCGAGAGCGAGCGGATGTCGGGGGGAGGGGTCTCGGGACGGCTGCGTTCGCGTCCGAAACGCGTGCCCGTCGCCCTCGAAATAAATCGTGAGCGACGCGGCGTCTCCCGCGCGAACGTAACTCGTGAGCGTGAAGCGTCCGGCCGGCCGGTAGACCTTTCGGAACCCCGCCGGGTCGGCAATTTCGTCCGCGTAAGCGCGCGGAGAAGCTCTCGTGCAACCGAAACACCCGAACGCAAACAGGGCGACAAGCGCGAAGCCTGCCGCCCTGTACGAGCGCAGCGCCAGCGGGCGCCGACTAGAAACGGAATCCGACGTTGCCGGAAACCGAGTAGCTGTCGAAATCTTCGCGTTCGAAGCTCTTCGTGACGTCGAAGCCGAAGGACAGCGGTCCATTGCCGAAGAGACTCGCCCCCACGCCCACCAGGAACTCGTCGCGGTCGTTGTCCGGGGCGACCGCGGTGCCCGCGGCCTTCACTTCCTGGAAGGTGACGTCGTTGTTGTACGCGAGACTGACGCGCGGAACCAAGCCCCAGCCTTCGCCCAGTACGTCGGCGATGTAGTAGCTCACGTCGCCCGAGAACTGCATCTGGGTGAACTCGGATTCGGTCCCGTTGATGGCGGCGCCCGCGCTGTCCGTGTAGCCGTCGTTGTCCGCATCGGAATGGATCAGACCAATGCGGCCGCCGAGGCCCCAATTGTCGATCCAATAGGTTCCGTTGACATTGGTCGAGACGAACCAGCTCCTGGAATCCTGGCTGCCGGTGATCGTGGTGCCGCCGGCTCGGCGATGGTTGTCGATGTCCTGGAGCGAGTAGCCGAAGCTCAGGTCGACGCTCAGGTATTCGTTCAACACGTAGGTCGCGTAGGGTCCGACGCTCCAGCCGTCGGAATCGGAACCGCCGTTGTTGAAGGAGCTGTCGGAATCCGTGTCGCTCCAGGTGCCGAATAGACCCACGATCAGGTCATCGCGCAGCGCGTAGTCACCCCCCAGCGACACGCTCCAGGTTTCGGAGTCGTAGCGCGTGGTGGTGAAGGAATCGTCGCTGTCCGAATAGGCGCCGCTGCCCCAGACCGAGAGCTTTCCTTCCAGGGAATCTCCCGCGGGTATGCCTTGGATCGTTGGGTTCCCAATGCCCGTGATCGTTGGATTGCGGGGATCGCCGCCGCGGGCCTGAACCGCGAAGGCGCGCGCGCGCCCATTCACGTGTGTTGCGCGCAGCATCTCTTGGGCGCGCTGCAGGTACGGAAAGATCGCGTTGGTCGTCGCCTCCGTGGAGCCCGCGATGAAAAGGTCGTCGTGGCTGAACTGTGTTGCGTCTTCCTGTGCGTTGCCGATCGAAGGCCCCAGTGCGACTGCCGCACCGACGACTCCACCTGCGATGGCGCCGAATGCACCGATCTTGAATGTGGCCATGGAAAGTCCCCCCTAAGCGCGCTACGTGGCCCGCTGACTCTCGAATTGCTGGGATTGATTAGGATTTTTTGCAGGGGTGTGTCAAATCCGGCCCTCGCCGAAACCCGCACGCGACACGAAACTAGGCCTCGCCCAAGGCCGCCAGGTGACTGTGATCGAAGAAGACTGCGTGAATGGCCCGCTCGGGAACTGGGGTGTGGTTCCCGCGCTCGAGCACGTGGAGCCCCTGCCAGCTGCCCGCTACCGCGTAGTGGTGCCCGTCCGGGTGAAGCGCGATGCCGCGCGGATACCGCAACCCGAAACGATCTGTATGGATCACGCGTTTGATTCCGCCCCCTCCCGCGTACACGATCAGGCAGTGCGACGTGGCGAACGTCGCGATCACTTCGTCGTGGGTCGGGTCGTAGAGGATGCTCTGTCCGTGGCGCGAGAGCTGAGTGTTTTCGGGCAGTAACGCGCGAGGTGCCGCCTCGGGCTGCGTCGCATCGTAGGCTTGAACCGGGGCCGGAAGGTACGCGTATCCGCTCTCGGCCGAGAAGTCCGGTTCGTAGATTCCGGTGTCGCGCGCGGCCATGTATTCGCGTCCGTCGTGATCGTTTCCCTCGCGGACCAACACCGCGGCAATGCGGTCGAGTCGATGTGCGGCGATATGACGCACCTCGAAACCGAGATTCGGCCCCACTTTTTTGTAGACGAGTTTTCCCGACGCGAGTTCGACCACCGTGAGGCTGGGCTCGAGCATGTGGGGACGTTCCCCCGGAGCGGGGATGTTGGTGCTGCCGTAGTTCGCGATCGCCACGTGCTTTCCATCTTCGAGCAGGTTGGCTTCGTGGGGCGATACGCCGTGGGTGCCGATGACGTCGAGCACGGCGAGGCTTTCGGCGTCGCGGACCGTGATCTGTCCGAATTGATCTTCCGGACGCACGTCGAGTCGGCCGTAACGTTTGCGCTCGACTGCCAGCAAATAGCGCCCGTCCGCCGTGTATTCGCCGTGTCCCGCTCCGATGAAGTCGTCACCGCGGGGCCGCGCGATCACATCCACTTCCAGGCTCGCCGGGTCGAAGGACAGGAAGTGTCCCTCGTTCATGCTGTTCCAGAACGCGCGTGGGCCCCGTTCCGTAACACAGATGGCGTGGCCGTTGATGGGGAGGAGAGCGCGTTTGACGCTCCCATCGCGCTCGGACAAACGGGTGAGTAGGGTGACCCGGCCGTCGTAGTCCGAGGGCAGGGTGCGGCGCAGCGCCGGCGCAATCTCGGCCGCGTCGCCGCGGTGCGCGGCGACATCGGTTCGGTAGCCGGGAACGAAGAAGGCGGCATGTCGGGCAGAATTCGGGGCGGTGAAGGGAAGCCTGCGGGATCCGCAGGCGGGCAAAGCCAAGCCGGCGAGCAGGGCGGCGCTGCCCGTGAGGAAGTCTCGGCGTCGCAATGCGCCAGGCGGAGTGTCGACCATCCTCTCGAGAGATACCCCATGCATGGGTGGGACTCCAGCGCTGCGCGGACCGCGGTTCTTTGCGCATTTCGCCCTGCGTTCCTAGATTCCGTTCCATTCGAAGGGGAGGGGAAATGCAGCGAATTGCACTTTGGGGATTGGGGCTCGTGCTTGCGGGGCTGGTGTCCGCGGATCTCGCAACCGCCGCGTCGAAGCGCGAGAAGCTGGCGCGCCTTTCGCCGCCGCCCAACGAACTGCCCAAAGCGTGCTCCCTGCGCTGGAAGGTGCCGCCGAGCCGCCTTTCACCGGCCGACGATTCGCGAGAACTCCTCGCCATGACACTCGACTTCTGGTTCGGGCAGGACGCGGGGTTCGCCGTGCAAGAGGTCGAACTCGCCACGCTCAACACCTACGCGCCCCAATGGGGTGACGCGGAGGAGGACCGCGTCGCGATCGTCTCCTTGGCGTTTCACAAGACCGCAAGGGCGAAGGCCGCGGAGGCGCATCTGCGAGCCCGCTATGGCGAGAGTCCGCTGCATCGAATCGGGCGCGAAGACGAATACGTCGTCTTGTTCGTCGCGCGCCCGAGCGCCGGGGATGCGTGTCGCGATGCGTTGTGGAAGGACGTGAAGAAGCGGCTCGACCGGGCTTCCGGATTCTTTTTCTAGGAACCTTCGTCTAGCGCGATCCGCCGGCGAGGCTTTGCATCGTCGATTGGGCATCCTGCAAGCGAGCGGTTGCGGTGCGGAAGTCCGCGAGCCGTCCGTCGCGTTCGGCCTCGATCTGGCCCAGCATCTCCGCCGGTCGATTGAACATGCCCGACTCGCCCGGTCCCGCGGTGGAGCGCATGACGTCCGTGTCCTGGCGCCTGTCCGGCGTGTGGGTACCCGCGACGCTACCCAGCGCGTCTCTCGCCTGGCGTACCAAGCCTCCGTCGGGATCCGTCGGGTTGTACTGCGAATCGCCCGTGCGCGTGCGCGTTTGGCGTTCGATGCGCGAAACGTCGCTCGGGGTCGCGTTGATCGTGTCGTTCAAGGCATCGATCCGTCTTCCGCGCCGGTCGTATTGCTCCATGGCGGAGTCCCAATCGTCGTAGACCTGTCCCCCGTATTCGATTCGGCCGGTTCCCGCGTAGACCCAATCGCCCGCGTCGTTGTGGTGCCAGATGACCTGCGGGCGCGGCTCTTCCTGGAGCGACGCGATGCGATCGCGCAGAGCCTCTCGTTCGGAATCGCCTTGACCCACGGTTTCCATCAGGCCGGCGATTCCGGCGGCGGCGCGCAGCTCTACGTTCTCTTCCCAGAACCGCCAGCGATCCGCTTCTCCGTTGAGGTTCTGAATGTCTTCGCGCGCGGCCTCGCGATCGCGTTCCGCCCGCGTAGCTTCCGCCATGGCATCTCGAAAACGCGTCGCGCTGTCGGGATCGAGGATCAACACCTGGCCGTCCGGCGCGGTGACGCGTTCCATTTCCGGAAGGGGAACGCTGCCCGAACCTCCGAGGGCCCGGTTGAGATCATCGAGTTGCTGTTGGATTTCTCCGGGGCTCTTGCCGTCGCGCAATTCCTCCGCGATGACGCGCTCCATTTGATCGGCGTTGATGCGAACGACGGGGCCAACGGGCGCCGGCGGTTCGGTGTCGGTCGGTAGCTCGGACCCATCGGGCCCGTGCGCGTGATCCTCGGCACCGGACCCGCTGCCGGGCCACAGACCTTCCGCGGCGGCATCGGCGGCGGCGCCGCGCTTGTCGGGATCGATCTCGCGCCGGTCCAGCACCGTATCGATCGCGTCGCGCAGGACTTCTTCCGGAGACTTGTCGGAACCCGCATTCTCGAGCCACTCGTCCATGATTTCATTGCCGAGCTCGGTGTTCTGAACCTCCTCCCAGTTTTCGAGGATCGAATCCAAGTCGTTCAGCTCATCGACCGGCGCGGTGTTGCTGCCCGACTCCGACTCCGCATCGCTGTCGCCGCGTTGTGCATCCATGGCGTCTTGCCGTCCTCGGTTGCGAACGGCGTTGGGGATGCCACCGGGTACGCGGGGAACCGGTGCTCCCGGCGGCGGGCGGTAGACCGGAGGCGGTCCCTGGGGCCCCGGCGGGGGCGCCGGCGGTCTTCGGTTGTAGGGATCCGCAGAACCCGAATGGGGCAGCGCCCAGCCGACGACCAGAGCAATCAGCAGGACTGCCGTGTCCCGCTGGGTGACGAACCCTCGCATGCGATTTCCCCCCGCGCTTTTCCGCGGCCCGATTCTAATGAATTGGCCGGATCTCTCCTCTGTCGAGCGGAGCCATCGATTCGCGCAGGCCGTGAATCGCGCGAAAAGGGGGTTGTGCTCGGATTTAGTCAGGCGTATAATTAATTTGGTCGATCGACTAAACCGCGAAACGGGGACGTGATTCATGGCCAAGGCGGCGATTCTTCGGGCGGAGCCCGAAACCCGAGAGCGGATCCTGGTCGCGGCCCTCGGCGCGTTTTCGGAACGGGGATTCGACGGCGCCAGCACCCGGGAGATTGCTTCCCGCGCCCAGGTGAATCTGGGACTGGTCCAATACTACTTCGGAAGCAAGCAGAAGCTCTGGCAGGAATCCGTCAACCGCGCGTTCGCCGAACTGAGCGGCGGGCTCGATCGAATCCTCGCGGACGATCGACCCATCGATGAACGCGAACGTCTGCGTCTTCTGATCCGCGGGCACACGCACTTCGTCGCCCGCAATACCGAGTTCATTCGCTTGATGCACGACGAGGGCAAGCGCCAGGGCCCGCGCATGCGCTGGATGGTCGATCGCCACATCAAGCCGTTGTACGGAAAATTATTGCCGTTGATCGAGGGAGCCCAGCGCAAGGGGATGCTACCCGCCGACGTGGCGCCGGTTCATTACCTCTACATCTTGGTCGGCTCCGTCGGCCTGATTTTTCACCAGGCCGAAGAGTGCAAACGCCTCTCGGGCTTGAATCCCGCCGATCCCGCTTCCACGGCCGCGCACGCTCGCGCGGTCGAGCATTTGTTTCTGGGCGCGCCCACCGTGGAGGTTCCGATGAATTCGAATCCGCTCGCTCCCGAGGTCAGCCGTGAAGCGTGACACGCTCTATTGGATCGTTACGGGAATTTTCTGCACGGTGTTCCTGTTCGGAGGGGTGAGCCACTTACTTCGCTCCGAGGCCATGGCGCAGTCCATGACCGGGCTCGGGTATCCCCTGTATGTGATGACGATCCTGGGTACCGCCAAAGTGTTGGGCGCCATGGCCCTGCTGGTGCCCGGTTGGGCGATTCTCAAGGAATGGGCCTACGCGGGCTTCGCCTTCGACCTGATCGGGGCCACCGCCTCGCATTCGTTCGTCGGCGATCCCCTGTCGGAGACCCTGCCGCCGCTGGCGCTGCTGTTGCTGGGCGCCGCTTCCTATGCTCTGCGTCCGCCCGCGCGACGCGTCGTGGCCGCATCGCGCGCGGAGTCGGATGCGGTCGGCGTTCCGCAAGCCGTGGCGTGATCCGGAATTTTTGATCGTCGAAGAACGCAAACAATGAGATCCTCGGCTGAACCGAGGAGGGAGAACGAACATGACGCAAGAAAACCGCCAGTGGCGGCTGGCCCGGCGCCCGGTGGGCATGGTCCAGGAGCGCGACTTCGCGCTTCACCGTGAACCGATTCCGACTCCGTCCGATGGGCAAGTGCTCGTGCGAACCCGCTGGCTCGCCTTCGAGCCCGCCATGCGGGGTTGGATCGAAGACCGCCCCAACTACATCCCGCCGGTCCCGATTGGCGACGTGATGCGCGGTATGGCGGTGGGGGAAGTCGTGGAGTCGAAACTCGACGGGTACGCGCCGGGTGACCGGGTGACGGGCATGCTGGGTTGGCAGGAATGGGCGATCGGCGACGCCGGCTTGCGCGTCCTCCCGCCCGATACGGATCCCCGCATCGCACTTTCGGTGTTCGGAATCACGGGCCTCACGGCATATTTCGGATTGCTCGATATTGGGCAGCCGAAAGCGGGGGATGTGGTGGTGGTTTCCGGGGCAGCGGGGGCGACGGGTTCCGTGGTCGGACAGATTGCGAAACGCAAGGATTGTCGCGTCATCGGCATCGCCGGAGGTGCGGAAAAATGCGCCTGGCTGACGGACAAAGCGCACTTCGACGCTGCGATCGACTACAAGGCCGAGAATGTGGGAGAGCGTCTCGATGTGTTGTGTCCCGACGGTGTCGACGTCTTTTTCGACAACGTCGGGGGGCCGATTCTCGACGCGGTGTTGGCCCGCATCGCGCTGCACGCCCGGATCGTCGTGTGCGGCGCGATTTCCGCCTACAACGCGGAAGAACGCCCGCCCGGACCGCGCAACTACTACCGCATCGTTGCTCAGCGCGGACGCATGCAGGGCTTCGTCGTGATCGACTACTTGTCGCGCGCTGCGGAAGCGATGAAGGACCTGGCGACGTGGGTGGCCGAGGGACACATCACCTGGGAGGCGGATGTCCAACAGGGCTTCGAGAACGTGCCCAAGACGTTGTTGCGGCTCTACAGCGGTCAGAACTTCGGCAAACAACTACTCGAGCTCTGATCGAAGGAAAGTTCCGATGACGGACGAACATTTCGATGTCGCCATCGTGGGCTATGGGCCCGTGGGCGCCATGGCGGGGTTGCTGCTCGCCGAAGCGGGTGTGCGGGTCGCGATCCTCGACCGAACCTTCGAAGTGGTGGATCTGCCGCGGGCGGTTGGACTCGACGGCGAGTCCGTTCGGGCATTCCAGCGCATCGGTCTCGGGGACGCGGTGAACGCGCTGTTGCAGATGCCGCGCGAGAAGGATGAGGTCGTCTTCACCAATTCGAAGCGCGAGCGTCTGTTTGGTCTGGCGATTCCGCCGAAGGGTCCGATGGGTTGGCGGGACACGGCTTTTTTCGACCAGCCCGAGCTCGAAGCGTTTCTGCGCGATCAGGTTCAGGAGCGCGATCGAATCGAAGTCTTTCCGGGACGAGAAGTAACGGGTCTCGCTCAGGACCCGGAGGGTGTCGAAGTCCGGAGCCTCGGTGTTTCCGACGGAAAAGAGACGAACCTGCGCGCTTCCTTCGTGCTCGGCTGCGATGGCGCATCGAGCTTTGTGCGCGAAAGCGCTGGTATCGAGTGGACGAGTCTCGGCTACGACCAGGACTGGCTCGTGCTCGACATCATCCAGCGTCGGGCGGCGGAACTGCCGCTGGCCACCATGCAGGTGTGTGACCCGAAGCGATTGACGACGTTCGTCTGTTGCAAAGACCCCTATCGGCGTTGGGAGTTCCAGCTGCTGCCGGGCGAAACGCGGGAAGAGATGCTTCGCCCCGAAAGAATCCAAGAGCTGTTGTTGCCCTGGCTGCCGCCGGAGCACTACGACATCCGGCGTTCGGCGGTCTATCAATTCCACGCCGCCACTGCGGACCGCTGGCAAGCCGGCCGCGTCTTCCTGGCCGGCGATGCCGCCCACCAGACGCCGCCTTTCCTCGGGCAAGGTCTCAATGCGGGATTCCGTGACGCGGTCAACCTGGGGTGGAAATTGCCCTTGGTCTTGTCGGGCGAATGCGATGCGCGTCTGCTCGAAACCTACGCGGAAGAGCGCGACGCCCACGCCCGCGACCTGGTCGAATGGGCGGTGGCGGTGGGCAAGCTGATGGAAACCCTCGCGGCGCGCGAAGCGGGCCTGCCGGATCCCTACCCGGATGCGGATGCGAGTGCGGGATATGGGCAGGGCCGCACGGCCCCTTCGCTTCGCAGCGGAGTGCTGGTGGGCACGCCAGCGCCGACGGAGCCCCACGTCGGTCGTCTCCTCCATCAGCCAACGATTCGATTGCCCGATGGCACGGTAACCCGGCTCGACGAACTCTACGGGCGAAGCTTCGCGGTGCTCGGTCGAGATCCCCGCGACCTGGAGCTGGGCCCCGAAGCCAGTGCGATTCTGAAACGTCTCCACGGGCGTACCCAGAGCCTGACAGGGATCGAGGTGGTCGGAGGTCGACTGGATCCCTTGTTCGACGCCCACCCGGCGGTCGTGCTTCGCCCGGATCGATACATCTACGGCGTTGTGGACGAGCAACGCGACCTCGATGGCCTGCTGGTGCAACTTGCCGGAGATCTCGCGCTCCGGTAGTCCTGGGGGCGTGAGTATTCGCACCCTCGGAATTCTTCTTGCGTCCGTTGCCACCCTCTCCTGCGACACGCCGGATTGCGCGCTTCGATTCGTCGAAGACTATGAGGGGGGGAGTGGCTACCAGCGCGCAGCGCCGAATCTCCTGTTTCCCGGTACGCGAATGATTCGGGACATTCACGGGGAAGGGGAGCTCGAGATCGTATCGACACCGGTTCGAGCCGGGAAACACGCCGCTTCCTTCAAGCTCGCTGCCGAAGAAGACCGGGTCGAGCTACGCGTGCCCGGTGAGGTTCCCATCGGCGCCGAACGCTGGTACGGGTTCAGCGTTTTCCTTCCGGAGGATTGGGCGCCGGAGCCGCGCTACGTGCTGGTGTCCCAATGGCACGCGCGCCCGGACGAAGGGGAGCCCGGACGCAGCCCTCCGCTCGGACTCCTGGTCTCGGGCGAAAGCTGGAAACTCTGGTCGCGTTGGGACGATCGCCCGCTCACCCCCGCAGGCGCGGATCTCCATTTGACCGAATTGTGGACGGGGCCCATTGAACGCGGTCGTTGGACGGATTGGGTGATTCACGCCCGGTGGTCCTTCGGTCCCGACGGTTCCCTGGAAGTCTGGAAGGATGGGGAGCGCATCGTCGAGCACGCCGGTCCCAATTGCTACAACGACCGGCGCGGGCTCTACTTCAAGTGGGGCCTCTATCATACCCAGCGCAATCGCGGGCTGTTCAACGACGAGTTGCGCATTGGTGACCACTGGGCGAGCTACGCCTGCGTCGACCCGGCCGCTCGAGCGGAGCGACCGTAGGGCGGAGCGATTGACCCCTCTGGGATCCACTCCATAATGGGCGGATGCGGGTCGCCCTGATTGCCTACAGCCTCGAAGACTACGCGGTTGAGTACGCGAACGCGCTTTCGTCGCTGTGTCGTGTGACGCTCTTCGCGTCGCGCCCCAAGATGGCCCGCTACACGCCGTTCGTGAAGCCCGAAGTCGATCTTCGGGTGTTCGCGTGGCCGCGTATGCGCAGTCTTCGCAATGCCTCGTTTCTGCCGAGGCTGGCCCGGGCGATCCGTGCGACATCGCCGGAAATCGTCCACAACTTGAGTCCGACGTTCTTCTGGTTTGGCGCGCTGGCGAAACGTCTCGGGAATGCGCGGTCGTTCACCACGGTGCACGATGTTCGTCCTCATCGAGGAGATGCCCCATCGGCACAAGTTCCCCACTCCCTCGTCCGCTGGGGGGCGCGGAAGTCCCACGCGGTGGTCGTGCATGGGCGAGCCTTGCGAGATCGCATTGCCGAAGAGCTGCCGCTCGAATTGGGTCGCGTCTTCGAAGCGCCGCATCCGGTGTTGTTGCGCTATCGCGAACTCGCAGGTTCCTTGACACCCCAAAAGGACGATTTTCTTCGCGTCCTTTGTTTCGGTCGCATGCTCACCTACAAGGGGATTCCGGAGCTCGTCCGCTGCGAACAGCGCGTTGCGCAGCAGCGCGCCGATGTTCAGTTCGTCGTCGCCGGTTCCGGGCCCGCGCTCGCGCGTGCCCGCCAGCAAGCGGCGCCCACAGCCAAGATCCAATGGCTCGATCGGTTCATTCCCGACCTGGAGACCGCGCAGCTGTTCTTGGATTCCGACGTGGTTGCGTTGCCCTATTACGAGGGGTCGCAGAGCGGCGTGCTGGCGCTCGCCTCGGTATTCGGGAAACCCGTCGTCGCCACGCGCGTAGGAAGCATTTCCGAGGTCGTGGAGTCCAGCGAAATGGGTTTGATCGTCGAGCCCGGGGATGCGAAGGCGCTGGCGGATGCGGTTCTCGCGTTGGCAGAAGATCCGGCATTGCGAAACAAGCTGGCCGACGGTTCGCGTCAGCTGGCCGAGACGTCCTGGTCCCACGCGAACGTAGCCAAGCGCGGAGTCGAGATCTATCGCGCGGGGAAAGCAGTCGCATGACGCAAGGCGAGGCCGCTGTCAGCGTATTGATCGTTTCGGACTATGCGCCCGGACAAGACCGGGGTTGGGATCTACTGCGCCGGACGCTCCGCGCGATGGCGAAACTCGAGTTCGATGAGCCTGTGGAGTTCCTCTACTGCGAGGACGCGCAATATCGAGACCGCGTTCCCCCGGATCTGACCGCGATCCTGCCGGGACTCCGCATCCTGTTCGCGAAGGCGAATTCCGCCAATGCGCTGAAGAACGCAGGGGTCCGCGCGTCGCGCGCTGAATTCGTCGCCTCCGTCGATGCGGATTGTGTGCCGGCGCCCGGTTGGCTCGCGGCAGCGGTCGAGACATTGCGCGCACATCCCGACGTCGCCGTGGTGAGCGGTCGAACCCGCTACGCGGGCAATGGTCGCAGCCAGCGGATTCTGGGTCTGGTGGACCGCGCGCAGATCGATTCGAATCGGATTCGCGAATCGACGTTCGTTTCGAACAACAATTGCGCCTACCGGCGATCCGTTTACCTCGAACACCCGCTCCACGAAGAAGTTTCATTTTTCGCCGGGAAACTCCAGGGGGAGAAACTTCGCCGCCTGGGGCATCGGTTGCTCTTCGACCCTCGGATGACCGTTCACCACTGGTGGGACGGGTGGTCCACTCAGCGGGAATACCGGCGTCAGCTGGGTTACAGCGTCGTGGCCATGCGGCGGGTGGATCCGGAACTGCGTTTTTCGAAACTGCTTCGCATCGGGCCGCTGTTGATTCCCGCCATGGTGGCCTACCGAACCGCGCGGCGGGTTTTCGAAGTGTGTCGATCCGCCCGACACCTCGACGTGCGTTGGTACGAAGTTCCCCTGGCGCTCGCGAGCGCCGTGATCCTCCACCTCTTGGAGGTTCCCGGCATGTGGAATGCGTTTCGCAACGAGGCGTTCGACTCTACTCTGTTCCGATAGTCCGCGGTTCGATCAGTGGAGCGAGGTCGACTGCTTCAATTCGAAACGCTCGACCCGCACGTCGAAGGCTTCGTCTCTGCCGACCTCCATGCGATAGCTGCCCTCCATGGTCCCGAAGGGTGTCGGCAGCGGGCATCCCGACGTGTATTCGAATTCGTCTCCCGGCGCGAGAATCGGTTCCTCCCCCACGACGCCCGGTCCCCGCACTTCTTCCCGGTGCCCAGTGCCGTCGGTGATGAGCCAGTACCGGGTACGCAGTTGGACCGTTTCTGGACCTTCGTTGCGAATCCGGATGGTGTAGAGGAAGAACCAGGCCGAGCGTTCGGGGTTGGAGTGGTCGGGGCTGTAGCGGGCGCGAACCTGTACGCGGATTCCCCGGGTGACGGCTTCGGATGTGGATTCGGTGTGATTCATGGGGAGTCAAGAGTAGGGAAGAGTGGGGCCCATCCGAAAGCGCACCCGACGATTTTGCTTTCAGTCGCTAGATTGCGATGGCGCGCCCGAATGCTCACGGGTGCAGCCAAAATTGGGGGGTGAAGATGAGCTGCCGTTGGTCTTGGTTCCGGTGTTTTTCGGGTTCTCGTGGCTTCCAATGCGGTCTTTTGGCGATCCTTTTGATGTGGGTCGGAGGGGATGCGGGAGCGGCCGACGGCCCGTGTGATTGCGCGTCCGCACGCGCTTGCGAGGTGATCGCTGGTGGGAATCCGCCCGTTCCCGGTTGCCGGACGGAAAAGGATTCCCATTACGCGCACGTGGACGAGTGTTTTTCGATCTCGATTCCCGTAACCGCCAAAGCCTCCGGATTCAGTCGCGCGATCCGGACGCGCATCGGTGAAAAGCTCGGCGGTACGCGGCCGATTACCGGGAGAGACTTGCGCGCATTGCTCTCGCAGACGTGTGAGATTCAGCTCAGTGTCCGTTTTGCCATGGACGCCACCTGCGAGCGACCCTTGTGGGTTTGGTACGCCGGTCCGGGGCACGAACGGCGCAACACCTTCCATCTGGCCAACCGCACCGGCCAGCTATCCCAGGTCGCCATCGTGGCGACATCGTCGGCGTGCGTGAATCCGATTGCCGAGGCCATCACGGAGATCGTGGAGGAGGAACTCCTTGCGACGCCCCTGAGCGAACTCAGACTCGATCTGGCGCTAAAGAGCTTCCAGGATCTGTCGTCGCTCTGCACCACGTCGCCCTGCATGATCCCGCTGACTTCGCTTCCCGATCTGGCGCCGCGTCACGTCAAGATTCGTATGGGGTCGAACGTCAAGTTCAACTTTGGTGCCGGCAACCGCAGGGAACCGACCAGCCATCCGCAGGTGAGTTGTGGTTGTGATTGCGGTTTGACGGCCCCCGCCTGCGATGGCGCGTGCCCGAGCGGGGAGGTCTGTCAGACGGACGGGACGGGCTGCTCGTGTGTTGGGCCGAGTGTCTCGTGTGGCGATAGCGGGCCGGCCTGCGACGGGGAATGCCCGGATCAGGAATCCTGTGGGCCAGATCGCTTCGGCGTGTGCGTGTGCCAGCCGACGGGAGGTTGATGGATCCGGGTTGGGGCAGGGGCCTTTCAGGCCCTCTGCCCCAATATTCCGGGCGAAGTGCGGCAGGGGATCCGTGCGGTTGGCTACGTCGTGTTGGACCTTGCGCGGAGCGATGCGAAAGCGAAGCCCAGGAGGGCGAGCGCGACGCCCGCTACCGAACCGAATTTTCCCCAGCGGATACTGTCGGGTTGAAACCGGAACGTGACTTCGTGCGAACCGGCTTCGACCACGCAACCCATGAAATCGCCGTAGACGCGCTCGATGGGGCACGGCGCGCCATCGAGTCTGGCGTGCCAACCCGGGTGATGGGCTTCGGAGAGGATCAGTAGCTGCCTCGTTTCGCTTTGGGTCGCCACCGCGATATCGCCCGGCCGGTCGCGTAGCAGGCGCGCCTCGCCAAGCGGACCGTCGACGAGGGACAGACGCGAATCGACGATGGCAACCCGGCGGACGTCGATCCGGGTCGCCATGCGGGCGACGCTCTTGGCGCGTTTGGATTGGGCGACCATGCGCACGCGCGGCATGGGGTCGGGAACCGCGCGCCACTTCGGCGGGTCTGCCCCGGCTTCGGGGTAGCGGACTCCATCCGTGAAGTAGTACGCGACGCCCGCGAGTCGCATGGCGGCGAGGGTTGCCTCCGGAATCTCTCCCGTTCGGGCGTAGCTCGGCGGAAAACGCGCGCCGACGGGTAACACGCGTTCGGGGCGGAGGGTCGCGTACCCACCAGCCAGGCGCGCGCCCTTCACGCTCAGGGCGGTGAGTCCCCAGTTCAACCGGTGTTCCGAATTCTCTTCCGGCGTGGCGAGGCGTTCGACGATGCGATCCAGGCGTTCCGGCGGGCGCGAGAACATCTGGCGCATGCCGAAGGCGGTCTGGTCGGCCACGGTGAAGGGGATGAGGAGCCAAAGCGCCGCCCGCGACCCGCGCGCGGCGCCCACCACCAACAGGAGAGCCGCGAGCGCGAGGGCGGGACCTGTCGCCACGGCGAGGGGCGATGCCCGGTCGAATACGGAAAACGCTTCCCGCGTGAAGCGGGAGAGTGGATCCACAGCGAAGGCCGTTGCCACGCTCAACAGCGCCACGGGTGTGAGCCAGGCCAGTTGGCGAAATCCGGGAACGCGGCGCCGACGCGTTCCCAGGTCTGCGTACGCAATGGCGGCGAGGATCGCGATTGCGAAGTGGACCAGGACCACGTAGCGCGCCGGTGCGCGGAACCAACCCACGATGGGGATGTGGGTCTGAAGCGAATAGAGGTAGGCGTGTTTTCCCAGGGCGAGAATCAACGCCAATACGCCCAGGATGGTTGCTCCCACGACCAGGGGGCGGCGCGAACCCGTCCAGGCGCGACTTCCCCAAAGCCACAACAGCAGGACCGGCGCCGCGGAACCCAGGTAGACCGCGAAGATGTGACCGATGGGGACCCGCTCCGTGAGCCAATAGGGCGCCCAGAACTGCAACAGATCTCGGGGGTGGAGGGACCAGGTGTGGAGGAAACCGGAACCCGCCGCGGATCGGATGGACAGGGAGTGCGCTTCGAGGGTCGGCAACAGTTGCACGCTCCCCCCGACGATCGCGAGAAGCTTCGCGATCAAGAGCCAGGGCAGCGGGCGCGGATGGCGCAATCGGATCGCGAGCAAGATCGCGTAGCCGCCTTCGGCGAGCGAAGAGAACAACACGTATTGCGTGTAACCGAGCAGGAGTTGAGAGACGGTGAGGAGCGCAACACCGAGCCACGCGAGCCGTCGACGGCGGGCGTCGTCGCTGCGCATGCAGACATCGATGCAGAGCAGGAGCAGGGGCATGTGGCCCACGATCGCAATCGCCGTGGTGTGCATGTGATGCAGCAGATTGAAGCTCGCGAGCGAAAAGATCACGCCACCCAAGAGCGCTGCGTCGCGCGGAAGCGCCCAGCGTCGCAGGAACGCGTAGGTTCCCAGCAGGATCAGTGGGTAGTTGCGGAGAATTTCGAAGTTGAACGCGACGTCGAAGGGCAAAAACGCATAGCTGATCAGGTTGAGGGGGTGATACATCCCCGGCCCATCGCCGTGCAGGTAGAAGCCCGAGAAGAAGTTCGGGAACCAGAGGAATTCGTCGCCGCGGGCGAGGGCCTGGGCGTAGAAGTGACGAATGGGCAGGACGTAATCGAAAAGATCACTGTGAAGGTAGATTTTCCGGAGTAGCGCGGGATAGAGGAGAACCGCGAATGCAACGGAGAACGAAAGGATCGCCACGATCGCGCCCGTTCGCTCGTTCGAAGGATCGTTTCCTTCCGGCATGGCGGGTCGGCTCATGCAAGGAACCCCGCGCCGCTAGGGGGTCGCCGCGGGAGGCGGTCCGAGGCGCCCGCGCGTGAGGGGGCCTTCCTTGCGCCACATGTAACAGGAATCCGGCATGCCCCCTACCGTCGCGACCGCAGGCCCCTCGGTGTTCGATGGATCCGCTTGCTTGTCGCGCGCGAACCAGCGTTCGGTCACGGCGGCGAGAACCTGGATGTAGCCGGGAGCGAGTTGCAGCAGGGCGTCGAGTAGCACCGCGTCGTTGGGTCCCCCCGCAATCTGGCGCAGCGCGCGGGCGAGTCCCGGAATGATGAGGGAGCCCGCAAGGGGAGCGAAGCGCGCGCTCTCGTCCGTCCAGGTCGCGGTACCGAGACTCTCCCAGGATCGGGTGCGCCGCATCGCCTGGAGGGTTTCCAGGCGGTTGGCGGGAAAACGAATCACCGTGCGGGCGAGCACCTCCGTCTGTTCCGCCAGGCGTTCCAACGGATGGTCGACCAGCGCATCCGCGTGAGCGTGAAAGTCCGCCAGTTGAACCGTCAAGCCGATCCGGTCGTCTTCGGTCAAGGTTCCATCGATGAATGCGGAACGGCGAAACAAATTTTCGCCCGCTTTGCGCGGGGCGTTTCGTCGGGTCTGGAGGGCCGCTTCACAATCGAGCGCACGCGGAATCGTCGAGGCCATCAAACGAAACAGCGTCAGCAAGTGGGAGCAACCGCGGGGTCCACCGAAGGTTTCCGTCAGGCGCCCCAGGAACCGGTCGTCGAAGGCCTCCCCCACCAGACTCTGCAGCCTCGGCGCGGGGTCGCGACAACACTCTCCGTCGGTCTCGCGATTCGACTCGATCGCGACGAAGGGTTGTTGGGTTTCGAGGGACTCGAGTCGCCGGGTCTGCGTGTCGACACGGACGTCGATGGTCATCTGGTGGATGATTCCGGCCGGTTGCAGGTCGGCGATCATGGGGACGAAGCTGCATTTGCGCAGGTCGATGACATCCCCGCGCACGCGCCAGTGGGTTTCATCCGCTTGCGTGGCGATGATGGTGAGCGAGCGCGTGTGCAGCGGCCGATTTCGCGGAGTCTCTTCCAACGGTCCCCCCTTGCCGAGTTCGGCAGGGTAGGGGATTCAGCGCCGGCGGACGATCCGAGGTTCCGCCCACCCGACGGCGAGGTAGGTCTTGGGGCTGGGGTCTTCTTCCGGGAGCACCAACTCGGCGCAGAAGCGCACGCCGATGTTCTTGCCCGTCCACGGGGCCAGGTCGATTTCGCGTTCGTCACCCATGGGATTTGCGATCTGCTCGGATTCATAGACGATGCGGGGCGTTTTGAACGGCGTGCGGATCTCGATCCGAAAGCGGACCGGGAGCCCGGGTGGTGCGAGCAAGGCCCCGCTCCAGGAGCCGGGATGGAACGCCGGACGAAACGCCAGTCGATCGCCGGTTTCGACGCTGTGGCGCACCCCCACACAGGCGCTTTCGCGATCGATGTCCAGGGGCGTGGCGATGACGCGATACATCAACCAGGTCGTGCGTTCGATGCTGCGGGGCCAGGCCTTGGGGACCTGTTTGTCCAGGTCTTCGTCGATCGCCGGGTAGGCCGTGGGATTGAATTCGGACCAGAAGTCGACACGCGTTTCCAATCGATCCGGCGCGGGGTCGCGGCGCGTCAGCACGATCGCGCGCGGGCTCAAGACCCGTTCGACTTCGAAATCCGTCGCCAGGGTTTGCACCAGCCGCGGTGCGAAATCCGTGACGGGAACGGAAACCGTGGGAAAGATGTGGGGATTGAAGATGACGCGGTCGACCCGTGCCAGGTCGTCCGCCAAGGTCGCGTCGTCGCCGGGTAGCAACAGGCCGGGCATGATGTGTTCGAAGCGAATGGGAACCGGGCGTCGGGCGAGGAAGTAGAAGACCGGTTCGGCGGGAAAGATCAGAATCGGTTCCGCGGCCGGGCGCGTTTCCAGGAAGTCGAGTAGCGGTGCGATGCTCTCGGCGTCGATCGGGGTGAGGATCATCTTTCCCGCCGGCGTTTCGAAGGGCGTCGTGTGGGTTCGGAAAATCGCGTACCCGCATCCCAGCGCCGCGGCGATCCAAAGGCTGGCGAGCCCGAGCACCGGGACCCGCGCCCAGCGGGAATGGACGACGAAGCGATGAAACACCCACACGCACAGCAATAGGAGCACGGGGTACACGTTTGTCAGGTGAATCCAGTCGGGTCGGTACAACATGCTCGCAAACGCCATGGCGGCGAACAGCGCGAGGAGCGCCTGGGGGCTCCAGCGTTCGCGGGGGAGTCCGCGGCGCCCATCGCGAACCAGGAAGACGCACGCGGCCCCCATGGACAGCACCGGGACGTAGTAGATGAGCTTCACCGCCGTTTCGATCGCGAAGACCGTGGCTCTCGAATAGAGATTCAACTCGCCCTGCCAGGAGAGTTGGGTGATCGCCACCGGGAAATAGGTGAAGGAAAGGGTTCCCATTTCCTCGAGTTGAAAAGCCCAAAGGCGCAAGCTCGGAAGCGGTAGCCGGTAGGAGCCGGGGAGTTGAAAGATGCCGAACACCGCCCGTTCCAGGAATCCGTCGAGGGTTCCCAGGTAGGCGAAGCGGCCGAGCAAGATCGCGACCGGAAGGCAAGCGGTGAAAACCAGCAGCCCGAGGCGTCCCGCCGTTCTGGGAATGGAAGCGCGTTCGTAGATCGCATCGAAAGCGACGGCGAGTGCTAGAAGGATGGAGAGGTAGGCGCCCAGGTTTTGTTTCGTCGCCAGGGTCAACCCGATACCGAGTCCCGCGCCCGCGAGCCAAGTGAAGCGATGGTTTTCCAGGTACCGCATGGCCGCGTACGCGGAGCCCAGGCACAGGAACAGGGCGAGCTGCGAATAATTGGCGACGGTCCAGAATGGAAATGCCAAGGATTTGATTCCCAGCACCGCGATGCCCCCGGCGAGCGCCCAGGGCCGCGGGACGACCCGCAGCAGGATTTCGTGCACCAGCACCACGCAACCCACGAACCACAGCGCTTGGAACGAACGCGCGGTGAGGAGCGTTGCGCCAAAGACATCGAAGAAGCCCGCAAGCAGTTCGAAGGTCACGGGCGAGATGTGGGTGAGTCGGTTTCCGTAGAGCACCTCGCCGCGGTGCAGACTGTCGGCGATGGCGAGCACGGAACCTTCGTCCAAGTGCGAGAGGCCGAGGCGAAGGAAGGGGATTTGCAGCAACACGGCGCTGAGCGCGAGTAGCGTGCGGTCGCGAACGAGCCCTGCGGGAGTGGTCACCATCGAGCGGATCCTAGGGCGCGCCGGGTACGGATCAAGTGTGTGGGGCTTCGCCGGGTTGCGCGGTCGACCCGAAGCGTATGGCTCATTCGGCGAGGTGGGCCGCGAGGCCCGATGCGGTCGACGTAGCAGGGTGGCCCCTAGGGGAGGCGACGGACTGAAGTTCGTCGCCAAGGTGGGATAGGATTCGCGGGCAAGGGGGGGCTCTTGAAGGAATCGGTTCAAATTTCGCCGTGGCAGCGCAAGTCGGTGCGTCGCTGGATCGCGATCGTCGCGGTATTGCTCGCGTTGCGCGCCTTTCTTCCCTGGGCGACGGCGCGTGGCATCGAATACGGGATCGGTCGCGGGATGGGGTTGCAGGCGGAGATCGGCGATGTCGATTTCGCGTTCTTGCGCGGTGGTGTGGAGCTCGAGGATGTGATTCTCGCGTCGACGCCTCCGGGTCAGGAACCCATCGAGCGGAGCCAGGCGCTCTTCGCCGCCCGGCGAGCGGCGGTCTGGCTCTCCTGGTGGGAATTGGCATTGGGTCGCGTGCACGTTCGGAAAGTCGAGCTTCGGGAACCCGCGCTGCGTTTCGTTCAGGACGAAGCGGGGCGGATTCGGATTCCCGTGGAAGTGCCTGCGGAAACCGAACCTGCTCCCAGTGAGCCCGCGCAAGACGACGCGGGCTGGCCGATCTGGATCGACGCGTTGAAGATCCGCGACGCCCGGGCGGTGGTCAACCGCGCGGACGACGCCGTTCCACTGGAGTTTGCGCTCGGCGGGCTTACGCTGGACGGTCTCCGCTTCGAACAGGGTGCGCTCTCGGTGGAGGCGCTCGACGTCGACGGACCGCACTTTCGCGTGCGGCGCGACTTGGAGTTTGCGGGAATCGCCTTCGCGGGCGAATCCGGTCCGCCGGAGATCGAAGCGGCATCGCCCACACCGCCCGAAGAAGTCGGCGAAGCGATTCCCCTGCGCGTGGACAAACTCGAAATCCGACAGGCGGATTTTCTGGTGCTCGCGGACGACCAGGTTCTCGAGTCCCAATGGCGGATTGTGGCGCACGCCTTCGACAGCGCGTCGGGCGATTCCTTTCCCCTGGAAGTGTTCGGGGAAGTCGGTGAAGGGAGCCTACAACTCGTCGGTGCATTCAGTCCCCGGACGCTCGACTATGAGGGAAAGCTCACCTGGAATGCGCTGCCCGTACCCATCGTGGCACTGACCGCCCACCCTGAAATCGGTGCTTGGGTGCGTTCCTGTCGCGCTTCCGGCGAAATCGATGTCTCCGTACGGTTGCTGGACGATCCCGCACAGGAAGCGGGACCGAGGATTCGATTCAGCGGCCGCGCGGCGGTCGATGACCTTTCGCTGATGGGCCCGGACGAGCGAATCGGAATCGCCTGGGAGTCGCTCGCAATCGAGATCGCCGAATTCCGCGTGCCGATCCCCGTGGAGGGCAGGCCCGCGGAAGCGGTCGGAATCGACCTGACGTCGGTCCGTCTCACGAAACCGGCACTGCGCTACGCCTTGCCCGCGACCGGCCTGGACGACCTGCTTGCCTCGTTTTCGGAGCCCGGTTCCGAAGCCCCCGCGCCCGAACTCGAGAGTGCGCCGCAGGTGCCCGATCCCCAGATTCGACTCGGGGAAGTCGCGATCCAAGGTGGCTCGGTCGAGTTCGCCGACGAATCCATGACACCGCCGTTTCGGACCGCGGTACGCGACATCTCCGTGAAGGCGCGCGACCTGGTTCCGTCGACGCCGCGCGCCACGGGAATCGACGTCAAAGCCGAATTGCCCGGACCGGCCCCGCTCGCATTGCGTGGGGACGTGGGCGCTGGCACTCGGGAACTCGCGTTGTTGGTCGACCATTTGGACCTGGTGGCTTTCAGCGCGTACGCGCAATCCGCTGCGGGATATTCGGTGGGGGGCGGAACGTTCTCGCTCGACAGCACGATCCGCTCCGGAGACTCCGACTTCGATCTGGAGAACGACCTGGTGCTGGCGGATCTCGATCTCTCTTCGAGCGCCGAAGGCGGCACCTCTTTCGTCGATAGCCTGGGCATGCCCCTCGATTTGGCGCTCGCGCTGTTGCGCGACTACGAGGGCAAGATCCGGCTTTCGGTGCCGCTCAAGTTCGGGAAATCCGGCGTCGACACCGGGGTTGGGACGATCGCCGCCAACGCCATGCGTCAGGCCTTGGTGGGGGCCATCAGCTCGCCCCTGCAGCTCGTGGGCGCCGCAATCCCCGGCGGCGGCGCGGCTCCGCCCACGTCGCTCGAACCCATTCGCTTCGAAGAAAGGAAGGACGAACTCCTGGAGGGCGAAGAAGCGCGCTTCCGCGGACTCGCGGCGCTGCTGAAGGCGCGGCCGGGGCTGGGCTTCGAGATCGAAGGCGGGATCGGGGCCGTCGAGCGCGAGCAGGTGAAGGAGAAGAAACGCGCCGCTCTGGCGCTTTCGCGTGCGGAAGTCGTTTGCACGCGTCTGGTGGAGGAGTACGGCGTCGACCAGGCGCGCTGTCTCGTATCGCACGAGGTGGGCGAAGCCGATTCCGGCGCCCGAATCCGATTCATCGCCCACGGACCGAGTTGAGTTCGGGCTCGGGCGTTCGACGGGGAGATGGGAATGAGACTCGAGGATAAGGTCGCGATCGTGATCGGCGCCGGACAGACGCCGGGCGAAACCATTGGCAACGGACGCGCGACATCGATTCTGTTCGCGCGGGAAGGGGCGCGCGTCCTGTTGGTGGACCGCGATCTGAAGTCCGCCGAAGAAACCGCAGCGCTGATTCGCGACGAAGGGGGCGAGTGCCTGCCCTTTCAGGCGGATGTAACCCGGGCTGCGGATTGCGCGGCGCTCGTGGCGAAGTGCAGCGAAGCCTGGAACCGCATCGACATTCTTCACAACAACGTGGGAACCGGCCAGGGCGACGGCGGTCCGACCCACCTAACGGAAGAATCCTGGGACCACATCTTCAACGTCAACCTGAAGAGCATGTTCCTGACCTGCAAGCACACGCTGCCTGTGATGCGGAACCAGGGCAGCGGCTGCATCATCAATATCTCGTCCGTGGCCGCGGTCTGTTCCGTGGGGATCCTGGCTTACAAGACCTCGAAGGCCGGCGTCAACGCACTGACCCATTCCCTGGCCCTCGGCAACGCGAAGTACGACATCCGCGTGAACGCCATCATGCCGGGACTGATGAATACCCCCATGGCGATCGAAGGCATTGCGCGTCAGACCGGTGTGGCGAAAGACGACCTGGTGCGCGCGCGGGATGCCCTGGTGCCGCTCGGCGGGAAGATGGGGACGGGTTGGGATACCGCGTACGCGGCGCTGTTCCTCGCTTCTGACGAAGCGGCGTTCATCACCGGCGCGGTGCTGCCGGTGGACGGGGGGCAGAGCGCGCGAATAGGCTGAGGCTGGCTCCGGGCGGTCGTGATACGCTGCGCGGTGGAGGCTCCGATCATGCCCTACGCCCATCGTCCCATCCACGACGCCGACGCGCATTTCATGGAAACCCCGGATTGGTTTCGCGCTCACGCGGATCCGGAGATTCGCGAGAAACTTCCGCCGGTCTTCGTCGCCTCCGTGAAGCCGGGAGAAGACAAGCTCATCGAGCAATTTCGCGCCCGCCACGCGGATCCGGAATATCGCGCCCGCGATGAAGCGGAACTCATGCAGCGCAAGAACTGGGCCGCTACGGGTTCGTTCCTCAAAGAGGATCGTCCGCTGGCCCTGGACCTGTTGGGCTTCGAGAGTCAGCTGATCTTCAATACCTTCGTCAATGGGCGCCTGCTCGCCGCGGAACGCGGAGACGACGTGGACTTTGCCTACGGTTTCGCGCGGGCCCACAACCGCGCCATGCAGGATTTCTGCTCCGCGGACCCGCGATTGTTGGGAACGGGTTACGTGCCCTTGCGCGATTTTGCGCGTTCGCGCGCCATGGCGGAGGAAGTGATCGAGATGGGGTGTCGCGCGCTGTTGGTTCCGTCCGGTTGCCCGCGCGGCCACGCTCCGAGTCACCGCGACCTCGATCCGGTCTGGGCCCAGGCCCAGGAGGCCGGCCTTCCGATCGTGTTTCACGTGGGTGGGGGCCACCGCCTCGCCGACGGGAAGCTGCTCGACGAAACCTATTTCGAAAACGGAGGTCCGCCGGTACCGGACTTTCACGGAGGGGATGAGAATTTCCGCTCCGTCGACTACATGGCCATCCCCAATGCCCCCATGCAGACCCTCGCCACCTTGATCTTCGACGGCGTACTCGATCGCTTTCCGGATTTGCGCTTTGGTGTCATCGAGCAGGGAGCTTCCTGGGTGCCGAGCTGGATGCGCTTCATGGATTCGGCCTTCGACGCCTTCCGCCGCCGAGAAGACCGCTTGCAGGCCCTGTCGCTCCGACCTTCGGAATTCGTGAAACGCCAGGTTTGCGCGACCCCCTATCCCGCGGAAGATGTGGGGTGGATCATCGAGAATTCCGGGGATTCCGTATGTCTGTTCTCGTCGGATTTCCCCCACGTGGAAGGGGGACGGAACCCCATCAAGCGCTTCGAGGAAAACATGGAGCCACTCTCGGATCTTCAGAAGCAGCGCTTCTATTACGACAACTTCGCCGACTTCATGGGGCGTGGTCTCCAATCGCCCGAAGCCTTCTCCTGAAGCCGTTTCCCCCAAAGCCCCTAGTCCATTTCCGGTGTTGCGCGCCACGCGCAACGCGGGCTCAAGACTCCCGGTCAACGCAACCGATATAGATGGACGAAGTCTGTCCAAACCCCCCAGAACTTCCTCGCGTTGCGTGTGATTCTTGGGGCGCTGACGGTGTCGAAGGACCGGTGTATGCAGGTGAGCGAGTCTGCGAAGGACGAACGCTATGGGTGGCTGCTGATCGCAGCTTCACTCTCCGTCATCGCTGTCATCGCCGGGCTCATGATCCGATCCGATCGCGTGGTTCAGGCCGAGCGCAACCGAACCCAGGGCGTCAGCCTGGTTCGTTTGCTCTCCAATATTCCGATCGAACAGCTCGTTCCCGATTCCACGCAGCGCGGTCCACTGCAGATCGTTCGCACCATTCACGCGGATTCCGATTTCGCGTACGGGGTCGTGGTCGATCAAACGGGATCGGTTCTTCGCGAAGTCGTCGCACCCGGTATCGTTACCCCGCAGGCCCATCTCCCCCCGGACCCAGCATCCTGGGTTGGGGAGCGCGAACTCGTGGCGTCGAATGGGGCTTCGGTCCTCGAGTTCTACGCACCCGTCCTGTCCCAGGGAGAACGCGTGGCTCACGTGCGGATCGGGTTCCGGCAGCCCGGGTGGGGCCCGACCCTGGCCGACCTCCCCATGATTGGGATGCTTGCGCTGCCGGTCTTTCTGTTGACGCCGCTCGCGTTCTTTTTGATTCGCCGGGAGCTGCGTCCCATCAGCGAAGCCTGCTCCCAGATTCGCACCCGCCTGGGGGGCGATTGCGAGGGCGCGGTTACGTTGACGGGGCCCGGTCAACTGGGCGAGTTGGTGACGGCACTCAACGGCTACGTCCAGTCCACGGAAGAGCGCGTGCGCGATCTCGAACGGCAACAACGCGATTCCGATGCGGCCTCCAAAGTACTCGCCTACCAGAAATCCCGCATCGAAGCGGTGCTCGACACTTTGCCCGATGCGACCTTGTTGATCGACGAAGCCGGCTCCACGACCTTCGCCAACGCGAAATTGCAATCGCTCTTGGGTGTTCCGCCCGAGAACGTCTTGGGCAAGACTGCGGAAGAGTGGTGCACGAGTCGGGAAGTGGTCGAGTTCTTGAGCGCCTATCGCGGTTCTTCTCCGCGCAAGCGCCGGGCCGATACGCTCTGGTTCTCGCCGGATGGGCAACCCGATTCGAGGATCGCCGTCAGCGTGCACCCCCTGACCATGGGACGCCAGGGGGGCGGAATCGGGGGCATCCTGGTGGTGGTGCGAGACGCGACAGCGGCCGCGCTCGAGAAACGCGCTCAGGCGGAATTCATCACCCACGTCGCCCACGAGCTGAAAGCACCGCTTCAGGTGATCGGAAGCTACAACGAAACCCTGCTCGAGAAAGACGGCGATTCCGCGGGCTTCCGCATCGAAGCCTGCAACGTGATTCAGGACGAAATCGAACGACTCGCCACCCTCGTCAGCACACTCCTCAGTGTCGCGCAGATCGAGATGGGGGTGATGACACTCGACCGCCAACGCGTTCGCTTGCACGAATTCCTCCACGATGCCTTGGAGAACATTTCCCGGGGCGGGAAACTCGCGGGCATCACCTTCGATTTCGAAGTGCCGGAGACCATCAGCGCGATCCAACTCGACAAAGACCTGTTTCGGGTGGCGCTCAACAACCTCCTCACGAACGCGATCAAATACAGCGACGCCGGGGGGCACGTGACGTTGCTTGCTGAAGAGACCCAGGAACGCCTGATCATTTCGGTTCGCGACGCCGGCATCGGAATCGAAGAGAAGGATCTGGGTCGCGTCTTCGACAAGTTCTTCCGATCCGATGACGGTGCGGTCCAACGGCGCAGCGGTCATGGACTCGGGCTCTCGCTTTCCAAAGAAATCGTCGAGCTCCACGGGGGGACGCTGCAAGTCGAGAGCACCCCGGGAGAAGGCTCGACGTTTTCGATCGTGTTCACCAAGACCCCTGCTCTCGTGAAGGAGGCCCTCTAGCCATGGCTTCAATCCTCATCGTCGACGACGAACCGCACATGGTTCGGGTCATGAAGCTTCGACTCGAAGGCGCGGGCCACGAGGTCGAGGCGGCATCCAACGGCCAGGAGGCGTTCAACATCCTGCGGGCGCGGGAGTTCGACGTTTTGGTCACCGACATCAACATGCCCAGCATGACGGGGCGTGAGCTGTGTGAGGCCGTGCGTCGGGAACTCTTCCACCAACCGGCCATCTTCGTGGTGACCGGTCGCCCGGGCAAACAGCATCGCGAATGGCCCAAGGATCTCTCGAACGTCGACTTCGTCGAGAAGCCCGTGAGCCTTCGCAAGCTGATTGCCCAGATCGAAGAGGGCCTCGAAAAACGGAACGCGGAGGACGCGTGACCGCCGTTACCCTGAAAGAGATCAACCTCGATCGCTTCGGCCACCTGGCACGACGCGCGACGAACGACGTCGGTCCCGTTTCGATTCTGAATCGGGACGGCGACGTGATCTGGTCGGCGGATGCGTCGGCGGAAGAGTTGCTGCGCAGCATCCTCGCCGATACGGACCCTTCCGTGGTGTTGCTGACCGAGTCCACCCAGCGTTCGGTGGGTAGCGGGAAATTGATGTTCAGCAGCCCGGTGCTGTGTGAAGAACCGGAACCCGTCGGCTGGATCATTCTGCTGGTCGACAGCGAATCCGACGTGGGGGATGCCCGCGCGGTGCTAGCGGATGTCGCGGCCTGCATGGCGCGCGAGGTCACGTTGAACGGCGAACTCGACAACCTGGCCAGCGAACTGGGGGAGCGTTACGAAGAACTCAACCTGATCTACTCCCTCGAAAGCCAGGGTCTGGCGGTCGAACGCGACCCCACCGGCGCCCAGATCCTGCTGGAGAACATCGCCGAACACCTCGGGGTCGACGTTGCGGCCCTGGTCCTCTCGGAACGCCCGACGCCGCTCTTCGGCCTCAATCTGACGCGATCGATTCCGAACCTGGATCTCGTGTTGACCGAGCTGCGCGGCGACCTGTTCCGGTTCGTGTCGACCAGTCGCTCTTCCCTGATCCTGAACGAGTTGGAAGACCCGCGGCGGCGCTATCTGCTGATCAACATGGATTTCCGCTGCCTCGCATGTCCGGTGATGGGCGGCAACCGCGTGGATGGCATGTTGGTTCTGCTTCGCCACGGCTCGCGAAACGAGTTCTCCAACGGTGACCTCAAACTCGGCAAGGTGATCGCGAACCAGACCGCCATCATGATGCGCAACCGAGCGATGCTCGAGAAGCTTCGCAAATTCGGCCAGCAGATGGCGGGCGCGCTGATCGAAGCGGTCGAGGCCAAGGACCCCTACACGCGGGGGCACTCGGAACGCGTCCAGGCGATCTCGCTCAAGATCGGCAGCGCGGCGGGGCTCGATGGGGACAGCATGGAGGCGGTGGCCTGGGGCTCGTTGCTGCACGACGTCGGCAAAGTCGGCGTCCCCGACGCCATTCTCTGCAAAGCCGGACGCTTGACCGACGACGAATACACCATGATCAAGATTCATCCGGAGCGCAGCTACGAGATCCTGATGCACATCGAGGACCTGAGTCCGGAAGCGCGGGAAGGCGCCCGCTACCACCAGGAGAACTTCGACGGCTCCGGCTATCCCCACGGGCTGAAGGGAAACGAGATCCCGCCGACGGCGCGCTTGATCTCCGTGGCCGATACCTATGACGCGATTACGAGTTCGCGCCCCTACCGCGCAGGGCTGAGCCACGAGGCCGCCATGACGGAGATTCAGCGGGTAGCGGGGGCACAGCTCGATCCGCACTACGTCACGCTCCTCGAGCGCCTCTGCGAAGAAGACCATCGCTGGCTATTGCGCATCACGAACGCCCACGACACGAGCGATGAGTGAGCCCAGCGCTTCGGTCGGAAGGTTTCGCGCGGGTGTCACGACCCAGCTGATTCCCTCCGGAGCGCTGAACGACGAGGCCCGCATTCAGGGCCTGCGCGGTGCGCTCGATTCGTGTGTCGAAGCGGACGAGATCCACGTCGTCCTCGACCTCGCCCGCGTTCCGCTCGTCAACTCCGCCGCGTTGGAAGTCCTGTTCGACGCCTACGAATCCCTCGCTCGCCAGGGTGGCAGCCTCGCCGTCGCCAATGCGAACGGTGCCGTCCGCGACGTCTTCCGTCTGACGGGACTCGCCACCATGTTGTCCCTCGGCGACTCCGGCGTTTCGGGCATCATCGCGCGAAGGACGGTGCAGTCCATTGCGAGTTCGCGCCGCATCGGGGAGATCCTGCTCGAACGCGAGTTCGTGAGCGAGGAAACCATCGAACGCGCGCTGAAGATTCAAGCGGAGTCCGGACGCCGCATGGCGCAGGTGATGGTCGAGCAGGGCTGGCTGGAGGAGAAGAAACTGCTCGAAGCCCTGAGCGAGCAGCTGGGCGTTCCCTTCATTCACTTGCGGACGGGGCTCTACGATCCCGAGACCGCGGCGCTGATGGAAGCCGACGCGTCCAAGCGCCTGGGCGTATTGCCGCTCTTTCGCGTTCGCGGGGTTCTCTACCTCGCCACCGCCGATCCTCAATCGATTCCCACCATCGACACCGTCGAAGATCTCACCGGGTCCCGGGTCGAGCCGGTTCTCGCCTGTAGCGACGCGATCCACCGTACGCTGGAAGAAGCCTACGGGGAAACCAACGACCTCAGCGAATTCGTGGGGGATCTGGAAGAGGGCTTCGAACTCGTCGAGCGTGCGGAGCAGGACCAGGGCGCCATCGATGAGATGGCGGAAGCCAGCCCGATCGTCAATCTGCTCAACGGAATCATTCAACGCGCGGTGCGCGACCGCGCCAGCGACATCCACATCGAAGCCTCGCGGACTAAATGCCGGGTTCGCTTTCGGATCGACGGCGTGCTCTACACCGCCATGACGCCGCCCATCGAAGTGCACCCCGCGCTGGTCTCGCGCTTGAAGGTGATGGCGAAGCTCGATATCGCCGAGCGGCGCCTGCCCCAGGACGGTCGCATCCAGGTCGCGACCCAGGGGCGAACCGTGGATCTGCGCTTCAGCTCGCTACCCGGAATCTTCGGTGAGAAGATCGTTCTGCGGGTGCTCGATCGCAACGAGGCCATTCTCGACGTCAACCGCCTGGGGCTGCGCGAAGACAACCACGCGCGTCTGTTGAAGCTGCTGAAGCGCAGCTACGGACTCCTGCTCGTCACGGGACCGACGGGTAGTGGAAAAACGACGACCCTGTACGCGGGGCTCAACCATCTCAACAGCGACGAGAAGAACATCGTCACCATCGAGGATCCCGTCGAGTATCAGATCGACACCATCACCCAGAACCAGGTGCGCGAGAACATCGACCTCACCTTTGCCCGCATCCTCAAGCATGTTCTACGCCAGGATCCGGACATCATCATGGTCGGCGAGATCCGCGAGCGCGAAACCGCGGAGATCGCCGTGCGGGCCGCACTCACGGGGCACCTCGTCCTCTCCACGCTGCACACCAACGACAGCGTCGGCGCCGTGACGCGCATGCTCGACATGGGGATCGAACCGTTCCTGCTGGCCTCTTCGCTGGTGGGTGTCGTGGCCCAGCGCCTGGTGCGCCGGGTCTGCCCCGAGTGCGCGACCACCTATTCCGTTCCCGCGGACGCATTGGCGGAGTATGGCGTTCCGGACACGGAGAATCTCCGCCTGACACGCGGCCGGGGATGCGAGAGCTGTTACGACTCGGGCTACCAGGGCCGAATCGCGATTCACGAGATTCTCGAATGCGAGCCGGGCCTCCAAGAGCTGATCGTGTCGAACGCCGGGCAGACGGATCTCGAAAACTACATGGAAGCCCACAAGGTCGAGACCCTGTTGGGCGATGGAATCAAACGGGCCATGGCGGGGCAGACCACCATCGAGGAAATCCTCCGAGTGGTGAACAGCTAGGGGAGGGCGCAATGCCCATCGAACTCGAAACCACAGCCGACGCCGCGTCGTCGGGTGCGTCTTCGATCAAACTCGAAGACCTCTTCGCCCGACAAAAACACCTCTCCACCAGCGATCGCATGTTCTTCACCGAACGTCTCGCGCTGCTCTTGGAAACCGGAAATCCCCTTCACGAAAGCCTTCAAAGCCTCGAAAAGCAGGCTTCCAACACGGAGTTGCGCCGAATCATCGGCGATCTGCGGGAGTCGGTTGCGACCGGGCAATCGTTCTCGGTTGCCCTGGCGAGACATCAGGACGACTTTCCGCCCACATACACCAATCTAGTCGGAGTGGGTGAAGAAGGTGGTTTTCTACACACGGTGCTGGATCGGCTGCGCGAAATGGATGAGAAGCTTCAAGAACTCAACAGTGCACTGACCTCCGCAATCGCATATCCCGCCTTCTTGAGCGTGTTCTCGACCGGCGTGATCGTCTTCATGCTGACCTTCGTATTTCCCAAGTTCAGCGAACTCTTTACATCGATCTGGAGTGAGCTGCCCCTGATTACGCGGCTTCTCATGGGACTCAGCAACTTTCTGATCCACTACTGGCCCGTTGTTCTCGGGGGGGTCGCGGTGACGGTGGCGCTCTCGGTTCGTTGGGCACGCGTATCGGAGGGGGCGACGGATCGGATTTGGCTGCGGGTCCCATTCGTTCGAGAGCTGGTGGTCGAGTACCAGCTCGTCCAGTTCCTCTATGCCATGAGCCTATCGCTGAAAAACGGTGTGCCGTTGTTGGATGCCCTGTATTCCTGCCGGTCGATCGTCAAGGGGCAGACCTTTCGGAATTTCATCGGAACCCTCGAGGATCGCGTGAGCCAGGGGCGAGGCATCTCCCAGGGGTTTCGCGAGGCGGATTTTCTGCCCCCGCTGGTACCCCAGATGATCGCCACCGCCGAAGAATCCGGCGGTTTGGCGACGGTGATGGGGCGGGTGGGGCAATTCTACGAACGGGAATGGCGCAGGCGCCTGGACGCCGCCGCCAAGATCGCCGAGCCCGCCATGCTGCTGGTGATGGGTGTCGTGGTCGGGGTGATCGTCAGCTCGTTGATTCTCCCCATCTTCAAGCTTTCCAAGGCCGTCCACTAGGCGTTTCCGCGGAGACGGGACTGGGCATCCCCCGAGGCAAGCCCCCTACGTTCAAGGGGAATCTCGAATTCGTCGATGAATCACCACAAGTATTCCTTCACGGGAAGGGGGAGCGTCATGTCCGAGAACCGAATGCTGCGAAGTGCTCGCGGCGGCTTCACGTTGGTCGAGTTGATGATCGTCGTCATCATCCTATCCATCCTCGCCGCCATCATCGTGCCCCAATTCGTGAGCTCGACCGACGACGCGAAGAACTCCGCCCTGGAATCGACCCTCGCAAACATGCGGGCGGCCATCGACTTCTACTATCAGCAACACGGTGAGTACCCAGCCGCACACAAGGCGGCCGACGGTACGCCCGCAAGCCCTCCGACAGACACCGACTTCATCGATCAGCTTTCGCTCTATACGAACGACGAAGGACAGACGAGCCCCACGAAGACCGACGTCTTCAAGTACGGCCCCTACCTGCGAAAGCGTGTTCTTCCGCCCGATCCGAAGTCCCCCAACGGAACCGTGAATGCTCTCGAGGTCATCAACGTCGGGAATCTGGACACCTTCGTAGCGTCGGGGACCGATGGCGGCTGGAAGTACGACGCCAAGACGGGGCAATTCATCGCCAACCACACGGCCTACGACCACCTCTAGAGAGAATCCTGCCCACATCGGTCCGCCGGCGGCAGTGAGCAAAACATGCGCCAACGCGGGTTCACACTGATCGAACTTCTCATGGTCACCGCCATCATCGGTGTGGTGAGTTCTGGTTTCATCCTCGCGATCTCCGACGATCGGGCCAACGAGGTTGAGCTTCGAGAGGCTTCCGTCAGCGAAATAGTCCGTGCAGTCCGCTACGCGCGAGACGAGTCAATTCGAACGGCGGTTCCGCACGGTGTTCGTTTTGAAATCTACCCAGAGGGCGACGCTGAAATTCCGATTTCGGTATTTCGAGTCGAAGGAAGCGCGGAAGTTCCTGCAATGATTCAATTGGCGGGGATCGACCATCCGCTTTGGGGAACGCCGTACGAGATCCGACCCTGTTGCAAGTTGAAGACCGTTTCTACTTGGCCGACGGTGGAACCATTGAACGTGGCATTTGGTTCGGACGGGGTTCCTCTGCAGCTCCCGAGTTTGAGTCCGTATGCGCGCCTCGACGAGTGCCAGAAAATGGGTGTCGCCATCGCAATCGGTACTCAGGTGGGGCAGGAACCCGCGGACTGGATCGTGGTCGATCCTGTTACAGGTCGCGTATCTGTCTATCTGCACCACGAAACGCTCGAGTGGTGTTCTGCATGAACCTGCGATCGAATCGCTGCGCGGGATTCACCTACATGGAGGTCCTCGTCGCGACTGCGGTGCTCGCGATTGCGATCGGGCCGGCACTGGATGCGCTGATTGGCGGGCTTGGGTCTGACCGGGTGTACGCGTTCGAGCATCAGCGATCGATATTGTTGCGCGAGAAGTTGGACTTCGTGTTGAGTCAAGAATACGACTACCTCTTGGGGATAGCGATGGAGGATCAACCCTCGTCGACGCTTTCCGATACAACGGATCCGGCTTCCTTCAGGCGAACCATCGGGTGGCAATTATTTGGCGAAGATGTCGGTCTGGTTGGAAGGCTTCTCGTCTACGTTCGGCCTTTCGATGCCGCCTACAACGGACTCGACGAGTCGGATCCGCTGGGTGGCGAGGACGACGACCTCTTGTGGGTTCGAGTCGAGGTCGAGGGAACCGATTTCGCGCTGGAATCGATCTCGGGTCGTGAATGAGCAAAACGTTCGCTTCGCGCAGAAACGCTCGAGCGCATGGCTTCACGCTCCTCGAGCTGATGGTGTCCCTGAGTCTGGGGGCACTCCTCCTGGGTTCCCTCAACACCGTTCTGGTTCGAGCGGACGACGCGCGCCAGGAACGCCGCATGCGCGACGAACTGAGAAGCGAAGGTGCTTTCGCGTTGGCGAGAATGTCCGCGGCCGTGCGTGGCAGCGAGAGGGTGTTCGTTCCGACACGAGACGATCCGCGGACTGAATCCCGGACCGAGAACTCGCGACTGAATATCCTTGCTGTATCCCTCGATCCCACACTGGATCGAAACCGGGACGGACGGCTCGATGCGGACAATGACGACGACGGACGCGTCGATGAAGATCTAGGCTCGGACATACACGGGGATTCGGCTCCTGGAATCCTGCAGGTCGATGACGACGGAGATGGAGACCCGATCGATGAATTAGCGACCGGTTCGGGTGGTGGGGAGGAGTGGCCATGCAACATCTATGCATCGTTCAATGACGATGAAGACGAAGCGTGCAACGAAGACCCCATCAACGGTTTGGATGATGATGGCGATGGAAGGTTTGACGAAGATCCGCACGGCGATTTGAATGACGACGGGCTGCCCGGCATCGGTGGGTTCGACGACAATGGGAACGGAACGATCGATGACGGGCATCCCCTGGACAACGACGAAGACGGAAAGACCGGAGAGGATTGGTTCGATGTCGTCGCATTCAGCGTCGTGGATGGAGAGCTGATCGAGCGGTTCCCGAGCTTCGCCAATTCGACGATGGACTCCACCGCGGCATGGGTCGAGACGCCGATCGCGTCCAATGTGGATATGCTTTATGCCCATCGCGTTGTGCCGACCAACGGCCGCGACGACTACCTGATGCTGATTCTCGTGCTGTCCAATGAATTCGATTCCGTCGTGTTGACCGAATGGATTCGCATCGCGGCGGGACTCTGAGGTGCGGCGGAACAGTGAGGGCGGCTTCGTCTTGGTTGGAGTCGTTCTGTCTCTCGCGATGATCGCCGTTGCAACCGCGCTCCTGCGTCAGGACAGTATGCTGGCGGATCGTCCGACCCGCCAGTTGGAACGCATCAATCGGGCCTATCAGGTGGCGGAGGCGGGGTTCTACCACCAAAAACAACGCCTGGTGAACGCGCATTGCAGGGGGTACGAGGCAACGGAGCTTTCGAATGCAAGATTCGGGAGTGCGAACTACGGCCGCGAGCTGGGGGAAGGCGAAGGCGATCGCTATTCGACGGAGGTTCATCCGAACGCGGGTCCGCTCGTGCGTATCACCTCGACCGCCGTTCTGGAAGACGGAACACGGACGGTATTTCATCGCGATCGCGTGCCGCTCATGGAAAGGGGTCCGAAGAAAGCCATCTTTCAACTGATCGGGGGTGCCAACGCAGAGAACGACACGTGGATTTCGAGTTTTGCGAACCAAACCGCAGTGGGGAACACGGGAATTCTCCTGTATGTGAACTCGGAGACCGGGGACCAAAAACGAATCCTCTTGAAATTTGATTTGACGGAGCTCGAGGGGACAGAAATCGATTTTGCGAAGCTGAGCCTCTACGAAAAGAGTAGCCCGGGCGCGGACGCAGAGGTTCGCGCACACCGGCTCCTTCAACCGTGGAGCGAGGGATCATCGTGGGAGTACGCGTCTAATCCCTTGTCCCCCTGGCCCGGCGGCGACTACGTCGATGACCCGGATGCAGAATATTTTCTCGCGGACCGCCCCGGCTGGAGGACGGTTGATGTCACGGAGCACGTTCGAGCGTGGGTCGGCGATCCAGCGACGAACCACGGGTTCATCCTCGTCGCGACACCCGTGCCAGGAGGTTCCACGAACACCGAGCATCGCTTCCACAGCGAGGAGGCCACGGATGAAAGGTTGCATCCCCGCCTCGCCGTTGGATACCTCGGTCAGCGTCCGGCCTGCGGCGGGTTCGCCTTTCTGTTCTCGACCGAAAGTACGGCCGCGATTGGGGGGTGGACTTCGCAAAACGGAGACGTCGTGAAGTACGATCCAACGGCCCAGATTGCCTATCCCGTGTTCGACGAACACCTTTTTGATGGTGACGCCGTTGTCGACGCGGTCCATCAGTTGGACGATAGAACGCTCGTGATGTCGACGTCGGACACCGAATCACTGCCTCCGGCGGATGGATATAGCGGCACGTTTTTCGATGGAGATCTCTTTCGCTGGGATCTCGTCGATCTCGAAGCAAGACCGTATCCGGATGTTCCGTTCTTGGAGTCGGACGTATTCGTCGGCGGCGGCGACATCGACGCGGTGTTCATCGAAGGCGACTGGATCTATTTCTCAACCAAAACGAACACCGAACTCGCCGCGGATACCGTTTTCGAGTTCTGGGAGGGTCTAAGCGAAGTCGACCGCGGAGGACGGGTACTGGACGGAATCGTCAACTCGGGGGACATCGTTCGGTTTCGACCCGGAGATAGAAGGGTGGAGCTCGTATTCTCTGACGACATGTTCGACGACTCCGGTGGAAACGTGAACGCGATTCATCGGCTGCGGAGCGGGAATCTCGTTTTCTCGACCCACAGTGCCGAATCACTCTATGGGGTTTCGTTCGAGAATGGCGACCTGGTGGAATGGGATCCGATCTCGCGGACCGCCAGCGTGTATTTCGATGGGGATGAATTCGAGAATTCAGAGGACCTTACGGCTGTTTCGATTCTCGAAGGCGAATATGGTGGACATCCGGGTTCGATCGCGATCGTGCGTCCTGCGGAGGATGTCTATTTCTCCCACGAATCCGCGCCCGGGGAACACGAAGAATCGGTCAACCTCTTCTTGGGTTTTCCTCCGTCTGGCGAGGTGGGTGAAGCGCGGGTGGTATTGCGATTCGACGTTCAGTCGAGGGTTCCCCGGGGTTCAACGGTGCTGAGCGCGATACTGCGGTTCTATGAGGCCGAGCAGAACGGACAGCGCCTGACGTTGCGCGCGTTTCGTCTGCAGGAAGCATGGCAGGCCGGCAGTGTCGCGTGGAGCGACTATTGGGCGAACGAGGGAGGAACGTTCGATCCGAACGACCCCCTGGCGGAAGTCGAGTGCTTGGGTGCGGCGGGATATCGCGAATTGGACATGACGTCGATCGCGCAACAATGGGTGAATGAGGGGGATACCTGTGACCCCGACGTTTGCAACTTCGGTTTGATCCTCGATGGGATACCACTCGAAGAGCCAACGGCGAACGCGAAGCTTCGGTCAGTCGAAGCGGGGCAGGAGAACCGGCGGCCGGAACTCGTGATCCACTATGTGGCGCCAAGTGAATAGGGGGTCACGATGAACATTCGATCGCGAATTCGAAAGGCTCTGCACCCGCGCGGTGACAACGCGGGCCCGATCGGTTTCGAAATTGGAAGCAAACAGCTGAAGTTGGTGCAGTTCGAGCGCGGTGATGGGCGCGTCAAACTGCGCGCCTCCGTAACAATTCCTCACGGATTCGATGGGGATCTGCTGGTTGAACGTCCCAAGCAATTGAAGGCGCTCCTCGAACGCATGCTCCGCGATCGAGGGTTCCGGGGTCGAAAGATCGTTTCCGCATTGCCCGCAGAGAAGCTGAAGCTGATGGTGGTGAACTACAAACGCGAGGCGAGCCAAGCGGAAGCGAAGACGATCCTGGGACGCGTCGAGGAACGGATCGGTGAATCGCCGCGGGGCTGGGTGGTGGACTACCTGCCGATTCGAACCAGTGGAGAGTTGCACGGCGAGAAGTCGGCCCTGGTTGCCGTGGCTCGGGAAAGCGACGTCATCGAGCACCTCGAGTTGCTTCACGCCGCGGGACTGGTGGTAGATGCATTGGAGATCGTGCCGGTTGCCGTGAGGCGTTTGGTCGGCTGGCTGAGTCGCGAAGACGAGAATCCGCTCGTCGTGCATTGCGATGGGAAGAACACCTACCTGATTGCCTTGTGGGGACGGCGCTTGATTCTCTACCGGGAGATCGAGTTCGGCGAAGATGCGCTGGTCGAATCGCTCGAAAAGGCCCTCGGCATGGATCCGGAAGCGGCGCGGACGGCGCTGCGCGACTACGGAATCGCGACGGGCCAGGTTCCCGTTGGTCGCGTGGCACACGACCCGGCGCAGACCCTCGAAATTTCCGAAGCGATCCGGGAGATCCTCAAACCCGCCTTCAACGGCCTCGCGGAACAGATCCGCAAGGCGACGACGTACACGTCTTCCGTGGCTCGCGGCGCTTCGGTGGATCGACTGCTGTTGTTGGGGGCCCCGACCCGCTGGCCCGGCGCAGCCGCGCTGCTGGAACAGCTACTCGCGCTTCCCGTCGAAACGTTGGATACGGCGAATTTGTCGCCCGAGGGGCAGCACGCGCCGGTTGAGGCGGACACGAGCGCGGATCTCGCTGTGGCGGCGGGTCTCGCGTTGCGGGGGCTTTGGGAAGATGAGTGACATCGATCTGATTCCCACGGAATACCGGCGCTTCGCTCAGTTGCGTTCGTGGCTGCGCAAGTTCGCTGTGGCGTACATCGGGGTCTTGCTGCTCTTGATCGTTGCAAAACTGGGGATTTCCTACAGCGTTCACCTGAGATCCGAGCAAGCGCGAGAACTCAAACAAGTGCGCTCCGTCGAAAACCGCTACCGGATGCGGCTCGGAGAACTCCAGAAACAACAACAGGACGCGAATCGGCGTTTGGCCATCCTTTCGGGCCTGCGTGAGGGGATATCCGCACGGGAGTTGTTCGAGGTGGTGGATCGCGCGCTCGACGACGATGTCTGGTTCAACAAGATGGAATTCCGGCGCAAGGGCGAAATGGCCGATAAGGGACCCGAGGCTGTGCAATCCGGGCTCTTCATCGTGCTGCCTTCAGACGAGCGCGAGGAGGGCGATCGCGGTTGGCTGGTCCACACCCATATGGAGATCTCGGCCCAGGCGCGGGATCACTCCGCCTTGGCGAGTTTTGTGCGAAGGCTGATCGATCAGCCGGAGATCGAAGAGGTTCGAGTGCTGAATACGCGAATCCGTCGCAACACCGATTTCGAGTTGGTCGATTTCGAGCTCGCGGTGGTGTTACGGAGCCAAGCGTGAAGACCGAAGTCCTCATGCGCATGCAGCGCGAGCTCAAGCCCCAGGGCTGGCTAGCAGTGATGGTCGCGATGCTCGTGATGACGGTGTTGGCCGGTTACCTGTACGTCTTGAAGCCCGACATTGCCGAGCATCGCGCGCTTTCGGGTCAGGGAGCGCAGTCCGACATCGAGGAAGCCACGGGAGCGGCAACCCGTGCGACGCAAGAAATTGCGCGTCTCGAAGTGGAAGTCGAAAGCTTGAACGAGCGACTCTGGGGGCAATCTTCGAAGGAGTCCGCGGACACCCTCGAATCCTTCGTCATCGATCGTCTCGACCAGGCGTCGGCCATTCACGACGTGCATCTCGAGAGTGTCAAGCCGGGTGCCATCGAAAAGGTACTGATCTTCGACGAGCTTCACTACGACGTGGTCGTGGGGGGAGATTATTTCGCCCTGTATGGCTGGCTCGCGTCCCTCGAACAAGACCTCCGCCCCCTCGTCATCAAACGCTTCGAAATCGAAAATGGTTCCAACGATCAGGTGAAGATGGACCTCCGCTTGGTTTCGTACCGACCGCGGGGAGGCGCGTAGGCGTGCGGGGTGCGGCAATGGTACTTCTTGCCGGGCTCATTGTTGCGTCCGGCGCAGATGCGGGCGAGGGCTTGTCCGTGGCCAAGCTTCGCTTCAATCCGTTCGTGAAGCCGTCTCTCCCTGCAGCGGAGCCCAACGCAAAGCCCGAGTTCGATCGCGCGTCTGCCTGGCGACCGGAGTTGACCGCAACGCTCGTTTCCGGAGAGAACTCCATCGCCAACCTCGGAGGCGCAGTACTCCGGCTCGGGGAGGAGGCGAACGGCTACAAGCTCGTGGCGGTCCGCCACTACGAAGCCGATTTCGAACGCAACGGTGAAGTGATGACGTTGTCCTTGGACGCGAACCACGCGGGGGATCGATGAGGCTGCGCCACGCGATCTTTGCGTTGGGGGTACTCGTCGTCGTGGGTGGCGGCGACGCCGCGCGGGCGGAGCCGGAGCCCATCGAAGTCTCCGGCGGACACGGGAGTCCGATTTCGATCGTCGTCCGCAAGGCACCCGTCGTGGAAGTGTTCGAAATGCTCGCGCGCGAGCAGTTCGTCAACATCCTGCTCGCCAAGGGGATCGAAGGCGAAGTTTCCGTCAATCTGTTCGAAGTCTCGTTGGATCGGGCGGTTCGTTCGATCGCCGAGGCCGCGGGTTTCGTCGCCGAGCGTCGGCGCGGCGGATACATGATCGTGGCGCGCGACGATGCCGGCAAGGATTCCGTCGAGAGCAATACGATCATTCGCGCCTTCAAGGTCGAGTATTCGGAACCGTCGACGGTGAGCGAGATCGTCGAGAAACAGCTTTCGCGTTACGGCGAGGTGACGACCCTCGAATCGCGGCGCTTGCTGGTGGTGGAAGATCTCCCGGAGTTCGTCGACAAGATCGAAGGCCTGCTGGCGGAAGTCGACCGCGGGCCGCAACAGATCATGATTCAAGCCAAGATTCTCGAGATCACGCTGGACGACACCGAGAGCTTCGGCATCGATTGGGCGCGCACCTTCGATCCCGAGGACGGCATTGGGACCATCGGCGTTCGCGGCCTGGCGTCGGCGGGGGCCACCGGGCTCTTCTTCGATCTCATGAATTCGGATCTCGAGTTGGCGGTGACGGCGCTCGACGACAAAGGGCGCGTTCGCACGCTGTCGACGCCATCCCTGCTGGCGCTCGAGAACGAAGAAGCGGAAGTCGTGATCGGCGAGCGGCTCGGGTTCCGCGTCACGACGACCATCAACGAAGTGACGACGGAATCCGTCGAGTTTCTCGAGACGGGTGTGATTCTCAAGTTTACCGCGTCGGTGGATCGCCGCGGCCACATCGTGCTGAAGATCCACCCGGAAGTCAGTACCGGGAGTATCACGGACGGGCTGCCTTCTCAGACGACGACGGAAGTCACCACCACGTTGATCACCGAGAACGGACAACGCGTCTTCATTGCGGGGCTGCTCAAGGACACGGAATCCGAAACCCATGTGGGGATCCCCTACGTGATGGACGTACCGATCCTCGGGCGGCTGTTCCGGCGCACGGAGCAGCGCAACGTCAACACCGAGACCGTGGTGATCTTGACCGCCCACGTGGTGGGGGACGACATGCGGCTGGTGAAGAAACACGATGCGGTGAAGAAGTCCTACGAAGTGGACGAAGTGATGCGCGGGCACCGGATCCACATGGATCGACCCTGGATTCCCCGCTGGCCTCCGCCGGCCGACATGGATCCCGTCCCCGCCTCGGCCGCGCCCTAGCGCGGGTTTTCCGCGCCCAACCGCGCCGACGCGACCTCCGAAACGCAACCCATTCCTTTTTACGATTTGCCCGGCGATCCCAGCGGTTTCGTGCGCGACTTGCACGCTTGCGAGGGCGGCGCGGGCCGCGGGAATCCCCCATGCGCGATCGGTTCCTATAGGATGGGCGAGTGCAAAAGCGCGTCCGATCCCGAATCTGCTCGATGGCGCTGAGTTGCGCGCTGATCCTGTCGGCCGCCGCCGCGTGGGCGGAGGCGCCCGCGACGCTCACGGACCACCCGGTTCGAACCGTCTCCGAAGCGACCCGGGGGTCGGGGATCGGTTGCCGACGCGACCGCGTGGTCTGGTCGGGCGGCGTTGCGCGGCGAGGTCCGGATCGCCTGGCTCCGCGGCCGGTTCGTTCGAAGTGGCAGCGCGAAGACGACAGCCGCATTCAATGTCCCGAATTGCGCAGCGGGATTTTTCGCGGCGTTCGGGTCAGCGATCGCCCCTGGATGCGCTAAACCCTTCGTCGAGGAGGGTCACCCCATGGCAGCGAAGATCGATTGGTATTACCACCGCAAGGGCTGAACGTCTTGTACCCGGGCGTCCAAGTTTTTGGATGCGAATGGAATCGAGGCGAAGGAAGTGGTGCCCGCCAGCAGGAAGCTCGGCAAATCCGATGCGGCCCGCATGGCGAAAGCCGCGTCGAAGGTGATCGTCGCCAAGGGCAAGAGGGTCAGCGAATTCAAACCCGGCGGGAAGGCGAGCCCGGAGCTGGTGGAAGCCATGCTCGGACCTACGGGCAATCTTCGCGCACCGACGATCCGCCGCGGTAAGACCGTCATCGTGGGTTTCAACGAAGATGTGTTCGAGGACGCGCTGCTCTAGATCGAACGTCTCCGCCGCAAGCGTATCCTCGCCAAGCTAGTTCTCTTCGAGTGTGAACGTGAGGCCCGCGTTGGTTTGCAGCCGGCCGAGCAGCGCTTTCCCCATGGCGGAGGCGGGGGTCCAGATTCCGCCGCTCACGTTCGATTCATCGAGGGCGAGGCACACGGCGCTTTCGCCGAGCATCTTGGCCGTCGACCCGTAGCCGGGATCGCGGTCTCCCTTCACGCTCGCCCGCAGGTGCTTGGTTCGGTCTTCCGGATGTTCGCCGAACAGGCGCACGTGAAAGAAGCCCGTCTCGCGCTCTTCCTTCGACGGACCATCGCCGGGTTCCGGCAGGAAGCGCGTCATGGCGCGGCGCAGGGGGCCTACAGCGCCCGCCAGCATGCCGCCCGCCACGGACGCGGATAGGGCCGCCGCTTTCGCCCAACCGACCGGACCCCTTCCCATCAAGGTCGCTTCGTCGTATTGGAAGTTCGCACCGTAGGGATGCTTCAGGATCGCATTGGTGCGTCGCACCACGCGCGTGTTGATCCCCGCCATCACGAACGGGCCGGTCCATTGGGAAAAATCCGCGTCGTAGGCGGGCCCGGCCTGGTCGCCGCCGTCGGGTCCGAAACGCTGACCGTCCGGGTTCAACGCGTAGGGGTCGGCGATCAAGCGCCGGATTTTCGGATTGGATGCGGCTTCCGACATCAGGTTGAGCATGCTCGCAATGGTGCCACCGCTCATGCCGCCCTTGAATTTCACCACGCGATACTTGACGCGGGAGCACGCCACACCGTGTCGCGATTGCATGAGGTCTTGCAGGAAGAACACCCCCATGTCCGACGGGATGCTGTCGAACCCGCAGGTGTGGACGATGCGCGCGCCGCTGTCCTCGGCGGCTTTTTGATGCGAATCAATCATGGCGCGCATCCACTGGGGCTCGCCGGTGAGATCGCAGTAATGGGTGCCGCCTTGCGCGCAGGCGGCCACCAACTCGGAGCCGTATTTCGCATAGGGGCCGACGGTGGTGCACACGACCCGCGTGCGGGCCGCCAGGGCATGCATGGAGGCTTCGTTCGCACTGTCGCCCAGGACCAGCGGCAACGCGGACGCTTCGGCGCCCAGGCCCGCGCGCACGGCTTCGAGCTTGGCTTGGCTGCGCCCGCCCAGGGCCCAGCGCAGATCGCGGCCGATTCCGTAGCGCTCCATCAGGTATTCGGCGACCAGTTTGCCGGTAAAACCGGTTGCGCCCCACACGACGACGTCGAACTCTCGATCCGTTGTAGACATTTTGCGACCTCCGGAAGCAGCTGGGATTATATCAGCGTTGCGGCGGCGCATGGGGATGGACCTCCGGTAGACTCCCGCGCGTGTCGGATGCCACGCTGATCCTCTGTCACGACTGCGACCAGATGAACCGCATCGGAGAGGTGCCTTTGGGGGGAAGCGCCCGCTGTTCGCGCTGTGGGGGGCTCTTGTTCCGTCGAATCCGCAACAGCATCGACCGCACCCTGGCCTTTACCCTGGCGGGGATGGTGCTGTTCCTGGTCGCGAACCTGCTGCCCTTCCTCGCGTTCAAGATGCAGGGGCAAGTCACGGATACGACCCTCGCTACCGGTGTGCGGTCGCTCTACGAACAGGGACGACCGCTGGTCGCGACGCTCGTGTTGATTACCACCATCGTGGCGCCGTTCGTGCAGCTGGTCTCGCTGATTCTGATCCTCACACCCATGAAGCTGGGGTTTGCATTCCCCGGGCAAGTCGCGTTGTTCCGGACGCTCCACAAAGTGGAAACCTGGAGCATGATGGAAGTCTTCATGTTGGGAATTCTGGTTTCCCTGGTGAAGTTGTTGGGGATGGCGGAGATCGTGCCCGGGATTGCGCTTTGGTCTTTCGTCTTGTTGATCCCCGTGCTGGCCGCCGCCAACGCCTCCCTCGATCATCACCTGGTCTGGGACCGCCTCGGGCGGAATTCATGAGTGCCGCCACCGTCGACGGACCGGAAACGCTTCCGGCCAGCTGCCACGATTGCGGCATGGTGGTGTACGTCGCCGCCGACCCACATGCCTATGCGCACTGTCCGCGCTGCGACTCGCGCGTGCATCGCCGCAAGACCGACAGCATTCACCGCACCTGGGCCCTCGTCATCACCGCCGCCATGCTCTACGTGCCCGCCAACGTTTTTCCGGTCATGACGGTGACGACGCTCGGCCAATCGCAATCCGACACGATCCTGAGCGGAGCCATCTATCTTCTCCACCACGGCATGTGGCCCCTCGCCGCCATCGTCTTCACCGCCAGCGTGGTCGTTCCGCTACTGAAACTCGTGTCGCTGATGGGGCTGTTGATCTCCGTGCAGCGGCGTTCCAACTGGCGCCCGCGGGATCGAACCCAGATCTACCGGATCGTCGAGATCGTGGGGCGCTGGTCGATGGTGGACATCTACGTCGTGACGATCCTGGTTGCCCTGGTGCATCTAGGCAATCTCGCGTCCATCAAGGCGGAGCTGGGTGCCGTCTTTTTCGGGGGCGTGGTGGTGGTTACCATGTTCGCGGCGGAAACCTTCGACCCCCGGCTCATCTGGGACAATGCGGAGACCCCTCATGACCGATGAAATCGAACCCCAGGCCCCGTCGGACGACGACGCCTCGATCCCCGACGCGGTGGTCGAAGAGCAGAGCCGCCTCTCGATCGTCTGGCTGATTCCCATCATTGCGGCCCTGGCCGGGGCGTGGCTCGCCTACACGTCCTACACCGACCGTGGCCCCGCCGTAACGATCGAGTTCGCGACCGCCGAAGGGCTCGAGGCGGGGAAGACCAAGGTCAAGTACAAGGACGTCGAAGTGGGGGAGGTGGAAGAAATCCTCTTGTCCCGGGACCTCTCCCACGTGATCGTCCACGCGCGCCTGGTGAAGGGCGCGGAGCGTTACATGACCGAGAACACGCGCTTCTGGGTGGTGCGCGCCCAGGTCAGTGCCGGACGCGTCAGCGGACTCGGAACCTTGTTCTCGGGGGCGTACATCGGAATCGACCCCTCGACCGAGGGCAAGCGGCAACGCAAGTTCATGGGACTGAGGAGAGCGCCCGTCGTCACCTCGGACGTGCCGGGAACGATCTTCAGCCTGCGCGCCTCCTCCCTGGGGTCGATCGATGTCGGGGCGCCGGTTTACTATCGCTGGTTCGAAGTCGGCCAGGTTCTGTCTGCGGAGCTCGACGAGAGCGGGAAACACGTCACGTTGCAGGTGTTCATCGAAGGTCCCCACGACAAACGCGTGCGGCAGAATTCGGTGTTCTGGAACGCGAGCGGCGTGGACGTCGTCCTGAGTGCGGAAGGTCTCGAGGTCGACACCGTGTCGCTGACTTCGGCGCTGATCGGGGGGGTCGCGTTCGATTCGCCCATCAACCTCGACCCAGGGGGAGACGTTCAGCCGGGTACCGTGTTCGAGCTCTATCCCAACCGGCGTGCGACCACGCGGCCGAAGCTGACGGTGAGCCGCCGGTTCCTGTTGTACTTCAATCAATCCGTCGGAGGACTGGTTCCGGGTGCACCGGTTGAATTTCGAGGCATTCGCATCGGAGACGTGCTCGACGTTCGCCTGATCGCACACCCGGAGACGGGGGAGATCCGCATCCCGGTGCTGATCGAAGTGCAGCCCGAGCGAATTGCGATCTCGGGTCAGACCGTCACCAACGACGCCAAGGAGATTCAGGCAACCTGGGACCGATTGGTGGCCCGCGGAATGCGGGCGCAGCTCAAGTCCGGAAATCTGTTGACGGGCCAATTGGCCGTTGGATTCGACCTCTTCCCCGACGCGCCGGTCGCATCGATCGATTGGGAGGGCGATGTTCCCGAGCTTCCCACCATCCCGAGCCCGATCGAAGAATTGAAGGCGGGGCTCGCCCAATTCATGAAGAAGCTCGATCGGCTTCCGGTGGAGGAGATCGGAACGGGGCTCAACGAAACCCTGGCCCAGCTTCGCGCGTTGAGTCACAGCCTCAACACCGAAGTCGCCCCGTCCCTCACGACGGCGGTGACGGCCCTCGACCAGACCCTGGTGTCCGCCAACGCGCTGATTTCCCCGAACTCCGAAGCGGGGGCGGAGTTGCGGCGTTTGATTCGCGACCTCGCGGATGCTGCACGGTCCGTGCGGTTGCTGGCCGATCATCTCGAGCAACATCCCGAAGACCTGTTGCGGGGCAAGGAGACCGACTGATGTTCGCAGTGCAGCGCACGGGAGTCCTGGGAATCGCAGCGCTATGCGTCGCGCTCGCAACGGCGTGCCTGGGTCGCAGCGCGCCGGTCCGCTTCTACACCATGAGCCCCATGCCGGCTGCGGTCGCGGCGGACAACTCCACCCCCGTCCCCTACATCGTCGGCCCCATGCGATTTCCCCGTTACCTCGAACGCCCGCAGATCGTGACGCGCGAGGGCTCCGAGCTGAAGTTCAACGACCTGAATCGCTGGGCGGCGGGTTTCGAGGCCAATGTCGAGGCGGTATTGGCCGAGAACCTGCGCGATCGCGTGGGATCGAATCCCGCGGTTTCGGGGAGCGTGGTGGCAAACGAAGCGGTTCGCGTGCTCGTCGATTTCGTCGAATTCGAGGGAAGGGACGACGCACTCGTACTCCGGGCGCGTTGGTCGCTCCGCAACGACCGCGGTCCGGACCGCAACTGGAGCGAGGAAACCGCACTCCGCCGCCCGATCAAGGCGGACGACTTGCCGAGTCTCGTGCGCGCCCACGACGAGGCTTTGGCGGGGCTCGCGGATGCGATTGCCGCGCGGCTTCTTCAGCCGGGAAACCAGCTCCATCCCTAGACAACCGCAGCCTCGGGCGAGCCTGCGAAGCCAGGCGTTTTGGATCGCTGTACTCGCCGTGCTGGTTGGGCCGGGATGCCGGAACGACAGTCCGCCGGATCCGCCGCGCCGTCCCAACGTCCTGCTCGTGACCTTCGACACGCTGCGCGCGGACCACACGACCCCGTATGGCTATTCGCGTCCCACGACGCCGGGACTCGCCGCGCTCGCCGCCGAAGGCACGGTGTTCGACGCCGCCTACGCGGTGACGCCAACCACGCTGCCCTCCCACGCCACGTTATTTACTTCGCTCTATCCCGACGAGCACGGCTGGGTGCGAAACGGCATCCGACTCGCTCCCAAGAGCGTCACCATGGCCCAACTGTTCCGAAGCCACGGATACAAGACGGCCGGCTTCGTGAGTTCCGTCGTCGTCTCGGTGTACTTCGGAATCGATGCCGGCTTCGACGACTACGACGATCGCATGGAGGGGAAGCGAAAGAAGCTGCAACGCAACGCCCAGAGTACAACGGACCAAGTGCTCGATTGGTTGTCTCGACAGACCGGAGAGCAGCCGTTCTTTCTCTGGGTGCACTACATGGACCCCCACTGGCCCTACGATCCGCCCGAACCCTTTCGGTCCCAGTTCGCGGCAGCGCCGGGAAGCAGCGAATCCCAACGCGAAATCGGCCGCTACGACGCCGAGATCCGTTTTGCGGATCAGCAGCTGTCGCGCATCGTTGCGAACTTGAAACAGCGCGGCGGGTGGGACGATACGCTCGCCATTGTGACCGCAGACCACGGACAGGGTTTGGGCCAACACGGTTGGCCCACCCACGGTCCACTGCTCTACGAAGAAGCGGTGCGCGTTCCCCTGATCGTGCGTTGGCCCGGGCACATTCCCAGCGGCCGGCGCGTGGCGTTCCCGACGGGATTGATCGATCTCCTCCCCAGTGTTCTCGGACTCCTCGATCTGGAAATTCCCGCGGGCTTGCGGGGCCACGATTTTTCCAAGGTATGGACCGGGGAATCCGAGGGGGACCCGAAGCCGGTCTTTTTTCAACGGGAGGAATACGAGGGCCACGAAGTGAAGAGCCGCAGCGCGACGATTCCCGTGGCGGGCGCGAAGTGGGGCGTGCGCCACGGGCGCTGGAAATTGATCGTGGCGCCCGACGAACAGACGTTGGAACTCTACGACCTCGTCGCGGACCCCGGAGAATTGGAGAACGTGGCACCCCACAACCCGGAAACCGTGCGTTCGCTCATGGGGGTCGTGGACGATTGGCGGGCGCAGGCTAGCCCCGGAGAGCGTCCAACCGAGCACCTGGATGAAGATCTGGCGGAAAAGCTACGGGCCCTGGGTTACGGTCAATAGATCGCAGGCAAAGAGGGTAGGGTTCGAGGATGAATGAAGAACTCGTTTTGGCTCCGTTTGTTTCGACCATTCTGCATCCGACGGATTTTTCGGAAACCAGTGATGCGGCGTTCGCCCACGCCCTGGCCATTACCTTGATCCGCAAGGCGCGCCTGACGCTGCTCCACGCCGAGCGCGGATCGTCGCAGCACCATTGGTCCGAGTTTCCGTCGATTCGCGCTGCGCTCGAGCGCTGGGGCTTGCTCGAGCCCGGGAGCCCCCGCTCGGCGGTCTACAAGCAGCTGCAGATTCGCGTAGAGAAACTCCACATCCCCACGGACGACGCGGTGGATGCCATTCTGGAAATGGTCGAGGAAGACCAACCGGATTTACTCGTGCTGGGAACCGAAGGCCGGGAGGGATTGCCGCGCTGGTCGAGCCCGTCCGTGGCCGAACGCGCCGCGCGGCGCTCGCGCACGACCACGCTGTTCGTTCCGTCGAACACCCGCGGGTTCGTGTCCGCGAAAGACGGCTCCACTCAATTGCGAAGGATCTTGCTTCCGGTCGATGTCGAACCCGATCCGGAGGCCGCGATCCTGCGCGCAACCCGGGCCGCGGCGGCACTCGGCGATGTCCCCGTAGAGATTTCGATCCTCCATGTGGGGGGGGAGGCGCCGGTGCTTCCGGACTTACCGAGTGATCCGGATTGGACCTGGAAGCATCTGCGTCGCGAAGGGGATGCGGTCGAAGAAATTCTGGCGGTGGCCGAAGAGGAAGACAGTGATCTGATCGTCATGGCCACCGCGGGGCACGAAGGCGTTCTCGATGCGCTACGGGGTAGCGTGACCGAGCGCGTGTTGCGCGGCGCACGCTGTCCGCTGCTCGCGATCCCCGAATAGGGGGCTAACCCCGGGCGGCGAGTCGACCTGCGCGTCGCCCGAAGAACGTCGCTTCTCCGATGCAGGTTCCACTCGAATAACCGATTCCATCCTGGGCGATGTTGGACGCACACGCGCCGGCGGCAAACAGCCCGGGAATCGTTTCGCCCGAAGACGTCTGGGCTTCGCCATCGATCGACGTGCGCAGCCCGCCGAGGGTGAATCCCGTATACCAGGATTTTCCGAAGGAACACTGGATCGCCGCAAAGGGCGGGGTCTGCAGGGGCTTGAGCCATTTCGCTCCCTTGTGGAACTCCGGGTCTTCCCCGCGCGCGGCGTGCTTGTTGTAGTTCTCGATGGTGGCTTCGAGCTCCGGTGTCTCGAGCGCTTCCGCCATGGCCGCAACACTGTCCCAGGCATCGACGAGCTCTTGTCCCCCCATCTCCGGTCGACCGAAACATTCGTCGTCGGCGATCAGGTAAACGGTGCCGTCGGGTTGCTCGAGGTTGAACAGCGTGGAACGGGAATGGTACGAGTCTTCCGCGACGTAACGCTTGCCGTGTTTGTTGACCAGGATGCCCTTGAGGAGACTTTCGGGCGGGTAGAAGGGCGCCGTCACGAAGAAGCCATCCATGTGGATCGCTTCGCCACCGGCCGCCACACCGAGCTGGATACCCGCACCGTCGTCGAAGGCCCCGCCCTGGCGGTCGATGCGCGGGTCCGCGAGACGCGGGCAATATTTTTCGAGCATGGCTTCGTTCCAGGTGAAGTGCCCGGTCGCGAGTACGATGCCCTTGGGCGCACGGATGCTTTTCTGCGCGTCGAAGTGCTTGTAACGCGCACCGACGATGCGGCCCGAGGCGTCGCGGTAGAGGGCCTGCACGGCGGCATCGGTCTGGACCCGGACCCCGAGCGCTTCCGCACGCGCCAGCAGAACCTCCATCAACTTCCCGCCGCCTTCGTGGCCGTCGACCGCAACCTTGTGACCGCGCGGGACCGCCTTGGCCTTGTCGCGGTAGGGCCAGGCTTCTTCGTTGCCGGACCAGATGAGGCAATCGGAATTGAGTTGTACGACGGTCTTGAAGGGGTGCATGTTGTCGTTGAAGGGCACGCCCTGGGCGACCAGCCAGTCGAAATGGGCAACGCTCTGTTCGCAATACAGTCGGATCTTGGCTTCGTCGGGATCCGGCGTCACGGCGATCAAGTAGTTGTACATGTCTTCGACGCTGTCTTCGTAGCCGCAGGCTTTTTGGACGCGGGTTCCACCACCGAGGTAGAGGTGACCCGCGGCGTTGCACGTGAGACCACCACCGCCGCTGGCTCGTTCGAGTGCCGTGACCGATGCGCCAGCCTCGGCGGCCTCGATGGCGGCACACACGCCTGCGGAACCGAGACCCACCACGACGACATCGCTCTCCTCATCCCAACGGTCGACGCTCGCCGCGTCGAGGATTTCGTACTGGGTGTTGTCGGCCATCGGTGTTCTCCCGGCGTGAATTGGATCGGCACATCCTAGCCGAGTGGTCGGCGGGCGCGAGATCGAGGCCGTCCCGAGCTACGGCCGCGGCTCGCGCAATCCGTCGAGCGGCGGGGAAGGTTGGATGCGGTAGATCTGGCCGATGACGCGCCGGCGCGCCAGGGCGTGGGCGCCCAAGCCTTCGATGGCCCGGTCGAGCGGGGAATTCCAGGATGCGATGGGTGTGGGGGTGAAGTGTCGGGCGAGCTGGGCCTCGATGTGGGGCCGCATGGCCGGGGCGCGGTCGCCGGAATGAAACCATTGGTCCGGTATGGCGAGCGCTCCGTTCGACGCCTCGATTTCGCGCAGTTCGCTTTCCGATAGCCCGTCCCAGAGTACGATCTCGCGCCATTCCCGCGTGGCATCAGCGAGTTCCAAGGGGGTCCTGTATTTGAGCCCTTCCGGGAGATAGATCGGACCGACTTCGGCGCCGGAAGTGAAGCGCACGGCGGTCTCGAGGAAACGCATGCTTTCCCCCCAGCCCAGGGGGCGCGCCGCGTGGCGATTGGCGATGAAGACACCGCTCGCCAGCAGCGCGGCGAGCCCGAGGACCGCCGTGGCGCGCCATCGGCCGGGAGTCCGCAACAGTTCGAGCGTCATGGCACCCAGGGGAAAGAAGAGCAGTACGATCATCGGAACCGCGTAGCGCCATTGTTTGGGCAGGGGCTGATAGCTCTCCAAGCTGGCGGAACCGTATTGGAGCAGAAGAAAGAATCCCGCGCTCCAGATGCAGATGAAACTCACCTCGCGCATGGCACGCAGATAGCGCCAGGTGCCCAACAGCAACAACCAGCCGAAGAATCCCACGTACTCGATGCGGTAGAGGAGCATGGCGGGGTAATAGAGCGCGTCGCGCCAGGTGAAGGCGCGATCTCCGAGTGGGCCCTGGGCGCTGTAGAAGGCGAGGGCCGCGTGCTCGCGAAAGTTCCAATCGCCGGCCCACCAGGCGAAGAAGAGAAACTCGAGGGAGAAGAAACCGGCGGTCAGCACAGCGAGCGCGAAGCTTCTCCCCAGCGCGCGGCGTCGCGGGCGGATTTCCCACAGGCTCCACGCGCCGAAGATCACCGGCAGAAGGATCGCAGGCTCTTTCGCGGAGGTGGCGAGCGCGCTCGCGAGCGCAGCGGCGACGAGTTTGCGTTTCCCTTGCCCCGCTGGACTGCGCAAGGCATCGATCGCCCAGCAGGCGGCCAACAAGGCGAAGAAGAGCATCAGGGAATCCGGCAGGATCATGCCGCTGCTGTGGAATTCGAAGGTGAAGAAAGCCCACCACAGGGTGGCGAGGAGTGCGACCTGGGGGTGGGCGAGACGCGTCCCCAACCGGTAGAAGACCGGGAGGATGGCGATCGATAGCCCGAGCTGGGCGATGGCCAACCCGGGAAGTTCCGCGCCCATCCGAATCCAGAACCCGAGCCATGCGATGAAGATCGCGCGCACGTAGGCGTGATCCAGGCCATCGGGGGGCGCCCCGGTGGCGAGCAGGGACGCGGCGCGGATGTAGCGCGTGTCGTCGGAACCCAATGGACCCGACAAGAAAACCCAACGCAGCAGCGCGCCCATGAACACGATGGCGAGCAAGAGGAAGAACTCTTGGCGCTTCGCGTTCGGAGCCTCGCTCGTCATGGCGCGAACGGTAACGCCCCAAGGCGCGCGCCGCTTTGGAATCGGCTAGACGCGCCGCAGGGTCAGGGCTACGCCGGATAGAATCAATGCGGCGCCCATCAACGCTCGCCACCCCATGGATTCCCCGAGGAACAGCACGCCGACAGCGATGCCGACCACGGGCTGAACGAAAATGAACGCCGCCATGGTGCCGGCCTGGACTGCGCTCAGCGCGCGGTTCCAAGCAAACGTCCCCAGCACGGTGGCGACGAAGGCCAGCAACACGATCCACAGCAAGGCGGATTGGGCGCGTTCCAGGTCGAAGGGTTCCTGCAGCGCCAGGGGTAGGAGGGGGAGGGAGGACAGCGCGCTGGCCCACAGCGTGACGCGCAGGGGGTCGTGCCGTTCGAGCAGGGGTTTTGCGGCCAGGGTGTAGATCGCCCAGGCGAGATGGCCGAGCGCCATCAGCACGTCTCCGCGCAGGTTCCCCGCGCCGAGCCCCCCGGTGTTCGAGAGTACGATGGTGGTGGCGCCCGCGATTCCGAACGCGATGGCGAGGCCGCGTGCCGCGGAAATGCGCTCCCCCAGAAACAACGCGCCTCCCAACAGAATTCCGATCGGCTCCAAGGGGATCAGCAGGGCGCCGTGGGTCGCCGTCGATAGATCGAGGCCGATCGCGTTCAGGATCTGGGGAAGCGCGAAGCCCGCCCATCCCAGGAGAAACACGAGCCCCCATTCTCGCGGCGTAAAGGGTGCGTTGGGTCGGGTGGCGGGGGTCGATCGCGATCGCGCGTTCCACAACGCCAGGAGGAGCAGCGTTCCGAGACACTGGCGAACCACGACCAGACTCCAGGGACCGAAGCCATCGAGCGCCAGTTTCGTCAGCGCGGGGGAAACGCCACCGCAAGTCTGGGCCAGCAGGAGCCAGCCAAGGGTTCGAAGTTGCACCACCCCATCCTATCGAGGGGGCGCGGGGATGCACGCAGGAGATCGGAGCCGAACGCATTCAAGGGTCGAGAGGGGTGTCCGCTAAGCTCCGCGCGTGTTGCGGTTGCGACTCATGGCCGGGCTTTGGGTTGGCGCATTTCTGATTGCCTGTGGCGACGGAGCCCGACCGCGGGTGTTGCTCCTGGGGATCGACGGTGGGGATCGTCGTGTGGTCGATGTGCTGCGCGAGGGCGGCTACCTGCCGAACTTGAACGCGGTTCTGGACGCGGGCGCCTGGGGGACACTCGATTGTGCGCCCGCCTGGCCCGCGTTTCCCTGTTACTGCCCGCCGGTGTGGACCTCGATCGCCACGGGACAACCGGTTGCGATCCACGGCATGACCGAGGAGTTTCAGCCCGCGTCCGAACGCAAGGTGAAAGCACTTTGGAGTGTGCTGGCGGAGCAGGGCGGCCGTAGTGCGCTGATCGGGTATCGAAATACCTGGCCTCCGGAAGCGACTGCGAGCGTCGTCATCACCGAGCCCGGTCTCGAGTACGCGGCGAGCAAGCTGCACAAGATTCCCAAGGAAGCGGACCATCCGGGTTTTCGACAGCACGCAACCCACACCAAACCCGAGCGTTTGTTCGAAACTTTGGGGATCTTGCCGGCAAGCGAGGAGCCCAGGTCCGTGCGCGCTCCCGTAGCGCGCGATCGCATTGCCTCCCAATCACTCGATCGACTCGTCGGCCATTTCGATCCTGCGGATTTGACGTTGATCGTGTGGCATTCCCCGGACAAAGCACAGCACATGTCGTGGGATCGAATTCAGGCCAACCCCGGCGATCCCATCGACGCCGCAGCCTTGCTCGCGGTCGCGAAGAACTGGAGCGGTCCGGTTTCCGGCGCGTTCGGTTGGGGGAGCGTGGCGAGCCAGTACCTGGAAGTCGACGCTTGGCTCGGCGAACACCTGAACCGCGTTGCCTACGACTACGTGGTGGTGGCGTCGGATCACGGCATGGGGCGCAATCCCAGTTCGGATGGTGTGCCGGGACACCATTATCGCGCGATCACGGAAGCCCACGCGGCAATCTTCGGAATCTCCGGTCCGGGAATTCGTCCGGGCAGCGCGCCCGATGGGAAACGTTCGGTGCTCGATGTTGCACCGACGCTCGCCTATCTGTTGCAGCTGCCCATCGGCGAGGATCTTCCCGGTGCCGTCATGTCGGAGCTGTTCGAAGCCGCTTTTCTCGAGAAACGAAAACCGGAAATCGTTCCTTCTTGGGAATGATCCGCGCCGCTCAAGGTGCAATCGCGTAGGCGCGAAGTTCCGGCGTCGCGTAGACGAGGCGCAGCAAGTCGCCTTTCTTCGAAAGTCCCTCCAACGCGCGCCGCAAGGGAACGGGCGCGTTGGGCTTTCCCTGGTGGCGAACGACGAGCGTCGTGAAACCCATGCGCGCGAGATCGCGAAGGGCCTCCGGGTCCGGGAGGCGGTCTGCGGCCTTGCCGACCACCAGGCGTTCAGGGGGAGAGTAGGACCCGAGGCATGCGGAAGTTCGTCGTCCGTGAAAGGAAGTGAGCAAGACGCGCTCGGGTGAAAATGCGAGAGAGCCCAGTTGGACGGGACCGCGGTCGACACTCGCGTAGGTGGGAACCTCGAGAATCGGCCCGGAGTTTCCCCGTCGTTCGAGCTCTTCGAAAAAGGCCAGCGTGCTTGCGTCCGGTCGAATGGCGAGGGGGGCAAAGCGGTAGGGCGGCGTTCCGCCGATCCAGTCGGGGCCCAGGGTCGCGACTCCGACCCACAAGACGAGACCCGCGCCAGCGAATCGCCTCGCTTGCACGGAGGGGAGGCCGCGCAGGAGCCCCGCTGCGCCAAGGCCCGCCAGAATGCACAGGGACCAATGGGCGCCCGCGCTGATGGTTCCCACCGCGCGCACGGACCGCAGACCTGGAATGAATTCCGCAATGGCTCCGTAGAGATTGGGAAGGCGTACGGGCGGGTCGCCGGGAATCAGCGTGGCCACGGGGCCCGACGCAACCCATGCGGCCAAAACTCCCCCCAGTACCAGCACCCCACGCGGATCCCCGATACCGGGGCGGGCGCTCCGTCGCGGCGGGAGCGCGATGCCCGCGCACGCGAGCGAAAGCAGCACCCAACCGGGAAACAGTTTTCGACCCGGAAGGAACGCAGCGAGTTCGCTGTAGTAGTGCTCGTTGCGCGTCATGCCCCCGGAAGCGGCTTGAACTTCGAGATACGGCGCGAAGACGAAAACCGCGGCGCCGAGTGTCGTGACGAGAATCATCGCAACCGGCTTCCAGCGAAGCTGACCCAGGCCGTAGGTGATCCACAACCAGGGCACGAGCGCAACGATCAGAAACGTGGCGGAAAGGACGGGATAGAGGCTGTTGCCGAGCTGCAGGGCACCGCATGCAGCGAGTCCCAGGGCGTCCCTCCAACGACCGTCGGCGAAGAAGCGTCGCGCGAAGAAGAGCACGAAGATCATCCACGACAGGTCCCGCTGAAAAGGGTGGGAGATGTCGCCGAGTTGTACTTCGTGAAACGCGTAGAGGAGTCCGGCGGCAATGGCTGCGCCCGGGCTGCCGGTCCATTCGGAAATGAGCAGGAACATCCCGAGCGCGCCGAGCAATGGGAGCAACAACAGCGCGATGTTGTAAGTGAGGATGGGGTCGTGGGTCAAGAATCGGAAGGGCGCGCCCAACAGCCCCATGCTGAGGAGCGGTTCGGACAGGGTGAGGGCGTTGTCGGCTGGGAAGCAGTGCTCGGCTTGGAAGATTCGATGGGGACTTCGCAACCATGCCGCGGCATTTCGACCAATCACCCACGCCACATAGGTGGTGTCGGTCTTCATGTTGGGAGACACGCTGACGCCATCGCGGGACGTGGCGGGTACGGTGGTGCGTGGGTCCTGGAGCCAAACTTCCCCGAAGAGAATCGCGATGGCGCACACGAACACGGCCGTTGCCAGGAGTGTCGGGCGAAGACCGGGTTTCACTCGACGTAGCCGAGGGCGCGCAATTGTTCCAATTGTTGGGCGTTGGCGCGCGGCGAGATCTTGGGACGCTTGAGGCGAACGCCCTTTGCGGGCGTCACGGGGGTTCCGGCCGGATCCGGGTCCGCGCGGCTCCATTCGACCAGTTCGCGCGCGACGCGGTCGTCTTTGGGCCAGGGGAGGGGGGTGCGTTCTCCCGGGTCTTCGGCCAGGTCGTAGAGTCGCTGGTCTTTCAGGGACGTCGCACCCTCGGCGTCGGCGATCACCGCCGTGACCCACTTCCGTTGGCCCTGGATGGCGGCCTTGGTGTGTTGCCCGGAGAAACCGATCGCTTCGGAAAAGACCGTCCGATCGACGGGGATCGCGTCCGGGTTTCGCAAGTCGTAGCCGGGGAGGTCGGGGGCCGGGGGGACACCCGCGAAGGCGAGAATCGTCGGCGCGATATCGATGGTGGATGCGAGCTGACGATTTCGGGCGGCGGGCACGCCGGGGCCACGCAGGATTAGCGGTACGCGCACGATCGAATCGTAGGTGTAGTAGCTGTGCGAAAACCAAAACGCCTGTTCCATCATGGTTTCACCGTGGTCCGCGGTGAGAATGATGAGCGCCGTGTCCATTTCCGCGAGCGTCGCGTATCCATCCAACAAGCGGCCGATCTCCGCGTCCGTGTACGCGATCTCGTCGTCGTAGTCGTCGACGACCACCAGACCGTCGTTTACGCCTTTCTCGCGGTACCGTTTCGGAAGCCGTTTGGGATTGACGATCACGGGATCCGCATGGGAAAAGCGCCGGCTCCAGTTTTCGGGGACTTCGTAGGGCCAGTGGGGATCGATGTAGTGAACCACCAGGAAAATCGGTTTTTCGCGTTCTCGCTCCACGCGTAGCCAACCCAAGGCCGCGTCGGTGGTGTGCCCCGCGACGCGTTCGAAATGTCCGACACGCGGAGCCGCGGCATTGTCGACGAAATCGTCGTAGTGGTCGAAGCGGCCCGCCATGCCCATGGCTTCGTCGGTCAATACGGCGCTCGAGACGAAGGCGGCGGTCTGATAGGAAGCGGGAAGACGCTCGCTGATCAAACGCGTGGGTTCCGGGAGCAATTGGATGTAGGAACGCACGCGGTGCGCGGGGGCGTACAGTCCGCTCAGAATACTGACGACACTCGGTGGTGTATAGGCCGCCGATGCGTAGGCGCGCTCGTAGACCTGGCCGCCGGCGAACAGGCGTTCGAGATTGGGCGTGGTGGGCCGCTCGTAGTCGTAGACGCCCAGATGGTCCGGGCGTAGGGTGTCGACGATGATCAGCACGATGTCGCCCGGGACGGTGGGCGGGTCTGGACGGGTGCAGGCCATGAGCGAACCCGCGAGTCCTGCCAGAAAGAGCGCTCGGGCCGGGGAGGGGAGCCTCGAAAACCGCGACATGGAGGCACTATATCGCTGGAGAGCGGTAGAACTTGATTTTAGAAAAGATGTGGCGTTTTTGGTCTTGCGCGGGGGGAGCGGAATAGACTACGAAACGATACGCCTCGGATTGATTCCGCACCCACCACCCTCACCCACCGACCGATGAAGCCGGATGCCTGGGAGGCCCCAATGCCGCGCCCGTTCGCCAAGCGAAATCTCTACCTCCTCACCTTCGTCGCGGCCGTCGCCGCGCTGGGGGGAAGTTGCCAGAAGCCCAAGATCCTGATCGATAGCCCGTTGAACGGGACCTTCCTGATCGGGAATCTCGTGACCGTTACGGGCAGTGTTCAACGCCCCGGGAACTTCGTGAGCCTTCACGCCAACGGGGTGCCGATCGTGTTGGCCGAGGATCTCTACAGTGTGGAGGTTCCGGTCGACCCTGCCGACGTCTTCACCCGCATCACGGTCGAGGGCACCCTGGCGAGTGGAAAGACCCTGCGCGAATCCGTGACCGTGGTGGTGGGCGATGGTGTGACGACGGGCTTCGTGATCGACGGTGGATTCACCGACGAAGGCGTTGGGTTGCGGATCGCGGACGCGGGCTTCGGGCAGATCACGCCCATCGTCGAGAGTCTCTCCAGCGATTCCCTCGACATCAGTGACTTGATTACCGGACAGAATCCGATCGCCCAAGGCAACTTCGGCGGCATCATCACCTACAAGGCCAACGTGGTGGAAGTCGGTTTCGGCGGCTTCGGCCTCGATGCGGCGGCGACCGCCTCCGGCATGGATACGACGGTGACGATCGACGACTTTTTCCTGGAGATCGACCTCGATCTCGATTGGCTGGGGTCGTGCACGATCGAAATCGAGACTGCGACGACGACCCTGCAGGGGGCTTTCGACCTGGCGCCGTTGCCCTCGGATCCGTCTTTCGCCGACGTCAATCTGGTTTCGCCGATCGTCGTCAACCTCGGCGGCTTCACGAGCCAATTCGTGTCGGGCGTGTGCGATGACCCGCTGATCGGCGACATCATCAACCTCATCATGGGACAAGGCGAAATCCAACAACTCATGCAGGACGGATTCGAGGATAACCTCGCGGATCCCGACGGAACGGGACCCGCCGACTCTCCGCTGGCGGCTGCGATTCAGGGCGCGCTGGCGGGAATCTCGATCGCCGGACCCGTGGGGGAAGCCTTGGGGGGCGTGGTCGACGCACCGATCGCGTGGATCGACGAAGAGGTTGGCGGCATCACGCTGGCCGCGGATGCGGCGATCTATTCTGCGAGCCCGCATCCGGACGCACCGGACCTTCCGGCCTCCTACACGGTGGAGGAGCCGTTCCCCGCCTTCGGTGCCACCACGCCCGGTGGCTCCCCGTATGGGATGGCGTTCACGATTTCGACATCGGCCATGAATCAGCTGATCAAGACCCAGATCGAAAACGGTCTGTTGCAGGAAGACATCACCGAGTTTCTCGGGGTTCCGTTGACCACCGGACAATTGGTCTTCATCCCCGAATTCCTGACGGAGTTCCCGACCAACACGCCCGCCTTGATCCGGATCCGACCCCACATCGCGCCCGTGTTCACGGGCAACCCGGGGCCGGGCGGTGAATTCGCGGAACTCAAGATCGCCGGGCTCGGGGTCGAGATCGCCCTGGCGGAGGACGAGTCCGTGATCCTCGGAATCGAGATCGATATGGATGCCGGTGTCGACCTCACCTTCACGCCGACGGGGATGCAATTCGCACTCGCCACGCCGGGCGGAGCCGGTTTGGGGGTCACGATCGTCGACAACCCCTATGACGTCGACGAGACGAATCTCGTGGGCGCTTTTCAACAGCTGTTCCCGTTGTTCGCATCGGAATTCGAAGATGCGATCGACGAGTTCCCGATCCCCGCGTTTCTCGGGATGGAACTCGCACCGATCGAAGTGGCGCGACTTCCGGGTGGGTACATCGGGCTGTTCGCGGATCTGACGCTGGCGCCCACCACGTCGCTCGCGAACGTCACGTTCACGGATTTGAGTTCGAACGACTTCCGACAGCAGGGCGGATGCTGGCTGCGGGAGTGGCGGCACCGGTTGTCCGGCAGCCACTTCGGTGGATCCGTGAACGCGAGCCTGAAGGGCATGCTGGGCGCCGATGCGGGCTGTACGACGAATGACGCGGAGTCCCTCGCCACGGTCGGCTACCAGGTCGATTTCGACGTGGTCGCCGTAGCGGGCGAACAGTGGACCCTTGATATCGACCATTCGATTCGGGGTGCCCTCGATCGCATCAGCGACGGTTACAACGATGGGATTGGGTTCCAGGACGGCGGTGGTCGAGCGAGTTTTCAGACGCCGGTCGGCGGGAGTTACTCGATCGACAGCGGTGCCGCGGTGGCCTTCGACTTCACGCCTTCCGTAACGGCAATCGATGACGGCATCGGTGGTTCTTCGTCGAATCAGGACGTCGAGTTCGACGGTACGAACGGTGTGACGCTGGTGGGGACCGACTCGGCGAGCGTCTCACTCGTGTTCTCCTTCGATCTGCGCGCGTTCTCGAATTCCAACACGGCATTCCCGACCGCGAACGGTGACGAAATGGCGATTCGATTGGGCAAGAACGACACGATCGACAACAACTTCACCGCCGGTCAGTACCCCGGGATGGGGAACCGCAACATCGCCGATGACGGGCACAAGGCGACGATTGCTCTCAGCGTCGCTCCGCTCCCCTGACGTCGACGCTGCGACATACGTTCGCGCGCATTGCCCTGCGATCGATTCAGCTCATCTACGGGTCGATCGCGGCGCTGGGTGTCTTCATCGTCGAAGTCGTTCGGCGTCGCGGTCAAGGCGCGGGCGGTTGGCTCCACGCCCTCGGCCGCGCGCAGGTTCACCTGTGCAATCGCCTGGGTGCCACGTTCATCAAGGTCGGGCAGATCGCGTCGACGCGTGGGGACCTGCTGCCGCCGGAGTTGGTGGAAGAGTTGTCGACACTGCGGGACCGCGTGCCGCCGTTTCCCTTCGCGGATGTTCAGGCCATCGTGGAACGCAGCCTGGGGCAGCCCCTCGATGCCTTGTTTGCGGACTTCGATCCGAGGCCCGTCGCAGCCGCCTCCGTTGCCCAGGTACACCGCGCCACGCTGCGAAGCAACGGCTTGCCGGTGGCGGTGAAGGTGCGCCGCCCGGACATCTTGGAGAAAGCGCAACTCGATCGTTCGATTCTGTTGTTCGTCGCCCGGGTGCTCGAGCGTTGCGTCCCCACCCTGCGGCTGGTGTCCCTGGAAGGTGCAGTTCACCAATTTTGCGCTGCCGTGGAACAGCAGATTCATCTCGACAACGAGCTCGAACACAATCGCCGATTTCGAGCGAATTTCGCAGACGACCCCGACGTTCACTTTCCGGTGATTTACCCCGATGCCTGCTCGGACGAAGTGCTGACCATGGAGTTCATCGAGGGGCTGCGGGAAGAGGAGCTGAGCGAAGATACGGTGGACGTGCGGCGCATCGTCGAAGCGGGAATGCGCTGCGTTTGTCGAATGATTTTCCTCCACGGATTCGTTCATGCCGATTTGCATCCCGGCAATCTGCGCTTCGACGCCTCGGGACGCATTACCTTGCTCGACTTGGGGCTGGTGGGAGAACTCGAAAACGAGGATCGGCTCACGACGGCGCAGATGTTGTTTGCCTTTGCGACGGGTGACGGGAGAACCGTCGCAAGGCTCTTCTACGACAACGCGCCCCATACCGCGACCGCGAACTACGACGACTACGAGGCCGAAGTCGGGGTTTTCGTCGGACGCTTGCGGGAGGTCGGGCTCGGAAACGTGGAACTCACGGTCGAGATCGGCCGCCTCTTCGACATCCTGCGACGCCATCGCATCCAGGCGCGGTCGCACATGACGATGGTCAACATTGCGCTCGCTACCGCCGAGGGGTTGGGCAAACGCCTGGCACCGGACCTCTCCCTCGCAGACGAGGCGATTCCCTACCTCGCTGAAGCCATCGGAGTTCCGAATCCGCGGTCCGCCGAGACGAGGAGAGCGTGATAGGATTGCGACCATGATCCGCGTCAGCGCCCTTGCCACGGTTTGTGTCACTTTCCTCGTTGCGTTTCCGGATCCGTCGTCGGCCCAAGACGCGGAAGTACCGGAAGTACCTGAAGCGCAGGAAGAAGATCCGCTCGTGGGCGAAGCGGAACGCCTCGAGGAGAAGTTCGAACGGCTACTCGCGCAACGCAAAGAATTCGAAGCGAAGATTCGCGGGGCGACGGGTGAGAATCTCAAGGTCCTCGAGGAGCAGAACTGGCAGCGCCAGATGGAAGTGCACGCGACCCTGCACGGCCTGGTCGACAATCTCGTGCGCCGCGAGAAGGCGAATCAGGATGCCTCGGACCAGCGGGCGCGTCTCCAGAGCGTCTTTCGAAACGGCTTCAAGCAGTATCACGGTCTGGTCGAATTCTGGCAGGATCGCGTCGAGTCCTTGCGCGCCGGAGGAAACGCGGAGGAGCGCGACGGTTTCCAGCGCGAACAAGCCATCGCCAACGCCGAACGAAAACTCCAGGCCGTGTTTCGCGTCGAACTCGAAGTCATCGACATGATGCAGATTCTCGAAGTCGACTCGACGCGTGCCGAGGAGTTGGCCGCGGAGGATATTTCGAACCGCGCTTCGACATTGGCCGGCCGTATTGGCCTGACGAAAGAATCTCTGGAGGAACTCATCGCACGGTTGGAAGCGAATCCGGAAGACGCCGAGACGAAGTCCGGGATTCGCCTGCTCGAAGAATCACTGGACCGCGATACCGACAATCTCTCGTCCACGGTCGCCCTGATGTCGCGCCTCGATCTGGAACGCGCGCACTATCAACAGCTCTTGATCGAAACGACCGGCGAGGTGACACCGGCGGTGTTCGATTCGGAAGTGGCGTTCGGGTTGTTGAGGAGTTGGCGAAAAAGTCTCGTCGAGGAGATGCGGACCCGCGGGCCCGGGTGGTTGCTGCGATTCTTCATGTTCGTCGTGATCCTGCTGGTGTCGCGAACCATCGCTGTACTGATGCGCCGAATCGTTTCGCGCGGCGCGCGATCGTCGCGATTCAACTCGTCTCAACTGTTGCAGGATACGTTGGTTTCCTGGTCGGCTCGCATCGTGATGATGGTCGGGTTCTTGATCGCGCTTTCGCAGCTCGGTATCGAAATCGGGGCGCTGTTGGCGGGCCTGGGAATCGCGGGTTTCGTGCTCGGTTTCGCACTTCAGGATTCGCTATCGAATTTTGCGGCGGGGGCCATGATCCTGATCTATCGCCCCTTCGATGTGGGAGACGTGGTGGAAGCGGCGGGGGTTTCCGGCACGGTCAATCAGATGAGCCTGGTTTCGACCACGATCATGACCTTCGACAACCAAACCTTGATCGTTCCGAATACGAAGATCTGGGGCGACGTGATTCGAAATGTCACCGCTCAGAAGACGCGGCGGGTGGATCTGACGTTCGGCGTTCGATACGGGGACGACATCGATCACGTCGAACGCGTGATTCGCGAAGTTCTCGCGCAACACGATTCCATCTTGGCGGATCCTCCGCCGACCGTGGAAATCCATTCCCTGGGTGAATCGTCCGTCAACTTCATCGTGCGTCCCTGGGCGAACACCGTAGATTATTGGCGGGTCTATTGGGACCTGACGCGGCAGGTGAAGCAACGCTTCGACGCCGAGGGGATTTCGATCCCCGCCCCGCGCCGCGAAATCCACGTGCGATCGAACGGATTGCCCTGACGAGGCACTAGGCGGGACGGTTGAGCAAACCGTCGAGAACGCGTTCCACCAAAGCAGCGCCGAGCCAGGAACCCAAACCCAGTGCGACGTAGAGGCCCAGGCGGAAATACGTCGACAGGTCGAAGGGCCAGGTGGGCGCCGCCGCGATGCGCTGTTCGTAGGCGATCAGATTGGCGAGCTGCAGATCGACCGGGCCTCCGAGGGTCTTGGACTCCAATCGGTTTCGCTGCTCGCGAATCATCTCTCGAATCCGTTCCAGCTCTTCCTCTTTCCGGGTTCGAATCCGATAGTGGATTCCCTGTACGGGCAACATCAAAGCGCCCAGGGAAGCGGCAACGAGCAGGAATTGCGCGATCACCATGATCGATCGCGGCCAGGGCGCGATGAGTTGAATCGACAGGATCGATGCAAAAACCATCAAGAGCAGGACGTTTCGCAAGCCCACCCGTGTGAAGGGACGCAAAGGGCCCAGGTCCAACAGGTCGATTCGAGTGCTGAGGGCTCCGAGTCGTGCGAATTGGCCCGAGACGTTGAGCGTGATGTAGACACTGACGAACGCAAGCCAGCCCGTCAGCGTACTTCGAACCAGGTGCAGCGACATCACCGGATCCGTGAGGGTCGGGCGTCCATCGGCCCAATACGCCGGCAAGAACGGGAGCGCCAATCCGAACACGAGCCCCGCGAGACTGACGATCGTGAAGGGTCGGCGGTTCACCGCTTCGAGGCGTTGGCATTCGGAGTCGAATTGCTCGGGCGTGTGGTTCAAGAGCGGTCGTAGATTCAGCAAATCTCGGCGTGCGCCGCGCAAGGCATAAGCGGCTGCGCTCGGGAGGTATCCGATCATGACGGACGCGTGAAGTTCCCACCACGGCCAAGGTGTCGTCCACCAACGGTCCCCATTGCTCGCTGCCTGGGCGGGCCAGCCCACCGCGAAGGCGTACGCGATGAACAGGAGATACCAGCCAACAATCAGGATCAGACCGCACACGCCGGGGTTGAGTCCCGATTTCTTCCAGATGCGCGTGATCAGCGGGATGTGGAATTGCGGTGCGGCGGTTGTTTGCGCCATCGCTGCAATCTAGCTCGCGATCGGCATCTATTCGACGTAGCCCAGGGAGCGCAGGCGTTCTTTCAATTCCGCCGGCATGTCTTTCGGGGAGCCAAAGTGCGGTACGCCCTCGCGCCTCTCGAGAGTTTCATGGTTGTCGAGAAAGACCTGGAACTCGCCCACCCAGGTGGGGTTCTCGTGGATTTCGTTCGATTCCTCGCCTGGATCCACTCGGAGGTCGAAGGCTTGGGTCCGCGGCAACACAGGCTCTGCGCGGGGGGAATTGCGCACCAGTTTGCGACTCTTCGCACGAACCGCGGAGCGAAGCTTCACCCCGTTCTTGAAAGTCTGACTCAAAGCCATGCGATCGCTTCGCATGCGTCCCTCCATGACGGGCAGCAGACTCTTGCCGTGGGAATCCGCGGGAAGGGTCAAACCGACGCGGTCCAGGATGGTGGGAAGTACGTCGATGCTTCGAACCTGGGCGCGCACACGTTTCTCGGGATAGGTGCGCAGGGGATCGTGGATGATCAGCGGAACCCGAAGGAGTTCATCGTACAGGGTGTGGCCGTGGCCTCCGAGATAATGGGAAAGCCGCTCGCCCAGCTCTTCCCCGTGATCGGAAAGGACGACGATGAGTGTGTTCTCGCGCCGCCCGGTCTCTTCGAGGACTTCGAGCAGGTTCCCCACATGGCGGTCCGCCATCGCGACGCCTCCGTCGTAGAGTGCGTTGACGTAGTTGCGCTCGGTGACACCGGCTTCGAGCTCTCCGGCCGCCAGGCGGCCCACGTCGCCGGTTTCGAACGTCACCGGGAAGTCGCCGCGCGGAATGGCTTTGGCGTATTCCAGGCGTCGGTAGGGGAGGTGAACTTCGTAGGTGTGAAGGAATAGAAAGAAGCGTTGATCGCCGGCGGCGTCGCGCAGCCAATCCTGCGCCATGGAGAAGGTCCGATCGATTCCGGGGCTCAAGCTGTCGCGCGCGGTGACGGGCGTTTCTTGTTCCCACCAATAGTCGAATCCGCGATCGAATCCGTAGATGCGGGAAAGCTCGCCGCCTTCGGTAAAGGCCACGGTTTGGAAGCCGCCGTTCTTCAAGCGGGAAACCAGCGATCGCAACAGCACACGATCGAAATCGCGGCGCGTGGGAAAGCGGCCGCTCAGTGTCGCGGCAAAGGAGGGGCGCGTTCGCGCGCCGTAGCTGATGGTGTTTTCGAACAGCACGCCTTGCTCGGCCAGTCCGTCGAGGGCGGGGGTGGGGCGAGCGGCCCCGTAGGCACCCACGCGATCGGCCCGCAGGGTGTCGATGGCGATCAGGATCACGCCCCGAAGCGGATCCGGCTCCTCGCCGCACCCGACCCCGAGCAAGAGGGCGAGCAGCGCCCCACAGGCCGGGAGCCGAAATCGGATGGGTTTAAATTTACTTAACAAAATCAATAATTTATAACCTTTTTTGCGCCGTGGTTGACATCCGGCTCAAGTCTTACAACACTCCATCCGCATAAACGGATATATGGCTTAGCCGCCCAACTCAAGAAGCATGTGAGGAGCATCATGACCCAGTCGATTCCGCCCTTCAAAGTCGCCGACCTATCCCTGTCCGAACTCGGTCGCAAAGAGATCCGATTGGCGGAACACGAGATGCCCGGTTTGATGTCTCTTCGCGAGCGCTACCAAGGTCAATCGCCCTTCGCGGGCGTCAAGATTATGGGCAGCCTTCACATGACAGTGCAAACCGCGGTGCTGATCGAGACCCTGACGGCACTCGGCGCCGATGTCCGCTGGGTGTCCTGCAACATCTTCTCCACCCAAGACTCGGCGGCGGCGGCCGTCGCCGTGGGGCCCGAGGGAACGCCGGATAACCCCAAGGGCATTGCGGTCTACGCCTGGAAGGGAGAAACCCTCGATGAATATTGGTGGTGCACCAGCGTTGCGATGCGTTGGCCCGATGGATCCGGTCCGGACCTGCTGGTCGACGACGGTGGCGACGCGACGCTCCTCATCCACAAGGGCTTCGAATTCGAGAAAGCCGAGAAGGTTCCCGACTTCAACGCGGAAACGGACTCCGAGGAATGGGGCGTCATCCTGGAGCTATTGAAATCCGAGCTCGCCGCCAACCCGAAGCGCTGGCACGGCGTCGCTGGAACCTGCCGCGGCGTTTCCGAGGAAACGACGACGGGCGTGCATCGCCTGTATCAAATGGAACAAGCCGGCGAGTTGCTGTTTCCCGCCATCAACGTCAATGATTCCGTCACCAAGAGCAAGTTCGACAACATCTACGGCTGCCGCCACAGCCTGCCGGATGGTTTGATGCGCGCGACGGACGTCATGTTGGGTGGCAAGGTCGCCGTCGTGTGCGGCTTCGGTGAGGTGGGAAAGGGATGTGCCCAATCGCTGAAAGGGCAGGGTTGCCGCGTGATCGTCACGGAGATCGACCCGATCTGCGCCCTGCAGGCCGCCATGGAGGGGTACGAGGTCAACACCCTCGACAACGTGGTGGAGACGGCGGACATCTTCGTCACCACGACCGGGAACTTCGACATCATCACCGCCGCGGACATGCAGCGCATGAAGGACAAAGCGATCGTCGGCAACATCGGTCACTTCGACAACGAGATCGACATGGCGGGCCTGAAGAAGATCGAAGGCGTGCGGCGCAACAACATCAAGCCCCAGTACGACGAGTGGATCTTTCCCGACGGGCATTCGATTCTGATTCTCGCCGAGGGACGACTGCTCAACCTGGGCTGCGCGACCGGGCATCCCTCCTTCGTGATGTCGGCGTCCTTCACCAATCAGGTGCTCGCTCAGCTCGAGCTGCACCAGAACGGCGGGCAATACGAAAAGAAGGTCTACGTGCTGCCCAAGAAGCTCGACGAGGAGGTGGCGCGGCTCCATCTCGTCCAGCTGGGCGTCCAGCTGACCCGCCTCACGGATGAGCAGGCGAGCTACATCGGTGTGGACGTGGACGGTCCCTACAAGCCGGAGATGTACCGCTACTAATTCAGACGCGCGGGAGCTTTGGCGAGCGCCGGGTCTCGTGGCACGGAACCCCGCGCTCGTACTCGTGCGTACCGAAGCGGGCGGGCACCCGTGGCGACGAGATCGGAAACCAGAGTGAGTTCGGTCTCGAGGACGGATCCGAGACGCGGCAGCCCGCGACCCCGACCTGTTCGGGCAGCGAGAGGATTCGCTGACGTGTCGGGTCGCCAGGGCGCGAAAAGCGGCGACGAGCTCGCTCATCGGATCAACATTTTCAAATATTTCGATACATCAATGTTTTAAAAAGGCCGTGCGCTTCCCCTATGATGGGCGCCAAGGGAGGTCGCCATGATCAAGGGATATGCGGGTCGAATTCTGGAAGTGGATCTGACCCAACGCACCCATCGCTTCGTACCCCTCGACGAGGACGTCGCGCGCCTCTACATCGGCGGGAAGGGGTACGGAACGCGACTCCTCTACGACCGCACGGAAGCGGGCGTCGACCCGCTCGGGCCCGGGAATGTGCTGATCTTCGCGACGGGTCCACTCAACGGTTCCGTGGCTCCGCAATCCAATCGCTTTGCCGTCGTTTGCAAAAGCCCGCTCACGGGTGGCATCGGCAATGCGACCTGCGGCGGTTCCTTCGCCCTCGGGATGAAGAAGGCCGGGATCGATCTCCTCGTCCTGACCGGGAGTTCGGATCGTCCGGTGCGCCTCGACGTGGATGGCGACGCCGGCAGCGTCGATTTCATCGACGCGGGGGATCTCTGGGGAAAAGGGACTTACGAAACCCAGCAGATCCTCGGCAAGAAGAAAAATCACGCGGTGATCGGGCCCGCGGGCGAAAACATGGTGCTGTACGCGGGCATCGTCTCCAATGAACGTATCGCCGGTCGCACGGGGGTCGGCGCGGTCATGGGATCGAAGCGGCTCAAAGCCATCAGCGTGACGGGCAAGCGCAAGCTCGAAATGGAAGATCCCGAGGCCTTCCGCAAATACACCAAAGACGTTCGCGAAATGTTCAAGGACCACCCGGTGCTGGGCGAGAGCATGAAACGCTTCGGCACCGGCGCCATCGTGAACACCACCAACGGGCGAAACATTCTTCCCACCCGCAATTTTCAGCGCGGGTCGTTCGATGATGCCATCAAGATTTCCGGCGAGTACATGGAAGACCACGAACTCAAGGGCGTGAAGACTTCCTGCATTCACTGTCCCGTGACCTGTGGTCGCGACGTCGAGGTCGAGGGGGTCGGGCGTGTAAAGGGACCGGAATACGAAACCCTCGCGCTGCTCGGCAGCAACCTCGAAATCGGCAACATCAAGAAGGTTTCCGAATGGAACTACCTCGCCGACGACATGGGGATGGACACGATCAGCTTGGGCGCCACCTTGAGCTTCGCCATGGAGCTCCAGGAGCGGGGCATGTACTCGGCGGGCCTCGAATTCGGTGATCCCGCCGGTGTGTCGGAGATGATTCGCGACATCGCCCACCGCAAGGGTGCGGGCAATGACCTCGCCGACGGCACCAAGCGGATGGCGGAGAAGCTCGGCGGGTCGGAATTCGCGATGCACGTCAAGGGCCTCGAACTGTCCGCCTACGACCCGCGGGGTTCTTTCGCCCAGGGCGTCGAATACGCCACCACGAACCGCGGCGGATGTCACGTCCAGGGTGCGAGCATGTACATGGAGTCGACGGGCCCCATCACCATCAATCCGCAGAGCTTGAAGCTCAAGGCGGAGATTCCGATCGTCCAGCAGAACCTCGCCTGTGCGATCAACTCGATGGTGCTGTGTATCTTCACCACCTACGGGATGGTCCCCAAGGCGGGACACAACCTCGATCCGAATTCGTTTCTCTACAAGGTCATCACGACTGTCTTCGAGAACAGTGGCCCCATGATGCGCACGATGATGAGCATCAAGGGCAGGCCGATGATGTGGTTCGAGAAGTGGCTCACCTACATCACCGGCGAGAATTTCTCGAGCGGCCACTTGCAGGAGATGGGCGGCCGCATCTTCAATCTCGAGCGGATGTACAACTTGCGCGAAGGCGTCGGCCCCGAATCGGATACCTTGCCCCACCGAATCCTCTACGAGCCCACCTTCAAGCACATGAAATCCGGCCATCCCCTCGACCAGCTACTGCCGCGCTACTACAAGAACCGCGGCTGGGACGCGGGCGGCGTGCCCACCCGCCGCACGCTGGACAAACTTCAGGTGTCGGTCTGATGTCGGTGACCGTCGAGTTCACCTACGACATGACCAAAGCCCTCGGCGAGACGCGGATCTCCCTCGACGGAGTCGGGACCGTTCGCGAAGTGGTCGCCCAGGTGCGGGATCGTTTTGGTGCCGAACGCGGAGAGGAATTCGAACGCCTCACCCACACGGCAGCGGTGGCGGTCAATGGCGTCCTGGTCAATCACCGCCGCGGAATGAAGACACCGCTCGCGGACGGGGACAAAGTGAGCTTCGTCAAATCCGCCTCGGGCGGCTGACGGCGTCCGCCGCCCGCCCGCCCGCGCGTTCCGTAGCCTAGGGACCGAAGGTTCCCCACTGCGTTCCAAGCGCCGTCACTGGGTCGAAGGATCCGGTGGGCGTCGAGGCATTCAGTAGATCGCCGTCGGTGAAGTGTTCGACCGTGTGGCCCCAGGGGTCCTGCCAGTAGTCGTAGATCTGGCTTCCCAGCACGTGGCGTCCGATGCCGGTCTTGTGTTGGTATTCGCCGCCTTTCAGGTGATCGTGTCCCACCATGAGACTGTCCATGTCCGTGACTTCGAACGCGGCGTGGTCGAATCCGACCTCACCCAGTCCCACACACAGCAGCGTGTGATGGTCTACGTACTCCTGGCCGCGGTCGCAGCGTAGAAACGCGGTCACGACTTTCTCCGGGTCTCCCAGGTAGATCTCATCCGAAGGGAGAAACCCGAAACGCGAGCGATACCATTGCTCGCTCTGGCGGAAGTCCGACACCCGCACGACAGCATGCCCCAGGCGAACGACCTGAGACGGACCGGGTTCGATTCGTTGCAGCTTGCCCAGGCGTCCGTGTTCGTGACCGGAATTGAAGGGTTGTGCCGTTCGGAGCGGACGCGGTGCGACGCTTTGGCGACCGTGAACGATCTCCACATTGAAGCCGTCGGGGTCCGTGAAGCGCACCCGCGAGCCCCCGCCGGGCTCGTCGATGGATTCGATCGCCGACGCGCCCGGTAGCTTCGCGGCCGCCTCGAGATCCGCTGCACTGGCGGCATAGAAACCGAAGCCGCGAAATCCCGCTTCGCCCTGCTCGGTGGCGTGCAACCAGGGCGATTCGCTGGCCCCACGCATGTAGAGCGCCGTATCGGTTCGTTCCGCTCGCTCCATGCCGAAGTCGAGCAGGAAGGTTTCCATTTGGTCGAGGTCGGGCGCGGAGAAGCGCACCCAAGCGATATCCGTGACCTTGATCATTGTTCGTTCTCCTCTTTGATGCGCGTTGGGCGCAGGGCGCTCAGCCGGTCGCGCGTGAATCGGTTCGCGTCACAGTCGCAAGGGCCTCCAGCAGGGCGGCCCGTGGATCTTCGGGTTTGGATTGCGCACGCCACGCGACGTGTTGGTCGGGGCGTACCAGTAGGGCTCCGCCCGCGGCGAGCTCGCACTGCGCGCAGAATGCTCCCTCGGGATCCGTGACATCGGATCCCAAGGCGACGTGACGCAAGGGAATCGATTCCACGGCTTGCACCGCATTCGCCCAGTCGGGGTCTCCACCGGCGGTGAGCAGGACGAAGCCATCGCCGGAAATCAAATCCAAACTGGAGATGCGCGCGCCATTCTGGGTCAGCCACGCGTGGGGCAAGCGCGAGCCCGGACGTGCGCTGGGAATGTATTCGCGCACGGGGTTTTGCGGGCGCGCTAGCTCCGTAGCGTCGGGTACCAGGGCTCCCGCTTCGTAGGCGAAGCCCAACTGCAGCCCCAACATGTCGAAATGTTCCGCTTGATCCCGCATGGCGGCGACGGCCCGGGCGCGACCGGCGGGATCCGCCAGGGTCTGATTCATCCGCTGCGTAGTGGGCTCCGCGTCGGTGCCGAGGGCCTGTTGCACTTGAAACAGCTTCAGCGCATTGCGCAAACTCTGAGTCGCGTTTTCCTGGGCGACAGGACGCCGTTCCGCCTCGTAGCTGTCCAGGAGCGTTGCGTCCGCCCAGCCGCACTCGACCGCGGCAATCTTCCACACGAGGTTGTGGGTATCCTGCGCGCCGGTGTTGAGCCCCAACCCTCCAGTGGGGGGAAAGCGGTGCGCCGCATCGCCGGCGAGAAAGACGCGCCCCGTGCGATATCGGTCTGCAACCTGGGACGTCATGGTCCAAGCACTGATGTTGAGGATCTCCAGGTCCGGGTCGTGGGGTGCCATCGTGTTTCGAACCAGGTCGGCGCACACGGACTCCGTGTAGGCGTCCAAGGCTTCCGTGTCGGGATCCCAGGGCTTCATGTAGACCCACTCGCGATCGATGTCGTGGGCAACCAAGGTGCCTCCGATCGCCGGATCCAGCAGCCAATACAAGACCCCGGGGCAATCGGAGACGAGGGAGCGGAGATTGGCTCCGAAATGGATCATGATGAAGCTCATGAGGCGTTCGGGGCCCTGCACGCCGATGTCGAGTGCCTTGCGCACGCGGCTTCCGGCTCCGTCGGCCCCGATGACGTAGCGACTGTGAATTTCGTACTCACGGTCCCGCGCGAGATCGCGAATCCGTGAGATGACGCCTCGGTCACTCTGGATCGCGGATTCCCATTGATGTTCGTAGGCGAGTTCGCAGTGCGGAGATTTGCGCGTCGCTTCCGCGAGTATGGGTTCGAGTTTGTGCTGGGAAAGATTGCGAAGCGGTGTCGGGGTGTAGGCGAGACACTCGTCGCCCTGGCGTTCGAAGGGCAACTGGGTGAGGGATTCGCCACCGAGTCGGGCAACGAAATGAACGGAGCCCGCGTCTGCGGGAGATTTGCAGATCGCATCCAGAGCGGCCGCGTCGATTCCGAGGGCGCGATAGATCTCGAGCGTGCGCGCGTTGACGACGTGGGCGGCGGGCGAACGCTGGGGGCCGGGCCGTCGCTCGACGATGTGACTGGAGATGCCGAGCTGCGACAGGTGAATTCCGGTTTGGAGCCCCGTCGGGCCTCCCCCGACGACGAGAACCGGTACCTCGATCGAAGTCACGCGTGACACCGCTATACGACCCCGGGGTACGAGCCCCCGTCCAATTGCAGATTCTGTCCGGAGATGTACCCCGCTTGGGCGCTGCAGAGGAACGCGCAGGCGTCGCCGAACTCTTCGGGCTGCCCGAGTCGTCCCGCCGCGATGGTGCCGCGCATCTCCTCGTAGGCCGCTTCGACCGACATGCCCGAAAGCTTGGCGCGCATTTCCGCCATGTAGCGCTGGCGATCCGTATCGATGCGTTCGGGTAGCAGGTTGTTGATCGTGACGTTCGACCTGGCGACCTCTCGCGACAAGGCCTTACTGACGGAGGTCAATCCCGTGCGTGCCCCGGTCGAAAGACCCATGGGGGCAAAGGGGGCTTTGACCATGGCCGAGGTGATATTGATGATGCGTCCGAAATTGCGCTCCACCATGCCGTCGATCACCCCGCGAATCATCAGAATCGGCGCCAACATGTTGGCTTCGAGCGCTTCGGTCCAAGCGGCGTGGTCCCAGTCCTGAAAACGCCCGGGCCGTGGACCACCGTTGTTGTTGACCAGGATGTCGGGTCGGGGACAGGCTTCGAGCAACAGGGCGCGGGTTTCCTCAGTGGCGATGTCGCCGACGACGCATTGGACCGCGACGCCCGTGGCTTCGCCGATCTGTTTGGCCGTCGCCTCCAATGCGTCGCGCCCGCGCGCGTTCAAGGTGACGTCGACGCCCTCTCGCGCCAGCGCCTGGGCGCAGGCTTTACCCAGTCCCTTACTCGATGCGCACACGATCGCCGCTTTTCCCTGAATGCCTAGATCCAAAATTGTGCTCCCGCGCGGGTCCTGGGGCCTAGATGAGCCGCGTGCTTTCGGGTTCGTCGATCACCGCATTTTCGATTTCGCCCACGCCTTCGATCGCGATGCGAACGACATCCCCCACCTTCAACAGTTGGGGCGGCTTCATCGCGATCCCGACGCCGCCCGGGGTGCCCGTGGGAATGACATCCCCGGGTTCCAGGGTGAAGGCGGTGGTGAGGTGCTCGATCAGGGTGAAGCAATCGAAAATCAGATTCTTGGTGTTGGAGGACTGGCGCAATTCGCCGTTGACCCAGGTCTTGAGTTCGAGCCCGTGGGGGTCTCCGATTTCGTCCGCGGTGACGATGCCGGGACCGAGGGGACAATGGGTATCAAAGGATTTCCCCATGGTGAAAGTCGGAACGCGCAGCTGCCAGTCGCGTACCGAGACGTCGTTGACGACGGTGTAGCCCGCGATGACTTCTGTTGCGCGGTCTCGCGGGACGTGGCGACAGCGCTTACCGATCACGATGCCGAGTTCGCCCTCGTAGTCGAGGGCCGAGGATGCGCGCGGCATGTGAAAGGGATCGAACGGCGGGTGGGCGGAAAGCGATTGCTTGTTGAAGATGACCGGGTGCTTCGGCGTTTCGAGCCCGGCTTCCGCCACGTGGTCCGCATAGTTGAGACCCACGGCCAAAATCTTGGGTGGGCGCAAGATCGGCGATTCGAGATGGACATCGGCGAGGGCCAGCTCGGCGCCTTTGGCGTTGCGGGCTTTGTCGAGGGCCGTCGCGCCGGCGCTGAGCAGTGCGGTCATCTCGGTCGGCAGGCTCGCGTCTGCCGCTTCGAGGTCGACGACTCCGTCGCCGTCGAGTCGGCCGATCCGCGTCCGGTTCCCGTGAGTGAAGGTGACGAGTTTCATGCTGGGCTCCCTGGGCGTACTGCCCGTTTGAACAGGTCTTGTGGTCCGGTTGGAGGGCTTTGTCCACCTTGTTCTTGGCAGTGGGGTGCCCTCGGCCTGTTTTCGCCTTGTGGCGCCGATTACTCAGATGTATAATTCGACCGTTCAGGTTAGTCAAGTGATTAAGTGAGGCCCATGGGCGAATCTTCTGCCGAAGCCGGTTCCGAGACCACCCGCGACCGTATCCTCGCGGCCGCCCTCGAGGTTTTCGCCGAGCGCGGCTTCGATGGCGCCCGTACGCGGGAGATCGCCGAGCGCGCCGGTGCCAATCTGGGCCTGATCAAATACTACTTCGACGGCAAGGAGGCGCTCTGGAAGGGCGCTGTGGAGCGAGCCTTCGCCCAGCTCCAGGCGAGCTTCGGCGACGCTCTCACGCCGGGCTCCGCCACGGACGGCCGCGCCCAGATCGAGAGCGTGATTCGGCGCTTCGTCTATTTCGTCGCCGAACATCCGGAATTCATGCGACTCATGAACGACGAGGGCAAGCGCGACAGTCCGCGCATGCGGTGGCTTGCAGAGAACTACATCACGCCCATGCAGCGTCTCATGCAGGGACAGCTCGAGCTGGCCCAAGAAGTGGGACTCTTGCCCCGTTTTCCGGCGGTGTCGATCTTCTACCTGGTCGTCGGAGCGGCGGGTTTGATTTTCAGTCAGGCGCCCGAGTGTCGATTCATCAACGGAATCGATCCGACCGAGGAGGCGCACGTGGCGGCTCACGCGGACGCCGTCGTGCGACTGTTGCTGGGGCCCGAAGCGTCCGAGTAGCCAGCGCGCTGTTCCCAACCTAGATTCCGCCCGTGGACACCACCCCTTCGGAGCATGCCGTTCGCAGCATCGCTCGCGCGGTCGCCGCGCGGGGCGGGCGCGCGTTGCTGGTGGGGGGGTGCGTGCGGGATCAGCTGCTGGGACTGCCGCGCAAAGACTTCGACCTCGAGGTCTATGGCGTCGAAGGGCCGGAACTGTTCGCGTTGCTGGGAAGCGAACACGAAGTGATCGACGTCGGCCGCGATTTCGGCGTTGCGAAACTCAAGGGATTGCCCATCGATGTCTCCCTTCCGCGGCGCGAGAGCAAAGTGGGGCGCGGGCATCGCGGCTTCGACGTGGATTCGGATCCGAATCTCGAACTTCCGGTGGCGGCCGCGCGTCGCGACCTGACCGTCAACGCGATCTATCAAGACCCGTTGACCGAAGAAATTCTCGATCCCCTGGGAGGTGCGGAGGACCTGCGGAAGCGCGTTCTCCGCCACTGTTCCCCGCGTTTTTCCGAAGACTCGCTTCGCGTCCTTCGGGTGATGCAGTTTACGGCGCGCCTCGAATTCGACGTTCACCCCGACACCGTGGCTCTTTGTCGGGGCCTGGATCTGTCCGAGCTGCCCCGGGAACGGATCGGGGCGGAATGGCGAAAACTCTTGCTCGAGGGCGTGCGACCCTCGCTGGGACTCGAATTCCTGCGGGAGAGCGACGCGCTGCGTTTCTTTCCGGAACTCGAGGCCTTGATCGACACGCCCCAGAATCCCGAATGGCATCCCGAGGGCGATGTCTTCGTCCACACCCTGCATTGTTTGGATCATTTCGCGAGCGAGCGCGTCGGTGCGCCCGGGGACTGGACCGTCGGCCTGGCGTTGTTGTGTCACGACCTGGGCAAGCCCGCCACCACGAGTTTCGAAGATGGGGCTTGGCGCTCTCCCGGTCATTCCGAGGCGGGAGAAGAACCCACGCGTCGCTTTCTCGACCGTGTGACGGGCGAGCTCGAGCTGATCGAGAAGGTCGTCGGCCTGGTGCTCACGCATTTGCGTCCGCACGATTTGTTTTCGGGGGACGCCAGCGACGCGGCGGTTCGGCGTCTGGCCACGAAGGTCGACATCGGATCGTTGGTGCGGGTGGCGCGTCACGACTACGCCGGTCGACCGCCACGGGTCTTCGATGGGTTTCCCGCCGGCCAGTGGTTATTGGAACGCGCCACGGCCTTGGAAATCGCCGATCGCGCGCCGCAGGCCCTGGTGCTCGGTCGGCATCTGATCGAACTCGGCGAACGACCGGGGCCGCACTTTTCCGAGATCTTGGGGCAATGTTTCGAAGCGCAGCTCGACGGCGAGTTCGAGGAACTCGACGCGGGACTCCGTTATCTCCGATCCGTGCTCGCCGCGCGGGTTGCCGAGGACTGAATCAGGGCGATTCCGCCGCGGGAGACTCGACGGTCCGGGTTTCTCCCGCGCCGTTCTCGACGTCCATTTGGGTCGCCTTCCCGGAACCCAGGGCCCGAAAGAATTCCGCACTGCGTTTTGGGGAGTCGATGGCGACGCCGTTGAAGCGGACGATGGTGTCTCCATTCTGGATTCCACTGCGTTCGAACAGGCTGTCGGGTTTGATGCCGTGAACCTGGACACCGACCAGCCGACCCTCTGAATACTTGGGAAGTACGCGCGCGGAATTCAAGATCGAACTGGGGCTGGTTTGATTGGGTTCGGCGTCGGCGCTGCCCGGTGTGAGGGCAAGCGCGATCGCGGTGGCGAGGATGGCAACCCATCCACCCAGCGGATGTCGTATGGTCGATCCCATTGGAAGGCTCTCCTCTGTTCGCGTGGGGAGTATATCCGACGAATGGGTTCGCTCCATTCGGCGCCGTCCCGGCTTACGAGAACGCGCGGTGAGCTACATTCCCGCCATGCCGAACACCCAAGGGAAGATTCAGGGCTTCGTTCACCCGGATTTCGCAAGTGTCGCGACGACGCTGGGAAAACAGATCGGTCGCCAGCGGGGCGCGGCGGTCTGCGTCTATCACCGCGGCGAACCCGTGCTGGATCTGTGGGGAGGTGAAGCGGACCTCACCGGGCGGCCCTGGGAGAAAGACACGTTGTCCTTGTCGTTCTCGGTCACCAAGGCGGTTACTGCCACCGCGCTCCACATTCTGGTCGACCGCGGAGAACTCGACTACGAGGACCGGGTTTCGAAATTCTGGCCGGAATTCGCTCAGTCCGGAAAATCCGACATCACGATCCGCCAGCTGCTCTGTCACCAAGCGGGGCTCTACGCGATCCGAAGCTACATCGACAGCGTCGAGCGCGTCACGGATTGGGAATACATGATTCACGCCCTCGAAACTGCGGAGCCCGCCCACACTCCCGGCGACCGCCACGGCTACCACGCCTGGACGTTTGGTTGGTTGGTTGGCGAAGTGGTGCAACGAATCACGCGCAAGCCCCTGGGTGAATTCGTCGCCAGCGAGATCGCCGAACCCCTGGGGCTCGACGGTTTCTACATCGGGGCTCCGGAGTCCGAGCATTCGCGAGTGGCTTCGACCTTGCGACCCACTAAGGCGATCGGCGTCGAACGCCTTCGCCCCACTGGAAAACGGGTCGAACGCGCGTTGCGCGCCATGCGAATGCCGTTTTCGGTGGAAGCGTTCGCACGAGCGCACGTTCCGCACAACACCGAATATTACGATCTCGATCATCCCGAAGTCTTGAGTGCCGCGATTCCGGCCGTGAATGGCCTTTTTACCGCGCGATCGCTGGCTCGCTTCTACGCGACGCTCGGCAACGGCGGTGAACTCGATGGCGTTCGCTTGCTCTCCCCGGAAACCGTAGTCCGCGCGACCGCGGTTCAAAGCCACGGTCGGGATTACGTGTTGTTCGGAACGCGGATGCATTGGCGACTTGGTTATCACCGGGCCTTTACCCTCAAAGGTGGCCTCGACACCAGCTTTGGTCACCTCGGAGCCAACGGTTCGTGTGGCTTTGCGGACCCGTCGCTGGAATTGTCGGTCGGCTACGTGCGGAACTTCGGCATGCGTCAGCGGTTTCCCTATCTCCACACGGTCCAGATTTCCGACGCGGCCGTGCGCTGCGCGCGCGGCCGCTAGGGGCGGTCCGTCGGTCGCGCCCATGCGGCACCTTCTGCTTCTCGCGATTCCCGTCGGATTCTTTCTGGTCCTGGAAACGCTTCTGCGTGGGTTCGTCTGGTTTGGAGGGGACCTTCCGTGGCCGCCCTCGGCGAGCGCGGAATGGGCCCAGCGCGGCTATCGCCTCGACCCGGAACTGAGCTGGGCTTTTCTGCCCGGTGTGATCCCCGACGTTCCCGGAACGCACCTCCCTACGAATGAGCGCGGATTGCGGGACGATCCGGTGGTCGTTCCGAAGCCGGCTTCGGTGGTGCGTGTACTCGCGCTCGGCGATTCGACGGTGTTTGGTTTTGGGGTGCGGCGGGAGGAGTCGTTCGTCGAGCGCTTGGAGGCGCTCCTGAATCAGCGCGGTGGCGTGGGGCGGTACGAGGTCGTGAATGCGGGCGTGCCGGGATACTCGGTCTTCAACAGTCTTCAGTATCTGCGCCGCGAGGGCATCCAGCTCGAACCGGATTTGATCTTATTTCAAAGCAATTTCAACGATCGGCGCTACGTGCAGTCGGCGGACCAGCGGGACGAGTCCAACTTTCACCGCGACTTGGTTCGGCGGGTTCGGCTGCGCGATGGACTGGGTTCGAGTTACCTGGTGCGGGGGTTGCGGAAGCTGCTCGTGGGGATCGGGCCCGGGGACTCGTTGGTGGACAGCGGTGAGTTCGACTTCGATTGGATCGAACTCGACCGATTGCAGAGTCGCGTGAACCCCGAACGCTATCGCGTGCTGGTGGACGAGCTCCTCACACTGGCGCGTGCGCGCGACATTCCGGTGGTATTGATCGCTCACGGAGATCCGCCTCACGTACGCGAAGCCCTGGACCGAGCGGAGGAACTGGAACGGGCGGGAGACCTGGAAGCCGCCATCGCGATGCTCCAAGGCGCCGAGGTGGCGGTGAGTATGCGGGTGGTTTCGCAAGTGTGGCGCAACGGTTGGCTCGAACGCGTCGGGCGCGAAGACGAGCAAGTTCGGCGGATTCGCGTGCCGATCCGTTGGATGGGTACGGACGGCAATATTCCGATCCAGACCAGCGATGCGTATACGGACATCTTGTGGGAGTTCGACGCCAGGCCCGGCGTTGGAACCGTCGGCCTTCGACCGACACGGGCCGAAAGCGACGCACTCTATCTCGATTACATCCATCCCAGTGCGGAGGGGCACCGCAGACTGGCGAACGACTTGTTCGACCTTCTGGTTCATGACCCGGAACTGTCGCTGGTTCCCTAGGGCTGTTCGGGATCGGGTTCATCCCAGGCGAGGGCACCGACCGCTTGCGACGGCTGCGGCGGGTGGGTGGGGAGTGCACCCAATTGCTGCGTCTCCCAGAGCTTTTCGTAGAGCGGGCAATCCCGCAGCAGTTCGTCGTGGGACGCGAGGCCCACGCATTGGCCGCGGTCGAGTACGAGGATGCGATCGGCATTGCGGAGGGAGGAGAGGCGGTGGGCCACGGAGAACGTGGTCTTGCCCGCCATGAGGTGATCGAGTGCGCGTTGGACGCGTGCTTCCGCGATCGAGTCGAGACTCGACGTCGCTTCGTCGAGTAGCAGAATTGGAGCGTTCTTCAGAAACGCCCGTGCCACGTTGATGCGCTGAGCCTGTCCGCCCGACACGCCCCGGCCCCCGACACCGAGTTCCGTGTCGTACCCGTCTTCGAATTGCAAGATCTCCGCATGGATCTCCGCTTGGCGTGCGGCTTCCTCCACCTCGGCGTCGCTGGCATCCGGGCGCCCGCAGCGGATGTTCTCGCGCACACTTGCATCGAAGAGAAAGGGCTCTTGGGTCACCATGGCGACCTGCGCGTAGACGTCGCGTACGAAGTAATCGCGGATGTCCTGTCCGTCGAACCGCACGCTGCCCGACGTCGGGTCGAACAGGCGGGCAATCAACCCGAGCAGGGTGGTCTTCCCGGATCCGGAAGGGCCCGCGATCCCGATGGTTTCACCCGCCTGGGCGTCGAAGGACAGGCCCTTGATGACGGATTGTTCGCCGTATTGAAACGCTGCGTTGTCGACGGAGATGCGGAGCGGCGGGCTGCGCAGGGGCAGGGCACCCGGGCGATCCGTGACGTCCGGTGTTTCGGCCATCAGTCGGGCGACGCGATCGGACGCGGCCCAGAAGCGTTGGATCTGCATGATGTTGGCGTTGACGTGAAACAGCGGGCCGTGGAGGGTGCGGATCGCAATCAGGAAGGCGAGCAGTTCCGGCCAACCCAGGCTGCCCGCCATCACGCGGAATCCGCCCACGATGACGACCGCCGCAACCGAGAACCCCGCCAGGGACTCGAGGACCACGTTGGAAAGCTCGCGCACGCGAACGATGCGCACCTGTTCGTCGAAAAAGAGCCGCGCTTTCTCGATCGTCGTGGCCGCTTCCTGTTCCTCGCCGCCGTAGATCTTGATGATCCGGATACCGCGGAGGATTTGCAGAATCACGTCGAAGACGACGTAGCCCCGGGCGCGTTCGTTGTGGGAGTGGGTGCGAATACGCCAGGCGATCAAGACCAGGGGAATTGTCGAGAGGGGAAGCACGAAGAGCACCCAGAAAGCCATTTCGGGACTGATCCGCAGGGCGGCCACGATCAAGCCGAGTGCGACGACGGACTCCATGAAGATCCCCGCGTAGGCGAGGAAAGTCACGCGCAGATGTCCGACATCGGTTCGAACTGCCTGGATGAAGTCACCCGGGCTCTGTCGATCGAAGAAGGGCACCGACAAGGTCAGGAGGTGGCGAACGAGTCCATTCATCAGGCCCAGCTCGATGGTTCGAACGATGCGTTGCTGGGCAACGTGATTGTCGTAGAGCATCAAACTCGCGCCCACGTAGGCGGTCACCAGCAGGCCCGCCAGCGTGAGCAATGCGTTGCGGGCTCCAACCTGCTCCGTCAATACCGCGGCCAGCCCCTGGCCCTCGCCGAGGACACCCGAGAGGAACTGGGAGATCAGCAACACCTCGGCCATGACGAACGCGGATCGCGCGAGGGACGTGCCCGTAAAGCGCGCGACGAGCAACTTGCGCGTGCGGAACAGCGCGAGGACGTGGCGAAAAAGGGGAAGTTTCATGGTGCTTTGGCCAATCCAGGATTCTACACCAGCTGCGCGGGGCGGATCAGAAGGATCTCGTTGCGATCGTGCGCAGACAGTCTCGGTAGCTCTCGAGCATGTGTTCCTGCCCGTGTTCGCGCGTAACGCGCGCGTGCGCGCGATCCGCCAACGCGCGACCCAATTCGGGTGAATCGAGCAGACGCCCGACCGCGTTTGCGAATTCGGAAACCGACGGATCGGCAGCGGATCGGCAGGGAACCAGCAACCCCTCGCTTTCGGACGCGATCATGTCGCCGATGCCACCGACTGCGGGCGCGACGATGGGGACGCGCGCCGCCTGGGCTTCGAGGAGGGCCAGGGGCGAGGCTTCGAAGCGGGAACTGCAGACGTAAACGTCGAACTCCCGCAGCAGGGCGGGGATGTCGTCACGCGCGCCGAGCAGGTGAACGTGGGGTGCGACCGCGAGTCGCGTGGCGGATTGCTCCAGTGCTTCGCGCTCGGGGCCTTCGCCCGCGATGGCGAGATGCAGGTCCGGGTAGCGGGGGAGGAGTTCGGCCACCAGTTGGATCAGGAGCTGGTGATTCTTGACTTGGTGGAGGCGGCCGACACTTCCCACGACGCGGGCGCGGGCGGGAATGCCGAATGCGCGGAGCCGCCGCCGCCCCTGGCTCGGTGGGGCCGGTGCCGGGTTGCAATCGATGCCGTTGGGGATGATCTGGATATCCCCGTGCAGGCCATCGATGTCCCGAAGCCCGTCTGCGACGGCGTTGGAAACCGCGGTCACGCCATTTACGCGTCCCCCGAAAAGGCGGTTGAAGATTCGCTTCGAGAAGCTCACGCGATCCTCGATGCCGTGTTCCGTGTAGAGCAGTGGCGTCGGGCGCAGCAGTCCCGCGAGGATCCCGTAGAAGAGGGCGGGGCGCTGATGGGCGTGGATCACATCGATCCGCCGGCGTCGCAGCAGTCGCGCCAAGCGCCATACCACGGAAACGTCGAAGCCCGGACGCCGATGGAGCACGATCGTCTCGATACCCTCTGCGCGCAAGCGCTCGCCGAGGCGACCCCGTTCGTCCAAACAGAAGACTTCCACGGCGATTTCGTCGTCGGCCAAGTGGCGCGCGAGTTGTGCCACCACGGATTCGGCTCCGCCGATCTGCAGGTGATGGATCAGCAGCGCGACCTTCACCACAGCTCCCGGCGGTAGAGCCGCTTCCAGGTGGATCGGCGAAGCAGTGTTCCCAGCAGACGCGCCAGTCCGGCCGGGGTCCGAACCGCCGCCCGCGCACGCTCGCGTTGGGGGACGAACCGAACGGGATCGGGCCAGGCGGGAGACGGCGGTCCAGCGCTTTCGCGAAGGGGCCGCTCGAGCAAGGCGGGGTATTGGGAACCGTTGGCCATCAGGACCGCCATGGGTCGCGTGTGGGTACAGGAATCGAACCCCGAGAGCGACTCGAGAGATTGGCGGTAGAAGAATTCGGCGCGTTCGGAGAAGCGCGCCCTTTGGGTGCTCGAGCCGTAGTAGGCCGCGTAGGCGAAAACGCTGCTCTTGCGGATGTCCTGGGCGGGCCAACTCTCGGTGGGGAAATCGACTTCGTCGAAGCGAGACGCGATGGGGGTCTCGCGATCCACCATCCATTCGGCGTAGTGGAGCAATGCGTCCCTCGCGTAGCAGAACGCGGCATCGGTCTCGTCTCGCTCGTCCTTGAAGTCCAGGTAGCGCCCGAGGGCCTGCAGGAAAACCACGTAGGACCAACGCCGCTCGATGTCGTGCAACTTCATGCCTTCGATGTCGTCGCGCGGGTGGATGCAGCGCTGCAGAATCGTCTCGGCCGCGTCGACGTAGGTTCGGTCGCTCGTCAATCGAAACGCATCCAGGAGCGCGAGGATCGAGTTGCCCGCCCCGCGTCCCGGTCCGTGAAAACCGTCTTCGCGGGTCCTCGAGGCCCATCCCGTAGGGCCCGGGGCGAGTCCGGCCAACAGACTCTGGGATCCATCGTCCATGCGGCGCACCCAATCGGCCAACTGGATCACCGTCGTCCTTGCGTCCGGGTCGCCCGTCATGAGGAAAAAATGGAGCAATCCCGTGGTGTAGTTGTGTTCGTTGGACGGTCCGCCTCCGTAACGGCGCGCCCGGGCGGCCTCGGGGCAATCCGCCGTGTAGCTTCGATGGCTCGAACGCTCGGCGTCCTGGTAGTGGACCGTGTGCCAGAACATGCCGCCGGCGATGGAGGGCTTGTCGTTTTCGGTGTGGTAGATGTCGATGTCGATCACGTGCCGTGCCAGGTCGCGCGCCAGTGGGAACCAACGGGGATCCGAGGTTCTCGCGAATTGCGCGAGGAAACCCAGGATCATGTCGTATTGGTTGTTGTAGTGGGAGATGATCGGCTTGGGACCTTCGAAATAGGCTTGCTCGTGATCTGCCCAGACGTCGCCGAAATTGCGCCATCCGTATTCGTCGATCACTTCGCGCTTCGCGGCGAAGGAGTCCGTGCCTTCCACGCCGTGCGCAACGAGTGCGCGAAAGGGGGATTCCGGCGGCGGTTCTGCGCTGAAGAGCGCCGTCGCGCTGGTGCTCGCATAGTGATCGGTCGGCAGAACCGGAACGACCGGATCGAACACCCAGCCGAGGTCCTCGTGTTCGTCGAGCGAGATCCACACCGTTCGCGTCGTCTTCTCGCCCCCCTGCAACTCGACGGTTGCAGGCTGTTGAGTTGGGAAGAAACCGATCCGAAGGGTTTCGGCATCGGCCTCGAGCGAATGCGGGAACGATTGCCAGAAATTGGGAATGGCCGCACGCAGCGCATTGGGCTCCGCGCCGTGTCGAACCACGGGGTGGGGACGCGCGACACTTTCCTCGCGCCCGTCGACGCGGACGCGGCAACCCGCGAAGGGAAGCGGGACGCGTCCCGCGCAATCCAGGTGGGCACGACTGTCCCAATTCGGTCCGCCACTCGAGGCTTGGTCGATCTCCAGGCGGGACGCGGTCCGCCACGCGGCACCGGTCTCGAGTCTCCAGGCGATTTCCCGATCCGATGGGTCCGGGCATCGCAGGGTCCAGACCAGGCTTCGGATTCGAATCGAGCCCGGGTCGCCCAGATCCCAGACGCCGCCCGGGTGCGAGGCCGGTCTTGGATTGTGGAGCGTGATGTCGCAGCGGACGCTCGAAGACGCGCGGAAAAACGTCAATCGCGCGAGGAACCGACACAGGGGATCTGCGGTTGCCGCCTGGGCTCGAAAACTCCCGCGGGCGACGAGCGTCGTGCGCAGGGGGCCACTCGCTTCGATCTCCCAGCGGTCGAAATCGCCGCGGTGCGCGACCCCCTCCGCGTCTTCGAGGCAAAGGTCCGATTCCCCGATGCGGCTCGGCGAATTCGCCGGCACGTGGATGGAAGCGATGGGTTGGAGGCAACCCACGGGAAGGTGAAAGAGAGCCGAGCCGGTATCGATCGACTGGCTGCCGTCCGCCAGGCTCCGCGCCATGCTTTCGGCCGTCGCTGCGGCGGCCTTTCGGATGCGCAATTGCGTTGGGTCACCGGGATTCGCCCAACCTTCGAGCAAGATCCAACGCGGATCGCCCGAGGGCCAGGTCTCGAGGATTCGGGCCTGAATCGCGCGTCGCTGGCCCGAATCGTCCTCCACGCCGAGGGTTTCGCCCGCCTTCAAGATTCCTTTGGGCAGCGGGACGCCGACGGCGAAGGGGCCTCGGGGCTCGCTCCCCGACGCCGTGAGGAGGCGGAGACTCAGATCGAAAGGGGCGTCCATCGGGTCGCAGTGTAGAGAAAGTCGAGTGACCCTTGTTCCGTCGTCGCGATGGTGCAAAGTGTGCCCGTGGCGACGCTTCTCTTGAGCGAGAATTTCCCCCCGACTGTGGGAGGAACTGCGCGCTGGTTCCACGAACTCTACCGCCGCGCGGCGGACGTTCGCGTCGTGGCGGGCGAACACCCGACGTCGCGGGACTTCGACGCAATTTGCGCACTCCCGGTGACGCGAATCCCCCTGCGCTTTGCCGATCTCGGTGTGTTGGGATGGACGGGATTGAGCCGCTATTGGGAAGCGCGCCGGCGTCTCAGCGCGTCGGTGGCGTTGTCGAGCTTCGACTGGATCCACTGTGGTCGCCTGCTGCCCGAGGGCTTTATCGCCCAATCGACCGGTCGTCCCTTCGGCTGCTTCGTCCACGGAGAGGAGTTGAACACAGCGTCGACGTCTCGCCAGTTGGCCTGGATGGCGCGACGCGTGTTGCGCAAGTCGGCGTTCGTCGTGGCAAACAGTCACCACACGGAACGACTACTCCGCAGCGCCTGGAACGTAGAGGAAGACCGGGTTGCGGTTCTGCATCCGGGCGTCGATGCCCAGCAATTCACGCCCGCCTCCGCGGATGCGCTGGCGCGCGAGCGTTTGGGTTGGTCCGATCGGTTGGTGATCCTCACGGTCGGGCGACTTCAAGCGCGCAAGGGACACGATCGTTTGATCGAGTCCCTCGGCGCGCTGCGCGACCGATTCCCCCACGTGCTGTACGCGATTCTCGGCGCGGGGGAAGAGGAACCCGCACTGCGCGCGTTGGTTCGTAGACTGGGGTTGTCGGAGTCGGTCCGCTTCCACGGTGAGGTCGACGACGTGACGCTTCTCGCGGCGTACCAACAATGCGACTTGTTCGCGTTGCCGAACCGCGTGGTGGATGGAGATTTCGAGGGCTTTGGCATGGTGATTCTGGAGGCCCAGGCGTGTGGAAAATGCGTGGTGGCGGGGAATTCCGGCGGGACCGCCGAGGCCCTCTCCAACCACGAGAGCGGCGAGCTACTGGAGGCGGACAGCGCGTCTTGTCTCGCGGAGGGAATCGGGACGTTGCTGTTGGACCCGGAGCGTCGCCGCCGCATGGGCGAGCGCGGTCGCGCCTTCGTCCTCGAGAAATTCGACTTCAATCGGGTGTCGGAACGCGCCGTCGGTGTCCCGGGACTTCGCTTCTAAGCGCGCCATGAAGATATCCTTCGTCATTCCCGTCGCGGAACACATCGAGTGGCTTGCGGATTGCTTGCGGGCGATCGAAGTCAGTGGGAAGGCCGCATGTGAAGTGATCCTCGTGTGCAGTGGGGAGACGGATCGCGGTGCGAGCCTGGGGCGTCAGTGGGGAGCCAGCGTGGTGAACGCGCCCGTGGGCGCCAACCCGGCGACTGCGCGAAACGCGGGGGCAAAGGCCGCTTCCGGCGATTGGCTTGCCTTCGTCGACTCCGACGTGATCGTGGCACAGGACTGGGTGACCGTCCTGAACAGCTGGGAGGGCAAGGACGCCGCCGCGGTCGGTGCTCCCTTTCGCGCGCCTCGGGAATCGACCTGGGTCCAACGCGCGTTTTGCTGGATGCGAACCGGCGGCGATGCGGTCGAACCTTCTCCCTGGTTGCCGGGAGGAAACATGGCGGTGGCCTCCGATGTTTTCGAAGCAGTCGGCGGCTTCGACCCGCGCCTCGATACCTGCGAGGACGTGGATCTGTCCCTGCGAATTCGCCGTCGCGGCGACGCGGTCTGGAGCGATCCGAATCTCCGGGCGGAACACCGGGGCGACGCGCCGACTCTGGCGGCGTTGTTTCGCGCGGAACTGTGGCGCGGCAAAGATGCACTGGCCGTAACGCGTCGACATTGGCGCGAGGGGCGAGAGCTGCGCAGCGGCGTTCTACCCATTCTGCATTGGCTGTTGTTCGCTGCCGCGCTGCTCTTCGTGGGTGTTGGTAAGCCGGGAATCGCGTTGGCGAGTCTGGCTCCCCTGGTCGCGATCTGGTGCGTCCATGCCGCCCGAATGCTGCGGCGCGCGGAAGTTCCGGGAATACGAAGTCTGGCCGCTGCCCTGGCGGTTGCGTGCACGTACCACGTCGCCCGGGCTGCGGCCCCGTTGCGCAAGTCCGGTTACCACCGGGATCCGAAGGAGCCCGGGGCATGACGGTTCGCGTCCTCGAATTGCGCGCGGCTACGGGGCAGGGCGGGGGACCCGAGAAGACCATCTCGTTGGGGGCTGCGCGCGCACGGCGTGCGCAGGTTTCGATTTGTTATCTGGTACCACGCTCCATGGAATCCTTTTGGCCGCGCGAATACGCCGCGGCGCACTCGCTCGACTACACGGAAATCGCCGAAGGCAGCGGCTTCGCGCTGGAGACCTGGAGGCAATTGCGCGGACTCGTGGCGAGTCGGGGAATTCAGATCGTCCACGCGCACGATTACAAGACCGATTTACTCGCCTTCGCGCTCGCGCGTACGGATTCGGTGGTTCCCATGTCGACTGCCCACGGCTTTACCGGGCACACCTGGCGAGAGCGCGCACTGTACTACCCGGTCGAACGCCGCCTACTGGCGACGTTTTCCCAAGTGATCGCCGTCTCGGAGGAGATTCGCGAGCAGCTGATTCGTGCCGGGGCGAAACCGGAGCGCGTCGAGACACTCCTGAACGGGGTCGATCCGGACGACTTCTGCCCGGATGCGGTCGCCCGGCGCGGGATGCGCGCCGAGCTGGATCTCACGGATTCGGACTTCGCGTTGGGAACCCTCGGCCGGATCGAACCCCAGAAGCGGATCGACCAACTCATCGATGGTTTCTGTGTTCTCCACCGCCGACACCCAACGTTGCGCCTGGTCGTGGCGGGGGACGGGAGTCTTCGCCGCGCCATGATCGCGCGCGCGCGAAATGCGGGCGTCCTCGAAGCATGCCGATTCCTGGGGCATCGCGACGACGCGGCGCAGGTGCTGCGCGCCCTCGATGCTTTCGTTTCGACCTCCGACTACGAGGGATCCTCGAACGCACTGCTCGAGGCGATGGCGACACAACTTCCCGTGGTGGCGACCCGTGTCGGTGCGGCACCTGCTCTGATTCGCCATGGCGTCGACGGTTGGTTGGTCCCCGCAGGTTCGGCGGCGGGGATTCGGGGTGCGGTAACCCAAGTGGTGATGAACCGAAAGCTCGCGGGGGAACGTGCTCGATCCGCGCGCGATCGGGTGGTTTCCCGTTTTTCTTTCGATCGGCGCTTGGAGCGCTTGGAGGCGATCTACGAACGTCTCGCGTAGGAGACGCCGGGTTCGTGTACGACTTCGAGCAGGTCCTCCAACCGGTCTTTCCAGAGGTAGCGGTCCACCGCCGCGCGTCGCGCGTTCTCGCCGAGATTCCTTCGCCAGGCTGCATTCTGCAACAAACTTACGATGTGGTTGCACCACTCGTCCGGTGTGTTGGCTTCGAGAACTTCCTGGTCGATCTTGAGGTCGAGACCCGCCAGGGCCGCCCGGGAAGCGATCATCGCCTTCCCCATCGCCATGGCTTCGAGGACTTTGTTCTGGACCCCGCGGGCCGTCTGGAGCGGAGCGACCGCAATCTGGGATGCCCCGAGTTCCGGACGCACATCGCTCAGTTCGCCCGTGACGCGGATGCCGGGTAGTCGCGCGAGATTCCTCACCCGCCAAGTGGGGGAACGTCCGATGATGCAAAATTTTGCACGGGGCCAGCGGCGCAAGATCGCGGGCCAGACCTCCTGGGCGAACCAGCAAACCGCTTCGCTGTTGGGCGCATAGCTCATGGTTCCGGTGAAGGCGATGGAGGCCGGACTCGGGGGCGCGGAGATCGGCGCAAAGTAATCGACATCGACGCCGTTCTGGACCACGCGCACGGGGGCCGGATTCAATCCCGACAAACGGGCCTCGGGTTCGGTGGCGAAAATGACGGCGTCGCACTGGTTGGCCGCATAGTCCTCGAGGGAACGAACGGCACGCGCTTCGCGTCGGCAGATCCATCGCATGGGACCGCGCGCTTTGGCGGCAAAGGTGGACCACTTGAGGCTGTCGACGTCGACCAAATCGATCAGATGTCGCTCGGCGGGAATTCGCACGAGTTGACGAACGGTACTGGCTCCATATCCGAACGCGACCTCGAAGGGTCGGATCCGGGATTGTTCGAGCGCGCGCTCGCCCACTTCGGTCTTGGCGAAGAACGCTTCGGTGACCGAGCGCCCGGCAGAAACGCGCGCGGCCACGCGCGCCCAACTCCGAGGGTGATAATCGTCCACCAGGATCACCTGCTCGCAATCGGCTTCGAGCGATTTCGCGGCGCGACGATCCGCACGGCTACGCGCAACGGTGGCAAGCGTTACGTCGAACTGGGTCGCCAGGGAGCGAAGTTCGTGCAGCGCACGGATCCGATCTCCTCGATTGGGGGGGAACGGAACCCGATGGGTCAGGAATAGCAATCTCGGTTTTCGATTCATCGCGATGTGGGGCATTCTATCACGAGCGCAGGCGGCACGATCCCGCCGGGAGGCGTATGGAGATCGTTGCTGCCGTTCCGAGCGGAGTGATCTGGGGGCTGATCCTCGTAGCGGTCCTCGTCTCACTGCGGTTTCCGGTCGCGGGGATCGGGATCTATCTTTGGCTGGATTTCATGCGCCCCCACGATTTCGATCCCGCGTTGCGCGCGTTCCGGCCCATGCTCTGGGTGGGGATCGCGTTGTTGGTGGGCGGCGCGTGGCAGCGACGGAAGCGCCTTTTCGAGGACTTTCGGCGCTTCTTGCCCCTCGCTGCGCTGTTCGCCGCTGTCGCGGTGTCGGCCCTCTTCAGCGAAGATCGCGCCGCCGGAGCGGCCATTCTGTTGCAGGTTCTCAAGCTCACGGCCTTCATCTGGGTGGTTGCCGGCGTCTTGCACACCCGTGGGCAATGGGAAGCGATCGTTTGGGTGATCGCAGTGTCGATCGGTGGATTGGCGCTCTACGGAATCTACGAGGGCCATCGGCTCGAAATGATGGAGCACGCTTTCCACTACGACCGCGTCATCGAAGGTCCACCGGGGATCCACGACGGTGCGTATCGCGACAACAACGATCTGGCGCGCATCGTGAGTCTCTCACTTCCCCTGTGGTGCCTGTTGGCGTGGGTGTCGCGCCCGCGGATCCTACGCGGGGTCGCCGCTGCGGGCGCACTGCTTGCGGTGGTGGGGATCGAGTACACGTTTTCCCGCGGTGGATTCGTCGCGATGGCCATCGGGGCGACGATCGTGGCCGTCGGCTACCTCCCACGCGGGCGCGCCGCCGCGTTTCTCGCCGTGTTCTTCGGGGCGCTCTTTCTGTTGTCCCCCCAGCCCTACGTCGATCGAATCGCCACCATCGCGCGTCCGTTGCAAGATCCCGCCATGCAGACCCGCCTGAAGATCTGGGCTCGCGCCTCGGACGATATCCGGGAGGAACCGATCCACGGACATGGGCCCGGTGTCTTCGACGAACTGTATGCCCCCATTCCCACCGAAAGGGAGACCGAGGCGGGCGCACAACCCGCGGAGGAAGATGAACTCGGAAAACGGTCTTCCCACAATCTGTTCCTCGAGGCGCTGGCGGATCTCGGATTGTTGGGTTTCGCGGCCTTCCTCTGGGTCATCGTCGCGGCGGTGGTCTTGCTGTGGCGAATCGGTCGCTTCGGCGCTGCGCGCGACGCGTGGAATCGTCAGGCCGCGATTGCGATCGGGGCCTCCCTCGCGGCCTTCCTCGGCGCCAGCATGTTGTTGAGCGGTCCGTATCGCTCGCCCCATTATGTGTTGATCGCACTCATTTTCGCGCTCGAACGGATCGTGATGGGTCGATCCATCGATCGTAGAGCGCCGTGAGCTTCTCGATCTGTCGATCGAGAGAGAATCGGCGGGCCGCACGGCTTTGCGCGGCGTCCCCCATACGCTGACGCAACTGGGGTTGCGCGAGCAGGCGGCTCACCGCCGACGCGAGTTCGTCCGCGTCGCCTGGGGGGGTGAGTAGACCGGTCTCTCCGTGAATCGTGATTTCGGGAATCCCTCCGACGCGGGTGGCTACCACCGGGCGCCCGGCATGGGCGGCCTCCATGGCGACGTTGCCGAAGGGTTCGACCCGAGAGGGCATGCAGACCAGATCACAGGCGCGGAGCAGGCTGCGGATGTCGTCCCGCTGGCCGAGGAAGCGAACGCATCGCGCGACGCCGAGCGCTGCCGCACGCGCCTCCATGCGGTCTCGGTAGCTGGGACCCGGACTCCGATCGTCTCCGACGGCCAGAAAAACCGCCTCCGGAAATTCGGCGCGGATCCGACTCGCCATGACGAGGTATTCGTCTACGCCCTTGTCGGCGATGACACGGCCAAAGAATCCGATCAATGGCGTATCTGCCCGGAGCCCCAATGCAGCGCGTTCCGCTTCCACCCGATCCGTCGGGAGCGAGAACGGTTCCAACCCGTTGTGAATCGCAGAGCTGTTGGATGCCGAGAAAACATCCGGAACGCTTTCGATCGCCCAGCGTTGCGTGAACTCGGAGGGAAAGATCGCGTGGTCGAAGCCGGACTTCAGCTGCCAGCGAAGACCCGCTGCCGCGTAGCTGAATTGAACCGAGCAGATTCGTGGAATTCGCAGCCAGCGCGCCGCAAGGCCTGGCGCGGGATAAGCGGGCGAATCGTTTACATGCAGCAACTGTGTTGCGTCCTTGCGCATGCTCGACATCAAGCGCGCTACCGATCCGAAGAAGGGAAACGGGAATCGCTTGCTCGGCGGAGGCATCGACAAGTGGGCGCAAGAGATCCCGGCCGAAGCCAGGTTCGCGAGGTACGGCCCCTGCTGCTGCCCGATGACGTGCGGTGAATACGGCGCCGGCAATGACCGAACGATGCGCATCAATGCCGTTTCGGCGCCGCCCACGACGGCGCTCTGGGTCACATAGGTGACTCCGCGTCGACTGCCGTCTCGCCTAGCCACGGGGCGTGGACAGAGCCTGGCGCCATACTTCGTGCAGGCGCCCGATTTGCCGGGCCGGATCGAACCGCATTCGAACCCGTTGCGGCGCGGTATCCGCAACGCGTTGGCGGAATCCCTCGTCGTCCATCACGTGGAGGATGGCGGCGGCGAGCGCGGTCGCATTTCGAACCGGAACGAGGCACCCCGTGGCTCCGGGTTCGATGACTTCGGGAATCCCCGCGGCGTCGGCACCGATGACGGGAACCCCGACCGCATTGGCCTCGAGAATCACGCGTCCGAACCCCTCGTCGTGGGACGGTACCACCAGGACATCCAAGGACCGCAACAACTCCGCAACGTCGTCGCGGAAACCGACGAACTGAACGGGCGAGCTTCCATCCGGGTTCTGGGCGTAGCGCTTCATGGCATCGCGGTGCGAACGGGAGGTGTTGGGTGCATCGTCGCCGATGGCGACGAAGTGGATATCGGATCGACGCCCCCGCACGATCCGGGCGGCGTCGATGAACTCCGCGATGCCCTTTTCGGGTCGAAACATTCCCAGGAAGCCCGCAATCAGACCGCTTTCTCCGAACCATCGTTCCCGCAGGTCCGGGCCGGGCTGGAAAACATCGAAGTCGACGAAATTGTAGATCAACGCCGTTCGTCGCTCGGGAATTCGGTTCTGCATGTTCCGCAGCGACGCGCGCGAGTTTCCGACCACCCAAGCGGAGGACAGGGAGGGGTCGCGTGCGCGCTCGTGCGAAACCGGGCTTCGCACGTGGACGACCGCGGGTATTCCGAGCAGATTCGCCGCGGTGAGCGCGGCCGCGCGCCATTGGGTGTGATCCACGCAGTAGAGGAGGTCGACGTTTCGCTGGCGAAGCAAGCGAATCCATGCGAACACGCACGCCAAGTAGCGCCAGCTTCGACTCGCGGGGAGCGAGGGTTGGCAACAGACCGGCAGGTCGAGCGCGCGGACGCGCTGCGCACAATCGCCGGGGGCCGGCAGTGCGACGAGGGCATCGAATTCGCTTCGGTCGAAATGGCGCAGCAGATCGAGCACGCTGTGAAGCGATCCGCCGATGGTGTTCGCGTGATCGTAGACCCACAGCACCCGGGGTTTCGCGCCGGGAGGCGGCGCGCTGGGCGAGGTCGGTGGGCGGCGATCGGGCATCCGTCGTATGTTAGTCGGGCCGTACCCGGAGATCACTCGTTGAGGGCCGAAACCAGCGTGCGAACCGCGTCGACGATCGCTTCCGCATCATCCCTGGGTTCGCGATGAAGCTTCGGTCCGGCACCCGAGCGGGCGAATGGCTGGAAGGCGTATTCGTCGCCATCGCGCTTTGCTGGGCCGCCCGCGCATTCGACCTCGCGCTCTACGGACGCGCGCCCCGCAACACCGCTCCGCATCCGGACCTCGCGTGGGGGTTGTTGGTCTTCGTGTTGGGAATGAGCAGCGTGTTTGCGCTGCGCGACCGGTCGCGATTCACCCCGCATTGGCGGCAGCTTTCGCTGCCGTTGTTCGTGGTCCTCGTGGCGCTGGCCTCCGTCGCTTGGTCTCAATCTGCCCTGGACACCGCCCGCGGTAGCCTGGCCTTTCTGGCGACAACGGGATTGGGGCTCTGGTTCGCCCATCGAACGGATTCGACCCGACAACTGGAATGGGTTGCTTCGGTGCTGGCGATTCTGGGCGGATTGAGCTGGCTCCTGGTTGCCGCTTGGCCTGCGGTCGGTCTGGAGGTGGAGTATCGCGGCACGAATTGGGCCGGCGTATTCGCGGATCGCAATACGCTGGGGTCGCGCATGGCGCTCGGCTGCATGCTGTGTGGGTTGCTGGCGGCCGCGGGGCGCCGGCCCGCGGCGTTCGGCATTGGAGCCGCGGTTTGTGGCATCGGGCTGGCGGGCAGTGGTGCGCGCACGGCGCAGGTTTCCGTCGCCGTGGGCTTACTTTGTTTGGGAAGTGCGATGTTGCTGCGTTCCGGACGCCGACCCTGGATCTGGGGACTGGGGTTCGTCGCGCTGGTGGGGGTCGGGGTCGCGCTGGGCGGTTCCGCTCGTTTCGTCGAATTCCTCGGTCGCGATCTGACGTTCAGCGATCGCACGGAAGTCTGGTCCGCATTGCTGCAACCCGCGCGCGAGCACGTGTGGCTCGGTCACGGGTTCAACGCCTTCTGGCCCGACGCCGCTGCGGCCCAATGGTTCGACCTCGGTCGCACTCCGCTCCATGCCCACAACGGATGGCTCGACTTGCAATTGGAATTGGGACTGGCGGGCGTGTTGGTGTTTCTCGTCGGCTTGGGCATTTTTGCCCGTCGCTGGTTCGGCGCTCTTCGAACGCGAAACGGAATCCTCTCCCTCTGGCCCGGGGTTTTTCTCGCCATGTTTCTGGTCCAAAACGCCATGGGGAGTGCGCTGGTTCGTCAGAACCGAATCGAATGGGTGTTGCTCGTCGCCGCGATGGTGCAAGCGCAGCGGCGGCGAAATCCGTCCGAGGAAGGCCCTTACCCGCGCGCGTGAGGAGTGACGACGCCTCGCCACCCCCGACGGCACCGCAACGTTTTTCCGCTACCCTCCTGCGTCCCATAAGTCTCGAGGATCGTAAAGTCGATGCCCCACACGATCGTGGCCGAGGAACTCCGGCTGCTCGCATGGGTCGCTGCGGCGCTAGCGCGCCTGCCGGCTCCCGAAAATGCTTCCGAGGATGCGCTCGTCGCAGAATTGCGCCGTCTGACCGGCGTCCTGGTGGCGGGAGAGGACGGCAAAGACGCAGCGGCGTTGCGGGATCAGTGGCACCGCACGTCGTCCGTGCTGCGCCAGCTGCGCGACGGGCGACCCGATGCGGTGGTCGAAGCGGGTTCGCCGTATTTTGCCCACCTGCGATTGTGCGAGAACGGCGACGAGCGAGACCTTTGCATCGGACGGGCCACCTGCATCGACGGGGGGCTGCGCATCGTCGATTGGCGGGATGCGCCGATCTCCAAGATTTTTTACGGCTATCGCCAGGGCGACGAGTACGAGGAGAAGATCGCCGGGCGTTTGCGCGAGGGGCATGTGGTCGCGCGTCGCCTGGTGTCGATCCGAGACGGCGGGTTGGAGCGCGTCCAGGCACCCGAGGGCGATTTCGTCGTCGATCCAGCCTCGGAAGAAGGTTGGCGCGCGCTCGAGCGAGAGCGCTCGCGTCTCGCGGGCGGCGAAGGTTCCGCTACGCGCGCTCGCGTGCCGGAGTCGTCCCCCGGCAGCGGACGTTTTCGCGCCGGACTCGATCCGCGCGCCGAATCCGAGCGCGGGGACAAACATCTGCGCGAGATCACGGGTTTGATCGATCCCGAGCAATTCGACTTGATCTCGCGGCCGCGCGCGGGGTTTCTCGTCATCCGCGGGACCGCGGGGTCGGGCAAGACCACGGTGGCGCTGCACCGGGTGGCGTATCTCGCCTACGACGATCCGGACATCGATTCCAATCGCAGCCTGGTCGTGGTGTTCTCGCCCGCGCTGCGAAATTACGTTTCCCACGTGTTGCCCGGACTCGGGTTGAATCACGTGCGGATTTCGACGTTTCAAGATTGGGCTGCGTCCGAGCGGCGACGCCATTTCCCGGCCTTCCCCCACCATTCGCGCGACGATACGCCGGCGGTCGTCCAGCGGTTGAAGCTGCACCCGGCGCTCGGCGTCGCGTTGGAACGCCAAGTCGAGCGCGTTTCGGGCCAACGCAGCCGCGAGCAGGCGATCGACGATTGGTCGAGTGTGCTGACCCAAGCGGAATGGCTCGAAGACGTGCTCGGCGCCGAGGCGCCCGGGATCTTTTCGGCCGCGGCGATCGAAGAGTTCACAAGCTGGAACCGACGCCTGCTCGAAGATCTGAATGGATTCTTGGCGCGCGAACCGGAAAGTCGGGCCGCGCTCGATCCCGAAGATGACGCACTCCTGCTCCGCGCTTGGCAGCTACGCGTCGGTACCCTGCGCGGTGGTCGGGGACGTCCCCTGCGCTTCCGCCACATCGCGGTCGATGAAGTGCAGGATTTCTCGCCCATCGAAGTGCGGGTATTGCTCGACTGTTTGCAGCGCGACGCGTCGATCACCCTGGCGGGCGACACGCAGCAGCACGTGTTCGAGGGCACCGGCTTCACGTCCTGGTCGGAGTTTCTCGATCGTTTGGGGGTCCCGGGGACGGCCGTCGATACCCTGCGCATCAGCTATCGATCCTCCCAGGAGATCGTCGACTTTGCCGGCGAAGTCCTGGGCGATTTGCGAGAAGACGAACCCGCGGTTGCGATCAAGCACGGCCCGCCGGTGGAGCTCTTCCGGTTCTCGGAGCGGGGGGCCTGTGTGGCGTTTCTCGCCGAGGCGCTTCAGGAGTTGGTGCGCGTGGAGCCCACGGCTTCCGTCGCCATCCTCACGCCGTCGCGCGCTGCGAGTGAAGAATACTTTCGCGCGCTCCTGCGCAGCGAAGTCCCCGGAATTCGCTGCGTGCGAAACCAGGACTTTTCCTTCGCGTCCGGGATCGAGGTCAGTGAAATCGAGCAGGCCAAGGGGCTCGAATTCGACTACGTGATCCTGGTGGACGTAAACGCTGCGAACTACGCTGACACGCCCATGGACCGGCGTCGGCTGCACGTGGGAGCTACGCGGGCCGTCCATCAATTGTGGATGACGACCCTGGGAACGCCATCGCCCTTGATTCCCCGGCGTGGCGACGACGCCTCGACGGCCTAGAGGTTGTATCCAGTTTCGTCGTGGAGCGAGAGGTCGAGGCCCGTCTTCTCGGCGCCTTCGTCGACCCGCAACCCCGTCGTCACATCGACCAGCTTGAGCAATCCAAAGCTCATGCCCGCGGTGTAGACGATGGTGATGGCCGCCGCTTTGAACTGAACCCAGAGCTGGGCCCCGATCGCGAGATCGCCCTGGTTGCCGCCGAACACCGAGGATGCGAACACCGCCGCCAGCATGATGCCGACGAAGCCACCGACGCCGTGGACGCCAAACACGTCGAGGGAGTCGTCGTATCCCATGCTGCGCTTGAGCGAGGTGGCGGCGAGATAGCAAACGACTCCGGAAGCAAAGCCGATGGCGACGCCTCCGACGGGTCCGATGAAACCCGATGCCGGCGTCACCGCCGCGAGGCCGGCGATGGAGCCCGTTGCGGCCCCCAGGACGCTCGGCTTGCCGTGGCGCAACCACTCGATTCCCATCCAAGTCAGCGTCGCGGTAGAGGCCGAAATGTGCGTGACGACCAGCGCCATGGCGGCGTCGCCGTTGGCCGCGAGGGCGCTTCCGGCGTTGAAACCAAACCAACCGACCCACAGCATGGCGGTGCCCGTAACGGTCATGGTCAAATTGTGGGGCGGCATGGGGAGCTTGGGATAGCCCTCGCGTGCGCCGATCATCACGCACGCCACCAGTGCGGCGACGCCCGCCGTGATGTGCACGACGATTCCGCCGGCGAAGTCGAATACGCCCCAATCCGCAAACAGTCCACCTTCGCCGCCCCAGGTCATGTGACAGATGGGGGCGTAGACGAAGAGCAGCCAAAGGGTCGAGAACAGCAACACCGCGGAAAATTTCATGCGCTCTGCGAACGCGCCCACGATCAGTGCCGGCGTGATGATCGCGAAGGTCATCTGGAAGGCGAAGAAGAGCGCTTCGGGAATGGTTCCCGAAAGTGTGCTGCCGTCGATTCCGCGCAAAAAGATTTTCGACAGGCCGCCGATGAAGGAGCTCGCATTCACGACGCCCGCCGACATCCCGGTGCCGTCGAAAGAGAGGCTGTACCCGACGACCAGCCAGACCACACTCATCAGCGCGGCCAGGACCAGGCATTGCATCAGCACCGACAACACGTTCTTCGTGCGAACGAGGCCGCCGTAGAACAACGCGAGTCCCGGGAGGGTCATGAAGAGCACCAGGGCGGTGGAGGTCAAGATCCAGGACGTGTCCCCGGAGTCCAGGGCGTCTTGTGCCAAGGCACGCGAGGGGAGAAGCAGGGCGGCCGCCCCGAGGGTCATTCCAGCGTGAGTTCGAGAAAACTTCATGGGTCCGCAGCGCTCCGCCATCACAAGATGGATCTGGGGTTGGTTCGAGCGGTCGTCCCGGATGCCGCCCAAAATCCGGGCGATTCTATACCCAGCTGGGCGATTCGAGGCACACTTTCGCAGATGCGAGCGCAGAAATGGCGATTTGGATCGGGAAAGGACCCGATGAAGGGGTTCGCACCCGGAATGCGGATGCGAACCCGATGACCGGGTTGCGGTACAGGGTCAGGCTTTGTGGACCCGCTTGCGACCGACGACAGCGAGGGCGATCAGCCCACCGGCGGCCAGGGCGAAGGTGCCGGGTTCCGGTACCTGGGTGAGCCCCATGTTCAGCGTCACGTTGGCGGGCGCGATGATGTTCACCGTAAAGGCCAGGACCGATTCCAGATGGAGCAATCCACCCTGGTCCGTGATCGCGAAGCTCGTCGACTCCGACACGACGCCTTCGACGATTTGGCTGATCACCAACGCATTGGCGTGGAACAGGGATTCGAAGTTCGTGCAGCCCGTGCAGGCCGACGGATCGAAGGTCAATGTGTCGCCGACGCGAACGCCGTGAACGCCCGTCGAACCCGTGAACGGGTACGCCATGCTGACGTCGATCACGAGACCGTCCAACAAATCACCGAATGTGAAGCTCGCTTCTTCGAGCCACCACATGTCGCCATCGACACTGAAGCGGGCACTGCCCGCCATGTCGACGGTGCCGAGGTCGCCGACGCCATCGACGGTGACGTTGAGCGTGCTTCCCGGGTCCACGTTGAACCACAGGTCCATCGGGACCGCGCGGGCATTCGAAGTGCCCATGGAGACGAACGCGAGACAAAAGGCCAGTGCAAAGAGCTTCCGCATTTTCAACATCCTTCCAGCTAAGAACAGCGACTCTTGCGTGAGAGTTGCGTGGTAACGCCACCCCCAGGCGCGTTTCCAGGCCCCTATGATACCACGAACCCCTCGATTTCATTGAGGGTTTTATTCATCCGGACTCCTCCATTCGGCGCGCGAATTCGGCCAGGGAAATCTCGGCGTCGGTTTCGAAGTTGCGATCGAGCAGGCTGACTTCGCGCATTCGATCCGGACGAAAATTGCGAAAATCATTTCGAAGCTCGCACCAGGCGGCGAGGGTCCAACGCTTTCCCCAAAAGTAGAGTCCGAGCGGTCGCGCGCTGCGTTGCGTGTGTTCGCCGTCCGCGCGCACATAATGAAAGTCCAGTACGCGTTTTTGACTGATGGCGCGCCGAATGACGGTGACTTCCCGGGCGGCGTCGCCCGAAGCCCAATCGGGTGCGAACAAAGGAGTGTCGAGTAGAACCTGGCGAAGTGCCTCGGGGATCACGGCTTCGATCTTCGTCATCGCACTGGCGACGGAATTTGCCAGTTCGGCGTCGCCCCAGGTGCGCACCATGCGCGCGCCCAGTGCGAGTCCTTCGAGTTCTTCGGAGGTGAAGGTCAGAGGGGGAAGTTCGTAGCCCCGTTCGAGTCGGTAACCGACCCCCGCTTCCCCACGGATGGGAACGCCCGAGTATTGGAGATCCGCGATGTCGCGGTAGATCGTGCGCGTCGATACCCGCAGCTCGTCGGCGATCTGTTGGCCCGTGGCGGATCGCCGCGATCGCAGAACCTGCACCAACCGAAACAACCGATCCGCACGTCGCATTCACATCCTTTGCACGGGTTAGCGGGAGGCCCGACGATCGGGCCCCCCGCGCCTTCATCCGACGGGCCTCATGCGGATCCCGCGGGCGGGTCCATACACAGCCCCACGGCGTTGCCTTCGGGATCCGTCACCACGGCGATCACGGTGTCGGGCAAGCGGGTAATGGGGAGCAGGGTCGAACTCCCGAGCTCCGTCGCCTTGGCGATGGCGTGCTCGAGATCGGGCACCTTGGTGTAGAACGTCACCCAGCCCGGCCCTCCGTTGGCCGCCCCCACGCCGCCGGCGATCCCGCCCTCGGCGGCCTCGGCGATTCCGTAATTCATCTCCTCCTGAAGCTGGAATTCGAACCCCAGGAGCTCGGAGTAGAAGCTTCGCAGCTTGTCAGCATCCTGCCCCATTACTTCGAACCAAACAACCGGATTTGCCATGTGTGTTCTCCTTGGTGATTAAGAATGATTCTCTAAAAACAGTTACTTGTGCGGTTCGAACACCCGCACGCCCAAGCAGGCTAACGAGACGCTATTGCCATCCATTTGTCAGTAGTGTCGAGAATGGGCCGGCACTGTTGCCAGCGTTGTGGCAGTGGTCAGGAATCCGAGGCCGGGCTCGATCGGTGCTCGGCGCGTTGTCGCTCGGCAAGGGCGAGCATGAGCCGGGCGCGCTCGTGATTCGGGCGGGCGGCGAGCAGGGTTTCCAGATGCTGGATGGCCTCGTCGACGCGGTCCTGACTTCCGAGCATTGCCGCCAGATTGAGTCGAGCGTCGGTCGAGTCCGGCTGAATCGCGAGGGCGCGGGCGAAATGGGATTCCGCCCGCGCGATTTCTCCGCGCTGGGCGAGCAACCAGCCGAGGTTGTATTCGACCACGAAATTGTCGTCCGTCACGGCGAGCGCGCGTTGCAGCAACGTTTCGTCGCTCGCCCAAAAGCCCACTTGCTCGTGGGCCCGCACCGCGAGCAGGGCCAATACCGCAACGACCGCGGCCGCCAGGCTGCGGGGCGCGTTCGTCGACGCCGCCATGGCGCGCGCCGTCTCGATCAGGACGAGAAACAATCCGATCAGCGGCAGATAGGTGTAGCGATCCGCCGAAGCCTGGGTGCCGACTTGCACGATGCCGATGACGGGGACCAGCATCCCCACATACCAGAGCCAACCGACGATCGCGTAGGGGTGTCGCTTGCGCACGAAGAAGGCGATTGCGCTCACGCCGAGCAGCAGAATGCCCGACGCGATTCCCGCGATCGCGGACGTATCGGCCCCCGCATGGGGGTAGTGGACCGCGAGGTCGACGGGCCAGAACATGCGCGCGGGATAGAGGACGTAGGCCTGGAGGGCGTTCCAGATCCGCGCGTCGAAGGGGATGAAGGCGAGATCCGCGATGGCGGCTTGCTGGGCCCACAGCGTCGCAAGACTGGACAGCAACGCGAGGCCGAACAGCGGAAGCTTTTCGCGGATGCGAACGCGCAGGCGCGTGTTCGATCGGTCGAGGGGCCAAGCGTCGAGCAGCAGCAACACAAAAGGCAGCGTGACGAGCATGGGTTTCGCGAGGAGTCCCAGCGCCATCGCGAAGAATACGCACAGATACCGGCGCACCCCCGGTGCGGCGACGTAGCCCGCGTACGCCCAAAGCGTCAACGCGAAGAAGAACCCGCTGATCAGATCCTTGCGTTCGTTGATCCAGAGCACGGATTCCACGTGCAATGGATGAATCGCGAACAAGGCGGCGATGCCGAGGCTCGCCCAGGGATTTCGCGTCAGCCGCCGCAAAGCAAAGAAGAGCGCCGCGACGGCAGCCAGGTGCCACGCGAGATTCTGCGCGTGATAGCCGGCGGGGTTGCGTCCCCAGAGTTCCGCGTCGGCGAGATAGCTGAGCCACGCGAGGGGCATCCAGTTGCTGCCGTGGGTGGTGGTGAACGACCAGGCGACGGAGTCGCGGTCGAAGCCCACCTGAACGTGGGGGTTGTCCGCGACGTTGATCAGGTCGTCGACGACGTAGAAACCGGCGTCGAGGGCGCCGCTGAAAACGACGAGCGTCGCGGCCAGCAGGACGCCAAGGGCCAGGCGTTGGAGTCGCCGCGAGTCCTGGGAAACATCCAAGTCCACACCAACGCATCGTCGCACGGCGCGTAGAACTGGAGGATTCACCTGTTGGGTTTTTAGCCCGTCTGCTGGGGACTCCCGCCGTCGGGGGCGGCCAGGGGGTCGATTTCGAGGTAGCGGCTCAGAAACTTCACGCCGGCGTAGAAGGGCAGTGTGTCGAGGGCCGCGATGCTGAATTTGAATACGTAGCTGGAGGCGATGAAGACCCAGAGCTGGGGCCAGACAGGCTGCGCGGCATCCACGGGGATTCCCGCCGCATAGAAGTGGGTGATGGAGATGACGGCGATCGAATCGACGGCCTGGCTCACCATGGTCGAGCCATTGTTGCGCAGCCACAGGTGGCGTCCGCGCGTCAGCTTCTTCCAGAAGTGGAACAAGAAGACGTCGCACATTTGCGCCGCGAGGTACGCCACCATGGAGGCGAGTACCGCGCCGAGGGCGAGCTGTCGCACGCGATAGAAGGCGAACTGGTAGTCGGTGGTCGCGGGCAGGCCCGTTGCCGGGTCGAATTCCGGCACCGGCGGAAGCACGCCGCCCAACCAGAGGATCAACACCACCCAGAGGTTGAGTCCCAATCCCACCCAAACCACCGCGCTCGCTCGCGCGCGGCCATAGAACTCACTGATGAAGTCGGTGCACAGGAAAGTAATGGGATAAGGGAGCACGCCGATCGCCAACAGGAAGGGGATTTCGACTCCGGCGACCTCGAAGGAAAGATCGATGAAGCGCGTTACGCCGAGGACGTTGAGCAGGGTCATCGAACCGAGGAAAAGCCCCGCGAGCACGAGGAACACGCGCTCGCGGCGCGCATGCAGGGCGGACGCTTCGATCGGGTGCAGGTCGGGTTCGCGGTCCATCGCGCGGGAGCTTATCGATCCGGCACGTGTGTGTCGCGTCCGTGGGTCTTGAGCAGCTCTTCGTAGAAATTCATGCAAAGCGAAACCGTCGGACCGGTCACGAGCGCTTCCCCGTAGGCGAGATAGAAGTGTGCGCGCCGGTCGGGTCGCGTGCGGCCGCGCAATCCGTAAGATTGCGAGTCGAGCAGGGTGTCGAGGGGGATTTCCAGAATCTCTTCGACTTCGCCTTCCTGGGGAACGAGTTCGACGGGCGGGTCGATGAGGCCGACGACGGGCGCGATGCAAAACCCGCTGTGACTCACGTAATCTCCGAGCCGACCCAGGACACGGACCCGATCGCGGGCGAGACCGATTTCTTCCTCGGCCTCGCGCAGAGCGGTCTCGAGTGGCGTCGCGTCTGAGGGATCGCGGCGACCGCCGGGGAAGGCGATGTGGCCCGGGAAGGAGATGTCGCGGTGTCGCCGCGTCAAGATCACGCGCAGCTCGGGCCCCGTGACGATGGGGATCAAAACACTGGCGCGGGTGGCGCGGGCGCGCGCGGCCTCGTCGACTTTCGATTCGAAGTGGGGGTTTCGAAGCGGTGCGCGTTCGCGCGCGGCCGAGCTCGCGAAATGGCGGACGAGCGTGTCCACGCTGGCGCGGATCGGCGGGTGACGGAAGTTCGACTCGAGTTCCACAGCCTGTGGTGAAACCACGAAAATCGCCTCGACGCAACCCCGGGTCCCCCGGGCGAGTGCCGTCGATCCGTCGGATTCGTTGAACTACACTCGGCGGCTCGTTCTCACACCCTGCATGGAGGGAAGCATGCTCGGTCGCATCGGCTTGGTGTTCCTCGTCTTGTTCCTGGCCGCCGTGGCGGTGGTGTATTGGATTGGACAAGGAGGCCTCGGCAGTCACGAGGTGCCCGGCGTCATCCACCCCGAGCGTCGTCCGGCGAAAGCGGTGACGGCGGCGGAGCAGGCGACCCGGTCCGGCGCGAAATCCGTGGGGGCGCGGTCGAGCAAGCAGATTCTGTTCGGCGACCTGCACGTCCACACCACGTTTTCCTTCGACGCCTTCATGTTCAGCATGCCGATGGTGGGGGAGGGGGCGCATCCGCCGGCGGACGCCTGCGACTTCGCGCGTTTTTGTTCCGCGCTCGACTTCTGGTCCATCAACGACCACGCCGAACAGATCACGCCGCGCCATTGGAGCGAAACCGTCGATTCGATTCGCCAATGCAACGCCATCGCAGGCGATCCCGACAATCCGGATCTCGTGAGCTTCCTCGGCTGGGAATGGACCCAGGTGGGCGACAACCCCGACAATCACTACGGCCACAAGAACGTCGTGCTCGCCCACACCGACGATGCCCGCATTCCCACGCGCCCCATCGCCGCCGGTGCGACGGTGCGACGTGCCCAAGGGGCGATCCCGGGTACCTGGGGTCGCGGTCTGCTGGGGCTGTTCGCGCCAGAAGATCGCTACCACGACCTCATCACCTATTTCGCCGAGCGTTCGGATTGGGATCTATGTGACCCCGAGACCCATGTGCGCGATCTGCCCGACGGGTGCCTCGAATACGCCGACACGCCCGCCGACCTGTATCGGAAGCTCGATGAATGGGGCCACGACTCGATCGTGATCCCCCATGGAACGACCTGGGGCATGTATACGCCGCCGGCTTCGATGTGGGACAAGCAGTTGGTGGGCGACATGCACGATCCCGATCGACAGACGCTGATCGAAATCTACTCGGGCCACGGTGAATCCGAGGTCTATCGCGATTGGCGTGCGCTCGATTACGCGGCCGATGGGTCCGTCACGTGTCCGGAACCGCGTTCCAACTATCTACCGAGTTGTTGGCGGGCGGGAGAGATCATCCGGGAACGTTGCTTGGCCGAAGGCGCATCCGCATCAGAGTGCGATGCGCGGGCGGCGAAAGCGCGCGAACACGCGGCCCTCGCGGGAGAGCAGGTCCACCTGACGGTTCCCGGTGCCGAGATCGAAGACTGGCTCGATTCCGGACAATGCCGCGATTGCCGCGAGCCCGCGTTCAATTATCGACCGGGGGGGTCTGCCCAGTATGTAACGGCCATTGGCAATTTCGATTCCGAAGAGCCGCGCCGTTTTCGCTTCGGCTTCATGGCGTCGAGCGACAACCATTTCGCGCGCCCAGGAACCGGCTTCAAGGAACGACACCGACGGGGATTCACGGAATCGGGCCGCGATGGCGGCAATTCGCCCATGGCGCGCTTCATGGCGCGCCCGGAGGAAGAGCCCGTGGCGCGGTCGAGAGCGTTCGATCACGAGAACACGGCCCTCGCGGGCTTTCAGTTGTTCGAGTTCGAACGTCAGGCTTCGTTCTTCCTGACCGGTGGATTGGTGGCCGTCCACGCCGAGGGGCGTCAACGCGAGGCGGTTTGGGACGCGCTCGAGCGACGCGAAGTCTACGGCACCAGTGGGCCGCGCATTCTGCTTTGGTTCGACCTGCTGAACCCGCCGGGAACTTCCGGAGAAACGATCGGGATGGGGGGGGAGACCGAAATGCGCGACAGCCCGGTCTTCCAGGCGCGCGCGGCCGGTTCCTTCGATCAGCTCGATGGGTGTCCCGACTACGCGGTCCGCGCGCTTCCCGCCGATCGTCTGGAGCGGTTGTGCAAGAACGATTGCTACAACCCGTCCGATCGGCGACGCCCCATCACGCGCATCGAGGTCATTCGCATCCGGCCTCAGCTGCGCGCGGACGAGCCCCTCGCGGATTTGATCGATGACCCCTGGCGAAGCTTTCCGTGCGAAGCCGGTGCGCAAGGCTGTGTGGTGACGTTTCAAGATCCGGAATACGCTGCGCTCGGCCGCGATACGGTCTACTACGTGCGCGCGTTCGAGGAACCCGCACCGGCAATCAACGCCGCTGGCCTTCGCTGCGAGTACGACGAGCGCGGTGAGTGCATCGAAGTGCACCCCTGTCCCGGTCCTGCGGGTCGCGACGACGAGTGCCTGGCGGAGCATGAGCCGCGCGCCTGGTCTTCGCCGATCTTCGTGGATTTTCCGCGCTAGGGGTCGTTCGATCTTTCGGGTGACAGGTCCAAGGTAGAACCGATCATCGGTAGCAACGATGCTGCTATCAGCGCATGGCCATCCCGGCTGGGGTGGAAGCGAATGTGGAGGATCTCGTCGATCGACGCGTAGAGGTTGCGGTTGCGATGCTCCCGGAATCTCGATTCCGCATCATTCAGGGTCGCCCCGGGGTGCTGCTCGGCGAGTCGCCGAATTTCGCGATTGATCCCGACGAGGTACCGAGACTCTTCCAGCGACGGAAGTGTGTTGAGAATGACCGGGATGTTGCGTGCGTGAGCGCGCTCCAGTAGCGCCTCGGTGTGTCGGTGAAAGCGCCAGTTCGATATCTGCTCGGCGCCGGGGATCTTGCGCAGCGGGTACCACCACGACTCGCGCGAATCGTTGAAGCCCGCCCACAGGATCACGAGATCCGGCGGGGTCGTGGCGGACGCGAGGCGGTGTTCGAATTGGCGGCGAATCTGCGAGCTGTCGTATCCGACGACTGACGCGTTCTCGACGCGAACACGCGCCGGGTACAATTCGCGCTTGAGAAATTCGGCGAAAGTGAATTCGTTCGGGGATCCGAGACCGAAGGCACTCGAGTCGCCCAAGATCCAGACCGTCGCCCGGGGGTTCTCCAGGGGGTGCTCGGCGTAGAAGTGCGACGTCCGATTCCCGGATGCGCCAATCTGGTACGCGTAGATGTAATCCGTCGGGCCACTGAAGAGCTCGTGCTCGGGCCACGAGCGTTCGACCGCCGGGGCATTTCGCCAGCCGAGATTGGCATCGGCCTCGAGGAAGGGGAACATCGTCACGAATTCGGAATCGATCCAGCGGTCCAGGGACCCCATCGTTTCCGGATCCTTGGCCAACTGAGCTCCGACGGTCGCGACGACCGTGAGTAGCAGAATGCCAAACAGGCGCGAAACCTTCACGGGAGTGATCCCAGCTGCGCGCGCAGCGTCGGACCCAGGTGTCGGGCGACTTTCTCGATTCCGCGCGCGTTGGGGTGCATGTCGTCTGGAAAGAAATACGTGTCGGGAAAATCACGGTCCTCGATTCCCAGGTCGATGTGCTTGATGCCTCGCGCGTCGAGTTCCGAAATCAATGCGGATTTCGATCGATCGTGGCGCGGGAAGAAGAGCACATAGAACTGGTCGGAGTCGAACTGTTCTGTGTAGCGGCGTGCAATCTCGTCGAGAACGCGGGCCGTATAACGAACCGCGCGTTGCTCCGAGAACAGCGGCCAATCGAGTCCCACTCTGCGCAACAGATGGCTGTGCCCGAGCCAGGCATACGCCTTCGCGCGAAGTGGGGATTCGTCCCGAAAGATGCCGCCAAACAGCAGACGGTCATCGCGCATCCAGCGATAGGTGGGGAAGTTTCCGTGAGACCAGGCGGCGACGCGCGCGGACACGAGGACCCGTCGCAGATGGTCGTCGATGTAGAGGTACACCATGGCCCCGGTTTTCTCGGGAACCTCGGAACGAAGATGTTTCAGCTCCAGGAGTCGCAGCACGTGGGTGGGCGAATACCCGCTCATTCCGTAGTTGTAGACCCTTGTGTCCGGGAGCTGGCGCTGGAGTCGTGCGGGAAGGGAACGGTCTTCAGCGAGGCCGTGCCCCATCGCAAAAGAACCGCCGGAAAACAAGAGATGGTGCCGCGGAGTAGAGGCTGGTGCCGGCACCCGCCGTCGGCCTCGGGAGTCGAAGCGATAGGTCGCGTCGTAGACCGGCTTGCCGTCGGCGTCCGTGCGTCGGTTTCGAATCTCGGAATCGACGAAGTACCAACCGAGGTTGCGCCGCATGTCGATCCGGTCCGCGTTCGGGCGTTCCTCGATGATTTCGAAACTGCCGCCGATTTGGTCTATGGGGTTGGGGTCGATCGCGCGCGCCCCCCATTCCAGGCTGGCGATGGAACAGGCCGCGACGCCGAGCCAAAGGAGCGTCGCGCGGATTGCGCGCCAGCTCCGGCTCACGGGTCGCTGGGTGTTCTGCGCGGTTTGAGGAACCGGGGTTGATACTTCGGCGGCGGCGGCGACGACACGCTGCCGACCGGGCCCTTGATGTCTTTGCGCGCCATGGCCAGGCAAAATTGCTGATCGTCGTTCTTGCTGATCTGGTAGCAATAGGTGAGGGAACGCGAAGCCACCGCGAGACAGGTCAAGCGCTGCGGCTCGAATTCGATGTCACGACAGATGCGCGGTTCGAATTCCGTGACGCCGCGGCAGAAATTCCGGCTGTTCTTTTCGTGAATCCGATAGCACGACGCTTGGGCTGCCGTCGGGAAGAGAAACGAGAAGCATAGGGCGAGCCCGCAGGCTCCAATTTTCAACATACCTTGGACTCCTCGATCGGGCGGGTTTTGACGGGGTGAGGGACGCGCACGGTGGCGATCCATTCCGTGAGTCGATTCGACAGACGCGCGAAAGGCGTTTCGATGAAGCGTTGGAAGAAGAAGGCGAGCCCGTAGGTCAAGGCGGTACAGAGCACCAACATTGCGGCCCAACCAACCGGGCTGACGGGCTCGCGGACCAGGGTCAAGCAGGTCATCAGGGTCGCCCAATGCAGCAAATAGACGCTGTAGGAAATGCGCCCGCAGAACACCATGAAGGGGGACGCCATGATGCGGTGCATCCAACGGACATGCATGGCGGTCACCATCACGAGTGCGAGTCCGACGCCCGACATGAGCCAGAGAACGAAGGTGTTCTCGCGCGGGATCGGGATGATGAATCCCGCATAGCCCAGGAGAATGAGAAGCGTTCCGCTCCACGCCGAGCGCTTGGCGAAGAATCGCTCGACCCGATGCCGTTCGATGAAAATCGCGATCCCGAGCGCGAAGAAGAACGCGTACTTGAAATGGTAGGTGAACGCGGCGGGGTAGAAGAACGGAACGCTCGAGACCAGCAGCAGAAGACTCCAATGGGTGCGGCGCGCCAGGAACAGCATTGGCGGCAAAACGAAGGAGAGAACGAGTTCGATGGCGATGATCCAGGATGTCGGCATGAGGTTGCCGGTGATGCCGGGAAAACGCAGGGCGCGCAGAACTTCGCCCGCCGAAGCCTGGCTCGACGTCAGGGACGCTGCACCGGGGTAGAGGGCCGATTCCGAAAGGGCACCGACGTAGAAGAAACTGGCGGCGAAGGTAAACAGAAGCGCGAACGCGTAGGCGGGGTGAATGCGCAGAATGCGCCGAACGTAGAACTGCAGCAATCCGCGAACACCGGGCCGTCGCGTCAGCGATGCGGCGAGACAGAATCCACTGAGGATGAAGAAGAAGCGCACGGGGACGGCGCCGTCTCCGTTGAGCGGCGGCCAACCCGTTACCCGCAGGCTCGTGTAGAGGTGCCACGCCACGACGACGTAGATCGCGTAGCCCCGCATACCCGCCAGAGCGGCGATCTGCGATAGGTCGCTCGATGTATTGGCATTCGGACCGGCCTCGCCAGTCCGCTCTTCGACGCGGGTGCCCCTCACGCGTCTAGCATCGGACGTTTCCCCTAGAGCTTGAGGCGAAGCCCTGGGAGGCGTGGGGCATTTCCCCTCCCCCGGCGCTTAGCTGGTGAGGGGGGCTTCGTAGTGGCGAAACGCGAAGCCCATCAAGATGTGACACACCCCTTGGGCGACGAAGCCCGTGGGCCCCACCAGCAGCGCGAGGATCATCGGGTGGCCAAGGGTCATTCCGAGGGCAGCGAGGGTAAAGAGGGCGCTGTAGATCGCTCCAAAAATCAAATGAGAACGGACCAGTGTCGGGCGGGCTTCGGGCTGCGTGTGCCAGGAGAAGATCGTCCAGCTGACGACGTGCCACACGATGAAAAGCGCATAGGGGAGGGAGCCAAAGCGGAAACCGAGTGCCAGCACGGCGGAGCCCACCAGCACGAAGCGCAAGTCCCAAACGAGTTTCCACCCCCGACCCCAGTTCTGCGGGCGCGTATCGCGGGAAACCGCGCGCGCGACCCACGCCAGGCAGATCCCCACCGCACCCCATTGGGCGAGGACGATCTCGATGCGCGCGTCGGAGAAGATCGCGGCCACCAGTAGGGCGGGCGTCGCGATGGATGCACCGACCGGCACCAGCGCGTTGCCGATTCCCCGGTGGTCCGGCGACAACTTGGACAAGTGGTAGACCGCATTCTCGGTGGCGTGAAGGAAGAAGAGGATGTGGAGGACGGGAAGCGAATGGGGCCAGGCCCAATACGCCGCGGCCCCGGCTGCACCACACACGGCGAGGCCCAAGCCGACGGACGGAGTCGCGAACGCACGGCGGCGCAAGCGCGAGCGGACGAAGAACTCGTACCCCACGCCAAAATGAATGAACGTGATCCACATGGCGAATTGCGTTGCGAGGGTTTCCAGATCGAGTGGACGCGCGATCGGATGAACGGCCGCCAAGGCGAGGGCGAGCAAGCCCGTTGCGCCTGCGGCGAACCATGTCATGCGGGCAAAACGCCCCGGGAGCTGGGCCTCGATCCACATCGCGAAACTCCGGGGGGAAGTGGAGGCGCAGAACTTCAAGGGAAGTCGGGACGCCTCCGATGAAAGAGTGATCGACCGATCCGGCGATCACTGGAGGGGATTCGATGTTGGGGACGGATGGGCGAAGGCGGACTGCGGCTCGCGTTGGCGTTTTCCTGGCGTTCTGTGTGCTGTTGGCCGGCGGGTTCGGTTGGCTCCGCGCAACGCCCCAGAAAGCCGACTCGCCGGTCGAATGGCTCGAAGACCTCGACCTTGCGATGGCGCGCGCCCGCGCCGAGGACAAGCCGCTCTTTCTGTCCTTCAACGTGCGCTATCTCGCGAATCCCGGTGCAGGTCATTGCTGAGCGGGCTGGGACGCCATGCAGTTTCGCATGGCCAACAATCCGAGGCTGGCCGCCAAGGTCAATCGCGACACGATCCCGGTCGTGATCAACCTGACGGATCAGGGGTTTCCCGACGGACTCCCCGCGCTCGATTACTGGCGGGACCTCCACGCCCGCGACGTCTGGTCGCATTTCGCCTTCGCGGTTTTCTTCTTGCTCGATCCGGAGGCGGAGGAAAGTTTCGGATTCTACGGCTGCAATTGCGCCGAACACCTGCGCGTGGCGAAGTTCCGCCTCGACACAATCTATGCGGATCTCGAAGATCAGTTCGACCTCTACCTGGGTCGCTATCGGAAGGTTCGGGCATTGTCGGCGTCAGGCGAGAACGACGCCGAGGCGCGAGGGGAACTCGCCGGGGTTCGTGCGGAGCTCGCCCGTGAGCTCGAAGGTCGCCGTCAATGTGCGGACGATCGGCGTCTGTTCACCGCGCGCGTATTGTTGGGGCGCGGTCCCGCACCGTGGTCGCGCATCGTGAAAGCCCTCGAATACCCGCAACCCGGGGAAAGCGATCACCTCGAAGCCGGCGTTCGCGAGGCGGCGATCCGAACGCTCGCGGACTTCATCACCAACGACGCGCCCTTCGCCGCGGAGGCGATGGAGCACGTGGAAGCGATCTACGAAAAACTCGATCCCGAAGAACGCCGGGCGACGATCGCCCGGGTTCGTCAACGCCAGGCCCTGCGGGGTCGGGCGTTTCAACTGACGGATCTCCCCGTACCGCATTCGCTGCGCGTCCAAGCCGCGCGCGCTTTGGCGACCATCACCCAGCAGGCTTGGGACGGGGGCGAAGAGATGTGGGTCGCACAAGTGCGCCGTTGGTGGCAGCTCCACGGCCACAACTACGCCTACGAGCCCGCGCTTGCGCCCGTCGCCGCGGCCCCTGCGATGGGGGAAGAGCTGCGATGAATCGAGGCGCGGGCAAACGAATCTGGATTGCCGTCGCGATCGCGGGGATTCTCGGTTCCCTGACCGCGATGGCGTCGATCTTTCGTCCGGACCGGATGGTTCGGGGCGAGGAAGTTCAGTGGGAGCCGGATCTCGCGTCGGCGCTCGAGAAGGCACAGTCTCAAGGCAAGCCGGTGTTGTTGGTCTTCAACGTTCGTTACCTGGGAAATCCGCAAGCCGACGAGTGCTGAGTGGGCTTCGAGGCCATGCAGTTTCGCATGGCAGAGGAGCCGGGGTTCGCGGCGCGCGTGAATCGCGAAGTCGTGCCCGTCATCCACAACGCTACGGACCTGGGCTTTCCCGAGGGTCTACCGGCCCTCGCGCTGTCCCAGGAAGTGTTCGAGCGAAGTCCCTGGTACCACATGACCTATGGCTTCTTCGTCCTCATGAACAGCGACGGAACCGAAGCCTATGGGATTTCCGGCTGCCAGTGCGTCGAGCATCTCCACGGGCAGGTGTTCGTGAATCTGTTTTCCGACTTCGATCGGGCCATGGACCGCGCCCGCCGACTGAAGCAACTCGAAGTCGATTCGGGCGGAGAATCCGTACGAAACGTCGCGATGGAATCCATTCGCGCCGAGGTGCGGGAGGAAATGCTCGACGCCGCGCAATGTGGGCTCGACGTGCGATTGATGACGGCCCGCTATCTGCTCGATTTCGGCGCGGCTCCCTGGGAACGCGTCCTGGAAGTCTTGCGCCCGCCGGCCCACGGGGCGGTGGATCCGTTGGAACCCGGCGTCCGCAGTCTCGCCGTACGCGCCTTGCGCGAATTCATCGCCGATGACCGACCGTTCGACCCCCGGGCCGAACATCACGTCGAGGCAATCTATGCGCAGCTCGACCCTTCGGAACGAAGCAAGCTGATCGCAGATACCCGCGCCAGGCTGGGCTCCAGCATGCGGGTTTCCGACCTGCCCATCCCTCCGTCCTTGCGCCTGCGGGCGGCTCGCGCCCTCGAAGAGATCGAGGGCGGAATTCGGGGATCAGACGAAGTCGCGGCAGCCAACCCAGCCCGGTGAGCGTATACTGGGCCCTCTGAACCCCAGCCGGAGGCTTCCCATGTTCAACCCGACGGGCGTCGTGATCGACGGTTTTGTCGACAAATTACAAGCCGAGTATCAGCGCAATTACGGTCAGCTCGAGCCCGGCTTCGGAGAGATCCTCGTTTGGGCTGGGCGCATGGCCCTCGAACGACTCTCCCAGACCGATGCGCTCTACCACACCGTGGAACACAGCATCAGCGTGACGCTGGTCGGTCAGGAGATCCTGCGCGGACGGCATCTCCGCGACGGCGGCGTGACACCCAGTGATTGGCTGCACTTCATCATTTCTCTCCTGTGTCACGACATCGGGTACGTGCGCGGTGTGTGCCGAGCCGACAACGGCCGCTTCTGCTCGACGGGAGTCGGGGACGCGATGATCACGCTCGCTCCGGGCGACACGGACGCCTCTCTCACGCCCTACCACGTCGATCGGGGAATCCGCTTCATCGAAGAGCGCTTCGGGGGGCACCAGGTGATCGATACGAAAATCATCTCCGCGAATATCGGCCTCACGCGCTTTCCGGTTCCCAACGAAGGCGACGGCGGGATCACGAGTGACTATCCGGGGCTGGTTCGCTCTGCGGACCTGATCGGACAGATGGCTGACCCCAGCTACCTGCGAAAACTTCCCGCGCTGTTCCTCGAGTTCGAGGAAACCGGAACCAACGCGAAGCTGGGATACAAGTCCGCGGCGGACCTACGCAACGCGTATCCGAATTTCTTCTGGACCCAGGTGCATCCCTACATCGAAGACGGCCTTCGCTACTTGTCGGTGACCCAGGAAGGCCGCCAATGGACGGCGAATCTCTACGCCCACGTCTTCGCGACCGAACACGAACAGGAATAGGGATTCGCTGACGCGGATACGCTCGCCGCGTCGGGTGACCCTAGTCGTTCGAGCGCCGCAGGGGGGTGTGGGCCAGGTGGAGTCCCACCAGGCGTGCCACGAAGATCGCCACGTAGAGCTGCCCCGTCACCGCTTCGGCGGACGCCAGGGTGCGCGCGGCGGGGGCCACCGGAACCATGTCTCCGTAGCCCAGTGTCGTCATCGTGACGAAGCTGAAATACATCAGTTCTGGAAAGCGGATTTGCATCTGCGGGTGGTAACTCCGCAGTGTCTCCCCATGCAGTAGAAACGCTCCCGGGTGCAGGTATTCGATGAACGCGTACCCCATGACCCACAGAAATCCGATCAACAGGTAGATGCAGATTCCGCCGAAAATCGTGTCCGTACTCACGTATTCGTCGCGCAAGATTTCGATCATGATGATCGTCGCCACGAAGACGATGAAGATTCCCGTCAGGGCGAGATTCCCCATCACGAATACCGGAATCGGATTCAAGCGCGCCAGGTACTCCAGAACGAGGGAGGGAATCACGAGGATGATGCCGATCCACAGCCAGGAGCGCTCGCCACTGACGGCGTAGATGCTGGCGACCATCACCGCGGAGAACAACATACTCGCGACGGAGGCGCCTTCGGCGTGGTCGTTGAAGAACGGCGAAATCGCGAACAAGGCGACGAGGCTCGCGAGCAAGCCCGCAAAACGACCGAACTGAAACGTCTTCCGAATTTCCAACTGCGCCACCACGGGCCCTCCTCGATGGACGAGCCAGAGTGTGCCGCGCGGATGCGAAAGCCGCCCGCGAACTTCGACCGGTGAAGGCGAACTACGCCGCGTTGCGCCTGCGCAATGCGGCGAGGGCGCCGAGCCCCAACGCGATCCCCCACGCCGGAGTGACCTCGGGGACGGCGACGATCTGTCCGCGAATTGCGCCGGCCGGGTCGTCGCTGGTGTGGAGGTTGAAATACAGATCGAGTTCCTCGCCGGGCTGCGCGGCCAGGAGGGCGGCGACGAAGTCGTCGAGATCGGCGTTGTTGCCCTCGCCCGAGTCCCATTCCCCGAGCACCGAGGTGCCGAGGCTGGACGCGAGGACCTGGGTGTCGCCGTCGAGGTCGCTGCTCGGGCTCAGGATGCCGAACACGATGCCACCGTTCGCGCCGCGCGCTGCGTTGTGGATGTGGAGCGCAGCCACGCTGGCGGTTTCCGGGTCGATCCCGCTGCCGACGGCCGGCGGGATCGTGTTGGTCACGAAGTCACCGAAGTCGATGCCGTCCTCGAAAACGAGGTTGAAGGAGAGGTGATTCGATCCGTCCTGTGTCAGCGCGAGGGTCCCGCTGCCGACCAGGGACAATGCGCTCTGGCCACCGGGGAAGACCTCTTGGCTGCTGTCGAGTTGGACGGTGAACATCGTCGCCGCTCCGGCCAGGGTGGCTCCGAAAGTGCTGAAGAGGAGACCCAGGGTGAGTCGCAATCCGCCGCGCTTCGTCTGATTCCGCATGATTCCCTCCGCTGTTCGTTGAACTCTCGGTACATAGGTACCTGAATTGAAAGCGAAGAGGGGCATCAAAACGGAGTTATATGAAAGATTTCGTCGCAGCACGCGACGCTGTGGCGAAAGGAAGAATGCGGGGCGCCCCGAAAGGGCGCCCCGCGATGGTCCCAAGGATCGATCAGTCGGACTTGGCCTTGAACAGGCCGGTATCGTTCTTCTTGGCATCGCTGAAGTTGGCACTCCAGCAAGCCTCGTCGGAGATCAACTGGACCGTGACGGTCTGGTTCTTCGCGAGGGGCAGCATGGGAAGCGGCGCATCCGCTCCCTTGGCGACCAGCGTTACCCCGGCTTTTCCGTCACTACCGGGCTTCAGCATGGCCTTTTGCAGGCCTGATGCGGTCAGATCCGAATCCTTGTAGTTGAAGCTCGACTTGGTCTTCTTCCAGTTCCCGTTGGCGGGGAAGTGGGTCTCGGCCACCAAGGTGGGGGATCCACCGACCGCTTCGTAGACACACAGGTCGTAACCGCTGTCGTCGGTCGGATCGCCAAAGTCGCTCCAGGTCGTCGCGTCGCCCTTCTTCCAGGTCCAGACCATCTTGTTCTTGTTCGGATTCGCGTGCTTCTTGAAGAGGATCGCGGAACCCTTGGCCTGGGTGGGCATGTAGCAGCCCTGGTACGGTGCGACACTGCCCGAGCAGACGCCCGCGCTGCAGACATCCGCCGACGTGCATGCGGCGCCGTCGTTGCAGCTCGTCCCGTCGGCGACCGTGCTTCCCATGCAGGTACCCGACTGGCAGGTATCGCCGGTGGTGCACTCGTTTCCGTCGTTGCACGCCATTCCTTCGTTCTCGGGCGTACAACCCAGGGAGAACATCGTGGCGGTCAGCTGGTAATCCGCGGTGCCTTCCCAGCGCGACACCTTCACGAACCAGGTTCCCGGGGTCGGGTTCTCGAATTCGCAGTAGCCGAGCTGGCTGAGGCTTTGGTCGACGCAATCGGCATCGTTGGCGCTCTCGGGCTCACTGCCGAACTTCACCAACACGTCGAAATCGGCGTAGACTTTTCCGGTCGGGCCATCGACGAAGGTTTCCGCACCGTTCATCGAGATCGCGAGTTTGGCAAGTCCGCTGCGGACTTCGATCGCGTAGGTATCGTCGAGATTGCTCGGGGAGAGTTCGGCCACGAAACGCTCGGTTTCGGTCTGGAAATCGTCGACCTGGGAAATGGTGCCGCAATAGGGGTTGTCGAGATCGACACCGCCTTCTGCGAGGATGAAATTGCGGACCGCGGGCTCGTAGATGTCCACGTCATAGCTGGAATCGTTGGCGAGGCAGGTGGGGTTGTCGCCACCGGACGTCACGCCCGCGACAACATCGCCCGTGCCGTCGTTCCAGAAGAGCGGGCCTCCGGAATCGCCTTTGCAGGTGTTGGAGTCCTCACCCGGTGCACCCGGATCCGTGTAGTTCCAGCAGATGCTGCCGGCTTCACAGCTGGAAGTCTGCACCTGGCCGTAGCGCTTGATCCCGAAGTCCGAGTTGTTGCCGCCGGTGTTGCCGTATCCCACGATCGTGCCCGTCGAACCCACGGGCATCGACTTCTTGGTGTTGATCCGCGAAGGCGTAATGCCCTCGACCGGCTGGGCGAGCTTCATGACCGCGACGTCGTAGTCGGGATGAATCGCGATCTCGGAAACGTCCATGAAACCCGCGTGCTGGAAATAGATCGAGTAGTCGGCGGGGTTCGCGCTCCAGATGCAGTGGGCGGCCGTGAGGACGGTCTCGCACCCGATCAGCGTTCCGGTACACGCGACGTGGCGCGTATTGGGATCTCCCGGCGACAGAATGGCGGCGACGGTCGGGTGGCTGCTCGGCAGACCGTTGACGATCTGAGGGGTCGGCAGACCGTTGACGATTCGCGCGTGCTTGCCCGCGGCGGCGACGGGCCCGGCGGGGGTCAAACCCAGGGCGATCGCAAAGCACGCGAAGGTGATGATCTGGAGGTTTCGAAAGTTCATGTGGTGGTTCTCCGTATGGGGCGACCGCTTACAAAGCAACGTGCGTGCCGAACCCCCACGATGTGTGACCGAAAAAATGTTGTTTTCTGGAAACCTGAGTCGTTCGGCGGGATAGGGGAACGTGTTGCGTATGCGTGAATGGGGGTGTTGCGCGTGGGCGAGCGAAAAAGCCGGGTCGTTGTCTGCGAAGAGGGGAAGTGTGGGGTGTGGGGTGGAAGTGTTCTCCACCCCTGGAAGAAAATTGCGGTGTTGCGAGGCGAGCTAACCCGCGAAGGGGAGTCCCGGGCGGTTGTCGCCGCCGCGAATGCGCAGTAGGCCGTCGATTGCGACCAGGCGGTCCTGGAAGGGAGTGAGGAAGGGCGAGGTCGCGTCGCGAAAGGTCCAGGAGAATCGACCGCCCGCAATCCCCGCGACGTTGTTTCGACCGGCTGTGAGGTCGATCTGCCAGCCCTCCGCCGTGCGCTGGAATAGATAAGGAGCGATGAAGGGATCACTCACGCTGTAGAGGATGGCGTGGTCTCCCGCTTCGACGATCTCGAAACGCTGGGCGTATTCGACGACGAAGATTCGATCCAGGTAGGCGGGCGTCATGGGCCACTCGGCGAGATAAGCCCGTGAGTCCGGCGTGAAGAGCGCGGAGTCGGCCTCGAACACACCCCTCCCCAACCAGGCGAGGAAGCGGCGGTAGGTCGTTTCGACGTCCTGGCCGGGGGCGAAGGACGCTTGCGGCGAATTCGCGTCCGGCGCGGGGAAAGCGGTCAGACTCTCGCGTCCGAGCGGCGAAGCACCGGTCGCGCCTGCACCGCCGGCGGGGTAGCGCGCGCGGCGCAACATGGCGATGGCCTGGGGGTCGAAGGCGCCGCCGAGTTGGGCCGAGCGAAGCCGATCGGTCAGCAGGCGGATTGCCAGGGAAAAGGCGTGGGCGGGTTCTCCCGCGTCGAAGAGATAGCGCGCGTGATCGTCGATCAGGTAACCCACCAGCGCGTCGGGTAGCTGTCCTTCGAGCGCGTAGCTGATTTCGATCCGTAGACGCTCGGCGGTGGTGTCGTAGACGAACAGGATTCCCCGCTGGTCGGGCGCATCGGCACCGACCGCGAGTCGCTTGAAACGCTCGACCGCGACGGTATTGAGATTCGCTTCCGCGGGGAAGGCTTCGAAGAGCGCTTGGGCGTCGATCCCGAATTGTCGGAAGAAGAGGTCGAGTTGCGCTTCCAAGCCGGCGGTTTCTTCGGAGGTCATCAAAGCGACGCGATCGTGGATGCGCAGCGGCGTCGACGGGTCGTTCACGTGCGCGCAAGACACGGCGGAAACCAGGAGCAGAAGCGCGAGCAGGATCCGGCGCAGCGTCAAAGCAGCGCGCCCAGCTTGGCGGTCGCGTTTTCCGCCGTCGAAATGAAGTTGCGTTCCGCGAGCTTTCCGGCCACCAGGCGCCAGGGGAATTGCTGGAGTCGCTGATTCAGAAAACCCACCGCTTCGTTGTAGCGGGCGCGTTCGATGGCAATCCGATTCTTGGTGCCCGAGATCTCGTGAACCAGATCGCGGTAGCGTCGGTCCCGTTCCAGGTCGGGGGCCGCGTTGGCGAGGTTCAGCGACTGGGCGAGCACGTCGTCCACCGCCTGGGCGGCTTGCGGGTCCAGCCCTCCGTTCTCGCTGTAGAGACGTTCGGCTTCCGCGGCGACACGCTCGGCGTCGCGGACCTGGTGCGAGTATCGGCTCGCCACGCGAACGAGCTCCGGGAGGAGTTCGCGTTGGCGTTGAAGTTGGTTCTCGACCTGCTTCCACTGGGTCTCCGCCGTCACCTCGAGGGCAACGAGTTGGTTGTGGAGATGGAATCCGAATCCGCCGACGAGCAGCCCGAGGAGGACCGGGCCCAGCAAGGCGATCCGCTGGACTCCGCGGCGTCGCACGGTCCGGCGCCGCCAGGAAAGGGTGGGGAGGGAGAAGGAGCGCGCGCTGGCCTCGCGCTCCGCCAACGCCTGCAGCTCGACGGCGACCTCCGCGGCGGAGTTCGGTCGATCTTCCGGGCACTTGGCGAGAAGTCTCTCGACCAGTCGTTGAACTTCGGTCGGCAGCTTGTCGAGGCCTTCGGGCTCTTCGAACAGGACGCGCTGGAAATGGGCCTCGATCCGCTCGGCGCGGAAGGGCTCTTTGCCGCTCAGCATGCGGACGATCATCACGCCGAGGGCGAACAGGTCCGTGGCTTCGCTGACTTCGCCGCCGCGCAACTGTTCCGGAGCCAGGTAGTGGGGGCTGCCGAGGATCTTGCCGGCCTCGGTGGCGTGCGAAGTTTCCTCACGCAGGTGAACCAGACCGAAGTCCGCGACCTTCGGGTCGCCTTCCGGCGTGATCAGGACGTTCGACGGTTTCAAGTCCCGGTGGACGAGTCCGCGGCTGTGGGCTGCGTCGAGTCCGCGCGCGATGGCTGCGGCGATGCGCAACCCCTCGCTGGACGAGAGCTGGCGTTGGTTGCGCAGCTTCTGATCGAGGGATTCACCGTCGATCTTCTCCATCACGTAATAGGCCTGCACGCCTTCGGGTTCGTCCGAAACGCCCGCGTCGAGTACAGCGGCGACGTTCGCGTGGAAGAAGCGTCCGGCTGCGCGTTGTTCGCGTTCGAAGCGGCGCATGAGTTCGCCGCGATCCGTCGTGTTCTCGAAGCGGTCGCCGTGAATGACCTTGATGGCGACCGAGCGCTCGAGGAGCGGGTCGAAGGCGTCGTAGACAATCCCCATTCCACCACGGCCGAGCTCCCCGCGGATCTCATAGCGTCCGATGGCGGGAGGCAGCGTGGCGTACTCGGCAAGGGTCTGGCGCCGAATCGCGTCGAACTGATCGACGCTAAGCGGTGTGGCCATGGAGTACTGCCTCGGGGACGGCGCGTCGGAGGAGGGAAGCGCGCCAGCTTTCGATTCTCGAATGGCGAGGGGAACTGACGTCTTCGGTTTGCAACTCGGCTTCGAGGGCCCGCGTGGCCCGTTGCAGGCGTTTGCGGCTGGCGGCGGGACCGATCTCCAGGATCTCCGCGATCTCCTCGTGGGAAAGTCCGTCGATGCGGTGAAGCTCGAGTACGACGGCCTGGTCGTCGGGCAACCGCTCGAGGGCCGCGACCATCTGTCGGCGTTCGTCGCGCGAGAGCGCCAGGGTCTCGGGGCCCGGTGCGGTGTCGGTGAACTCGATGAAGGTCTGTGCGTCCATGCGACCGCGGTTGCGTTCCATCAACGTGAAGCGGGCGACGGAGTACAACCACGTTCGCGCGCTGGAGTCGCCGCGGAAGCGACAGGCGCCCCGCATGGCGCGAACGAACACTTCCTGGAGCACGTCCTGGGCGTCTTCGGGACCGACCCGACGCGCGAGGAAGCCGAAGACTTCCGGCGCAAACCGATTGAAGAGTTCTTCCGCTGCGGTTGCATCGCGATCCGCGATCCGGCGAATCAATTCGAAATCCAAGCGTCTGGCTTCGTTCATGCGGCCCCCGTGAGACGCGCGCTGAGCGCGTTCAGGATGGAAATCATGTGTTCGACGACCTGGCACAACTGTTCGACGGCCGTGATCATCGAAGGAGAAACCGATTCGAAACGCGAACCGCTTCCCGAAGGCAGAAGCTTCGGCCGGTCGGCGTGCAACATGCGGGTCGTACCCGAGTTCGCGTTCGCAACGTTCAGCACCAGCGGAGTCGGCGGCTCGGTCGCCGAAGCTGCGCTGTCGGCCGGCGGAACGGAAAATCCAAAACCTGCGTCGTGTGAGACGGCGGTGGGGCGGGGCGCTGCCGGAGTTTCGACGGCCGCAACGACGGTCGGTGCGTCCTCGGAGGACCCGAACCAGCGCGCGATCATTCCCGCGACCTCGCTGAGGTTCTGCGCGATCGAATTCGAGGATTCGGAGGCCGGGCTTTCTTTGGCCCGGGCGATCGAATCGTCCGGCGAGGACGCGACGTCCTGGTTTCCCGCGACCGTCCCGGTCTCATGGGAACGTTCCGTCGACGCGAGGTCATCGATATTCTGGATCTCTGGCTCCGCAACGCGTGATTCTGCGGGTTGTTGGGCTTCGGTCTTCGGTGTCGCGGATTCGATTTCTCGATTTTTTGCGGCGACCTGCTCGCGCGCGGGTTCCGGAGTGCGCTCGGGCGCGTTCCCGAACTCGGGCCCCGCTTCGAACGGCTCGCCCAGGATGTCGGCGACTTCGCGCTGGAAATCCGGCGTCGGCGGGGAGGGATCCGCCGGTCGATCGACGTACTCGGGCGCCGCTACGGGAGCGGGCTCGGGGGCGGCCGGCGCGCGATCGCGCGGGGCGGTGTACTCGGGCTCCGGGATCCGGTCGGCTACCGGCTCGAATTCGTTCGGCGCGAAAGGCTCGTAGGGATCCGGATCCGCGGGCGCGAGCGCGTAGGGGTCGGGTTCGAACGGCTTCGGCTCGAAGGGGGAGACCACTTCGGGTTCGTAGGGGTCCGTGTCCGGGGGGAAGAAGTCCGTCGGCTCGTTGCCCGCGAAGGGGTCGGAGAGATCGACCGGGTCGAGGGACACGGGGTCGGTCCCGAGCCCGGGGTCCACGGGCTCTGCCGCTTCGGGTTCGACGGGACCGGTGTTGACCGCGCTGCGCGCACCTTCCGGAGAAAGCGGGGCGCCGAGGTCGAGACGCGGATCGCGCACACCGCTGTCCCACACCAAACCCATGGACCCGCGCCACGGCTTCTTCTGGGCGTCGGGGAGCAGCGTGGGGAGATCCGAGTGTCGGAACAACGCGTTGTATCGGAGGCTGCCGCGAATGCGACCGAGATTGGGAATGCCCGTGTATTCGAAATCGAGGGCCAGGCGTTGAATACGGCCATCCGCGCCACGCTTTATTTCGGTGAGCCGAAACGCGCCGGATACGCATTCGTTGGGTTCGTCGGGATCGAGCACCAGGAAGAAACCCTTGGGCGTCGTGGGAATCTCGCGAAGATTGACGACGGTCGTCGTCGTCGGCGGCGGCGCGAGTTCACATTTCCGATCGACGTAGGTGCGGTTGAGTTTGAGCTGCTTGGGTTTTCCGGGCTGAATGTGGATGAACGCACTTTCGGGTATCGGGCCTCGCCCCGGACGCTGTACGAGAAATACGACTTCGTTGTCGTAGAACGCGGCGATCTCGCCGAAAAAGCCCTGGTCCGGAGTGAACGTCGCTTGGGAGCCTTCGTCATCGAAACGGAGCTTCAGGTACGTCGGGCCGAGGTCCTCCTGGCCTTGGGGCACGGGAAGTTCGTCACATCCGGCGGCGAGGATCACTATCAGGAGGAGCCCCGCTGCGTTCCGGATTTGTGATGTCGTTCGGTGGTTGGCCATCATTTGCACCCTGTGGTTCGCCATGGGGTAATGCAAAGCCAGTGCCCGAACGGGCGAATGTGCAGAACGGTCGCTTAGGGGTCGGATTTCGCGAGGATTGGGTGTCGTGGCCCCGGCAGGACAGCCGCCTCCGGTCCACGCAAGTTCCTCCGCTCAGGGAAGTAAACTTCCCCTTTTCGGCCGACTGCGAAAGAAATTGCGCAGCCCGGAACTAACTCGATTCGGATGCTTCCAGCTGAATCGACCATTCGACCGGAACGCGCGGATCCGGATTGTAGGACACGTAGGTACCCTTTCGAATGGTGGCCTTGAGGTGGGCGCCGAGGTCTTGGTCGACCTGGTCGATCTTGGTGAGCGCCGCCTTGATGGTTCGCGTAACGCTGACCCGGGCGCGCTCGACGCGGATTTCGGGAACCTGAGGCGGTCCCCCCTCCGCCATGCGTTTCGCGATCTCATCCGTGAGGCTCTCGAGCTCGCTTTCGAGGGCCGCGACGCGGCCGAGATCATTGAAGTTGCGGGCTTCCTCCAGGGATTCCTGCAATTCCGCAAGTTGCTCGCCGTATTGCGTCCGCAAATCCTGTTCGAGATCCGCATCCCCTCCGTTCCCATTAGATGGGGCGCCGTTCGTTCCCCGCACCGCGCAGAAGAGTTCGAGGGCGTGGATTTCCCGCCCGGGTCGGGAGAGGAGCGTCGCGATGTGGCGCAATCCGATTTGATCGCGCAACCGGATGCTCCTTTCGCCGTAAGCGATCTTCCAGACCCCTTCAGCCCGGCTGAATGATCCCGCCAGGGACGCGCTGGGCGGAGGCGCTGCTTGCGCCAGCGCGGGTTCGCTCGAGACGGCGGCGAGAAAATTCTCCATCCCGAGTTCGGTCGCATTCTGCCGTGCGCGATCGCGCAAGCTGTCCGATGCCTGGGATTCGCCATCCTCCTGGAGCAACTCCGCGTAGGCGATTTGGGTTCGCGCCATCCAGGCCCTGGCGCCCAACTGGAGGTTCATCCGCAACGCGTTCTCGAAATAGGTCGCGGCCGCCGCTGGATTTCCGGTCAAGCGTTCGAGCTGGCCCAGGTAGTAGCTGACGCTTCCGTACCAGACCCCAAGGTCTCCCGCTTCGGCATTGACGTCCTGGTAGGGGCTCAACACGCTGACGAGTTCGCCCGCGCGGGCGCGATCGCCGAGGGAACAGCAGACGTCCGCGATGCGGCAAAGTGCGACGAGTCCGTGCCGGTGGGAAAGGAGTTCAGGGAATCCGAAATGGGCCAAGCGTTCGAAATGAAGCCGGGCGGATTCCTTGCGTTCGCGCTGACACTCGAACCAGGCGACTTCGCTGCGCCAGACGGGGGCACGCGAAGTGGCGTCGGTCACCTCGCGTAGCAGGGGTTCCAGTTCAGCGAGTTCGCCCGTCTCGTGACGGAGCACGAGCATTTGCCGAGTAAAGGCCTCCTGGGCGCCCACCGGGTCCCATTCCCGAGCGAGTTCGAACGCGCGTTGGATCAGACCTCCGGCGGTATCGAAACGGCCTTCGATCAAGGCGAACAAGGCCCGGGCTCGCCAGGCAATGGCCCGAATGTGGGGTTCACCGACGTGATGGGTTGCAGCCAACAATCCTTCGAGGTCGATATCCATGGCGCCACCGTTTCCGGATCCGAGTGCGGCAGACAACCGGTGCACGCGCCCCTCGATCTCGATTTCCTCGTCCCCGGATTGCCTCGCCAATTCCACCACGCGAGTGGCGATCGCCATGCGGTCTTCGAGGCGTTCGCCCTCGTCGCTTGCATGCAGGTGTGCGAGCAGCGCGATCCCGTGCGCCCCCGCGTCGCCACTGCGCGCTCCCACGTCGACCGCCTCGCGATGGACCGCCTCTTCGCTCTTGCGTGCCGCGTGTTGAGAAATTTCGATTGCGAGTAGCGCCAAGAGCTTTGCGCGCAGGGCGGCGTCTTCGGGTTGTTGCTCGAGGGCACGTCGCAGCCGGCCCACGAGGGAGCGGTTGGTGTTGCGCTCGGTGCGGGGAATCCTGCCCAGCCCAAGGGTCGCCTCCGCCAAGGCATCCCCCAGGTTCTCCTGTTCCGCGACTTGTGCTGCGGCTTCGAATGCGGCGCGCGCGGGAGCGGATGTGCCCGCGCGCGAGTGCACCTTTCCGAGTTCGATCAGGAGCGAGGCACGGTGTTTCGGGTCCGAGGGATGGATCAATTCGAGGGAGTCGATGGCGTTGCGTAGATGGGTCGCGGCTCCCGCGTAATCGCGGACTTGACGCGCGTTGTGGCTCGCACGGATGGCGAACTCGACCGCCTTTTCGGGATCCGTAAAGCGGGCGATCTGTGCGTAGTGACGCGCCAGTTCAGCGATGACCTCCGGCGACTTCGCGGGCTTCTCTTCCAGGTGGGCTGCGATCGCGCGGTGATGGGCGAGTTGTCGCGAAGCGCCGAGTCCCTCGTAGAGCGCCTGGGCGAGGACGGGCGGACAGAACGCGTAGCGGCCGGGGATGCCGCCCACCTCGCGGATCAAACGGGTGGCGATGGCTTCATCCATGTGTTCCATCGCGATTTCCACGGGGATGCCCGTGGCACGCACCAGGGTCTCGGAGTCGAATGCGCCGCCCACCACGGATGCGACTTCGAGGAGAAGATTGGCTTGCGCGGTAAAGGTCGGGCGACGTTCGTCCGCCGCGCGCTGAATCCCGCGCGGCAACAATTCCCGGGGATCCCACCCGGCGAGTTCGATCGCGAAACGAGGGACGCCGCCCGAAAGGAACAACAACCGCTCATCGCGGAGCTGGCGGTCTGCCACGGGACAATGGGCTTCGGCGAGCTGCAGGGTTTCCGACTCCGCGAGCGGAGGGAGTTCCACTTCGACCACGGGCGCGCTGCGCACCACGCTCGACATGCGCAATCGCGCTTCGGCGTCCGTGTTGCGGTACGTGCCGACGAGTGCGATCGGAGCATCGGCGATTTCGCGTGCCAGGAACTCGAATTGCAACAGTGTCGTCCGGTCCGCCCGATGGAGGTCTTCCAGAACGATCAGGATGGGTTCCAGGCGGCTCGTGGCGCGGATCAGGGTCGACGCCGCGTCGAGACATTGGAAGACGCTTTCTTCGGTCGAATGATTTCCAACCGTGTCGCTGAAAACCCCTTCGCAGAGCGCGCGGATGCGCCGGTAGACGTCTTCGGCCCGCGGGCCGATTTCAGCACGAACGTCTTCTTCCCGGGTTCGATTCAAGAGTTCGCGCAGGATCTGGATCCACGGCCACAGGGCGGGGGTTCCCTCGAGGTCCGAGCAGCGGGTCAAACCGGTTCGAAACGGTTTGGGAGCGGCGTCGCGGAGCTCCCGGACCAGGCGCGTTTTTCCGATGCCGGGCGGTCCCGAAATCAAGAAGGCCCCGCCCGACGAATGGCGAACGCGCCAGAGCGCGGCTTCGAACTCGGACCAAACCCAATCGCGCCCGACGAAGCTTTCGCTGCGTTGGAGGTCGCGCGTTGCCGGAACGGAGTCCGGGCGCTGGGGCTGGGTCCGCGGGCGGGCCATGCAATGCCTCGGTCGATTGCGCTCCGCGTGAAAATTGCGGAGGGAGCCCGGAGGTGGTGAGCGCAGACGACCTCGTGTGACCGCGGACGCATCACGCGGCGGCAAGTACGGGCCGGAAACCCGTGGCTGCGGGAGTGAATCCGGGATGGGGCTCCGCGCCTAGGCGGGAATCCAGCAGGCGTGGAAACCCGCGGGGACGCGTTGCGGCAGCTGGATGCGGGCGACCGGGGGGGCGGTAACCGCTTGTGCGTCGATCACGAGGACCTCGGACCGGTCCGTGTTCCGATCCGTCACGAAGGACACCAGGTAACCGTCTTCTTCGCTGCCACTGCCGTCTCGCGGAGCGAAGGGAGACTCGCTTCCGTAGCGACCGGGGCCGAAGGCGTGGGTTTCCGTCGAGCCGGTTTGCGTATCGAATTTGACGATTCCATCGAAGAGCAGCGTTGGCGCTTCGGGGATCGCGGCCATGTAGGCGTAGCGCGAGGGGCGACCCAGGCGGCGGCCGTCGATGCTCGGGAACTCGGCGTTCTTGGAATCCTCGATGCGTTCTTCGCGGGTTGCACCGGTCTTCAGGTTGAAGCGATAGCGATGGAGTCGGGCCTCGAGGCGCAAGAACGCGAGCATGCGCGAAAGGCGACCCTCGGCGCGATCACCGGCGGGACAGGGATCGAGGGTCACGCAGGCGTCCATCACGATCTCGTCGCCTTCTTCCCAGGCGTTGACCACGTGGTAGATGTACGCGGGCTCGGCCTCGAACCAACGAATCTCGGATCCGTCGGCGCGGCGGCCCAGGATGCCGAAGCGGCTCGGGAGTTGCGCGAAGAATTCCACTTTGTGAATTCCGCGCGCTAGAAGCTCGGGGTTCCAGAACAGCGGCAGATCCATGAGCACGGAATAGTTCTCCGTGATCGCCATGTCGTGGGGCAGGCGCGGGCCCGGTAGTTCGATGGGGGTCGAGTGGCGGAGTTGCCCGTCGGCGTCCGCCACGTGATAGGCGAGATAGGGCGCGCGGGTCGCGTAGTCGAAGAACATGAGCTCACCGGTCGCGGGGTCGGCTTTCGCATGGGCGGAAACCTGGCGCTGCAGCGCACCCCCGAAACGCTCCATTCCGTGGGTCGACAGGGTTTTCGGATCTACGCTGTAGGGCGTGCCGCACTGGTACCAAAGCGCCAGAGCGCGGTCACCGAAGGCGACGATGTCGGTGTTGGCGGTGTCCTTGAGCCAGCCGTCGGATCCCGCCCCGCCCGAGACACTGGCGTCCGGCGGATCCATGTAGCCCGGCCAGAGATTCTTCCCGGCTTCGCGCTCCTTGCGGATGGCCGTCGTATCGATCCAGCGATTGCGATAGCTCGCGCGTCCGTCTTCGAAGTGGAGGGCGTGGAGCATCCCGTCTCCATCGAACCAGTGGTAGTTGCCGCGCGGTGGGAACACGGGGTTGGGGCCGTTACGGAGATAGATGCCATTCAAATCGCGCGGAAGTTCTCCGATCACCGGAAGATCGTCGGCACTGACTTCGCGGGTGACGGGCGCGTACACACCGTCCAGGTAGGGGTTTTCGGCTCCGCGCGACCATTGCGGTGCGTCGTTGGGCATAGGGGATTAATACGTGGGAACGGGTCCGCGTGCAACGAAAGGCAGATTGTTCACCCAAGCGCTCAGGGGAAGGCCCGGCGGAGACTGCCGGCGATCGTAGTTCCGGGCGGCGCGAATGAAGAGGGCGGAGCGGGCTTCGACGGGCGGCAGGGAAGCGAGTTGATTCGCCACCGCCAGGGCCTCTTTACCGCGGTCCAGATGGAGCAGGCCGAAGATCAAGCGCTGGTGGGGACGCTCCGCCTTGGGACGCAACCCGATCGCGCGTCTTTCGAGCGCGATTTGATCCTCGTACGCACCGGCGAGCGCGAGAAAGCGAGCCAGGCTCCCCATGGCGATGAATCGATCCTGGGCGCTGCCGGATTCGGAGCGCTCGCGAAGTTCGGCGAAATTTTCTGGCAACAATCCGTGGCGGCTGGCCCAGTCCGGCCGTTCTCGCGTGACCCGTCCTACATCGAGTCCGTGCGCGGGATCGAAGGGCACGTCTTGCGCCGCGTAATAGGCCGCCACGCGCGCGAAGTTCTCGCGGTTCTTCTCGTGGTCTCGCAGATACACCGCATGTCGGAAGGAGCGCGAGATCAGCCGCCATCCGGGCGCCCGCTCGAGGTTCGCGGTCGTGTAGTGGGCGAGGTCGGAACTTCGCGGGCCCCCCGTCGGGATCCCGACGCCGATGAAGACATCCACGTTCCGGCGATTCAGCAGGTCGACGTCGGATTCGCCCTCGCGAAAACCGCGCTGCATGTTGACGCGAAAGTATTCCCGCAACACGTCGGCGGGGTAGTGCTCGGTGCGGCCGTCGACGAAGGTGCGAAGGCGCGGCGCATGTCGGTAGGCGAGGTACCCACCGAGGGTGTAGGGGTTGAAGAGGTTGCCCTCCAAACGGGTGGCGCTCAGGAACGCGTCGAGTTCGGGGTAGTACTTGGTGGGGTGGTAGGGGGTACGGAGATATTCGCCTGCCGACAGCCGCCAATGGCCTCGCGCAAAGGTTTGGTATCCCGCCTGGAGGGGGAATGCGACCGCCGTCGCGAGACTCGCCGTCGCCAAGCCCCATCCCACCCACTTCTTGTGGCGGGCGAACACCGGAGCCAGGCTGCGAAGCACCACCAACCACGGGAAGAGGCTCAACCACAGGAAGCGAATCGAAACGCTGAACGCCACGATGGCGGCGGCCGAGATCGCGAGCAGCACCACGTCGACCGGGGGCTGGCTGCGCAAGCTGCGGAGGGTGCGGTAGGCCGCCGGGATCCAGAACAGCAACATGGCGGTCGTGAGCAACCACCCCAAGCCGCTGACCGACCAGCCGTAGCCCGTCATGTTCCAGGGGGCGAACGGCGTCCATTCGTCGCGGATCAACCAGATTGCGGATTCGCGTGACGAGGTGAAGAAGGTGAGGTGTTGCTCGAATCCGCGCGGGTTCAGCAGCGTGATCGCGCAACCGGCCCCCAGGGCGATCCCCAAGCGGCGCGCTCTTTCCCACTGCTGCGCGAGAAACGCCGCGCCGCAACCGGCTCCCAGCAACAACAGGCCCACGGCAAACAGCGAATGAACATTGACCCAGATGGCGAACAGCAATGTCCCCGCGACGATGCGCCCGCGGCTCGGTCCGTCCGGCGGCGCGAGTAGCCAGCCGTAGATCAACAGGGTTGCGGGAATGCTGAAAAGGTCGGGCCGCAACTGATGGAGGCGCAACCAACTCACCGCAAGGAAGACCAACAACGCGAAAGCGGCGAGGGCGGCGGATTCGGTCGAACGCCTGGCCGTGCGGAACACCAACCCGGCAATGGCGGCGGCCGCGATGGCGTGGAGAACCCGCAACCCGTGGAGTCCCGATAGCTGGTTGATGAGGTGGACCCCCACGCCGAACAGCCATTCGTGTTGGACCGGAGCGTCTGCGTGGGCGGTGTGGAGGAGGGGGTCCGCGTCGGGCCACAGGCCGAGGGCGAGGTAGGCCTCCCCCATCTTCAGGTGCCACCAGAGATCGTCGGTGACGATCGGGCCCCCTGCGAGATGCACGACGAGGGCGGTGACGAACGACGCACAGGCGAGTGCGATCCAGAGCGACGCGGTGGGGGCCGACGCGCCCCGGGTAGGGGCGAGCGCGGTGGCTTGGGTCTCGCTCAACGCGCGCCCTTGGCTGCAGGTGATTCGGTCTGTCCGCGTACGCCGTGCAGAAACACTTCGCTGATCGTACCGACGATGTCTTTCCGGTCCACCGGCAGGAGGCGTGCGCCGCCGAGAATTTCCTGGGAGACGAAGAACATCAACACCATGGCGAACAGGCTGCGGCCGGCGACGATGCTGTGGATCTCGCGCATGCGTTCCGGGCCGAGCTTCTCTTCGAGGAAGCTTGCGAACAGACGGTTGGTTGGGAGCAGGGCCTGTTCGAGGAAGATCTGCGATTGGTCGAGGTGGTTGGGAAGTTCGCGCAGCAACACCCCGACCAATTCCTTGCGCTCCGTCAGGCGCTCCCAGGTCGCCTCGACCAGTATCCGGACGACCTCCTCGAGCGGCTGGTCGCGAAAGCGTTCCACCAGGCTCTCGACGTCCGGGCGCAGGGAGAAGCGCGCGATCACGGCTTCCAGCAGGGCGCGTTTGCTCGGGAAATAGAGGTAGAGGGTCCCCTTGGTCATACCGGCGGCCTCGGCGATCGCCGACACCGAGGTGGCGTCGAAACCGGCCTTGGACCACAGGCCCAGGGCGGCCTCGAGGATGGCGGCCCGACGACCTTCGATGAACTCCTCGCGTTCGCTTGCTGCAACTCGGGGCATCCCGTATAATGACCAACCGGTCGGTCATTTTCAACCCAACGCGTGCCCACGAGGTGATCCATGGCCCAGGCCACTCCCGCATTCAATCCCTTCGCCAACCCCCAGCTGATCGCCAATCCCTATCCCCTCTACGCGATGTTGCGCTCCAACAATCCCGTGCTGAAAGCGCCGGTTCCCGTCGAAGCCGGGGCCGGGGTCTGGATCCTGACCCGCTACGCGGACGTGCAGTCGGTGCTGCGCGACGGGCGTTTTTCCGTCGACCGCATTCGCGCGGACGTCGTGAAGGCGAACATGGACCGCTTGCCGGCGAACTTCTTGAGCGGCCCGGGCGGGTTTCGCTCGATGTTGATCATGGATCCGCCGGACCACACGCGCATTCGCAGTCTGGTCAACAAAGCGTTTACACCGCGTCGCGTGGCTGACCTGGCGTCCCCCATCGAAGCGCTGGTCAAGAACTTGCTCGAGGATGCCGTCGTGGACGGCGGTTTCGAAGTGATGGCGGATTTTGCCGAACCCCTGCCCGCCGTGGTGATCGGCGAACTGCTGGGCGTTCCCGAGGAGAACCGACTGGAATTCAAGCAATGGTCCAAGGAATTGATCTCCTTGCTTGGACAAGGTCCCTGGGAATCTGCGGACCGCTTCGAGAAAGCGCTCGAACCGTTGCTCGATTTTCTGCGGGGGTTGATCGCGCTGCGCCGCAGCGAGCCGCGCGACGACCTCATCAGCGCCATGATCGAGGCGCAGGAAGCGCGAGAGGCGTTGACGGATCAGGAGCTGCTCTCGACGAGCTTTCTCTTGCTTCTCGCCGGACACGAGACCACCACGAACCTGATCGGGAATGGACTGCTCGCGTTGTTGCGACACCCCGATCAACTGGAACGCCTACGCGGCGATCCCAGTCTCATCGACAACGCGGTCGAAGAGCTGCTTCGTTACGACTCGCCCGTTCAGGCGACGGTCCGCGTCGCCACCGAAGACGTGGAGATCGGAGGCCAGCCGATCGGGAAAGGGGCACTGGTCGCGTGTGTGATCGGCGCGGCAAATCGCGATCCCGACGTCTTCGAAAACCCGGACCAGCTCGACGTCGGACGTGCGGAGATCCACCACTTGTCGTTTGGATTCGGCACGCATTTCTGCCTCGGTGCCGGTCTCGCGCGACTCGAAGCGAGAATCGCCTTTCGCGCCCTGGTGGAGGGGTTCCCGTTCCTCGCCCTCGAGGGAGAAACCGGCCAATACCGGGCGAATCCGGTGTTGCGCGGTTTGACGGAGCTTCGCGTGCGGGTGAACGCGCCTGCCTGACCGGGTCGCGCTAGTGACCGAGAACCGGGTGCGGGCGGTAGGGGGCTTCGAGCTCGGCGATTTCCTCGTCGGTCAAAGTCAGGTCGACGGCGGCGATGGCGGCGTCGAGATGTTCCAGCCGGGTCGCCCCGATGATGGGCGCCGTGACGGCGCGCCGGGAAAGCAACCACGCGAGGGCGACCTGGGCGGGTGCGTCGCCGCGCTGTTTCGCGACCGCGGTCAAACGCTCCACCACGTCCCAATCCGAGGGGTCGCGGTAGAGGTATTCCGAGAGCGCATCGTTGCCCGCGCGGACCGTGGATTCGCGGTCTTTCAGTGAGCTCCGCGTACCGCTCAAGAGTCCACGGGCCAGGGGCGACCAGGGGATGACCCCGATGCCCAACTCTTCGCACAGGGGAATCATTTCGCGCTCTTCTTCGCGGTAGACCAGGTTGTAGTGGTTCTGCATGGAGACGAATGCGGACCAACCGCGTTGTTCCGAGCGACTGAGGCAACGCGCGAACTGCCAGGCGAACATCGAGCTTGCGCCCAGGTAGCGAACCTTGCCCTGGGTCACGAGCAGGTCGAGGGCGGAGAGGATTTCGTCCATGGGGGTTTTCGGGTCGTAGCGATGGATCTGATACAGGTCGATGCAGTCCACCCCCAGGCGGCGCAAGCTGGCTTCACAGCCTTGTTGAATCTGTTTCCGCGACAACCCCTGGCGGTTTGGGCCCTTTTCCAACGGGAAGAAGACTTTGGTCGCGATCACCACTTCGTCGCGCTTCGCGTATTCGCGCAGGGCCTTGCCCGTCAGTTCCTCGCTCTTGCCGAGGGAGTACATGTTCGCGGTGTCGAAAAAATTGATGCCGGCTTCTACGGCGCGTCGGAAGAAGGGCATGGAATTGGCTTCGTCGAGCACCCAAGGTCGCCATTCCGGTGACCCGTAGCTCATGCAACCCAAGCAAATGCGCGAGACCTGGAGACCGCTGCGACCGAGCTGAACGTATTCCATAGGCCCAGGGTAGCGCTCGAAGTCGGGGGAAGGTCGCGCCCCTCAACCCGCGCGAAAGGGTTTCGTCTCGCTTGGCACCCGCGGCGCTGGATCCATGGCCGCGCGCCGAATTTGCAGATCCGTCTCCGGGAGTCGGGCCCGGACGAGCCCCGCACGGCGTTCCCGCTCGATGGCGACCGCCTGGGAGACCTCGCCGGCTTCCACCCAGTGGTGGCACGCAATGGGGGCGATCAACAGGAAGAGCTTTCCAATCGAGAGTCGGCGATGGTCCGGGCGGCGTGCCATCCGGAACGCATCGGCGATCCGGCGCTCTCGCTATACGAACTTCCGGAAGTTCGGCGGGCGTTTTTCCGCCAGCGCGGCGACGCCCTCCTTGGCCTCCTCGCTGTCGTAGTAGAGCGCGACGCCCTGGAAACCCAGGGCGCCGATTCCGCGGATATTTTCGCTGTCCGCATTGAAGGAACGCTTGGCGATCGCGATCGCGGTGGGGCTTCGTTCCACCAGCTCGCTCGTCCAGCGGTCGACTTCCGCGTCGAGTTCGTCGTCGGGGATGACGGCATTCACCAGTCCCATTTCGAGGGCTTCCGCGGCACTGTAGCGGCGGCACAGGTACCACATCTCGCGCGCCTTCTTTTCGCCCACGATCCGCGAGAGGTACGCCGTGCCAAATCCGGGGTCGACGGATCCCATGCGCGGACCCACTTGCCCGAAGACCGCCGTGTCCGACGCCAGGGTGAGGTCACAGAGGGTGGCGAGCACGTTGCCGCCGCCGATCGCGTAGCCGCGGACTTTGGCGACGACGGGTTTGGGGACGTCGCGGATCACCGTGTGGACTTCGTCGATCGGCATTCCGAGTACGCCGCGCCCGCCCTCGTAGGCGCCATCGTGGCCCGATTGATCTCCGCCGCTGCAAAACGCGCGCGTGCCGGCACCCGTCAACACGATGGCGCCGATCTGCTTGTCGTACCCCGCGTGTTGGAACGCATCGATCAGCTCTTCGCAGGTCTTTGCGCGAAACGCATTGTGGACCTGCGGCCGGTTGATGGTGATCGTCACGACGTGGTCGGATTGAGCGTAGGTGATGTCTTCGTAGTCCATCGGTCTGGGGTTCCTTATCCGTGCATGGTCAGACCACCCGAAACGCTGATGGTCTGACCGGTGATGAAGGCCGCGTCGTCACTCAACAGGAACGCGACGAGACCCGGGTAATCTTCGGGTTGTCCGAGCCGTCCCATGGGGATCGCGCGTTCGAGCGCTTTGGCGAGTTTGCCCGAGGGGTCGAAGTTGGCGAACAGGGGAGTGTCCGAAGGGCCGGGGGAGACGACGTTCACGGGGATCTGTTGGCGCGCCAATTCGCGCGCCAGAGATTTACTGAAGGCGATGATTCCGCCCTTGCAGGCCGCATAGACGGATTCCCCGGACGAGCCCACGCGTCCGGCATCCGACGCGATGCTGACGATGCGGCCTTCGCCTTGGCGCAGCATGGGCTCGAGCGCGGCTTTGGTGACGTTCAAGGCGCCGATCAGGTTGATGTCGACCAGCTTGCGCCACAGATCCGGTTCGGTTTCGAGGAAGTTCCCGGCGCGGTCCCAGCCGGCGTTGTTCACCAATGCCTCGAGTGACCCCGCCTGCGCGACGAAATCGCCGACGGCCTGGTTCACCGCCGAGGCATCGGTGATGTCGACTTCGTACGCACTGGCCTGGCCGCCGCTGTCGGCGATCGCGCGGGCGGTTCGTTGCGCGCCTTCGCCATCCCGGTCCAGGATTCCGACGACGCAATTTTCGGAGCCGAGCCGCAGGGCGATCGCCCGACCGATGCCACTCGCGGCACCGGTCACGAGTGTGGTTCTTCCCGCCAAGCCTCGCATCCGGCCAGCATAGCGCGACCGGATCGGAGGATTGGCGCTGGGGGCGCGAGCCTAGGGACGCTGCGATCGGCGCAGGACGAGGAGGCTCGCCGTTCCGAGCAACACCATGGCGAGCGGAAGCGGCTCGGGAATGACGGTCATGAAAGTCGCGCTGAAGCTGCCAACGAACCCATCGGCGATGAAGAAATCGTTTCGGCGGTCAGCGGGGTCGAACCCTGGAAAGGGGCCGATGTCGCTCAGGAATGGATCGCCGTTCAATACGCTGAGGTTGAAACCCAGCGCGTTCTGCTCCGCGGCGAACTGAATGTTCGTCGCGCTCATGGCTTCCGTGAAATCGTTTTCTGTCAGGGCATGGGCTTCACCGGCTCCGTGAAGCGCAACCCAAAACAGTGTGAAGAGAAATCCGACCGACAGCGCAATTCGACGACCCATACCGCTACCTCCAATACACCCGCCGGAGGCACCATAGCAAGGCGGGATGGGGGGATCCTTACGATGCCGGAGCCGGTTCCGGACCCAGCAACAGCGTCGCGACACCGTGGGTCTCGCCGCGAACCGTGCACACGCGGGTTCCGGGCTTCATGCCGGCGCGGACCGAAGAAACGTCGATTCCCGCAGCCGCGATGCGTTCACGCGCGCGCTCGACGCTATCGACCCGATAGGAGATTCCCCAGAAGAAATCCTCCTCCGGGGGCTTGGGGTCGTTCAGGACCGAGGCGATTTCGACCGTGATACCTCCGACACGAAAGAACAGCAGGCGAAGTCCGCGCGCGTCGAATCGCTTGTCGAGGGCCAGGCGCAGTCCCAATTGATCGCCATAGAGCGTGCGGGCCGCATCGGGGTCGCCGCTTCGCACGACCACGTGATCGACGGCGTGAATGCAGCTGCCGTCGTTCGTTGCGGGCAGGGTGAGTTCGAGGCCGGGGCTGTCGGGGTCGTGTTCGATGGCGAAGATCGGGACGCCGCGCGTATTCGCCGGCGCGATGTGGACGTTGTGCCAGCGGCGAACGCTCTGGGTTTCCGAATCGCGGCCTTCCCCGGCGGCGGGACCCTCGGCGCTGAGACCGCGTTCGTTGAAGGCGGCCGCACACTTCGTGGCGTCTTCGGTTCCGAACGCCAGGGCGAGCGGACCCTCGCCATGGGAGTCCAGGCGTTGGCGCAAAACTTCGGCCAGACCCCCTTCGGCTTCGGGTGCGATCAGCTCGAGGTAGGTGTTGTCCAGGGCGAAGAGCGCGTTGGCGGTTCCCAGGGCGGGGTGGCGACCGCGCCAGCTTGCCGGGCGACCGAGGAGTCGGGTGTAATCGGCGTTCGCCTGTTCGAGATCATTGACGACGACCACGATGTGGTCGAGGGCATTCAGCACGCGAATCCTCCTTGGCGGCGGTTCAGACGTCGCTTTCTTCGGGGATGTCGAAACGGCTCTGGTATGGGGCGAAGCGCTTGCGCTCGCGCGCGGGATCCAGTCCGTAGTCGGCCACGCGATAGCGGTGGCTGCCGTGTTTGTCGCGCGGGTTGGCGGCGAGAAAGGCCCGCATGCGTTCTTCGGCTTCGCGACTCAATTCCATTTCGAAGTGGTCGTAGATGCGGCGAACCGCGCCGAGCTCGTCCGCCATGAAGTCGCGGAACTGGATGTCGAGTACGCGGTCGTCGCCCAGCTTGCGTTCCTCGCGTACCTGCATCGCGTGCTCGAGTCCGCGCGCGAGTCGCGGAGCCCAGTCCGCACCGACTTCCCCGCGATCCACGTCGTCGCTGGCGAGGCCGCGCAATAGGGTGACCAGGCTTGCCAGGGAGGCGGCGACGCGCAGGGGGTCGCGATGGGTTTGGACGATTCGCGCATCGGGATACTCGTCGAGCATGGCGTCCAAGTGCCATAGATGGGCGGGGGACTTCAGAACCCAACGCTCGCCCGGACAGCGCCATTGAAAATACTGGAGCTGGCGACGATGGCCGCGATAGATGGGGCGCATATCGGCCCGCTCGAGCCAGGCCTGGTAACTCGGCACCCGGTGTTGGGTGTGGAAAATCATCGTCGCAAAATCGTGCGCCATCAAGGTGACGCATTCCTGGGGAAGTTCCGCGGCCATGGGGTGCATCTGCTTGAAGCCCGGCACCAGTCGATCCACGCCGGCCAGGTGCTTGTCGACTTCCGCGATGCGGGGATCCGTTCGATAGGTGGCGCGTTCCGGGGGCGGCCAGGGGCGCATGGCTTCCCAACTCGACGGGACCCGGTTGGCGGGATCCTGGCCGAAGAGTTCGTGGAGGATCGACGTGCCCGTACGCGGCAATCCCAGAATGAAGAGCGGTTGGCGCACCGGCGCGGCTTCGATTTCGGGATGTCGTTTCCAGGTGTCGACCAGATGCAAGCGATTCTCGAGTAGGCGCAGGCAATCCGAGCCGGCGATCTGGCGACCCAGAGCCGTAAGGCGCGCTTCCGTGTCGAGGGAGCGAAGGTAGACATCCAACGGTTCCCGAAATGCGGCGTCGCCGAAATCCCGTAGTTGCGTGTGGCGGCTGGCCCGGCGCAGGAGCGATTCGGGGTCGAGGGAGAGGACGGGCACCCCAAGGGATCGCAATAGAGCGCTGGTCGGTCCAACGATCCGGTTGAATGCGCGAATGGGGAGGGGGGATTCCTGCGGCATCGCGGGTCACGATGACGGGCGGGTCCGCCGACGTCAAGCAGGGGCCGCGCTACTCTGTCCCCATGGCGACACCCTCCCTCCCCGAAAAGCATCCGGTCCAGACCGACGGCGTGAAAGCCGCCATGACGGCCATTTACACCTGGAACTATGACTCCGAGATCGACCAGGTCCGCACCCTGTACGCGAATGCGCTGGAGCGGCAGTGGATCTCTCTGCGGGATCTCGACTGGGATGCGGAGATCGACCGCCAGGCATTTACCGAAACCTTCACCATGGGCGGCCTCCCCATCGACGAGACCGAATTCTGGAAGTCCCTGAGCCTGGAAACGCGTTGGAACGTGGCCCGTACCTCGGCGGCCTTCATGCTGTCGAACTTTCTTCACGGCGAGCAGGGGGCCTTGATGGTGGCGGGCCAGTTGGTGAACGCCGTGCCCCACATGGACGCCAAGTTCTACGCCGCGACCCAAACCATGGACGAAGCGCGCCACGTCGAAGTGTTTGCGGCCTACATCCAGAAGCTGGGTGAAATCCACGAGATCACCCCGGGCCTCAAAGACCTGCTCGACAACGTGATCGGCACGGAAAACTGGATGTTCAAAGCCGTGGGCATGCAGGTCGTGACCGAAGGCTTGGCGTTGTACTTGTTCCGCGACATGCGCAACCAGACGAGTGAGCCGTTGCTCAAGAAACTCCTCACCTATGTGTCGCGCGACGAGGCGCGCCATACCGGCTACGGGATCAAGTATTTGAATCACGTCGTGCCGAGCCTCAGTGAGAGCGAGAATCGCGAACTCCAGGATTTTGCCTTCGAGGCCACGCGCCTCGTCATGGCGTCGCGGGCGGGGCTCAGCATGCGGGATCGCGTGATGGCCATGTGGGCGGACGCCGGAGTGGATCCCAGCGAAGCGCTCACCCGACTTGCGAGCGAGCGCGGCATCGTGGCTCGGCAACTGCAGAAAACCGGGGGCCGCTACGGACCCGTCAGCGGATTCATCATTCCGACGCTGCGCAACATCGGTCTCTACAGCGATCGCACGGCGGGCTACTTCAAAGAAATGTGGACGCAGACCCAGGGAGCCGACGCAGCGCAACGCTACGCGAGCTCCGATGTGGATCTTCCGGAAGATCTCGAAGCCTGGGTGAACGAGGGCTACGAGAGCCTGTGAGGAAGACAACATGATCGAGTGGAGTGAACAACATCAGATGATCCGCGACGCGGTGCGGCGCTTCATCGACGCGGAAATCGTCCCCAACCTGGAAGAACTCGAACACGGCACGACGCCTCCCTACGACGTGTTGCGCAAGATGTTCAAGACGTTCGGTATGGACGAGATGGCGCGTACGCGCTTCGAGAAGCAGATCGCCGCGGAGAAAGCCAACGCGGGCAAGCCCGAATCCGGCGATCGCAAAGGGCGGGGCGACGCCGTCGCGATGCAGATGATCCCCATCATCGAATTGTGCCGGTATTGCCCGGGGATGGTGACCGCCATGGGGGTGAGCGTTGGGCTCGCCGCCGGCGCCGTCATGTCCAAAGGCACCACCGCGCAAAAGGAACGCTGGGGACTCGAGTTGTTGACCCTGGAGAAGATCGGGGCCTGGGCGATCACCGAGCCGGGCTCCGGGTCCGACGCCTTTGGAAGCATGCGAGCGACGGCGCGGCGCGACGGCGACGACTACGTGCTCAACGGCAACAAGACCTTCATCACCAACGGACCGTTTGCGGACACCATCGTCTTCATCTGCAAGTTGGAAGAAGACGGCGTGGCGGCCGAGGATCGCAAGGTGCTGACGTTCGTGCTCGAACGCGGCATGGCGGGGCTCACCCAATCGAAGCCCATGCGGAAGATGGGTCTGCACTCCTCACCCACCGGCGAGCTGTTTCTGCAGGATGTGCGGGTTTCCAAGGATCGGCTTTTGGGAGAGACCGAGGATTCCGGATCGCGCAAGGGAGCGAAGCAGACCTTTTCGGTCGAGCGGACCGGTGTGGCGTCCATGGCCCTGGGGATCGTCGACCGCTGCCTCGAACTCTCGCTCGCCTACGCGAAAGAGCGCGTTCAATTCGGTCGACCCATCGGCGAATTTCAATTGATCCAGCTGAAGCTGGCGAAGATGGAAGTCGCGCGCATGAATCTTCAGAACATGGTGTTTCGCCAGATCGAACTCGCCGAACAGGGACAGGGGCCGACGCTGGCCGAGGCTTCGGCGATGAAGCTCTATTCCGCGCAAGCCGCCATGGATGTCGCACTGGAGGCCGTCCAGGTCTACGGCGGAAACGGCTACATGGCCGAATACCAGGTGGAACAGCTGTGCCGGGATGCGAAGGTATTGCAGATCTACGCCGGGACCGACGAGATCCAGACCTCACAAATCGCCCGAGACCTGTTGAGTCGCTAGGGCGTCGCGGTCCGATTAGCCGCCGGAGAGCGCGGCTCCGCCCACGCCGATCAAGACGGCTCCCAGGACGAACGCCATCATGATGGCCGTCAGGAACACGGTCCACAGGATGTAGATCCAAAGGCCGCGCACGGGTCCCACGCCGAGGAACTTCGAGAGAATCGCGACGTTGATGACCAGCGGGAGGAGCGAGGTCAGCGCCTGGAGGGTCGGGGATTGCATCGCGAGCATCCAGGCCGCGGGACCCTCGACACCCTCTTGCACGACCATCAAGGGCCACAACAGAACGACGAGTCCCACCACGCCGATGCCACTCAAGCTTTGCAGCATGATGATTCCGTAGGCGCGTTTGAAACTCGGGACTTCCGGTCCGCCGACTTTGCACGCCAACTTCAGAATCAACGCGGAGAAGACCGCGGCGAGCAAGACGATGAGCACGGTGATGCCGACCACGGCTGCGATGCCCATGGCCGCGATAGTCCCCAGGGCCGCCATGGCGTCGAGCAGGATCGGGTTGCCGCCGGCTTGCCCGTCGCCCTCACCACCGGCCATGAAGCCTTCCAAGTTGGAGAATTGCGCTTCCATCTCTTGGAGCTGTTCGGGAGTGAGGCCTTGGATCGAGTCCGGAGCGAGGCCCCCCTCGAAGGCGTGCTCGTCCAGCGCGGGCGTCTCCGCTTCGTAGGCTTCCCATTCGACGCCGGTGTCGTCGCCCAGGACTTCGCCTGGCTCCGACATTTCCACTACCTCGGCTCCGTGTTGCGCCGGAGGCGTATTGGAAAGGTGGGTGATGCCGTGTTCGTCGACGTACTTGTAGATTTCCGCATCCACACCCCCTGCGAAGAGGAGCGTGAGTGCGACGACGGAAAGCGAAAGGCGAAATGCGCGCATCCGAAGACGATCGTCGTTGCGGCGCAGCGACTTGAGGTGCCGGCTAACGGCGGAGGAATTCTTTGGGCGGCGTATCGCGGAAGGATCCGGTCAATTTCGCCCGACCGGTCTCGAGCATGCGGCTCACGGTCGTCACGACTTCCTCGTCGTCATTGGCGACTTCACTGAGCACGAAAACGAGTTCCAGGAGGGTCGTATGGAGTACCCGCTTCGAGTCGGTCTGGGACTCGGTCGGATAGGCGATTTCAGGAGAAGCACTGAGTCGCATGATGCACGGAGAAGGTGCATCGGTTGTGCCAGCGAAAGGGGGGGCTGGTGCAATCTGCGGGCTCTAGGGGGAGGAGGGAGGCACCGAATTTGGACAGGGTGGGGAACCTGCGCCACAGGGCGCAATTCTCTTCACGGTTGCGGACCTGCGGCGCTCGGAGGAGGCGCGCCGCCGGGGGGCGCGGGCTACTCGCTTGCCGTCGCGACGCCGTAAAGCGCCAAGAAGAACAGTCCAAACAAGAGCAGAGTCGTGAACAGCATTTCGATCCCTCAGTGATAGGTTTCAGCCAACTGCTTCGTGGTTAGAGCAAGCCCCGTGCCAAAATGCATTTAAGATCCCTAACCTTTTGAAAGAGCACATGAAATCGACCTTCTGGATCTCCCCAGTGTGCGCGGCGTGGACGCCAAACCTGTCTACATTGGCGACATGTTCTCCGAGATATGTCTCTAACATCCTGAAATTCCTAGGGATCCCTGTCCTGTCTCCCCGGTGGACACCCGTCACCGGGGTTACGGATCCGCCGTTAACACTCAATTGTGTCAATTAACCAACGTAGTAATAATAAGTCAATGACAATTCGAGAACGCCCGGGAGCCCTTCGCCATTCTCCGCGCGGCCTGCAGGGGCGCATACGGAGCACCCTTCGGTCCGTTGGAATCGCGCTGCTGATCGTCGGCGCCCTGCCCGAATCCGCGTCGGCGGCCGCCACGGACTTCGAACAGTTCATGGTCGAATTGATCAACCGCTCCCGCGCCAATCCCAATGCCGAAGCCGACTTCTTCGGGATCGATCTCAACGAAGGCCTGCCGGACGCGACGATTTCCTGCGATCCCAAGCAGCCCTTGGCGATGAACGACGATCTGTCGGGAGCCGCACAGGCCTACAGCCAACATCTGTTGGATACGGGCGCGTTTTGCCATGAATGCGCGGGCTCTACGATCTTGGGACGCCTGACCGGTGCGGGCTATACGCCGTTTGCCACGTTGGGGGAGAACCTGAGTATCACGGGCTTTTTCGGGCCTGCCGACGTCGAGTTCGAAACCGCCATCAATCACGAGAACCTGTTCGTGGATGAAGGGTTCCCGGGGCGGGGTCACCGAACGAGCCTGCTGAACCCGGATTTCCAGGAAGTCGGTGTGGGGATCCGCAGTGGGACCTTCGACTTTCCGCCGCTCGTCAACGCGGTGATGGTGGCCGAAGACTTTGGTGCGATGGTGGGCAAGCGGTTCTTCACGGGTGTCGTCTACACCGACGACGACGGGGATGACTTCTATTCTCCGGACGGCGAAGGCCACGCCGGGGTTTCGATTACGGCGACGCGTCGTTCCGACGGGGCTCCGTTCTCGACCGCGACCGTGAGTTCCGGCGGATACGCACTCGAGGTGCCCCCCGGAACCTACGACCTGTTTGCCGTAGGAGGGGGATTGCCGGCCCCGTTGTCCGTCGAGAAGGTCGCGATCGGCACCGAGAACGTCAAAGTGGACTTCGTCGACGCGGACGGCGACGGTGTGGTGAATGGCCACGACAACTGCCCGACCGTGGCCAATGCGGATCAAGCGGATGGCGATGGCGACGACGTAGGCGATCGATGCGACAACTGCGTCGCCGTCTTCAATCCGCGCCTCAACACCGAGAGCTGCCCCGGCCCGATCCCCTACGCCGAAGCGTTCCAAGCTACCACCGGCGGGCAGCGCGACGAAGACATGGATGGGTTCGGAACCGAATGCGACGGGAAGTTCGGAACCGCGGGATCGGTGGTCGGCGGTGTGGACGTCGCCCACGCGCTCGCGTCCTTCAACAAAGATCGTTCGGGAAGCGATTGCGGAACCACGGGCGACAAGCTTTGCGCCCAGTTCGACTTCGACAACACGGGTCAATTCATCGGGGGGGGCGATATCGGTGCGTTGTTTGCGCTCTTCAATCGCGAGCCGGGACCCAGGTGCGCCAGCTGTCCCTTGCCCTAGGCGTCGGCCCGAGCTGCGGAATTCCGGGTAAAACCCCACTCATTCTCTGAGTTTCTCCGGTCCTCCGACTGGCAGATCCCTCCGATCAAGAAAAGCATGATTGCTCGATTCCTGCGCCATCTGATGCGGTTGATCGTCTATGGGACCATGATCGTCGGCACGCCTTACCTGCTCTTCAGCTTCGTCCCAGGCCAGGTGCGGTACACGCTTTCGTTTCTGGCGAGCCGCAGCAAAGACTTTCATCCGGATACGATCAACATGATCGTGAGCTTCCAGCGCGACGGGATGATCCCCATGACCTACGTGATGTGTACGTTCATGAGCTTCGTGGTGATTCGCATGGCGATTCAGGGATGGCGCCGCGCAAACTACAACGACCGACTTTCGCAAATCTTCTAGGCTTAGTTGCGGGCCGTCAGCCCCGCCGCCACACAGGACTCGATGTAGTTTCGAATCTGTGCGCGGTGGGTCTTCGCGAGTTCCGTGAACTTCAGGCCGAACAGTTTCTCCCGGCCTTCTATCTTCGTGCGGTGTCGAATACTCCCCTTCGCGAGGAACGACTTGTGGCTGGGAATCGTCAGGACGAGTTCCACTTCCGCTTCGATGTCGCATCCTTCGAATTGGTGGGGAACCCAGAGGCCGACGCCGGTCACGCTGATGTCGCGGGCCAGAAAGACATCCAGGAAGCCTGCACCCATGATCTGTACTTCGACCGGCCGATCGCCGGCCGGCTGTACACGTGTGGAATCCGGAATGCCCATAAGCGTCCTATCGGCCTACAGGCGAATTTCTTCGAGCGCGAAACTCCGGAGAAGCAGGTTGGAGCCTTGACCGGATACGGCTAGTAGAAACGCTCGATCAGGGGGACCACCGGCGGCGTGGGGTGGGCGGCGATGAAGCTGGCGTTCTTTGCGTTGAGCTGAGATTGCGTCCATTCGAGCATGCTGGTGATGCGCGCCCGATCCGACGCCTTGAGGGCGTAGTGGCGCCGCTCTCCGACCTTTTCCTGAAACAGCACCTGGGCCTTGAAGCTGTAGTACTCCTGAATCAGGTGGTACTGGTACGTGGGGTCCACGGGATCGAGGCTCGTGAAGTAGTGGGCGAAGGGACCGTCGGCGGGTTGCGTCGCCCCGCCCGCAAACTGTTTGGCGTCCGAGAAACGGCGATCCTTGTAAAAAATGGCGTGTTCGAGTTCGTGCAAGAGGGTCGACCGCAGGTACGAGAGCGACGAGAAGGCGGCCGGCGTCAGGCGGATCAGGATCGGGATCTTGGCTTTGTTGGCGAACATCGAATGGACGTTGAGGGGGACGGTTTCCGCCGACACGCCCTTGAGTTGGGTGGCGCGCCAAACGACCCGTCGCAACACGGTTCCGTATTGTTGGCGAAATTCCGACGATTCGAAGGCGTACTGGAGCAGCGGGTCCTGTTCGATCAGGTTCTCCAGGATCGAGTTCAAGCGCGAAAGGTATTCACCCAGGAACTGGTGGTCGTTCTCGATCTCGTTCTCGAAAGCGGAATGGGCTTCGAGGAACTTGTAGAGCTTCGGGTCCTGGTATTCGCCCCGCAGCACCGCGCGCAGGGTCTTCCGCTCGGCGGCGTCGGGACTGCGCGAAATCATCGATTCCTTCATCTTGAGTTCGCGCATCTTCGCCTGGAAGACACCGTAGAGCTCCGCGTAGTCGACACCCAATTGGGCGTTGACCTGGGCTTCCACCTGCTCGCGCTTCTGGCGGTAGAAGGCTTGTGCCTGGTCGATTTCGCGCTGGATCGCGTCCGAGCCACTCTGGGGCTTGGCCTCGGAAGGGCCGGTGTCGATCGCCACGAGGAGGCCGACGGCCGCGAGTAGGCCTGCCATGCGCTGGGGTCGGGTTCGGCTCACGACTCGTCGCGACTCGGCACGCCGACTTCCTCGAGCCAGCGAAGATATTCGCGGAATGTCTTCGTCTCTTGCCGCGACCGGTCTCGGAAACGCAGGCCAACGCCAAAGCGGTAAGGCCCCGAACTCGGCGCGGACCACACGACTTCCGCCGCGTATTCGAAGGCCGCGCAATCGAAGTGGCGGGCCGCGTCCGGATGAACCTGGAGTCGCACGCGAACATCCGTGCCGAGCGCGACCGGGTAGGCGGCGAGGGATTCCCGGGCGGCAATGACTTGCTCCGGGGACAACAGCATGGCGCCGGTGGGTTCGGTCTTGCGTCGGTCCGGGCTGCCGGAAAGCTTGAGGTCGGGCGCAGCGCCGAAATCCGGCATGGCGCGTTCGTCGAGTTTGGCAAACACGCCGCCCGACGAGAGGTTCAAGGTGACGATGGGGAAGCGATGCTCGCCGTGAATCAAGACCCCGCGCGATACGAATTGCAGGCGTTCGGGTTGCTCCCACCAGCGGGCCTTGGGATTCAGGTACGGCGTGCGCAGGGTGTTGGAGAGAAACAGCGCCGTCAGGGCAAACCACGAGCCCGTCAGTGCGAGGCTCTGGGGCGATTCGAACAGCGGAGCTTCGGAAAGCTCGAGAAATTTCGCGCTCAGGATGTAGAGCCCGAATCCCACGAAATAGACGAAGCTCGCCCGGGACACGATGAAGACCGCGATCGCGCACGAGATGCCGCCAAAGGCCTCGAACAAGAAGAACGGGTCCACGGCGAGCTGTGGCATCAAGGTCGTGTCGTAGTCGACGGATCGCGCGAGCTGCCAGAAACACAGGGTCGGAATGGCGAGGTAGCTGGCGGCGATTGCGGCGATCCAACGCGGTTTCTTGCGATAACCGCGCACTTGGCCGGATTTGAGTTCGAACGTCATTTGGGAAGGCATCGGATACACCGCCTCGGGGCCCAGATCGGCAGGTTTCCCCGGCAGCTTGTGTCGGTTGCAATCAAATTCCTGCGGGGTTTATGCTGCGCTTCTCACGCGTGTGCAGGTCCTTGCCCAAGGAGATTGAATTCATGCAGAAATCCATTTCTCGCCGAATCGGCTCCAGCGTCCTCGTTTTCAGCGTCCTGGTTCTTTGCGCCGAGGCACGGGCCCAGTTCGTCGCCGCACAGGTGACGCCCGGCAATGCCGCCACCCATCTTTTCGGGGGAACCGATGCCGACGGCGGGATCGACGACTGGTACGTGAGCAACGGCGTCGTGGAGGCCATTGTCGATGACGCGGCGCCCCAGGCGGACTTGATCGGATTGTTGGGTGCCGCGGCGCCGCCGAAGGCCAATGAAGCGGCCTTCACCGGCGGGAGCTTGCTCGACCTCGGTTTGGCGGGAGCCGACAACGATCAGCTGGGTCAGCTGTTCACGGTCGGGGGCCTCAGTACCTCGAACTTCATTCTCTACGATTCCATCGTCGCTTCGACCACCGCTTCCTCGGCCACACTCTCGGTCTCGGGGAACCTCTTGGGTTTCGAACCCGGCGTGTCGCCCGCGGACCTCGACGTGGTGACGGAATACACCGCTGCGGGAAGCGACCCATTTCTGACGGTGACAACCACCGTGACGAACAACGGAGCCGCCACGGCCGTCACCCTGGGCGGCTTCATCGATGCCATCGTCTGGACCCAGCGTGCCGTGGTGCCGTTCTCCCCACTGCCGGATCGCGGCTTCAATCACGCGGAACTCGACTTCAACAATCTCGCGAGCGCCCTCGAGCTTCCCGCTTTCGCGGTGGGGCCGGGCAACGTCAATCCCGGACACGGCGTCATGGATCCGCCCAGTGGCGGCGTGGCGGGCGAAGTGTCCTACGGATTTCTCGGGGTGGAAGTCAGTCTGGACCAGGATGGTCCCGGCGGCAGTCCGCCGATCGTGCTGCCCACCAATACGTTGCTCGGCGTGAGCAGCAATCTGGTGACGGCGTTCGGGAACGTTCCGGCCGCCGGGGGGCTGAATGCCGGCGGCATCCTGTCCTACAAGCGGCGGCTCTACGTGGGCGATCGCAACGATGTGGCGAGCGCGGCCAACGACATCATCGAGGAACTGGCCGCGCGCCAGGGCTTCTCGACCGGAACGCTTTCGGGAGACGTCGACGCGGTCGACACGACGGATGTGGTCGCCAGCGCGATTGCCACCCGGACCGGTGGCGTTGCGACCCCGGGGTTCGCGACGGGGGCACCGACCACGCATTTCCGCACGGACCCCGACGGCGGCTTCAGCGGCATCGTGCTTCCCGCGGGAACCTACGATGTGGAATTTCGGGCGGTGAACCGCCAACCCGTCACCGTCGTCGGTGTCGTGGTGGCGCCCGCGACGGATACACCGATCCTTCCGCCGCTCCTGAGCGGTCTGGGGTCCGTGGAATTGCAGGTGCGGGAAATCGTGAAAGGCTTCGACCCCGACATCCCCGCCAAGGTGACGTTCGTGGGAATCGATGGGACGCCGGACCCGGTGTTCAACAAGGACTTCGAGGCGTTCGAAATCCGTGCGGACCTGACGCTGCGCGACCTGATTCCGGAAACCTTCCCCGGCGGCTTTGCCCAGCGCAATTTCGTGTACCTCGCCGATGGAACCGAAACCGTTCAAGTGCCCGAGGGGAAGTACGAAGTCTTTGCGACCCGCGGTCCCGAATACACCTCCAAGCGGCGCAAAATCCGCGTGCGCGAGGGAAAGACCAAGCGAGCGACGTTCCGGATCCGCCGCGTGGTGGATACGACGGGCGCGTTGTCGGCGGATTTTCATATTCACTCCGCGCGCAGTTTCGATAACTCCGCCACCCTGGTGGACCGGGTGGCGAGCTTCGTGGGCGAACAGGTCGAGGTGATGGTGAGTACGGACCACGATTATCACGTCGATTACGCGCCGGTCATCGCCGCCATGGGGCTGGGCGCGCACGTGAACTCCATCGTGGGCAACGAGGTGACGACTTCGGTCCCCAACGAACCCGCGTTTCCCAACGCGGTGGGCCACATCAACGCCTGGCCCGTGACCGTCGATGCCACGGCGCCGCGGGACGGTTCCATCGAAGACGAATACGTGGCGCCGAACTTCATCTTCAGTCGCCTGCGCGCCCAGGGGGCCCGCGTGATTCAATACAACCACCCGCGCGCGGGCGTGGCGGGGCTGACGTCGATCGGTTTCTTCAACAACATCGGCTTCGATCCCGACATCGCGGTGACGTCGCCGCCCAACGACGTCTTGCTGGACGACGACATTCTGGGCCCGGGCGGGTCCGGCGTCTTCAATCCCGATGGGCTGCGCAATCTCGACTTCGACGCCATGGAGATCCTGAACGGAACGGACATCGGAAGCTATCTCGAGATGCGCCGCGATTGGTTCTCGCTCCTCAATCAGGCGGATGGAACCACCGTGCCGGTCATTTGGGGCACCGGGGTTTCGGACTCCCATCGCATCACCATCGAGAATGCGGGCTATGCGCGCGCCTACGTGCTGGGCAGTGGCGACGACCCGGCGGCCCTCGATCCAGCCGCCTTCGACGCGCAGATTCTCGCGGGGCGCGTGATGTCGACCACGGGGCCCTATCTCGAAGTCAGCCTCGAGGACAGCCTGGGCACGAGCGTAGAAATCGGTGGAACGCTGGTACCGAGCACGTCGGACGTGTTGCTCAACATCCGCGTCCAGGCGACGAACTGGATTCCCGTGGAAGAAGTGCGGATCTATCGCAACGGTTTTCTCGAAGCGAGTTTCGACGAAGACACCACGCCGGGTTTCAAATCCGCGCCCAAGAAGCCGTGGTCGAGCAAGAAGAATGCGCTGCGCTTCGAAACCCAGCTGTCCGTGACCCTCGGCGAGGATTCCTATTTCGTCGTCGAAGCCGGAGCGCGCCTGAGTCCGCTGCCGACCGCGCCGGAATTCATCGACACGGTGGTTCCGGGCATGGTGCCCCTGGCGTTCACGAACCCGATCTTCGTGGATCTCGGGGGCGATGGCTTCGATCCGCCGGGCTTGCCCATCATGGCGGGCGCGCTCGCGGCGAGTTCCTCCGCGGTGTCGGGGGAGTTCAATCTCGAGAGGTTGTCGGCGAAGAAACGGGAATCCGTGATGGAGCACTTCCCGCTGCACCGGATCGAGATTCCGGAATCCGCTGTGGCCGACTTGCTACCGTGAGCGCATGATTCCCGGGCATCGTGCTGCGAAGTTTGGAAAGCGGCTGGCTGCGATTTCGCAAACCTGGATCGCGCTATGCGTGATCGCAGCGAATGCGGCCGCCCACACCCTGCACCCGAGCCAGGTCGTCGCCGGGCTCGAATCGAAGCCGGTTCGCGAACGCTACGGCGTGGTTGCGGTCGTACGAAACCCCGATCTGGAGCGAATGCTTTCGGTGCGCGTCGACGAGCGGTTTCGAAAACTGGAAGCCCACCAGCAGCGTCACTTTGCGGAGTCCTGGCTGCACCTGTGGAAGAAGGCGACGCCCAACGGGGTGTTCGCCGTGCTCGATGCAGCGAGCGGCGAATCGCTCGTGAGCTTCGACGGGGAAGGGCGGGCTCGATTGAAGCGACCGCCCCGGATGGAACCGGCCGCGGACGCCGCAAGCCTCGCCCCCTAGGCGCCGCCGTCGAAGTAGCGCTGCAAGACCGCGATCATGGGCTCGACGTCGGCGCTGCCCGCCATTTCCCGACACGAATGCATGGAGAGCATGGGGTTTCCGACGTCGACGGTGCGGATTCCCACCCGCGCCGCCGTGATGGGGCCGATGGTCGAGCCGCAACCCAGGTCGCTGCGCGTAACGAAATGCTGGAAGGACGTGGCGTTGGCGCGGCAGAGTTGCGCGAACAGGGCCTCGGTGGCGGCGTCGCTCGCATAGGCCTGATTGGCATTGCGCTTGATGACCGGCCCCGCGCCCAGGACCGGACGGTGTCCCGGCTCGTGCTTGTCCGCGTAATTGGGGTGAACCGCGTGGGCCATGTCGGCGGAGATGAGGGTCGATTGAGATACGGCGCGCGCGACGCCCTGGGGCGCACCGCCTTTGACGGATTCGACCGTGCGCGAGAGCGCGTCGGCGAGCAAGGTCCCCGATGCCCCCTGGGCGCTTCGGCTTCCGACTTCTTCGTGATCGTAGAGCACCAGCATGCGGGTGAAGTCGGGACGGGGTTTGCGTTGGGCTTGGAGCAACGCGCAACTGCCGGCGTGGCACGACGCCAGGTGGTGGCGGCGCGGCGCATGAATGAATTCGCCGCCCGCGCCCGCGACCGCCGAGGG
>JAJDAL010000004.1 GCA_029261875.1 Deltaproteobacteria bacterium
GGTTGTGGTTGGTTCCTGTCTCCGGGCCCCCCCCCCGCCCCGGGGGCGGCCTCGCCTGGCGCGCCCCCCCCCCCCCCCCCCCGGACGACTCCCCAGCTCGTACAGAAAAGATCTACCGCTCCACCGTCCAGGTTTCGCCGGAGTTGAGGAGGGCATCGAGGTCGCCCTGGCCGCGTTCGGTGACGGCGGCGGCGATTTGGCCCGAGAGGATTTCTTCGTAGGGGGGCTTCGATACCGCGCGCAATACGCCCACGGGCGTGGGGAACTTGGGAGGGATCAAGCTGGCGAGGGCGAAGGCGTAGGACGGGCTTTCGGAATGCTCGTCGTGGACCGCGATGTCGATCTCGCGCGGGTCCGTGTCGTCGTCGTAGGGAACCACCGTGGGTACGCCCTGGTCGATGCGGATGCCGCGGCGGTTGCCCGGGCCGCCGAAGATCAGCGGTTCTCCGTGGCGCAGGACCAGCGAGGTCTGGTTGCGGCTGGCTTTGTTTTCCACAGCCTCCCACTCGCCGTCGTTGTAGACCGGGCAGTTTTGCAGGATCTCGAGAAACGCGGTGCCGCGGTGTTCGTGGGAGCGGCGCAGGGTTTCTTGCAGTCCCTTGGCGTCGACGTCGATGGCGCGGGCCACGAACGTGGCGCCGGCGCCCAGAGCGAAGCGGATGGGGTCGATGGGGTGGTCGATGGAACCCTGGGGCGAAGACTTCGTCTCCATGCCGACGCGGGACGTCGGGGAGTATTGCCCCTTGGTGAGACCGTAGACGCGGTTGTTGAATAGCAGGATCTGCAGATCGATGTTGCGTCGAATGGTGTGCAACAGGTGATTGCCGCCGATGGAGAGACCGTCGCCGTCACCGGTGATGACCCACACCGAGAGTTCCGGCCGGCTGATCTTGATCCCCGTGGCAAAGGAGGGGGCGCGGCCGTGGATGGTGTGGAAGCCGTAGGTGTTCATGTAGTAGGGGAAGCGGCTCGAACAACCGATGCCGGATACGAAGACCACGTCCTCGCGCGCGACACCCAATTCCGGCATGACCTTCTGGATGTTCGTCAGGATGGAGTAGTCGCCGCAGCCCGGGCACCATCGGACGTCCTGGTCCGACGCGAAGTCTTTGCGAGTCAGTTTTACCGCCGGTGCCGCCACGCTAGGACTCCTCGCCGAGCATTGCTTCGATGCGCTCGCGAACTTCGGCCACCCGGAACGGTTGACCTTCCATCTTGTTGATCGACTCGGCGGGCACGAGGTATTTCGCGCGCAGCAGCACCGAGAGCTGACCGAGATTGAGCTCGGGGACGAGGATTTTTTCGAAGCCCTGGAGTACGTCGCCGAGATTGGCGGGAAAGGGGTTCAGGTAGCGGAGATGGATGCTCGACACATCGAGACCCGTGCCGCGAACTTCTTCGACCGCGGTGGTGATCACGCCGTAGGTGCTTCCCCAGCCCACGACCAGCAACTTCCCGCGATCGGGTCCGTTGACCTCGACGTCCGGAACGTCGGCGACGACCCGCTCCACCTTCTCCGCGCGCAGGTGGACCATGCGTTCGTGGTTGATGGGGTCGTACGACACGTTGCCGGTTCCGTCTTGTTTCTCGAGGCCACCGATTCGATGTTCGAGACCCGGCGTGCCGGGAATCGCCCAGGGGCGCGCCAGTGTGTCGGGGTTGCGTACATAGGGTTGGAAATTCTCGGCATCGTTCGCGTAGGTGACGGGACTCCGCGGCAGCGCCGCAACATCCGGTACCAACCAGGGTTCGGAGCTGTTGGCGAGATAGTTCTCGGAAAGCAGCACAACCGGGGTCATGTACTTGACCGCGATCCGGAAGGCTTCGATCGCCATGTGGAAGCAATCGCCGGGCGTCGCCGGTGCCAGCACGGGCAGGGGGCTTTCGGAGGCGCGTCCGTGGATGGCCACCATCAGGTCGCCTTGCTCGGTCTTGGTGGGGAGCCCGGTGGAGGGCCCGCCGCGCTGGATGTCGATGATCACGATCGGAAGTTCCGTCATGATGGCGAGGCTGATGGCTTCTTGCTTGAGCAGGAAACCGGGCCCGCTGGTGGTGCAGACCCCGAGCATGCCCGCATAGCTCGCGCCGATGGCGGCGCCCACTGCCGCAATCTCATCTTCCGCCTGGAAGGTCTTGATGCCGAAATGCTTGTAGCGCGATAGCTCGTGGAGAACGTCCGAGGCCGGGGTGATGGGGTACGCGCCCAAGAAGATGGGCTGCTCCATCTGGACGCCCGCGGCGATGATGCCCCAGGACAACGCCTGATTGCCCGTGATGTTGCGGTACAGGCCCGGTTGGATCTTGGCTTGGGGAACCTCGAACGAAGTCGGAAACAATTCCGTGGTTTCACCGAAGTTGTACCCCGCGCGCAATACGCGTCGGTTGGCTTCGTTGATCGGCGGCCGGAAGCGGCGATCGATCCAGCGTTCCGTGGATTCGATGGGGCGATTGTAGAGCCAGTACATGAGGCCGAGCGCAAAGAAGTTCTTGCAGCGATCGGCGTCGCGGGCTGTGACGTCGAGATCCGTAATGGCCTCGCGGTTCAATGTGGTGATCGGGATGTCGATGATGGTGAATCGTTCGCGCAGTTCCGGCAGCGGGTCATCGGTGTAGCCCGCGCGCTCGAGGTTGCGATCCGTGAAGGCGTCCCGGTTCAGGATCACCATGCCGTTCGGCCGAACATCTTCGACGTTGGCGCGTAGGGCCGCGGGATTGAAGGCCACCAGGATGTCGGGTTGGTCCGCGGGCGTTCGAATGTCTTGGGAAGAGAAATGAATCTGGAAACCCGATACGCCTGCGAGGGTTCCGGCGGGCGCGCGGATTTCCGCTGGGAAATCTGGAAGCGTGGAGAGGTCGTTGCCCGCCAGGGCGGTGGCTTCGGTGAATTTGCTGCCGGTCAGCTGGATGCCGTCGCCGGAATCGCCCGCGAAGCGGATGGCGACGCGATCGAGCTGCTTGCTCGGTTTCACTGCACCTGACTTCTCGCCCACAGTGTTCTTTTTGGTGCTCACGGAGCCCCCACACAGAGATTGTATCCACCCCAGACCTGGGGGAAAGGGGCGGGGGGGCGCGAGGATGATTCGCACATAGAGCGGCGGGGCGCCACCAATGGCATCTTGTTGGGGTGGATCGTGAACCCGCCGCCAATCCTTCCATCGGTGCCTATTTGGCGCGACAGCGGGAGCTCCGGAAAATCAGCCTCGACGATCTGACCCGGATTACCCAGATCCCGCGTCGGTCCCTGGAGCGCCTGGAGTCCGGTGCGTTCGATCGAAACCCCGATGGTTTCACGCGCGGCTTCGTGCGCACGGTCGCCGAGGCCCTGGGGTTGGATCCGGCCGACACCGTGGCCCGCATGTTGGAGGAGCCCAGGGCGCCGTTGAGCCGGCCCGGATTGGAGGCGCCGGATCCGCGGCGTTGGCTGCGGCGGTTGCTGATCGGCGTAGGGGTCGGCGTGGCGCTGTGGCTGGTATTCGGAGGTCGATCCCGGCCGACCGACTCGGTCGTGTACCGGCGCGATGCTGTGCGCGAACTCGCTCAGGGCGTTCGCGACCCGCAATCGCAACCGGACCCGATTCCCGCCCCCCCGGACGCTCCATGAAGCGGCTTCGAACCGAAGCCCTGGTGCTCCGGACCTTGGATTTCGGCGAATCGGATCGCATCGTCCATCTACTCACGCGCAACGGCGGGAGGATGGTCGCCATCGCGAAGGGCGCCAAGCGCAGCGTGAAGCGTTTTCCCGGTGCGCTGGATCTGTTCAACTTCCTGCGCATCGAAGCCGTCCAACCCCGCAATGCAAGCATGGCGCGCCTCGAGGGCGCCACCCTGCTTTCCTCGTTCGGCGCCTTGCGCTGCGACACGCGGCGCTACGCCATGGGGTGCTATCTGCTGGAGCTCTTCAATCGCTTGGCCCCCGAAGGCGGAGCCTGGGCGGACAGCCGTGCGCTGTTCGATTTCGCACGGGAGGCGTTGGGTTGGGTGGAGCTGCGCCAGCCGGATCCCCGCATGCGGGTCCTGTTGGAGCTGCGCACCTTGGACGCACTGGGGCTATGCCCGGAATTGCGCAATTGCGTGCGCTGTGGCTCGCCGTTGAAGGCCGATACGCCGGTGGTGCAATTCCAGGTCGCCGAGGGGGGCCCCCATTGCGGTGCGTGCAGCGCCAAGAACGACGCCGGGCTCTCGGTTCATCTCGGCACCCTGCGCACCCTCGAGCAGAGCTTGCGCCTGGATCTGCCCCGGCTCGATCGCCTGGGGTTGAGCGGACGTTCCCTCGATCAGGCGGCGGTTTTGGTGTCGCGATTCGAACGCTTTCACGTGGGCCTGGAGCTGCGAAGCGCCGCGTTCTTGCATCGGGTCCTGCATCCCGACGTGTCGACGGCTGCTTGACCCGCGGGGTCGAAACCGAAATACTCGCCCCTCCCAAACCTGTATGGATCCCCCCTCTAGGAAGCCCACACCGATGGCCGACCCGAAAAACAGCGAATCGCTTCCGGTCCGCATGGAGGAGGTGGTCTCCCTGTGCGCCCGACGCGGATTCATCTTTCCGTCGAGCGAGATCTACGGCGGGATCAACGGGTTCTGGGACTACGGCCCGCTGGGGGTCGAGCTCAAGAACAACCTCAAGGCGCTCTGGTGGCAGCGCATGGTGCGCGAGCGCGACGACGTCGAGGGGATCGATAGTTCGATCATCGCCCATCCCCGGATCTGGGAGGCTTCCGGGCACGTCGAACACTTCAGCGACCCCATGGTGGATTGCCGGGCCTGCAAGAAGCGTTTTCGCGCGGATCAACTGGACGACGTCGGGGCCTGTCCCTCCCGGGAGGGGACCTCGGAGCACGACTTCACGGATGCGCGCAATTTCAATTTGATGTTGAAGACGTTCATCGGCGCGTCGGAGGACGTGGCGAGCACGGCCTTCCTGCGTCCGGAAACCTGTCAATCGATCTTCGCGGACTTCAAGCGCGTGCGCGAAGCGGCCCGCCAGCAGGTTCCTTTCGGGATCGCGCAGATCGGGAAGGCCTTCCGCAACGAAATCAATCCGCGCAACTTCACGTTCCGTTCCCGGGAATTCGAGCAGGCAGAGCTCGAGTTCTTTGCGCCGCCGGAGGACCGGGAGAAATGGTTCGAATCGCTGCTCGCGCTTCGCCTCCAATTTCACAAGGATCTCGGGTTTCCGGATGAGCGGCTGCGCGTGCGTCCCCACGCGGACGACGAACTCGCCCATTACGCCAATGCCGCGGCGGACATCGAATTCCTGTTCCCCTTCGGCTGGCAGGAAATCGAAGGCATTCACGATCGCGGCGATTGGGACCTGAGACGCCACACGGAATTCGCGGGCAAAGACCTGGGTGTCACCAACGATGAAACCAAAGAACGCTACCTGCCGGTCGTGATCGAAACCTCCGTCGGAGTGGATCGAACCTGCCTCGCGATTCTCGTCAACGGATTCGAAGAGGAAGCCCTGGAGAACGGCGAAACGCGCAGCGTGCTGCGCCTGCATCCCCGGGTTGCCCCCATCAAGGCGGCGATCCTGCCCCTTTCCAAGAAGCTCGCGGAGGGGGCGCGGAAGATCGACCAGGACCTTCGCCGGCATTGGAACGTCTTCTACGACGCGTCCGGGAATATCGGTCGCCGCTACCGCCGCCAGGACGAGATCGGCACGCCCCTGTGCGTGACTTACGATTTCGACTCCGAGACCGACGGCAAAGTCACGGTGCGCGAGCGCGATAGCATGAATCAGGAGCGGATTTCGTGCGACGCGTTGGTCGCCTATCTCCGCGAACGCCTCGAGCCGGAGGCATGACGCGCTCTACCCCTCTCTTCTTCGTCCTGTGCGGCCTGCTCGCGATGGCGCCGGCCTGTGCGAGCGATCCGGAGGGCGTGGCGCCGGCCTCCGGTGCTGCGGTCGAGGTCGTCGTTGCAGAGCCCCCGGTCGATTTTCACGATCTCGTGCAGTCCTTCTACGATCGCATCTCCGGTCGCCGGTTCAACAGCTACGCGACCTATCAAGATCCGATCCTGCGCGATTATTTTGCGGACCAGCGCGCCTATTTCGACTACTACGCAGATCTCGCCCAGGATCTCACGGATACCTATTTCGAGCAGAGCAAACCGGTCGAGGTCCGCGTGGAGGAGATCGTGGTCGACGGACCCGGGCGCGCGCGCGTGCGCTACCGGTTGGTCGGCGAGAACGCGCGCCCCTTGCGCTGGTGGAGCACGGAGCTGATTCGCGAGGACCGCTGGCGTCGCGAAGAAGGCGTCTGGCGAATCGTCCCCGGAAAGCTCTAGAACCGCGCTCGGTGGAAGGCCCCGTTCCAAGCGTGGGTAATCTTCTGCCACCTCCAGCGAAAACCGCATCGGAGTTGCATGCGGGTCGTTCCCTCGATTCGTCTGAGCGGACGGCGATCTTTCGCCGGATCTGCCGCTCTGCGATGCCTGGCATACGCCTTGCTCTAATCCGGGGTGAACCCGCGCCCTACCGGGCGAACCAGCTGGAGACATGCCTGTGCCGAAGCGAACCGAAGCGTGGCCCTGCGATCAGGAACTCGTCAACGAGATCCTGGATGGAAGTCGAGAGCATTTCGAAATGCTCTACGAGGCGTACTTCCCGCGTGTATACCGCTTTGCGTTGAAGCGACTTCGGGACCACGGAGAGGCGGAAGACGTCACCCAGGAAGTGTTCGTTACGGTCTTTCGCGCGTTGGGTTCCTTCAAGGGCAATTCGAGCCTGATCGTTTGGATCTTTGGCATCACCCGCAACACCGTCAATCGCCGTTTCCGCCGTCGCCCCCTACGCATCGAGCCCCTCGACGACGGCGCCGCGGTCGAAGTCCCCGCTCGCGAAGTCTCCGCGGACCGCATCGTGGACGCCCGTCGCACCCTCGATCGCTGCGACGAGGCCATCACCAACAAACTCACACCGCTCCAGCGGCGCATCTTTCACCTGAAGCACCTGCGGCGCCAATCCACGCGCTCGATTGCCAACAGCCTCGGCAAGTCCGAAGACGCCATCAAGGCGAATCTGTATCGCATGCGGAAGGTCCTGGCGGCGGCCAGCGCAATCGTCTGATTCAGAGGGGAGACCCCCTCAACCCCCGATTAATCCTCAACCCCACTGACACCTCGCTCGATCTGCGGCCACTTCCTATTCTTGGAGTGACCTGCGAGGTGTTTCCGATTGCCGACGACGTCCGATCCGACACGCAAGAGCGAACCCCCGCGACGCCGGGAGCGTGCTGCCGTGGATCGGGAGCTGGCCGAGTTCCTGGCCGCCGATGGGGATCCCCCGGCCGTCGACCCGAGTTTCAAGGAAGGCCTGCGCCGACGCCTTTGGCGCTGGGTGCGCGCGAAGGCACCGGAGCGGGAATCTGACTGAGGTCAGCCTCGACCGGGCTTCTTTGGCTTCGCAAATCGAGCGGGTTCTCAACGTCGGGAATACCCGCAACCCCGATGTCTATCTGGTCGAGGCGGCCGGAAGAAAACTCGTGGTCAAGGACTTCGCGCCGCGCGGTCCCATCGTGCGCCACACCCTGGGGCGCTGGATTACGCGCCGCGAGATGGAGATCTATCGAACCCTTTCCCAGCATCCGGCGGTTCCCGCTCTGGTAGCGGAGATCGATGCGCTGGCGTTCGCGATCGAGTATCGGCCCGGGCGCCGTATGTCGCGCTCCCTGGCGGGCGACATCCCGTCGGACTTCTTGACGGAGTTGGAAAAGGCCGTGGACGCCATGCATGCGCGGGGCATCGTTCACCTGGACCTTCGTCACCGCAGCAACATCATGGTCGACGACGCGGGTTATCCGGTCTTGATCGACTTCGGGTCCGCGCTGCGCTTTCGCCCGGGCGGACTGCCCGCGCGTTGGGTACTACCGATCCTGGCGTGGCTCGATCGGCGCGCGCTCACCAAATGGCGCGTTCGGCTCTTTCCTCAACCGCCGCCGGATTCCGCTTTGCCGCCGGCGTCCGCGACCGGCGCGGCTTCCGAGGGAAAGCGCGGGGCCAAGCGGCCGATGTAGTGTCGAAACGTTTCGAGGGTGAGACGCGCATCGGCGAGGGCGCGGTGCTCTACGGAACCTTGAATGAGGCCCGCGTTGGTGGCAGCCTGGCGGAGCGAGAGGGCGGGAATGGTTTCTCCCGCAACCAGCGACCAGGAGTAGTAGAGCGTAGCGAGATCGATGACGTGGTAGTCGAAGGGATAGTCGATCTCGCACGCCTTGTAGGCGCGTTCCAGAAAATCCATGTCGATTCGGACGTTCTGTCCCGCGGGCACCATCAGCTTTCCCTTCGGGAACATCGCCGCCATCTCGGTAAGCGCTTGGCGCACGGGAACGGCGCTCTTTTCCCATTCCTTGGCGTCGTAGCCGGAGATCGCCGCGGCTTCCGGCGAGATCCGGTCTGCGCGCGCTTGGACTTTCCATTCCGCGCTCGCGAGTTCCGCCAAACGGTAGTCGCAAACGATGACGCCGATTTCGGTGATGTCGTGGAGATCGGGGTTCAGGCCCCCGAACTCGCAGTCGAGGAAAACCAAAGCAATGTCGTGCACCCGATAGCCTCCGCGATGTGGCGCTCCCAACGGGAGTCGAACCCGTGTTTTGGCCTTGAGAGGGCCACGTCCTAGGCCACTAGACGATGGGAGCACTCACCGTGGAAGGCAAGCGACGCTAGCGGCAAATCTGGGGGTTATCAAGAAAATCCGGAGCGTGACCCGGAGCGCCGCCTACTCGGGATTTCCGTCCGGAACTCCGATGGCCGTCAGTTCTTCGATGCTGCGTTCGGGAAGCAACGGTAGCTTGTGGAGGGTCCGGAGATAGTTCTCCGTCGCAATCGCGGCCTCGAGTCGAGGTGTCCAGCGCCGCAATTCGCGCAAGTGAAGGGCCAGTTGAGCCGGGTCCTCGCTCTGAAGGTCGATCTCTGCGGCGAGGGCGGAGATTCGGGGGTCGTTGGGGAGCAGGCTGCGCGCACGGTCGAGCGCTGCGTTGGCTTTGTCGAATTCCCGTTTCTTCATTGCGAGCTCCGCCGTTCGGATCCATCGGCTCCCGTCGATCTCGCGCGCGCGATAATCGATGTCCCCGTAGGTGCGGGCGCCTTCCAGGTCGCCCGTAGCGAATGCCATGCGGGTCAACAGTCGGTGGATCTCGGGGAACACACGACCCTCACCGGTGTCTCGAAACTCGACCAGCGCTTGGTAGCGCGTGCGAATATCGGCTGCGGATGTGCGCGCGGAAAGGGCGCGCTCCGCCTCGAAGAATGCGAGCGAGGGAAATGTTTGGCGATCCTTGGCGGGGATGCGGTCGAACCAGCGCCAGGCGAGCTCGGGGTCGGTCGGGTAGAAAGCGCGCGCGGCATCGAATGCGTCGTTTGCGTTCCCCTCGCGGTCGAAGGCTTCCACGAAGGCGCGCCCCGCTCGCGATAGGTCTTTCTCGTGGGCTCGCAGGTGGCGCGCCAGGGCGCGCCAGGGTTCGGGACGTTCGGGATGGTCGGCGGCAAGCTGGCGCAGGTCGGCCTCCGCTTGCTCACGCGCGTCTGCGTTGCGCGTCGCCGCTTCGTATTCGAACGTCTTCCGGGTGACGGGATCCAAGGGATCTCCGTGGGCGCGGAGCAAGCGATCGAGTTTGGCGGCGTAGCGCCAGGTTCCGTGCTCGCCCGGCGCTCTCAGCATGCGTTCCGCGATGGCGCGAATGTCCAAAGGTTCGCTCGTGGTGGGCAGAATTGGCGTCGTCGCTCCGAGGCGCGATTCGATCGTGCGGAAATCGAGCGGATCCCATCGGAGTTTTCTCGGCGTCCGCATCTCGACGAACGCGTTGTCATCGGAATTCGCGATCGTGGCGAGTTCGGCAAAGGCCGCCACGGGTCCCTCGAACAGGGAGAACAGGGCCGGTAGCGCGTCGAGTTGGAACAGGCCGAGCATGCGTCGGACTCCGGGTTCCTCGAGCCTCTGCTCCACCACGCGGGTGTTGGCGACGAAGGGAGTTCGCGTCCCGAGGAAGAGCAGCGAGCTATAGGGATCCTGGCTTCCGCTGTTCAAGAGCACCGCTCCGGGGAACGCGCGTTCGAAACTGGCGGCCACGGCGAGCAGCGATTCGGCATCGGTGCGAAACCCATTTACCCAGAGCGCAAATACACCGCCAGGATTCAGATTGTCGCGCACCAGCTGAAAGAACTCTTCGGTGAACAGGCTCGCGGCGCCAATCAACCACGGGTGGCTCGGCTGCGAGGCAATCATGTCGAATCCCGCTGTGTCGCGGTGGCGCTCGAGCAGGAGTTCATTGCGTGCATCGTTCACGTGAAGCGTGACGCGCGGATCGTCTAGCGGGTTGTCGCGTCCGCCGTACATGATCTCCGAAGCGTCGACCACGACTTGTTCGAGTTCGATGACGTCGATCGTTTCGACACCCGTCGCACGCACGGCGTCCAGAGTGTTGCCACCCCCCAGGCCGATGACGAGGGCGCGCTTGGGATCGTCGGAGAAGAGGTAGGGCAGGGTACCCAGTAGAACGGCCTCCGAGGAGTAGTAGGGAGGCGCGTAGTGGAATCCGGATTCCGGCATGCCGTTGGTACGCAATCTCCGCATGAGCGGAGTCGAGTGAACGGAGACCACCGAAGCCCGACCCTCATTCAAGTACGCGAGGGTCGATTCGTTGACGAACAGCTTCTGCCGGTACGCGGCGAAGGTGGAGGCCGACATGCCCCGACCCGAAACCGCAGCGCCGACGTGGACGCCGTTGAACGCGAACGCGACGCCGAGCGTGACGACGGCCCCGAGGGCGGTTGCCTTGAGGCGTTCGGTGCCGGTGCTCCATTGGAAGCGGAACAAGATGAATTGTGCGACCACGAGGTCGATCAAGATCAGCAAGTACAGCGTGGCGTCGATCCCGAGTTTTGGAACCGCCCAAAAACCCACGCTGAAGCTCGCCAGGATACTCCCCAGGGTGTTGACCGCCGTCGCGACGCCGAAGCCCTCGCCCGCTTGATCCGCCCGTTGGGCATAGATTCGAATGAGGATGGGGAAGGCAGCTCCGAACAGCGCCGTGGGAAACACCACCAGGGGCACGACCAGCAGGAAGAGCAAGTGCACCGCATCCGCACCGGTCGCGGTCTGTCCCAGCTTCGCGTACGCGTACGGGAGGAATGGAACCGCACCCATACCCGCCGCTACGGCCGCGGCGATGGTGATGTGGAGCAGTCCGAAGGCGCGGGGAAGATCGCGAATGCGATCCACGTACGGCGCAATGCACAGGCTTCCCAGTGCGAGTCCCAACAGGTAGGCGGACAGGACGGCGGCGAATCCGTAGAGGGTGCCCTCCATCACGATGCCGAACACCTTGGACCAGACGATCTCGTACCCGATGGCGACGAAACCCGACACCGCGAAACACGCCAGGAAGAAACCGCGTCCCTGGGCAGCGGGCGCTCGTGTTTCCGCTGCGGGCGTTTCGTGGGTTGCAACCGGCGCGCGGCGACCTGCCAGAACGATGATTGCGCTCCCGACCACCAGATTCACGATTCCCGCAGCCAGCACGGTCGTCGACAACCCCAGGTAGGGGATCAGCCAATACCCACACAGGTAGGCACCGAGCACGGCCCCAAACGTATTGGCGGTGTAGAGCCACGCGCTCCAGCGACCGAGCGATGCGTCCTCGCGCACCGTTCCGCGCACGACGAGGGGCATCGTGGCCCCCATGGCGATGGTCGGGGGCAGTAGGACGGCTGCCGCGGCCACCACGCGCAAGGCGGTCATCGCCAACGCGCTGTGGTCGACTCCGACGATTCCGTAGATGCCGTCGAAATGCTTCAGGGGTTCCAGGATCGCCAGCGCGAACGCGCCGATTCCGATCTCGAGAATTCCATAGGCGCGCAGCGGGCGCTTTACGCGCTTGAGGCCCTTGGCGGCCCACAGGTTTCCGAGTGCCAGGCCGCCGAAGAAGACACCCAGTACGGTGGCGATGGCTTCGGTGGTCGTCCCGAAGGCGAACCCCAGGAGTCGCGTCCACACCAATTGGTAGACGAGTGCCGAGAACCCGGAGAACACCAGGCAAAATAGAACCGCCAGCCGCTGGCCCATTCCCCTCCCGAACCGCAGTGCAGTTCAGGGTTTTTCGGTAGGAGGGGGCTGGATCTTGACGGTCTGGCTGCGGCTCGGAGAGGGGGCCGTTGCACAACGTCTGCGGCCGTCGCGGGCGCCGCCCGCGATTCCGCGGGAAATGCCACTCAGCCGATGGCCCGAGTGACGCTCAGTGTCTCCTCGGGCGGCGTAAATCGTCACTTCGGACGAATCTTGGCGTTGAGGGGAATCACTCCCGGGCTCGAGATCGAAACGAATTTCCCCAGTGTTGCCCTCCAGCAGGGCTTTCTCCTTGCCGATGTTTGATGGGTGTCGTGGGGCCTTGGCATGGCCATTGCTCAACAGCCTTGCAACGCAAGAGCGCATCAGCTTGGCGGACCGTCCGAATCGGGTCGACCGGGCAAGCGACGGAGCACGGTGTTCCAGACAACCTGGGCGCTCGAGACGCACGGAGTGAGAACTTAGAGCCATGATGAAACTTATTAGCAAGCGAAGCAAAGGCTTCACCCTGATCGAGTTGATGATCGTCGTTGCCATTATCGGAATTTTGGCAGCCATCGCGATCCCGAACTTCCTTTCCTTCCAACTGAAGTCCAAGACTGCTGAAGGTAAGACCAACCTCGCCGCGATTCGTACGGCCGAGGAGTCCTACTACGCTGAACTCGGATCCTACGTGTCGGCGAATGCCTCGCCGGATGCGGCTCTCGGGCCGGCAAAGCGCACCTATTCCGATGCGGTTGCGAGCATGGGCTTTGCTGAGCTCGGCTGGGCACCGGAAGGCCAGGTGTACTTCAACTACGGCGTTGCCACGGCGACGGCCGCCTTCACCGCGAGTGCCGGTGGCGATCTCGACGGCGATGCCACCCCGCAGCAGTGGGGCTACTCGACCAACGGTTCCCTGGCCGCCAAGGACTTTGGTACGGGCAAGGGCGGACTGTGCGATGTCACCGGTCTGACGACGAAGGTCGTCGGTCCCTGCACCTCGACCCACGGTCAGAGCGTGTTCTAGAGCAGCGTGGATACCCGAGGAGGGTCGAGCTTCGCGCTCGGCCCTCCTCCTTTTCTTTTTCTACTGCTCCCCCCGAACGGAGAACGCCATGCATCGCGCCACACGCAACCGAGGGTTTACGGTTCTCGAGCTGATGATCGTGCTCGGTATGATCGGTGTCCTCTCGGGACTCGCGATTTCGCTCTTCTCGGGTTACCAACTTCGATCCAAGCGCACCGAGGCGATGACCAACCTGTCCGCCATCTCGCGCTTGCAGAAAACGCATTTTGCCGAACAGGGCACTTTCAACGGCGTCACGCCTCAGCCCGGTCCGGGTGAAGGAGCGCCGGGTCCCGGCAAACGATCCTGGACCGCCGGTGCGGAAACCGCCTTCGGTGAGCTCGGCTGGCGTCCCGAAGGGGAAGTCTTCTACGACTACGACACCAACTCTGCGGAACTCTCCGGGAGTACCGGCTGCTCCTGCACGAGCTGCTTTACCTCGACTGCCTACGGCGACCTCGATGGCAATGGTCAGATCAACGTCTTGATGTACGTCCACCAAGATGAAAACGGAAGCATTTGCAACAGCGCGGTACTCGATCTAGCCGCACCGGTGGATACCAACGGTGATCCGATCTACGACACGGTCGCGGTCAACGTTCTGTCGGATCCCTACTAGCGGGGAGCCCGCCACGCACGGCACTGTCTGGGGGGACGGTCGTTGAGGCGCACAGCACATATCCTGGCCATTCTCGCGATGGCGTTTTGCACGATGGCCTTCCATCGCGGTATTCCCGTGCAGGCGCCGGCGGAGCGCGATCTGCGCTTCATTCCCGACCCCGGGATGGCGCAGGTTTTCTCCCTGGGCTTCGACGCTCTGCTGTCGGATTACTATTGGCTGCAGGCGGTTCAGATTGTCGGTGGCTCAATGGTTCCGGCGGAGCACGGGCAACAGATCGGGCGTCTCGTAGATGTGGTGACGACCCTCAATCCGCGCGTGGATCACCCCTATCGCTTCGTGGCGGTGTGGTTGACCGAGACGCGCGAAGACGTGCTGCTCGCCAACCGGCTGCTCGAACGCGGCATCGAGAACCATCCCGGCGATTGGCGCATGCGTTTCTATCTCGCCTTCAACCATTTTTTCTATCTGGGCAACGAATCCTACGCGGCAGACGTTCTGGAAGGCGCTCTCGACCTGGAGGGCACTCCGACGTACTTGCGTCGCATGGTGGCGAGGCTCCGGGCGAAGAACGGGGATCTCGAAACGGCCTCGCGTTTCCTGGAGAAGTTGATCGAGACGGCGCCGGACGGCTTCGCCCGTGCGGAATACCTGAAGGCGATCGATGAGATCGAAACCGAGCGCGCGGCGCGCTTTCTCGACCAGAAACGCGCGCAGTACCGCGAGCGCAACGGACGCGACATCGAAGAAGTCGCGGATCTGGCCCGTGGACCCGGCCGCGTCTTGAATGCGCTGCCCAAAGAACTACACGGTTGGGAATGGGTGATCGACGAGGACGACGACCGAATCGTGTCGAGTTACTACGGCTATCGCTACGAACTCGTGCTCCTTCGGGGAGACCGGGAACGGCGCGCGGAGTGGAACACACGAGTTGAGGATTCCGAATGACTTCTGATCCCGATGTCGTCGTCGACGTGCGCGATGTCTGCAAGGATTTCCCGGTGGGCATGGGGTTTCGCAAGAAGCGTGTGCTCGACGGAATCTCGTTTCAGGTGCGGAAAGGCGAAATCTTCGGCTTCGTCGGACCCAACGGGGCGGGCAAGACCACGACGCTGAAGATCTTGATGGGCTTGATTCGTCCGACGGAGGGCGGTGCTCAAATTCTCGGGCACGACGTTTCGGAAACGGGTTTTCGCGAGCACATCGGATTCCTCCCCGAAAACCCGTATTTCTACGATTACCTGACCGGACGCGAATTCTTGCGTTTCTACGCGGAACTCTGCGGTGTTCCGCGTGGGGAGCGACGCGGTCGCATCGCCACCCTGTTGGAATGGGTTGGGCTCGAGAATGCCGGCGACGCGCGTCTGCGCACCTACTCGAAGGGGATGCTGCAGCGCATCGGCTTGGCCCAGGCGTTGGTCCACGATCCGGAGGTCGTGTTTCTCGACGAACCCATGAGCGGACTCGATCCCATGGGGCGGGTCGAAATTCGCGATCTGATCTTGCGACTGCGGGCGGACGGGAAAACGGTTTTCATGAATACCCACATTCTTCCGGACGTCGAGATGGTGTGTGACCGGGTGGCGATCATCGTCAAAGGCAAGATCCGCTATGAGGGCCAGATCGAAACGTTCCTGAAATCCGGCGAGGAACGACCGACCCAGGTCGTGTTGGCAAGGGTACCCGTCGAGCTCGCGCCGAAGATCGAGGAAGACTTCGAATCCGAGGTCCGCGGGTTTCAGGATCGAATCGAGGTGCGGGTGGCCGAGAAAGACGTGGGAGCCCTGTTGTGGCTCGCGCTTGGCGCGGGCGCGGACGTGATCTCCGTCACTCCCCAGCGGGCGTCCCTCGAGTCGATTTTCTTGAACGCCGTCGAGGAGGTCGGGCAATGAATTCCTTCCGGCGCATTCGGGCTATCGCGGTCAACACCGTGCTCGAAGCGATTCGGCATCGCGTGCTCTATGCGCTGCTCTTCTTCGCTTTGATCCTGATCGGTGGCGGCATGCTGCTGGCAACCCTCTCCTATGTGGAGCGAGAGCGCATCCTGCAGGACCTGGGGCTCGCGTCCATTCGGCTGTTCGGTGTGGCGATCGCGCTGTTCGTCGGGGTGGGGCTGATCCACAAAGAGGTCGACCGCCGAACCATCTACACGATCCTTTCGAAGCCCGTGTCGCGGACTCATTTTCTGATCGGAAAATATCTTGGGCTCGTCGCCACCCTCTGGCTTCAGGTGGTCATCATGGCCGCAGCGTTCGTCGGAGTCTCCCTGCTGGCGGGGGCCCCCCTCGACAGCGGCCATGCGGCGGCCATCGGTCTGATTGCCGTGGAACTCGCGTTGGTGGTCTCGGTCGCGGTCCTATTCTCGTCCTTCACTACGCCCATGCTGGCGTCGCTCTTCACGGTTGGGATCTACATCGTTGGCCACCTGAGCCGCGATCTGCGCGAGTTGGGTCGCCAGTCCGACGCGGATTCCGTGCGCTACGTCACCGAATTCCTGTATCGCGTGTTTCCGGACCTGGAGAGTTTCAACCTTTCGATTCAAGCGGTTCACGGCCTGACCATCACCAGTCGAGAAGTGGGCTTTCCCGTGGCATACGCGGCATGTTATGCGGCGTTGCTCCTACTGGTAGCGAGTTGGGTATTTTCCCGGCGCGACTTTCGTTGAAATCGAGAAGAGAGAACCCATGCCCTTGGAGCCCTGGAACGATCCCCGAATTCTCGGAACGGCGGGGCTCGCTTTCGGGCTGATCGTGGGGTCGTTCCTGAACGTCGTGATCCATCGCCTACCGCGCGGCGAATCGGTGGTGACCCCCGGCTCCCACTGTCCCGGCTGCGATCAAGCGATCGAGCCGTGGAACAACATTCCGGTGCTTTCCTATCTACTGCTGCGCGGCCGCTGTGCGCGCTGCAAGGTTCAGATTTCGATCCGTTATCCGCTGATCGAAGCGTTGACGGGGCTCGTCTTTCTCGGCGTCGTGCTCCACTACGGCCCGACCCCGATGGCGATTCTCGGCTGCGTGTTCAGTGCCTCGCTGATCGCCGCCGCCGCCATCGATTTCGATCACCGCATCATCCCCGACGAAATCTCCCTGGGCGGGCTCGTTCTGGGCTTGCTGCTGGTTCCGCTGGCTAAGAGCTACGGCGGAGAGACCTCCTGGGCTACGGCGTTCGTGTTTTCTGCAATGGGGGCACTGATCGGCGGTGGATTGCTGTGGATCGTGGGTTTCAGTCATGCGCGATTTTGCAGTCTGATGGGGCGCCGCTTCGAGCATTGGCCCGAAGAAGGCGAGGATCTTCCGCGTCCGAACAGTATCGATTACTGGACCTGGTTTCCCGGGATGGGATTCGGCGACATCAAACTACTCGCCATGATCGGTACCTTCGTGGGCCCGATCGGTGTGCTCGAAACGATCCTGGCTGCCTCTCTGGGCGGACTGGTTTTCGGCGTGCTTGCGGCGCTGGCCATCCGCAGCTGGGGCTCGCCCTTTGGTTTTGGTCCCGCCATCGCGGTGGGCGCGATCCTCGTCCTCCTCTCCCCCGTACATCTGCTCCAGCCATGAAGCGTGCGGCTGCGGGGCTGCTCCTGGGGCTCCTCGTTGGGTTGGGCGCAATCGGTTGTGACCGCGCCCAACGCGTAGAGCCGCTTCCCGAGGGTTTCGTCCTGGTGGGAGAGCGCGCGGCGTTCGCGCGCCTGCTCGATCACTTTCGCAAGCTCGAAGGGACACCGCTCGCCCGGATTTCCGAAAGCGTTGCGGATGCGATTCCGAACTGTCAGGAACTCGAGGCGGTCGTGCCGAGTGGCGAGATTTCGGAACTCGCGGGTCGCTTGCAATGCGCGACCCACGCCGCTCGAATGGAATCCATGCGCACGTTGCGTGACGAATTCGCCATCGCGTTTGCCCTGCCGAGTGCGGCGGGGCTGCGAATTCGGGGTGGCATCGCGGTCGGAACGGATGGAGGCCTTCGGTTCGGATTTGACATTCCCGACGCGGGGCTTCCCGCATTCGCCGACCTGCTGCTCCCTTCCGACGAACTCCCGGGGCCGCCGATCTTGAGCAGCACCGACACCCTGGTCCACGCCCGGGCGCGTCCGCGGGGAGGCCTCGACCTGGCCGCCCTGGTACCACACGCCAGCCAGGCGGATCGATTGTTTCGACTCAAGAGTGCGCTGTTCGCCGGCGCCGTGCTGGACGGAACCTGGGAACTCGCCAGCTATGTACCGCAGCCCGGCGATCGGATGGCGTTGTCGGCCCTGGCGGTGGGATTCACGCTGCGCACGGCCGCGGTCAGCGCCATGGAATCCTTCGTCGACGAACTGCGAACCACCTGGGGGGTCGCGCGCAGCGATTTTTCCGCGGGTCGGTTCGAAGGCGCGTGTCTCGCCCAGCTCAATCTGTTGCCGGAATTGGCGCCGTGCTACGTCGCCACGGATCGGGCCCTCGTGATCGGTTGGAACGAAACGGCGATCCGCAAGGCGCTCGACGGAACCCGAGCCCATGGACCGCGCGATGAGGGCGAAGTGCTCATTCACCTGGCACGCTTTGCAAAAGCGGACGCGCGATTGATCGAAACCTTGCCCGGGGGGGCCACTTCCCCTGGAGTCGAATATCCCTGGAAGGAGATGGCGGCGATCGCACGTCGCACGCATCTGGGCTTTCGCGTGGACGCACAGCTGCGCCCGAGAGATCCGTCGTGAGCGGGAAACTCGCGCGGGCGCTCGCGTTGGTCGTGCTCCTCGGCGTTGCGGGTTTCGCGGGTACGCTGGCGGTGCAAAAGGTTTCGCGTCAGCGGGAAGCACTGGCCGTGTGCGACGCTGCTGCGGCGGGCAGATGGTCCGACGTGCTGGCCGGGTCACAACTGGATCCGGGGGCGGGCGAAACCGGTCGCGCCATCGTCGAATGTCGCTGTCGCGCGTGGATCGCGACGGGCCGTAGCGAGGCCTGCACGGCTTCCCTCGACCGTGTGTTGGCCCAAGCGGAATCGCGCGACTGGGTGCCCGCTGCGGATCTTTCGGTGCACCTTCTCGAGAGCTGGTTGCGCGACGGGCGCACGGAAGCCGCAGCCCGGTTCGCGCAACGGGCGGGAGCCGCCTACCCCGAAGATTCCAACCTGTTCTATCTCGAGATGTCGGCGCGAACGGCGCTCGAAGAGGAGAATCGGGTTCTGCTCGAGATGGAGGAGCGCGTTCGAAACGGCGGCGCGGGATCCCTCGACATGGGGATTCAACTCGCGCACCGCTACGTCAAACGCGGCCAAACCGACCGCGCGTTGGCGATATTGGGCGAAGCACCGCCGGACGCGCGCGCTTCGGAACTCGGTCGTTGGTTCGACGCGCGCGCCGGTGCCCTGGCGATGGCGGGGGAGGCCGTCGCTGCGGAGAAGGTCTATCGGGCCTGGCGGGCGGCGGGAGGGGACACGCGCGAAGTAAACGCCCGCATGGCCCTCACCCTGAGCGTGAGCGGCCTCGAACATCCCGACTTCTCGACACTCTCCTTGCTCCGCACCGCCGTCGAGGCAGGCGGACTCGAAGACGCCAAACTCCACGAGGCCTTGGTGGTTCGTCTGATCCTCACCCTGGTGGCGAGCGATGCCCACGCGGAAGCGCTCTCGGTGTACGAACACTTTCGCGAGCGCTTCGAATTGGCGGGGCTCAGTAAGGGAGAGTTGCTGCGTTCTTCTGCCCGGAATGGGATCGGGGAGCGCGGGGCGTCGCTCGCGCTGCGCTTCTCCTTGGATCGAGCGCTTCCCGGTGGGGTGCTGCTCGTATCCCCCGAACTCGATGCGAGCGTCGATCAGGCCTACGAGGCATTTCCGATCGCGGCGTCCGGACCGATCGTCGTCGCGCGTCGGCCGGGCGTTTCTCCGGCGCGTTGGGTGGTTCGCGATGCCGCCGGGAACACGCGCGCTTCGGGCACCGTCAATCTGTTTCCCGGGGCTCTGCGCGACGTCCGCGTCGAGGTGGGAGAGGCGATTGCGCCAAGTGTCTTCGATGCCGCGCAACCCGCGGGCGACGGCCGGCGTCGCGTTTTCGTGTTGGTTCCGGACTGCGGCGATTGGCCGACCTATCAGTATCTGCGGACACGCGGAGAATTGCCGGTTTTCGAATCCCTCGTGACGCGCGGTTACAGCGCGGTGCTCACGAGCGATCCGCCCTTTACGGCGGCGGCCATGGAGGCGTTGGTTTGGCCCGATCGGCGCGGCGGCGAAAGTTTCGTGGGAAGCGTTCACCAGCTCGGAGTCGAAATCGCGGGCCTGGCCTCGGTCGGGCGCAACCCCTTCGGCGCTCTGCGCTGGGTGCTTCCGGAGGTACAGAATCTGTTCGATGTGGTGGGGGCCGGGGATCGCGTGGCGGCCAACATGCTCTTCTCCCACGGAAAGATCGAAGCCGGCCGGCACGGACAATTCGTGGGGCCCGGCGGTCAGATGCGGGACGTGCCGGTCGCGAAGACCTACCGGGCGCTCACGCCCGATGAGCTCGGGCGTTTTCCGGGGCTCGCCCAGACCCGAGACGAAGCGGACCGTCCGCGGCTCGAGATCATCGCCGCCGAGCTCGACGCGGCCGTGGAGATCGCGCGAGCGGGGGAGGTCGATCTGACACTGCTTCGCGTCGAACCGCTCGACATTGTGACCCACGCACACTTCGCCGACGCGGCCGAAGACGGTCAAGACGATGGGGCGCGGTTTTTGTTTGCGGTGTACCGCTACCTCGATGCGCGCATGGGCGAGCTCTATCGGAGCCTCGACCGCGATGATGTCCTGATCGTGCTTTCGGATCACGGCATCCGCACGGCCATGGAACATTCGAACCACGCTGTTTTCGTCGCCACCGGAGCGGGCGTTCCCGTGGGGCGCGCGGCGGGGACACCCCATTTGCGCGGTGTTCCGCGGGTGCTTGCCGAGCTGCTGGGAGTCGAAACGCTTTGGCCGGACACGCAGGTCGCCGCCTGGGCCACGCAGGGGCGATCGGTGGCGCAACCGTGACCAAGCCGCGTCTTACGGTCGCGAGCGTCGTTCGCAACGACCTTGCGGGCCTTCGTAGAACCTACGAAGGGCTCCGCGCGCAAACCAGCAACGAATTTTTATGGCACGTGATCGACGGTGGATCCAACGACGGAACGCGCGAATGGCTCGAGACCCTGGACTGCGAGGGGCTTCGCTTCCTGTCGGAAAACGACAACGGCCACTTCCACGCCATGAACAAGGCCATTGCGGCCCTCGAGACCGAATACGTGCTGTTCCTCAACGCCGGAGATGTCTTCTATCGCGACGACGTCGTGGCCGCGCTCTTGAACGAGATCGAGCGCCAACCCTTCGAGTTGGGCTACGGGGCGTACGTGATTGGCGGTTTGCCGGGTTTCCCCGAGCGCGTCCGCGGGGAGCCACTCTCCGGTCGCTGGAAGATCTTTTTGGGCCGGGTGCCGTGCCATCAAACCATGGTCATCCACCGCACGGCGTTCGAGCGCCAGGGTTCCTACGACACCACCCTGCGCCTCTACGCCGACACGGATTGGATCCTCGGGTACACCCAACGCGTTCCGATGGCGGAGCTGCGCTACTTCGATTTCCCGGTGGTTCATTACGATCCCGCGGGTCGCTCCTATTCGCAGTTCTTTGGCGAAGCGGGGGAGTACGCGGCGATGGTCGTGCGACGCGGCAACCCCATCGAGATCCTATTCGGGCTCGCGGGTTGGCTCCGCTCCGCCGCCTACGTGGCGATCACGCGCGGATTGGCTCGAATCGGAATCGAACGAATCTGAGTCGAGCTGCGCGGCACGGCGCAACATACGCTCCATGGCTTCGAGGTAGCGCGCCTCGGTGTAGTGTTCGAGAAAGCGCTCGCGCGCGGCCGCACCCATGGCATCGCGCCGGCGCGCGTCGCGCCACAGTCCCTCGATCGCCTGGGCAAAGGCCTCCGCGTCCGCGGGAGGACACAGAAGGCCGGTCCGCGAATCCTCGATCACATCGCAGGGGCCCGGCCAGCGACTGGCCACCGTCGGGATGGCCGCCGCCATGGCTTCGAGCACCACGATGCCCAGGGTTTCCGCGGGATAGCGGGTGGGGAACAAGAGCATGTGGGCTTCGGCGAACTCGCGCCATTTGGCAGCGCCTTCGAGCAGTCCCCGGGGCGACACGACGGAAGTGAGATCGAGTTCTCGGCGGCGCAACTCGAAGCGCGCGCGTTCGCCCGCGTCGGGCCATTCCCCCACCAGATGGATTCGAAAGTCGACCCCGCGCTTGCGCAGCCGGTCCGCCACTTCGAGCACCGTGTCGATCCCCTTGCTCTCCGTGTGCATCCCCACGAACAGCAATCGGAGCGTATCGGTGCTCGCGGGGGCGGGAAGTACCGGCGGCTCCGGGATTCCGTAGGGAACCGTGGCGATTTGCCGCGCACCAAAGCGCTCGCCATCCGCTGGGCTGCTCGGCCCGATTTGCACGGCGATGTCGGGTTCTCCGTACGCACGCCGGCTGAGCCAACGCAGCCAGGGGCGGGCGGCGACGAATGCCCCGACACCCCCCGCGTGAAAATGAAACACCGTGGCGTGCGCAAAGGGACGCACCAGCGTCAGGTAGATCAGGTCGCGCAGGACGGGGACCAGGGCCGGAGGCGCGGGTGGGTAATAGAGCACGCTGGGTTCGCGGCGGAGGATGGCGATCGAACGCAGGGTCAGCGACAGGAGTTCCCAGAGTTTCCCCAGGCGGAAGCTTCCGACGTCCGCAAGCGTGCGACTGAACGACATGCGCAGATGCTGAGTTCGCAGACCTGCGAAGGAAGCGCGCGTCAGCTGTTCGATGGCTTTCGATTGGCCGTGGGTAGGCGGCGGCGTCTGGCCCACCAGCAGAACCGATCGAATGGGACGGCGATCTTCCACCTAGGGCTCGAGCAAGCCGCGCGCGGCGAGTTGGCCGCGAATCCAGTCGTAGGTTTTCTCGAGACCGGCCTCGAGGCTGATCTGGGGTTCCCAACCGAGGACTTCCCGCAAGCGCGTGTTGTCGCTGTTTCGACCGCGCACGCCCGTCGGCTTGTCGAGGTCGTGTCGCTTGCGAATCTGTTTCTGGGCGATCTTGGCGACGATATCGACGAGTTCGTTGACGGAGATCAGACGATCCTGCCCCAGGTTCAGGGGCTCGGCGTAGTCGGACAGCATGAGTCGATGGATGCCTTCGACGCAGTCGTCGACGAAACAATAGGAACGCGTTTGCTCCCCATCGCCCCACACGTCAATGGTGTCGCCATCCAGCGCCTGGGCGATCTTGCGACACATGGCGGCCGGTGATTTCTCGCGTCCGCCGTCGTAGGTGCCCTTTGGACCGAAGATGTTGTGGAAGCGAACAATCCGCGTCTCGAGTCCGTAGTCTTCGCGATAGTGGCGGCAAAGACGTTCGGCGAAGAGCTTCTCCCAACCGTAGCCGTCCTCGGCGTCCGCGGGGTAGGCGTGCTCTTCGCACAAGGGCTCGACGTCCGGCGATTCCTGGCGGTAGCCCGGATAGATGCACGCCGAGGACGTAAATAGGTAACGGCGCACTCCCTGCAGGCGAGCCGCTTCCAGCATGTGGGCGTTGATGAGCACGTTGTCGTGCATGATCACCGCTTTGTTGGCCTCGATGAATCCGATGCCCCCCATGTTGGCCGCCAGGTTGTAGACGTGATCGATCTCCCGGGTTGCTACCAAGCAATCGTCCCGGCGCTTCAGGTCGAGCAGTTCGAATTCCTGGGCAGGCGATTCCTCGTACTCGGGTTTCTTTACGTCCACTCCCCGGACCGTGTAGCCCTTCGCCACGAGGTGCTGACACAGGTGGTGGCCGATGAATCCACCGGCTCCGGTTACGAGAACGCGCTCGGATTGCTTCATTGCGGGGGTCCTTTTGCAAAGGGCGCGCGCATTCGAGCGAAGGCGGACGCCAGGATGAAACGGGGGACGATGCGGAGGTAGCGGCGCCAAAGACGCTTCGGTTCCGCACACAGGCGAAAGAGCCACTCGAGCCCCGCGCGTTGGACCATGCGCGGTGCGCGTTTCAACGTTCCCGCCAAGAAATCGAACGCGGCCCCCACACCGATCATCACCGCCGGTACGTTTCCGCGCTGACGTGCCATCCAGCGCTCCTGCTTGGGGCAACCGAGGCCCACGAACAGCCATTGCACTCGCGAATCCGCGATGCTGGCGGCGATTTCGCGTTCCTCGTCGGCGTCGAGTTCGCGGAACGGCGGGCTCGCCGTGTAGACGATTTCGAGCTCCGGAAAGCGTTCGGACAAGCGCGTGCGCAAAGCGTGGAGGGTTTCCGGCGTCGATCCGTAGAAACCGACGCGAATGCCCATGCGGGCGGCGAGCGCACACAGTCGCCAGGTGAGATCGGGGCCCGAAACGCGCTCGGCGCGGCGCAGCCCCTGGGCGCGCAAAGCCCACACCAACGGAACGCCATCGGGTACCACCAGGTCCGCGTGCTCGAGGATTTCCCGGAAGTCCGGATCGTCGCGGGCTTCGATGACCGAATGAACGCTCGCCGCGCACACCACCCGACTCTTGCCTTCCGTGCTCCACGTAACGGCGCGAGCGAGCGCGTCGACGTAGCTCGTACGGTTCACGCGCACGCCCAACACGCGTCGCGAATCGGAGCTGTGCGCGCCGGAAGAGGAAGCGGCCACGGGGGGTGTTTGTTCCAAGGAATTCACCGGTTGCGAGCGAAACTGCCCACACTTATCGGCTGGGAGCACGTCCCGCTTGAAACGGTGAAGCGACGCTGCGCAGGCGACGGCGGGCGCCGAGCCAGCGACGTTGGACTTGGCGCCAGAGTCCCAAGGGAAACCCCGGCGTGTTCCACCCGAACAGGGACCGAAGCTCCTCGGGGGAACGCCGGAACTCGGCACCGAGTTCCACCGCACCGAGTTCGGGGTGCGCTGTTGCGTCGAAGTTCTCGTAGGTGAGTTCTGGAAACTCCCGGCGTTGCCAGGCGTCGAAAACGCTTCCGTCCGGGTCGTCCATGCCCAGCAGGCCCGTGGGGGGGCCGTGCAGAAAGAATGGGCGCCCTGAGAAGAGGGAGTAGAAGGCCGCGGTGCCCACCCGGTTCGAGGTGACGAAGGCGTGGGATCGGATGCTCGCACGCTGGCGGAACACGAACTCCGGGTCGCCTTCCCGGTGCCCGTTCGTCACCACCGAAAAACCGCGTTGCTCGAAGATCGCGCGGATTCGGGGCTCGGAATGTTCGAGCCAATACAGGCAGACCGTGATCGGTCCGAAGCCGTCGCGTTCGAGTTGCCCGAGTGCTTCTGCATAGTCGCGCAGGTCGCCGGCTACGCGCGCCTCCTCCCAACCGTGGAAGGGAAAGGCGAGTAGACTGCGATCCTGGGGCCCGGGCGGCGGGCTGTCTTCCGGTAGATAGAGAAACGGAGAGCCGATGGGGACGACGTCGCGATACCCGGCGCGTTCGCACGCATCCCGATTGCGCGCGGACCACACGTACTTGGGCCAGGGCTCCGCGAATTGGTGAGCGGGCAGGCCGATGTCGTCGTTCCAACCGTGTTGGAGCAATCCCGGGACGAAATAGCGGTCCCCCACACCGCAATAGCGGCGCAGAATGGCTCCGTGGCCGTAGAACTTGTCGTGGCTGAACACTTACGGAGAGAAGCGCGGTCCGGGATCGAAACGGCGCCCCTTGAAGAAGAACCCCAAGGCGCCTGCGATCGTGCCCCGCGCTTCGGCGATGGCGAGGCGGAGGCGGGATCGGTTGCGTCCGCGCCGACGAAGGGCCGTGTAGACGCGCTTGGCCGCCGTGACAAAGGAACCAATCACCAACAGCGCGCGCACGCGCACGGTCGGATCGAATCCCGAAGCCAGGAGGGTCAGGACGGCCCAGGTGCGGCCCACGTTGCGTCGCAGCTCCGCGTGGTAGCCGAGATCCATTCGCTCTTCGCCGATGGAGTGCACCAGGTTCATGGCCGGGTTGTACCAAAGCTCGAAGCCCGCGTTGCGGACGCGCAGAACGATTTCGGAGTCGTCCCCGGCTGAAAGGGCCTTCCCCTGGCGACCGACGAGCTGCATGAGTTCCAGCGCACCGGAACGCTCGAGGGCGTTGCGGCGGCATACGAGTCCAGCTCCGACCAGGTACGCAAAGCCGTTGCGAGGCAACCGCCGCGGCAGATCGCCGTAGTCCTGGTGGGAAAGGCTCTTGCGCTGGGCGGCAATGAAGGGGGTGGGGTCCACCGCCCAGTCGAGCGTCACGCGCCCGCCGATGGCGCCCGCGGACTTGTGCTCGTTCGCGAAATCGACCGCTTCGGAGATCCAGTTGGGGTCGAGGACGCAATCGTCGTCCACGAAGGCCACGAGCTCCGCGTCCGCGTACTCGAACCCGCAGCGTCGGGCGTAGGCCAGGCCCTGCTTGGGTTCGTGAACGAGTTTGAGTTCGGGGATCCGTCCTTCTTCGCGAAACCGGTGGGCCACCACCGGCGTGTCGTCCTCGCAGTTGTTGTCGACCACGACGACGGACCAGCTGACGTTGGCCTTCACCTTCTGATCCGCGAGGGATTGAAGCGTTCGGCCGAGCTGTTCGGATCGATTGTGGGTGCAGATCACAATCGCCATTGAATCGCGGTGGGGGGAACCGGGTTTCATGGGGTTTTGTCCAGTTGTTTGGATCCTCTTCGGCCTGTTGTGGTGCGAACCCAATGCCCCGTTTCCGGCTATTTCGTGGGCGATAACCCGGGTTTGAGCAGTGGGGGGTTTCTGAGGCGGGGGTTCTCAAGCGGAGGAGGGCTCGCTTCGATAGGTCAGGAAGGGACGCTTCATCGAAAGGGAATCGACGTTGGCCGCAGGAAGCGTTTCACAACCGCGACGGATCGAAGCCAGTCGCGCCTGGAAGCTGGGCGACGCCGGCGAGTTGTGGCGCTACCGCGATCTGCTGTGGTTCTTCACCCTGCGCAACATTCAGGTCCGCTACAAGCAAGCCGTGTTTGGCGCCCTGTGGGCCGTGATTCGTCCCTTCACCGCCATGGTGGTTCTGAACCTGTTCTTTGGCGTCTGGTTGGGCCTCGCTCAACGGGTGGATACGGGGATTCCCTATCCCGTCTTCTTGTTCGCCGGGCTGTTGCCGTGGACCTTCTTCTCGGAATCCGTGCGCGGTGCGGGCGAGAGCCTGGTGTTGAATGCCGACCTGGTGCGCAAGATCTACTTCCCGCGCATCGTGGTCCCGCTGGCTTCCTTGGGTGTACCGCTGCTCGACTTCGCGATATCGGTCGTCATCTTGCTGGCGATGATGGTCTGGTACGGGGTGGCGATCTCCGTGTCGGTCCTGTGGATTCCCGCGCTGCTCGTCTCCATGCTTTTGACCGTCATCGGCGTCGGGACGCTGCTGTCCGCACTCGCCGTATCGTTTCGCGATTTCAAATATGTAATTCCCTTCATGATCCAGATCTGGTTCTACGCAACACCGGTGATCTACCCCCTGTCGGCGCTGCCCGAAGGGGGGCAATGGCTGGCCTCTCTCAACCCGGTGGCGGGTCCCATCGCGGCTTTTCGGGCCGTGCTACTGGGAACGCCGTTGGACACGGCGAGTTGGCTGCTCAGTACGTTCGTCGGTCTGACGCTCACGATCGCAGGCTTGCTCTGGTTTCACCGCGTCGAACGCCGCTTCGCGGACGTGGTCTGACGTGTCGGAATTCGCCCTCGAAGTAAGCGGCCTCGGCAAACGCTATCGCGTTGGTGGGGCCCCCCATACGGATCTGCGCGATTGGATCCGCAATGCGGTCACGCGTCCCTGGGCCTTGGCGCGCCGCGCGCCGCGCGGGGAATCCTTCTGGGCTTTGCGCGACGTGTCCTTCGACGTTCGGCCCGGCGAAGTGGTGGGCGTCGTCGGCGCCAACGGAGCCGGCAAGTCGACGCTGCTCAAGATCCTTTCGGAAATCACGGAACCCACCCGGGGGCACGCGGACATTCGCGGCCGCGTGGGTTGCTTGCTGGAGGTGGGCGCTGGCTTTCATCCCGAGTTGACCGGACGCGAGAACGTCTATTTGAGTGCGTCGATTCTCGGCATGCGGCGCCACGAGATCCAACAGCGCTTCGACGAGATCATCGCCTTCGCGGAGATCTCGCGTTTCATCGATACACCGGTCAAGCGCTACTCGAGCGGGATGTATCTGCGCCTGGCGTTCTCGGTGGCCGCGCATCTCGAAACCGAAATCCTGATCGTGGATGAGATCCTGGCGGTGGGGGACGCCGCATTCCAACGCAAATGCATTCAGAAGATGGCGGACGTTTCGAGCAGCGGCCGCACGGTTCTGTTCGTGAGCCACAATGCGGGTGCCGTGCGTCAGCTGTGCAGTCGCGGACTCTGGCTGCGCGAGGGCGAACTGGCCCTGGATGCCAGCGCCGATGAAGCCGTGGCCGCGTATCTGGGCGAACTCGACGAGCGCGCGGGCCGCGATCTATCCCAGCGCAACGATCGCAGCGGCCGCGGCCAGAGCCGCCTGGTGGGATTGCGCATTCACTCCGCCGGCCGCGAGACGGAAAAAGTCGCCGTAGGCGACGACGTTCGAATCGAATTCGAGGTGTCGCGTACGCTGCCGGATCTGTCCTGTTGGTTCGCCGTGCAGGATGCCCAGGGGGCCGTGGTGGCGAGCTTTCCGAGCGAGTCGCTGCCGGAAGGCGCGGCCTCCGAGAGTCACGCGGTTTTTACCTGCGAGCTTCCCAAGCTGTTGCTGCGACCGGGCCGCTATCGCGTACCCGTCATCTTGCGCGCGGGTCCCGAAGTCCAGGATCGCATCGAATCCGCGGCGGTCTTCGAAGTCATCGACGGTGCGGTGGACGGCGTGCCGGTGACGGCCAACGGGGACCCGGGAACCGTGCACCTCCCGCACGCTTGGATCGTCCCGCCGGCGGACTAGAAGGCGCCCTTGCTGGTCTGTACCACGGAGATCGTTTTCAGCAAGATCCAGATGTCGAGCAGGAGCGAGCGATTCTGGATGTAGTAGAAGTCGTATTGCAGGTTGTCGTGCAGCGGTAGGTCCTTGCGGCCCAGGATCTGCCAGAGCCCGGTGATGCCGGGTTTCACGCGCAGCCGACGCTTCTGCCATTCCTCGTAGGTCTCGACGATAAAGGGCATTTCGGGGCGCGGTCCCACCAGGCTCATCTCGCCCCGCAGGACGTTCCACAGCTGCGGCAACTCGTCGATACTCGTGCGGCGAAGCTGGTGCCCCACGCGCGTGACGCGCGGGTCTTCGTGGTTGCGGGGTGCCAACGCGTATTTCGGGGTTTCGATGCGCATGGTCCGGAACTTGTGCAGCGTGAAGGCGCGGCCGTGCTGGCCGCAACGCTGCTGCGAGAAGATGACGGGCCCAGGACTGTCGAGGCGGATGCGGAGCGCGTACCAGGCGAAGATCGGGCTCGTCACCGCCAGCAGGAGCGACGCCGCGACGATGTCGAAGGCGCGCTTCATGGGGACGTAGAAGCGGTCCCGGTTGCCTCCACCGAGTCGCACCAGGGGAAGATCGCCAATCATGTCGATGCGGGTGTCGTTGGTGAGGACGTCGAACAGGTCCGTCAGCATGCGGAAGGTCACCGGGAGGTCTTCGCACTCGATCACGAAAGACAACAGCCGGTGATGATCGATGCCCGGCAGGGCGATGAAGACCTCTTCGATGCCGTGTTCTTCGACGACGCGGCGCAACTCCTTCAGCGTTCCGAGCACGGGACGGTCCGCAACGCTTCCGTCTCCCTGGGCGCGGTTGCCGTCCACGAATCCCACGACCCGGTAGCCGGTCTCGGGATGGTCCTCGAGCTTTTGCAACAGGCGGACGCCCGGAACACCGGAACCCACGATCAGCGCCGGTACGTCCGTCCGACCCGTTCGGTGGTGGAAGCGTTCGATGCGCAGGAAGATCGCGCGAGAAAGCCCCTGCAGGAAAAGGTTGAGTCCGGTCGAGAGCAATACCACGAGACGACCGAAGTCGTATTCCTTCGAGAAGAAGCTGATGGTGGAGATGACGAGTAGACCCAGCACCACGCCGCGCAGCAGGTCCCGCGCGTGGGAGAGCCAGCTCGCCATGCGGTTGACGCGGTAGACGCCGAACAGCGCGCAGGACAGGATCCAGGGGCCGACGATCCACGGCAGCGCCGAGAGGTAGTTCTCGAACGGATTGATGGGTCGCCCGACGACGTCGTTCAACCCGAAGCGAATCCAATACGCCCCGAGCCAACCGGTGGAGACCAGCAGCACATCCGCGCACAAGTGAAAACGCCGAAGCGCCTTGGGGGAAACACCCATTCGTACCGCACCTGGGAGAGGTTCGGTTATGGAATCGGATGCGCTTGGCCGTGGCTTAAGGAGAACCGCTACGCGCGCGCTGCGGGCGTCGTGTAGCGGAGAGCGAGATTGAGGATTCGCTGGAGGAGTTCGGGGTATTCGAGTCCCGCTGCGCGCGCGGATTCGGCGAAGTCTTCGTCGAAGGTGATGTCCGGCGTCGCGTTGACTTCGATCACGTAGAGGCGACCGTCTTCGGTCACGCGCAGGTCGATTCGCGCGAATCCCGAGAGACCGAGCACGCGATAGATCCGCCGGGCCAGGCGGGCGATGCGCTTCTGGTCTTCTTCCGAAAGCGGATCCGCGGGGCCGGTGCGCACGCCGAGTTTCTTCTGGTAGGCGACGTCCCATTTTACTTTCGCGGTGGCGATGGGAAGCGTTCCGGCGGGGAGATCGTCGAAGTAGAGTTCCCAGACCGGGAAGGCCGTGAGCCGTTCGTTTCCCAGCACACTGATGGTGAGCTCGCGTCCTTCTACGTACTCCTCCACGAGCGCGGCAGTCCCCACGGATTCGTGAATGAAGGCCACTCGTTCTGCCAGGTGTTCCTCGTCGCGCACCACCGACGCCTGGGCGATTCCCAGGGAAGCCTCTTCTTCCACGGATTTGACGATCAGGGGAAAATGCAGATCGCGTCGCATGCGCCCGCGTTGGCCGCGCGGGAAGTAGGCGAAGGACGGTGTGGGGATCCGGTGATAGCGCAGGATCTTCTTCGAAACGGCTTTCTCGCGCGCGAGAAGAATGCCCACGGGGTTGCAACCCGTGTAGGGAACCTGGAGCAGTTCGAGGTAGGCGGTGACGTGGATCTGATACGAGCCGACGTCTTGAAACTCCATGAGCAGATTGAAGAGCGCATGGGGTTCCCATTCTTCGATCATGCGACGAATGGGCATGAGGTCGTTCGACACCCCCAAGAAGCGAACCGTATGCCCGAGCTTCCGCAAGGCGTCGGCGACTCCCCACTCGCGTTTGACGGCCAGGAATTCGGGGGATGGATCGGCTTTTCCGACCGGCGGCTCCAGGTCGTCGGGCGGGACGAGGTCTTCGTGGGTGAGCACAGCGATGCGCAAGGGCTTCATCGGAAATACTCCAGGCGACGGTGGCGTTCGAGGCGAATGCAATGGGTGGCGACGAGGATCGCAACGCCTTCACCGGTCTCCTGATCCGAGTAGTGGAGGCGAAGTCCCAGCTCCCGGCAGCGCACGATCATGTCGCCCAACACCCGATCAATGGCGAATTGATGCTGGCCTGTCCAGCGCGCCACGCGCCGGCGCAGCTCGCCGCGCCGTTCGCGCAGGAAGGCCGCGGCGCGCTTGTGGCGAACGTTCGCGCTTCCCGTGCCGAATAGACGCTCCAATTCCAGGTCGTAGATGCTGCGGTCCACGTGTCCGTACTCTTCTTGCTTGCGTCGATAGTATTCGCGCAACGTGAGCCGCAAGCGGCCCACGGAATCCGTGCGCTCGCGGGACCGAACGCGCGGGGGCCGGTCGGCGATCTCCGCCATCAACCCATCCACGTACTCGAGCTTGCGGCGCGCCTTGCGCCAGTTCGCATACGTCTTGCGCCAACCCGAGCGGGGCTGCAGCCAAACCGCAAACGTTTCCGCGAAGTCTTCGAGCGGATGACTCTGGGCGTACCAATTCTCGAGGTTCATCACGTAGTCGCGGCTGCGACGGCGCGGAACGTAGCTTTCGCGGTAGGGCGTCGACGCCGGTCCGAAACGCTCCCGCCAATCCTTGCGCCAATGCAGCCGGTACGCCCAGTCGAGCGCATGGCCGGTTTCGTGACGGAAAAGGCGTAGGCAGGTCGCCGGCGTAGCCCCCTCGACCTCGAACATCTGGCGGCGTTCGAGCCGAATCAGCCGCGGGTGCGCGAGATAGAAGGGAATCGCAAAGCCCGGCACACCGTGGGGCGAGAACCAACTGGTGGAAAGCCAGGCGTGGGGCCGAAAGCGCAATCCGGCGTTTGCAAGCTCCCGATGGAGCTGTGCAAGCGGAGCTTCGAGTCGCGAACCTTCGATGGACAGACCGAGGTCGCAAAGTCTGTGATCCAGTAACTGCTCATCCGATAGAGCAGCCAACCTCCGCAGTCCCAGCACCATGGCGCCACACGTTAGCCTGAAATGGAGAACTCCGATTTCTCATTCATTCACTCTGAAATCTCATCTCCTCATTGACCACAACTCCCCCCTCGGCTAAGGATTCGGGGCGGTTGTTGCGGTGGTGCTCGAAGAGGAGGGCAAACGATGCGCTTGAAGGTTCTTGCGGGGTTGTGGGTTGGGCTTGCGCCGGTGATTTTTCTTTCCGACCTGGCGTTTTCACAGGAGCCGACGACTCGTCGGTTTGTCGAAGGCTATCTGTTCAACAAGACGACAGGCACGCCGCTGCAGAATGCGGACGTTCGCGCCCAATTCAATCAATGCCTGGGATCGACGGTCGACGATCCGCGGCATTGTCTGATCGTGCCTGGTAGTCGAACTCGCACAGACGAGAACGGATTTTTCCGGTTGACGTTGGCCACGCGGTCGAACGTTCTTTCGAATGAATTGACTGCGTCTTGCTGGGTGTTGAGTAGTGCCGACGCCCGCCGGGCCGGAGCGAGCGGAGATCGAGAGACACCGATTCGTGTGGGACACGTCGCGGATACGTCGATTTCTCTGGCCGGAGCGGAGAATCTCGAAGGGGGCGAAGTTCTACGCCGCGATGGGTATATCGCCGCCTCGCGCCGGCGAAGCTTTTCGTTCTGTGGATTGCCCCTGACACCGGACTTTCTAGATCCGCGGATTCCGAGGTAGGGCGGTAGTCGTTCGTTCGAGCGGGAAAAGAGAGCTAGCTCCTCTTCTCGCTTTGGCGCTGTGGATCCCCGGCGTGGATTCGAACCACGATTCTCAGGTTCAGAGCCTGATGTCCTACCATTGAACGACCGGGGAAAACCAGCGCCAAGCGGTCAAAGGGTTGGGCTGAGCGCAAAGCGCGAAGCCCAGCTTTCGGTAAAGCCCCTGTAAAACCGCTCCCCAAAAACAAACCTATCGGACCCGCCTCCCTACCTCAACCACCGCGCACAAACCCCACCGCCGCGGCCATGCGCGCCAGCGTGCGGTCTTTTCCCAATGCCGCGAGGGTTTCGAAGATCCCCGGCGACACCGTGGTCCCCGTAATCGCGACCCGAATGGGTTGCGCGACTTTCCCCATGCCGAGTTCGTGGCGTTCCCGGACCGCGTGGATGGCGGTTTCCAGATTCTTCTCGTTCCAGTCGTCGATGGCCGCCAAGGCGTCGTGGAGATCCTGGAGCAGGGCGTCGCTGCCGGGCTTCAGGAACTTGGCCGCGGCCTTTTCTTCGTACTCCACGGTATCGACCAGCGCGAAGCGCGCGCCCTGGGCCATTTCGATCAGCGTCTTGCTGCGCTCGCGCAACAGATCGACGAGTTGTTCGAGACCGGGGGGCGGCGTCACGGAGACGCCCGCAACCTGTTCGAGGAACGGCGTCAGGAGTTTCATCAACGCTTCGCGCGGTAGCGCTTTGATGTAGTGCTGGTCGAGCCAGGCCAGCTTGTCGGGATCCGCCTGGGCGCCGCCGCGTCCCACGGAATCGAGGCTGAAGAGTTCGCGAATCTCGTCGCGCGAGAACACTTCCTGGTCGCCGTGGGACCAACCCAAACGTACGAGCCAGTTGGTTACGGCTTCCGGGAGATAGCCCTGTTCTCGATAGGACTGGACCGAAACGTCATCCATGCGTTTGCTGAGTTTCTTGCCGCCGGCGCTCACGATCAGCGGCACGTGGGCGAAGATCGGCGGCTTGGCCCCCATGGCGTCGTAGATGGCCAATTGCAGGGGCGTGTTGTTCAGGTGGTCCGCGCCGCGGATGACGTGGCTGATCTCCATGTCGGCGTCGTCGACCACGACCGCCAGGTGATAGAGGGGCACGCCGTCGCTGCGGCGGATGATGGCGTCACCGATTTCCCGCGCGTCTTGGCCGCTCGGACCAAACACCAGATCCTCGAATCCGATGTGGCCTTCCGCGGGCATGCGCAGTCGAACCACGTGGGGTCCGCAATCCGCCGCGTGGTTCGCATCGCGACAGCGGCCGTCGTAGGTCCACTTGTCCCCCGCGGCGATCGTGCGCTGCTTGCGCTCTTCGAGTTCTTCTTTGCTGCAGACGCAGCGGTACGCCCGACCGGCGGCGATCAGGGCTTCGACGACTTCCGCGTGGCGCCCGGCGCGCTCGGATTGCCGGAAGGGGCCCTCGTCCCAGTCGATGCCCAGCCAGCGCAGGCCCTCGAGGACCGCGATCTCCGAGGCTTCGGTGGACCGCTCGCGGTCCGTGTCCTCGATGCGGAGCACGAAATGGCCCCCGTGGCGCCGCGCATAGGCCCAATTGAACAGGGCGGTCCGGGCCCCCCCGATGTGGAGGTAGCCCGTCGGGCTGGGCGCGAAGCGGGTGCGAATGCCACTCATGGGGGCGCACACTAGCAATTCGACGCCCCGGACCGGCCGGCGGGCGGTCGCGATTGCGGTGGCTCGCGGCCATTGCTATTCCGAAGCGGTTAACTGTTTGTTTTTCGGTGGTTTTTCGATGATGAAGATCCGCGTCGATCAGCTCGGGGAGACTCCCAAAGCATTCTCCTTCGCGCCGGACCCCGCGGATTGGGAGGCGCTCGCCGACGCGCTCCCGGCCCGAGAGGGCGGCCCTCAGGCTCCGCTTTCGTTTGCGGTCCGGGTCTATCGCGCCGTCGAGGACCTGATCGTAGAGGGGGAGCTCACGGCCGAGCTCGACCTCGGATGCGCCCGGTGCCTGGCGCGCTACCGTCAGGCGCTTCGAGAGACCTTTCGGGTGGTGCTCGAATCCGCTGCGACTCGGCGTCCAGCGGAGCCCGAGGCCGCCCGCGCCCTCGCTGAAAATGGCATGTGCCTGGGGGATGAGCTCGATTCCGGCTGGTTTCAAGGCGCCGAAATCGATCTGAGTGCGTACTTTCTCGAAGTGGTTGCCCTGGCGAATCCGGTGCAACCGATTTGCCGACCGGAATGCCGCGGGTTGTGTCCGCGCTGCGGCATCGACCTCAATCAGGGGTCTTGTAACTGCGCGGACACGCGACCGGAATCGCCCTTTGCCGCACTCGCCGTGCTGCAGAAGGGAAATGGGCGGGGGGACTGAACATGGCTGTACCCAAGCGTCGCACTTCGCGATCCAAGCGGGACAAGCGACGATCACACGACTCACTTTCGCAGCCGCCGCGCTCCGACTGCCCGCAGTGCGGGGAGCCCAAGCTTCCGCACCGCGTGTGTCCGAGCTGCGGAACCTACCGCGGACGCGAGGTCATCCAGACCGACGAGGAGTAGACGCGACGTGCTCGCTTTGCTCTTTCCCGGACAGGGATCTCAGAAAGTTGGAATGGGAGCGGACGTCTACGCGGCGTCCCCGGCCGCCCGCGCTGTGTTCGACGCCGCGGATGCGGCCTCCGGGTTGGCGATCTCCAAGCTCTGCTTCGAGGGACCGGAGGAAGAGCTGCGGACCACGGAGGTGCAGCAGCCCGCGATCCTGACCGTCAGCGTCGCGCTGCTGCGCGCCCTCGAAGAACAAACGTCCGTCGTGCCCGCATTCGTCGCCGGCCATAGCCTCGGGGAGTACACCGCCCTGGTGGCGAGCGGTGCGGTGTCCTTCGAAGATGCGTTGCGCCTGGTGGGGATCCGCGCGCGTCTCATGCAAGAGGCGGTGCCCGAGGGCCAAGGCGGCATGGCGGCGGTCATGGGTTGCGACGCCGACGTCGTCGACCGGGCCTGTGAGCAAGCACGCCAGCAGACCGGCGCGGTGGTGAGCACCGCCAACTACAACTCCCCCCAACAGAATGTGATCTCGGGGGAAGTCGCCGCAGTCGAACTGGCGAGCGCGCGCGCCCGCGAGGGCGGGGCCCGCAAGATCATCGCCCTGCCGGTTTCCGCCCCGTTTCACTGCGCGCTGATGGAGAGCGCGGCCGACAAGCTTGCGGCGGAGCTCGCCCGGGTGGCCTTTGCGGACCCGCAGCCTCCGGTGGTGAGCAATGTGGACGCGGCGCCCAACCGCGAAGGGGCGCGCATCGCCCAACTCCTGTTTGCCCAGGTGACGTCCCCGGTGCGCTTTCAGGCGATGGTGGAACGCATGTCCGCCCTGGGGGTGACGGGCGTTCTCGAGATCGGCCCCGGGCGCGTGCTTTCGGGCCTCGTGGCGCGTACAGTTCGGTCGCTTCGGCGCGCGAACCTTGCGTCCGTGGAAGATATGTCCGAGGCTGCGAGATTCGTCGGGGAGTTTCGCTCCCCCGGTTCGCAGGCTGAATCAAGGTAGGGGCGAAGGCTATGGAGGACTCCAGCATGGCACTGGAAGAGCGTGTGGTCAGCATCATCATCGAGCAGCTGGGCGTGTCGAAAGACGAGATTCAGCAAGAAGCGTCTTTCATCGACGATCTGGGTGCCGACTCGCTCGACATCGTCGAACTCGTGATGGCCATGGAAGAAGCCTTCGATGTCGAGATCCCCGACGAAGACGCCGAGAAAATGCAGACCATTGGCGATGCCGTGACCTACCTGAAGGAGAAGCTCGCTAGCTAGCGAACGATCCACCCAGACGTGCGGTGTCCTTATTGCGCAGAAGAAGCCAACCGGGTCATCGATTCGCGGCTGGGTCGAGACGGTACGGAGATTCGCCGTCGCCGGGAGTGCCTCGAATGCGAGCGGCGCTTCACCACGCGCGAACGCCTCGAAGAATCCCTTCCCAAAATCGTGAAACACGACGAACGGCGCGAGGAATACTCGCGTGAGAAGCTCACCCAGAGCATCCTGCGGGCCTGTCCGAAGCGCCCCATCAGCATCAACACCATCGAGCGTCTCGTCGATCGTCTGGAACGACGCCTTCAGGAAACCGGTGAGAAAGAAATCGCCAGCCGCGTGGTGGGCGAACGCGTGATGGAAGAGTTGACGGCCCTCGACGCCATGGCGGCCGCCCGTTTTGCCTCGGTGTTTTCGAACTTCCAAAGCGTCGACGACTATCAGCGCTTCTTCGAATCCGTGGGCGAGGGACAGGCCACGCACAAGGGCGATGGTCAGCCACCGGAATGAGTTGTACGCCCCCATGATGCGTCGGTCATGACTCCCGAACTCGCCATGCAAGAGGCGCTACGCCAAGCGGACCGCGCGCTGGGCAAGACGTGTCCGAATCCCGCGGTCGGCGCCGTGGTGTATCGCGGCGATCGCGTGCTGGGCGAGGGCTATACGCGACCGCCGGGCGGACCCCACGCCGAAGTGGTGGCCTTGCGCGCCGCGGTACGGAAAGTGGGCCGGCGCGGGCTACGGGGTACGTCCCTGGCCGTCACCCTCGAACCCTGCAATCACAGCGGTCGCACCGGGCCGTGCACCGACGCCATTCTGGAAGCGGGACTCGGGAGCATCGCCGTGGGGATGCAGGATCCCAATCCCAAGGTGGCGGGACGGGGCTTGCGACGTTTGCGCAATGCGGGCATCCGCGTGCGCAATCGGGTCCTGGAAGACGAAGTGCGCGAGCAACTCGCGGGCTACCGGTCCGTGCACGAGCGCGGTCGCCCCTGGGTCGCCCTCAAGCTCGCCGCCAGTTTGGATGGACGGATTGCGACGGCGCGGGGTTCTTCGCGTTGGATCAGCGGCGAAGCGGCACGGGCCCGGGTCCACGAACTGCGCAGTCGCTCGGATGCCATCGCGGTCGGATCCGAGACCGCGCGGCTCGACGATCCGGCCCTCACGGCCCGCGCGGGTCGGCGCATCATTCACCGTCCCATTCGCGTTCTGGTCGACTCGCGTTTGCGCGTCCCGGCCACGGCCCAGATGTTTCGCACGGGCGAAGCGGACCGCACGTGGGTGCTGACCGGCGAAGATGCGCCGGTCAGGAAGCGCCGCAGTCTCGAGGCCCGCGGTGTGCGGGTGCTGGGCGTGGGGAAACGCAAAGGCGGGATCGATCTGCGCCAAGCCCTGCGCCGCCTGGCCCGCGAAGGGCTGACCCAGGTGCTGGTGGAGGGAGGCGGTGTGCTGGCGGCGGCGCTGCTGCGAAATCGGCTCGTCGACGAGATACACTGGTTCAGTGCCCCGATCCTGTTGGGCGGCGACGCGCGCCCGGCGTTGGGCGATCTCGGGGTCGTGCGTATTCCCGGAGCACCGGGCCTCGAAGTGCGATCCGTGGAATCCCTGGGCCGGGATCTTTATTTGCGCGCCCGGGTGACCGGGGCGCGGGGAAAGCGATGAGAACCTATCCGGCGGGACTCGATGCGACGGGACTGCGCTTTGCGGTGGTGGTCGCCCGTTTCAATCATCTGATTTCCGTGGAGTTGCTCGCCGGTTGTTGTCGCACGCTCGAAGAACGCGGTGCGCTTCCGGAAGACATCCATGTGGCCTGGGTTCCCGGAGCCTTCGAGATCCCGCAGGCTGCGCGCGCGTTGGCGGCAAGCGGACGCTACGCTGGCATCGTGACCTTGGGTTCGGTGATTCGCGGGGGGACGCCCCACTTCGAATACGTTTGCCGCGCCGTCACCGACGGCGTGCGCGAAGCGATCCGCGACACGGGAGTGCCGATTGCATTCGGCGTGCTCACCGTAGACGACACCGAACAAGCGCTCGCGCGTGCGGGGGGTAGCGAGGGCAACAAGGGCGACGAGGCCGCGCTTGCGGCGTTGGAAATGGCGCGCCTCGGAGAAGCACTCGATCGGCCCCCCGAGGATGCGTCGTGAGCGAGAAGAGTTCGCCGCGTCATCGCGCGCGCGAAGTGGCGCTTCAAGTCCTCTACGCGATCGACCTCGGGGAGCGGCGCGATTCGATCGCGGAAAAGCGGGATGCGGTCGCGTCCGACTCGGAGGATCGACCGAAGAGCAGCCCCGAGGATGCGTTCGAAACCGCCGCCGCTCACTTCGAGTTGCCCGAGGGTGCGCGGCCGTTCGCCAAAGAATTGGTGGCGGGAGTCCGTCAACACCGGGAAGAACTCGACCGCGAACTCAGCGTCCACGCCGTGAATTGGCGCATCGAGCGCATGGCTGCCGTCGACCGGAATATCCTGCGGCTGTCCATTTACGAACTCACCCGTACGCAAACGCCCCCGGCCGTCGTGATCGATCAGGCGATCGAATTGGCGCGGCGTTTCGCGGACGATCGTTCGCCGGGCTTCGTCAACGGCGTACTCGACGCCGTCGCCCGGGCGCGGACCGGGGATGCGTCGTGAGTTCGGGCGTCGAAGTCGTGCTCAGCAACGAGCCCTTGGAGCGCACACCGGGAGCGGTGGCGCTGGTGCCGGTTTTCGACAAGGAACGTCCCTTGCGCGGTGCCGCTTCGCGAGTGGATTGGCGGCTCTGCGGCGCGCTGTCGCGCTGGATCGCAAGCGGCGAGATCGACGTCGGGCGCGGCGCGTGCCTCCTGCTGCCGAGCTTCGGTCGCTTGCGCTGCCCCCAGGTGCTCGCGCTGGGAATCGGGCCCCGCACGAAACTTCGTCCGCGGGGTTTTGCGGAATTCGCCCAGGAGGGCGTGATGCGCGCCGCGGATCTCGGCGCGCGGCAGCTGGTGGTTTCTGCGGAGGAACCCGCGATCCCCGCGGTGGGTGTCGTGGCGGCGTTCTTGCGTGGGGCGGGCAAAGCCCTGGCCGCCGACCCGTCCAGCCTGCGGCTGATCTTCGCCGTTCGCGAAGCGGACAACGCCGCCGTGGCGCACGCCTGTGACGAGGTGGCGGGGGACTTGCGCAAGATCGGCGTGGGGCTCGAGTTTCGGGGCGTTCCGCGGCGCCGGGTCGAACCGACAGGGAAGTCCCCGGAGACTTCACAAAACATCACTGCGTAGTTGTTGTGCGTTTCTCGCGCCAACTTCCCTTCACAGCGATGGTTCTCCGAATCCGGTCCGGTGCGAGCGTCCGAGCGCCGGTGATGCCATGGCTAACCGAGAGCGGATGATCATCCGATAGGCGCCGGGGGAGAGCCCGATGCCCAGCTTGATTGCAGCCTGTCCGAATTGCAAAACGCGTTATCGCGTCGACGAACAACACATGACGGATGAAGCCATTCGTCTGCGGTGCAAGAGCTGTGAGTCGATTTTCCGCGTGTATGCGCCGAACTCACCGTTTCGCCCCTCGGCGGTAGCCGAAGCGCTCGAGCGCGGTTCTTCGTCGGGGGGTGGGGAAACGCCGCGGATCGTGATCGGCGATGCGGATCCCGAGGTCGCCAAGCAGGTGGGCGATGCCCTCGCGCGCTGGGGGATCGCTCCGATCCTCGTCCACGACGGCGTCGAAGCGATTCTCACCATTCAGCGCGAATGGCCCCGAGCCGCGATTCTCGACGCCGGCCTTCCGAGCATGAGTGGCGCGCAGATCTGCGAACTCATGAAGCGCAACGAGAGCCTGTCCGCGATCCCCATTGCTCTGGTGGGATCCGATCGGTCCCAAACCGATGTGACGGCGTCGGAATTCAGTGCAGACATCTCCCTCGATCGCCCCTCGTTGACGAAGGAACTCGGGCGATTGATTCGCGGCCTGGGTGTGGCTCTACCCGAGGGTGCACTCGATTCCGGCGTCGAGGGCCCCGCCTCGGAACCGCCGGCGTCCGAGGACCCGGCACTCGACGAGGCGCGCGGGAAGGCTGCGCGTTTGGCGCGCGTGGTGGTGTCGGATCTCGTGCTCTACAACGAACCCAAGTTCAAAGCGGCGGTGATCGCCGGAAACGTCTTGGACGCCATGGGGGACGAACTCGCCACCGCCAAGGCGCATTTCCAATCCCGCGTCGATCCGCGTGTGGACTCCGAGCGGGACTACCTCCGGGAAGAGCTGCTGCGCCAGGCGGAGAAGGGCAAGGCTTCTTAGCGGTCTACGGCGCCACCGTGGTATACCCAGCGGTGGCATGAATCGTACCGGTTTCTATTCCCTTCGAGGCCTGCGCGGGGTCTCGCGCGTCCGGCTGGCGCCGCTCGTGTGGCTGGTGGCCGCCCTGGGTCTCGGCCCAGCGGGATGCGGGTATCAGTGGGTTCGCACGGGCGATCTCGAGGGGATCGATAGCATCGCGGTCTCCATGTTGCGCAACGATACCAATGAGCCCGGGGTCGAAGTCGTCGTCACCGACGCCATCCGCAGCGAATTCCTGCGCCGCGGCGCCGTTCGCCTGGTCGAAGATCCCGAGGCCGCCGACATGGTGATCTCCGGGCGCGTGCTCCCCATGCGCGTCAGCGGTCGCAGTTTTTCGTCCGTTGTCCTCGCCCTCGAATACGAGATCACGCTCGAACTCGAACTGGATATCGCGGCGCGTGACCCCGACGCCCTCGAGCCGGGCTACGAAATCGATCGCGCCTCGGTGATCGAATCCGAAATCTATCTCGCAAGCGCGGATCGCGAGGCCCAGCGCAAGAATCAACAAGAGGCGGTGCGCAAGCTCGCTTCGACCCTGGCCGTGCGCGTGCACGAAACGCTGTACGAACAATTTCGGCCATGACGTACGAAGAGCTTCTCGAGGAGCTCGCCGCTGCGCGGTTTCGTCCCGCCTATCTGCTACTCGGTTCCGAGCTACTGCTTCGACAAGATTCCCTGCAAGCCCTGCGCGACGCCGTACTCGCGGACGGCCCTGCGGACTTCAACTCCGACCGGCTCGAGGGACCGGGGACGGCGCCCTCGACCTTGGCCGACGCGCTGGGCTCGCTGCCCGTCATGGGGCCGCGCCGACTCGTCGAATTGCGAGAACCCGGCAGCGCGCGCGGGACGAAGCTCACCCAGGCGCTGGCGGAGCAGGTCGAGGCGCACCGCGCGGCGAAGGACGCGCCGGTCGTACTCGTCGTCACGGCCGCCAAAGCCAATCGCCGCGAAGGCTGGGTCAAAGCCTTTTCGGGGGAAGCTGCCGTGGTGGAGTGCGATTCGCCCAAGAACCCGCGTGCCGCGCTGCCCTTCGTGCGCGCCGAAGCGAAGCGGCAGGGACTGCAGTTCGAGAAGGGGGTCGCGGAGCTGCTGGTCGAACGCGTGGGGCCCCAGCTGCTGATGCTTCGCCAGGAGATCGCGAAAGTCGGGTTGCTCGCGGGGCCCGAAGCGAGGGTGACGCGAGCGCACGCGGAAGCTTCGGCGTCGGATGTGGCCGAGGAGCCGATCTGGGATCTCACGGACGCCATCGGCGAGGGACGCACGGGAGATGCCCTGACGCTGCTCTCGCGGATGTTGAAGAACGGCGCGCCGGAACCCGTGGTCCTGGGGGCCCTGGCCGGGCACTTCCGCCGCTTGGTGAGTGTGCGATCCGGCGCCGCACCCTCGGGACCGCCCTTCGTGGTCCGGAAATTGGAACGTCAGGCCGGGCGTTTCTCACCGGGGCGCCTGTTGACGTGTCTCAAGGCCATCCAGGACGCCGACGTGGCGCTCAAGGGCCAAGGCGTACTCTCGCCGGCGCTCTCCATCGAACGATTGGTGTTGGGGCTGGCGAGTTAGCGCGCTGGGCTCGCTCGCGTTGGCGAGCCGGGCTCGCGGGACGGCGATCGCTACTTGGCTTGGGCGAGTGCGTGGGCCAGGCGCGAGACGCTGCGGCTCGCTCGCTTGGCGGGAATCACGCCTTTGGTGGCGGCCTTGCGCAAGCGGCGTTCGGCTTCCCGGAGCTTCTCCGTGGCGCCCTCTTTGTCGCCGGATTCGAGGGCCACGCGAAATGCCTTCACGCTGGATCGGGTCCGCGATCGCTCGGAGCGATTCCGTGCCTGGCGCTTCAGGGACTGCCGGGCTCGCTTCTTCGCCGATTTATGGTTTGCCATCGATACGGACCTCCGGGAGCGGCGGAGAATAGGGTCCCGGGCCCTCTGCCGCCAACCCCCCAAGCCCTGGGCTCGGACGGTCGATAGGGACAAGCGATGGGAAAGGGTTACAAGCGCGTCGCAATCTTACTCGGGGTAGCCTCAATTGCCCTGATTGGGGTCTGGAGTGCCGCGGCGGCGCCGGACACCGACGAGCCCCTGGCGCGCTGGGTTGCCCGGGCCGCCGGGCGCGGCGGCGCCTACGTATCCCAGGATGCGCCCGCCGCTGCCCGGGCGATTCTCGCGCAAGCTCCTCCCCAGGAGGATCGTCGGCGCTGGGCCCAAGCCGCCGTACGCCTGGCGCCAGATCTCCCTCTGGCCCACATGGAGGTCGCCGACGCGGATTGGAGAATCGAGGGGGATTACCCCCGTGCAATCCGCAGCTGGTTCTCTGCCCTGCTGGCGATCGAGCGCCACGTGGCCGCATCGCTCTGGCTCCGCACGACGCTCTGGCTGGCCTTGGCTGCCATTGCGATCGGGGCGGGACTCTTCTTCATCGGCGGCGCGGCCCTGGCTTCCCTGTCGAGCGCCGCACACGACCTCGGTGATTCGATATCGCGCGAACTATCCACCCATGCGCGCTGGGCACTGCTCGGAAGTCTGCTGCTCGTGCCCTTCGTGTTGGGCGAGGGGTGGGTCGGATTCGGTCTGCTCATGTTCGCTCTGGCGTACGCGTATGGGACTTGGAGAATGCGGGCCGCCGTCATGCTGGCCGCGGCCGCGGTGTGGGCCGGGCTGTATCCGGTTGGGGAGCGCGTGGGCGCGACCTTGGCCGCCCTTCAAACCGATTCCGTAGCGCGTTCGGTCCATGCGGCGAGCGACGGCGTGTTGCTGCCCGTCGAACGCGCTCGCCTGGAAGCCGCTCCGCCCGGCGATTGGCTGGCTGCCACCGCCCTCGCCATGGCGGCTCGGCGCAGCGGCGACTTGCGGGAGGCCAACACGCGCTTTGCGGCCTTGCTCGAGGTCGCTGACGTGGATCCGAGTGTCGAGAACAACGCCGCCAACGTACGCTTTCAACTGGGCGACATCGACGGCGCCATCGAATTGTACGAACAGGCCTCCGCCAATCGAGCTTCGGTCGACACGCTCTTCAATCTCGCCCAGGCCTATGGAGAAGGCATCCGCTTGGACGAGCAGGACCGGGTGCTGGGTCTGGCCCAAACGATCGACGCCGAGCGCGTGCGGGAATTGACGCGCCGGCTCGATACCGAAGAAGGCCGCGTGTTGGTCGACATCCCGCTCCCGGCCGAGCATCTGCGAAGCCGATTGTTGGCGTCGGATCGGGGCCCCGAGGTGGCCGCGGTGTTGCGCCAGAGAATTGCCCCGGGTTGGCTCGGCGGCGACGCGGAAGTCGCCGGTGGAGCGCTGCTCGCGTTTGCGGTGGGGGGCCTGTTCTTCGCACAGCGCTTCCGTTTGACGCGTCGCTGTGCGCGCTGCACGGTCCGGATGTGCCCGCGTTGCCATCCGCGTCTGCGCGCAAGTCGTTTGTGCGAAGTGTGTGCGCCGCGGGTTCAGCGCGGTGGCGCCACGCGGGGCGTGGCCGGTGTACGGCAACTCCAGCGGCTGCGTTGGACGGCACGCGTGCGGACCTTCGTGGCGGTCTTCGTACCCGGTGCTGGTGCGATTCTGGGCGGCCGACCGCTGGAAGCGCTGATTGCCACTTTCGCCTTCGCGATCGCCCTGGCCTCCCTGTTGAGCATGCCGGGGATCGTGCCGGATCCCTTGGCGGTGGGAGCCTCCGCGCCGTTGGCATTCCTCGCAATCGGACTGCTTGCCGCGTTCCTCTACGCGATCCTCGCCCTGCGCAGTGTCGTTCATCTGCGAAGGGGATCGCGATGAGCTCCGCCCTTCGCGGCAGCATCGAGCACTTCGGTATCGCCGACGTCTTCCAGTTTCTCGCGCAACAGCGCACCACGGGGACCCTCGAAGTCGATGCGCCCTCCGGTCCGATCCACGTTCGCTTCAGCGAGGGCTCGATCGTCGATGCGGCTCCGGGAGGGCGCGCCCAAAGTGAAGCGGGGAGGCTGCTGGTGGCGTGGGAGCTGTTGCCCGCGGATCAGCTCGAAGCTCTCGAGCGCACGGAAGAAACGTCGAACAAAGAGCTGCGCGAACTGATCCTCGAAGCCCAGAAAGTGAGCGCCGAGGAGCTGCGCGAGGCGGAAGACTTTTGCACCCAGGAGACCCTGTTCGCCCTGTTGCGCTGCGACCGCGGTTCGTTTCAGTTCAACCCGCAGCCGGTCCCACACGATCGCAACACCGCAACCCTGCTCGGTGTCGAGCACATCCTGATGGATGGCTTGCGCATGGTGGACGAGTGGTCGCGGTTCGAAGCACAGGTGCCGTCCGCCCAGGCCGTGTTCGAGCGCGTCGCTCCCCTCGACGGCTACCAGAAATCCGTGGGCGGCCCCAAGGATCCCCGCTTCGCTCAGGCCGAACGCATCTTCGATCTCGTCGATGGGGAGACACAAGTGGCGCGCCTGGTGGAGCGCTCCCGTCTCGGAACCTTCGACGCCACGCGCCTGCTGGCGGAATTGCGAATCGCGGGTGTGATCGACGTCGTCGAGAAGGAACGCCGGGAGAAACCCGAAAAACTCGCCGTGGCGACGGTCGATGCCGTCCGGCCTTTTCGTTGGATGCTCGGGGTCGCGCCGGCGTTCGGGTTGCTTCTGATGATCGCCGCGACCTATCCCCAGCAAGGCCCGGGAGAGCGCGCAGCGGTGTACAGCATCGAAACCACGCCTCTCGACCAGGCCCGCTTGTCCTTCGGCACCCTGCGCCTGCGCAAAGCCGTCGAAGCCTTTCGCTTCGGCGAGGGGCGCTGGCCGGAGCGGTTGGACGAGCTGGTGGGGGCAGGCCTGGTGGAATCGGACGCGTTGACGGCTTCGGACGGTCGTCCCTACTATTACTCGCGCCGCGGCGACGACATCGTCCTGCTGGCACCGGAGCAATAGGTCTGGCCCAGAATTCACCGCAATCGCGCCAAACACTCGTATTCGACGACAACCTGACGGCATCCGAGCTCTATGGCGAAGGGGATCGCACTCTTCGCATCCTCGAGCAAGAACTCGGTATCGATGCGCGGGCGCGCGGCAACGAGGTTCGACTGGTGGGCGACACCGCGGAAGTGTCGCTGGCGCGGAAGATCCTCGAAGAGCTGTACGCCCAGGTGCGCGACGGCAGTCGGATCCGCGCGCGGGATGTGCGCGAAGCGGTGCGCGTCGTTACCCAGCACCCCGAGACGGAACTCGGCGAAGTGTACGAAGACATTCTCGCCTCCGTGCGATCGCGTCGACGCATCCAATGCAAGAACTTGTCTCAGCGGCGCTATGTGGAACTGATGCGCAGCCGCGATCTCGTGTTCAGCATCGGTCCTGCGGGTACCGGGAAGACCTATCTCGCCATGGCCATGGCGATCGCCGCCCTCAATCGCCACGAAGTGTCGCGCGTCATCCTGACGCGGCCGGCGGTCGAGGCGGGGGAAAAGCTCGGTTTCCTGCCCGGCTCCATGGCGGAAAAGGTCAATCCGTATCTGCGCCCGCTCTACGATGCGCTCCACGACATGATGGATATGGACAAGGCCGCGCGTCTCGTCGATCGCGGGGTGATCGAAGTCGCGCCCCTGGCCTTCATGCGCGGGCGCACCTTGAACGATTCATTCGTGATTCTGGACGAGGCGCAGAACACGACGTCCGAACAGATGAAAATGTTTCTGACGCGCCTGGGATACGACTCCAAGGCGGTTGTGACCGGCGATGTCACGCAGATCGATCTTCCGCGTGACAAGAAGAGTGGTTTGATCGAGGCCACCGGCGTACTGGAAGACGTCGACGACATCGGGTTCATGGAATTCAGCCAGACCGACGTTGTGCGACATCCCCTGGTGCAAGCCATCGTGATCGCCTACGAGCGCTTTACCCAGGCGCGCGATGAGACCCCCCCCGCCGCGAACCCCAAAGACGAATGATCGTCCGCTTTTCGGGGCCGCCTCAACGCGGCGCCGGACCCCGCTTCGACCGCGCATTGCTGCGACGGCGCGCACTTTGCATCCTGCGTGCACTGGACGGACCGGGGGAGCTCTCGGTACATCTCGCCAAGGACGACGAAATCGCCGCTTTGAATCGTGAATACCGGCGTCGCAAAGGACCCACGGATGTACTCTCGTTCCCCTTGCTCGAAGGCCCCCACGCGGATCACCGGGGAGAATGTCTCGGAGATGTGGTGATCGGACTCGAAGTCGCGGCTCGCCAGGCGCGTCGTGGGCGCCGCAGTTGGGACGATGAATTGGCGCGATTGTTGATCCACGGTGTACTTCACCTGCTGGGCCACGATCACATCCGCGCCGCGGACGCAAAGCGCATGCGCGCCGAGGAACGGAGGCTGTGGCGAACCCTAACGCGTTGAGTGCACGCCAGCGCAGCCTCCGCCTGTTCGCCTACGCGGCCATCACGCTGCTGTCCTTCCCGCACGCCTGGGGGCAAGGCTCCGTCGATTTCGGTTTCGCGCTCGCCTGGTTCGCGCCGGTGTGTTTGGTGTTGTGCGTCGAAGGGCTGCGCCCGGGACGCGCGGCGCTCTGGGGCTTTGCGGCGGGGACGGTCGCCCACGCGGCGGTGTTGCATTGGATCTACGTCGTGACGGTCACGTACGGTCACGCCGCGCCCGTGGTCGGTGTCGTCGCCCCGTTGGGACTCGGTGCCTACGTGGGGTTGTTTACGGCGGCGTTTGGCGCCGCGCTTGCGCGCTTTGCCCAGGCGGGCGGATTGACGGCTCTGACGGTCGCCGTGCTCTGGACCTGCCTCGACCATTTGCGCTCCTTCTTCTTGACGGGGTTTCCCTGGGCAACCCTCGGCTACGCCCAGCACGAGAACCCCGTTCTCATGGCGTTGGCACCCGTCACGGGCGTATACGGACTTTCCTTCGCGACCGTTTTGGTTGGGATCGCGGGCTTGCGCGCGGTGCGGGCTTGGCGAATGGGTCAATCCGTTTCGCGCTCCGATGCCCTGGCGGTTCTCGCCACATCGATCGTCTGTGCGGGGCTCTATTGGGGCAACGCGGTCGAGGAAGATCCAGCGGCGCGGCGCGTTTCCGTGGCGGTCGTTCAGGGGAATATCGACCAGGGGGTGAAGTGGAGTCCGAAATGGGCGGAGCGCACCCTCGATACCTATGAGTCCCTGTCGCGCCGCGCGGCGAGCGAAGGAGCGGAGATCATTCTGTGGCCCGAAACCGCCGTGCCGGGATCCATCGACCGCGAAGCGATCGTGCGCGATCGCCTGGAAGAACTCGCGCGCTCGACCGGGACGACGCTGGTGGTGGGCGGAGTGGGGATCGAGGGGCAAAGGCCGCCGGTCAAGTTCTTCGACAGCGCCTACGTGTTCGACCCGACGGGTGAGCTAGTCACGCGCTACGACAAATCGCACCTGGTTCCGTTCGGCGAATACGTTCCCTTGCGCGACCTGATCGGATTGTTCGTGTCCGCCGTCGCGCGCGGTATCGCGCCCGACAATGTGACCGCGGGAGAGGGCCCACGCGCGCTCTCCATGCCGCCGGGAGCGCTCGTTGTCGGGGCGCCGCTCGTGTCCGCTGGCGTACCGATCTGCTATGAACTGCTCTTTCCGGATCTGGTTCGGCGTTTCGTCGGCGATGGCGCGGGAGTTCTCTTCGCGATCACCAACGACGCCTGGTACGGAAGGACCGGGGCACCCTTCCAATTTCTGGCGATCACCGCGCTTCGATCGGCAGAGTCCCGGGTCTGGACGGCACGCGCCGCGAACACGGGTGTGTCGGGCTTCATCGATCCGCGGGGCCGGGTCGTCGTGGCGACGCAAATTTTCGAACCTGCCGTGCAGGTCGCACGGATTCCGGTCGAGGGTCCCAAACGGAGCACGTTCTACGTGAGGCATGGAGACCGCTTCGCGCAACTCTGTTGGTTCGCCCTGTTGATTGTTGGGGTAGCCAGCGTTCGAAGGAGAGAGGCATGAGCGCAGACGAAACAATGCTCGATGCGACACAGCTTGCAGAGCAGCTCGACGCGCAGCGCACGCGTGCCGATGAGCTCCGGAGGCGCCTTTGACTGGGATGCCCTCACGAAGCGCGCCCAGGAACTCGAGGCGGAAGCTTCGCGTCCCGATCTGTGGGACAAACGCGAGCACGCGGAGCAGGTATTGCGCGAGAAGCGCGCGGTCGAACGCGAGCTCAACTTCTTCGATCGGCTGAATCAAACCCTGGAAGATACGAGCGTGCTGCTCGAACTCGCGGTCGAAATGGAAGACGCGGGGACGTTCGGCGAAGTCAGCCAGAAGATCGCTGCCCTCGCGAGCGAGCTCGATGGAGCCGAGCTGCGACGCCTCCTGGGCGGCGAACACGACCCCTCCAATGCGATTCTTTCCATCAACTCGGGCGCCGGTGGTACGGACGCCTGCGATTGGGCGGAGATGCTCCTGCGCATGTATCTGCGCTGGGCCGAGCGTGGAGGGATGAAGACCCAGATCCTGGATCTCCAGGAAGGGGAGGAGGCCGGCATCCGCAGTGTGACGGTGACGGTCGACGGCGACTACGCGTACGGCTATCTCAAGACCGAGGAAGGGGTGCACCGTCTCGTGCGAATCTCGCCGTTCGATTCCCAATCTCGCCGCCACACGGCATTTGCGAGCATCTCGGTCTTTCCGGAGATCGACGACGAAGTCGAAGTGGAAATCGATGACAAGGACCTGCGTGTGGACACCTACCGGGCCGGCGGAGCCGGGGGGCAGCACGTGAACAAGACCGATTCCGCGGTGCGCTTGACCCATTTGCCGACGGGGATCGTGGTTCAGTGTCAGAACGAGCGTTCCCAGCACAAGAATCGCGCCTCCGCGCTCAAGGTTTTGCGGGCGCGGCTCTACGAGCACTTGCGCAAGGAGAAGGAAGTGAAGATGGCTGAGCTCGCGGGAGAAAAGCGCGAGATCGGGTTCGGCAGCCAGATTCGCTCCTATACCCTGCATCCCGCCCAGCGCGTCAAGGATCACCGAACCAATGAAGAGATGGGAAATGCCGAAGGGGTTTTGGATGGCGATATCGATCGTTTCATTCGCGCCACGTTGTTGCAGCAAACCAGCGGAGAGGGGGTAGGGGGGTGAGCGAGCAGGAACGCGCGTCGCGTCGGGAAACCTTGGAGCGCTTGCGCGAATCGGGCGTCGATCCCTATCCCGCGCGTGTTGGCGCGCATGCGTCGATCGCCGCGGTGCGCGAAGAGTTCGACGCGAAAAGCGTCGAAGAACTCGAAGAGGCGAACGAAACCCGCGCGGTGGTGGGGCGGGTCGTCGCGATCCGCGCCTTCGGAAAGCTGCGCTTTTGGCGTGTGGTGGAAAACGGCGTCGCGATTCAAGTCAGCGTCAACAAGCGCGACGTCGACGAGGGGCTGTTCGAGTTCTCGAAGCAGATCGACGTCGGGGATTTCGTCCGCGTGGAAGGCGGCGTGTGGCGAACGCGCACGGATGAACTCACGGTGGCGGCGGTTCAGTTGGATCTGCTTTCCAAGAGTTTGCGTCCTCTCCCGGAGAAGTGGCACGGTCTGGTCGACGTGGAGGCGCGCTTTCGGCAGCGCTACCTCGATCTTCTGGTGAACGAGCGCTCGCGCGAAATCGCCCTGACTTCCAGTCGCGCCATCACGGCCCTGCGCGGAGCCCTCGAACGCAGAGATTTCCTCGAGGTCGAAACGCCGGTCCTGCAACCCATCTACGGGGGGGCGGCGGCGCGTCCGTTTACGACCCACCACAACGCCAACGACCAGACCTTGTACCTGCGCATCTCCGACGAGCTGTATCTCAAGCGTTTGGTGGTGGGCGGGCTCGATCGCGTCTACGAAATCGGACACAACTTCCGCAACGAGGGAATTTCGCGCAAGCACAGCCCCGAGTTCACCATGATGGAGTGCTATCAGGCGTACGCGGATTACCGGGACATGATGGATCTCGCCCAGGCGGTGATCCAAGAAATCGCGCGCGACGTTTGCGGCGGCACCAAGATCACCTTCCAAGAGCGGGAAATCGAATTGGGTGGCGAGTGGCCGCGTCGCAGCATGCGGGATGCGATTGCCGAGGCGACGGGCATCGATATTCTCGCCCAGGGCGACCACGCATCGCTGCGCGACGCCGCCCGGGCCAAAGGACATCCCGTGGCTGCGCCCACCTGGGCCACGGCGGTGGATGAATTGTTCAGCGAGACCGTGGAGCCGACACTGACGCAACCCACCTTCATTACGGATTATCCCGTCGAACTCTCGCCCCTGGCGAAGCGCTCGCCGGAAGATCCGCGGCTGGTGGAGCGCTTCGAGTTGTTCCTCGCCGGGATGGAGATCGCGAATGCGTTCAGCGAATTGAACGACCCCATCGACCAGCGCGGCCGCTTCGAAGAACAGATCCGTGCGGCCAAGGCTGGCGACGAAGAGGCCCACCCCATGGACGAGGATTATTTAACGGCCCTCGAGCACGGATTGCCGCCCACGGGCGGGCTTGGCCTGGGGGTGGGGCGTCTCATCATGGTGCTTGCGGACGCGCCCTCGCTTCGCGAGGTTCAACTCTTCCCCCACCTACGTCCGGAGCAGTAGACCGTGACAATCCCGGGGCTCTGGGATGTTCTCACCACGGCCGGTGGCACCGTGGCGCTCACCTTCATCGTGGCGCTGGCCCTGGGGATCGCATCTCTCACACTCTTATTCTTGGGCTCCGCGGTCGTGGTGCTCGAGCGCTTTGCGCGCAGCATTCGACGCCCGCGGACCGGTATCCTGATGGCCTTCCTGTGGATGATCGCCACGGCGATCTTCATTTGGGACCAGCTCGGTCCCGAGGCGCGCTACGAGGCGGGCTCTACGACGCAATACCTCCTGCTGCTGGCGGGGGGATCCGCGCTGCTCGTCGCCGTCGCGCTGTTGATTTCCGGAATCGGGTTGCGGCTCTTGCAACCGATGACCCTGGCCCGTGCGAGTCTCGTGGCCCTGGGTCTCGGGTACGCGTGCTTGGTGGGCGGGAGCGGTCAAGTCGCCTACGCGGTTGCACCCGTGGGTGTATGTGGATTGGCGTCGCTCGTCTGGGCGTGGTGGCGCAAAGGGTCCGCCAGCGCCATGGAACGCTCGCTGTGGGTTCTCACGGGAACGCTCACGATTGGAATCGTTCTCACCCTCGTACTTCCCGAGCCGGATTACAACGTCAGCTTGGTGGGTGTCGGAATTCTCCGCATGTTCGTTTTTTCCGTGGCACTCGGACTCCTGCCCCTGGCCGCGGCGGGCTTCGCGGATTCGCACAACAGCTTCGAATGGTTCATCGCCGTGCGCTACCTGCTGGCCAAGCGTCGCCAGACCTTCATTTCGGTGATCTCGCTGATCTGTGTGGGGGGTGTGGCGGTCGGAGTCTGGCTCATCATCACGGTATTGAGCGTGATGAACGGCGCCGAACGAATCTGGCGCGAGGAAATCATCGGCAACCGGGCGCACTTCACCGTGCAGAGCCGGCTGGGGGCCTTCGAGGAATACGCGTCGGTGCTCGAGAAACTGGAAGGAGTGCCGGACATCGTGGCGGCCTCTCCCTTCCTCGACGCCGAAGGCATGGTGCGGGGCGAAGGGGGCGAGATCGTCGGTGTGCGCGTGCGCGGCGTGGATCCGACGCGCATCGGAAAGGTCACGGAACTCGAAGAGGACTTGATCGAAGGATCGCTGGATGCCTTGGGGACCCAGGGGGACGGGGACCCCGCCATCGTCATCGGCAGCCATCTGTCCTCGGGGCTCGGCATCGACGTCGGCGACTCGTTGATCTTGATCTCGCCCTTCGGCGGTCCCCCCACGCCCCTCGGCCCCGGGCCGCGTCTCAAACGTTTCGAAGTGGTGGGCGTATTTCGCTCGAGCTTCTTCCAATACGAAGAAATCTTCACCTATGTGGGGCTGCCCGCCGCCCAGGATTTTCGGCGCACCGGAGACGTCGTGGATGGCATCGAGGTGCGGGTCACCGATTATTACCGCTCTCGCCGTGTGGGAGAGCTGGCCGCTCAGGCACTTCAATTCCCCTACTACACGCGCGACTGGAAGGATTTCTTCCCGGCCTTCTTCCAGGCGCTCAAGACCGAGCGCGTGATGATGTTCGTCCTGCTCAGCATGGTGATGGTGGTGGCGGCGTTCGTGATCGTCGCCACCCTGGTCATGATGATCATGGAAAAGACGAGCGACATTGCGATCTTGAAGGCGATGGGGGCGTCGGACCGGAGTGTCGAACGCATTTTTGCCATCGAGGGAACGCTGATCGGTCTGGTGGGAACCATCGTCGGCGTCATCGCCGGCATCGTGGTGACCACGCAATTGGGCTGGATTCAGAAACAGATCGAAGTCATCACCGGGATCGATACGCTTCCGGCCAGCGTCTACAACCTCAACACCTTGCCCTGGGAACTGGATCTGGGTCAGATCGTCGCCGTGGCCGCCATCGCGATGATCCTCGCGCTGGGGGCCACGCTGATTCCGAGCCGCCAGGGAGCGCGTCTCGATCCCGCGGAGTCCCTGCGATATGAGTAGCCCGCTGCTGGAGGTTCGCGGGCTCGTCAAAAGTTTTCCGACGGGCGAAGGTGTGATCGAAGTCCTGCGCGGCATCGATCTGGCCATCGAAACAGGCGAGAGCCTCGCGATTCTCGGGCAATCGGGAATCGGCAAGTCCACGCTGCTCCATATTCTGGGAACCCTCGATCGCCCGACTGCGGGGAGTGTCCTGTTCCGCGGGGAAGATGTTTTCGACAAGTCTCCCGACGCGTTGGCGCACTTCCGCAATCGCTCACTCGGATTCGTGTTCCAGTTCCACCACCTGCTGCCGGAATTCTCGGCGCTCGAAAACACCATGATGCCGGGATTGGTTCGCGGGCTGACGCAAGACGAGATACGCGGCGATGCGGAAGAGATTCTGCGCGACGTGGGGCTCGGCGACCGGCTCACCCATCCCGTCGGGAAGCTTTCCGGTGGCGAGCGCCAGCGTGTCGCCGTGGCGCGGGCCTTGATGATGAAGCCGCCGTTGGTGCTCGCCGACGAACCCACGGGCAATCTGGACCCCCAGACCGGCGACCAGATCGGTGAGCTCCTGCTCGACCTCAACCGCACGCGCAGCACCACACTGATCGTCGTGACCCACAACGAGCGGTTCGCTTCGCGCCTATCACGGCAGGCGACGCTCTCTGCCGGTAGCGTGCTTCTCGCCTAACTCACCGAACCGAAAAAGAAACTAGCCATCGAGTTCGCTTGGATCTGGAAGGGTCACAAGGTAGAATCCCGCCTGCCTGACGACTTGCGGCGAAACCACCCCTAAAAGTCGCTGGGGTCGTCGGCGGAGGGGGTTCGTGATCCGGTCCCAGATTTCAATCGGCCGGAAGAGGGCGGTGCTGTCACTGCTTCTCTTCTCGATCGTCACGGTTGCGTCCATCGCGCTACCGGAACGCGCGCGCGCGCAAGCGAGCGCGGAGCCCGTGCGCGTGCTGATTGCCGTGGTTCCGTTTCGGGTCCACAGCGCGAAGCCCTTGGGTTACCTGGAATCTTCTTTGGCGGATCTGCTTTCCGCCCGGCTCGAATCGAGCGGCCGCGTGGAAGTGCTCGATTCGCTGGTGGTGCGCGAGGCCGTGGTGGAATACGCGGCGGGCGAGCTCACGGAAACCGCGCTGCGGAGGCTGGGCGCGGAACTCGGCGCCGAATACGTGGTGACCGGAAGTTTGACCGAGCTGGCCGGCCGCTTCAGCTTCGACGTTCGCGTCACCCCCGCATCGAGTGCGGTGGCGTCGGAAAGTATGGTGCTCACGGCCGGCGGCGAAGACGAGCTGCTCGATCGTGTCAACGACATCGCCGACCGGGTGCTCTCGATCGTCGGTGTCGAGACCAAGGCCGAGATCGCGGAAGTCCGCATCGAACCGCAGGGCTTCCTACCGCCGGAAGTCATGGAGGAACTTCTGACGCGGCCGGGTACGGATTACAACGCGGACCTGCTGGATCGCGACGCGTTGCTCCTCTCGCGGCGCCCCGAAGTCGCCACGGTCACGGTGGAGACCGAGCGTCGTCCCGAAGGGGTCTTCATCACCTTTCGCGCGGTGCCCGCCCAGGCGCTGTTCGGTCGCTCGTCCATCGCCGAGGAAGACGCGGGGGATGTGATCGCGGAGATCCATGTGCGCGGCCATCGCCGCATCGAAGCGGACGCCATTCGGGCGCGCATCGAGACCCGCGCGGGGGACGCCTACCGGTCGGCCCAGATCGCCGCCGATGTGCGCGAGGTCTTCTCCCTGGGGTTCTTCCGCAATGTGCGCGTGTATTCCGAGGATTCCCCGGATGGGCGAATCGTCGTGTTCGAAGTGGAAGAGAATCCCGTCGTCCGGCGCATCACCATCACGGGCAACGACAACATCGACAACGAGAAGATCCGTGATTCGCTGACACTCACCACCGGTTCCACCCTCGATTACCCGCTGTTGTTCGAGAACCAGGCCCGCATCAAGGCGCTCTACCGCGCCGAGGGGTATTACCTGGCGGACGTGGAGTACGAAATCGATCCGATCGCCGACGAAGCGGTGGCGATCAATTTCGAAGTCGACGAGAACGACAAGCTGCGCTTGAAGCGCATCGAGTTCACGGGCAACAACCACTTCAGCGACGAAGAGTTGGTGGAAGGCTTCCAGACCAAGATCTGGCGCTGGTACTCCCACGTGTCGCGTTTCCTCGACAACTCGGGCACCTACGCCGAGCCGATCTTCGATCAGGATTTGCGCGGGGTCGCAGACAAGTACGCCAATGCGGGTTACCTCCAGGTGCAGGTCGGAGAACCTCGCGTTCAAGCGCTGGACGAAGGGCTCGTCGTGGTCGTCGACATCGTCGAGGGACGGCTTTTCAACGTGGGGAACATCGAGGTCTCCGGCGACCCCACGGCAGATCTCGAAGCGCTCGACGACCATTTGCTCCTCAAGCAGGGCGATGTGTTCAATCGCTCGTTTCTCACCGCCGACGTCGAGCGTCTGGAGCAGCGCTATACCGACAACGGATTCTTTTTCGCCAAGGTCACCCCCTTCACCGCCATTACGGAAGAAGAAGATGCGGTGAACGTGAATTACACCGTGGAGAAGGGCGAACTCTATTTCATTCGCGACATCGAGATCAGCGGCAACACCACCACCGTTGACGAAGTGTTGCGCCGGGAAATGCAGATGGTCGAGGGGCAGCTCTATTCGGCCCGCTCGATTCGCATCAGCCAGCAACGCCTGGAGAGTCTGGGGTTCTTCGAAGAGGTGAATTTCGAGACCCAGCCGACGGACGATCCCGATCGATTGGATCTCGACGTCAAAGTCGTGGAGAAGCCCACGGGGTCGCTTTCCTTCGGCGCCGGGTTCTCGTCGCTCGATAGCTTCGTGGTCAACGGAAGCATCTCCCAGGCCAACCTGTTTGGTCGCGGCTACGGAATTCAGGCCTCCGCGGATATCGGTGGGACCGCCGACCGCTTCTACCTGTCGTTCTCGAACCCCTACGTTCTCGGGACCACTTTTGGATTCAACGCCACGGCGTTCCGCACCGACGTCGAATTCGAGGACTTCAATGAAGAGCAGCAGGGCATCTCCCTGGCACTCTCCCACATCCTCGATCCCGAAGCGCGCTCTCGCGGTTTTCTGCGGTACGACTGGTCGAGTCGAAAGGTCGAGCAGGACAGCGGAGTGAACGCCGCCTCGCTGATTTTTCGCGAAGTGCTGAACGGCGAGGAAAGCACCAGCCTACTCGGCGTTTCATTCCGATCCGACACCCGCGACGACCGCGTGGTGCCGTCGAGCGGAATGCAATTGGGCTTTTCGAGTGAATTCGCGGGGCTCGGCGGATTCTCGAAATTCATCCGCAACGAAGGGCGCATCAGCCTCTACGCCCCGGCCCCGGAATGGTTGCCCTTTCGTTCGACGTTTTCCTTCACCGCGCGGGCGGGTTGGGCGATTCCCTTCAACGATGTCTCGGACTTCGACCTGCCGGACGAAAACACCGCTTCTTCTTTCGAGCGCGGGCTGCTGGGCTTGGAGGCCCCGTTCCTGGGACTGCCAACCTTCAATGTCGCCGTGCTCGGAGACATCGACGACGACCTGAAGCTTCCGCTCACCGAGCGCTACTTCCTGGGCGGACTCGGGACCTTTCAGTTGAGAGGCTATCGCGCAAGGTCCGTGGGACCGCGCCGCGCGATCCTATGGCGCCCGGTCCTGGGGGGAGCGCTCGGATCGGGATCGGTCTTCTCTCCGGTCGGATTCCTCAACGGAACGTGTCAAGACGGCACTTCGGGAATCCAGAACACCCAGGGTGACGGCGACGGGAAGTGCAACAACCTCGACGACCAGGATATCGATGACTTCGACGACCTGGACGAGACCGACGTAATCGGGGGAAACAAGTTCGTTTCCCTTTCCTTCGAGCAGCGGTTCCCGATTTCTACGGCTCTGGGGCTGGTCGGAATCGTGTTCCTCGATATGGGGAACGCCTTCTCCGAAGAGGAGAGCGTGTTGGAGATCGGCAAGTGGCGCTATGGTGCCGGCTTCGGGGCGCTCTGGTTCTCGCCCTTCGGACCCCTGGAGGGGTTCATCGGCTTTCCCTTGAACGCCCTGGAAGTCGAAGATTCGGTAGTCTTTGAGTTCTCGGTCGGGGGCTCCAGCTTCTGATCCTGCGGCTCGGGCGCGGCCCGCCGCAAGCAGCTGCGCCGAAACCGACTGCGATTTACCTTTAAGTGAGGCAACACAATGCTTGAATCGAATTCGACTGTGGCGAATCGCCAGACATCCAGACTCAACAAAGGGCTCGTCGCCGTACTCGCCGGGTTGCTCCTGGTGTGGGGTACGGCGGCTCAGGACGAAGGCATCAAAATCGGCATCGTGGACATCGAGCAGGCGCTCAACGCGACGGAAGAGGGCAAGGCGGCTCGGGAAGAAATGGCCCGCAAGCAGCGCGAAGCCGAATCCAAGCTCCAGCCCATGGTCGAGCACTTCGAGGAACTCCAGGAAGAGTTCAAGGCCAAGAAGTTCGTCCTGTCGGAAGACGCCCTGTATCAGAAGCAGCTCGACCTGGTGGAACTCCGGTCGGAAATCGACAACAAGCTCAAAGAGGTCGAGGGCAAATTCAAAGTCGACAAAGAGCGCCTCGAAGGCCCGCTGCGCAAGAAACTGATCGGGATCATCGACAATGTCGGCAAGGAGCAGGGTTTCACCCTGATTCTGGGGCGCCAAACTCCCTGGCTCCTGTATAGCCGCGAAGCCGCGGACATCACCGACATCGTGATCGCGAAGTTCAACAAGAAGGGCTAGCGCGCTTGGCGCCGATTCATCCCACCGCCATCGTCGATCCCGGTGCGGAAGTCGCTTCGGACGCGGAGATCGGCCCGTACTCCACCGTCGGTCCGGACGTCGTCCTCGAAGCCGGTGTCGTGGTCCAGGCCCACGCGGTCGTGACCGGCATCACCCGTGTGGGCGAGCGCACGCGGATCTTTCCCTTCTCCTGCGTCGGCGGCGAACCCCAGGACAAGAGCTTTGCCGGCGAGTCTACCCAGCTGGTGATCGGAAAAGACAACGTCATCCGCGAACACACCACGCTCCACGTCGGAACCAAGAAGGGCGGCGGTTGTACGGAGGTGGGGGACGACAACCTGATCATGAACGGTGTCCACGTGGCCCACGATTGCCGCGTCGGTTCGCACACCATCATCGCCAGTTATTCCGTACTGGCGGGCCATGTGATCGTGGAAGATCACGCGGTTCTGGGGGGCTATACGGGCGTGCTGCAGTTCACCCGCATCGGCGAATCCGTCATGGCGGCAGGCAATGCGAAGATCAGCCAAGACGCACCGCCCTTCTCCATGGTGGCCGGCGATCGCGCGCGCCTGGTGGGCATCAACAATGTGGGACTCAAGCGCCGCGGTTTGCCCGACGAGACGCGGCAGGCCATCAAACGCGCCTTCCACTTGATCTTCAACTCCAAGCTGCGCCTGCAGCCCGCGCTCGAGCAGGTGCGCGAGGAACTCGGAGAGGTGCCGGAAGTGCAGCACCTGGTTCAGTTCCTGGAGAAATCCGAACGCGGCTTCTGCCGCTAAACTGGCCCCATGACGCAAACCCTGGGTCTGATCGCCGGACGGGGGCACTTCCCCTTCGCCATCGCGGCGTCGCTGCGCCGGCAGGGCTGGCGCGTGGTGGCGGTCGGTTTCCATGGTGAAACCGAACCCGACCTCGAAGGCCACGTCGATGAGTTCGCGTGCTTTCACCTGGGTCAAGTGGAAGCGATCCTGGATCGGCTCAAGGCGGCCGGTGTGCGCGATGCCGTCATGGCGGGCGGAATATTGAAGACCCGCCTCAACGCCGGCATCGAAGCCCTGCGTCCGGACGCCCGGGCGATCTCGGTTTTTACGCGCTTGCGCGACCGCAAGGACGATTCGATCCTGGGCGCCCTCGCGGATGAACTCGCCAGCGAGGACATCACCTTGCGCTCCCAGCCGGATCTGGTTCCCGATTTGTTTCCCGGTCAGGGACCCTTGGGAAGGGTTGAGCCGAGTGCATTGCAGTTGCGCGACATCGCCTTTGGCTGGCCCATCGCGAAAACGATCGGTGGGCTCGATGTCGGGCAGAGTGTGGTGATCAAGGATCGAGCCGTCATGGCGCTCGAAGCCATCGAAGGTACGGACGCCGCGATCTTGCGCGGCGGCAATCTCGCGGGCGGCGGGGGCTGCGTGGTGAAGGTCGCGAAGCCCGCTCAGGATCTTCGCTTCGACCTGCCCACGTTCGGAACCCGCACCATTGCGAACCTCGCGGAAGTCAAGATCGGTTGCCTGGCTTTCGAAGCGGGGCGCACGGTCCTGGTCGATCGTGAAGCGGTGGTGAGCGCCGCGGATGCCCACGGCATCGCGGTCGTGGGTTTTGGACCCGAAGGTCCGGCATCGGAGGAGAGCGCGTGAAGCCCCTGCGCATCGCGGTGATCGGGGTCGGCCACATGGGGGCCCTCCACGTGGAGAAGGTCGCGGGGCTCGCCCGCAGCGAAGGCCGCGTGGTCCTCAGTGCGGTGGTGGACACGGATTCGCGCGTGGCGGGGGAAATCGCCAAGCGCCACGGCGTTCCCCACGCGACGGACCCCCGCGACGTACTCGGCGATGCCGACGCGGCCATCGTGGCGGTCCCGACCGTGAGCCACTTCGAAGTCGTGCGCGATGTCATGCAGGCGGGGCTCGACGTGTTCGTCGAGAAGCCGATTGCCGCGACTCTGGAAGAGGCGGAAGCGCTGCTCGGCCAATCGCGTGAGCAGAAGCGCATTCTCCAAGTCGGGCACCTCGAGCGCTTCAACGCCGCCCTGCGCCGGATCTCGGGAATGGTGGAGAAGCCTCGTTTCGTGGAATCGCACCGCCTGGGTCCGTTTTCCGCGCGCAGTACCGACATCGATGTCGTGCGGGACCTGATGATTCACGACCTCGACATCATCCAGCAGCTCGTGGGAGAAGAACCCGAGCGCGTGGAAGCCATCGGTGTTCCGGTCGTTACCCACCAAGCCGACATCGCCAACGCGCGCGTGGTGTTTCCCGGCGGTTGCGTGGCCAACGTCACCGCGTCGCGGGTCTCGCCGAACGCCATGCGCAAGCTGCGTTTCTTCCAATCCGATGGCTATTTCTCCCTCGATTTTCTCGAACAGTCGGCCGTGGTTTTTCGTCGCCTCAACGGGCCGGACGGTCAGCCCGAGATTCAAAAAGAAACCTTGTCCCTCGACCGCGAGGATGCGCTGCAAGAGGAGCTGCGCGCCTTCGAACGCGCGGTCCGCACCCGCGAGGCGCCGGCCGTGAGCGGCGAAGACGCCTTGCGCGCTTTGCGAACCGCATTGCGGGTGGTCGATTCCATGCCGCCCCTCGATTCCTGATGCGCGTTCTCGTCTCCGCAGGAGATGCTTCCGGGGACCTCCACAGCGCCGAGTTCGTGCGCGCCCTGCGCGAATTGCAGCCGGATCTTCGCATCAGCGGACTGGGGGGGACCGCGATGGAGAAAACCGGCGTGGCGCTCGTCGTGCACCAGCGCGAGATGGCCGTCGGTGGCTTGGTGGAAGTGATTTCGAGTTCGCGCCGCATCGTCGGTGCCTGGCGGCGCTTGAATCGCGAGCTCGTGACCGAACGCCCGGACCTCGTGGTGCTGGTCGACTCGCCGGACTTCAATATCCCCTTCGCGCGCCGCGCCAAACGCGCCGGCGTCCCGGTTTTCTACTACGTGAGTCCCCAGGTCTGGGCCTGGCGCCGAGGTCGCATCCGCAAGATCGCGCGTCGCGTGGATCGCATGGCGACGATTTTTCCCTTCGAGCCGGACTTCTACGCCAATACGGGTCTGCGGGTGGACTTCGTGGGCCACCCGCTGGTCGAACCGATGGCGGACATCCGCGAGCGACTCAGTCGGGAGCAGGCTCGCCGCGATTTGGATCTGACCGGAGAAGGGCCTGTGGTGGTGCTGCTTCCGGGCAGTCGTCGCAACGAACTTCGCTACACGCTTGCGCTCTTTCTCGATTCGGCGCGCGAACTCGCCCGACGCGAGCCCGGCACCCGCTTCGTGCTCGCCCTCGCATCGACGGTCGACCGCGCGTCCGTCGAAGCGCAGATCGCCTTGCAGTCGCTGCCGGCGGAGTTTCCCTTGCGCATCGTCGAAGGGCGCACCTACGAAGCGGTGCGCGCGGCGGACGTGGCGCTTGCGAAACCCGGTACGGTGACGGTGGAGGTCGCTTTGTTGGAATGTCCGTTGGTGGTGGCGGGGCGCGCCCACCCCTTGACGGCGGGGATCATGCGGCGGCTCGTCAAGGTTGCATCCTTCACGATGCCGAACCTGATTCTCGAGCGACCGGCGATTCCCGAATTTCTGCAAGAAGAAGCCCAGGCGGGAATCGTGGCCGATGCGCTTCAAGCGCTGCTTCGCGGACCCGCCCGCGATGGTTTGATCGATGACCTACGGGAAATGCGACGCCGCCTCGGCCAGGGCGGCGCGGCCCAGAAAGCGGCTGCAATCGCCGATGAGATGCTCCGTGGGGCTACTGCGCAATAGCGTGGCGGCGATCACCGCCCTCGCTGCGGCACCGGTCGGAGCCCTGGCCGTAACCCTGCAACCCAAATGGCGCGAAGGTGTACGCGAGCGCTTGGGGCGCGTGTCGGAAGAGGTGCCGGGATCCATCTGGATTCACGCGGCGAGTGTCGGTGAAGCTTCCGCGGCGTTGCCGCTGTTTCGTTCGCTCGAATCAGCGGGCTATCGGATTACACCCTCGACCATGACGTCGACCGGCCAAACGCTCCTGGCGAGCCAACGTCCGGATCTCGCCGCACGTCTGGCGCCGCTCGACCACCCATGGTGTGTCGACGCAGCACTGCGGCGCGTCGACCCAGCCGCCCTGGTGTTGATCGAAACCGAAGTCTGGCCCACTTGGATTGCTGCGGCGTCGCGGCGCAACATTCCCGTGGTCGTGGTTTCCGGTCGCATCTCGGATCGATCCCTACCCCGATATCGAAAGCTTCGCGCGCTCCTCGGACCGACCCTGGCGCGTTTGGACGCGGTGGGGGCGCGAAGCGACACGGACGCCCAACGCTTCGAGGAACTGGGCGTGCACCCGGAGCGGATTTCCGTAACCGGAGATCTGAAGCTCGACCGCATTGACGCCGAGCACGGCTCGCCCGCGCTGGACCCCGTGTTGGCCCGCGTCCTGGAAGAGCGTCCGCTGTTCGTCGCCGGGAGTACCCACGCGCCCGAAGAGGCGGCGTGCCTCGAGGCGCTTATCGCGCTGAATCGCGCGGATCAAGACGCCGCGTTGGTGCTTGCGCCCCGCTACCCCGACCGCGCCGGCGAAGTGGCGCAGCTCGTGCGCGCGAAGAATCTACCCTTGCGCGTCCGCTCGGAACTCGGTGCTGCGCCGCTCGCTTCCGGTGAGGTGTTTTTGCTCGATACCGTGGGTGAACTGGTGTCGCTCTACGCCAAGGCGCGCGTCGCCTTCGTGGGCGGGAGTCTCGCCGCCCGCGGTGGACACAATCTGTTGGAGCCCGCTGCCGCGGGGGTACCGGTGCTCTTCGGACCCCATACGGAGAACGTGCGCGAGGCGGTGTCGTGGTTGGAAGCCGCTGGCGCCGGGCGCCGGGTTTCCGACGCCGCGACCCTGGCCGAGGCGGTACTCGATTTCTTTCAGCACGCCGAGCGCGCGCGCGCGGCCGGGGAGGCGGGGCGCAAGGCGCTGGCTCCCCACCGCGGAGCCGCCTTGCGTTGCGCGCAACTCATCGTGCGCCGACTCCGCGATCCGGGAGAAAAGCGTGCGGGGTAACTATCGGTTCTGGGAGCCCGGCGAACTGGCCTGGTACAAGCGCGTGGCGCTCTTGCCGGTGGATGTGGCGGGTGCTCTCTATGCGGGTGCGGGCTGGCTGAATCGCAAGAGCTACGACTGGGGCCTGCGACGGCGCCGCGCGATCGGGTGCAGCGTCGTGAGCGTGGGGGGGCTGACGGCGGGGGGCTCCGGCAAGACGCCCGCTGCCGCCTGGGTTGCGCGCGAGTTGAAGCGCCGGGGGCATCAAGTCGTGCTGGCGAGCCGCGGGCATCGGCGCCGTTCCGGGGATTCGGTTCAGATCGTCTCCGACGGTCGTCACTTTCGCGCCACGCTCGATAGCGCGGGAGACGAGCCCGTGTTGTTGGCCGCGCGCTCCGGCGGCGTTCCCGTGATCGTCGGGCCCGACCGGGTGTTGGTGGGGATGCGGGCGGTGTCGGCTTTTGGCGCGGACATCGTGGTGCTCGACGACGGACTCCAACATCATCGCTTGGCGCGCGACCTGGAGATTCTGCTGGTGGACGGCGGACAGGGTTTCGGCAACGGGCGCACTTTGCCGCGGGGTCCCTTGCGCGAGCCCCTGGCTGCGCTCGGGCGGGCCGATGCCATCGGCGTAGTCGATGGTCCCGTGGGTCCGGAAGCCGAAGCACAGATCGCGCGCCGCAACCCCCAGGCCCAGCGCTTCGAAGCGCGTCGCGTAGCGAGCGCGTTGCGTCCGTTGGCGGGCGGGCCTTCCGTCCCGCCGGAGTCCCTGGCGGGCCGCCGGGTTGGGATCTTGGCCGGAATCGCACGGCCCGCTTCCTTGCGCCGAACGCTCGAAGAATTAGGAGCCCAGGTGACGCAAGTGCGCGCATTCCCGGACCACCACCACTATCGCGCGAAAGACGTTCGCGGGCTCGCGACGGAACTCGTGTGGATCACCACCGAGAAAGACGCCCTCAAGATCCTGCCGCGCTGGGTGGACGGCGTGGACGTGCGCGTGCTGGCGATCGATCTCAAAGTGGCGGAACCCCACGTCTTCCTGCGCTGGCTCGAATCGAAACTGCTCGAACGCGCGCGCGCGAAATCTCAGCGGCGATAACCCAGGGAGTGGATGGCGACGCGCAGGCGCTCACGGCGGCGGTAACGCAATAGGGCGGCGCGCAATTGTGCGTCCTCGCCCGTGTAGGCGTCGAAGAACTTCCCGACGCACTCCGGACCCAACTGCCGGGTCAGGGAACGCTTCTCGATCGAACGAAACAAGCGCATCAATTCCGCCATGCGTCGGCCTGCATCCAGCCCGGAGGTCACCCGCGCTCGATCGAGATCGATGATGCAGACTTCGATTCCCGAGGCGACGTCGCGCAACAACACGTTCTTCAGATGCAGGTCCCGGTGCTGACCGCCGACATCGTGGAAGCGACGAACGGCGTGTCCCGCGGATTCCGCGGCGGCGTGGATTCGCTCGGGGCTGGGTTCTTCCGCCAGGAAGGCCAAAGCATCCCGGGCGTTTTCCTCGAACCAGGTTCCCACCAGGGCGCGCCAGAAGGGGCCCCGCGTACGCGTTGCGGCGACGAGCGCCGGGCGCGGAACCGGCGCGCCGCGCGCGTGGAGCGCGTGGTTGCATTCGAGTTCCGCCAAAGCGCGGCCAGCACCGAGCAGCGATTCTCCCCACACGGGTCCGAACCATCCGCCGTGGCGCACGGAGCGCAGCAGAATCCGGTCCGGGCGACCGGGCAGGGCAAGCAGGGCCGTCGCGGCGCGGCCCTCGGGGCCGCCGCCCCGGGCGAGTACGGCTTCGATCTGCGCGGCCGTGTGGAGTTGGGCTTGCGTTAGGACGGGAGCGAGTTCCGGCACCACGATCAGCCGAGCGCGCCCCGTTTCGAGGTGCGCAAACTTTGTGGGCAAGGAGCTCAGGCTCCGGCGCGTCGCGCGCGCGCGAGGAGGAACAGCCCCACGGCAAAGAACGCCACGTTGGGCATCCACAGTGCGGCGCCGATCGGAAGCGACCCGCTCTTGCCGAGGTATTCCGCAAAGGAGAGCAGCGCGTAGTAGGAGAACACGAGCGCCACGCACAACAGCGCGCCGAAGGAGCGCGCACCGCGGGTACGGCGCAACCCCAGCGGCGTCCCCACCAGGGCGAAGAGCAACGGGGCAACGGGCAACGCCAACCTGCGGTGAAACTGGAGGAAATAGACGTTCGGATCCTTCTCGTGGAGGTCTTCGGAAAGTTCTTCGCCGCGCCGCAGGGCGCTGACCAGCCCCGTCAGTCGCTGCATGGACATTTCGCGCGGTCGCTCGGTCCGCTCGTCGGTGGCGAGCAAGCCACTCACATCGAAGGAGTAATCGAAGTCGCGAAACGAGATACGGCGATAGCGGTCGGCCCCGACCTGGGAGGGCTGGAGGTGAATGTCTCCGTTGTGAAGCCTCAAGAGGATCATCGATTCGGCTTCGTCGAATCGGAATTCGCCGGATTCCGCGAACACGGTAAACGCCTTGCCGGATTCGTCCTGATCCGAGACCACGATGCCCTTCAGGCGGTTATCGAGATCGCGATCGTCGACATAGAGCACGCGGTCGCCGAACTCGCGAAAGCGGCCGGGCTCGAGAATCGCACCCTTGGACGCAATGGATTTCAGGACGCCGCGCAACTCGCGCCGCGATGAAGGCTCGACTTCCAACATCATGGCGGCGGTGATGAGCGAGATGAACGCGCTCAGGACCAGGACCGGGGCGACCAGATGGCGAATCCCCATCCCGCAGGTCCGCATGGCCATGACTTCGGAGTCCGAGGACAAGCGTCCGACGGCGAGTAGAACGCCGAATAGAAACGAAACCGGCACGATGTAGGCCGCCAGCATCCCCATGATGCAGCCCAGCACCGCGAACAGGTCCGTGAGTTCGAATCCCACGGCGACCAGATCGTCCAGGCGTCGCAGCAGATTCTGCGACACGAGGATGCCCGCGAACCCCAGGAAGCCCAGGAGCGTGTATTGGAGTACTTCGCGGAGTACGTAGGTGTAAAGGGTGCGGGGAAAGCGCATGGCGGGGTATCCTACCCGCGGCGTCCCGACTCCGCGAGGCTATCCCTTTTTGCGCTGTATGAATCCATTCCCCGGCCCTCCGCCGGCCTCTCGCATTCTCGTCATCCGCCTGGGTGCGGTAGGGGATGTGGTGCGCACGCTGCCCGCCGTCTCGGCGCTGCGCGCCGGTTACCCGGGCGCGCGGATCGCGTGGTTGGTGGAGCCCGCTTCCGCTGGAATCGTACAGGGACAGCCTTGGGTGGATGAAGTGATCGTGTTTCCCCGCGGTGAGATTCGCGCGCGCGCGAAACGCGGAGACGTGTGGGGTGTGGTTCGCTTGCTTGGGGGGGTCGTGCGCGAGCTGCGCGCGCGCCGCTTCGAATTGGTGGTCGACTTCCACTCCATCTTGAAGAGTGGAGTGCTCTCCTATCTGACCCGCGCACCGCTGCGCGTCACCTACGCGCGTCCCTTCGCACGCGAGTTCGCCCACCGGTTCGCAAATTCCCACGCTCGCCTCGAGCCCGCAAAGCTTTCGCGTTTCGACCGCAACCTGGGCCTGGTTCGCTATCTCGGCGTCGCTGCGCCGCCCGCCGAGGCGCCCCTGGCTTTGGCTCCCGAGCGCGTCGCCAACGCCCAGGCGGAACTTCGCAAACTCCTGGGTTCCGACGCGGCACCGGTTGCCATGCATCCGGGAACCAGCGATGCGACCTCCTACAAGCGCTATCGGGTCGAGCACTACGCCTGGGTGGCCCGGGAGCTGGCCGCGCGGGGTACGCCGGTGATCGTGACCTGTGGCCCGGCGCGGGACGATCGCGCGTTCGCCGATGCCATCGTCGACGCCGCGGCGGGTGCGGCCCGCATCGCTCCGGCGACGCCTAGCCTGGCCGACCTCGCGGCACTCTTCTCCCACTGCCGGCTCTACATCGGCAGCGATACCGGACCCATGCACGTGGCCTCTTTGGTGGGGACACCCGTGATTCAATTGATGGGACCCACGGATCCCGTCGAAAACGAGCCCTACCGCGCGACGCCCTCGAAAACCCTGCGGGTCCAGATTGCCTGCAATCCCTGCCGGCGCGGCTGCGCGGCCGCCACCTGCATGGGGGTGATTTCCCCGCAAAGCGTTCTCGAAGCCGCCCAGGGGCTATTGGCGAAGCCCCCGGCCGAGGTGATAGATTGCGCGGCCCCGAACGCGGGCTAACTCATGGACCAACCTCGAAAAATTCTCGTGCGGGCACCGAATTGGACCGGCGACGTCGCCATGGCAACCCCGGGCTTTCGCGCCCTGCGGGCCGGTTTTCCGGCTGCCTCCATCACCGCCCACGTGCGACCGGGTCTCGAGGCCCTGTTGGCTGGATCGCCCTGGTTCGATGAAGTGATCCCGGTGAGGTCCTATCACCGCGGAATCCGGGCCATTTGGGCCGAAGGCCGAGAATTGCGCCGCAAGGGCTTCGATTTGGGTCTGAGCTTGCCGGATTCCTTCTCCGCGGCCCTGCTGCTGCGGATCGCCGGAGCGCGGCCCATTGTGGGCTATCGCCGCTCGGGGCGCGGAATCTTGCTCGACCGGGCCCTGGACCCGCCCCGCGGGCCTGACGGTGGGCCCTGGGTGGCCCGGGAAGAGCATGTGCTGGGTTTGGTGGAGTCCTTGGGGTGCGCGCGACAGGGGCTCGAATTGGAGCTCTTCGTGACGCCTGAGGAACGGGCGGCTGCGGAGTCCGTCGCCAAGGATTGCGGGGTCGATCTGTCGGGCCCGATTGCGGCCCTGGCTCCCGGTGCCTCGTACGGTTCGTCGAAACTGTGGCCCGCGGAATCCTTCGCGAAGGTGGGCGACGAGCTGTCCCGCGCCGGGCACCAGGTCCTGGTTTTGGGCACTCCCGCCGAGCGCGAGCTGACGGGACGGGTGTGCGCCGCCATGGCGGCGCCGGCCGCGGATCTGGGAGGCCGCCTCGATTTGGGTGGTTTGAAGGCGATACTTCAGCCCGCACGCGTCCTGGTCTGCAACGATGCAGGGGCGCGCCACATTGCCGTGGCGTTCGGTGTGCCGAGTGTGGTGATGATGGGTCCGACCAGCATCGAGAAAACCGCTTTGAATCTGGAGCGCGTTCAGGTGCTGACCGCCGACGTTCCGTGTCGACCCTGCTATCACCGAGAATGTCCGATCGACCATCGGTGCATGACCCGCATCTCTCCCGAGCGCGTGGGGGAAGCGGCGCGCGCGGCATCGGGTGATGCATCGAGCGATGTATCGAGCGGAATGGGGAAATCGTGACGGATCTATCGATCATCATCGTGACTTGGAACGCCAAAGAGGTTCTGCTCGATTGCCTGAATACCATCGAGCGCCAGGTGCTCTCGCGACGCGATGAAGCTGCACTGGACGTCGAGACCCTGGTGGTCGACAACGGATCGCACGACGGCAGTGTGGAAGCCGTGCGCGCGCAATATCCCTGGGCTCAGGTGATCGCGCTACCGGACAACATCGGGTTCGCGGCGGGGAACAACGTCGGCTTGCAGAAGTGCTCCGGTCGCCATGCGGTGCTGCTCAACAGCGACACGCTGGTGCTGCCGGATTCGCTCGAGCGTTGCGTGCGCTACCTCGACGCCAATGAAGCGGTCGGCGTCGTGGGACCCCAGCTCCTGAATCCCGATGGCTCGAAGCAGAATTGCATCCACAATTTCCCGAGTCTCGTGACGGAGACGTTCCCCAAGTCGCTGTTGGAGATGCTGCTGCCCCAGTGGTTTCCCTCGAAACGCTACTCCCACGCGGCCCCGATCGAGGTCGATGCGGTGCTGGGGGCGTGCTTGTTCGTGCGACGAGAAGTTTTCGAGTCCGTGGGCCTCATGCCCGAGGATTACTTCTTCTTTCTCGAGGAAACCGATTGGTGCTGGCGGATCAAGCGGGCCGGTTGGCAGATTCACCACCTTCCCGATAGCCACATCGTGCATATCCACGGCTTCAGCACCAAGAAGAAGGTGCCCGCCAATACCCGAATCGAATATCACCGCTCCCTGTATCATTTCTTCCGCAAGAACCGGGGTGGTTTCCGGGCGGGCGTCGTAATGGCGCTGCGGGTTGCGAAGGGATTGTTCTACGTACTCACCCAGGCGCCCGCCGCTATGCTGTCGGATTCGCGACGCGAAAAATGGAATGTGCGCAAGACGGTTCTGGCCTGGCACCTGCGCGGGCGGCCGGCGTCCGAGGGGCTGGCGTCCCTGCGCACCGCCAAGGAGGAGAATCGCACCTCATGAAGATCTTGGTAACTGGAGGCGCGGGTTTCATCGGCTCGCACCTGGTGGACGCTTTGCTCGCGGCCGGCCACAGCGTTCGAGTACTCGACAATCTCGACGCTCAGGTCCACGGAGAAGGGGGCGTTCGACCGGCCTACCTGAGCGAGGAAGCCGAGCTCCAGGTGGGCGACGTGCGCGACCGCGCGGCGGTCGCCAAGGCCCTGGACGGCATGGAGGCGGTCTATCACCTGGCCGCCGCCGTTGGCGTGGGCCAATCCATGTACGAGATCGAGCACTACGTGTCGGTCAACAGCCTGGGCGCCGCCGTCGTGTTGGAAGAAATCGTGAAGCGACGCGAGGACCTGTGCAAGGTGATCGTCGCTTCTTCCATGTCGCTGTACGGCGAAGGGGCGTACCGGGATTCGAGCGGAGAAATTCAATACCCGGGAATCCGGCCCGAATCGCAGCTGGAGAAACGCCAGTGGGATTTCGACGATGCCAAGGGGGTGTCGTTGACGCCGATTCCCACGCCCGAATCGAAGCCACCCATTCCGACCTCGGTTTACGCGGTAACGAAACGCGACCACGAAGAACTGTTCCTTTCGGTCGGCGCGGCGTACCAGATTCCCACGGTGGCGCTGCGTTTCTTCAACGTCTACGGCACCCGGCAAGCGCTCTCCAATCCCTATACGGGCGTGGTCGCCATCTTCTCGTCGCGTTTGCTCAACCGCCACGCGCCGCTGATCTTCGAAGACGGCAACCAGAGCCGCGATTTCATCCACGTGTCCGACATCGTGCAGGCGAATCTGCTGGCCCTCGAAAAGGACGCGGCCAATGGTCAGGTCTACAACGTGGGAACCGGCCGCCAGACGAGCGTGCTCGACGTGGCCGGGGCGCTGTCGCGTGAACTCCAATTCGATGCACCCATGCAGATCGAACACCGCTTTCGCGCCGGCGACATTCGCCATTGCTTCGGCGACATCAGCAAGATCTCCAAGGAGCTGGGCTACGCGCCGCGGGTCGGACTCGAAGAGGGCATGCGCGAGCTGCTCGATTGGCTGCGCGAAGCGGAGGCGGTCGACCACGTCGACGCCGCCACCGCGGAGCTCGATCGTCGGGGGCTCGCGCGCTGATGACGCGTGCGCGCCTCGATCTCCGCCGGCTCGAACGCATCGTCAAGCGTTTCAGCGAAGTGCGCCTGCTGGTGGTGGGCGACGTGATTCTCGACGAATACCTGTGGGGCGACGTCGAGCGCATCAGCCCCGAAGCCCCGGTTCCGGTGGTTCATGTCTCCCGGGAATCGACGGTGCTGGGGGGCGCGGGCAACGTGGCGCGCAACGTGGTCGCCATGGGGGGAGAGTGCACGTTTTGCGCGGTGGTGGGAGACGATCCCGCCGGCCGCCGCGTGTTGGATCTCCTGAAAGATCTCGGGGTCGATCCCAATGGCCTGGTAGTGCTCGAAGGGCGCCCCACCACGCGCAAGACCCGGGTGGTGGCGCGCTCCCAGCAGGTAGTCCGCTTCGACCGCGAAACCGACTCGGAAATTCCCCGCAGCGCCACGCGCGAACTGCTCGAAATCATCGAGGGCGCGCTGCCGTCCTGCGATGCAGCGGTGATCGAAGATTACGGCAAGGGAATGCTCACACGCGGGTTTCTCAACGCGGCGATGAAGCGGTTGCGCGGGGCCGAGATCCCGGTGGCGGTCGACCCCAAGAACGAGCCGTCGTTTGCGAAGGGTGCATCCCTGTGCAAACCGAACTTGCGCGAAATCGAGCAGCTTACGGGGATCGCGGTGCGGAGCCCGGAAGACATGGTGCGCGCCGTTGCGGCGCTTCGCCGCAAAGTCGGGCCGGCCGACGTCGTGGTGACCCGTGGCGGTGAAGGCATGACGGTATTCGAAGGAAAGAATGCGCCGGTGGAGGTTCGCACTGCCCCGCGCGAGGTCTTCGACGTGCAGGGCGCGGGCGACACCACCATCGCGGCCTTGGTGTTGGCGCGATCGGCGGGGGCGTCGCTCCACGAAGCGGCCGTCATTGCAAACGCAGCCGCGGGGATCGTGGTCAGTAAAATCGGCACAGCGACCGCCAGCCCGAGTGAACTCCTCGAGGCCTTGCCGGAGACAATCGCTGCCGCACGGGGGATGCATTGATCCGAAGCATGACTGGATTCGGGCGTGCCCCGTTTTCGATCGACGACATTTCCTTCGAAGTCGAAGTACGCAGCATCAATTCGCGTTACCTCGACGTGCGCGCGCGATTGCCGCGCCTGCTTGCCGCCTTCGAATACGAAATCCGACCGGTCGTACAGAAGATTTTCACGCGCGGGAAAGTCGCGGTCACGGTGGCGGCTTCGGAAACGAGCTCCGCGGGGGCGAATCTCAAAGTGGACACGGAGGCCGCGGCCCAATACGTGCGCGCGGCGGAAACCTTGCGCAAGGAACACCGTGTGGAAGGGCGCCTCGAGGTGGCGTCTTTGCTTTCGTTGCCCGGCGTGGCGCAATTGGCCGAGCCGGTGTTGGATCCCGACACCGCGCGAGAGGCATTGCTCGCCGGGGTGCGCGACGCGGTAGCGGCAGCGGACAAGATGCGGGCCTCCGAGGGGGCCGCGCTCGATCGCGATGTCCGCCAGCGAATCCAATTGGTGAGCGAGCTGGCCGCGGGTCTGACGGATCGTTCGGTGTTGGTGCAGGAGGCGGTGAGGGAACGCTTGCGCAAGCGCGCCGCTCAACTCGAGCGCGATACGGGGCCGCTCGACGAATCCCGGCTCGCCCAAGAGGTCGTGTTCGCCGCGGATCGCCTGGACATCACCGAAGAGCTGGTGCGGATCAAGAGCCATTTCGACCAATTCAATGAAATCTTGGATTCCGGCGACGTCGGGAAACCCGTCGGGCGCCGCCTGGATTTCCTGGTCCAGGAATTCGGGCGCGAAGTCAATACGGTGGGGTCCAAGGGGAACGACGCACCGATCGCCCATACCGTGGTCGAACTCAAGACCGAGCTCGAGCGCGTACGCGAACAGATTCAAAACATTGAGTAGCTTCACCCATCGCATCGGACCCGAACGCCCCAACGCGAAGCGTGAGCCCACGCGCAATGCGCGCCCGCCCGCGCCCCGCATGGTCAACATCGGCTACGGGAATCTGATTCTCGCCACACGGGTGGTGGCGATCGTGTTGCCGCAATCTTCGCCCATGCGTCGCTTGCGCGAGGAAGCCGCCAACCGCGGCAAGCTGGTGGATGCCACCCAGGGCCGCCGTACCCGTTCGATCCTGATTACCGACAGCGATCACGTCATCTTGTCCGCCATCAATCCAGACACCATCGCGGCGCGTCTCGCACAGGAGGAGCCGACCGCGGGGGACAACCCGTGAGCCGCGTGGGGATTCCCTTCGTGGTGTCGGCGCCGTCGGGAACCGGGAAGACGACCCTTTGTCGCGAAGTGCTCGCGCGCGACCGAAACGTGACCTTCTCGATTTCCCACACGACCCGCGCGCCTCGCAACGGCGAACGCGATGGGGTCGACTACCACTTCGTCGATCCGGCGGAATTTCGGTCCCTGGCCGAGGAAGGCCGATTCCTCGAATGGGCCCACTACCGGGGTCACGAATACGGTACGAGTTGGGAGGCCATCGAAAGTCCCCTCGCGCAAGGACGCGATGTCCTGATCGAGATCGAAGTTCAAGGCGCGCGCCAGGTGCGCAAGCGCCGCGCCGATGCCCGTTTCATCTTCATCCTTCCACCATCGCGAGCAGTGCTCGAGCAGCGGCTTCGCAACCGCCGGACGGACGCCCCGGACGCCATCGAGCGCCGCCTCGAGGCGGCCCAGGACGAGCTGCGGGCCGTTCATATGTACGATTACGCGGTGGTGAACGACGACCTCGAAGAGGCGATCGAGAGCACCCTCGAGATCATTCGAGCCGAGCGAGAGGGGGCGACCGAAGGGGTTCGGGCCCGCTTCGCATGCGACGAGACCCTCAAGCGCCACGGATCCCTGCTCGATCCGTAAGATGGGGCCCCGGAAAGGGCTTCGCTTGATCGCCGGGCACCTGGGGCTATTTTGACTGAAATGGTTGATCTCAAAAGGAAATCGAGCACCGCCGCGAGCAGCGCGGCCGGCGCCCGGCGCTTCAACGATATCGCGGATCGGGTGCTCGAGAACGAGCCCCAGAGCGATCTGTCCCTCTTGAAGCGCGCCTATGTGTATTCCGCCAAGGTCCACGAGGGGCAGGAGCGCCTGTCCGGCGAGCCCTACCTGATTCACCCGATCGAGGTCGCGGGACTGCTGGCCGACATGCGGCTCGACGAGGTCTCGGTGGTCGTGGGACTGCTCCACGACACCTTGGAAGACACGCTCACCACCTACGAGGAACTCGAACGTCTGTTTGGCGAAGAGGTGGCGACGCTCGTCGACGGGCTCACCAAGATTTCCAAGATCGAATTCCACTCACAGCAAGAACGCCAGGCCGAGAACTTCCGCAAGATGCTGCTCGCGATGTCGAAGGACATTCGCATCCTGATGGTCAAACTCGCGGACCGACTGCACAACATGCGGACCCTGACCTACATGAAGGAAGATTCCGCGCGGCGGGTCGCCCAGGAGACGCTCGACATCTACGCGCCGCTGGCTCACCGCCTGGGCATACACGGGATGCAGCAGGAACTCGAAGACCTGGCGTTTCGCACGCTCCTCCCGCAGGTCGCCGAAGACCTCGAACGCGAATTGGCCGTGGGGCGCAAGGAGCGCGAGGAATACATCGAAGAGGTCATCGGGATCCTCTCGACCAAGCTCGCCCAAACGGGTCTCGAAGTCGAAGTCAGCGGTCGCTTGAAAGACCTGGGTTCCATTCACAAGAAGATGGAGACCCAGGGGCTCACCCTCGATCAGATCTACGACGTGATCGCGTTTCGCATGGTGCTGTCCGCTGGACAGGAGTCCGTCTACACGGCGCTCGGGATCGTGCATTCGATCTGGCGTCCCGTGGCCGGGCGCTTCAAGGATTACGTAGCGCTTCCGAAACCCAACGGATATCAGTCCCTGCATACGACGGTCATCGGTCCCTACGGTGAGCGGATGGAAGTCCAGATCCGCACGGTCGAAATGCATCGAAACGCGGAATACGGCATCGCGGCTCACTGGAAGTACAAAGAGGGGCGAATCGCCGGGGAACGCGACGACGACCGGAAATTCGCCTGGTTGCGGCAGCTGATGGAATGGCAACAGGAGCTCGAAGACCCGCACGAATTCATCGATGCCGTGAAGGTCGATCTGTTTCCCGACGAGGTGTTCGTCTTTACACCACGCGGTGACGTCATCTCCTTGCCGTCGGACGCCTGCCCCATCGATTTCGCCTACGCGATTCACAGCGAAGTGGGCGATCACTGTTCCGGTGCCAAGGTGAACGGCACCATGCGCCCCCTGCGCCATCGACTCCAGGACGGAGACACGGTCGAGATCATCACCAACACACAGCAGATGCCGCGCAAGGATTGGCTCGAGTTCGTGGTTTCCAGCAAGGCGCGTAGCCGGATTCGACACGCCATTCACGGAACCGAGAATGCGCGCAGCCGCGAGCTCGGTCGCGAAATGCTGGAGCGCGAGCTGCGTCGGGCGAAGCTGTCGCTTGCGCGTCTGCTCGAAAACGGCGAGCTGATCGAAGTGGCGAAGAGCTCGACTCGCGGCGGATCCGTCGAAGACCTTTTCGCCGCCGTGGGATATGGGCGACTGCCCGCGAAGGCGGTTCTCGGAAAACTTCGACCGGAAACCCAACCCGAATCGAAACCGGCCCGTCGCAGCTTCTTCCGCCGCCGCACGCCCTCGAGCAGCGGATTGCGGGTGAGCGGTCAGGGCGACGTGCTGGTGCGATTCGCGCGTTGTTGCGGGCCGCTTCCGGGCGAAGAGGTAACGGGTTTCATCACGCGCGGTCGCGGAGTGACGGTTCATACCAAAGAGTGCGAGAAGGTGTTCGGGCTCGATCCGGAACGGCGCGTCGACGTCGACTGGGATCCCAAAAGCGCAGTCCCGCGGCGAATCAAGATCCGGGTTCACTCGGTGGATCAGCAGGGCATCCTCGCCAAGGTGACCAAATCGATCTCCGTGGCCGGCATCAACATCGGATCCGCGCGCGTGACCACCACCCAAAACCGGCGCGCCATCGGAAACTTCGAACTCTGGGTGACCGACGCGAAGATGTTGAAAGCCGTCATGAAAGAGCTCACGAAGATCCGGGGCGTCACCCAGGTCGAGCGCGTTCGCCAGTGAGCGCACCCGTTTCGGTCTGCATCATTGCGTGCAACGAGGAAGATCAAATCGGCCGCTGCCTCGAGGCGCTTTCCTGGGCCGACGAATGCATCGTGGTAGTGGATTCCCGCAGCAACGACGCCACCGAGCGCCTCGCCCGGGAGAGTGGCGCCCGCGTGGTGATCCACCCTTACGAGGGGAACGTAGAACAGAAGAATTTCGCCCTGGGCTGTGCCAAGCACGACTGGGTATTGGGCGTCGATGCAGATGAAGTATTGAGTGACGCCCTGCAGCAGGAGATCGTGGAAGTCTTGAAGACGTCCGCTCCAAGCGTCGGGGGATTCGAACTCAACCGCGTCACCTACCACCTCGGCCGCTGGATCCGGCACGGAGATTTCTATCCCGATTGGCAGCTGCGGCTGTTTCGGCGCTCGCGCGGCCGCTATGTCGGAATCAATCCCCACGGTCGAGCGGAAGTCGACGGGCCCGTCGGGCGTTTGCGGAACGAAATGTTTCACTACAGCTATCGCGATCTGGCCGACCAGGTGGATCGCGTTCAGGATTTCAGCCGGGTGCAGGCGCGCGCGTTGGAACGTTCCGGACGGACCGTTCGATTGGCCGACCTGTGTCTGCGTCCCCCTTTTCGTTTCCTGCGCGCCTACGTGCTGAAGCAGGGATTTCGGGACGGAATGCCGGGCTTGATCATTGCTGCGGTTACGGCGTTCCACGTGTTTCTCAAGTACGCGAAGCTCTGGGAACTGCAGCGCGGCGGTGGGCGCGAAGACGCCGCAGGAAAAGTGCGTCGCCGGAGCGCCGACCCGCGTTGAAGATCCTTCATCTCACCAGCGATTGGAAATGGACCGGTCCGGCGGAACCGATGCTGCGTCTGGCGTTGGCTCAGCGCGACGCGGGGGAGCAGGTCTTCCTCGCCTGTCCCGCTGGCAGCGCCGAAGGTCTCGCCACGCGCGCGCGCGACGCGGGGCTGGCTCCGCGGTTGGAATTGGAATCCGCGCGAGGCGTGAGGCTGCTTCGCGATCGTGCGGAAGTGGCTCGCTTGCGCGGCCTCTTGGAAGAAGAACAGATCGACATCGTTCACACCTGGCACACGCGCGATCACGTGCTCGGACTGCGCGCCGCGGCTTTGCGCCGGCGTCGCGGTGCCACGAAGCTCGTCCGCTCGTTCCGGCTCGCCGAGAAAATCTCCCAGGCGCCCTGGAACCGCTGGCTGTTTGGTCTCGGGACGGACGGGCTTTTGTGCGTATCGCCGGAAACGGCGCGGCGAAACGCCTCCATCCGCGTTGGGCGGCCGACACGAGGCGTGTTCGGCGCCGTCGATCTCGCGCGATTTGCGCCCGTCGATGCGGATCCCCGCGTGCGCGAGAGCCTCGGATTGAAGCCCGAACATCGGGTGGTCGGGATCGTTGCGCGCGTGCAGGGTCATCGTCGTTTCGATCTCTTGTTGACGGCGGCCGCGCGTTGGTTCGCGCGCGACGGCGCGGCGCGCTTGCTCGTAGTGGGGCGCGGTACGAAGCGTGAGGAATTCGCCGAGCGCCCGGCGCGGGAACTCGGCATCGAGGATCGCGTGATCTTTGCGGGTTACCGCCGCAATGACTACGCGGACGTGTTGCGCTGCATGGACGTCTTCACGTTCCTGGTTCCCGGATCCGACGGAACCTGTCGGGCTTTGTTGGAGGCGGCCGCGTGTGGGATTCCGGCAGTGACTTCGAAGCGCGGCGCGTTGCCGGAAATCATTGCCGACGGGAAAACGGGAATTCTGTGCGACGAAGATCCCGACGCGCTGGTGGCCGCGTGGGAGCGCTTGTTCGCCGATGAGGCGGCGACGCGCGCCATGGGAAACGCCGCGGCGCAGCGCGCCCGGGCCCACTTCTCGCCCGAAGGGTTCGCGGGCCAGGTTTCGGAGCTCTACGCCGAGGTCCTCGGGAAATAGTTCCCGGCTGCGCAATCCTTACGCACGACCCCCGTCAAGATGCGCGAGCGCGCTGGGCATGTTCGCGCCGGGGGCTGCCCCCCCCGAATGAGTAAAGGTGACCCTTCCGCGCGTCGAAGGGGGTGCCATGAGTGTGGGCCCCTCGAATTATCCCGCCCTATGGGACCGCTTTACGAAGGCGCAAGGCCGCGTGCACCTCACCGGTCTACAAGCACTCTTACGCGTGGCGCTGGACCAGATTCGCGCCGACCGTCTGGCGGGTCGTCGGGTCGGGGGAATGATCTCCGGTTACCCGGGCTCTCCGCTCGCGGGCTTCGATCAACTTCTCAACGGACTCGAACCCCTGCTTCGCGAACACGACGTTCGTTTCGTCCCCGGGCTCAACGAAGAGCTCGCGGCCAGCACCGTGGGGGGAAGTCAGTGGGTCGATCTCTTTCCCCATTCGAAGTACGACGGCGCGATCGGAATGTGGTTCGGCAAGGCACCGGGCCTGGACCGTGCGCTCGACAGCATGCGTCACGCCAACTTCGTCGGGACCTCGCGCTTTGGCGGCGCGCTGGCGGTGATCGGCGACGACCCGAGCAGTAAGAGCTCGACGCTCCCCAGTCACAGCGAATACGCAGCCGCCCACGCCATGATTCCGCTCCTGGTTCCCGCGGATGCGGCGGATGTCGTCGAATTGGGCCGACACGCCTACGCGCTATCGCGCTACGCGGGGTTGTGGACGGGGATGAAAATCGTCGCCGACGTGGCGGATGGCGGGGTCGTGTTCGATTGCGGTTCGTTCCCGGCGCCGGAACTCCCCAAGTTCGACATACGGGGTCACAACTTCGAGAAACGTCTCGATCCGCGCCTGCTTACGCCCCACGTCAATCGAATCGAAGAGGAGATCTTCTTCGAGCGACTCGAAGCGGTACAGCGCTACGCGTGCGCCAACCGCCTCGATCGCGTCACGCACCGCCACAGTCGAGACCGCATCGGGTTGGTGGCGAGCGGTCGTCTCTACCGCGTGCTCGAGGGTGCTCTGGCTCGCTTGGGACTCGACTCCGGTGCCCTGGAAGAGCTTGGCGTCCGCGTCATGAATCTGCGCATGGTCTATCCGCTGGATCAGCGTTCCCTGCGGGATTTCGCCGAAGGGCTTTCGGAACTGATCGTGATCGACGAACGCCGCGGCTTTCTCGAGAGCCAGATCCGTTCGGTGCTCTACGACGGCATGGACCATCCGCTCGTACACGGGCAGCGACGCGACTCCGGTGAGCCGTGGCTTGCGCGCCACTTCGAAATTAATGCGGAAACCGTGGCCATGGACCTCGGGGCGCATCTCGCCTCGCGACTCAGTCGCCGGGAATTCCACGATCGCGTCGAACGCATTCGCGCCTTCGAATCCCAGGGCGAGGCCGCCACGAAGATCCAACGTCCGCCGGTTTTCTGCGGGGGCTGTCCTCACAATGCATCGACCCGATTGCCCGAAGGCGCACGCGCAGGCGGCGGGATCGGTTGCCACACCATCGCGCTGCTCGGAGATCGCGGGATTCAATTCGTGGGTGCCATGGGGGCCGAGGGGACGCCGTGGATCGGGCTGGCGCCCTATGTCGATACCCCGCATCTGTTTCAGAACCTCGGTGACGGCACCTATTTTCACTCGGGACGTCTCGCCGTGCGCGCCTGTGTGGAAGCCGGCGCGCGCGTCACGTTCAAGATTCTCTACAACGGCGTGATCGCCATGACGGGTGGGCAAGACGCGGTCGGGGTGAAGCCCGTGGCCGAGTTGGTGCGCGATATTCGAGCCGATGGAGTTCGGCGCGTGATCGCCATGAGTTCGGACCCGGATCTGCGCGCCCTAGCGCGGCGCGACCCGGCGGTTCGCTGTATCGATCGCGATGAATACGACCAGGCCATGGTCGAGATTGCACGCGAGCCCGGGGTTACGGCGCTCGTGTACGACTCCGCGTGCGCGAATCAGAAGCAGCGCCTCGAACGCCGCGGTCTGCGTCTCGGGTCGGGTGAGCAGGTATTGATCCACGAAGACGTGTGTGAAGGTTGTGGCGATTGCGGGAAGCGCTCTTCCTGTGTGTCGCTGCGGCCCGTTTCCACAACCCTCGGTCGCAAGACCCGCGTCCATGAAAGTTCGTGTGCGGACGATCGCACCTGCGTGAAAGGCGATTGCCCGGCCTTTCTCAGCGTGGCAGGCCGCGGACCCTTTTCGCTACCGGCGGTGACCTGGGACCCGCAGCCGCTGCCGGATCCTCCGCCCGCGGTCTGGCGCACGGACCGATATGCGGTGCTCCTGGCCGGCGTGGGGAGTACGGGGATCGTCAGCACCGATGCGCTGCTGATGCGCGCCGCGGAACACGAAGGCCTGTTCGCGATCCATCTGGATCAGACCGGTCTCGCCCAGCGCGGCGGTCGCGTGGCCTCTCATTGTGTGTTCAGCAGGGCGCCCGTAACGGGCAGTCCCCGCGTCGGATGGGGCGAAGCCGATGCGCTGTTCGCCCTCGATTCCCTGACCGCCTCGGACGCGGACAGCTTGCGCCGCCTCGATCCCCAACATACGCGCGCGGTCATCAACTCGAGTCTGTATCCGACCGCAGGCATGATCGAGCATCCCGAGCAGGCCCTTCCGAATCCCGAGGAATTGGTGGGTCGCATTCGCAGCAGCGTCGTCGAAGCGACGGTGACGCAAGCCGAATCCCTCGCGGAAGCGGTGATGGGCGAATCGATGTTTGCGAATACCATCCTGCTGGGAGCGGCGCTGCAACGTGGGTTGCTACCGCTGGCGGTGGCGAGCGTCGAATCCGCGATCCGAGATCGGGGTGTTCAAGTCGAAGGCAATCTTCGCGCTCTGGCGCTGGGGCGATCCGTGGTGGTCGACGCGTCCCTGGCGGATCGATTGTTGGCGGACGCAAAACCGCCCGCCGTCGGCAGCGATACCTCCGCCGCCGATGCCAAGGCGGTGTTCGGCGCGGCCTGGACGCGCCTCGAAAGCAGCCGCGTCGACGCGCGGGTACTCGACCGGATCGCGGGCTTTGCCGTCGATCTTTGCGATTACCAGAACGAGTCCTATGGGAGACGCTACCTCGCGACGCTCACCGAGTTCGCCGCGGCGGAATCCCGCACGCAACCGGGCAATTTCAACCTGACGGACACCGCGGCTCGCGAGCTGTACCGATTGATGGCCTACAAAGACGAATACGAAGTCGCGCGTTTGCTGTTGCGCGGTCCTTACCGGCGCTGGCTCGAACGACGCCTCGGACACGCCCCGGCGCTTCGCTACCACCTGCATCCGCCCTTGCTGCGCGCACTCGGAATGAAGCGCAAGCTCCGACTCGACACGAAGATGGAGCCCCTCCTGCGGACTCTCGTGTCGCTGCGCCGTCTGCGGGGAACGGCTTTCGACCCCTTCGGTCGCAGCTCCGTTCGACGCCTCGAGCGCGAACTCGTGGAATGGTACGTCGCGCTCTTGGGACAGGCCGGTGACCGTCTTTCGTCACAGAATCTCGAGCGCGCGAAGGAGATCGTTTCCGCTCCGGAGCGCATTCGCGGCTACGAGGACATCAAAGAATCCGCTGCGGTTCGCGTTCGCGGTCGTGCCGACACGCTCCTTGCCGCGTTCATTGCGGCGCGCCCCCAGTAGATTCGATTTCGATCGAACGACGGGTTGAGTCTCCACGCCAAAGCTTCGTAAGGATCGCTTCGCGTGGATCGGCTTCCCACACCGCTCGACCGGCCGAGCGGAAACGCTTTCCCCTGAAGCGACTTCGAGGCCGACCTGCTGGTGAAATACGCAGGCGCTCAGGACCAGTGGATAAACCGATTGATCGCGCTTCGGGGCGCGTCTACCCTTGGGGGCCGCTTCGCTGTTCAGATGTTTTAGCTGGCAATGCTGGAGAAGTGCATGTTCGTTTCCCCGCGAGCGTTTTCGAAGCAATCGGAACTGGCGATCGGGTGGGTTGTCGCTGCGTTCTTTCTTGCCGTGGCTCCGCCGGTCGAAGCCAAGTTATTCGGTGTCAACGGCTTCTCGGGTAACCCCGGAATCAACGGTGGGAAGAACTGCAACCACTGCCATTCAGACGGCGTTGAACCTACGGTCTTGCTGGACGGACCGGCTGTATCCAATGTCTCCGAAACGCATACCTATCTGCTGCGCATCGACGGTGGGCAGGAATCCATATGCGGTCTGAATGTCTCTGCAACTGGAGGGACGCTTTCCGCGCTCGCTTCGGAGCCGGAAACCCGAACGCGCAACGATGAGATCGTCAACTTCACACCCAAGCTCGTCGACGGCGAGGGCGGCTGTACCTACGCATTCGACTGGACCGCGCCCAGTCACGGTGGCGTCTTCCGCTTGTTCGGTAGCGGCAACTCGGCCAATCGGGACGGTCAGCTGACGGGGGATCGAGCCGCATCGACCGGGATCGAGGTCGTGGTCACGGGGGCTCCACCGGTGAACCAGACACCTGTTGCCTTTTCTACGGGTCCCTACCGCGTACTCGTCGGCGAGACGACTCCATTCGACGCAACTCCTTCCCTTGACTGGGACGGATTCATTCGTTCCTACGCCTGGGCGTTCGGGGACGGGAATGAGGGCAACGGTGCAATGCCGCCTCATTCCTATACGTCCCCGGGAGTCTACGATGTCGAACTCACGGTCGAGGACGACGCGGGCGCCATTGATTCGCATGCCACCCAGGTCGAGGTCCTCGCAGAGCGATTGTCCACACGTGCGATCCGAATCGCGAGCGGACTTCGCCGGCCCACCTATCTGACCGCTCCCGAAGGCGATTCCCGGCTGTTCGTCGTCGAGCAGAGAGGGCGAATTCGCGTCATCGAGGACGGCCAGCTGCTGCAGCAACCTTTTCTGGATATTTCGAGCACGACCCATTGTTGTGGCGAGGCCGGGTTCTTTGGCCTGGCTTTCTCGAAGAATTTCGCTGAGACCGGCGCCTTCTACGTCAACCACGTGGCGAAGGACGGAGGCAACGGGACGATCACCTTGCTTCGCTATCGGGTGAGCGCGACGGATCCGAATCGAGCCGACCCGGCGACGCGCACGGTACTGCTCGAGATCGGGCCTCACCCACACCACAACCACTACGGCGGACAGATCGCGTTCTCGTCGGACGGAACCTTGTTCATGACGGTTGGGGATGGCGGCACATTCCAGGGGAATCAGAACTCGCAGGATCGAGGTGTCTTCTACGGAAAGCTGCTCCGCATCGGCGTGGACGACGAACTCGACGGATATACGATTCCCGAAAACAATCCCTTCGTCGACGATCCCAACGCGCTCGACGAAATCTGGGCATATGGATTGCGGAATTCCTATCGATTCAGCTTCGACCGTCTTACCGGAGACCTCTACATCGGCGACGTTGGTGAAAACGACATCGAGGAGGTCGATGTGGAGGCATCTGGAGCAGCGGGCGGCGGGAATTTTGGATGGCGGATCATGGAAGGAAGCAGCTGTGTTTCCGGGGCGGCCGAGTGTTTCGATGGTTCGCTCACGCTGCCAATCCACGAGTACTCTCACGATGGCGGGCGCTGTTCGATTACCGGTGGCTACGTGCACCGCGGTAGTGTGCCTGGCCTGTTGGGTCGGTACCTCTTCGGCGATTTCTGCAGTGGTGAGATTTGGGGCCTTCGGTGGGACGAGAGCCTGGGTTTGATCGATGTGCTCAACCTGACGGACGACCTGCATCCGGATAGTGGAGAGCTGGGCCAGATCGTCGGCTTCGGCGAAGACGGTTTGGGTGAGCTCTACATCATCGACTATGACGGGGAAATCTTTCGGGTCGCTCGAGCCGCGCCGGATTGCAGCGCAGGGCCGGATAGCGACGGGGACGGGGTCGTCGACTCCTGCGATAACTGCGTGAACACATTCAATCCTCGGCTCGGGGATCCCGCGTTTCCCGCGAGCGCTCCGCCGCAACAAGATTTTCAGACCTCGACCGGCGGCCAGCTCGACGACGATGCCGACGGATACGGTAACCCGTGCGATCTGAAATTCACGGATGGCGCGCTCGTGAGCGGTACTGACGTCGTCGAGATGTTTGCGTCCTTCAACAAAGCGCGATCCGGCACGAACTGCGGCGCGACCCAAGATCGGAATTGCGCGCCGTTCGATCTGGACAACCAGGGAAACTTCATCGGTGCCAGCGACATCGTGCGCGGAATGCAGCTCTTCAATTTCGCCCCGGGGCCGAAGTGCCTCGACTGTCCACGCGATTGCGTCGGACGTTCCTGCCCGACGAATTGAGGATCCTCGCGTGGTGGGAACGAACACCTGATAGAATACGCAGCGCGGCGGGGTGAGAGGCTCTTTTGCAGAACGCCCCTCACATGGGAAGCAAGGTTTTCCGTTTCGGCGATTTCGTAATCGACGAAGCCAAGCGAGAACTGCGTCGAGGCGGTGCGGTCGTCTCCGCGCAACCGCTCGTGCTCGATGTTCTCTCTTACCTGGCTCGCCATCGCGATCGCCCGGTGACACGCCAAGAGCTGATCGAGAGTGTTTGGGCTGGAGTTCACGTCAGCGATGGGGCGGTGGCGACCGCCATCTATGAGGCGCGCGTCGCGCTCGGCGACGACGGCCGCCAACAACGCATCATCCGTACCCTCTACGGCCGCGGTTTTCAGATCACCGCGGATTTGATCGAGGAAGAACTGGCGGAGGATCGAGAGGTCCGGCCCCCCGCCAAGCCCGAACAGGGTCTGCCCTTCGTGGGCCGCGAGGCGGTGTTTGATCGTCTCGACATGGCCCTCGACGAAGCGCGCCAGGCGCGAGGGAAATTGGTGCTGCTCTCCGGGGACGCGGGCGTTGGGAAAACCCGCACCACCCAGGAGTTTCTGATTCGCACTCGCGGGGCGCGCGGTCACACCGGTCGCTGCCACGAGGGACCCGGAGCTCCCCCGTTCTGGCCCTGGGTGCAGATCCTGCGCGAGCGTGTGGATCGCACGGAACCCGAAGTATTGGAACGCCAGGTTGGGGCCGCCCTTGCGCCGCTCTGCCAACTGATTCCCGACCTCGCTGCGCGAATACACGCACCCTGGGTGGCGCCGGCCGAGGGTTCACCGGAATCCCGATTTCAGCTGTTCGACGCGATAGCGGGTTTTCTCCGCAGCGCGACGGAGGACGAGCCGCTTGTGCTCGTTCTCGACGACCTTCACTGGGCGGATCCCGCTTCCCTGTTGCTACTCGAGTTTCTCGCCCGGGACCTTTCCAACATGCGAATGCTCGTGATTGCCACCTATCGAGAGGAAGAGCTCGGCGACGGAAACCCATTGGTGCGCTCCCTCGGCGCACTGGTGCCGTTGCCCCATTGCCTCCGGGTTCCCCTCCAAGGGCTCGACCGGAGCGAGGTTCGCGCCTTGATGGGGGCGATGACGGGAGTGCGCCCGACGCGGGACCTGCTGCACGCGGTGTTTCAGCGCACGGAAGGCAATCCCTTCTTCGTCAGCGAGGTGGTGGGGCTGCTCCAGGAGGGCAACGCGTCGGCGGTCGAGGTGGTGGAGAGCACGGTTCCCCGCGCGGTGATCGACACCGTGGTCCGGCGCTTGTCGCGCCTCGAGGGAGAAACCCTCGAGGTCTTGCGCGTGGCTTCGGTGATCGGTCGCGAATTTTCCCTCGACCTGCTGGCGCGGGTGATCGACCTCGAAACCGACCGGTTGCGCGAACTGCTGGAAGAAGCCTCGCAAGCGGCTGTGGTCGGTACCGATACGCCGGAAGCCATCCAATATCGGTTCCGCCACACGTTGATTCGCGAGACGCTGTACTCGAAGATCCCCTCGCTCGAGCGCGCGCGCATTCACCGCCGCGTGGCGGATACCCTCGAAAAATCGGGCGGTGCGGAGGCGCCGTATTCCCACCTTGCCCATCACGCTTCCGAGGCGGCAGCGGCGGGAGACTTCGAGCGTTCCGTGGCGTTCGCCCGGCGCGCGGGCGAAGAAGCCCTTGCGGTGTTCGCCTACGAAGATGCGGCACTGCACTTTGGAAGTGCGCTCCGAGCCCTGGAGTCACGGAAACGCGTCGACGATCAATCCCAGGTCGTCGATCTCTTGTTGTGTCTGGGAGATGCCCAGTCGAAAGCCGCCGCCTCGAAGGCCGCGCGTCAGAGTTTCGAGCGCGCTGCGGAAGCCGCGCGTAGGGCAGGAGAAGTCGATAAGTTCGCGCGCGCGGCGGTGGGCTTTACGGGTTCCGACCTGCATTTCAACCACGCCGTGGGGACGCGAATCGATCTCCGGGCGGAACAGCTGGGTCTTCATTTGTTGGAGGAAGCCCTGGATCGCCTTCCGAGTCTCGAAACCGCGATCCGCGCGCGCGTACTGGGCGCATTGGCACGCCAGCTTCACGCTTGCGAACAGCGAGAGCGCGCTTCGGGGGTGAGTCAACAGGCGATCGAAATGGCTCAGCGTCTCGGAGATCCGGAAGTTCTCGCCGAAGTCACGAGCGCCCGTCGCATGGTTCTGTGGGGGCCGGAAAACGTGGAGGAACGGATCGTCATCGCCAACGACATCGTCGAGTTGGCCTCGCGCGGGGACAATCCGGCGCTCGAATTGACGGGCCGAGCCTGGCTGGTCGTGGACATGCTGGAAAAAGGCGACCTGGCGAGCGTTCGCGACGAGATGGGTCGCTGCGAGCGACTGGCGGGAAATCTTCGACAGGCCCGCTTTCTTTATCTCGTCGCAGTCCTGCGCGCCACCCTGGCGCTGCTCGACGGCCGTCTGAACGAAAGCGAAGATTTGGCCCAGCGGGCCCTGCGTCTGGGGTTGAAGATCCAATCTCCTTCGGCCATGGGAACCTTCTTCGTGCAGCTGATCGCCTTGCGTCGGGAACAGGGGCGTCTTCACGAACTCGAATGGGCCCTGCGGGGAGCCGTCAGTCGAATGCCCGACGCGCTCGCGACGCGAACGATCCTGATGTTCATCTACACGGAGATGGACCGGCTCGAGGATGCGAAGCGCGAATACGAGATCCTTGCGGCGCGCGATTTTCGCGATTTTCCGCGGGACCGTACCTGGCTCTCGGAGATCACGACCCTGGCGCTCACCTGTTGTCGAATCGGCGACGAGCGGCGAGCCGAGATCCTCTACAACCTGCTCCTCCCCTACGCGCGGCGCAACGTGGTCGTGGCCGATGGGTTGATGTCCTACGGCTCCGTGAGCCAACAGCTCGGCATGCTTTCGACCTTGCTCGGGCGTTTCGACGATGCGGAGCGGCATTTCGACGACGCGATCGCGATGATGCGCCGCATCGGAGCGCGCGCCTACATCGCCTACACATTCGTCCTCTACGCGGAAATGTACCTGGCGCGTGGAAACGCCGGCGACGCGGAACGCGCGCGTGCGCACCTCGAGCAGGCCTATGCCGTGACCCGTGCGTTCGAGCTGACGTTCCTGGGAGCCAAGGTCGAAGCGCTGTTGGCCCGCATCGCTGCCTGATCGCTTGCTCGGGTGAGAGCCGGGCGCGGTCGCGCGTCTTTGGTAGCGTCTGTGCTTCGTCAGTCATTCGACCGGAGGAGTGTCCCATGAAGATCGAAGGTGGATGTTATTGCGGTGCCGTTCGCTTTGCGGCCGAAGGCGACCCGTTGTTCAAGGGGCAGTGCCATTGCCGAGAGTGTCAGTATTTCGCGAGCGGTTCTCCCAATATGGTGATGGGGATGCCGGGGGATGGGTTCGCCTATACCCAGGGAAGCCCCAAACCGTTTTCGCGCAAGGATCTCGAGAACCCCGTCACCCGGGAATTCTGCGGAGATTGTGGGACCCCGATCCTGAGCCGGACGTCGGCGTTGCCGGGCGCCGTATTGCTCAAGGTGGGGACCTTCGACGATCCCAGCGTTTTCGGGAGTCCGCAGATGGCGATCTTCACCATCGACAAGCAGAGCTTTCACGGGGTGCCCGAAGGCACCGCGGTCTTCGAACGAATGCCCGGTTGATGGCGTCCCTTCGAATCCTTCTGGCCGCCTGGACGCTGTTCGGGTTTGCCGCGGTGACGACCGCGGAGGACGCGGTGTTTCCCGGCGCGGACGCGGTGCGCCCCCTGGCGATGGGGAAGGCCGTGCCCAGCGTCGTCGTCACCGGCGTCGACGGCGAAACCCAAGAGCTAGCGGCGCTCGCGCGCGAACAGGGCGCGCTGCTGGTTTTCTATCGCGGCGGCTGGTGACCCTATTGCAATACGCAGCTCGGGGAGCTGCGAAAAGTGAAAGAGGAACTTGCCGCCCTGGGTTTTCGCGTTGTGGCGATCAGTCCCGACCGCCCCTCGAAATTGACCGACAGTCTCAAGGTCAAAGACCTCGGATATTCCCTCTACTCCGATAGTTCGCTTGCAGCTGCGCGTGCGTTCGGAATCGCGTACGAACTCACGGACGCGGAGGTGGCGCGCTACAAGAAATTCGGAATCGACCTCGCCGAGGCTTCGGGCCACGATCATCGACAGCTGCCCGTTCCGAGTGTTTTCCTCGTGGAAAAGGGCGGGACGATTCGTTGGGTCTATTCGAATCCCGATTACCGCGTGCGGCCCGACAACGCGGAACTCCTCGAGGCGGCTCGCCAGGCGGCGCGTCCCGCCGAGAAGCCGTAAGGCTTCGGTTCAAGCGCGGTTCGTGTCCTGGTTGTGAAGCGAGATCAGGTCGCGGTAGAGACCGTCCTCGGCCAGCAGTTGTTCGTGGGTTCCCACGCGCGAAATGCGCCCCTCTTCCATGATTGCGATCTTGTCGGCGCGTCGCATGGTCGAAAGCCGGTGAGCGATCAAGAAGACGGTGCGGTCTTTGAGGAGCGCCTCGATGGAGTCTTGGACATAGCGCTCACTCTTGGCGTCGAGGGAGCTGGTGGCCTCGTCGAAGATCAACACTGCGGGGTTGCGCAAGATCGCCCGAGCGATGGTGATGCGCTGGCGTTGCCCTCCGGAGAGTCTCACTCCTTCTTCGCCCACTTCGGTGTCGTAGCCGCTCGGTAGCGCGCTGGCGAACTCATCCACGTAGGCGGCGCGTGCCGCAGCCTCGACTTCTTCGTCCGTTGCATCCGGGCGCCCGTAGCGGATGTTCTCGCGTATCGATCCCGTGAAGAGGAACGGCGTCTGGGTGACGACCGCGATCTGACGGAACAGCGAATCCCGGGAGATCTGGCGCACATCGATTCCATCGACGGTGATGGAGCCCGAAGTCGGTTCGTGAAGGCGGAGCAATAAATCCGCGAGCGTCGTCTTTCCCGCGCCCGTGCGACCGACGATGCCGACGATCTCTCCGGCATTCACGCGCAGGGAGAGGTGGTCGAGAACGGGTTCGCTTCCGTAACGGAATTCGACATCGGTGAACTCGACGCATTGGGTGATGCCATCGATCTCGACTGCGTCGGCGCGATCCGCGGGTTCCGGCGTTTCGTCGAGCAAGGCAAAGAAGCGCTCCGCGGCGGGGATCGCGTCCATGAGCTCGGTCCAGCCCTTGGCCAGGGTCTTGGTCGGGTGGTAGGTGGTGGTCATGACGAGCGCAAAGGCGCCGATGTCCCCGAGACTGAGCCCCCATTGCCCGCGCAAAACGAGCACGACGGCAACCATGAGAATCATGATGCCGAAGCCGTTGTTGAGGGCCTCGGTGAAGCTCCGCGCCAGGACGCGATTCTTGACGACCTTCATGCTGCGCCGGAACAGGCGACGGTTTTCGCGGCCGAAGGCGTCGGCTTCGGCGACCTCCGCGCGGAAAGCCTTGATGACCTTGATGCCGCCGAGAATCTCCACCAGGCGTTGGGTCACGTCCGACAGCGTTTCCTGACGGCGTTTCGCGCTCTTGCGAATTCGTTTGCCGAACAGACCAATCACGCCAAACAACAACGGAAACATGGCGAGGGTGAGCAGCGTCAGCTGCCAGGAAATGAAGAAAAGCATGCCCGCACCGATCACCACCCCGATCACGGCCTGGATGACATCCCCAAAGATCAACGCCAGGGCACGATGGGCCCTTCCCACGTCGTTCAGGGTGCGGGACAGGGTGTCGCCCCGCGTGGTTCCGTGATGAAACGACAGGGGCAGCACGAGCAACTTCGCGCAGACGGCTTGTTGGATGTCGACGAGGGCGCGCCCGAGCACGAATTCGGCGAAGTAGTCCTTGCCGAAGTGTCCGATGGGGACCAACGACACCACGAGCAATCCCGCCCAGAAGATGTTGAGCAGGTTTGCGCGCACGGTCTGTCGCAATTGGGTGGGGTCCGGTTCTTCGGGAATGGGCGCGTCGCTGGCTTCGGGCGGGCTCTCGTTCGAGAAGAAATCCGAAATCGAAAAGTTCGCTGGGCCGCCGCCGGTCTCGCTCTGGGCGAGCACCACGTCGTCGAACAGCGGCTTGACGAGGTAGGCGCGTCCGTAGCGCGCGCCGGAATACACCAATGAGAAGAAGATGACGAGGCCGATGATTCCCAGGTACGGACGCACGTACGCGAGCAGCCGCCCGAACGTCTCGGGTGCGGCGGTCTCTTGATTCGCTTCGCTGTGGGAAGAGGGGGTCAGGCGACCTTCGTCACGCGGCCCGAACGGATGCAGCGGGTGCATACCCGCAGGCGGCGGACGCTCCCTTTGACGAGGGCGCGGACCCGCTGAAGATTGGGGCTCCAGATCTTGGGGGTCTTGCGATTCGAATGGCTGACGTTGCGTCCCATCCGGGGACCTTTTCCGCAAATCTCGCAAGTCTGTGCCATGGTCGAACTCCGTTGATTCCCAATGATTCGTTGGGGATTTCTGGGGGCGCCGTTTTAGCCCAGCGGCAGGTTACCAGCAAGGCGGCCCGGGCGCTCAGCGCGCCACCGCAACCTCGCCGGAGCATATCCTCGCCAGAGCGTATCCTCGCCAACTAGGCGCTCAGATCCGCCCGGATGACTTCGGCGCCCCGCCAACCGAGCAAGAGGTCGCCCTCGAACCCGAGAGCCGCGGCGCTCTCGCGACGCAGGGCGTAGACCCGGGGGCGCGCGTTCACCCGGATGTCGGCCTCCGAGGGCCAGCCCTCCCCCGGGGGCGGGTCGGCGAGTTCCGCATCGTCGTCCCATTGGGGACGCGGATCCGGTTGGCGTTCGAGGGCATTCTCGGAGAAGGGCAGCAGGTCCAGGACCGCGGCCTCGAGGGCCGCGAGCACCTCCGGTTCCTGGATGGGGACCGGCACCACGGTGGAAGCGACGAGGTGTCGTTTCGAGTCGTCCTCGGCGTCCCGGAACGTGCTCAGGTTGATGACCGAATCGCCCGCCACCAGGATCACGCGGTTCGCCATGGCCTCGGGGATCATCGCCGTCGGCGCCGTCCAATGACACGCGACCCGACGCGCGCGACCTGGGGCGTCGGCTTGCAGCATTTCCGGCAGCCCCTCGCGCCCGTCGCGCACGGCCCGGCGCAATCGCTGGGCGGGAGCGTTCAAGATCAAGGTTTGGGCGAGCCACACTTCGCCGGTTTCGATGGC
>JAJDAL010000005.1 GCA_029261875.1 Deltaproteobacteria bacterium
TCGGGCGGGCAATCCGCTTCGCTCGTTCGAGCAGATCGGAAGCGAGACGCTCCTCGATCAACGCTTCGAGTACGACCCGCTCCACCGTCTCGCGAAGGTCACGACGTCCGGAACCCTCAATTACGGGTCGATGGAATACGGCTACGACGATGCGGGAAACATCCGGGAAATGGGTCCGAAGGAACTTCGCTACGGCTGCTCCGAAGGGGGCCCCCACGCGGTGACCGAGGTCTTCGTCGACGACGTCCGGCTCGGAAACTACGAATACGATCGTGACGGCGCCGCCACGTACCGCATGGAGTTGAAGGTCTTCCAGGGCCTGAACATGATGAACATGGTGCGCGATGACGATGGGCGGATCTCGCAGCTGCAAAAGACGAAGCAGAACGTCTGTTATGCCTACGACGAAAGTGGAGCGCGCGTAACCAAGATGTTCTCTTCGACGCAAGCCGCGTACGAAGTGAATCGTCTCTACGTAGACCCTGAATATGAGGTGGACCTCAGCAATACGAGCCACCAGACCCATGTGTTCCTGGGAGGGAGACGCATGGCAACGATTCTGAGGGATGGCCTCTAATGCGATTCGAACGTTCCTACAAGTTGTTGATCGGACTGGCGCTAAGTCTCGTCGCGAGTTGTTCCGCGAGCGAAGCCTCGGCCCAGGCCTGTCCGCGTGCCGCGAGCGCCAGCTCGGGAATGCGGTGCGAGTTGAGCGGTCCCCTCTTTGTCGAAGTCGGCGAAGCATTCGAAATCCAATGGGACAGCCTCAATGCCGACGAGTTGATGTCCCTGGGATGGCAGGGCAATGTGACGCCGAAGCCGGGCGAAGAGGAGCTCGATCTTTCGGGATCCTGGACCGGTTTGAAGTTGACCAAGCCGGGGCTCGCCACGGTTCAGCTTCGCGCCACCAACGCAGACGGTGATGTGTTCTGTGACCATGTGATCGCGGCCGAAGACGGTACCCCGCCCGACCTGACGATCTTTTCGCCGGCCGACTACGGAATCACCACCTCGAGGAATGCTTTGCTCGGCGTCATCGCGACGGACAACGACGCGCTGAAGGGCACCAATGGTTTGACGTATTCCGTCAACGACGGACCGATCAAGACCTACCCGCGGGATGTATGCTGGGGCCCCGCGTGTCTCACCTGGGCGAAGATTGCCCCCGGCCTGAATGAGGTCAAGATTTTTGCCGAAGACCGCTCAGGGAATGTCTCCGAAGACTCGGTCAACGTACTGTCGGATTCCGGAACCGGCGGATTGACTTGTTTCATCAACGGTCCCGACGAGGTACAGCCGGATACGCCGTTCAACCTCTATTGGTACACGCATGGTGGCGCGATCACCAGCATGACGAGCACGTGGTTGGTCGATGATCAATTCGACGCGATGCGGTACGTGGATCAGAGCAACGGGTCGATCCAGACTCTGCCCGATCAGAATCTCCCGAACCCCTCCTTCTGGGGCGAAATCATCAAGCCCGCCGGCGACAAGCCGTCCTTGGTGACGATCCGCGCCGAGGGACCGAAGGGAGTGGCGTACTGCTCGGCAGTCATCCGCCACACCGATGGGCTTTCGTGCAAGCTACATGGCCCGCGTCGGGTCCAGGTCGGTGAAGAGTTCGGTGTGAGTTGGAAGACGGAAGGGGCCACGAAGTGGAAATCGCGCGGATGGAGCGGGACTTTCGCGAAGAACGCGTCTCCGCCGATCGACCCCTACGACCTCCCCAAGGCCAATGGCGGCTGGTGGAAGAATAAACTCTCGGCGCCCGGTCTCGCTTCGGTCACAGTGGAAGTGGAGAATGCCGCCGGGAAGAAGGACACCTGCGACTACTCCGTGGTGGCCGTCGATACGGAGCCCCCCACGCTGGTTGTGATGTCGCCCGCGAACCACGCTGTGACGACCGCTAGCACGGCCGAGTTCATGTTCTTCTCCTACGACAACTACAAACTGCACGCGACGGAGCCGCTCACCTACTCCATTAATGGCGGCGCTCCGAAACCCGTCAATCTCAAGAAATGCTACTACGGCATTTGCCTGTTCGATGTTCCGATCACACGCGGGGCCAACACGATCCAAGTGACGTCCCAGGACGTGAGTGGGAACACTACGACCGAGCAGACCCATATTTTCCGCGACGGCGGAACCGGTGGTCTATCCTGTTTCATCAATGGACCGGATGAAGTCGAGGCCGGAGTCCCGTTCGACCTGCGCTGGTATGCGAGCGGCGGATCGGTCACGAGCCTGAGTAACACCTGGCGGGTGGACGATACCTTTCAGCAAATCCGCTACGTGGATCCCAACAACGGTTCGATCAAGACGCTTCCTGCCTCCGGTGGAAACCCCAATCCGGGCGCGTGGACGGAGCTCGTCAAGAACGCGGGCGACAAGTCGTCATTCGTGACCCTTCATGCCCAGGGACCCAACGGAGAGGCATTCTGTTCGACTCAGATCACCGTCACCGATGGTCTCTCCTGCAACATCGAAGGGCCGGAGCGAGTGGACGTGAACGCAGCGTTCGACGTTCGCTGGAAGAGCAAGGGCGCAACGACGCGGTCATCCCAAGGTTGGAGCGGATCCTTCGCGGCCAACGCGGGGCCGCCGCTCGGGAAATACAACCTCCCGAGCGCCAATGGGACCTGGTCGAGTTTGAAACTCAAGGAGCCGGGGACCGCCAAGGTCGCAGTCGAAGTGATCCATGCCGATGGCAGGAAGGATCGCTGTGACTACTCGGTGGTGGCCAGCGATCAGTCGCCGCCGACCGTTGCCATTCTCGCCCCGGCGACGGACGTCACGACCAGCATCGCATCGATGAACATACTGTTCGCAGCATGGGATAACTGGGGAATCAAGAGCGGTGACACCGGCCTCGAGTATCGGGTTCGCGGCGGAGCCTGGACCCCGGTCGACCGGAGTTGGTGCTACTGGGGTTGCTCGATCCCGGTTGCCCTGGATCCCGGCCCGAACCTCGTTGAAGTGCGAGCCCGAGACAAGGCCAACCGCACGGGAACGGATCAAGTGACGATCACCTATCAACCGGTCGCCAGCTGCTCCTATCCTGGCTGTTATTCGAGTTCGGGCCTCAACTACTACCCCATCGAGTCCTGCCGGGCCTACGGCACGGGTGCTGGATTCGGTGCAGAGACGACCGGGCCGAAGTTGCAGATGAACCAAGCCCAGAGCATTCGCCTCTCCTCGACCTGCGGCATACCCGTTGACGCGGTTGCGGTGCAGGGGAATGTCACCATCGTCAATCCGAACGTGTCGGGCTCCTTGTCCGTCTATCCGGGAGATGCTCCGCTCAACTTCCAACGACAACTCTTCTACCAGCCCGGCAACGTCAATGCGGGGAGCCTCCTGGTTCGCCTCGCTGCGGACGGGTCGGGAAGAGTGAACGTGCGAATGCGAGACGGAGCGTCATCGGGACAATCCGATCTCTTAATCGACCTCAACGGCTACTTCAAATAGGAGCTCTCCATGGGAAAGCGACTGCTGAGTGCACTCTCGGTTCTTCTGCTCTTGAGCGTGTCGTCGCCCGGCGCCGCCGGGGCGGCCGAGCGATTGTTCACGCTGAATCCGTGTCGAGCGATCGATACCCTGGCGGGTGTAGCGGCTGCGGCGAACAAGCCGATCACGGGTGCGACCAACACCTGGATCAACTTGCGCGGCCGGTGCGGCGTTCCGACAGACGCAACGGCCGTTGCGGCACACATCACCGCGATTCCCGCTGGCAACGGCATCGCAGATCATTCGGGGCATTTGATCATCTTTGACGCCGGAATGGCGATCACCGACCCGGTTCCCGGGCTTCCGATTCCGGATGTGTCGACCATCAACTGGAGCAATGGGTCCACCACGATGACCAATTTCGTCATCATTCCGTTCGAGAGCAACAAGACGCAAATCAAAGTATGGGGCGGATACGGCCCCGCGAAGAAGGGCGTCTACCTGATCGTCGACGTCGTCGGATACTTCAAATAGTCCGATCGTGTATCGCCGCGTTCGGAAAGCAATCGAACGCATGAAGGAGCTTCCCATGGGAAGGCAGATTCTAGGAATTCTTTCAGCTCTCATGCTCTTGAGCATGTCGATCCCCGGAAGCGCGGATGCTGCAGGAAAACGTTTCAATCGAGTCAAACCGTGTCGCGCGATCAGCTCGCTCGGGGGAATTGGTGGGCAGGCGAATCATCTGCTCGCTCGGAACGAGAGTCGTTGGTACCACCTGCGCGGGAAATGCGGGGTTCCGTCGGACGCCTCTGCCGTTGCGGTGAACGTGACGATGGTTGGGGCCAACGGCGAGCCGACCGATCACTCGGGGTACCTCACGGTATTCGACGCCGGGCTGGCGCAGCCGGGTGTTTCGACGCTCAATTTTCGGCCGGGACAACACGCCGTGGCCAACTCCGCGATCATCCCCTTCAAGAGCAATAAGACCCAGGTGAAGGTGTTTGCCGCGTATGCCTCCGATAACGCTACGGGCGTCCATGTCATCGTCGACGTGTTTGGCTACTTCAAATAGAGGAGCGGGATCGTGTTGGCCGAGCGAACCGGCTCCGTCACCTTCCTGCGATTGGGCTGCTTTCGCATTGGGGTCCTTGCGGCTTTGACGGCGACGGCTCCGGTTGCGAGTGCCGTCGAATACCATTTCCATCACCCCGACATGCTCGGGTCCAACGCGGTCGTCGTCACCCGGGCGGGGGAAGTTATTGCGCGTACGGTCCACGATCCGTACGGGCGAATCACTTCGTCCAGGGATGCGTCCGGCGGGCCGCTGAGCCGCGACGCGGAGACTCCTCGCCACTCGTTTACCGGGCAGGAGTACGACGCCGAGAGCGACTTGAATTATTTCGGAGCGCGCTATTACGACCCGGCGGTGGGGCGTTTCCTGAGTACCGACCCGGGGTTCGTACGCGGCGGCGGGAGCCTGCGCCAGATTGCGTCCTCGACGATCGCCACGAATGGCTACGCGTACGCGCTCAATCGGCCGACGACCCTCGTGGACCCCACCGGCGAACTCGCCATTCTCGCGACGCTCGTGACCGCGGCGATCTTTCTGCTGGACCCGGGCTCCGCGGTGAACCGGCTTTCGGACAACCCGAGTATCGAGACTGCCAAACAGGTCGCCGTGGACGAAGCGATTGGAATCGCCACCGGACGTGTGGCGGGGCTCGCGGCTCGCGCGGGCGGCGGCGTTCTCAGCATGGCGGCGCGGCGGGCCGGGTCGGCCACCCGTTCGGGAGGGCGCAGCGTGGGCTCGGGAACGGCCCGCGAAGCCGGTTTCAGTGGGGGACATATCGGCATCGGTCGGCGACGGACCTCCATGGGGCCTGGGGATCGCGTCGGTTTCCTGAGAATCTCCGGCGCGACGTTGCCCGGCAAGGGCTCGGGTCGGGTGGTCGCCAAAGAAACCTTCGAGCGCCACGGGATCGCGTCGAATCAGAGCAGCGATCTGCTCGGGAGTGACAACCTCGGATTCTTTTCGCGAAGTCCGAGCCTCGCCCGCCGGTCTCGCGAGGCGCAGCGCGGTGACGTAGTCGTCAGTGTTCGACTCCGGAGCAGCCGGATTCGCGGGGCCAGCGAGCGAGGGTATGTTGTCGAGGGCGACATCGAACCCGAAGACATCATCGGGTTTCGACGCCTCGGCGAGCCCTTCGACAGCTTCGAATCCGGTCGGCTCGAGTATGGCTTCGGGGGTGAGCCGTTCGTTCCCATCAATCGATGAGGTGTGATCCATGTGTGGGAGAGGCGTCCTTGGGCTCATCGTGTTTCTGATTCGATCGAGGCGCGATTGACATGTTGAAAGCGATGGCGGTCGCGTTCTGTCTGGTGCTGGTGGTGTTCGACGCGCAGGCGGCCGAGTATCATTTCTACCACCCCGATCCCCTCGGATCGAATACGCTCGTGACGGATCGGTCGGGTACGGTTGTGCAGCGCACCGTGACCGATGCCTACGGTCGCATCGAACAGACCCTCGATGCGAACTTGCAGTCCGTGGATCCTCGGGCATCGGGGCCACGTCATCTCTTCACCGGCCAGGAGTTCGATCCCGAAAGTGACCTCCATAGCTACGGTGCGCGCCACTACGATCCCGCCATCGGCCGATTCCTCTCCGTCGACCCCGGATTGATCGGTGCCCGGGCTGGGGTCAGTTTTCGGAGTGTGCTGAACGAGCCGCAGAACCTGAATGGTCACGCTTACGTGATCAATCGCCCGACGGTCTTCAACGATCCCACGGGAAAACAGGTTGCGGTTCCGCTGCCCGTGCTTGCCCCATGCGGCTTGCCGTGCTGGGTGGCGGTCGGCGTAGGAGCCGTGATTTCGGGCATCATGACGATCGGGGGCGACGGCGGTACGGACGAGGCCGCGTCGACGGCACCTCTGCCGGGCGCTCCGAACCCGACACCCACGCCCGGCTTGGACTTGCCGGATTCCGTCCCTCGCACGGGGCCGACGCCCAGAGGACCGAGGATGGTCGATCCGCAGGGCAATCCCACCCACGAATTGAGCGAGGGGAATCTCGTCGAGTTTCCCGCGAAGGACGCCCACTTGAACACCGGACCCGACGGGCGAATCGTGGATTTCGTCAGGCCGCACAACACCGATGGGTGTTGGGTCGGGATTGGATGTCGGGGGGAGGTTGTGATCGGGGCAGGGCGGCATCGCGCGGTCGGCGCCGCCGAGGGAGATACGATCCCCGGTGAACTCGGAGGAATTCCGGATCGGCCGGGGTGGTTGCGGTACCCGCTAGGACGTCGTCGAGGCATCGACGACGTTTGGGATCCCTTCTTCCGGAGTCCCGAGAGTTATGAATCGAACTCGATCGGAAAAGGGGGAGCGTTGAAGCGTTACATCGACCCGAGTGGGAAGAAGGTGGCCCGACCCGTCAAGCCGCAAGGGTCCTGACCCTAGGTGAGCCAGGTTACCGGGATGCGGGGGTCGGGGTTGTAGCAGGCGAAGGTCCCGGTTCGGAGCGTGGCCTGGAGATGCGCGCCGAGTTCCGGGTGGTGGATCGAAATCTTCCCCAGCGCGGACTTGATGGTGCGGGTGACGCTGACGCGCGCGCGCTCACCCGCGGATCCCATGCGACGGCTCTGGCCGCCCAGGCCGATCGAGCGCGACAATTCGTCGCGGATGAAATTCAACTCTTCGCGAATGCGCTCCATGCGGCCGATATCGTTGAAATCCTTCGCTTGTTCGAGTTCCTCGCGAAGCGTTTCCGCGCGCCCTCGGTACGCAAGCTGCGCCTTTCGATCGAGAACGGGTTCTCCGTGTGCTTCCGGCGCCACGCGTCGTGGCTCGCCTCGACCCGCGGCCAACAACTCAGCCGAATGAACCTCGGTTCCGGGCGTATTCAATAGATGTGCGATGTAGCGCAATCCAAGTTGATCTTTGAGTCGGAATTCCAGGTCGCTGTAGGAAATGGTCCAGAAGTCTCCGTGTTGCTTGAATTCGCCGGTTTCGACTCGAACCGAGGGCGTCTCCACGGTTTCGAACTCGATGGATTCGGCGCGGGCGAGCAAATCCTTCATTCCGAGGCTTCGGGCCGATTCGATACAGCGGTCGCGCAACATTCTCGCCTTCTCGGAGTCTCCCGCGTGGCCGCGTCCCTTCAACATGGTTGCGTAGCTGTACTGGGTATGGGCGACCCAGGGCCAGGCTCCCATGCGCGTGTTGCTCTCGAGTGCGCGGGTGAAGTGGGTGTCCGCGGCATCCCAATGTTCGAGCGCCGTGGCGAGTAATCCGAGGTAGTGCTCCGTAGATCCGATCGCGGCTACGCCGAGGCCGGTTTCGACGTTGAGATCGCGGTAGGGGAGCATCAACGCGTAGAGTTTGGAGGCGCGTTCGAGGTCTTTCAGTTGAAAGGCCACCTCACTCAAGTAGGCGATGGAAATCAGGCCACTCGGAGCCTGTAGAAGCTCGTCTAGATTCGTGTTGACGATTCGCTCGAACTCGAGTCGTGCGGATTCGGTACGTCCCGCAATGATGTAGAGATGGGCCAAGGCACAGCGCCAGGGAATCACGTTCGGATAGCGCTCCGTAATCTTGTCGACGCTTGCCAGGACCTCGCTCGAACGACCTTGTTGGAGGCGCAGTTGTGTGATTTGAATCCAGAAAGCCGGGGCCGCATTGCCTGCGTGATCGCGACCGGTCTGGAAGGCCTCGGTGGCGAGGGCTTCCGCCTCCTCGAAGCGCCCATCCATGAGTGCCCGTAGTGCCCAAAGGCGGACCAGTCGCCAGAGAAAGCGGGGTTGCTTGTAGGCGCGCGCACGCTCCTCGAAGATTTCGAGTTCCGTATCGACGCTCGCGATATCGCCCAGGTTGACGAGGGTGACGATGCGCCAGATGCGCCCCTCCAGATCGAGGGCGCGATCGCCGGCGCGGTAAGCCATTTCGACGACTTCGTCGGCTCGTTCGAGTCGATCTTGGGCCTGCTCGGGGTCGAATGGAATCCATTGGCGCTTCAAGAGCGCATACGCGAGTGCTCCGGGGTCTCCGGTCCGCCGTGCCATGGCGATGGATTCGCTCGACAATGGGAGAAACCTTCGATGGTCACGGGTGTGGCACAATTCGACCGACAATCGCGCGAGCAGTCGCGCGCGCAGGGGACTATCCGCGTCGCCGACCGCCGCCAAGCCGCTCTCCAGGTGGTTGAGCACGCGGTCGTCGATCCGGCCGTATTCGAACGTGACTTCGCTCAAGCCGAAACACGCACGAGCGTGAATCTCCGCAGCATCGATTCGATCGGACAACTCCGCGGCTTGCAGAAACGAACTGCGCGCGCGGTCGGGTTCACTTGCCATGATGCACGCGTTGCCCAGTTTGACCCAGATCTCGCAGTGCATCGAATCCGGGATCCCTGGCCGAAGGTTCAGTGCCTCCAGTGCGCGTTCGTAGTGCCGGATCGCATCCTCGAAGGCGAGCATTCGAACCGCCGCATCGCCTGCGCGACGCGAGTAATCGATGGCTTTCTCCGCGTCGCCGAAGGCCGCAGCTTGAAAGAAATGGAAGGCGAGCTCTCCCAGATTCGATTCGTTGCAATCCGCATTGCGATCGTTCTCCATCGCCTCCGCAATGCTCCGATGCAACCGGAGCCGCTTGGCGGTGGCGAGTCCGTCGTAGAGGACTTCGCGCAGTAGCGCGTGAGCGAAGCGGAAATTGCCTTGCACGGAATCCGTGGTCGACAGCACATGGGCGTGGCGCGCTTCGTCGAGCGTCTCCAAGAGCGATTCGACGGGAACGCGAGACACCCGCTCGAGCAGCGGGACCGAAAACTCCCGCCCGATGACGGATGCCGTTCGCAACAACTCGAGGCACGGCTGGGACAGGTCGCGAATCCGCTTGCCGATGACCTGTCGCACACCTCGGGGCAGTGCGATCTTGTCGGTCCCGGCCGGTAGATCGAGCTGGCCCTCGGTGAGCATCAAACGCACGATCTCGCCGACGAAGAACGGGTTTCCTTCGGTTTCACGATGAATGCGCGCGACGATTTCACTGGAGACGCGACTTTTTGCGATCGATTGAGCGAGTAGCGCAACCTCGTCCGGACCGATTCCGCGAAGCGGGATTTCGCGGCAGAGGGGATCTTGAACGACGGTGACGAGCGGGTTGTCGTCCGCCACCTCGTAGTCGCGATAGGTTCCGATGACCAGAATGGGGAAGTCGCCGACTTCGCGCGCCAAGAACTGGAACAACAGAAGGCTCGACTTATCCGCCCAATGAAGGTCGTCGAGGAGTAGCACGAGGGGTTGTGCGCGGCTCGCTTCTTTCAAGAACAGCGTCACGCTGTCGAAGAAGCGAAATCGCGCATTCTCGGAATCCATCGCGTCCGGAGGAGGGATGGGTTGCGTCGGATCCCGGTTCGGGAGCAGGTGGCGGATGGGTTCGATTTCGGACGCTCCGAGATTCAGCTCCTCTACGTCGCTTCCCGACACGAATTCTCGAATGACCTGTACCCAGGGCCAGAAGGCCGGGGCGCCATGGTGTTCCGGGCAACGGCCCGAAAGGACGCGGGCCCCCCGGTCCCGCGCGTAGCTGCCGAATTCGTCGGCGAGCCGCGTCTTTCCGACGCCGGGCTCGCCGGTGATGAGAAGGATGGAACCCCGTTGGCTCCGTTGGGCCTCGGACAAGGCCGCCGAGAGGGTCGACATGGCGGGTTCCCGCCCGACGAACAGCCGTTCCGCGTCGAGCGGGGCTCGGGGAGCCGGCATCAGACCGAGGCCGGAGAACGGTACGTCGCGCGCCATCACGGTCCTCAGAGTCTCATAGTTTCAAGCGTGGCGGAAGCCCCTATCATACCGATTTTGTTGGACTAATTTGTGAAAATCACACCGAAAGTGTCGGCAAGCGTCCGAACTCAAGCGACGCATGAGTCAGAGCTGAGCAAAGCCCTTTAGAAGCTCGGGGTTGCGGGCCTCGACCAATCGACGGATTCCATCGCGCCAATCCACGCGGGTGGGACCGACCTGTTCGTGCAGCCGATCCAGGTTCATCGCCACGCTTCCCAGGGCGGTGGGGGTCGTCTCGAAGTGGGGGCGGATGCCCGTGAGTTGGCCCAGATAGGCGCACCAATCCTCGATGCTGACGCTTTCTCCCCCCCAGTTCAGCGTGAGGGCGGGGACCGAGGCGCGTTCGAGCAATAAGGGGACCTGCGCGATGTAGTCGTCCTCGTGGATCGGATTGAAGAGGGACGGGGAGTCGGGGTGAACGGGAATCTTGTGGCCGCCGTTCATCATCATCAGGTGATACCAGGGCCATCCGCCGTTGTTCCCGTAGGGGACGCTGAGGCGTGCGATGGTGGTGGGGAGGTTCCATTCCGCGGCGGCGAAGCGCGCCACGGATTCCGAGACGATCTTGCTGATGCTGTAGGTGGGAAACATGTTTCGGTGGTTGTCCCCCAGTGCATCGTCTTCCGTCAGGGGCTTGTGGCCCGCGTATTCGTAGACCGCCGCCGAGGAACAATGCAGCACCGCCTTGGCGTTGCGGCAGCGGGAAAGCAACCGGCCGAGCCCTTCGGCGTTGGCGGCCAGGTCGTAGGCGAAGTTTCCGCTCTTCACCACCGCGAAATTCAACACGTAGTCGAAGTCGTCGGGGATGCGGCCCGGATCGCCCGTGGCGAGGTCGAACTTCAAGCAGTCACCGCCGGCTTTCCGCAGGGCGGCTTCGTCTTCGGGCTTGCGGAACCGGCCCAGGCCCACGACCTCGTTGTCGACGGACAAGCTCCGGCAGAGGGGGAGGGCGACCTGGCTCGTCGCACCGGTGACGAGGATCTTCTGATTGGAAAGTTGTGCCATTATCGGGTTCCTCCGGTCGCATCGAGATGACCGGGATTGTCGGGGATCCAACGTGGAATTTGTTGAAATTTCGGAAGCAAAAGAACGGACCGGCCTGCGGCTCGTCACCGTCGCCGGTGTGCCCAGTCCCTGGAGCGAGGCCGCCAAGGGGATCTTTCACGTGAAGAAGCTGCCCTGCGCGCTTGCGCGCATGAAGCCCAATGACGCCGAGGTGCTGGAGTGGACGGGTTCCCCGAGCGCCCCCATCGCGATCTACGAATCCGAAGCGCCCCGCACCGGATGGGCGGAAATTCTGTTGTTGGCCGAGCGGTTGGCGCCGGAGCCCGCGTTGCTTCCCCGCGACCCCGCAGAGCGGGCACTCGCCATGGGAATCGCCCACGAAATCTGTGGCGAGATGGGGCTCGGGTGGTGTCGGCGCCTCGCGGGGGTTGCGAGCGCGCTCGAACCCGACGGGGACCCGGGCTATCCCGAACCCGTGGCGCACTATCTCGGCGCCAAATACGGGTTTCGGCCGGGCTGTGGTCCGGAAGTCCGCCAACGCGTGCTCGACCTGCTCGGAATGCTCGGCGCGCGACTCCGCGCGCAACGGGACGCCGGGAGTCGCTATTTGATGGGCGCGTCGCTGACCGCGGTCGATATCTACTCGGCGACGTTTGCCTTTCTGTTTGCCGCGTTGGATCCCCGGGATTGTCCGCTGCCGGATCCGGTTCGCGCTTTCTTCAGCGCGATTGGCGACGAGGTCGCGGGAGCGATCGACCCTCTGTGGATCGAGCATCGGGACTTCATCTATCGCGAGCACCTCGAGCTTCCCGTTCAGTTGTAACGGCGGGGTGAGGGTTTAGAACGAAGTTTTCTTTCCCGCCGGGGCGCGATTTCGATACATTCCGTCGCGTAACCGAAAGCGCCCGCTCGTGAAACGCGCGGGCTGGGGGGAAAAGATGAAACGGACGACAGCGGTATGGCTCGTGGCGAGCCTGCTGATCCTCGCGCCTGCGGGTGGCGCGTTGGCGGGAGACACGGATATCGGATGCGGGCCGGGCACCCAGATCTGGGACGGCAATTCGGGACTCGCTCCCAAGGTTTTGGGCGCGACGACCAACGGAACCTTCGGGCTCCAGACTTTCGGCATCACCTTCGGCACGATCGGCTGCAACAGCGGCGGGACGGTGACCGCGGACGCACGCCTGCGGCACTTTGCAGCGGGCAACCTGGACCAACTCGCCGAAGACATGGCGCGCGGGGACGGAGATGCGCTCGAAACCTTTGCGCACCTGATGGGAATCCCGGAGCAAGATCGCCCGGTCTTCTACGGTTTCGCGAAGCAACACTTCGCCGAGATCTTTGCTGGTGACGAAGTCACGGAACGCGACATGATTGCCGCGTTGCAGGGTCTGCTGGCCGATGAAGACACCCTGGCGGTCTACGTCGGAGGCTGATTCGGACGTTTCGCGACTCCCCGCGCGCGCCCTGCGCGCGGGGAGTTTCGAAATCGGGTTCGCGATTTTCTTCTTTCTCTGGATTGGTGCTTCCGATGCCCATTCCGCGGCGTCCGCGCTTTCCCCATCCGCAGAGCGCTATCTCGAAATTCTGATCGCACGAGCCGAAGCGCAATCCCTCGCGCGCGACCCCCAGTGGCGCGCGTTGCTCCACTATCGCGTGCATCCCGTCACGCGGCGCCACACGAGCCACGTGGACGATGCGGACTTCTTCGCCTCTCCCGCAGGTGCGAGCGATCTCGAAGGAGAGCTCGACGCCACCCTGCGCGCCTTCTTCGAGCAAGAGTTGCGTCCGCTGGGGGATTCCGAACGACAGCACAGCCAATGTGCCTGGAAGGCGCGCTATGTCTGGCTCAAGGCGCAACTCGAATTCGATCCGAATCGACTGCCCGAGCGCAGCTGTCCGGGCTACGACGAATGGATTGCCGCCCTCGATCCGGCCGGACTGACGCTGATTTTCGCGGAAGCGTTCATGAACAATCCGGCTTCGATGTTCGGCCATACGCTCTTGCGGGTCGACAGTCGCGAGTCCCTTGCGTCCGTCGATTTGCTGGGGTGGGCGATCAATTATTCCGGCGCCACCGGCGGCGATTCCGGCCCCGTGTACGCGATGAAGGGCGTGTTTGGCTTCTATCCCGGTTTCTACGACGTACAGCCGTACTACGAGAAGGTGAAGGAATACGGGGATTGGGAGAATCGGGACATCTGGGAGTACCCGATCGCCCTCGCGCCCGCAGAACTCGAGCGATTGCTCATGCACCTGTGGGAACTCCAGGGGATCGCCTTCGACTATTTCTATTTCGACGAGAATTGTTCCTATCAACTGCTGGCATTGCTCGAAGTCGCGCGCCCGACGCTCGACATGACGTCGCGCTTTCCTCTTTGGGTCATTCCTTCGGATACGGTGCGCGTTGCGCTGGACGGCGTGGGTCTTCTCGGGCCACCGACGTTTCGTCCTTCGGCGGCCACGGAGTTGCGCGCGGAGATCGAGCAACTCGCCCCGGGCGATTTGGAGCGCGTGCAACGCCTGGTCGACGGCAGTCTGCAACCGACGGATCCGAGTCTGAACGCGCTCAGTGATCTGCGGCGCGCCGCGGTCCTCGCCGCCGCCTACGACGTTCTCCGCTACGCGTATCTCGCCAAAGAGATCGATCGAAAGGCATCCGCCGCCCGGGCGCGCAGGATTCTCGTGGCGCGAAGCCAGGTCGACGTGAGCGGGACGCCCTTCGATCCCGTTCCGGTTCCCCGGGTTCGACCCGACCAAGGCCACGGTTCCGCGCGGTTCGCGTTGGCAACCGGCTACCGCGAGGGGGCGCCCTACGTCGAAGCCCGCTTTCGTCCGGCGCTCCACGATTGGACCGATGCGATCGGGGGCTACACGCCCGGCGCGCAAATTCAGCTGTTCGACCTGGCGTTTCGCTATCTCCCCCACGATCGCAAGCTTCGCTTACACGAGTTGGTGTTGCTCGACCTGGGGTCTCTCGTGCCGTGGGATCCGATCTTTCGAAAGGTCTCCTACGCCTTCGATACGGGCTTGCGAACGCGTTGGAGACCCGACGGGGAGGATCTCGAACCGGAACTCCTGTGGCGTACGCGCGGGAGTTATGGGTTTACCGCAGCCATCACGCCCAACGTCTGGGCGTACGGATTGGCGGAAATGAGTCTCGATGTCGGGGCGAGTCTCACACCCGAATATGCGGTCGGCCTGGGACCGCGTCTCGGAATTCAATGGCGAGACACGTCGGATCGGTTTTCGGGCCATTGGTTCGGGCGCGCAACGGGTTACGCCGTGGGGGACACGACGACGGCCGCGCAGGTGGGCTTCGAGCAACGCTGGCGCACTTCGCGCCACACCGCGTGGGTCCTTTCGGCCAACTGGAACCGGGACTTTCACAACACCTGGTACGACACCGGCTTGCGTTGGAACATCTACTTTTGACCGGCTAGCGCGGAGGGCGCTTGAGGTGCCCCCTGGTGTTTCCCACGAAGTCGGTGAAGACACGCCGCTCGGCGAAGCGCCAACGCGACCCCACGCACTCGAACCGATCGCGGTAGCGACCCGCCACGATGGTCTGCAACGGAACTTCCTCGGTGCCTTGCAGGACCGTGAAATAGGAACGCGCTCGCGCCGTCGATTCGTCGCGATCCACCTCGATGTCGACGTTGGTGGTGACGTGTTGGGTACGCGGCGTGCCGTCTTCGTAGAGGATGACGAATTCGCGTAGGACGGCTTCGAGTCGGTCGCCGGGAATCAACGGGCCCTCGCCGGCCCCGTAGCCCGCATGCGCGAACAGGGCGCCGACACCGGCCAGGTCGCCTCGGTCCAAGCGTTCCGCATAGGCGAAAATCAGGCCGCGGATGGCGCGATCGACGCTCATGGCGACCGAGCGTACCGCTTTGCGGGGGCAGGGGCAGGCGGTATGATGCGAAGCCGTGTCGATCGACGAGCTTCAATCCACTCTCGAGGAATTCGTCGGCAGCGGTGGGCTGCCCTCCGGGCAAGTCGCCGTGGCCCGCGACGGGGCGTTGCTTGCGGAGTTCGCTGCGGGAAACGTCGTCTGCGCGGGGAAAACGTGCACGGCCAGCGGGCAGACCCTCTACCACAGCTTCTCGACCACCAAGGCGGTCGTTTCCTCGGCGCTTTGGTTGTGCATCCAGGACGGGAAGCTCGAAGCGTCCCAAGCGGTCGCCGAATGGATCCCCGAGTTTGCGGAAAACGACAAAGGCTCGGTTCGCATCGAACATCTCCTGACCCACACGGCGGGCTTTCCGGACGCGCCGTTCAAGGCCCTGGAATGGGAGGATCGCGCGCGCCGCCGGGCGCGCTTCGCGAGCTGGCGTCTCGATTGGGCGCCGGGTTCGCGCTTCACCTACCACCCGACGTCGAGCATGTGGGTCGTCGCGGAATTGATCGAGCGGGCTTCGGGTGGAGACTTCCGCGATTTCGTGCGCGCACGGGTCACGGAACCGCTGGGGCTCAAGAATTATTTTTTGTCGCTTCCCGAAAGCGAACAGCATCGGGTTGCGGATGTCGCGGTGTTCGGTGACGAAGCCGACGCGGAAGCGCTGCGTGGTGCGGGACTCGCGATTCCGCGCGACATCCTGGCGGGGGCGAGTCTGTTGGAGTTCAACGCTCCGGAAATCCGCGCCATCGGAACGCCTTCGGGGGGCGGGATTACGAACGCAGCGGATCTGGCGCTCTTCTACCAGGGTCTCTTGCATGGACGCGCGTCGGGCGGGGATGAAATCTGGAACCCCGAGACCCTGCGGGAAGGACTGCGCGTGCGAACCGGGGACCTGATCGATCCCATGACGAAGCGCGCGGCGAACCGGAGTCTCGGCTTGGTGATCGCGGGCGACGAACAGCGCGTATTCCGCAGTTTCGCGCCGGGCAATTCACCCGAGGCCTTTGGACACGCGGGGGCGGGCGGCCAAATTGCCTGGGGGGACCCGGCGAGCGGGCTTTCGTTCGCGTTCCTGACCCACGGGGCGGAACGCAATCCGCTGCGCATGGGAGCGCGAATTCTGAAACTGTCGAGCCTGGCGGCATCACTCGACTAGGAGACACGTGGAGAAACTCGTCTACGTCCTTTGGAAGCGGGATTCCGATCAACCCAACGGGTTTCGGGATCGGGTGCTCGGGGAAGTCGCCACGCGCTTGCAGTCCCTGCGGGCGCGCAAGCTCGAGGTCAATCTCGGCGATCGCGACACCGCCTACGCGGAAGCCGTGCGGCGCACGAAGCTCGATCCGCCGCCGGTGGGGATTCTTTCGTTCTGGCTCGATTCGGCGGACGACCGCGGACCCCTCGAAGACGTGTTGGCGGAATCGACGGGGAGCTTTCACGGATACCTGGTGGTGGAATCCGTACCGATTCGAAACACCACGCAATCGGTTCCCCTGGGTCAACGCACGCCGGGGGTCAATATGATCGCTTTGTTGGAACGACCCGACTGGATCGAATGGGAGGCTTGGATCGCACACTGGCACGGTCACCACCGCAAGGTCGCGCTCGAGACCCAGTGCACCTTCTACTACACCCGCAATGTGGTGGTGCGCGCGCTGACCGCCGACGCGCCGCCGTGGCAGGGCATCGTGGAAGAGGGGTTTCCCGCGGAAGCGGTCACCGATTCGATGCTTTGGTATTGCGCGCAAGGCAATCCCGAAACCATGCAGAAGAACCTCAAGCGTATGGTGGAAAGCTGCCAGGCATTCCTGGATCTCGATCGGGTCGAGTCACACCCGACCTCTCAATATCGCATTAGCGAGTAAATGGAGCATTCGACCATGGGGCGACTCGACGGAAAGGTGGCAATCGTGAGCGGCGCGGCGCGCGGGACGGGTGAGAGCATCGCGCGCCTGTTTGCGGAGGAGGGCGCACGGGTCGTTCTCGCAGACGTGCGCGACGACCTCGGGGAACAGGTCGCGAAACAGATCGGCGACGCCGCCCTGTATGTGCACCTCGATGTGACGCGCGAGGAGGATTGGAAGAATGCGGTGGAAACCAGCGTGGGGCATTTTGGTGGCGTCGATGTGCTGGTCAACAATGCCGCGCTGCTCCACCTGGCTGCGATCGAGGACACCACGGCCCAGGATTTCGAGCGCCTGGTGGCGGTCAACCAGATCGGAACGTTTCTGGGCATCAAGAGCGTGGCGCCCGCGATGAAGGACGCCGGGCGCGGATCGATCGTCAACATCGCTTCCATCGACGGCCTGCGGGGACAGAACGGTGTCGTGGCCTACGCGTCGACCAAATGGGCCGTGCGGGGAATCACCCGAGTGGCTGCGGTGGAACTCGGCCGATTCGGGATTCGCGTCAACGCCGTGTGCCCCGAAGCCGGTAGCGGGGAAATGATGGCGCCCTTCATCCCCGACGGGATCGACGTCGAGAAAGTGGCGTCGCATTCCTGGCCGCTCCTCGCGACCCAGAAGGAGCGCAGGATCGCGGATCGGGTGCGGGACGTGGCCAAGATGGCGTTGTTCCTCGCTTCCGACGACAGCGCGTCGTGCACGGCTTCGGATTTTCCGGTGGAAGGCGGGAATTCGACGGCCAAGCTCACCCGTGGAGCGCCCGGCTCCTAGGCGCATCCCGCTGCGACGTCGATCAGTGGTAGCGGCTCGTGCTCTGGTCTTCGAGTTCGTCGACGAGGTTTTCGACGATCAGTGCCGCGTCTTCGCTGTCGCCCACGAGTGCACTGGCGAGTTGCGCGCGCGCGCTCGCATCCACCGCGAGTTCCAGGTCGAGTAGCTGCACGTTCGCAATCAGGTTTTCGACATCGCGCAAATACGTGAGCGCCTGTTCGTGTTGCGGGGACTCTTCGAGGTAACGCCGGAACGAGTAGGCGTCGATGTAGGGCGTCACGCGATCGAAACGATAGTCGTCGATGGACTGGACGAGGGCATCGCGCGAGGCGCGATCCTTTGCCAAGCGCCGATACAGGCGCGCCGTCTCCCGCGCGCGCTCGGTGTTGAGCGGGGACGCTTCCGCGGGGCCGCGCGTTTCGCCGGCCGCGACCGCGGGAAGACAATCCCCCGTCAGGTCTTCGTCCGGACCTGGCGCCGCGCATTCGAGATAGGCGAGCAATTCCCCGGTGGGTACGGATTTGCGCGACCAGATCGCCGTCACGTCCGTGGGGGTCGGCTCCACCCAATCCGCGAAGGCGGGATCGGGACGCGGTAGTACGGTCGACGGGTCGCCTACCGCCTCGGAACCGGTCGGGATGAGGTCGAGCACCCTACCTCCGGTCCCGATCAAATCACTGGCGTCGATTGCTTTGCCATCGGCGTTGATGAGCCGGACATCGAAATCTTTGAGGTTTCCGGGAGATTGGATTTCTCCGTCTTGAGTCGCCAAGGTGGCTTGCCCGAAGGCGCCGCCGCCGTTGTCCTGGGTGGGGGTGGTGCTGAAGACCATCTGGTTCGCCACCCAGTGAACGTTGGGATCGACCTGGGTGGAGCCGTCGGCGAGTTCCGTGGTTCCGGACTCGCGTCCGAGTACGACGATTTCCGGCGCATCGATGTTGAGGTTGGTTGCAACAACATCGGGCAATGCGGCGCGCGCGGCCACGATACCCAATGCGCCCCCGACGGCCACGCGTTCGCGTCGTCCAACTTCCACTGCGCCCGTCGTTTCGAGCGCGAGGTCGCCGTTTCGTTTGAAGACCGTTGCCCGCGTGGGGAGTGCGGCGCGGCCGTCCGGATTCAGCGCGATGCCGCCCGCACCGGCAATTACGCTTTGATTCTGTGCGCCCGTGAACTCGATGTTGCCCGGCGTGCGGACGTCCAGGCCGCCGACCGCCGCCGCGGCACCGACGTTGCCGCCAAAGCCGACGTTTCCCTGGCCGTTGACGCGGACCGCTCCCGGACCGTCGAGATCGGCATTGAACGCCACGTTGTCGCCGTTGAACGTCGTATCGGATTCGGCCACCACGTTGTCGTCGTAGGTCTGGTCACCGCTCGTCGTCACGCTGGAACCGCCAAAGCGCGTTTCGCCGCCGCCGTCCGTGGTGAGACTTGCCAGGGCCTGGTTGGCCCCCACGGCGCCGCCGAAGCGCGTCGTTCCCGCGCCGCTCACGGTCAGGGCTTTGGCGTCGCCCGCCGCGCTGTCGACTGTGCCCTGGAATTCGACGCCGTCACGGGCGTTGAGGGTGGTGTCGGATTCCAGCTCCACGTCCGCCTCGAAGGTGTGCTTGCCCGCGACGGAGGTCAGTGCCGCGCCCTCGATGCCGCCCAATCGGACGACGCCACCGTCGTTCCCCACCACGACATCGCCGCTATTGGTGGACAGCCCGCGCAACGGCGCGGAGGTATCGGGATTGAGCAGGTCGATGCCCGAAACGTCCGCGATCCGCAGATCGCCGTCGGCGTTGCGGAGAAAGATTCCGCCGGTGTCGGTCGCAGCCGCGATGTCGATGTTGCCCCGGGTTTCGATGCGGTCTTCCAACGCGCCGATCCCGTTGCCGGCCCGGAGTACGAGTTGCGCCGGGGTCGCCGGGACCCCACCGAGATCGATCGTGGCCGCGTCGTCGCCCGCCGCCCCGTCTCGAATGCGTCCGATTCCGTTTCCGTCTCGGTCGGCCGCGATCTCGAGTCGATTGGGGCCCGAGCCGTTCGATACCGCGATGGCACTTCCCGCCTGGGTTCCGATCACGACGTCTCCGTCGCTCGCCAAGCGGGTATCCCCGCCGAACAACGCCGGGCCACCGGCGTTGGCAACCACGAGCGTTGCGTCCTCGTCCTCGAGGGAATAGCTGAAGTCGCGACCCTGGGCGGTCGTGTCGGCGTGGGTGAGTTCGCTCGATCCCGCACTCCCGGTGATCGCAGCAAGGGTTCCCGTCGCGGTTTCCACGCGGACGTCCGACGCCGCATCCCGCTGGGTGATCGCGACGCCCGAGAAAACCGAATCCTCGAGTTTCGCAAATGCGTTTCCCTCGGCGATCAGCGCCAGCACCGGGCTGGCGTCGGCGTCGGGCGCCGCGGTTTGCTCGAAGCGGATCGGGTCGCCGGCGGATCCGATGTTCTTGCCTTTCAGGATGAAGTTGGCGTCGGTCTTTACGTGGTGCAGACCGTTGTTGTCGGCGACGGTCACGATATCGCCGTCCGTGCGCAGGGCGATTTCGCCACCGGCGTCGATCACGCCCTCGCGGAGGGCAATCTCTCCCCCGTCCGCATCCAGTGTGTAGTCGAAAGCCAGGTCGGTTCCGGCCGTCGCGATGCGGTCGACCTGGCTGCGACCGGGTGTGTTGGTTCCCGCATCGGCGGCGCGACCCGAGATCGCGATCGCGTCCTGGTTCACGGTCGTGCCGGAGCCCGCGTCCTTTTGAACGACGAAGGTCTTTGCGACATCCGTGACGTTGATGCCGACTTCGCCGTCGGCGAAAACCGTCGCGAATCCCTCGCCGCGCCCGTCGAAGCCGAGGGCGGAGTTCCCGCTCCCGCCCACCGACGTGCCGGTGACCGCAGCCAGGCCCGCGGTCTCGATGTTGGTCGCACCGTTCCCCGTGACTCCCTGTTTCGCGAGAAGGGTGAACAAACCGACTTATCCATCGCTGCCGCTCTCGGCCGCGGGGGTCCCGGTACCGGCCTGGGTGCGGAGGTTGCCCGTCAGGGTGACTCCGCCGACTCCGTCCTCATTGGTTCCGGCATTCACCACGATCGTGCCCGCGTCGCCCCCGAAGGCCGTGTTTCCTTCGTTGTCGGCGTTCTCGGGCGCTACGTCCGTGACGGTCGCGTCGGCCCCGACGCTGTTCACCGACGCGGCCGTGACATTGCCGCTGGTGGTTTCGAGCAGGATGTTTCCGCCGTTTCCACCGCGGACTTCGGGGCTGTCGACATCCGCGGCGCGGCTCGCGGCACCGCCTTGCGCGGTGATGGTTCCATTGACCGTGAGATGGGTCTGGATCTCGTCGAATACCACGACTTCGTTTTCGCCTTCACCGGTGACGACGGCTTCGGTGGCGTGGGCCCGGGCGCTGAGGTTGCCGGAGTCGCCTCCGACTTCCCCGCTTCCCCCGCTGACGTCCGCTGAATTCATCTCGGCATCGCCGTCGATGGCTTCCACCAGGACGATGCCGCCGTCGCCCCCACGCACATTCAGGGTGTCGAGTTCGAGGTCGTTTCCTTCGGCGTCCTGGGTCGCGCGGAAGCGACCGGTTGCGTTGCCCCCCTTGGCGGTCAGGGTGCCCGTAACGGTCGTCTTTCCGTCGTAGCGCGGGCGGCTTTCGTCGAGGTCCGCGGTCGCATCGTCGTCGGGTACCCGGGCGGCGCCGCGCCCTTTGACGCGAATGTCACCGGCGTCGCCGCCGCGGTTGGGACCGTCTCCGCCGGACGTATCGATGTTGGCGACCTGAACCGCACCGTCGAACGAATCCGCGGTGACGAAGCCGCCGAAGCCACCGGTGTAGGTGCGGGTCGGATCCGCTACCGCATCCGGGGCGAGCACGACGTTCCCCCCCCGGGCGATCAAGTCTCCGTCCACCACAACGTTGCCAACGGTGGGCGTGAACTGGGGCGGGATCACGCCGGGTTCGAGGCCGAATTCGACGAAGTCTTCGGTTCCGGGCAGGGGAACGTTGCCGGCCATCAACTGAATGCGCCCGGCATCGCCGCCGCCCTTGGCGCCGTCGCCGCCCGAGACGTCGATGTCGCCGGTGACGCTCAGGGAATCGTTGCGGGACCGCAAGGTCGCGCTGCCGCCGCGGCCCCCGTTCCCGCCATCGCCCAGAAACGCGTCGCCCCCCTTCGCAACGAGGTCACCGGTGACGGTCAGGGATCCGGGAATCCGATCCGTCGCCGGGTTCTCGGTGCCGTCGGGCGATGTGTGGGCGTTGCCGAGGGGCCGACCAAACGTTTCGAGCGCGATGTTGCCCGAGTTCCCGCCGAAATCGACGCCATTGCCGCCCGTGGTATCGATCACGGTACCGGCACCGGCGCTTCCGATCTCCATGGAACCCGCGCTCGAAAGCAGGGACACGAGCCCGCCGTTGCCACCGTTGAAGAAGATGTCGTCGTCCGCCGTACCTTCCGCGGGCGCTTTGGCGTTGCCGCCGCGCGCGGTCAAGGTACCCGTGACGATCACGCGTCCGGTCAGGTCGATTTCGCCGTCCGCGTCGCCGCCGGCTTCGGGGAGAACTTCCGTGCCCGTGGTTTCGACGATGATGTTGCCCGCGAGCTGACCCGATCCGCCCGCATCCCCGCTGGCGTCGGCTCCGGAGGTGTCGATCGAGCTGATCTTGATTCCCGCCCCGCGGATGTCGACACCGCCGCCGACGGTCCGGATCGTGTCGTCTTCCCCTTTCATTTCGAAGACGCCGGCGCCGTCGTTGTCGGAATCCGCACGAATGGCGATCCCCGAGGTGAAGCCCCCTTCGTCGGTGACTTCGCTGCCAATCGAGAGCGTGTGGTCCGCGAGGTCTTCCAGGGTGATGTCGTTGGTGGCTTCGAGGAGGATGCTGGAGAGTTGGCTCTGGGCCTCGATGGTCGTTTCCGAAAGGGTTTCGACGCCTTCACCGCCCTCACTCGCGCCCAGCACGCCGTCGTCGGTCAGGAAATCGTCGAGATTCGGATCCGCGCCGTCTCCGCTGACGATCTTGATGTTGGTGGGATCTAGCAGCAACTGGCCGCGCTCTCCCTCGGGTGCGCGCAGATCTGCCAAGCCGCGATAGAGGAGTTGTTCCTTGCCCGACACCTCGGCGAAGCCGCCGTCTCCGCCCCGCTCACCGCCGCGCGCGGAAATCGTTCCCTCGAACGCCGTGGCGCCGTCCGCCCACACGACGATCTCGCCGCCGTCGCCTTCTTCTTCCGCATCCGCCCGAAGCGTGGCGTCTTTTCCGATGTGCGTTCGTTGGGCGGTTCGCACGTCGCCCTCGCCGCGCGCGTCGCCGCCCACGAGAATTTCTCCGCCACCCTTCGTGCCCGACGCGTCGATCGTGGCGCGGTCGACGCGCACTCTGTCTCCCAGGACGCGAACGCGGCCACCCACGCCGTCGGCACTCCGGTCCGAGGCATCGAGGGTTCCCGAAACCTGAACGAGGCCCTCGGCGCCGCCGTCCAACTCGATGATCGCGCCGCGCGTGATGCCCGTGTGGTTCAAGGCGAGGGAGTAGCTGTCTCCCGCCGCCAGGAAGACGCCCCCGCCACCGGCATCGAGCACGCCGGTGTTCTCGACGCCCCAACCCTCGGCGCCGTCCGCCGGTCCGTCGACGCGAATCACCACGCGACCATCGAGGGAGGCGAGGTAGATGTCGTCGCCCGCGGCGAGGGTGATCATGCCGCGTTCGGTCGCGATGATGCCGTGATTGGCGACCGTGCGTCCCAGCAAGCTGACGTCCTGGGCGGTGACGGTCCCGTAATTTTCCACCGGACCCGTCAGGTGGCTGAAGCGATCGATGTTGGCGAGGAAGTCCGCGTCGCTCATGTGGCCGGCGGCGGCCACCAAACGGCCGACGTCCACGACCGCTTCACCGCCGAAGAAGATTCCGGCGGGGTTCAGGATGTAGACCTGGCCGTTGGCGAGCAGCGAGCCGTCGATCTTCGTGGGGTCCCCGCCCAATACGCGATTCATCACGCGCGCGGCATCGTGGGGTTGAAGGAAGCGAACCACTTCCCCGGCGAAAATGTCGAAGCTGTCGAAGTTGATGATGCTGCCATCGCTGGCGGTGATCAGCGTGACACTGCCGTCGCGGTGGATCGTGACCTGGCCGTTGACGATTTCTTCGCCCTGGGGCGACGCGCTCGCGACGGGTACGCCCGGCGGTACGCACCACAAGGCGGCCAATACGAGCCACGCGCACGTCTTGCGCAAACGGTTGTTCTGTCGGAAGCGCCCCATCATCCCCGCGTTCGCCCTCAGGTTTCGCCCCCCTCAGTAGAGGAGGGTCCCTCCGAAATGCATTCTCGTATCGCCTACGTCGACGGACCGCGTTTCGAGATCCGACAGCGCGACACCGGTATCCATCCGAACTCTGAAATTGCGCAGCAGCTGGAGCTCGAGCCCGCCACCGAAGCTGAAGAGGGTTTCGTCTTCTTCGAAGGAGAGCGCGTCGCTCTGCATCACCTGGGCGCCGTCGAAGAAGACTTTGTAGACGAGGTCCCAGTCCGGTCGGCCCAACACGTGGGGCGGCGCGTAATTGAAATCGCCGATCAACGGCAGCTCGACGGGGTCTTCTTGGAGGCCCCAGCTGCGCGGGTGGTGAAAGCGGTATTCCGCGCTTCCCATCACCACCGTGTCGCCCGCCACCACGGACTGTTCGTAGCCCCGCACCGTATAGAGTCCGCCGGCGACCTGCCGGTGTTGGGGAACCAGGCGATCCGGTGTGAATTGCCCCTTCACGTTGAACGCCAGTTCGTGGGCCAGGGTGGTGGTTTCCGGCGTCGACATGTCGCGCCAGGCGGGACCGTTCAACAGGGGATCGAGGTAGAAGGAGTAATTCCCGCTCCAGCGGAACACCGCGAAACGTTCGTCGGGGTCGACGCGGCCGAGCAGCATGCTGTCCTGGGCATCGGTGCCCGCGACCTCCGGAACGTTCATCTCGATCGCTGCACTGGCCGAGAGCGAAGAAGTCGCTTCCTCCCGCTCCACCGCGAGTCCGATGCGGGGCAGGAAGAAACTGTCCTCGGCCGAAATTCCCAGGAACTCGTTGTCGGTCTCGAGTTTCTGCCACCGCATGCCACCCAGGACATCGACGAACAGATCGCCGCGCTGCATCAGGTTGTAGGTGAGCTGGAAATCGCCCTCGACGGACTCGCCTTTGAACTTGGCCCGCGAGAACCCCACTTCCGACGCGTCGTACTGGGAGTAGGAACCGCCGACGCGGTAGCGGAGGCGCGGCTTCTGAACGTCGAAGGGAGCGTCGTAGGAGGCTTGGAAGCCGTGGACGGAATCGAAGTCACCGGTCACGTAGTTGAGGTTCAGGATGTCATCGCGGTTGGTGAGTTGGTTGTGGACGAAGCCCAGGTTCTGTCGCCATTTGCTGGTTTCGTCGGTACCGGTGTTGGTCATCTGCGCATAGACGGTCCAGGGCTTGTTCTCCGCCACCCGGTAATTGACCCGCGTGGTTCCGGGTTGGCGACCGGGCGAGAGTTCCGCATCGACCCGGCGCCCGGGATGGCGGCTCAATTGCCGCGCGTAATCCTCGAGTTCCGTTACGTGCAGCAGGTCGCCCTCGCCGCCGACCTGGGCGGGAGATTCGTCGCGCATCCACTCGTGGATCGGGAGGTTGGTCAGGGTGTCTTCCGGCAGCTCGTCGAAACGGGTTCCGTCCGCCAGGGTTCGGACGTCGGCAATGCGACCGGTCCAGATGCGCAGGCGCAGGCGGGTCTCGCCCGCCGGGCGCAGGTCGCGCCCGGATCCGGGTTCGATGTCCGGCGTCGTCACGATGACGCCGTGGATGCCCTCTTGGTTGAAGGTACGCACGATCCACCAGTTGATGTACTTGAGCGCGCTCGGATAGAAGTGCGTGCCGCGCGGCAAGCGCTTGAGTCGAATGCGCGCGGTGTGGTCCACCGGGCGCGGCGCCGCATAGCCGTCGCGCGTGTAGCGCAACCCGACGTCGAGGCGTTCGATTTCGCGCAGCGCGACGTGATCCGGATGATCGGCCGCGTACTCGATCACGAATTCGCTGACCGGGTAACTCGAGCCGCGTACGCGCACGGCCGCATCGGCGGCAGGGGGAACGGCGAGCCAGAGTGTGGCGAGCAGGAACGGGAGCCCGATCAAGGGGCGGAGGGCGCGCTGCAAATTCATCCTCGGGTCAGATGGGTCCCAGTTGCTTTGGGTCCTTATGGCTACAGGGCGCAGTATAGGCGAGAGGCAGGGGGCTGCTCGCGGGTCTTTCCCGGCGGCTCCGATTCTACCTCCGCCTAACTAATAAAGGGAGCCCTTCGGCGACTCGGAATGGGAAGAAATCGCCCCGCGGGGCGTCTGTGGCCGAATGATTTCGTCCACCACGTAGGCGGCGATCCGATCGTGGGCGAGGGCATTGGGATGGGGATCGTGGGGACTCAGCATGAATTCCGGCGGCGTCCGTTCGGAGGTACCCAAGATTTCCGCGACGCGGTGCAATTCGATGCCGCGCGCCGCGAGCGGCGCCCGAAGGGCCCGCGAAGCCGCGAGTTCCGGCGTCTCCCACAGCAGCACGTGAAACTCGATCCCCGGATAGCTGGCCGCGAGTTGTTCCTTCGCCTGCTGCACGATTTGCGCGAACAGTTCGAAATCTCCGGGAGCCAGCGGGCGACTGCTGCCGAAGGCGGCGTTGTAGAGCAGCGATTTATCGAGCTGCGCGCGCAGCCATTCGAATCCCGCGGGTCCCGCATCGAAACGCCCGCTGAAGATCAGGCCGTTCTCCCCCAGCGCATAGCGCGGTCCATTGCGTCCCCAGGGTGTCGATCCCGCCGCGCGGTACACGTGGTGGGGAACCGCCTGATAGATCGCAAAGTAAGGCGTCGCTTCGACCCGGTCCGCGACGAGGCCGTGCTCGATGGCGGCCAGCATCTGATGCGGGCCGTAACCCGAAACCCCGAAATTGTAGACCTGCAGCTGTCCCGCACTCCGTACCCCCACGCGGAAAGGCAGCGTCTCGTCGTCCTCCACGCCATCTCCGAAGGTGTAGGAGCCGCCGAAGAACAGCGCGCTCTGGGTGGCGGTCGGAAGCGCGGTTGGCGAGCGGCGCAAGCCGCGGGCATCCGTCGAATACTCGACGGCAAAGATGGGTTCGCCCGCGTAGTAGCGTTCGCTGCGTTCGCGTTGGTTGGGGCGCAGGCTATGGCCCAACAACGGGTGGGGAGCGGTGATGCGGCGCCCCTCGGTGCGGAGCTCCGCGTAGGCGCGATCGCTGCTCGCGCCCCAAAGCAATCCTTCGAGCGCTCCCAGCACGAGCAGCGCGATCGCGATGCCCCCTGCGACGACCCGAGCACCGGCTCGGGGCAAGGTCCGAAGGGTCGCGAAGATGGCGAGGGACCAACTGATGGAGAGCCAGAAAATCGGCGCCGGCAGGTCGAAGCAGAGCGGCGCGAGCGCCACGCCGGCGGCTGCGCCCAACCCGCTCCAGCGCGGACCCGATGTGTGCCCCATCGCTCCCCCCCGAAGCGTCGCCGGAATCTACCGAACCGGGGAGGCGGGGACTATGCGGGCACGTAACGGCTGACGGTGTCGACCACGCAGGCGGGCCGCTTGCCGCCTTCGATCTCGACCGTGACGCGCACGACCGCCTGGTATTGCCCCTTGATCTCTTCGACTTCCACCAGCTCGGCGCCGCCGCGGAGTTTGGATCCGACGGGTACCGGGGCGGGGAAGCGCACTTTGTTGACCCCGTAGTTGATCCCCATGGCGATGCCCTGCACCTGAACGATCTGGAACAGGAAGGAACTCACGAGGGACAGGGTCAAATAGCCGTGGGCGATGGTGGCGCCGAAGGGACCGTTCTTGGCTTTCTCGGGGTCCACGTGGATCCACTGGTGATCGCGGGTGGCTTGCGCGAATTGATCGATGGTTTCCTGGGTGACTTCCATCCAATCGCTGTACCCCAGGTGCTTCCCCACACTGTCCTTCATTTCGCTCGGGCTCTTGAATACGGTTCCCATGTTGTGGCCTCGTTGGTTAAGGGTGTTGCGAGCTGACGGCGACGACTTCGCCGGTCATGTAGGACGCGTAGTCGCTGGCGAGAAACACGATCACGTTGGCGACTTCCCAGGGTTCGGCGGCCCGGCCGAAGGCTTCGCGGGCCGTGAGTTCTTCGAGTAGACCGTCGGGTGTGACTTTCGACAAGAAGGCGTGCATGGCGAGGCTGGGCGATACGGCGTTGACCCGCACACCGGCTTCGGCGCTCTCCATGGCGGCCGCACGGGTCAGTGCCATGACGCCCGCTTTGGCGGCGGCGTAGTGGGCTTGACCCTCCTGGGCCCGCCAGGCCAGCACCGAGGCGTTGTTCACGATGGCGCCGCTGCCGCGTTCGATCATGTGGGGAAGAACCGCACGGGTCATCCGCATGGTGCCGGTGAGGCTCACGTCGAGCACCTTGTTCCATTGCTCGTCCGTCATGTCGACGACCTTCGCGTAGCCTCCGAGACCCGCGTTGTTGATCAAGACATCGATCTGGCCGAGGGAAGCGAGCGCGCCGTCGACGAGCGCGCGCACCTGGGTTTCATCGGTGACGTCGCAAGGTTGACTCGCGGGGCGCACTCCCGTGAGCTTTTCCAACTCGGCGGCGGCTTCGAGGGAGCGTCGTTCGTGGGCGTCACTGATCATCACGCGCGCGCCTTCTTCGATGCAGCGTCGGGCCGCCGCGAATCCGATGCCGGTGCCGGCGGCGGCGGTGATGAGCACGGTCTTGCCTTCGAGGAGATTGCGGCCGGCGGGGTAGGGGGGAAGCGTGGTCATGGATCCTTACTGAGGCCGCGGCTCGCGAGGGAGTCCCAGGGCGCGTTCGGAAATGATGTTGCGTTGAATCTGATTCGATCCGGCGTAGATGGTTTCGGAGCGGGTGAAGAGATACATGCGTTGCAGGGAAGAGAGCTCGTAGGGGGCGCCTTCGAGAATCTCCGCTTCGTCGCCCAGCACATCCATGGCGAGTTTTCCGAGTTCGCGGTGCCAGGTCGCCCAATAGATCTTGGTGATCATGGCTTCGGGGCTCAGCTCGGTGCCGTCTTCGCGGCTCAACATCCGCAAGGCGTTGTAGCGCATGATCTCGAGTCCGATCCACGCATCGGCCAGACGCTGGCGCAGCACCGGGTCGCGCGAGGCGCCGTTGGCTTTCGCGATTTCGATGATGTGCTGCAGTTCGTTCTGGAAGTTGTGTTGTTGACCCAGGGTCGAAGCGCCGCGTTCGAACGCCAGGGTCCCCATGGCGACCTTCCAACCCTGGCCGGGCGCGCCCACCACGTTGCGCTCGTCCGTGCGCGCACCGTCGAAGAACACCTCACTGAATTCCGAGGTCCCGGTGATCTGCACGATCGGACGAATCTCGATGCCCGCTTGGTTCATGGGCACGAGCAGATACGAAAGCCCCGCGTGGCGTTGGGATTCGGGATCCGTCCGACACAGGACGAAACACCAATCGGACCACTGCGCCCAGGAGGTCCAGACCTTTTGGCCGTGCAACACCCATTGGTTGCCGTCGAGTTCCGCGCGGGTTTGCACGTTGGCGAGGTCGGAACCGGCGTTGGGTTCCGAATAGCCCTGGCACCAGAGTTCCTCGCCCCGCGCGATGGGGGGCAGGAAGCGCTCTTTCTGTTCTTCCGTGCCGAAGGCGATCACGGTCGGGCCCAACAGGCCTTCGCCGATGTGGCCGAGGCGGCCGGGTCCGCCCGCCCGCGCGTACTCTTCGTAGAAGAGGGTCTGGCGAGCCAGGGAAAATCCGCGTCCGCCGCATTCGACGGGCCAGCCGAGGCAGGTCCAACCCGCCTCGCCGAGTCGCTTTTCCCAGGCGCGCCGTTCTTCCAGCAGCGCGTGTTCGTCGCCGGGGCCCCCGCGCCCGCGCACGGACGCAAACTCCCCGCTGAGCTGTTCCTCGAGCCAGCGCGCGACTTCGCGCCGAAAGGCTTCGTCTTCTTCGTCGAATCGCAGGTGCATTGGGTCTCTAAGATATGGGATGTTGAGCGCGGTCGATCCAGGGAAGATATTAAGATACGATACGTCTCGTATGCAAGCAGCATCCAAACCGAGCGCCGAAACCACGATTCCCCGTCTCATGGACGCCGCGGCCCGGAGTTTTTCCGGGCGCACGGCGGTGGAAGACGGGGACCGCGTCTGGAGCTATCCCGAGCTGCGCGACATCGCGTTCCGCGCGGGGCGGGCCTTCTGTGCGCTCGGCGTCGAACCCGGAGACCGGGTCGGCGTGTGGGCGCCCAATATCGCGGAATGGATCGCCGCCGCCGTCGGTTTGCAATCGGTGGGCGCCGTATTGGTTTCCCTCAACACGCGATTCAAGGGGGCCGAAGCCGGGTACGTGTTGCGCAAGAGCGGCGCGCGTGTGCTCTGCACCGTCACGGGGTTTCTCGATACCGATTACCCCTCGCTGCTCGCGGATCAGGATCTGCCGGACCTCGAACACACGGTGCTGCTGCGGGGGGAAGCCGCGGGTTTGCTCGACTGGCAGGCGTTTCTCGAACGCGGCGAGAAAGTCGACCCCGCGGAAGTGGAGCGGCGTGCGGCCGCGGTCGCGCCCGGCGATCTGTCGGACCTCTTGTTTACTTCGGGAACGACGGGGAACCCCAAGGGGGTCATGACCACCCACGGTCAGACCCTGCGCGCCTTCGCGATCTGGAGCGACCTGGTCGGCCTGCGCGAAGGCGATCGCTACCTGATCGTCAATCCCTTCTTTCACTCCTTTGGCTACAAGGCGGGTTGGCTCGCTTCGCTGCAACGCGGCGCCACCATTCTGCCCCACGCGGTGTTCGACGTCCCTCAGGTGCTCGAGCGCGTGGGGAAGGAAGCAGTCTCGGTCTTGCCGGGCCCCCCGACGCTCTACCAATCGATTCTCGCGCACCCGGATCGCTCCAGATACGACCTCTCGAACCTGCGCTTGGCGGTGACGGGGGCGGCGCCGACGCCCGTCGAGTTGATTCACCAGATGCGCGACGAACTGGGCTTCGAAACCGTGCTGACCGCCTACGGACTGACGGAAACCACGGGACTCGTGAGCATGTGCCGCCCGGAAGACGACGCGGAAACCATCGCCACCACCTCCGGGCGCGCGATTCCGGACATCGAAGTGCGCTGCATCGATTCCGACGGCGCGGAGGTGGCGCGCGGCGAACCCGGTGAAGTGATCGTGCGCGGGTTCAACGTGATGCAGGGGTACTTCGACGACGAAGCCGAAACCCGCAAGACCATCGACGCCGACGGGTGGCTCCACACGGGCGACATCGCGGTGATGGACGAGCGCGGGTACCTGCGCATTACCGACCGCATCAAAGACATGTTCATCATGGGCGGGTTCAATTGCTACCCGGCGGAAATCGAGAACCTGATCTTCTCCCACGAAGATGTGGCGCAGGTCGCCGTGATCGGAATTCCCGACGACCGCATGGGCGAAGTCGGAATGGCGTTCGTCGTGCCGCATGCGGGGAAGGAGCTGACCGCCGAAGCCATGGCGTCCTGGTGCCGCGACCATATGGCGAACTACAAAGTTCCGCGGCGCATTTCCATCGAGCGCGAACTTCCACAGACGGCGTCCGGCAAGGTGATGAAATACGTCTTGCGCGAACGCGCCGCGGATTGATGCGCGAAGCCCGAAATCTCTGGCAGCTCATCGCCCGCCGGGCGGATCAAACCCCCGATGCGCTGTTCGCCGTCGACGACCGCGATCGACGCATGACGTTTTCCGAGTATCGTCACGCATCCGAACGCGTCGCCGCCGGGCTGATTCAAACCGGCATCGAAAAGGGCACGAACGTTTCCTGGATGCTTCCCACCGGGCTCGAAGCCATGGTTCTGGTTGGGGGGTTGGCACGCATCGGTGCCGTTCAGAATCCGATCCTCCCCATCTACCGCGAGCGGGAAGTGGAATTCATTGCACGGCAGTCGAAGGCCGTGCAGTTGTTCGTTCCGGGAACGTTTCGCGGTTTCGACTACGCCGCCATGGCGAATGCGGTTGCGGAACGGGTTCCGGGACTCGAGGTCCGCGTGCTGGACGGCGCCCTGCCCGAGGGAGACCCCACGCTGTTGCCCGCGCCGCCGGACGCCGCGAGCGAACCGATCCGTTGGATCTTCTACACGTCGGGAACGACCGCCGACCCCAAAGGAGCGCTCCACACGGATGCGACCTTGATGGCCGCGTCGCGCGGCATGGCCCAGGCCCTCGCCCTATCCGACGACGACCGCGTGGCGCTGGTGTTCCCCTTTACGCATGTGGGCGGGATCTGTTGGTTGGCCATTGGTCTCCTCGTCGGTTGTGCCCACGTCGTCGTTCCGGTGTTCGACAAAGACAGCATCGCGCTGTTGGCGCGCCACGACGTCACCCAGGCGACCGCAGGCACCGCGTTCCACCAGGCCTACCTGGCTGCCCAGCGCGAGCTGGGGGAAGCGCGCTTGTTCCCGCGCGTGCGCAGTTTTCCCGGGGGTGGGGCTCCGAAGCCTCCGCAACTTCATTTCGACCTCAAGAAAGAAATGGGGGGTGCGGGAATCGTTTCGGGCTACGGGCTCACCGAGTGTCCCATCGCAGCCATGAACTGGACCACGGATCGCGATGAAAAACTCGCCCACACCGAAGGCCGCCCCAATCCCATCGGCGAAACGGAACTGAAGGTTCGAACGCGCGACGGCGGGATCGCGGGGCCCCGGGAGGAGGGCGAGATCTGCGCCCGCGGACCGCAACTCTGCAAGGGCTACCTCGACGAAGCCTTGAACACCGCCTTCGACGCCGACGGCTTCTTCCGGACGGGCGATCTCGGCTACCTGGACGGCGATGGCTACGTCGTGATCACGGGCCGCTTGAAGGACGTCATCATTCGCAACGGTGAAAACATCAGCGCCAAGGAAGTCGAAGATCTCCTCTACCAGCATTCCAAGGTGGAGGAGGTCGCGGTCATCGGCTTACCGGATGCCAAGACGGGCGAGCGCGCGTGCGCCGTGGTGCGTTGCCGGGATTCCGCGCAGCCGCTTGCGTTCGAAGAGATGGTGGCGTTCCTCGAGGACGGCGGTTTGATGATCCAGAAGATCCCCGAACAACTCGAAGTGCGCGCGGAGATTCCCCGCAACCCCACGGGAAAGATTCTGAAACATCAGCTCCGCGAGGAGTACGGCGCTTGAGCGCCGCGCGCGAATCCTGCCTGGCGCGCGACGCGCGCGACATCCAGCGTTTTGCCGCTGAAACCGACGTTTTGGTAGTCGGGCTGGGGGCGGCCGGTGCTGCGGCGACGATCGAAGCCCGTGCGGCGGGGGCGCGGGTGATGGCGGTGGAGCGCGCCAGTGGCGGCGGCGGAACCTCGGCCATGTCGGGAGGCGTGCTGTATCTGGGCGGTGGAACGCCGGTCCAGAAGGAATGTGGCTTCGAGGACTCCGCCGAAGACATGTACAAATACCTCATCGCTTCGGTCGGCCCCACGCCCGACGAGGCGAAGATCGCGCTCTACAGCGAGGGCAGTCTCGAACACTTCCATTGGGTGACGGATTGCGGCGTGCCCTTCAAAGCCGTCTTCTATCCCGGCTACAGCGGTGAACCTCCGAACGAGGACGGACTGGTCTATTCGGGCAACGAACAGGTCTACCCTTTTTGCGAGATCGCGCGCCCGGCGCCGCGCGGCCACGTCCCCCGGATTCCCGGCCAGGCGGGCGGGCTCTTGATGCAGCATCTGCTGGCGACAACGGAGAAGACGGGTGCGGAGTTGCATTTCGACACGCGCTGCACCGCGCTGGTCCAGCATGCCGACGGAAGTGTGGCGGGGGCGGTTCTCCGGTCGGGAGACCGGGAGATCAGCGTGCGGGCCCGGCGCGGTGTCGTGCTCACCACCGGCGGCTTCATCAACAACCGCGACATGATCGAGCGCTACGCACCGCTGCTGCTGCGCTGCAAGTTCCGCGTCGGCGCCGAAGGGGACGACGGGAGCGGCATCGCCCTGGGGATGGCGGTGGGGGGCGCGGCCATCCACATGGAACAGGGCTCGGTTTCCCTGCCGATCCATCCACCCAAGGAAATCTCGAAGGGCATCCTCGTCAATGCCCAGGGCCAGCGATTCGTGGCCGAGGACTCCTACTTCGGCCGTTTGGGCGAGCACATCCTGTACCACCAACAGGGTCATGCGTATTGGGTTCTCGACGACGCTACTTTCGTGCGCCCGGACGTGCCCCGCGAAGTGGCGGGCGTCGGCAACACCTGGGCGGAGCTCGAAGCGGAACTGATGCTCCCGACCGGGAGTCTCGAGAGCAGTGTGGCGCTCTACAACCGCCACGCCGCCAACGGGAGGGACCCGTTGTTCCACAAGCGCGCTGCGTACCTCACGCCGTTGACGCGCCCTCCGTTCGGCGCCTTCGATTGCACGACGGACAATTCCCTGTTTGCGGCCTTCACCTTGGGTGGGCTTTCGACGGACGCAGACGGTCGCGTGCGCGATGCGAGCGACGCGGCCATTCCCGGGCTGTACGCCGCCGGCCGGGCGACCTCGGGGATCGCGGCGCCCGGTTACAGCAGTGGACTGTCCCTGGGAGATGGAACCTTTTTTGGTCGGCGCGCCGGGCGCGCCGCCGCAAGTGCGTGAAGCACGGAGGACGACATGGCACTTCCCGACGATTGGAAAGAACTCGAAGCGGTCAAACAACTGAAATACAAGTACCTGCGCTGTCTCGATCAAAAGCGCTGGGAAGAAATCGCGACGCTCTTTACCGCGGACGCGACGTCGGCCTACAGCGATGGCAAATACAGCTACGAAGGGCGCGACGCCATCGTGAAATTCCTGGTGGAGTCCATGGGGGCGGACAGCTTCCTCTCGAGCCACCGGGTCCACCATCCGGAGATCGTGTTCACGAGTGCGAAGACCGCCACCGGGGTCTGGGCCCTCGAAGACACGGTGATCGAAGAGCGCTTCGGGATCACGATCGAGGGCGCCGGTTTCTACCGCGACGAATACGTGAAACAAGACGGCGCCTGGAAGATCCAACACACGGGCTACGAGCGAACCTTCGAGCAGATGAGCGCACGCAAGGACATTCCCAGTCTGAAGCTCACCCACAAAGCGAAGGACGCCTAGAGATCGGTGTCTTTGAAGGGGGGCGTCTGGCGCGAAACCCTGAGTTCGGGTCCCCCCAATTCTGCCGGTCGGCGCTGCCCCTAAGGCTGGTTCGGGTCTCGACCGAGAAGCTTTGACTCATTCTCGGACGGACACCCATACATGGTTTTCATTTCGTTGAAGCCGCAATATTGGCTGCTTGCCAACTCCCTTTGTCTTTGCGCCATGGTTTCGCTGCTCGCCCCCGGGGCCGCGGCGGATTCCGACGCGCTTTCGATCGGAAGCGACCCGAATCCCCGCATCGAAGGGGGACTGGGTGAGATCATGCGCGGGGATCGTTCGCGCTACGTCCGCACGCGGCGCTGGATCGAGAATGAAGACGGGAGCTACGGGCTGCTGATCGAATTTGGCGCGCGCCAGAAGCCGATCCGCGGAGCCCGCATCCGCATGATCGTCGGGAATTACGGCGAGGTGCGCGAGTGGTTCGGTCCGCCGCGGGCGAAGCGCCCTCCCTCGGCCGAAGAGTCTGCGCTCTACACCGAGAGCTTCAAGCGCAACATCCCGCCGTTTTTCTTCCGTCGCTTTCGCAGCCCGTCCATTCGGCCGGATCGAAGCTACTACCTGTATTTCGAATCCTTCGATCGAATCGCCCTGCGCTCCATCGACTTCGCCAACTTCGCCCCCTAACCCCGCCGTTCGCCGCCGCTCGACGCTCATGCGCGATTTGGCGTAAGGTTCTCGCGCGCGTCGATTTCGGCGATTCCCGGTAGCTTGCGCAGCGGGTCGCGTACCGGGTTGGGGGGCGGGAAGATCGGGCACTTCGGATTGCAAATGTCGATTGCCCGCGGTCTCCTGGGCGCGATTCTCGTCCTGTCGTGCGGGGCGCCGCCCCCGGTCGAGGTGGATCTGTCCGGTCCCACGGCAGACTGGCCCCACTACGGCGGCGATGCGGGGGGACTGCGCTATTCGCCGCTCACCCAAATCAACCGTCACAACATCGATTCCCTCGAGATTGCCTGGCAGTACAACCACGGCGATATTTCCGACGGCGAAGGAGAAATCAGCCGGACCTCCTTCAACGCCACGCCGATCGTGGCCGACGACACGCTCTATTTCTGCACCGGAATGAATCGCGTGATTGCCCTCGACCCCGAAACCGGTGCCGAACGTTGGACCTTCGATCCCGAATTGCGAAACACGAAACTCGAAGGTCCCTATCCGCTGACGTGCCGCGGCGTCACCTATTGGCGCGATCCCGGAATTGACACCGGCAGCTGTTCCCAGCGGATCTTCACGGGCACCGTGGATTCGGAATTGATCGCCCTCGACGCGAAAACCGGACAGCCGTGCGGCGATTTTGGTGTGGAGGGACGCGTCGCCCTGCGCGACCGCATCGGCGATGCACCCGCCTGGGAGTACTACGTGACGTCGCCCCCGCTGGCGATTCGCGATGTCGTGGTCGTCGGCGCCCTGGTCGCCGACAACCTGCGCGCCGATGCACCGGCGGGTGTGGTGCGGGCCTTCGACGCGCGCACCGGCGCCCTGCGTTGGGCCTGGGATCCGCTTCCGCCCGGGCGTACCTCCCCGTCCGACGCCGGTGGCAACTACACCGCGGGAACCGCCAACGTCTGGTCGATCCTTTCGGGCGACGAAGCGCGCGGCCTGGTCTTCGTCCCGACCGGCAACGCGGCGCCCGATTATTTCGCGGGGTACCGCAACGGCCTCGACCATTATGCGAGTTCCGTCGTGGCGCTCGATGCCGTGGACGGCAGCGTGCGTTGGTATTTCCAAACCGTGCACCACGACGTATGGGATTACGACGTCGCATCCCAGCCCGTTCTATTCGATTTTCCCACGCCGGAGGGTGTGCGCCCGGCCGTCGTTCAAGCCACGAAGATGGGGCATCTCTTCTTGCTGGACCGCACCGATGGCGCGCCGCTCTTCCCGGTCGAGGAGCGCCCGGTTCCCCAGAGCGATGTTCCCGGCGAGAAACTCTCTCCCACGCAACCGTTTCCCACGCATCCGGCGCCGCTTCATCCCGCTGCATTGACACCCGAAGACGCTTGGGGGTTTACGCCCTGGGATCGGCGCCATTGTGCGAAGCGCATCGCCGGGCTCCGCTCCGAGGGCATCTTCACGCCCCCGTCCTTCGAAGGTTCGATTCAGTATCCGGGTTCCGCGGGGGGCCCCAATTGGGGAAGCGTGTCGATCGACGTCGAACACAACGTCTTGTTCGTCAACCAGATGCGGATGCCGCAGGTGACGCAACTGATCCCGCGGGCCGACTACGAGGGGATGGACGCGGCTTCCGTCGTTTATCCCGAAGAGCTCTACCCCATGGCGGGCACCCCCTACGGGCTCAAGCGCGGGCCCCTGCTCTCCAACTTCGGCGCGCCCTGCAATCCTCCGCCCTGGGGAACGCTCACGGCGGTCGATCTCGTTTCCGGGAAAGTGCTGTGGGAGTCGACGCTCGGCACGACGCGGGACCAGGCTCCCTTTCCCATGTGGCTCTCGTTGGGGTCACCGAATCTCGGGGGTTCGATCGCGACCGCGGGTGGACTGATCTTCATCGGCGCGACCACCGATAAATTCCTGCGGGCCTTCGATGCGGACAACGGAGCGGAGATCTGGAATTCCAGATTGCCCTACACCGCGAACGCGACACCGCTCACCTATCGCCTGACGCCATCGAGTCGCCAATACGTCGTGATCGCTTCGGGGGGCCACGGTTGGTCGGAACCCGGCGACGCCCTCATCGCGTTCGCCTTGCCCTAAGGAAACGTACCCGGATGCGACGCCGAGAATCCCGTCAGGCGCTCTGGGGGCCTCGCAGGAGCTTGCCCGGCATCTCGCCCGTGGCCTCGCCGTTCTCGAAGGTGATGCGGCCGCTCTTGACGGTGGTTCGGTAACCCGAGGCCTTTTGAATCAAGCGACGTCCGTCGGCGGGTAGGTCGAAGACCATTTGCGGCGCGGCAATCGAAAGATTCTCGAAGTCGATCACGTTGACGTCCGCCAGCATGCCCGGTTCCAGGGTGCCGCGATCTTCGAATCCATACAGACGCGCGGTGTCCTGGGTCTGGCGCTTCACCAGATACTCGAGCGGCAAACGCTCGCCCCGGCTGCGGTCCCGCGCCCAATGGGTCAGGAGATAGGTGGGCGTGCTCGCGTCGCAAATGATGCCGCAGTGCGCGCCGCCGTCGGACAGGGAATTCACGGTTTGCGGGTGCATGAGCATGGTGCGGATCGGTTCGAAATCGAAACCCGTGTAGTTGAGGAACGGGAAGTAGAGCAGTTCCCGGCCGTCGCGCTGCATCATGAGGTCGAATACGACCTCTTCCGCGGGCTTGCCTTCGCGCTCCGCGATGGCGGTGACGCTCTTGTCCGCGGTCGGCTCGTAATCCGGCGGATCGCCGAGCGGGAAGAGTTTGTGGAACGCCGAAGCGATGAAGCCCGCCACGGGATTCTCGAAGTTCGGCTTCTCCGACAGAATGCGCTTGCGAAACGCGGGATCGCGCATGCGTTCGACGCGCTCGGGCAAGGGCAGGTGGGCGATGGCTTCATAGCTCGGGTGCGCCATGAAGGGGTGTGCGGTGCTCTCGAAGCCCAACAACAAACTCGTAGGACGCGCCGCGATCTGCGCCGTCACCTTCGAACCGCGCGCCGCCGCCTGTTCCGTCGCCTTCAGCAGTCGCTCCCATTGGGCGGGATCGAAGTCGTTTTGCAACAGCGCGTAGGTGACCGGGCGTCCGGTCTCGCGGGATAGGCGTTCCATCCAATCGAGTTCTTTTTCTTCCGGCGCCAGATCCGACGCCATTTCGAACACGCCCTGACCGAGTTCGCCGAGTACGCGGCCGATCCCGAAGATCTCGTCTTCTTCCGCGTAGGTGCCGGGTACGGGTTCGCCGTCGATGGCGCGGTGGAGCATGGTGCGCGAAGTCGAGAAGCCGAGGCCACCCGCTGCGATCCCTTCTTTGACGATGGCGGCCATCTGCTCGATGTCTTCCGCCGTGGGTTTGCCGTTCTTGGCGCCGCGTTCGCCCATCACGTAGGCGCGCACGGCACCGTGGGGAACCTGGGTGCCGACGTCCAAGGAGCGGGGCATCGCGTCCAGCGCATCGAGGTATTCGGGGAAACTCTCCCACGACCAGTTGATGCCTTCCGCCAGCGCGGTACCGGGAATGTCTTCGACGCCTTCCATCAAGCCGATCAGCCACTCGTGGCGATCCGGCTTGGCGGGTGCAAAACCAACGCCGCAGTTTCCCATGACCACGGTCGTGACGCCGTGCCAGCAAGAGGGCGTCAAGTGCGGGTCCCAGGTGACCTGTCCATCGTAGTGGGTGTGAATGTCGACCCAGCCCGGGGTGACGAGCAGACCGGAAGCGTCGATTTCGCGCTGGGCCGGGCCCGCTGTGCCGCCGACGGAGGTGACGCGGTCGCCGTCGATGGCGACGTCTCCGGTGCGAGCGGCTTCGCCGGTTCCGTCTACGATGTTTCCGCCGCGGATGACTAGGTCGTGCATGGGATCCTCCGTTTCGAGAGACTTTAGTCGATGGGGGGGCGGGCCGCTTCGGGGCGGATCCCGCGCCCAGGCCCTCCCCGAGCCAGCGAGTGCGTGCGGGGGCTTGGCGGCGAAATCGGGAAAAGGCGCTCGGTCGCTATTGGAAGTCGATCTTCTCCACGAATCGAAAGCGCTTGAGCTTGGAATCGACTGTCAGGTCCGGGTTGAGGGGCGTCACCGAGGCGAAGCCGTTGTTCATGGCTTCCAGATCCGAGCCGGGCTTCTCCAGCAGCGAGGTGCAGTCCACCGCGAACGCGTTTCCACTGCTCGCCACGGCTTCGTAGGTTTGAACTCCGCCGACGTCCATCAACAGGTCGTAGCTTGCGATCGTGGACAGTTCGCCGAGGGGGACCAGCTCGACGCCGCGAATCGATCCGCTCGTACAGGTGGGGAAATTCACATTCAACACGATGCGCTGGTCGCGGCCGGATTTGGATTCGAGCTTCTTCCGAAGACCCTTCTTGCGGCGGAGGTCTTCCACGAGATTCGCGACGTAGGTCGCCGTGGCGCTGTAGTCGATGGCGACCAGACCCTGGCTCACCGCGATGGCGGGAATGCCCAGGCGTCCGGCGGTCAGTGCGGCGCCCACGGTTCCCGAAAGCTCGCTGATCTCGCGCGTGATGTTCTGGCCTTGATTGATTCCCGAGACCACCAGATCCGGCGGCGGCGACATCAACTCGCGAACTGCGAGCAGTACCGTGTCTGCGGGGAAGGCATCGACCGCGGTAGCGGGGAAGCCGCCGGCGGTGGTCGCGGCCGTGACGTCGAAGGGCGCGGTCGTGATGTTGTCTCCGCTGCCGCTCTGGTTCGTGAGGGGGGCAATCACCGTGATGTCGAGATTCGGGTTCGCCGCCAGGGCGTCGACCAGCATGGAGATGCCTGCGGCGCCGACTCCGTCGTCGTTGGTGACCATGACGCGGAAGTTCTGGGCGCTCGCGGAAACCGCGAGCACCAGGCTGAACAGTGCGACGAGGGTGGATCGGCGCAACATGGTTGATTCCTCCGGTTGGGGTTAGTCGGCGCTACGGGCTCCATCGACGGACCAGATTCCCGGTCCGTGGGCGGAAATGAAGAGGAACACGAAGCAATAGAGGATCGCGAGTTCGCCGCCGTTCAAGAGCGGGAACAGGGCTTTGGTGCCGTGAGCCATCCAGTACGCGCAGGCCATCAGGCCGCTGCAGAGGAACGCCGCCCAGCGCGTCATCAATCCGATCATCACCAGAATCCCGCCGAAGAGTTCGATGGGACCTGCCACGTAGAGAATGAAGGCCGGCGCATCGGGCGCGTCCTTGGGAAACCCGATCAGCTTCTGGGCACCGTGCCAGAGGAACAAGAGCCCCGTGACGATGCGCATGAGCGCGTAGGTTTGTGAGTCGAATCCCTTCATGAATGCAGCCACGCTGAACCCTCCTTGGTGTGCGGGCCTATTCTACACACGTCGCGGCAATGAAGGGCTTTCTCCGAACGCGACCGTCGCCCCGGCGGCAGTTTTCGCCTTCCATTGGGGCGCGAAGAAGCCGACCCCCGATGGGCGGCGGGTGCCGGAGACCACGAATTTCGAGGCAGAGAAGCGGCCTGGGTGCCGGGGTATAGTCTCGGGCCGAAGCCAACCCCCCTCGGTCAAGGAGCCTGCGTGCCGGAACCCGCCGTCCTGCTCGATGTGAAAGATCACATCGCCGTCCTCACCCTGAACCGTCCCGACAACCGCAACAGCATGACGGACGACGTGCTCGAAGGATTGCGGGAGTCGACGGCGCGCGTGCGCGACGACGAGAGCGTTCGATGCTTGATCGTGACCGGAAAGGGCTCGAGTTTTTGTGCAGGGGCGGATTTCAAATCCGGCGCCCAGCGCGAGGATTCCACGGATCGGGGCTACCGGGCGCCCAACGAGCGTTCCTTCGCGATGTACCGACCGTTTCTCTCGATGCTCGACGTAGAGGTTCCCGTCATTGCGGCCATGCAGGGCCACGCGGTGGGGGGCGGATTGGGTTTGGCGTTGGTGTGTGACCTGCGCGTCGCCAATGCGACGGCGAAGTACGGCGCGAACTTCACGCGTTTGGGACTCCACCCCGGAATGGCGACCACGTACCTGTTGCCGCGTTTGATCGGTCTGCCGCGCGCGACGGAGCTGCTGCTGACCGGGCGCATCGTCACGGGCGAAGAAGCCTGCCAGCTCGGCCTCGCCAATTACGCGGTCCCGGGCGATCAGGTGCTCGCCAAGGCGCGCTCCCTGGCGGAGGAGATCGCCGGCGCCGCGCCCCTGGCGGTGCGCTGGACCAAACAGTCGATCTATCGGAATCTCGATTGGGATCCGGTTTCCGCCGCACACGACGAAGCCCATGCCCAATCGAGAACCCTCGAAACCGAAGACGCGAAGGAAGGCATCGCGGCCATGCTCGAAAAGCGAAACCCGCGCTTCCGGGGTTGCTAGCGGCGCTTCCCACGCTCGGGTCCGCCCAGCCAACGACGAATTTCAATCTCTCGAACTAACCCCGCAAACGGGGATCGGGAGAGGCTTGCGCGATTTCCGTTGCGCGTCGGGCGATGTCGTCGGCGGCGCGTTGCATTCCCGTGAAGCCTTCGCCGAAGGTCTTTCCCTGGAGATAGCGGGCGTAGATGCCTTCGCTGATGACCGCGAGCTTCGTCAGGGCGAGCACCTGGTAGAAATCGATGGCGCTGACATCGCGCCCGCTGCGCGTCGCGTAGGCGTCGATGACTTCCGCCCGGGAGAGAAAGCCCGGCTGGGCGGTGACCGCGCTGGCGGTGAGGCCACCGGTGACGTCGTCCTCACCGGGTTCGGCCCAGTAGATCAGCGTGTATCCCAAATCCGAAAGCGGATCGCCGAGGGTCGACATTTCCCAATCGAAGATGGCGTGGATGTGGCCCGGATCGGCGGGATCGAGGGCCATGTTGCCGAAGCGATAATCGCCGTGGACGATGCTGGGGGTCGGGGAGGTGGGTAGGGCGTTGCTCAGTCTTCCGAGCAGGGCGTCGACCGCGGGAAGTTCGTCGGTCTTGGACCGTTCCCATTGCTGGGTCCAGCGCCGGACCTGACGTTCGAGGTACCCGGCGGGCCGGCCGAAATCCCCGAGACCCACGGACGCAGAGTCGACGGAGTGCAATGCCACCAGCGCATCGACCAAAGCGAGGCTCGCGCGGCGGCGGTCCTCGGTTTTCTCGGCGAAACCCGCCGGCAGCGCATCCGCGAGCACCACGCCCGGCGTGTAGTCCATGACGTAGAAGGGCATCTCGTTGACGGCCGGGTCCTCGCAGAGCGCGATCGTGCGCGGCGTGGGGACGTCCGTGTCGCGCAACGCGTGAAGGACGCGGAATTCGCGCTTCATGTCGTGGGCGGTGGGGAGCACGTGGCCCAGGGGAGGGCGGCGCAGCACCCAGGTGTGGTGGCCACTTCGGACCTTGTAGGTCAGATTCGATTTTCCGCCCGAGATCAGTTCGAAATCGAGATCGCCGTCACCGCCCGGAACCTGCTCGCGAAAGAACCGCGCCACCGAATCCCGACGGATGCCCGCGATCTCTTTCACGGGCGTGGGTTCGCCAATCCGCGCAGGGCGAGGTCGACGATCGGACCGACGATGCGCGGATTCACTTTGCGACCGGTGAAGAAGAGGCGCACGGCGATCGGGCCCACGATCAGGTCCGCGGCCAGATCGAGGTCCAGGTCTTTGGGGAGCTCACCGCGTTCGACACCGCGCTCGAGGGCGCGAATCAAGGGTTGACGCCGCTGTTTGGTGACCGGGTCGAACAAGGCGGTGAGATCGGTGTTGTGGGCGCGTTCGCCCGCGAGGCTCGGAAGCACCGTGGCCAGGGGCGTCGAGTTGAACAATTGCAGATAGCTCTGGAGCATCTGTTTCAAGTCGTCGACGACATTTCCGGTATCGGCCTCTTCGAGGCCCGGAAGTTGGTTGAAGGCTTCGATTACGAGCGGAAGCTTTGCTGCCCAGCGGCGATAGATCGTCGCTTTGCCCACCCCTGCGCGTTGGGCGACGCCTTCGACGGTAAGCGCCGAAAAACCCACTTCGGCCAATAACTCGAGGGTCGCATCGAGAATGGCTTGGTGGGCCTCCTCGCTGCGGGGGCGTCCGGCGCTGGTTCCCGCTTCTGACATCGTCGTTCTCCGCCTTACTCGACGCGCTCGAGGACGGTCGAAATTCCCATGCCCGCTCCGATGCATTGGGTGGCAAGCCCGTAACGCGTTTGGCTGCGCCGCAACTCCAGGGCGACGGTCGTGACCAGGCGCGCGCCGGTGGCGCCGAGGGGGTGCCCGATGGCGAGGGAGCCACCGTTGACGTTCACCTTGGACAGGGGAATTCCCAATTCCTGCACCGACGGCAATACCTGGGCGGAGAACGCTTCGTTGAACTCGACGCGATCGATCTCGTCGGCCGTGATCCCCGCTTGGGCAAAGGCTTTCTTCGACGAGACGACGGGACCGAGTCCCATGACCTGCGGTTTCACGCCGCCGACCGCAAACCCGGCGATGCGGGCCAGGGGCTTCAGGCCGAGCTCGCGCGCTTTGTCTTCGCTCATCAAGAGTGCGGCGGAAATGCCGTCGTTGGTGGGGCAGGAGTTGCCCGCCGTGATGACGATCTCTTTGTCGCCGAAACTCCGGATGCCGCCGATGGGCTTCAGGCTCTGGAGCTTTTCGAGCGTCGTACCCGGTCGGATGCATTCGTCGCGCTCGAATACCACCTTCGGCCCGGTTTCCTCTTCGACCCAGTGGCCCTTGTCGTCGAAGACTGGGTCTTCGACTTCGAGGGGAATGATCTCGCCTTTGTAGACTCCCGCATCGTGGGCCGCCTGGGCGCGCGCGTGGCTCTGCACCGCGTATTCGTCGAGGGCCTTGCGCTCGAGACCGTAGACCTCGGCCACGTTCTGGGCGGTTTGGGTCATGGTCTGGAGCCACGGCGACTGGCGGATGTATTCCGGAAATGGAACCGAGAAGTATCGATCGTGGTCCGGCGCCGGAGCCAGTTGCGCGGCGTTGAGCTCCGCGGTTCGCGGATTGAATTGCGTCACGCGGGTGGGTTTCGGACCCGCCGCCATCAGGCCGCGGCCCATGCGCTCGATCCCCATGGCGACGCCGCATTCGATTTGACCGAGCATGATCGACATCGCGATCCGGTGCAGGGTCTCCATACTGGATCCGCATTGTCGGTTCGAGTGAAACGCGCAGGCCTCGAGGGGGAGCCCCGCCAGGCGTTGGATATTCCCGAGGTACGCGAACTCGCCGCGCGCACCGACATTCCCGACCCCCACATCTTCGATCAGGCCGTCCGGGACCGCCGGATTGCGATCGAGCAGGGCGCGCAAGATCTGTGCGCCGGCTTCGTCCATGCGCGTGGCGACGAGCTTGCCACGGCCGCCGCGGGCGAAGGCCGAGCGGGCGCCATCGACGAGAACCACATTTTTGATCGACATCGAGACCTCGTTTTTCTTTTTTAGAATCAAATATTTAGGTGCGCCTGGCCCGGGCCCCTGGGGCGGGGGCGGCGCGCCGCGGTTTCTCGCACCGTCGCCGGGGGATTACGATACTATACGTTCCGTTCTTAATCATCCGGGCGCTTTTGCGCCCCCTTCAGCCGCCTTTTCCGGAGGAGCCTGACCCATGGTGGAATACAACCCGTTCTCCGATGCCGTGATGGAGAACCCCCATCCCATCTACAAGCAACTGCGCGAAGAAGCGCCCGTCTACCACATCGTCGAATACGACGCCTGGGCGTTGTCGCGCTTCGACGACATCTGGAACGAGAGCGAAGACAAAGAACATCTCTCGGCCGCCAAGGGAACGACCTCCTCCCACGTCCTCACCAAAGTGCAGCCGGTTACGCCGATGATCAATCTCATGGACCCGCCGGAACACACGGAATTGCGCGCCCAGGTGCGCCAGTTCTTTCAACCGCGCGCCGTCTCGAATTTGGAGCCGCTGATGCGCGGGCTCGCCAAGGGGCTCATCAACGATGTGATCGAGCGCGGAGAGTGCGACGTGATGGCGGATTTTGCCTCGCAGCTCGCGGTCACCGTGGCCTGCGTGGTGAATGGATTCCCCCAAGAGGACGGACCGATTCTCAACGAATTGGTGTGGCGCTTCTTCAAGCGGGAGCCCGGGGTCGACGGCATGACCGAAGATGGGCTCGCCGCGGCGGTGGAACTCAATCAATATTTCATGGATCTCCTGAAGGGACGGCGCGATCGCAACGACAACGCGGACGACGTCATCAACACCTTCCGCAATGCGGAAGTGGCGGGACGCAGGTACGCGGACGAGGAAATCGCCTCCCACCTCTCCATGCTCATCATCGGTGGCGCGGAAACCTTCCCCAAGGTTTTCGCCAACTGCATGGTGCGGTTGGCCCAGAATCCCGATCAGCGAGCGGAATGTGTGGCGGATCCGAGTCTGATCCCGAACGCGTTCCAAGAGGTACTGCGGATCGATATGCCGACCCAATTCTTGTGTCGGACGGTGATCAAGGATTTCGAACTCCGTGGCCAATCCCTGCGCGAAGGTCAGCCGGTATTGTTCCTGTACCCGTCGGGCAATCGCGACGAGCGGGAATTCGAAAAACCCGACGCCTTCGATATTCACCGCGTTTCGCCGCGGATTCTGTCCTTCGGTCACGGAACGCATTCGTGTCTGGGGATCAACGTCGCGAAGCTCGAAGGGCGGGTGTGTCTCGAGGAAACCCTGGCTCGGATTCCGGATTTCGAAGTGGACCTCGACCGCGCGGAACGCCTGCGGACCGACTTCGTGCAGGGCTATGCCTCGCTTCCGATCCGCTTCACGCCGGGCGCAAAGAGCGAGTAGCGCGACGTGAGCGACGGGGGCCCCGATCCCCTCGCCATCTCGATTACGCTCTCGGGTCTGTCGAAACTCTTTGGTGGCGACCTGGCGGGTGTGCTGGCGTTCGCGCGCGATGCGGAAGCGGCGGGGATCGATCAGATCGTCGTTCCCGATCATCTGGCCATCGGCGAGAACACGCGCGCGTACCCCTACGGAATCTTTCCCTTCTCGAACACGGAGCCGTGGCTCGAACCCACGACGACCCTCGCCGCCATGGCGGGTGCAACCGAACGAATTCGATTGGGAACGGGGGTCCTGATTGCTCCGCTGCGCCCGCCGCTCTTGTTGGCGAAGACGCTCGCGACCCTCGACGTTCTGTCCCGGGGACGCGTCGACGTCGGGATCGGACTCGGCTGGCAGCGCGAAGAGTTCGAAGCCTCGGGGGTTCCGTTCGCCGGGCGCGCAGGACGCCTCGACGACACCCTGGGTGCGTGCCGGGCGCTGTGGGCGGAATCGCCGGCTTCCTTCGAATCCGAAACCGTACGCTTCGAACAACTTTGGTGTGAGCCGCGCCCCTACAGCGCCGGCGGGCCACCGCTCTGGTTCGGGATCCCGCCGACCGACCGCAACGTCGTGCGTATTTCGGAATACGGGGCCGGTTGGATGCCTTTGTCGGAGAACGGATCGGAACTGCGAGAGGGCATCGCGCGCTTGCGCGACGGTTTCTCGGCCGCCGGGCGCGACCCCGCACGCCTCGGCGTGCGCGCCAACGTGCCGGTGGTGCGGAGCGCGGGGCGAGGCCCCGATCTCGACGCCACCCTGGCTCAGCTCCCGGCTTTGCGCGAAGCCGGGGTCAGCGTGGCGGCCTTTGCGCTGGCGCGCTTTGCGCGCGCCCCCGCTGAAATCAAACCCTTTCTGGAGGCGCTCGCGAAAGGCGTTGCTGCGCTGCGCGAGGATTCCCGATGCTGAAGCCGCGGGATCTGGTCCTGTGTGCAGGCACGATCGGAATGGCGAGTTTTCGCGAACGCGTCGAGGCGGCGGCGGCCGGCGGGTTTCGCGGGATCTCGCTGTTCGCTCACGATTATGAGCGCGCCCTCGCCGACGGGCTTTCGCCGGCGGACATGAAGCAAATGATGGCCGACCACGGGCTCGCACTTGCGGAAGTCGACCCGCTCATGAATTGGTTGGCCGGGAGCGGGATCGGTGCCAGCGCGAACGCATCCGGTGACGCGTTCTTCGATTCGAGCGAGGAGAAGTTCTACGAGATTGCCGATGCCCTTGGCGCGCGATCGATCAACGCGATCCTCGTGGCGGAAAAAGATCCTGGAATCGATCGCGTCGTGTCGGCCTTCGCGGCCTTGTGCGATCGGGCCGCCGAGCACGATCTTCTGGTGCATCTGGAGTTTCTTCCCTGGTCGCCGCTACCCGACGCGCTGCACGCGTCGCGGGTCGTCACCCAGGCCGGACGCGTCAACGGGGGAATCACCCTCGATGCGTGGCACCAGTTTCGCGGCGGACTCGCCAACGAGCGCCTGCGCGAGATTCCCGGGGAGCAGATTCTCTCGGTTCAAATCAACGATGCGCCGACGCGTCCGGAACCGGACCCGGTGGACGAGACATTGCATCGGCGTCTCCTGCCGGGCGAGGGCGACATCGATCTGATCGAGATTCTCCAGATCCTCGGGGAGCGATCCTCGCCGGCGCCGATCGGCGTGGAGGTGTTTTCCGACTCCCTGGCGGAGCTTCCGCCTCGGGAAGCCGCGATCCGCGCGGGAGATGCCGCGCGCGCGGTGTTGGCCGGAAGCCAGCAGGCGGCGTCTCGGTGAACGAGTCCGAACGCCCTTCGCCCGCTTACTCGAATTACGTTTTGGCGGTTCTCTTCGTCGTCTACGTGTTCAATTTCGTGGACCGGCAATTGCTTTCGATCCTGGTGAAACCGATTCGCGAAGAGCTGGGTGTTTCCGACACGGTGATGGGGATTCTGCTGGGACCCGCCTTCGCGTTTTTCTACACCCTTGCCGGAATCCCCATCGCCCGGTTTGCGGACCGGGCATCGCGCCGCACCGTCATCGCGATTGGGCTCACCCTGTGGAGCGCCATGACTGCGGCATCGGGCCTTGCGCGCAGCGCGCTTCAGTTGGCCCTGGCGCGGATGTTCGTCGGTGTCGGCGAAGCCGCCGGGAGTCCGCCCTCCCATGCGTTGATCTCGGATTATTTCCCGCCGGAGCGGCGCGCGACGGCGCTCTCGATCTACGCGACCGGAATCTATCTCGGCGCCATGGGCGCGTATCTCGGCGGCGCCTACATCGTCACGCACTTCGATTGGCGCACGGCCTTCATCGCCGTCGGCCTCGCGGGTTTGCCCTTGGCACTGCTCGTGCGTTTTACGGTTCGGGAACTGCCGCGCGGCTATTCGGAAAACGCCGTCGCCGAAGACGTGATCCCCCTGCGCGAGGCCCTGCGGTACCTCGTTTCCCTGCGTTCGTTCCTTTGGCTCGTCGTCGCCGCTTCGTGTCAGTCCCTGCAGGGGTACGCGTTCCTCGCCTGGGGCCCCGCGTTCCTCGGTCGGGTTCACGGTATGGCGAGCATGGAAATCGGTTCGCAGTTGGGCGTGATCATCGGTGTGTTCGGAAGTGTGGGGGCCCTGTCCGGGGGCTGGCTGGGGGATCGACTGGGCGTTCGCGACGCGCGTTGGTACGTCTGGCTGTCCGCCCTCGTGTCCCTGGTGGGGTTGCCGTTCGCGGTCGGTTTCCTGCTGCTTCCGAATCCCGGAACGGCCCTCGCCTCGTTCGCGATCTATTACGTGCTCGGTGCGATGTACGTGGGCCCGCTGTGGTCCATGACCCAGGGTCTGGTCAAGCTGCGCATGCGTGCGACCGCGTCGGCGATCTTGCTCTTCATCCTCAATATCGTGGGACTCGGTTTGGGGCCCTTCGTCGTCGGCGTTCTCAACGATCGTCTGGCGACGAGCTACGGGGACGAGGCGATTCGCTATTCGCTGCTTTGCGTCACGTTGATCGGCGGCCTTTCCGCCATCTTCTTCTATCTTTCGGGGCAAACGCTGCGACAGGATTTGAAAAGGACGGGAGAATCATGAGCTACGAAAACATTCTGTTCGACATTCGCGAAGGAGTGGCGCGCATCACACTCAACCGGCCCAAAGCCGCCAACGCCATCGATCTCTTGACCGCGCAGGAGCTGATGTCCGCGGCGATCCGCTGCGACGAAGATCCGCAGGTTCGCACCGTGGTGATCCGGGCCGAGGGCAAGATGTTCTGTGCCGGGGGGGACCTCGCGTCCTTCGCCGGTGCGGAATCCGTGCCTGCCTACATCAAAGAGATCACCACCCATCTGCACGCGGCGATTTCGCGTTTTGCGCGCATGCGCGCACCGGTGATTGCGGCGGTTCAGGGCACGGCGGCGGGCGCCGGGATGAGCCTGGTGGCTTCGACGGATCTCGCGATCGCGGTGGAGTCTGCGAAATTCACCATGGCGTACACCCGCGTCGCACTCGCGCCCGACGGAAGCTCCACCTACTACCTGCCGCGATTGATCGGCCATCGCCGCACCCTCGAATTGATGCTGACCAACCGCACCTTGTCCGCCGCCGAAGCCGCGGATTGGGGGATCGTCAACCAGGTGGTTCCCGAAGCGGATCTGGTTTCCACGGTGGACGCCTTGGCGGCCTCCTTGGCCCAGGGCCCGACCCAGGCCTACGGATTCGTGAAGAAGCTCGTGCTCCACAGCGGCAACGAATCCCTGGAAACCCAGATGGAGCTCGAAACGCGTGCGATTTCGGATGCGTCGCGCACCGCCGATGCACGCGAAGGGATGGAGGCCTTCTTCGCGAAGCGCGCTCCCAAATATCAGGGGAACTGATCAGGGGAACTGAGCCCCCGCCGCCATGCACCCAATTTGCTGCAGTGGCCACGGATGGGTCTTCGCCCCGGATGCGAACTTTACGCGAAGTAATGTTACGATACGCGCTCTAGGAGGGCGGTGCGGTGCGACAAATCCTCTCTTTTGTGTTGGTCTTGGCCCTGCTTCCGGCGGCGGCGGACGCCCATGACGCGACCTACGGAATCTCGGGCAAGAAGCTCGTGATCCGCACGGATCGCGCGCCGCGCAAGCACAACTTCGCGTTTCGAACGTCCGCCGACCCTTCCATCACCATGGCCCACGATCCCGCGGCCGAAGGCGCCTCGCTTTGGATCGGCGGCGAAGGCCCCAACGCCGGTCACACCGGTCTGATCACCCTCGATCCCAGTTTGTGGAAGACCTTAGATCGCAGTGGATCCCTGCGCGGCTATCGCTATCGGGATCGCCAGGGAACGCAGGGCGGCATCAAACAGGTCACCCTGCGGCCGGGCAAGCTGCACATCAAAGGCGGCGGGGAAAATTGGGCGTGGAGTCTGGACGGCCCCCAGAGTCTCGTGCGGGTTCATCTGCGCCTCGACGACGAATGGTATTGCGCGGAGTTCGGCGGAGAGATCAAGAAGAACGCGGTCGGAAACTTCCGGGCCAAGCAGGCGCTGCGGCCCGTAGATTGTCCCGCGCAGGCCTGCGGAAACGGCATCGTCGAAGCCGGGGAGACCTGTGATGACGGCAACCTCGTCGAGGACGATGGCTGTGATCGTCATTGCGGCATCGCGGTCTGTACCGGTGAAACCTTCGCCACCACGTTCGACGCCATCCAATCGGTGATTTTCGATTCCGCCGTGTACGGATGCTCGTCGGGGATCTGCCATGGGTCGACCCAGCAAGGCGATCTCGACTTGCGCGAAGGAAATTCTTACGACTCCCTGGTGGGCGTCGCATCGCCCACCTATGGCGTCGATCGCGTGTTCCCGGGCGAAGAGTTGCTGAGTTTCTTGCACGACAAGGTCTCGGCCGGAGTCAATGGAACGACACCCCAATTCGGTGGAACCTCGATGCCCGTAAGCGGGACACCGCTTACGCCCGAGCACCTCGAAGCCGTGAGGCTTTGGATTCTGGGCGGAGCGCCGCGCGATCGCGTGGTGGAGGGAACGTCGACCCTATTGGCGAGTTGCCTGCCGCCTCCGGACCCGCTCATCATTCCGGTACCGGACCCGCCGCCCGCGGGCGAGGGATTCCAGGTTCAGTCGACGCCCTGGCCGCTACCGGCCGAGTTCGAAGACGAGATCTGTTTCGCGACCCACTACGATCTCACTCAGACCGATCTGGTCCCCGCCGAAGCCATCGTGCCGTGTCCGCCGGAATGGCAATTCTTGAAGGCGTGCAGCGAAGACCTCGATACCGCGTGCCAGGACGACACGGATTGTGCGGGGGCGACCAACACGTGTGTTCCGATTCAGTCCGCCGTGAACCCGGGCAACCAATGCGTTCGGGTCCAGCAGCTTTCGCTCAGTCAAGATCCTCAGTCCCACCACACGATCGTGCGTCTGTATCGCGGCGGCTCGTCTTGGGATCATCCGAAGTTCGCGCCCTACACCTACAAATTCCAGGACCCCGACAACCCGTTGAACGGCGAGCCCTGTGATCCCACGGACGTGGATCCCGCGACGGGCATCAATCCGGGTTGCAGTGGAAAGGTCGTGTCCTCGGTGGCGTGTCTCGGATTCGGGCCGCCGGATTTCACCAATCTCGATTTCTCCAGTGCGTCGAACTTGTTCTCGGGTGGACTCTCCCCTCAGATCATCACGACGACCGAGCCCTTCTTCGAACGTCCCTTCCCGACCGGTGTGTTCGACTACATGCCGATGGTGGGGCAGATCGCCTGGAACTCCCACGCCTTCAATCGAACCCTGGGCGATTCGACCATGAGCATGTATCTGAACATCGACTTCGCCGATTCCGACCACGAAGATTTCCCGCTTCAGCAGATCTTCGACACGGATTCGATCTTTGCCCAGGACGTGCCGCCCTACGAAACGCGCGAGTACTGCCGCACCTACACGATTCCCCAGGACGCGGAGATGTTCGAACTCTTCTCCCACATGCACGAACGCGGCGTGCGCTTCCGCATCTGGAGTCCCCCGAATGCACGCTGTCAGCCGCCGTGCCCGGAGGGGGCCTTCTTCTGTTCCGAGGAACCGGGGGTTCCCTATTGCGGTCCGCCGCCCAACGACCCGTGCTTGGTCGGGAACGGCCCCGGGGACTGCATCTACGAGAGTTTCGATTATCAGGATCCGGTGAAGCTCACCTTCGACCCGCCGGTCTCCCATCCGAGCCCGGTGGTGGAAGATCGCTCCTATCTGTATTGCGCGGTTTACGACAACGGATCCGGAATCGGAAGCCCGTCCGTGAAGCAGCAATCGACCTCCAACGTGCCGCCGCCGATCTTCGGGTTGACGTTGCCGGTCGGTGGGCCCTGTCCGGATGCCGGGATACCGACCGATCCGATGCGGGGCGTGAAGTGCCTGGGCGGGCCCTTCCAGGGCCTCGACTGCTTCGGCGACGACGCCTTGTGCGACAGCGCTCCGGGCGCCGGCGACGGGATCTGCGACGCCTGTCCCGTTCGCGGCGGCGTGACGACGACCGACGAGATGCTCGTGTTGTTCGGGGCCTACTACATCCCCTAGCGGCTGACGGCCGGCGTCGGGTGACCCGCTCGAGCCCTTCGGCTTTCCTCGGAATTGAGGAAGCTTGAAGATTGCGCGTGGGTTCCGGGTGATAGGGTTGCGTTGCACCCTATTACGCAGGTGAACGTCCCCCTTGCCGATATCGTCGTCTCGAACTATTCGGACCCTGACGGTTCTCGTGGCCGTGTGGGTCGCGCTCGCACCGAGCGCGCAAGCGGTCGAGTATCACTTCTACCACTCCGACCTGCTGGGTTCGAATGTATTGGTGACCCAGCGCGACGGCGAGGTCGTGCAGCGGATGGTGCACCGCCCCTACGGCGGTGTACAGCGCGTGGTCGATGGTGGCGGCGCGCCCATCGCGCCCGGCGCTGACAACGCGCGCCACCACTTTACGGGCCACGAATTCGATCCCGAGAGCGACCTCCATTACATGGTCGCGCGCCACTACGACCCGGCGATCGGGCGCTTTCTCTCAGTTGATCCAGGACTCGCGGGTGCGTTCGGTGGGCCTAGTTTCGACCGCGTAGGGATCAATTCCGTCAACCTGAACGGGCACGCCTACGCGGGCAATGCTCCCACGGCCAATGTCGACCCGAACGGAGAATTCTTCGAGACACTGTTCGATCTCGGATTTTTTGCGTACTCGCTCCTCAACTTCGTGACGGAACCGGGCGTCGACACGGCGATCGATCTCGGCCTCGATACCGCGGGACTCGCGATTCCGTTCGTTCCGGCCGGGGCGGGCGCCGTCCGCCGAGTGAGCCGGATCCCCACGCCCGGGGGATCCGCCAAGGTCGTGGATGCGGCGGGCAACCCCGCGAAGCTCGGACCTGGTGCACACATCGAGTTTCCCGCTGCCGAGGCACATCTGGCCAATACTTCGAAGGTCGCGCCGAGCAAAGACGTACGCGGTTTCAGCACCGAGGATCGCTTCGTCCTGGTGGGACCCAAGGGAGAAGTGGTGATTGGAGAAGGGCGCAATCGAGCCGTCGCCGCCGGTGTCGACAACGCCACGATCCCGAAGGAACTCGGGGGAACCGGCGAGCCCGGAATGCTGCGATATCCGCTGGGCTACGACGACCTCTCCAAGGGATTCGTCGGCAAAGCGGATCCCAACCTGATCGTTCGACCGAGCATCGGCGAAGGTGGATACGTACGGCTGCGCAAAGACCCCGTCAGTGGTGGTTTCGAAGTGTTGCCACCGGGACAAAAACCTTAGCTCGAAGGTCTTACGCCCAGCCGCGCTCGTGGGAGGCCATGAAGACCACGCGTAGTTTCATGCGGCTGTGCAACCACTGGCCATCGACCCGGCGATACTCGTCTTCCTCGACCCCCGCCATCCAATGCGCTTTTCCGTCTTGTGTCGTGCACGGAGCCAGGATGTCCCAGGTCGCGCGCGCCGCGTTCGCCTCGATTTCGATCTTCGGTTTCACGAAGTAGTGCCACGAGAATTTCAGCGTGGGACCGAGGAAGCGCTCGTAGATCGCCGGGCGGCCTTCACACACGCCCAATCCCTTGCCCCCATCCCACACCGCGTCTTCGGTAAACAGGTTCGCGATTTCTCTGGCCAACGGTTCGAGTTCGTCTCGCGGTCGAACTCCGGCGCGTGTGTAGCGGCGGTCCGTCAGTGCCGCGTAGTGGGCCTTCAAGTTCTGAATCGCCAGGTGATCTTCCGCGGCGCACAGCCGGCGTTCCAAATCCGCCACGCGCTGGCCGAGTTCGTGTACGTCCATGGGGGGATTATACGGAGCTTTTGCAGGCCGGGGGCAGGGCGTTGTTCGAAAGTGACGTGCTGGCTAGGAATCCGACGGAAGCGAGTCGCCACCGATGATCTGTCCGTAGACGCCGCGGATCGCTTCCGTGTGGCGGCGATAGTCGTCGAGCAAGCGAACCCGCGCGTCGCCGCTGTGTTGGGCCGGCGCATAGCCGAGGGCGCGCGCGACGGAGTCGAGATCCGCGCGATCTTCGCGCAACTCGGAAATCGAACGGTTCTCCACGATGCGCAAGCGGCTCGCCAGTCGTTGTAGAAACGCCCAACCCCCGAGCAGGATTTCTGCGTGTTGGGTCGCGAGAATTCCGTGGAATTCGAGGCGCTTCAAATGATCGCGCGTTGGGCGCGCCTCGAGCAGCTCCGAATGTTTCGAACCCTCCCGCAATTGCAAGAACTGGACGACGTTCTCGATGTCGAGCAGGCCGCCGCGTCCGGTCTTCAAGTCTCGCCGCCCGGCGCCTTCGCGCCCCACTTCACTCTCGAAGCGTTGGCGAATCTGCCGGATTTCCAGGGCCAGATCGTCGGGTAAGGGCCGGGTCAGGATGTCCTGCCGCACGGCTTCGAAGCGCGCGGGCAATGCGCCGTCACTCGTCAGTGCCCGGGATCGCAAAAGCGCTTGTCGTTCCCAGACTTCGGAGGATTTCGCGTGGTATCGCTCGAAGGATTCGATGGAGCTGACGAGGGAACCCTGTTGGCCCGAGGGGCGCAGGCGGGAATCCACCTCGTAACAAACGCCTTCGGAGGTTCGCGTCTGCAGGGCGCCAATCAGGCGTTGGGCGAGACGCACGTAATATTCCTGGGCCGACAGCGCTTGGCTCCCGTCGGCGGGGGCGTCGTAGAGGAAAATGACGTCGAGATCACTCCCGTAACTGAGTTCGCGGCTGGCGAGCTTCCCCATGCCCACGATCAGGAACTCGCCCTGGGGCGGTTCGCTGCGGCGCGCCATTTCCGCGTAGGAGAAATCGAGCGCTTCTTCGATGCAGGTTTCCGCGATCTCCGTGAGTGCCCGTTGGGCGATGTCGATATCGATCCGGTCCCCGAGATCCAGCAAGCCCACGTTGACGAGTTGGCGGTGCTGGAAGTGGCGAAGCACCCGGAGCCGGACTTCCGAAGCGTTGACGTCGTCCGAACGCCCGGCTTCTTCGCGCAGTTCTTGAAGATCCGCGCGCAACTCGCGCGACGACAGGACGCCGACGGACGCGTCGCGAAAAACCGGTTCGATCAACTGTGGATGCGAGGCGAAGAGGGTAGAGAGAAAGCGCGATGCGCCGAACAGGGCCGCCAGGCGCGGGACGAGTTCCGGTCGATCCATCAACAACCCGTAATAGAACGGGTGGGACCCGATTCGATCGAGGAATCGATCGAGGTTGTTGGTCGCGCGTTCGGGATCGGCGGACGCATCGATCTCGCGGGCGAAACGCAGGGCGAGGTCTTCGATCATGGCCCGCATCGCGGGGCTCTCGAACAGGCGTGGCGCGTGACGGAGGAAGAGTGCGAGCACTTTGTCGCTCTGTGCTTCCTGAAGGAGCTCGGCCATGGTTCCGACGATCTGCCCGCGCACTTGCGCGAGCGCGGCGTCGAAATCCGCCAGGGCGGTGTCGCGATCGAAGTCCATCGCGCGGGCAATGCGCTCGCGCGCGGTGTTGGCTGCGGGAAGTCGATGGGTCTGGCGTTCGGACTCCATTTGAATGCGGTTTTCCAGACGGCGCAGGAACAGGTACGTGCGCGAAAGCGTGTCTGCGGACTCGCGCGGAATGACGCCGGCCTCGGCGAGGTAGCGGAGCGCGCGCTGGGTCGACCGGTCGCGTACCTGGGGAATGCGCCCGCCGTGGAGCAGCTGCAGGGATTGGGCGACGAGTTCCACGTCTCGAATTCCACCGCTTCCGAGTTTGACGTCGAAGCCGTCGGATCCGCGCGCGCGTTGCTCTTCCGTGCGTTCGCGCATCTCGCGAATGGCGGCAATGCCCGTCAAGTCCATGGACGAGCGGTAGATCATGGGTGCGATCTCGCGGATGACGTGCCAACCGAAATCGAGATCGCCCGCCACCGGACGCGCCTTCATGAAGGCCGCGCGTTCCCAGATCATGGCCTGGCCGTCGTAGTACTCGGCGAGGGCTTCGTTCGAGATGACGAGGAGCCCGCGATCGCCCTCCGGGCGCAGGTCGAGGTCGATGCGGTAGAGCATGCCCTCCGCGGAATTGGCGCCGACGGAACGGCCGAATTCCTGGGCCACCTGGGTGAAGTATTCCTGGGGCGATTGATCCGACGGGCCCGACGTGAGTTCTCCGCTCTCGGGGCCATAGATGTAGACCAGGTCGACGTCCGACGAAAAATTGAGTTCTTCGCCTCCGAGTTTCCCGAGTCCCAATACGCAGAACGGAACCGTGAGCGGAGCGCCGGAGCCATCCTTCCAGATCGGGGGCCCGATGCGTTGTTCGATGCGGTCGCGCGCGCCCCGCAAGGCCTGGGCGAGCACGGCATCTGCGAGGTAGGCGATCTCCCGCAAGGGATCGCCGGCGCGTTCCAGAGGCACGATGTCGGGGCTGCAATCGCGAAGCACGATGCGGGCGAGTTCGAAATAGCGAAATCTTCGCAGTAGCGAGGCCTCGTCCTGCGATGGATTTTCGGCGCGTTTCCGCTCGAGGGTTTGACGGTAGTCCTCCGGCGTGCGGGCCTTTGCGAGGTCGTCGTCGAGCAATCGGCCCAGCCAGTGAGCATTGCGGACCAGGAAGACCGCGAGAAAGGGGGCGACGCCGCAAACGATCCATAGGAAACGCTGGAAGCGAACCGGGTCGCGCTGCCAGGCGGTGCGCAGGCGCTCCGCATCCACTTCGGCGGCGGCTTCGAGCACCCGGGCGGCGCGCAGGTTGCAGCCGGGGTGGGGCGCGCCTGCGAGGGATTGCTCGAGGGAGGCCGCCAAGCCCGGGATCCCGAGCGCGCGTTCGGATTGCGTAAATACGTCGGACACGGTTGCGGATCCGTCTTACCGCATTCCGGCCGCGGGAGCGAATCGAATTCGTTCCCGTGGGCGCCACACGACGCACGCGCGGCTGCGGACCGGGGTCCGCAGCCGCAGGCCGGCGTTAGTTCGTGTAGGCGTTCTCCGCGTGCGAGGACAGATCGAGGCCCATGGACTCGTCATCGGGTTCGACCCGCAGGCCGACAACGGCCTTGATGATCGTGAGGATGACGAACGTCCCGATTCCGCAGAAGGCGTAGGTGGCCAGGACACCGATGATCTGTTCGACGAATTGCCCCCCGTTGCCGCTCAATAGACCGCCGTCCGACAGCGCGGTGGAGGCGAAGATTCCGGTCGCCAAGGCGCCCCAGGTTCCCCCGACCCCATGAACGCCCACCACATCCAGGGCGTCGTCGTAGCCGAGTTTCGATTTGAGGCTACAGGCCTGGTAGCAGAGGAAACCGCCCACGAAGCCGATCGCGATGGCGCCGATGGGCTCGACGAAGCCCGCCGCCGGCGTAATGGCGACGAGTCCCGCCACCGCACCGGTTGCCGCACCGACCGCGGTCGGTTTCCCGTGCGCCATCCATTCCGTGATCATCCAGCCCAGCACCGCGGCGCCTGCAGCCGTGTTGGTGTTGACGAACGCCACCGTGGCAATGCCGTCCGCGGCCAGCGCGCTACCGGCGTTGAAGCCGAACCAACCGACCCAGAGAAGACCGGCTCCCACCACGACGAAGGGGACGTTGTGGGGGGGCATGGGCTCTTTTCCGAAGCCCGCGCGTTTGCCGAGCATGATGGCCGCGACCAGGGCGGAGATGCCCGAAGAGATGTGGACCACCGTGCCACCCGCGAAGTCGAGAGCGCCCCGCGCACCGAGCCATCCGTCCGGACCCCAGACCCAGTGGCAGAGCGGGGAGTAGATGAAGGTCGACCACAGCACGACGAACATCAGGAACGCCGCAAACTTCATGCGCTCGGCGATGGCGCCGACCACGAGCGCCGGCGTGATGATGGCGAACATCATCTGGAAGACCATGAAGAGTTGCTCCGGGATGTTCTCGTCCGGGCCCGCCACCCAGCTCACGCCCGAAAGGCCGATTTTGCTGAGCCCGCCGATCAGTCCTCCGCCCAGGTCGGCGTCGAAGGCAATCGAATAGCCCCAAAGCACCCAGGTCACACTCACGATGGCGGTGGTGACGAGACACAACATGAAGATCGAGAGCACGTTCTTCGCGCGGACGAGTCCGCCGTAGAAGAGCGACAGGCCGGGGATGGTCATCATCAGCACGATGGCGGAGCTCACGAGAATCCACGCCACGTCACCCGCCACCATGCCGCTCTCGGCGCCGTCCTGCGCGAAGGCGTTCTTGGCGGTGAGCAACAACAATCCGACCGCCGAAGCGGCCAACCAACGAATCCCGGTCCCCATTTCTCTCGTACTCCCTGTTGTGGGCAAAGCGTTCCGCGCAGCCAGCGACCGCGGGGGTCATTCGGTGTGCCGATAAAGCAAAGGGTGTGCCACGATCGTCTCAGTCTTCTCGGGCGCGCTGGTTGCGCGGGAGCTGCGGCGGAAGGCGGGCAACTACTTCGCCTGCTTCTCCCTTGGGCAAGGGCTGCCCAAAAAACAAGCTTTCTCGAGGACGATGAATCTCGGCGCAAGGAGGGGGTACCCCGGGGGATTCCAGGGGGCGGTGTGTCGCTCCTGTGACGTGCCGGTGAAGATTCCTCTACGGTGGGTCCGGAGCGGTCGGGAAGAGGACCGGAGGAGTCCCCAAGTTGATAGTTTCCCCGTATGGCGGAACGAATTCTCGTCGTCGACGACGAACCCGATCTCCTCGAATTGGTCCGGGTCAATCTCGCGCAATCGGGTTTCGACGTCGTTACCGCGGAATCCGGGCGGCAGGTATTGGAGCAGCTCCAACGCACCACGCCGGATCTGTTGGTGCTCGACCTCAATCTTCCCGATCTGTCCGGGACCGAAGTCTGCCGCCGGGTTCGCAGCAACGCCGCCACCGCGGAGATTCCCATCATCATGTTGACCGCGCGTGCGGACGAGGTGGATCGGGTCGTGGGCTTCGAGCTGGGCGCCGACGATTACGTGACGAAGCCCTTCAGTCCTCGGGAATTGGCCCTACGGGTGCGCGCGGTGTTGCGCAGGCGCGGCGCGAAACGCACGCCACCGGAGTATCTCGCCCACGGTCCCCTGCGCGTCGATCGCGAAAGGCACCGTTGCTTCGTCGAGGAACGGGAAGTCGCTCTCACGTCCAAGGAATTCGAACTGCTCGCGACGCTGATCGGTCGCCCGGGTCGCGTCTACTCCCGGGATCAACTCCTCGACAAGGTGTGGGGCGAGGATGTGACGGTGACGACGCGCACCATCGACACCCACGTCAAGCGCCTGCGGGAAAAGCTGGGAATCGCCGGCGATCTGATCGAGACCGTCCGCGGCGTGGGCTACCGATTCTCCGAATAGCCGCGAACGCATTCCCATCCGGGGAAGCGTCGCGTCGGGCTCTCCATGTCTAGAGCGCAACTGCGATTGATGGCGTTGCTCGCCGGGGTCTTTCTCGCGGTGGTGGGAATCGCGGGAGCGATTGCGGCGCGCAGTCTGCGCGAACGCGAAACCGCCCAGCTTCGCGAATCTCTGATCCAGCGCGGGCGTCTGGTCGACGCGCTGGTGGTCGACGCGCGCTTCCACCCCTCCGCCATCGAAACGTTGGACGCCTTGGCGGATCGTGCCGGCCATTCCGCCCAGGCCCGCGTCACGCTGATCGCCGAGGATGGCGTGGTCGTTGGCGATTCGGACGTCGCCGTCGATCAGGTACTCGCCATGGCGAACCACGGCGGGCGCCCGGAGGTTCAGGCCACGCGAGGCGGGTCCATCGGCGGGAACGTGCGCATGAGCGCCACCCTCGGGCGGGAACTCTTCTACCTCGCGCTCCCACGCAGCGGCGATCAGCCGGGTGTCATTCGTCTGGCGGTCGACTTCTCGGACCTCGAGGCCGCCTACGCGGATCTGCGCCGTTTGTTGGGCGTAGCGGGGGCCGTTGCGCTCGTGGCGTCCGTGGTGCTCTCCTACGGGATTTCCTGGATCACCCTGAGGCCGGTCCTTGCCCTGCGGCGGTCGGCCATCTCGATTGCCGGAGGCGACTTGCGCCGCAGGCCGAGTCTGCGTTTCGACGACGAATTCGGTGAAATCGCCGAGGCGATCGATCGCATGGCGGACCAGCTCCGCAAGCGCCTCGCCGAAGTCAGTGCCGAGAAGGAAAAGCTGCGCGCCGTTCTCGACGCCATGGACGAAGCGCTGTTGGTGGTCGACGCCCAGGGCGAAATTCTGCTCGCCAATCCGCGTCTGCGTGACTTCTTTGGAATCGAGGGCGAAGTCGAGGGCCGCAACGCGCTGGAAGTGATCCGACATCCGCAGCTCGACGAACTGATTTCCCAGGCCGGTTCCGACGGCGCCGGGGTCTCGGGTGAGATCGAGGTGAGCCATCCCACGGTGCGCATTCTTCACGTCCGCGCCGTGGGCTACGCGGAGCCCGAACACAGTCGGGTCGAGGTGGTGGCGGTTCTGCACGACGCCACGGAACTGGTACGCCTCGAACGCGTGCGCCGGGACTTCGTCGCCAACGCTTCCCACGAGTTGCGTACACCGCTCACGGCGATTCGCGGCTTCACCGAAACGCTGCTTTCGAATCCCGTCGACGAGGAGAATCGTCGAACCTATCTCGAAACCATCGATCGCCACGCGCGCCGCCTCACGCGTCTGGTCGAAGATCTGATGCAATTGTCCCGGATCGAGAGCCAGGCGTTCCCATCGCAGGCGGCGGACGTCGACCTGGCGTCCCTGGCCCACACGCTGGTCGAGGACGCTCGGCCGCGTTTCGATGCGAAAGGGGTCAAGCTGGTGCAGCGCAGCGCAGCGCATGCCCCCCTACGGGCGGATCCCCACGTATTGGAGCGGGTGCTGACGAACCTGCTCGACAATGCGCTGAGCTACACGGAACCCGGGGGCCGTGTCGAGGTCGAAGTCGATGCGGACGACCGATGGATCCGGGCGGCCGTGCGCGACTCGGGAATCGGGATCCCGGAAGCGGATCTCGATCGGATCTTCGAACGCTTCTACCGGGTCGATCGCGCGCGGTCCCGCGCCCTGGGCGGGACCGGCCTGGGGCTCTCGATCGTCAAGCATCTGGTTCAGGAGTCCGGGGGCGAGATTTCCGTAGAAAGCCGTTTGGGCGAGGGCTCCACCTTCACTCTGACCTGGCCCGCCTCGTCCTGAGGCAGCCCTCGCGGAGTGTGATTCCACCTTCCTTCATGATTCTGTCACACATAAGGCCTCGTTTGCTCACACGACGGAGGTAATCTCGCGCGCGTGCACGAGCATTGAAGGCTTGCGTCGAACCGGTGACAGGGAGGAAGAAAACTGTGACACGAACAACGAAATGGGTGGGGATGTTCGCGGGGGCCCTGCTCCTCGCCGGAATTCCCGCAAGCGCGGCAGACGATCCCGAAGCGTTGCAGGATGTGATCGAAGTCCTCAAACAACGGGGCATCTTGAACGACGGGGACTACACCCGCATCAGCGCGAAGAACGCGGCCTACGAAAAGAAACTCGACAGCAAGCTGCCCAAGATCAGCCTGTGGGGAGATTTCCGCGCGCGCCACGAAAGCTTTTTCTACGACCGGGACGAGAGTGGATCGGAACGCGACAATCGCTATCGCGCGCGTTACCGGCTGCGCCTGAACGGAAAAGCGGAAGTCAACGACTGGGCGTCGGTCCACTTCCGACTCATCTCCGGCGGGGATGATCAGCGCAGTACCAACCAGACCTTGGGAAGCTCCCTCGATTTCGATTCGGATCCCATTCGAATCGACCACGCCTATGTCGAGCTCCAGCGCTCCTTCGACAATCCCGGGACCTTCAAGCTTCGTTTCGGGAAAGTCCCGAACCCGTTCCTGTGGAAGGTGGGCAAGGATTTCATGCTTTGGGACAACGACATCAGTCCCGAGGGTGCATCGGCGAGTTACAACTGGGACGTCGACGAAAATCTCGAAGTGTTCGCCAACACGGGTTACTTCATCATCGACGAAAACAGCACGACGAAAGACCCCCATGTCGTGGGTTTCCAGGGGGGCTCTCACTATCGGGTGAATGACGCCGTCAAGATCGGTGCGCGGGCGACCTACTACCGCTTCGGATCGCTCGACGCCGCCTTCTCCGCGCGAAACGCCGACAGCCGCGACTCGACGTCGACCACCGCCGGGGGCGGGAACATCATCGATGGCCTGACCGGTTCGACCGCGAACGAAGAGATGGCGGTCATCGAAGCCGGCGGCTACGTGCGCTGGGACGCCCACGAAAGCTGGCCGGTACTCGTCTACGGCGATTGGTCCCAGAACCTGGATGCGGAAGAAGGTGCGCTGGCCGGTGTGACGACCCTGCCGTGTGCCGGGGGCTGCGTTCCCAATAGCATCGGCGTACAGGACGAAGACGTGGCCTGGGGGGTCGGAATGGAAGTGGGGAGTCCCAAGGAATACGTCAAGCTGGGTGCGGGATTCTGGCACATTGAAGCCAACGCGTTTCCGTCTCAGTTCATCGACAGCGATATCACAGGTGGTTTTACCAATCGCGAAGGCTTCATTTTCTACGGATCGAGGGACGTGTTCGCGAATACGACCGCCAACCTGACCGTGTTCGTGGGCGACGAGATCGACGATACCCTCGCGGAATTCGTCGATTCGGTATTGGACGCCGAGCGCGTTCGGGTCCAGGCGGACATGGTGTTCAAGTTCTAGAACGAAGATCCGACCCACTCGAAGGGGCGGGGGCCGTGTGCCTCCGCCCTTTCTCGTTCAACCGAAACGGCCGGTGATGTAATCGGCGGTTTCCTTCTTCTTGGGCTGGACGAACAGTTCCTTGGTGCGTCCGTATTCGATCAGTCTTCCCAGGTAGAGAAAGGCCGTGAAATCCGACACCCGCGAAGCCTGCTGCATGTTGTGGGTCACGATCACCATCGTGTATTCGGTCTTGAGTTCCGCCATGAGTTCCTCGATCTTCGCCGTGGCGATGGGATCGAGGGCCGAGCAGGGTTCATCCAACAGGATCACTTCCGGGTCCACGGCGAGCGCGCGCGCGATGCAGAGGCGTTGCTGTTGGCCGCCGGACAGCCCGAGCGCACTCTCCTCCAATCGGTCTTTGACTTCGGTCCACAGGGCCGCCTGACGCAAACTCTGCTCCACGACACCGTCGAGCTCGGACCGGCTGGAGAGACCGTGGATGCGCGGACCATAGGCGACGTTCTCGTAGATCGATTTCGGGAATGGATTCGACTTCTGGAACACCATGCCGATCTGTCGACGCAGGGTGTTGACGTCCACGTCCGGCGCGAAAATGCTCGCGGTCTGGAAGTGGATGTCGCCTTCGATTCGAACGTCGTCCACCAGATCGTTCATTCGGTTGAAGCAGCGCAGCAGCGTCGATTTTCCGCAGCCCGAAGGTCCAATGAAGGCGGTGATCTGATGTATTGCGATGCGCAGCGAGATGTCGTGCAATGCCTGGGTCTCAGCGTAGAAGAGCGAGACGTTCTGAACGTCGATGACGGGCTTCTCCACGGTCAGGATCGCTCGATCGGTGAATTCGTTTGCGTCGCGCTTCGTGCGTTCATCTCGGTTTCCATTCGTAGTCTCTACCGTCGCCATCAAACTGCCGACGTCCGGTATCTCCGACGCAGGCGTTCGCGGGTGATGATGCCCGTCAGGTTCATCAACAAGACGAGCCCCACCAGCAGCAGTGCCGTTGCAAACACCAGGGGTTTGGCGGCCTCGACGTTAGGGCTTTGAAATCCCACGTCGAAAATGTGGAAACCCAGGTGCATGAACTTTCGTTCCAGGTGAACGAAAGGAAAGTGGTGGTCTACCGGCAGCGAGGGTGCGAGCTTCACCACACCCACGATCATCAGGGGGGCGACTTCCCCGGCCGCGCGCCCGATGGCGAGCACGAGCCCGGTGAGGATTCCGGGGCCCGCCGCGGGCAGGACGATGCGCCACAGGGTTTCGAATTGCGTGGCCCCGAGGGCGCGGGAACCTTCGCGCACCGCGCGCGGAACGGCGGCCAGGCCCTCTTCCGTAGCCACGATCACGACGGGCACCGTGAGGAGCGCGAGGGTGAGACTGCCCCACAGGATCCCGCCGGTGCCGAACGTCGGAGAGGGGAGTGCATCGCTGTAGAACAGGCGGTCGATGTTGCCCCCCATCAGATAGACGAAGAATCCCAACCCGAAGACGCCAAATACGATTGATGGCACTCCGGCGAGGTTGTTTACGGCGATGCGCACGAGTTGAACGACGAAGTCTTCCTTCGCGTATTCGCGCAGATACACCGCGGCGATGATGCCGAAGGGCGTCACGGCCACGGACATCAGCAAGACCATCATCACGGTTCCGAAAATGGCCGGGAAGACGCCGCCCTCGGTGTTGGATTCGCGCGGTTCGTCCGTCAGAAACTCGATGCCGCGTGAGGCGAAGACGCCGAAGCGTTCGCGCCAGCCCATCTCGTTGGGTTTCAAGACGCGAATGACGTCGGCCGCGGGAATGACTTTTTCGCGCCCCTCGACGTTTTCGATCACGAGCGTCTCGGCCGCGAGGGCTCGGCGCATGCGGTCGAGGGCCCCGGCGAGCTCTTCGTAGTGGGCGATCTGAACCGAAAGTTCTTCTTCGATGACAGCCAGGCGCTGCTTCTTCTGATCCCCGGGGAGGTCCGCCCGGGCCAGGGCGCGTTCGCGCAGACGCAGCGCCTCGATCGCGACGTTGACGTCGCCAATCTGCCGACGCTCGAAATCTTCCACGCGCTCGCGCTCTGCGCGCTTGGACGCAAGTAGCGCGGGCAGGGTGTCCCCGATCTCCTCCGGGCTGCGCGCGAGGGGCTGGCCGTCCTTTTGCAATCCGGTGATTCGCCCGATGAAAACACCCCATTCTGCCCTTTCCATGAGGAAGAGGTCTTTTGGGTTTTCCCGCAGCGCAATTTCCGATTCCGGAATCCAGCGGAAATCGCTGCCCGTGAAGTCCCGATTCCCGGTCTTGATCCGCATCCGCGCACCGGATCCAAAGGCGCCGTCGTTGGACTCGTGGAGTTCGCCCGCCAGCCGACTTCCGTCCGTCAATTCGAATTCGATCAGGCCCCGCGGCCAGAAATGCGCCACGCCGTTCCACGCGATCAAGCCCAGCAATCCGACGATGAGCAGCAACAGGAGCGCAACCGAGCTGGCCGTGAACCAGCTCATCATCTCACCCATGAAACGCCGCCGCGCAACGGTCACCTAGAGCCTCGCATACCGCTTGCGAAGACTCTGGCGGACGACTTCGGCGGCGGTGTTGATGAAGAACGTCAAACCGAACAGCAATACGGCGGTGAGGAAGAGCGTGCGGTAGAGCGTGGCTCCGTGGGGAGCTTCGGGAATCTCCACCGCGATGTTGGCCGCCAGGGTTCGAAAACCGTTGAGGACGTTCCAATCCGTGATCGGTGTGTTGCCCGCCGCCATCAGGACGATCATCGTTTCTCCCACCGCGCGACCGAGCCCGATCATGACCGCGGAGAAAACCGCGGGACTCGCCGTCGGAAGGATGACCCGAATCACGGTTTCCCAGCGGTTGGCGCCGAGGGCCAGGGACCCCGCCACGAGATTGCGCGGTACGTTCGAGAAGGCGTCTTCGGCGATCGAAAAAATGATGGGAATCACGGCGAACCCCATCGCGATGCCGACGACGACGGCATTGCGCTGGTCGTAGCGCGTGTTCGTTGCAGCGTAGATCCAGTCTTGGAAGTTTCCGTCGAACAGGTAGCCCGCCAACAGCGGGCCGGACGCAAAGGATGCCCAGAGTCCCGCGAACAGGAACAGGCCAAACCAACCGACTTCGGCTCCGTCCGGGAGCGCGTTGCGCAGGGAACGGGGAAACCGCGTCCAGATCAAACCCGCGCAAGTGACGGCCGCCGGGAGCCATAGGATCAACGCGAGGAAACCCGTGAAGTTCGCCTCCAGGCGCGGTGCCAGCCACAAGCCGGCGATGAACCCCAGCACTACACTCGGCAGGGACGCCATGGTTTCGATGGTCGGCTTGACGATGCGCTGGAGTCGCGGGTGCATGAACTGGGAGGTGTACATCGCGCCCAGGAGCCCGAGGGGGACGGCGAAGAGCAGGGAGTAGAACGCGCCCTTGAGCGTGCCCGAGATCAGGGGCACGAGGCCCAGCTTCGACTCGAAATCATCGCTCCCGCCCGACGATTGCCAGATGTGACCGGGGGCTTCGAACCCCTCGTACCACACGCGCTGGAAGTAACTCGCAAAGCCCGCCTCGGGGTGCGGGGCTTCGAGCAGCACCTCTGCCACGCGATCGGTTCCCGCGAAAACGATGGCATCGCCTTTGGGCGCGATGGCGGCGGCCACGGCGTCGAGCGGCGCGCGCCCTTGCCACAACAGCCGATTGGAGGTGGAGAAGTAGATGCTCGCGTAGCCGTTCGCGTCGTAGGCGAGGAACTTGCGATCGCGCTGGGCGGGAGCGAGTCGCACGATGGGAGCCGCTTGATGGGGGAGTTTGCGCACCGGCGCGAGTCGGTGGGCGAATTCCGTGGGCTGCGTGCGAAACCAGATCGCGACGCCTCCATCTTCGCGTCCAACCGCCAGGGCGCGTCCACCGGTCAGCAAAGCGAGGGCGGAGACGGGCGATCCGGTGCTCTCGACGACCTCGGCGGGATCGCGGCCGGAACTCTGCAAGTCCCACCACAACAGCTCGCCACCTACGCTTGCGCCGTAGAGAATACGCTGGTCGGGGTCGAGAACCAGATGCGTGAGCGTGCGCCCCCGACTCGACAGCAAGCGTCGTTCGCTCGATTGCGTCCGCTCACCGGAGAAGGGGTTCTCCTCTACGCTTTCGACGTGGTGAATCAGTGACCCGTCTTGGCGCGCGGAAACGGCGGTGGTTCGCCCCTCGTCGCTGCGAACCGCCAACGCACCCAGCGCTCCCCCGGACGGATCGAGGACGAAAAGGGAGACCCGTCCCAGCTGCGGCGTGACCACGCGCGTGGACCCTTCGAAGCGGACCGGCCAATCGAGCTGGGCCAGCAGCGCTCTTCCGTCGTTCGTCGCCGCAACGAACGCTTCGTCGGGGGCGCCGGGGAGCACGCGGAGCCCTCCCGCTGAAAGCGGGGTGCTTTTGGAGAAGAAGTCGTGTTCGAGCTCGACTCCACCGTCTTCGAGGCGAACCACGCGCAGTACGCCCGAAGGCGTGATGCCCGCGGCGAAGGTGCGGTGCTCGTCGACGCGCAGCGCCACACCCAGACCGCCGGGGATGCTCTGGATGGACGTCTCGCCGACGCGGGCCGGTAGCGCGAGGGGAACGGCTTCCGCGATCAGGAATACGAGAATCGCGCAGACGAGGAGGATCACTCCCACCCCGCCTGCGCTCACAGAACAACGCATTCCGCGATCCAGGAGGCCGCGGTTCTTGGCATTCACCGCGCCTCCTAGCTGAGCTTGTCCTGCTCTTGCTTCGCAACCCCGAGGGAAAGGGGCAGGTAGCCGTCTTTCACGACGATCTCCTGTCCTTCGCGCGAGAGAATGAATCGCACGAATTCACGCACGAGGGGGTCGAGTTCCTGATTGGGTTTCTTGTTGAGGTACAGGTAGAGGAAACGCGCTAGGGGATACTGTCCGCCGTACACGCTCTTCGGGTCCGTCGTTCCGTAGTTTTTCCCTGGCTTGGCGGCTATGGCCAGCGCCTTCACTCCGGACGTCTTGTACCCGATCCCGCTGTACCCGACTCCGTAGAGATCCTCGGTGATCCCCTGCACCACCGAGGCGGATCCGGGTTGTTCCTTGACGGTGTTTCGGTAATCGCCTTTGCACAGGGCGACGTTCTTGAAATACCCGTAGGTCCCGGACGCGGAGTTTCGGCCGTAGAGGCTGATGGGCTTGTTCGCCCAGGTACCCGTGAGCCCGAGGTCGCCCCAGGTGGTGACACCGTGGTTGCTTCCGCAGCGGCGCGTGGCGCTGAAAGCCGCATCCACCTGGGCCAGGGTCAGCTTCTCGATCGGGTTGTCCTTATGGACGTAGACCGCCAGTGCATCGACCGCAACGCGAACGGGCGTCGGCTTGTAGCCGTAGCGCTTTTCGAAGGCGTCGAGTTCCGAATCCTTCATCTCGCGGCTCATGGGACCGAGTTGGGCCGTGCCTTCGATCAAGGCCGGCGGGGCCGTGGACGAACCCTTGCCCTCGACACCCACCCGGACGTTGGGATATTCGCGCCGGAAGGATTCGCTCCAGAGCGTCATCAGGTTATTGAGCGTGTCGGACCCGATGGAGTTCAGATTCCCCGAAATGCCGGATGTCTTCGCGTAGGCGGCGATGCCCGCGTCCACGGACGGCAGTTCGGCTCCGGCCCCGGCGGGAAGTACCGACAGAATGGCTGAAAGAACGAAATGAGGTTTCAATGTCACGAGTTCTCACCCCTTTGTGGTTCGTGGGAAAGATGCGAACGCGGGATGTCACACGGCGGGCGTCTGTGTGACGAATCCGTGAAGAAATTTCCCGGGCAGGCTGTCACCCGGATGCCATCCATCCTCCCCGATTCCGCCACATTCAGCGCCTAGCGTCGTCTAGGATGGCGGAACGCTCTCGGCGCCGCGGGCGCCGCGTAGAGGAGGGTGGAAATGGCGCGAGCCGTGGATCGGGTCCTCGCGGATCTTCGTCGACTCACACTCAGGATGGGGGGGCGTGCCGAATCCATTCTGGAGAAGGGGATGCGGTCGGTTCTGGAACGAAACATCGAGTTGGCCAGCGAAGTCCAGGAGGATGACCTCGCGATCGATCGCTTGGACGTGGAGGTGGACGAGGCGGTTCTGGAAGCCCTCGCGCTACAGCAACCGGTCGCCGAAGACTTGCGCCAGGTCCTGGCCGTGAAGATGATTGCAACGGATCTCGAGCGCGTCGGCGATCTCGCCCGCAATATCGGGAAGAGCGCCATGCGTCTCAGTTCCCAACCGGAGTCGTCCTTCCCGCCGGAGTTCAAAGAACTATCGGATTCCGCGCAGAGTCTGCTGCGCCGCGCGCTCAACGCCTTCAGCGAACTCGATACGACGCTGGCCCATCAGGTGATTGCCGGCGATGATGCGGTAGACGACATGGAGAGTGTCGTGATCCGAAAGTCCGTCGAAAAGATCGGTCTCCATCCCGAAGACGCGGGAAGCTGCGTCGACCTCATCTTGATCGCGAAGAATCTCGAACGCGTCGCGGACCACGCTACGAACATCGCCGAAGATGTGGTCTTGATCGCCGAAGCGCGCAATGTGAAGCACGCCTCGAAGCTCGCGGAAGGGAATGGCGGGGGCTAGCGCGAGAAAGCCTCGTTTCGCCCGCTAAGCGGGCCCGGCCAGATTCTCCCGAATTGCACCCAGCACACGGCTCGGATCCGAGCGCGCCAGGAAGTCCTCGGACTGGTCGATCCAGCGGACCGTGCCCTTGGAATCCACCAGGAAGGTGGTCGGTATCGGGAGCGCGCCGATCATCTTCTTCTTGGGCATGAGGCTGTTTTCATTGCGCAGGTTGTAGCGCGTGGTCACTTCCAGGTCGGGGTCCGCCAGCATGACGGCGCGGGCGCCGTGCAGCTTGCGTCCCTTGCGAATCTGTTCCGGCGTGTCGGCGCAGACCGTGACGATCTCCACGCCACGGGCATCCAGTTCGGGCCGGAGTTCTTCCCATCGCCGCAACTCGGCGACACAGTAGGGTCACCAGTGACCGCGAAAGAACTTGAGGAGGAAAGGGCGCCCGGCGAGGGAAGCGAGTTGGAAGGGTGAGCCCGTCTCATCCGGCGCGCTGAAATCCAGAATCGGACCGCCCAGCTTGACGCTCGGCTCGCGCGCGTCCTGGGCGCTGATCAATTGCAAGCCGAGGAAAATGCAGCCCCCGACGACGGCGAAGCCGGCTGCGAAACTCCCCCAGCCATGGGTCCCCAACCCGAATGCCAATATCCCCAGCGAAACGCCCGCGCCCATGACGAGTTGGAACGGGCGCCGATTCTTGGGGATGCGGACCTGGAGCATCCGCCGCGTCCAATCCGCGAACGCGCCGAGAATGACGAGCCCGGCCAGCGCCGCCCAAAGATTCCCACTCAAGACAATCTCCTTATCCCGGGAACAGCGTCTCGCAGCCGCTTCCCGCAAGAATCGAATTCGCGGCCGCGCGGTCACCGGTTTCGAGTCCGGCGTATCGTTCCCGCAGCCAGGTCAGGCATTTGGCCTGGTAGGGAAAGGGTTTCTGGACCCAGGGTTTTCCGTCGATCGCGCATTCCATGCTTTCGGCGCCGCGCGCGACAGCTTCCGCGTTCGCGAGCAGGAAGGGCGCATACACGCGTCCCACTTCCGCGAGAAGCCCCCGCAAGGCATCCGGTACCGCGTCGCGGGACGTCCAGTCGTTCTCCGCGATCTCGAGCCCCGAAAGATCTTCTACCACCTCGAGCCAAGCGAGCACGCGCGGCGATTCTTCCCGGGTGACCTGGACCGCCGTTGGATCGAACTGGCCCAGCTGCGTGAGCTGTCCGAACAAGGCGAAGTCCGCGGCGCCGGGGCGTTCGCCGGACACGAACGCGCTCGCGCAGAGTTGTGCGTCGAGGGCGCGCAGCAATCGCCGGTAGCTCTCCTCAATGACGGGGCCGGTGGTCTCGTTGGACCCCACCACCCCGAGTCGACCGATCTGACGCTCCGCAAACCGCTTCGAAAATTGCGCGACGGCGGCGTCCGGCGCATTCGTCATGCTCCACAACGGAAGAATCGATGCGGCGTTCGCGATATCGGGCGCGAACGCCCAGCGGTAGTGAAACATCGCCTTGGTGAGCCATTCGTCGGCGTAGTCCTCGAGCAACGCATCGACGAACGCCATGACGGGGTCGGGCGGAACGATCGATCGCCGGGTTTCCAGTTCTTCGAGGCGACGAATCTGGAACGTGGAATCGATGCTGGCCTCGCCCGCGCCCTCGCCGGGAAAGACCAGCACCGGAATCAGGTCGACGGGGACGTTCGGGATGTCGCGATCGGATTTCGAGCGCCGAATGATCCAGCGATGGGGAATGCGGCGGTAACGCAATACCGCGCGCATCTTCCGACTGTAGGGGGAGCCGGGGGCTCCAACGATGCGGATCGGCTCTTCGAGCATGGGGGTCTCCTCGGCGCGTCCGCAGCATAGCAGGGCAGGTCCGGTGACCGACGTCTCAGCGCGAGCGCAGGGATACCGCGGGCGCCACGCGCGTGGCGCGGATGGCCGGAATTACGCCGGCCGTAATCCCGACGGCAATCAGCGTCGAAACCGCCAACGCGACGGAAGTCCAATTGATGATGGGGGGCGAAGAAAACGGCGCGTCCGGTGGCAGCAGTGCGGCGGTCACCTTCACGAAGAAGATTCCCAGGCCCGCACCGAACAGGGCCGACAACGCGGCGACGGCGGAAGACTCAGCGATGAACTGCGCGAAAATCGCCCGATTCGACGCGCCGACGGCTTTGCGGAGACCGATCTCCCCCGTGCGTTCACCCACCACGACCAACATGATATTCATCACCCCTACAGCGCCGACGAGCAAAGTCACGAGACCCGCGACGTAGAGAAAAAACTTCACACCGAAGTTCAGCGTGTGGACCACTTTCAAGATGTCCTGCAGGTTGACGAAGGAGAGGGCGGTTTCGAGGCTGGGGTCGAAGTCGTGGTGGAGTCCGATCACCTGCCGCACGTGACGGATGGACGCGTGGCTGCGTTCTCGGATCCGCGGTGAGAACAGAATCGCTTCGTGAATTTCATTCTTTCGAAACCAGCGCTGTGCGGTCGTGTAGGGGATCAGGACCGCCCGGTCGTCGCGCCCGTTCATGTTGATCAGCTGTTCGCCTTTTGCGCTCGATACGCCGATCACGCGAAACGACAAAGATTCGATCTGGAGCGTCTTCCCGACGACCTCGGTGTGGCCGAACAGGCGCAGGGCGGCGACGGGCCCGAGGAAGGCGACACGCGCGACCTGCTCGATGTCCGTTGGCGAAATGAAGCGCCCCGACGCGGCTTCGAAGTTTCGCACCGACGCGGTTTCGGGCTGCACGCCGAACACCGTCAGCAGCTTCGTGCGCCCGCCCGCGCGAACGACCTGTGCCCATAGACCGATGTTGGCCACGGCGTGTTCGATGGAGTCCAAGCGCCGCATCCGATCGATGTCGTCGTTTTCGAGCTCTACCGCGCGGGCGCCGCGCTCGCCGACCCGGTCTTTGATCACGGTTCCCGGGAACGCCCACACGATGCGCGGACCCACTTCTTCGATTTCTTCGACGAAGTGTTGCAGGGTTCCCTCCATGGTCGCCGTCAGATACGTGAGCATGAAGGCGCCCCAGACGATGCCGAGGGACGTCAACCCGAATCGCACCGCATGGGCGCGCAGGGTGCGGCGCGTTTCCAGGAAGAGATCGATCAGGGCCTTCATTCCTGTCTCAATGCGATTGCGGGCTCGATCTGGGCCGCACGCCAGGCGGGGATGACGCCGGCCAGCAAGCCAACGCTTCCCATCACGCCGAGCGCACCCAGAACGATGCTCGCGGACAACTCGGGCACGGGAATCATGTCCGGGACCTGGAGTTGGGTCAGCGCCCAACAGCCCCCGACACCCAGGAGTGTCCCCATTAATCCACCGAGTGCGGTGATGGCAAAGGTCTCCACGAAGAACTGGAACAAGACGTGCCGACGCCGGGCGCCCACGGCGAGGCGCAGGCCGATTTCGTGTCTGCGTTCGTGAACCGCATCGAGCATCATGGTCAAGACGCCGATGCCGCCGATCACCAGCGTGGCGATGGACAGGGTCCACATCATGCCGCGGGTCTGGTCCACGGGGATCTGGTTCAGCATGTGGATGCTGCTCCAGATCGGAATGGCTTCGTCGTCGGTGGCGCTGACCTGCAAGCGGTCGGCGAGGATGGCGCGCACCTCGCGTTCCGCGGCGTCGACCTGGTGTCGATCGACCATGCGATAGATGATCTTGGAAACCACGGGTTCGTGGGTCCACCAGGCGGGCCAATTGGCGTGGACGGTGGAGATGGGGACCCAGACCTGGTCGTCGATCTGCATGCGGTCCTGGTTGAGCTGCGACCCCATCGGGCGCAGCATCCCCACCACACGGAACGGTTTTCCCCCCAAGCGAATCCAACTCCCGATCCCCCCTTGGGCCCCCAATAGCTTGCGGCGGACCCGGTCACCCAGCACGACCACGCGGCGACGATGGGAGACGTCGGCTTGGGAGATGCGACGCCCGGCGACGAGGGGGACCCCGCGGATCTCTTGGGAGTGTTGCTCCATACCCCGCACGTCGACCGTCAGCGCACGCTGCCCGAACGCGGCGGGAAGCATCTCCCACGCTTCGGCGCCCACCCGCGAGGCCAGCCGCGTGCGGCGCCTGAGGGCCTCGACGTCTTCGAGGTTGAACCACAGATAGCGGCGATCCGCTGCGGGTGTGAAGTCTTCGCCGATGCGTCCCGCCCAGACCTCCCCCATGTTCTTACCGGTCTTGAAGAAACCCACTTCGAGCATGGTTCGAACGCCGTCGCCCCAGCTCACCAGGAAAATCACCGCGGAAGTGCCCCACACGACACCGAACATGGTGAGGAAGGCGCGCGCCCGGTGGCGAAGCAACGTGCGCAGCGCTTGGCGTAGCGATTCGTAGACCATCACGCGGCGGCCTCGCGATTCTCATCCCGAGCGATCTTCCCGTCTTGGATCGTGACAACCCGGGTCGCCTGCGTGCCGATCTTGGCGTCGTGGGTGGCGACCAGGATGGTGTTTCCCTCGCGGTGGAGCGCGTGCAACAAAGTGAGAATCTCGTCTCCGGTCGCGGTGTCGAGGTTTCCCGTGGGTTCGTCCGCGAGGACCAGGGAAGGGCGATTGATGAGTGCGCGCGCGATGGCGACGCGCTGGCATTGCCCGCCGGACAACTCCGAGGGGAGATGATCCCCGCGGTCCACGAGCCCCACGCGCGCGAGGGCATTCTCCGCACGGCTGCGTCGCTCGCGTCGGGGCGTGCTGGCATAGACGAGCGGGAGCTCGACGTTTTCGATCGCCGTCAGGCGCGGCAGCAGGTTGAAGCTCTGGAAGACGAAACCGATCTTTTCGCCCCGCACCTGCGCGAGTTGGTCGACGCTCAATCCCGCCACCGACCTGCCGTCCAACCGGTAGTCCCCGTCGCTCGGGTGCGACAAGCAGCCCAGGATTTCGAGCAAGGTGGATTTTCCGGATCCCGACGGGCCCATGATGGCAACGAACTCGCCCGGGGAAATCGCGAGGTCCAGACCGCGCAGGGCCTGCACTTCGTTCGCACCCATCGGGTAGCGCTTGTGGATACCCTCGAGTGCGATCAGGGGGCGCGCCATGGAGGCTATTGGAGTCGCACGACTTCGCCCGACGCGAGACCGTCGAGGATCTGAACCCGATCGCCGTCCACGATGCCAATCGAAATGGTCCGTTCCTCTACGCTCGCGTCCGCGTTCTCGCTGGGAACTTCGACGTAGAGGGTGTCACCGCGATAGCGAAGCGCGGTTTCCGGTACGTGCAGCGCGTCTTCTACGGTTTCGGTCACGATCTCCGCATCGCCGGACATCCGCGGACGCAGTAGATGGGCCTCCGGATCCGTGATCTCGATCTCCGCTTCGAAGTACGTGACGTTCTGAACCCGTTGGCCGAGCGGGGCGATCTTGCGAACGCGCCCCTCGAAGATTCGCTCCCCGAAGGCCTCGGTACGGATACGCGCCACTTGTCCCACGGCGACGCGGGCGATCTCGTTCTCGTCGATCAAGCCTTCGAGGTGCATGGATTCCGCTCCTGCGATCGAAAGCAACAGCGAACCTCCCGTCACCGCAGTGACGGGAGATACGGCATTGCCTTCTTCGACGAACACATCCAAGACGGTGCCGGTGAGCGGCGCTTCGATCTGGGCGTAGCGCTGCTGCACCTGCAGGCGCTCGAGGTTGGCGGCGGCGCGCGCAACCGAAGCCTCGGCGCTCTCCATTCGCGCGCGGGCTTCGTCGAGCAGGCGATCCGACGTGGCTCCACTTCGCTTCAATCCGGCGGAACGCTCGAAGGCGATCTTTGCGTAGCGCCGTTCCACCTCCGTCGCGCGGACGGCGGCTTGCGCTTCCCGCACTTGCGCGTCGATCAGCTCGCGTTCGAGTTGGATCAACGCCGCGCCGCGTTCCACTTTGTCTCCGGCTTCGACGTGAATCTGCTCGATGATGCCCGCCAAGCGCGGTCGGACTTCCACTTCGTTCTGGGGTTCGACGGTGCCCGTCGCGACGACGATGCGTTCGATGCGACCGCGTTCGACGGGCGCGGTGGGAACCTCGGTCTCATTCGGGTTGGGCGAGCACGCAATCGCGAAGGCGCAAACGATCCAAGCGAGCTGCAACGCCGCGCGGCGAGTTTCCATGGCGTGAGCGTAGCCCCGATCGTCTCGCTCACTCAACGCATCGGAAATCCTCACGCGCATGAGGGCGTAACCTTAGTATTTTCGCGGAGTTGTCGTGATACGATCGAACTCCCACCGCGCTTCGTTTCGGAGGAAATCATGGCTTCTCTCGCGCGCCATTCTCGCATGGCATTGTTGTTGTTACTAGGGATGGGGTTCCCGGTTCTGTCTCCCGTTCCCGCGTCGGCTCAACTCGACGCGAATCCCCTGAGCTATCACCTGTTGGCACGCGAACGGCTGTCGACCAAGAACTATACGGTCGTGACGCCCGGGCCCGGCTGCAATGTCGGGGTCGTCAACCACGGTGGATTGTTGACCACCGACTCCTCGTCGTTCTCCATGGCGGCAGGCACGCAGATCGTGGCCGACGATTGCTCCGGCGCCGGGGGCAACATCGGCGAATGTTTCTGTAACACCGGAGGCTCGAATTTCAGCGAGACGTGCTCGTCGTGGACGCCGCCGCTTCTGGGCGACGCGTCCGACGCGGCGTTCATCGCGGCCTGTGATCTGTTGCCGGGCGACGCTTTCCCGACACCGTGTTCCGCAGGAACCCAAACGGTCGTGATCGAGAAGAATGCGGATTGTGCTCCCCTGAGCCTCGATTCGAACCCCGGAAACAACCAGTGCGACCTGGTGGCCGGCGATTACGACGTGATCGACCTCGAGAAAGCGGGCACGTTGCAGCTCAACGGAACCTATACGGTCAACGCGTACGAATCGGGCAAGAACACCACGCTGATCGTCCTCGGATCGACGACCCTCAACGTGTGTAGCGATGCGGGTCTGTCCTTCGCCGACAAAGGCAGCATCAACGCCAGCTGCGGCGAGTTTCGCGTCAATTACGCGGGCACGGGCGTGGTCAACATGGGGAACAAGCAGGGAACCATCACCATGGACCTGTGTGCGCCGTTCGCGGAGAAGTTGCGCCTCCGGCGCGGGAACACCCTCGAGGGGCATTTCTTCGCCCAGGCGATCTCGAGCGATCACAGCAATATCGGGCGCTGCTGCGGAGCCGCGGTCAATGCGTGCCTGTGTTTCGGTGCGCTCGATGGATCGGGCTGTGTGAGCCCCGGTGAAACCGTCAGCCTGACGGACGTGGCGGGGATAACGGACGTCTCGATCTGCGGTAGCGCGGCGAGCTGCACCAGTACGGGAGTCGATGAGATCGACTGTGTCGTGCCTTCGGTGCCGGCCGGCTCGTCCTGTGAGATCGAGGTGACGGGAACGGGAGGAACGTCCCTGGTCCCCGCTTCGCTCAACATCTGTCCCTAGGAGGCGCCCCCCCTGACGGGGTCGGGAACCGCAGCTCAGGTCGGGCTTCGGAAATAACTCAAAAATGTGTTGGTTCGGAGAAGCCGTCGAAGCGAACTCTTTTCTGAAATTCTGACGCTGATTTCACCGTGCGCCGCGACGCGCACGAAATGCGGATATGGTCCATGGTTGAACAGAACAGTTGCATCGAACTTGCGCGTGGCTCGAGGAATAACGCGCGTCACTTTCTGCTTCCGATGGTGTACACATCTACTCGAGGTCTTTTCCAGCGGGTGCGGCTGGAGACTGAAAAAGTGAGATCGATGTCCGTGCGAGGGCTCCTGTCCCTCGTCGCCGTCTTACTCGTATTTCCCGAGTTCGCGAATGCTGCGAGCATTCGCCGGGATATCGACGACTACGTCCTTTTCGCCATCGAAAAGCTGAACTACAAGCGCGGAACGATTCGCGGTGGCGACGTCGGCGTAAACCAGGTGGATCCCAACCCCAACGACAATACCTCCCAGTTGAGTTTCGGTGGGAAGGTCATCATGCCCGACGACGGATCACACGTGGTTTCGGATTCGGTCCGGATCGACGAGCGTGCGGATGTTTGGGAGGTCTTCGCCAACTTCAACCACGGTCCTTTCGAAGTTCCGCGCAGCGGTTCTCCGGCGCCGATCGCCTTCACTGCGCCGATCATCGATGACGTCAAGAAAGCAATCCGCTTTCCGTCGGTCTTCGACGACGACCCCCTGAATGCGATTACGGTCTCGAAGAACACCACGCAGACGCTCGCGCCGGGCTCCTACGGGAAGGTCCAGGTGCAGAACGGCGCGAAACTGATTCTCGGCAAGGGAACCTACAACCTCACCCAGCTCGTCACCGGACGAAACTACGAAATCGTTTGGACCTGCGAGACGATCTTGAAAGTCGCAGAGAACGTCCAGTTTGGCGTCGGCGGGACTCAGGGAGGTTGTGCGGCTTTGATTCAGGTTGCCGGCGACACGGTCGCCATGGGGAAGGGAAGCACCTTCGAGGGGATCGTTCACGCCCCGGACGCGAAGTGTGGTCTCGGGCACGGGAACGAATTGGTGGGTCGCTTCGTGTGCAACACGATCACCACGGATTTCAATACCAATGTGACGGCCCCGGTGCCGGAACCCTCGGCCATTCTGCTCGGAGCCGTGGGCGCGTTGATGGCAGGTGGCTATGTCGCCCGATTCAAGCGGCGCGACGTCTAGGCAGAGGGAAACGAAATCCACCACCCAGTGATTTTGAAATGAATTCGGCCAGTGATTGCCGGATGGATGGAGCACGGTATGTGGTACTCGAGAATTCTGTTTTGTGGTGTACTCAGCCTGAGTCTGGTTGGCGTCGGGGCGCAGGGCGCGCAGGCGAATTCGATTTCGCGCAACGTGAATAGCTACGTGCTCTTCGCGCTGGACAAGATCAACTACAAGAGCGGTGTGATCCGCGGCGGGCACGTGGGTGTGAACCGGATCGATACCAACAAGAACAATTCCGAGGCGATGCTGACCTTCGGCGGAAAAGTCGTCATGCCCGACAACGGAGATCAGGTGGTCGGGGATACCGTGCGGATCGACCAGCGCGCGGATCTGTGGGAGATTTTCGCCAATCAGGAGCAAGGTCCCTTCGACATTCCGCGCAGCGGTCAAACCTCGCCCATCTCGTTCGCTGGGCCCGTGATTTCGCCCGCGGATGTTCTGTCGCAGATCAAGTTTCCCTCGGTTTTCAACGATGATCCGAGCCAGGCGATCGACGTCCGAACCAACACCAGCCTGACCTTGGCACCGGGTAGCTACGGCGAACTCCGCGTGCGAGATCACTCGACCCTGTTCTTGACCGATGGCATCTACGACATCAGCAGCCTGATTACCGGCAAGCACACGACCATCGTTTGGGGCGACGGCACCGTGATCAACGTCGAGGGCGACATCAAGCTCGGCAACGATGGAAGCTACGGCGGCGGGCTGGCCTTGATCCGGTCCGGCGGCGAGATCGTCAACTTCGCGAAGCATGTGGAATTCCTCGCAGTGGTCCACGCGCCCGAGGCGAATTGCGGCCTTGGCCACGGAAACGACCTCCAGGGGCGTTTCGTCTGTCGCCAGGTCCACACGGACATCAACACGAACCTGACCTTCGTGCCGGAACCCTCCGCGCTCGCGCTTCTGGGACTCGGGTTGGGGGGCCTGGTGGCCTTCGGTCGGCGGCAGAACACGCGCTAGCGATTTTCCGACCGCTCTCTATGCTGTGGGCGCAGAGGAACCTGTGGCCCACCAGTTGACCGGAGAACAGCGCCAGTTTTACGACGAGAACGGATACCTCGTGGTGCCCGGGCTGTTCGACGCGAGTGAACTCGCGCTCTACCGCCAGCGCTTCAGCGATATCGTGAGTGGCGCCGTGGAAGCGGCACCCGAAATGTTGCTGATGCGCGATGTGATGGTCGCCAAGGGAGCCGTCGCAGCCCAGTCGGACGAAGCCGCTACCGCCAAAGTCCAAGACTTTCACAACGATCCGGTCCTGTATCCCGCGTATTCCACCTGCGCCAAGCTACTGGATTGGGTCGAAGCGTTCGTGGGACCCGACATCAAGACCATCCACAGCATGCTGATCAACAAGCCCCCCAATGTGGATGGCCGACACCCCCTCCACCAGGACCTGCTGTACTTCCCGTTTCGCCCCGCGGACCAGATTGTTGCGAGCTGGACCGCAATCGATCCGTGCACGCGCGAGAACGGTTGCCTGGTCGTCGTTCCCGGCAGTCACAAGGGCGAGTTGCTCCCCCACGAAAACCCGGATTGGGAGTTCGTGAACTTCGCGTATTTCGGCGCCAAGGGGGTGGGGTCCCATCCCGAACGCGTTCACCTCGAGATGAATCCCGGGGACACGGTTTTCTTCCACCCGGTCCTGCTGCACGGCTCCGGTCAGAATCGAACCCAGGATTATCGCAAAGCGATTTCCTGCCACTATGCGAGCGCGGCGTGCCAGTTCTTGCCGGGCGCCAAACCGGTCGGTCAGATGCGCCCCTATGTGCTGGTGCGAGGCAGCGAGCACGCGGGTGGTATCTAGCGGGAGGTTTTCGTGAAATTCGCCGTTTTCTCGTTGATGCAATGGGCGGAAGACCGCTCGCAAGCGGACGTGTACCGCAACGAGCTCGAGCAGTTCAGCGTGGCGGAATCCCAGGGGTACGACGCGGCCTGGCTCGCCGAACATCACTTCTCGCGCTACGGGATCGGCCCGTCGATCCACCTCACGGCCGCCCACGTCGCCGCGCGCACATCGCGCATCCGCATCGGAACTGCGGTCACGATTCTTCCGTTCTTTCACCCCATCCGCCTGGCCGAAGAAGTCGCCATGCTCGACCACCTCTCCAACGGGCGCATCGATTGGGGTGTCGGGCGCGGCTATCAGCGCCATGAGTTCGAAGGGTTCGGGGTGGACATCACCAAGAGCCACCTGATCTTTCGCGAACAATTGGAAGTGGTACGCAAAGCCTGGAGCGGGGAACCCTTCGCCTTCGATGGGGAGTTCTTCCAGTTTCCGGAACTGTGTGTGTTGCCGACGCCGGTGCAAACGCCGCATCCCCCCATTTGGGTGGCGGCCATCAGTCCGGAAACCGTGACCTGGGCGGCGGACAACCGCTATCCGGTGCTGACGGATCAGTTCGCTCCGCTCTTCAAGATCGAAGAAAACCGCGCTGTGTATCGCGAACGAGCGAAAGCAGCGGGCCTGGATGTTGCGAATACGATGCTGCCAACCCTACGGCAGATCTACGTCGGCGAGTCGATGGAGAAGGCCCGGGAGGAAGCGGCCCCCGCGTTGCTTTGGTATTACCGCACGCTGTCTCGCGTGGGATCGCCGGGCAAAGGGTCTGGTGCGGTGCCGGAGAACTACTCGTTCTACAAACTGTTTGGCGAAGAGCGCCTGAATCCCGACGCGGATCCGGAAGCATTCCTCGAATTCTTGTTCGAACACTGCACGGTGGTGGGAGACGAGTCCTACTGCCGCGACAAGATCGCGGAAATGCAGGAGCGCATCGGACTCGACTATCTGATCTCGTGGCAGAACTTCGGCAACCTGTCCCACGACGCGACGCTGGCCTCCCAGCGCCGATTCATCGAAAAAGTGGCACCGGCCTTCGCCTGAGAATTTCCGAGTCGCTTCGCGATTGGGCTCAACTCGCCCGTCGCTGTGTGTCGCGCAGGAACTCTAGGATGTTGCCCGCGGTCGCCTCGGGAGCCTCGATGGCAGTCATGTGGCCGATCCCGGGCAACACGACATGGCGGGCATTGGGTATTTCGTTGGCCATCTGCTCGCCGGGGCCATAGAACATCGCGTCGTTCTCCCCAACGAGAACCAGCGTCGGACATTCGATTCCGCGCAGGCCTTCGAGATTCGGATCCGGGTCGCGGTAGAAGGAACGGCAGAATGCACCCAAGGCATCGGGATCGCCAATTCGAAACATGGAGCCCGCCAGGGCCCAGACGCGGTCCGGGTCCGGATGATCGTTGAGGCCTCCGAGCAGCGGCCCGCCGGCGGCGCGCATCAACGGCAGCAACACGTCCCAACTGCGCCCCTCGAAGAATTGCGCCAGAGGCTCGTAGGCGGCGCGGATTTCGGCATCGGTTCCGGCGAGCAATGCCGTGGCGGAACTCGAATTCGTGAGCACGAGGCTCCGCAGCCGTCCGGTGTTTCGCATGGCGTAACGGGAAGCGACCATGCCACCCGTGGAATGCGTGAGAAGGTGGAAGCGATCGAGCCCCAGGGCATCCGCCACGCGGTCGATGTCGTCCCCCATGGTCTCCACGTCGTATCCGGGCGATTCGCCCGATACGCGCGTGCGTCCGTGCGCCCGCATGTCGACGGAGACGAAACGGAAGTCCTGGGCGAAAGGATCCGAGAAACCCGCCACGTTCCAGTAAGTCGTATTCTCCGATAGTCCGTGGAGGGTCAGCAGCGGTTCGCCCTGGCCGTGTTCCTCGTAGTGAAAGCGCGCGTTGCCGCATTCCAGGAAAGGCATGGGGAAAAGCTACTTGACGGCGGCGATGAAGGCGACCCAGGAAGGGTCGTCGTCGGCTCGCTTGCGCACGGTATAGACACCGTTTCCCTCATCGGAACCCTTGTCCGAATTTTCCCAATAGACCTCGCTGGTGCGAAAGCCGGCCTCGGCGAGCAAGTCCCGCAGCTCGGGAATGGACCACAGGCGCCAGTCGTAGCGGAACGCGCGTTCCATGCGCGATCCGTCCTTGAACTCGAAATGGATGAAGTTGGTGGTGTGGTTGTGGATCGGATCGAAGCGGTATTGCTCGAACTCGTACCAGAAGTCGTCGATGCGCCGGGATTCTTCCATTTCGGTTTGTGCGTCGGGCCCGCCGTAGACGTCGAGAATGAAGATCCCCTGCTCCTTCAGGGACGCGCGCGCGGATCGGAAATAGCCCAGCAGATCGGTACGGTTCTTGAAGATGAAGTAGGAGAAGTTGAGCGCCATGGTGACGTCGACCTTGGGGCTCCGGACCAGTCGGACGTCTCCCTCCACCAGTTTCAAGCGGCTGCGCTCCTCTTTCTTGAGGAGGGCGATGTGCTGGTTGCGCCCCCATTCGAGGGGTTCGGGGTCGATGTCGACGGCCAGGGCCTTGTTCTTGCGGTGCGTCGCCACCCAGGTCGTCGCGATGGCCGCGGTCCCGCAGAAGTCTTCTCGGAAGTCCCGCGGCCGACGATTGAAGTGTCGTTTGAAGACGCGTTTGACGAGCGAGACATCGAATTCCGGGTTTTGGACGCTGCGCAGGTAGAGGTCGTACTTGTCTGCACGCGTCGCCAGCGTCTTCTTCTTTTTCATGGCGGCAGAGCTTCGCGAATTGCGGCGCGAGCGCCAGGGGGGAGCGGAGGTGATATGCTGTCGCCCTTGAATTTCGACCTCAGCGAAGAACAGGAAAGCCTGCGCGAAGCCGTTCGCACGGTGTTGGCTCGGGAGTGTCCGGTGGCTCTGGCCCGCGACGTGGTCGAGAACGGGACCGTGGCCGACGCGCTGTGGCGCGATTGCGTCGAACTCGGCTGGCCCGCGCTCACGATCCCCGAAGCCAGTGGCGGGTTGGGGTTGGGGGCCGTCGAACTTGCACTGGTCTCCGAAGAGCTCGGCCGAGCGCTCGTGCCCGGGCCCTTGTTCGCGACCCTGACCCAGTTCATTCCCTTCGTACGCGAGGCGGGCAGCGCGGCGCAACAGCGCGCGCTGCTCGAACCCGTCGCCCGGGGCGAGCGCACGGGGACCCTGGCTACGGCGGGAGGGGTCTCCGCACGCCGCGATGGTGCGTCCTGGCGCCTCGCTGGCAGTTGCCGTTTCGTCATCGATGGTGCGATGGCGGACGAGATCGGCGTGGTGGCTTCGGTGGAGTCGGGCGATGGGGTCGCGCTCTTCGTGGTCCCGCGCGAAAGCGTGCAGGCGAAGATCACCCAGGCCCTCGACGCGACGCGACCGGTGGCGGAGGTCGCGTTCGATGGGGTGACGGTGGACGCGCAACGGACGCTGGGCGAGCCCGGTACGCAAAGCCTCCCGCTCGAGCGGATTCTCCAGGAGGCGGTGCTGGGCCTCGCGTCCGATGCGGTGGGGGCCTGTCACGCGTTGTTCGATCGCACCCTCGCTTACGCCAAGGAACGCGAGCAATTCGGTCAGCCCATCGGCGCGTTCCAAGCCTTGCAGCACCGCTTTGCGGACATGTTCATCGCGATCGAGAAAGCCCGTTCTTGTTGCGCGTTCGCGGCGATGACCCTCGACGAGGACGACCCGCGGCGGGGCATGGCGGTCTCGATGGCGAAGGCGACGGCGGGAGATTGTCAACGATTCGTCGGCCAACAGGGCATTCAGATCCACGGAGGCATCGGATACACCTGGGAATCGGACGTGCACTTGTTCGTGAAGCGCGCGGCCACCGACGATGCGTTGTTGGGAAACGCCGCAGAGCACCGCGCGCGCGTCGCGGGCTTGCTCTCCCTCTAGGCTCTCGCTAGGGACGAAAACGCCGCCGCAGCTGCCACCACCAACGCTGCAAGCGCGATTCCGCCGGGGCGGTGGGGAAGATGCGCGGGAAAGCGAGGAAGGCACCCCAGTCTCCACGCACGTGAAGCCGCCGCAGCATCAGTTGTGTCAGCGCCGATGCTTCGCCCCGATGAATTCGCAGGAAGAGTTCGCCCGCACATTCGATGCGGAGGTCGGGTTGAGGCGCGCTACCGGGTTCGACCACACAGCGGCCCGCGGCGACTTGGAGTGTCCAGTGCCCGGGGCCGGGTGCGGCGAAATCGAATTGGCAGGTGAATTCGAGGCCCTTGGATTCGCTGCTGCGAAAGTAGTGGGGCATGCTGCGCATCATCGAATCCACGTTGGAAGTGCGGATTCGTTGGAGTTGGACCAGCCGGATCCCGCCCGCTGTCGGCCGTGTGCGATCGATGGGCGTGCGCCACTCACCCGGCGGAATGCCGTGGGCTTCGCGCGCGCTCGGCGTGTCGATCACGAACTGTTCTTCGACCTGGCGCCGCGTGTGGGTCAGGGGCTTCAGGGTGTCGCGCAGGTAGTCCTTGCGAACGGACTTATCGGCGTGGAAGACGCCGTGGATCTCCGCGGGGCAGGTCGCCACGCAATTGAAGCAGCGATATTCGACCTTGAACGCCATGGATTGCCACAAGGCCGCGATCTCGGCATCGCTCCAGCGTTTTTCGAACCGTTTGGGGCGCGACTCGCCGAGGTCGCGCACCAGATCCAGAAAGCCCGGGATCGAATCGCGATAGGTGTGGTTGTAACATGCGAAGAAGTCGAAATCGCCGTCGGCCCCGATGGCATCGGTCGGGCACGAGGCCACACACAGATTGCATTCCACGCACGGATTCCACTGCATGGGCGTCGTGTAGGCGTCGTCTTCCAGTACGAGATCCGTGAGAACCGTGTCGAGCAGGCAATACGCCCCGAACTTCGGATGAAGAAAGTTCCGGCTGGTTCCGATTACGCCGAGCCCCGCGGCCTGGGCGACGAGCTTGTGACTCAGGGGCCAGATCTTGTCGGCCCAGCGTTGGGAGACTTCCTGGGGCCAACCGACGGTGGTCGTGAGTCCGTTGCCGCCGAGTTCGCCCAGCAGTTTCACCACCTGATGGCCCGCTTGAAACAACCGTTCTTCGCAGCCGTAGAGTTCGTGATTGGCGGTGGGGAGATAGCGCGATTGCATCGCGGCTTTGTTCTCTTCGGAGACCAGGCAAATCAACGTGTAGGTATGGGGATAGACGTACAGCATCTCGTCGCGCTCGTGCGCGATGGCGGGATGGTCGAAGCGCACGAATCCCACGTCGTCCGCGAACGCGAGCAAGCGTTGCTTGAGGTCGCTGCCGGAAATTGGCGATTTCACGTGACGCGGTCGTATTTCTGCGGAATCGATCTCACGGATATCGGTGAAGGGCCAGCGCGCAGCGGTGCGCGGCGGTAGGGGGGCGTCCTTGGGGCGACCGGGGGCAGGAAAGGGAAAGTCCCAATCGGCGGACGAGCGCGGGCGTTTTTCGTCGCTCACGCGGCTATTCTACGTCAAGCGGCCCTGTTGGGTAGCGCGAGTCTTGCCGCCCATATCGTATTGATAGGCCGCTACCGTATACTGGGACCGTGTGAAGGTCGGATCGATCGATCCCAAGGGTCTCCCTGCGGAACTTCGCACCCACATCCGGGTGACGGCGCTGCACATCGAGGGCACGAAATGAGATCTCCGCAACTCGAACACGCGCTGTCGATTCCCGCACAACTCGCGTGGGGAGTGGTGACGGAGAGCTGGGCCGCCCTGCGGGGCCAAGCGTCGCCACCCGACGCACCGGACGACTTGTCTTCCTGGGAAATCGTGGGCGAGGCGTTGCTCGATCGATTGTTCAAGCTTTCGACCCACGTCATGACGGGCGTTCCCGAACCGGAAGTCATCCAGGGCGCCTTGCGCGACGCGACGATTGCACGCGATCTCTACGATGCACTTGGTTTCTTCCAGGATCCGGCCAGCTATCACGGTGTACCCGACGGAGGACCGTTCTCGTCGCTCGAAGAATCCTACGCTTGGGAAGGGACGTTGCGACGAAAGTACGGGCACTTGCGTTTCGACAGCGGTTACACGCCGCATTCGGGCGAACCCGGGCGGCAGAAATGGATGGACCACCCGACCAACTCGACCGCACACGCCTACGTGTTGGAACACGCAGGCGCCCCGCGGCCGTGGTTGATCGGAATCCACGGCTTCGGAATGGGACCGCCGTGGATCAACTTTTCCGGTTTTCGCGCCCAGCACCTTCACGACGACCTCGGTTTGAACCTCGTTCTGCCTTGTCTGCCGCTACACGGAACCCGCGGGAGTTCGGCGTTTGGTGGACGCGAATTGCTCGCGCCGGATTACGTCCGCTTGGTCCTGTGGTTCGCGCATGCCGTTTGGGACGTGCGCCGCGTCATCCGCTGGATTCGCGAACGCTCCGACGCGCCGATCGGTCTCTATGGGGTGTCCCTCGGAAGCTGCGTTGCGGCCCTCGTGGCCTCCCTCGAAGACGGACTGGATTGCGTGATCACCGGCCTGCCGGTGGTGGACTTTCCCAGTCTGGCTCGGGACAACGAACCGTGGGTCTATCGGCGCCACAGTGAATCCCTGGGTGCGGATTGGGATTTGATTCGCGACATCACCCGCGTGGTTTCCCCCCTCGAACTGACGCCGCGCGTTCCCCACGCCGGGCGTTTCATCTACGCGGGGCTGGGCGACCGTGTCGTGAGTTCCGACCAGGCGCTGGCGTTGTGGCGACATTGGGACAAACCCTCGATTCGGTGGTTGGCCGGCGGACACGTTCTCGGGGGGTGGCGCGGAGCGCCGGACTTCATGGAAGAGAGCCTCCGGCAGGTGAATTTCATCCAGTAGGGGTGCGGTTCCCGCCGGGAACACAGCTACAATTTTCCGATGCTTTCAAAATTCCTGACCAGTTTTGCGGTGTTGATCACCCTCGCACTCATCGGGCTCTACGTCATCGGCAGTGGTGCCTTCGGCCGTCGTTGGGGCCCCGAGGTGATTCAAGGTGCGGCCCTTCCGGCTGCGGAAGTGGCTTTGCGCAAGACGCGCCAGGTGCGTGCGGCGGAGGGCGTCGGTGTCCCGGACACCAAACAGATCTTGTTCGGTGATCTTCACGTCCACACCACCTATTCCCTCGACGCCTTCATGATGGCACTGCCTTCCGCGGGCGGGGAGGGGGCGCACCCCGTAGCGGATGCCTGTGACTTCGCGCGCTACTGCTCGTCCCTGGATTTCTGGTCCATCAACGATCACGCGATGGCATTGACCCAAGCGGCGTGGGACGAAACCGTCGACGGCATCCGCCAATGCAACGCCGTGGGTGGGGACGGCGAAGTTCCCGACCTGACTTCCTTCTTGGGTTGGGAGTGGACCCAGATGGGTACGCGACCCGAGAACCATTACGGCCACAAGAACGTGATCGTTCGCGGACTGGCAGACGACGCGATTCCCACGCGCCCGATCGCGGCCCGACCTCCGGCGGACGCCTTCGATCGCCAGCGCGAAACGTTCCCGAGCAACATCACCATGGGGCTGCTCGCCCTGGCGCGGCCCAACCAGGATTCGCTGGATCTGATCCGCTACTTCCGCGATATGATCGAGCCCGATCCCTGCGCGGACGGGATCCCCGTGCGCGAACTTCCGCTCGACTGCCAGGAGTCCGTCGAAACCCCCGCGGAGTTGTTCGCCAAACTCGACGATTGGGGTTTCGATTCCATGGTCATCCCCCACGGAACCACCTGGGGGTTCTATACACCCCAGGGTTCCGCCTGGGACAAACAATTGGGTGCGCAACACGACCCCAAGCGCCAGACGTTGATCGAAGTGTTCTCGGGGCACGGCAATTCCGAGGAGTATCGGGATTTCCGCGAGGTGATCGAGAATCCCGACGGCACGCGCAGTTGCCCGGAAGAGAGCGACGACTACTTGCCTTCTTGCCAGCGCGCCGGGCAGATCGTGACCCAGCGCTGCCTCGACGCTGGGGAATCCGAGCGCATCTGCGCGGTCTGGGCCGAGGAAGCCCGCCAGAACTACGTCGATGCGGACATCTACGGCCATCGCACGGTTCCCGGCACCGAGCCCGACGAATGGTTGGATTCCGGTCAATGCCGCGATTGTTTCCAGCCGTCATTCAACTATCGCCCGCGCAGCGCCGTGCAATACATCATGGCGTTGCGCAAGCAGAACGGAGCGGGTGCGCCCGAGCGTTTCAATTTCGGTTTCATCGCCGCGAGCGATAACCACAGCGCGCGCCCGGGCACCGGTTACAAGGAATACGCGCGCACGGAAATGACCGAAGCGCGTCTACCTCTGGCGGGGGCCAGTGCGATTCCGTCGCCGTCCGTCGACAAAGAGGCGCGCTCGCGTCCCTTCGATCCCGATGCCTACGCGGGAACCTTCTTCGCACTTCGGGAAGGGGAGCGCGCGTCGTCGTTCTTCTTGACCGGTGGCCTGGTCGCCGTGCATGCCGATGGCCGCGACCGGGACGCAATCTGGGACGGGCTTGCGCGGCGTGAGGTGTACGGAACGAGTGGTCCCCGAACCCTGCTCTGGTTCAAGCTCCTCAACGCGCCGGGAACCCAGGGCCGTGGGGCGCCGATGGGGAGTAGCGTTTCGCTATCCGATAGCCCCATTTTTCAAGTGCGGGCGGTGGGTTCTTTCGAACCGTCGCCGGGATGTCCCGACGTGGCCACGCGCGGTCTCTCGTCCGAGCGACTCGCGCGTTTGTGCCACGACGAGTGCTACCACCCTTCGGAGGAGCGCCGTCGGATCACGCGTGTCGAAGTGGTGCGGATCCGCCCGCAGCTCACGGAAGACGAACCCATCTCGGACCTGATCGAAGACCCCTGGCGCGTTCTCCCCTGTGAGGCCGACCCCGCCGGATGCGTGGTGACGTTCACGGATCCCGATTTCGAACGCGGAAAACGCGACGCCCTGTATTACGTGCGTGCGATCGAGGAGCCGAGCCTCGCTGTGAACGCGAATCTTCTGCGTTGTGAGACGGATGGAGACGGAAAGTGCGAGCGCGTCCGCCCGTGCCGCGACGTTCCGGACACCGACGATTGCTTGGCCAAGACCGAAGAGCGGGCCTGGTCTTCGCCCATCTTCGTTTCGCACGGCGGGTGATGGCGCGGGGCTGCAGCTAGTGGGGCAGCTCTCGAACGCGTACGACATCCGGTACCCATGCAGGCGTGCCCTGAACGTAGGGGTGCATGCGGCGGAGCCACTCCATCAAACGCGGTCGCTCCAGGATGTCTTCGGAGCCGCGAAATCCCGTCGCGTAGTACAAAGCGAACTGAGGGTAGGCGGATAGGTCCGGGAGCGAAGGCGTGGCGCGCCCCGCGACGAACGGACCCGAGCCCAGGCGCTCGATGAACTCGTCATACAGTTTGAATTTCGCCTCGCGGACGGGAAGCCCATTGTCGGCGATCGCGACGAGCTTCCGAACGAATGCCACGCGTTTGATGATCAGAGGCCAGGCGGCGCGCAGGACGATCGGCAAGCCTCCGCGGGCTGTCTTGGACATCACGTAGGACAACTTCCATCCATTGAGAATGTGGTTGATTCCCTCGCCCGGATACGAACGGAAGCTCCCGGGAATCAACGTGTTCGAAATCCAATCGTCGATTTCGAGTAGTGCTTGGCGTTCCTTCCTGTCTTCGGGCAGTAGGCGCGGGGAATCCGGGAAGCGTTCATCCAACCAAAGGCCGATGGGGGTGGAGTCCGCGCGGCTTTCTCCTTCGATGCGGACCACGGGGATCTGGCGCCCCACGGGCAATTCCTTTTTGACCCGCAATGGATTGATGTAGTAGGGCTCGAAGTCGATCTGCTTGTAGAGCAGGAAACAGTGCACCTTGGCCGCGTAGGGACTCATCGCGTAGGTGTAGAGGCGCACGCCGTCTTTCGGGGGCGTCGTCGTGCTTTCCATCTCGGCCTCCATGCACCTGCGGTGCTGCGGCGAAACCAACGGTCCAAAAATAGTCCAAAGTCCCACTTGGAATCCTACCACGCACAACGTCCCAATCGATTGCTTCTCGACGATTCCCATCGCCAAAAGACGCTTCCCGTAGCGAGTTGTCAGTTCAGCGGAAGCCCGGGTTTCGTAGATTGGTGTTCGCGTTTTCGAAACAAGGAGTCCTCGAGTGCAGCGTCTCACTGGTTCCCACGCATGGATGGTTTTCTCCCTGGCCTTTCTCGCCGCTTGCTCCCCGGCTTCCCGCGAACTCGTGGGACACAGCCTGGAGACCGGTGCCTATCCGTACTTCGAGTTCGCGAACACGTTCTTCGAGGGTCAGATTTTCGAGGTGGGGGTCGACTCGACGCGTTTTCCGAATCTTCGAGAGGCCGAGTGTGATCTCTACGTGGTGGAAGCGCGGACGAAAACGCAGTGGGCGAACGACAAGAGTTTGCAGCATGCGGGCAGCGAGGGGCCGTGGACGATTCAAACCTCTTCGACTCCCGACATTCGAGACAACATCTTTGCGCTCCAGGACGCGGGGCTGTCGGGTTCTCCAGCGGACGGCCGTTTCGGCAAGGGCTACGACGTCGTACTCGACTGCAATCGAAACGCGTTACTCGACATCGGCGACAGCATGGACCGGGTTGCGGATGGTTCGGGACTCCACATGGCGCCGGACCCGAGTCTGCCCGGGCCTTTCGGCGTGAGCTCCGCTGACTATTCCTTCTTGGGCGCGCCCAAGGGTTTCCGGGACGCGCGTGTCTTCTACCCCGCGGAGATCGCCGCGTTGGGCGAGCTCCCGGTCGTGGTGATCAGTCACGGCGTGACGCACGACTATCGCTGGTACGACCACATCCAATCCCATCTCGCCTCCCATGGATTCATCGCGGTGGCGCATCAGAACAATGTGCCGGACGGTGAGGCCCCCTACGCCCTGGCGGCAGAGACCACCTTCGAACACACCCACGGGTTTCTAAAGAAGCACAAGTCGATCGCGGGGGGCGCTTTGAAGAATCACGTCGATTCGACGCGAATCGCGTGGCTGGGTCACAGTCGCGGTGGAGCCGGTGTGACCCACGCCTACATGGCACTGGCGAGTGGAGCGTTTTCGTCGAACAAATTCGACGTGGAAGATGTCCGCTTGGTGGGGGGGATTGCGCCGGTCACTCCGCTCCCTGAAGACCTCGCGAGCGGGGGGCAGGGCCTCCCCAACGATGTGCCCTACATGCTGTTGGTGGGGTCTGCGGATGGGGATTTGTGCAACTGCTCGGATGTCTTCAATGAATCCGAGTGGACGTTTCGCCAATACGAGCGCATGACCGGGGAGAAATCCTATGTGTCGATTCACGGCATGGGACACGAGGCGTTCCACAACGGCGGCAACCCGCTCGATTCCGAGGGGACGTGTCTCCTGGATCGCTCCGTCGCGCATCCGATCATCAATGCCTATCTGTTGGCGGGTCTCAGCTACCACCTGCGCGGCGATCTGGCGGGCAAGGATTTCCTCTGGCGGCACTGGGAGACCTTTCAGCCGGACGGCATCCCCGAGCACAATGAACCCGGCTGTGAGTTGGTGGTGAATCGCGCGCATCGCCCGGCTCAATCGGAGATCGCGTTCTCGCTGGACGACTATCAAAACGACACCTGTCCCGCCCTCGTCAACCAGGCGAGTTCGGGTGCCGCGGTGGAATTCGATGTGGAGGTCCTCGAGGAGGGCGTTCTCTCCGACACGAACCGGGAGATCCGCGCCGCATCGTTCTTCGATGTGGGCCGCTGTGACGAAATGCCGTGTGATTGGATCGTGGGAAATATGGTCGAAAATCAATGCAACCTGGCCTGTGCGTCCTACGGTCAGACCTGCGTTCTGGAAATCGACCCCATGAACGGCATGTTCAACGGAGTGCTGGATGGACTCAATGAACCGCGGGGTGTGACGTTCGAATGGGCGGGCGACGAACGCTATTACGCGTTCGAGATCCCCGCAGAGAAGCGGAACCTTCTGGGTCACAAGTTCTTATCCCTGCGCGCGACGCAGGTCAGCCGGCATCCGTACACGAAAACCAACGTCGTGGTCGGGGACGACTTGAGCTTTTCCGTAGAGCTTCGCGACACCGCGGGCGCGTCGAGCCGAATCGAAATCGACGCATACGGAGCCGGAATCGAGCTGCCGTACCAACGCGCATTCGTGGCTTCTCCGGGTGGCTGGGCGAACGAATGGGAAACCATTCGAATTCGACTGCAGGATTTCCGGCGCCACAATCCATTCATCAATCTCAAGGAAATCGAGACGATCCGATTCCTCTTCGGCGGCAGTTACGGAACCGCCCAGGGTCGAATCGGTTTGGATGAGGTGGAACTGATCGACTAGTGGTTGGCGTGCTGTGCGTAGGCGATGAATGCCCAGCAGAGCCACGCATTGGCGGCGAATATCGTCAGAACGAAGATAGGAACAAAGATTCCCAGAAAGCGACAGAGCTTCGCAACGCGAGGGGAAATCCCCGGTCCACGGGAGTCACGGTAGACGAAGCCCTGCAGCGCGATTCCCCGCGAAGGCGAGAGCATGATGAGCTTGGGCCGGCGCAAACGCTCGAAAATGTCCGGGTGGTCGGCTTCGAGGTAACGCAGCAAGCGCGCATAGGCGGGAAGACTGATCGCGATCCCCCCCAAGAGGATGACGAAGAATGCGATCCCGGCGAGCATCGGTTCGTTCACGCCCGAGTGATAACACTCCAGCGGCCGCCGGGGCAAGGGAACGCGGAGACGTGGATTCCATCGCCCCGCATATTCGTCGCGAATCGGTTCATCGAAAGCGCGGTTCGCCGGATACGACCCAGACCTCGACGGGCTCCGCTTTCCCCTTGAGGGCGAGGCTGCGGCACTCGAGATGCGTGGAATCGAGCCGGGCTTCTCGGTGGGTTGCGTGGCTCACGAGGATCTCGCCCGCGCGCGCTTCCGATGCCAGGCGAGCCGTCGTGTTGACCGAGTCGCCCACCGCCGTGAAATCCGTGAACGCCTCCGCCGATCCGACGGAACCGACGAAGGTCAGTCCGGTGTGCACTCCGATTCCGACGGGGATCTGCGGGGCGTGCGAGGTGCCGTGGCCGGTTGCCCGCAGCAAGATGCGCGCCGCTTCGATCGCGCGGCGTGCGTGAAAAGGACCCGCGTAGGCGGGCAGAAACAGCCCAATCGCCTCGTCGCCGACCAATTGATCGACGATCGCACCGCGTTGCGCGAAAGCATGGGTGGCTGCGTGAAAGAAGCGGCCGATGAGCTGACTGAATTGGTCGGGACTCATCTTCTCTGCGAGCGATGTGGAGCCCCGAACATCGGCGAAAAGCAGCGTCAGGGTAATTTCCGCTCCACCCGGACCGCGGCGCATGAGCCAGGTGGCGCAAAATTGACACAGTTGCGGGTTTCGGTTCCACGGACGCTTTCCGATCGCGCGCATCAGCGGCGTGAACGGGCCCGAAAATGGAGCATTGCAAAGCTTGCAGCGCGGCGGGGACGGAAGATGCCGGAAAATAGAACGACCCAGGCGCAGCAACGGATCCGTCCCTTCGAGGAAACGCGCCCATTCCTGATTGATCTTCGTTCGGTTCGAGACATCGTCCATTCGACTGAGTTCCCCATCCCCCTTCTCCATCATGTCCCCCGAAAGACGTCTCGAGGATTCGGCACCGGCTGGGATCGTTCGAACGCGAGGCGCGGTGCGAGTGCGTCGACCGGGACGATCGCGCGCAGGGACAGAGCACGAGCTGCCCAGGGCGCCTTGGAACGCTTCATCGGTCGCTTCCGAATTGGCGCTGCGACGCGCCATGGGATTTCGCTCGACCCTCGAGGTATGCGCGCCAGGGCGTCCAGTAGAACTTTTCCCAGCCCTGGCTCACTCCAGCGAAATCGCCGTCCACGATGTTGACTTGAACGAGTTCGATGCATCCGCCGTCTCCCTCGGGTAGAAAACGGAGAATCAGCGTCGAATCGAGATCCGACGCGCCCCAATGGGGTGAGCGCCAGGATTGAACGATCAACCGCTTGGGGACCACTTGGAGAATCGTTCCCTGGAGCACGTCGTTGAAGGCCCGAAAGGGTGCGCCAGGTTGCGCGGAGATCGTTACCGGCGAGCCGGTGAAGGCCGCGTGTTCGGCCGGATCCAGATACATGTCGAACAAACGATCCGGCGGTGCGGGCAAGCTCGCGGCCATTTGCAGGGTGCGGGGCATGGTGTCCTTCTCAGCGCGCGGTTTCGCCCACGCAGATCGCCCGCCAACGGGGACCCCCGGAAATCGGTGCGTGGAGCTGGTGGAGCCGCGTCAGCGACAGGTTGGGGACGGAAAACGAAACCGCCCGTTCCAAGTCGAGACCGAGCGCGTGGCTGAGGATGGATAGGATCGGCCCTCCGTGGGAGACGCACACGATGTCGCGCCCGGAATGTTCCGGGCCCAGGCGTTCGACGACGGAAACCACACGCGCTTGAACGCCTGCCAAGCTCTCGCCGTTGGGGGCCTGCTCGCTCGGAGCGATGGGCCAGAACCCCACGAAACTGTCGCGGCGTGTGGCCGCGTGATCCGTGTGCCGTCTGCCGTGAAGATCGCCGAAGTCCTGCTCGCCGAGTTCGGGTTCTACGCGGAGTTCGGGAAGTGCGTAGCCCGCTCGACCGATGGCTTGGGCCGTTTGATGTGTGCGTCGAAGGGAAGAAACGACCCACAGGGCATCCTCGGGGAGCCGTTTCGCAAGGGACGAAAAAATTTCACGCTGCGACGTGTCGCAATCGGGATCCGTGTTGCCGTAGATCTCGTGGGAAAGGTGGGACACCGGGGCATGCCGGATCCACCACCAACGCGTGGCGTTTTCTGACTGATATCGGGCCGTGTCCATGGGGATCCTTCAGGCAATGCGAAAACGAACCTCCGCACAGCGCGAATGAACGTCAGCTAAGGCGAACGGGCAGCGTTTCGGGCCCGCGTATGATCATCGACCGACGCCATGCGGGCGGGTTTGGGTGCCCCGTGAAATCGGGGAAGCGTTTCAGTAGCGAACCGATTGCCACCTCGGCTTCGAGACGCGCGAGCTGGGAGCCGATGCAAAAATGGTTTCCCTGACCAAACGCCAGGTGATGGTTATCGGTTCGTCCGATATCGAAGCGATCGGGATCCGGAAAACGCGCGGGATCGCGGTTGGCGGCAGCAAGCACCGACGCCACGATTTGTCCGCGTCGGATCGGTTTGCCGCCGAGTTCACAATCGCTCTTGGCCATGCGGTCCGTGAGCTGAATGGGGGACTCGAAGCGCAGCACCTCGTCGATGGCACTCGTAATGAGGGACGGGTCGTCCTGCAGGCGTTTGCGCTCGTCGGGGTAGCGCAAGAGCGCCACTACCGCGTTGCCGATCAGATTCGAAGTGGTTTCGTGGCCCGCCACCAGCAGGAGCGACGAAAGCGCCAACAGATCCGCGGAATCGAGGGTCTGGCCCCCATCTTCGGCCTGGATCATGGCGGTCAGGAGATCGTCGCGCGGCTCGGTGCGGCGTTGGTCGAGCAGCTGCTCGAAATACCCGAAGATTTCGTGCGCGGCTTGGGTCATGGGTTTTGCGCCGCCTCGCCCCTGGAGCGGATCGAGCAACTGCACCAACTGCGAAGACCAGGCTTTGAAACGATCGCGGTCCGAGGAGGGTACGCCCAACATTTCAGCGATGGCGATCACCGGGACCGGGTGGGCGAACTCTTCCACCAAATCGATCTCGGAAGCCCCGGAAACCGAATCGAGCAGATCGTCGACGATGGTTTGCAGCCGCGGGCGCATCTGTTCCACCCGTCGCGGAGTGAAGGCCTTGCTGACGAGGCCCCGAAGCCGCTTGTGTTCGGCGCCGTCGATGGTCAAGAGATTGCGCTCGAGCAGTGCGGAGAAAACCGGGTCGCGACGGGAAAGCTTCAGGATGAACTTCATGACGGGGTTTTCGCCGCGATCCGTCGTGAAATTGGCGTCCCGCAGAAGGAAGAGAACATCGTCGTAGCGGGTGGCGATGTAGCTGCCGAAGGCCTTGCTGCGGTGCACCGGGTCCGTTTCGCGCAGGCGACGCCACGTGAGTTCGGGGTTGTTCCGGTGCTCGGAGAGAAACGGATTGAAGGGAGCCAGCAGGGGATTCAGGACGCGGAACAGGCCCTCGCGTCGGGTCAGCCATTGAATCAGGCGAAGCATGGAATCTCCATCGGGCGCGGGCGCAAGGGTACATCACTATTCGCGGTCCGTCTGTGCGCCCGCCAGAAAGACGTCTCCCGGCGTGGGCGGCGTTTCGCGCGGTCTGTTAGCGGGCGGGGGAGAGCAGGGAGACGAGCAGTGAGCCCCAGAGGCCCGCGAGGAGGAGAAGGCTGGCACCGAAGGTGAAGAAACGCACGCTCACGTTGTTGGCGCCCAGGTGAATGAAGGAATGGGCACAGCGCGTGAGGAAGAACAACCAGGCGAGAGCAACGGAAAACGGCGTAACCGCGTCGCTGACGAAGGTGAATAGGATGCCGGCGTAGAAGAGGGGAGGGATCTCGAAATGGTTTTGCACGTGGCGCCCGAGGAGATGGAGGCGATCGGGCTGCGATCCTTCGTTGAAGGTGCGGTAGTACTTGATGCTGACGCTGCGATTCTGGATCGCGGTATAGCGCGAGTACCCGAGAAACAGCATCAGGCCGAGCGTCAGAAAGAACATCGCAACGCCCGGGTAGAGGATTGCGGTCGGGGCCACGCGGCTAGCGGATGCGCTGTTTCTGCGTGCGTCGCTGACGAAGGGTTGTGCGCAGGGCGAAGAACGCCAGCACCCCCACCGCCGTCAGGCCCAAGTGAAACGGGTCGCTGAAGTAGTGGAGGAACCCAACGCTTCCATCGACGCCATGCAACGGGTGCGCGGCCGCGCTACCCGGAACGATGCTCGCGATGATGACAGTTCCGATTCGCTTCATCCGTTCTCCCCTCGTTTGCGAGATCGCCTCCCGGGGGAGCGACCCGCTGATACAACCCTACAGCGAACGTCCGGATCGCGCTACGGGGGGCGTCACCGCGACCGCAGGAAACTGCGGCTGAATTCGAGCACCCGGTGTAGGGTGTAGACCATGAAGACACTCGCGGAACTCAACGGAACCCAGTGGGTAGGGAGTGCCGAGTTGTGGCTCGACCCCCTGGGCGACAACGTCGTGCAGAGCGATTGCACGGTCTCCGTGGACGGAAACGTGGTGCGATACACCTGGAGCCACGAGGGAAAGGCACACCAGGGAAGCCTAACGGTGCGGGAGGACGGCGCGGAGTTCAGCGATAGCTGGCACCAGCCCGAGCCCATGAAGTGCATTCGCGTGGCCGGCGCGTGGGGGATTTTTCAACTCCAGGGGGAGTACGGGGCGGATTTGGACTGGCGCTGGCGTACTGCATTGTGCTTCCGCGAGCCCACCCAACAGCTCGTCTTGCAGATGACCAACGTGGCGCCCTGGGGAGAAGAGGCGAGAGCGGTGCGCATGACGTGTGCTCGCCAATAGACGCGTCCTCAGGCGTTCGGTGCGTGCTTCGCCAGGCGAAGGGCGCAAAGGTAGTAGGCGATGGGGGCTGCCAGCCAGATGAGTTGCGGTATCAGCGTAATGGGATGCCCCGCGACGGAGAAGAGCACCGGATTCCACGAATTCGCCCCACTGTAGACCCAGCCCTGGTTGAGCACGCTCACGACTTCGACGGCGAGTTCGGACACCTGACCCCAGACCACGAGAACGACGAGTTCCTGCCAGCGAAAGGCCGCGAGCAACGGGGCAGAACACAGGACTTGAACGAAGGCGAGCCCGGCCAGGAAGAGCCCTCCGTCCCAAAACGCGTGGGCGACCATGAAGACGATGGGATGGAGCGGAGGCTCGCGGATGAATCCGACGATCGGGTTTGCGGCAAAGATGGCCGACAGAAAAATCGGGATCTCCCAGCTGAGGCCGATCGCGACGCCGAGCCAGAAGAGCCGTACGACGCCCGCATGATCCGGGCGCGCGCGATTGCGGAAATGAACCAGGAAGGGCAGCGCAAAGCCCACGATGAGGTCGATGGTGTAGAAGTGCGTTTCCAGGTTTCGACTCGTTTACCCAAGGTGGCCGGTGACCGATCGGTACCCCAAAGCGACGCCTCGAATGCTACCACGATCGATCGGAATGCCGGATCGGCGGGCCCATGCGGCATCGCGCAAAGCGGAGCGTGTCGTCGCCGGGCTGCAGTGATGCAGGCAGAGGGCTTCAGGGATGGGTTGAAACGGGTTCCAGCACCCGAATGGTGCTGGCCCAAAGCTTGCACCCTAGTCGTCGAGTCAGGGAGGAATTTCGAATGGTGCAAGAGTTGATGGATCGCGGCTATCGGAGCGCACGCAAAGTCGTGGTGGCCGTCGTGGGCGGAACGATCGTCTTGGCCGGAATCGCGATGCTCGTCCTGCCCGGCCCGGCCATCGTGGTCATCCCGCTTGGATTGGGTGTCCTGGCCCTGGAATTCGCCTGGGCGCGACGTTGGCTTCGCCAATTCAAAGCGAAGTCCCAGAAAGCTCTCCACGATTTCCGCAACGCCGAGTCCCGCTAGGGTTTTCCAAGCGTGGCGAGTCGCTCGTTCAGGTCGCTTCCGAGTTGGTGAAACCGCTCCATGCTTCGGCAAAGCACGAACCACAGGGGGGGAACGAGCGCACCGGTCGCTTCCCAGCGTTGTTGCAGCTGGAGATCCGGCGCCGTCCCGGAGATCGTGAAGTGGTGAACCATGTGGATCAGGGATCGATGGCCGACGCTGGCCGCGAGCGCCCAGGCGTGGGGCGGGTCTGCAGAAACGACCGTCGGCCGAAACGGCACGCGCAGGCCGCCGCGTTCGATTCGTAGGTCGAGGCGAGCCCCCGGAACAACGCTTCCCGAGGCAACGGGGATGAGGCGATTCCACTCCCCGTACGCTGAGAAGTCGGTGAACACGTCCCACACCTGTTGAGGCTCTCCGTGGATCGCGTCGGAAATCTCGAACTCGCGCATCGGTCCCGCAGGCTACCAACAATCCCGGGAGCGTGTCGGATCCACCCGGGCCTTGGATCTGCGGGTCAGGGGCGCAGTGGGTTCCAAACGCGGCGAACAACCGTTCCGGCCAGGAAGTCGTGGATGGCTCGCCCTCGTTTGTTCAGTGTGATGGTGACCAATTGAACCACGATCCACACCAGAAACGCGATCGAGGTCGCGACCTGGAGGTTGCTGGTTGGATCGCCGTCGATGCGGTCGATGGCAAGTGAATACAGTTGAAACGCGATCGCCGGGAGGTCACGCATCAACGCGTGGTTGGATTGAAGCTTGGATTCGTCCATCTGCACGACCTCGATGCCGAAGAGCATCTTGCCGAGAGTCTGGCCCCAAAGCGTATGCAGGACCACGGAATAGACGATCGCCGCGGCCGGTGCCAAGCTGGGTGCGACGAGAAAGATCGGCTGGAAGAAGAGCCCATCGGCCAGAAACGCACCCACGCGACGCCAGAATGTCGCGAACCTTCGTTCGTTCGCCGCGGTCGCGAGCGAATCCTCGGTGGCTCGGACTCGTTCCCGGCCTGCCTCGGATTCCGCGCAGTAGATGCAGAAAGGTTCGTCTCTTTCGAGCGGTCGATCGCAAGCAGAGCAAGACGCCCGCCCGGAAACGTCGGACCACGAAAGGGCAGGCGGAATTCGGCTCGGAGCCGGCGGGGGTGCGCCCGGCAGGAGCGTTTCGCCACACGTCGAGCATCGGGTGAATTCTTCCCGGAACTCTGCGTGTTTTCCAGCAATCAATCGATCGGGGCATTCCAAATTGGGGCAATAGGGCAAGGCGGAGTCCTCGCTTCAATATCGCCCCGCGGTGCTGCGCACTTGAAGGGTACGCATCGTTCGTGGCGTCTATGGGGTCGCGTTGGCTCCCTGGGCCAGGCCGACCGGAGCCGTTGGCGACGACTGGATCGTCTTCTTCCAGTGGACGTGCCGTCTTCGGGCGATTTCGACCAGGGGGGCCCAGGCGCGGTGGGCCAGCCGATGCCGGATCAGGAATGGCCAGATGCGGTTGGCGTGTTTGTAGAGATAGATTCCAAGGAAGTAGGGCAGGAACTGTGCTGTGCTCGGGGGGCGGCGTTTCCAGATCGATGCCGGCGTGAAGAGTCGGTCGTAGCACCAGGCGTATCCCCGAAGCAGCTCTTCCGGGCTCATTCGTTTCGGTTGGAACACGACGTGCGCGGTGTCGTACTGATTCCAATTCCGATGCAGGATGCGCCCCTCGCGTTCCATCTGATCGAAAAGGGGCGTTCCCGGATAGGGAGTGAGGATGTGGAAGGTCGCGCATTCCAGGTGGTTCTCCTCGACCCATTGGGTCGTGGTCTCGAACACGTCGGGGCCGTCGCAATCGAATCCGAGCACGAAGCTGCCGTTCACCGCGATGCCGTAGTCGTGCAGCAGGGCGACGCGCTGCGCGTAATCTTCGGTCAATACGGTCTTCTTCTTCGCGTCGCGAATGTTGGCGTTGCTGAGGGATTCGAAACCAATGAACACACCCGTGCAGCCCGAGAGGGCCATGTCGCGGACGAGAGACGGATCGTTCGTCACATCGATGGTGACCGCTGCCGACCAGATCCGATCCAACGGCGCGAGCGCGTGACACAACTCGCGCAGATACTCGGGCCGTGAACCCAGGTTGTTGTCGATGAAAACCGCGAAGGGCTCTCCGGTCGCGGCGAACTCGTCTGCGATCTGTTGTGCGGGGCGGACACGGTAGGGAATGCGCAGGTCGGCGGTCGAGAGATAACAGAACCGACAGCGGTTGTGGCAACCCCGGGTCCCGATCAGGCTCGCGGTGGTGAGGAAATCGTGGCTCGGAAGGACGCTGCGATCCGGCGGCGGTTCTTCTCCGTAGTCGTTGCTGAACGAGCCCTCGTAGCGTTTCTCGAGCTGCTCCGATTCGATGTCGCGCAGAATCGTTGGCCACACCTGGACCCCTTCTCCGAACACCATGGCATCCGCGTGGGGCTCGACTTCGTGGGGGCAGCTCATGACGTGCAGGCCACCGAGAATCACCTTGGCGCCCCGTTCTCGATACCAGCGCGCAAGCTCGTAGGTTCGCTGGGCGAAGGTCAAGTGGGTGGTGATGCCAACCACTTCGGGGATCCGGTCGGTGGGAGGCGGTCCCTGTAGGAGATTCTCGTCCCAGTATTCGACCTTCCACCCGGACGGCGTGGACCCGGCGATCGACGTCAGCGCAAGCGTTGGTGTCAATACGTGCTTGCCGAAACTCGAGTAGGGATCCTTGGCGTAGAACGGATTGATGAGCAGCGCGAATCGCGGCACCGGCGCCCCAGTCACCGCACCGTGATCCAACGCCGGGGGCTCCTGCATGGCTTTCGGGAAATAGGGCGCCTTCAATGCCTTTCGGAACGGCGCGCGGGTCTCATCCTCGATTCGAATCCGCTTGGAGGCGTGCATGGACGAAACTCCTTTCGAGATTCGTTGCACAACACCCCGTTCTTTAAGGAATACGGGATTCCCGCGCAAGCGGTGAAGGGTTGCTCGGATCCGTGTTGTCGATCACGAGGGAAGCCCGGGCCGTGGGCTGCTCCGCCGAAAGGTAGAGGCGCTGCCCGGGGATATAGCGGGTGTCGTAGATCCGGCGCAGTTCGTTCGCGGGAGTGACGCCGTCGCGCCGTATGGCGCGCGGGAGGGTTGCGGAGAAATCGACTTGGAGGAACACGGAGAAGTCCCAATGCGAGAGTAGTTCCGCGCGGTGCAGGAAGATTCCGTCGAATATCAGGATCGCGTCGGGTTCCGCGGTCTCGACGGGGACGTCGACGGGGGAGTCGCTGCGGTAGTCGAACGCCGCGCGTCGAAAATGACGGGTTCCGCCGGGACCCAGGGGCTCCAAGAGGTAGTCGGTGAGCGCCGGGTGGTTGAACGAATCGAGGTAGTAGCCTTCGGGAGACTCGCGGCCAAGCCGATAGCGCACCGAAGAGGGGTTGTGGAAGCGATCGATCGAGCCCCGAATCACCTGGCGCCCGCTGGCCCCGAGGAGAGGGGCGAGTTCATCCGCCAAAGTGGTTTTCCCCGCGGCATCCACCCCGTCGATTCCGACCCGCACGGGGTGGTCGCGCTCGATCGCGATGATGCGCGACACAAGATCTTGGATGAGATCCGACCGGTCCATCGCGGCGTCACCCCCCTAGGCGATGCCCAGGGAGAGTGCGAGGCCAACCACCACGAGCAGCACGCTGAGGACAAGATGAAGAACGGAAACGGTGACCTTGGGAAGCAACCGTTTGCCCAGGAAAGCCCCGGCGAACGCACAGAGGGTTGCGGTTCCGACGAGACTCCAGGGGATCGCACCCACTGCGGCCGCGCCCCCGATGACCGCGAGTGACCACCCGTAGACGAGGAGGCGGGCGGCGTCCACGAGCAGTGCGAGCACCGCTTGTGTCGACACAAACTGTGTGGGGGAGAGCTCCAAGGGTGCCAGGAACACGGCGCGCAGCGCCCCTTGATGACCCGAAAGCCCACCGAAGAAGCCGGAGAGCGCTCCACCCAGAGGAAGCCAGCGTACGGGTGCGCGTAGATTTCTCAACGACGGCACGAGTTCGAACAGCGAGAAGGCAAGGATCAACAGGCCCATGATGAGTTTGACCGGGGTGATGAAGGCGATTCGGCCCAGGAAGGACCATGAGGCAAACGACGGCTGGTCGGATAGGGATGAGAGCGCGATCGCGCCGAAGAAAGAAGCGACGATTGCCGGAATGCCGAAGTGGAGAACGGCTCCCCGATGCGCCCCGCCTGCGAGCAGACCCACCTTGAAGAGATTGTTGGCGGCATGAACCACGGCTGTCGACGCCACGGCGACCTCGATTGGGAAGAAGAGGGCAAATGCGGGCATCAGCAGCGTACCGAGGCCGAAGCCTGAGAACAGCGTAAGAAGAGATACGCCGAAAGCCGCAAGCCCCACCATCACGAATGCAGTCAACTCGGATTCCTCGCGGTGCCTCAACGGAACGGGGGCAGCTGGGCGGCGCACCGCGCAACCGGGCGGCCTCCAGGATCGTTCAGGTCTCGACGATGTCGGTCCGGGTGCTCTGGATGAAGGCGACTACCTCGTCATGCTCGCGCTGAGGAACGTCGAACGAATCGAGCGTGGCGTCGAGATGCCCTAGGAAGGCAGACCAATCGCTCTCGCTGATTCGCATGCCCCTGTGCGAGGTCTTCATGTCTCGCCCGGTGTAGTACACGGGGCCGCCTGCGTTCGAGGATAGAAAGTCGATCAGGAGCTGCTTCTCTCTTGCGACGCCATCCTCTCCGCGGTGGTTCCAAAAACGGCCCAGCTGCGAATCCGCCTGGAGGCGGGGCAATAGGCCATTGGCGACGGCCGAGATCGCGTCGTAGCCGCCCAAACGTTCGTAGAGAGTCTGCTCGCTCATGGGTCCGGTTCAGGGTATCCAATCTGGGGTGGAATGGTGGGCTGGCGTTATTTTCCGCGGAAGACGCCGCGGGCGGGCAGCCAAAGGATCTCCAGCGTACCGAGGGGGTGATCGATTTCCGGCAGCCCGGTGTCGATTCGTACGTCCGACCGATTCTCACCGTAGGTTCCGAGCAGTCGATCCCAGACCGAGAAGATCGTCCCGTAGTTGGTTTCGAGCAGGCGGGCTTCGCGGCTGTGATGCCGGCGATGGAGGGCTGGCGTGACGAGCAGCCGACCGAGGGCTTGTTCGAACTTGCGCGGGAGATCGATGTTTCCGTGCTCGCAGAAGTTCGCCAATGCGAATACCACCTCGAAGACGATCACTCCGGTGATCGGTACCCCCAACCCGGCGACCGCAACGAGCCGGACCGGTAGGGCGAGGAGCAGTTCTCCCGGGTGGAAGCGAAGCGCCGTGGTGACGGTGTAGTTCGCGTCGGAATGGTGGGCCTGATGGAACCGCCACAACAGCGGCAGTGCGTGGTTGGCTCGGTGCCAGAAATAGGAAACCAGGTCCAACGCGATCACGCTGGTGGGGATCGCCAACCACGCCGATGCGGGGAACTGGTTCAGCAGGCCGACGCCGCCACCGCTGGCCCAGCGGGATACCGCACACGCGCAGCCCGCGCAGACCGATCCCAAAATGACGACGTCGAGTGCCCAGAGCCGACTGTTGGCGCGCCAACTTCCCTCGAGCTTTCGATGGGGCCGCAATCGCTGAATCCCAACCGCGACCGCGAGCGCAATGACGAACCCGACCGATTTGATGGCCTGGAATTCGAAATCCGTCATGTCTCCAGCTCCGGCACGCCGAGTCGGATTCTCACGAGGTCGGTGCGGCGCCGGCGCGAAGGAACGCATCGATCGCGGTCGCGGTGCGCTCGGGCGCTTCCTCCATCGGGATGTGGCCGACTCCTTCGAACATGATGACTTGGGAATTCGGGATCATCTCGTCGAAGGTTTTGGCGTTGTCGGGGGGCGTTACGCGGTCCTGGTCGCCCCATAGGATGAGCGTCGGCAGGAGGATTTCGCGCAATCGCTCCCCGTACTGCGGCTCCCGATCCACGGTGGCGCGCAGGCCCACCGCGCGCCGATTGCCGGGATAGCGCAGGAGTTCCCAATAGCGGTCCACCATCTGCTCCGGAACGATGAAATCATCGCCCACCGCGCCTCGCAGTGATCGCTCGAAGACAGAGCGCGGCGTGATGTGTCGCGCCAACAGCCTGCCAACCGGGTGACGCACGATCCGCGCGCCAAGGTAGAGCTTTCGCTTCTCCGCATCCGGTCGCGGCGGAGCCCCCGAGGCGTTCATCAAGATCAGGCCCGAAAGGTCGCTGGGGTTCGCCAACGCATAGCGCCACGCAACCCACCCCCCCATGGAGTTACCCGCAATCGCGAACGTTTCGACCCGCGTTGCATCGACCACCGCCGTGAGGGCCTCGAACATCCCCTGTGCGGAGTAGTCATCGCGCGGATGCGGACCGGTCAGTCCGTGGCCCGGTTGATCGTAGGAGAGGATGCGGTAGCGATCCCCTAATCTCTCGACGAGCGGTTCGAATGTGTGGATGGACGAGTTCGACCCGTGCACAAAGAGAATCGCAGGGCAATCGCGACAGCCTTGGTCGCGGTAGTGGACCGACATGCCGTTCGCGGCTTCCGCGAACCGGGGAGCCGGCCCGCCATATTTCGCGCGCATCGCCACCGGGTCGCTATCCGGCGTTCGGAGCGCGATGAAGGCGACGGCTGCTAGGCCCGCGAGGACCCCGAGAGCGATTGCGAACTTCCTCATGACTCGGCACGAATCCTACCACGAGATCCGTGGCGCCGTCTTCCCGATCGAAATCGACTTCGCTGATAAACGCAACGTAGCTAAGGTCGTGTGGTCAGCGGTCCGTAGACGTGACGCGTACCCGCGTCGAAATCCAACACGACACCGTATCCGTCTTCGTCGAGGATCATCACGCGGTCCCCCCATTGCGAACGCACCCAGGGGTTTTCCATCCGGGGGTAGTCGTGAAGGGGAATCTCGACGCCGTCCACTAGCAACGGATTCTCCCATCCGAAATGCATTTCGCCCTGGCTCGGGGAGTCGTAGAACACATCGTAGGCGTGGAACGCGGCGATCGAGCCGGGGACTTCGGTTACCTCGACGTCGGCACGCGCCACCGCATCGCGGAACGCTTCGAAACTTCCCCAGTCTGCGGCGCGTCCCAGTTCCACGATCCAGACGTTTTCCGCGTGATCGCGGGCCACCAGGTCGAACGATTGGGTGATCGGCCGGATCGTGGCCGCCGACAGCACCGCGAGTTCTTCGGGCGTGTAGGTTTCCCACTCGGTTTCGCGGAACGAGTAGAGCGCGACGTAGCCGTCGCCTTTGCGCCCGAAGGTCCAGGAGCCGACTTGGACGACTTCGTCGAAGTGGTCCTGGGGAAAGTACGCGTGAGTCATCAACGGGAACGAGAAGAAGCCCAAGAAGCCATTCTGTCCGCGCGCCGGTGAATAGATGTGGATCCCGACATTTTCGTGTTGGGCCGAGCGCGGCATGGAGGCGGACCCCGTCCAATAACCGGGCTCGCCCTCGGTGCGTCCGATCCATTCGACGGGCGGTTGGCGCGATTTTCCGGGATGCGTGGTGAAGACGATGGCCTCGGTATCGAAGGTGGCCTGCCAGGCGTGGTATTCGGCGCCGTTCATGCCCTTGCGGTAGTCCTGCACCGTCGACAGCATCGAATCCGCCGTTCGATAGGTGTAGGTGTTGGCCTCCTTCAGGAAACCGAAGCCCAGCACGGCGGCGAGAGGTTGTGCGAGGCCCTGCGCAACGCTCAGGTTTGGCGGGTCCCCCAATAGGTCGCGCAATGATTTGAAGGGGCCGAACAGGTCCGTGTTCCACAGGTTGCGTTCGTCGCCCGCGGTAATGGTGATCGGGATGACCTGCCAAATCGTCCAGGTGCCGAAGCTCCACCAGAAATCGAGGTTCGCCGGGGTCACGTCGAAGTCGATTCCCGCGGGCGTACTCGAAGGAATCTCCGGGTTGGGCACCACCGGCGCGGTCTCGTCCAGGTTGATGCCGTGTCGGGAACGATCCACGAAGGTGCGCGTGTCGCGCGCGGCGCGGGCGATGACTTCCGGCAGGCGGTAGTTCTCGGTCAGGGAAAAAAAGGCTGCGCTTCGGTCGTTCCGGGAGGGGTAGCCGAGGCTGCCCGGCTGATCGAACAGCAGCTTCGCCATGGAATAGGTGTTGTCCGAGGGGCCGCGAAACTTGTCCTTCATTTCCGAACGGCCGTGGGTGACACCGAAAGAAGATGCCCGTGTGTGGAGGGCGAGGTCGATCAGCAAGGCATCGAGGATCATGGCCGCGCGCGCGCGGATCTCCTCGTCCTCGGCGAACTCGGTCAAGAGCAGGAGCGGTTCGACGTCTTTCTCGTAGTAGACGTTCGAATGAAACTCGGCGAAGCCCAAGCGGCTGCGTTCATCAAGCCAGGTCAGGATCAGACCCCGCGCGCGATCCATGTGCTCCTGTCCCGTCATTTCGCCGGGACCCGTGCATTCGCTGGTGCGCGGGAATCCGAAAATCCAGAAGCACGCGTCCTTCATTCGTTGTCCGGCCAGGTACTCGACCGTGTAGTAGATGATGCGGTGGTTCTCCGTCCAGTAGAAGCTGTTGTCCCAATCGCGAAGCGGGTCGTCGGGGTCGGGTTGCGGCGGCGTCGGATCGGTCCAGCTGTACTTGAAGGAGAGCAAGAGCGCGCGAATCGTGTCCCACACTTCGGGCGGGGCGATCGGGTGATCCTCGTAGCGCAGCAGGAGGGCGACGAGGGTCATGGCGTTGAAGTCCCGGGTGTCCTCCAAGCGTTGCAGTTTCTCGACGATTCCCGTGAGGTGCGCCGCCGTCAGCGCGCCAACCGGCGCGCTGTAGCCCGGGTCGCGACGTTCGCGTTCCAGGTGCGCGATGGCGTTCTCGAGTCCGCCGCTGAAGGGGGCGGCCGTGGCGAAGTTGAGATATTCGAGGACGCTCGCTTCCCAGTGGATTTCGGAGATGTGGCCCGAGACTTCGCTCGGCGTGACGTTGCGCCACTGGCAGGGCTGGGCGGCGAGGGAGACCGCGGCGCAAGCGGCCACGAGGATCAAGCCGCGATTCGAAATGCGCTTCTTCGAAATCCGCCTCCGCATGCTCGGTTCCCCACGTTGGATTGGCACGTCAGGTAGTATACTCGACGCGCTGGGGTGAATGCGGAGAAGCGAATGATGCGCGGATACAGCGGGTGGAAGGTTGCGTTGGGGATTGCGGCGTTCCTGGGCGCGGTCTCGAGAAGCGCGGGCGCGTCGCCGGTGCGAATCGATTTCGATCTCGCGGGAAGCGAGATTCGGGCCCTGGGTGGCATGCTGACGGTGCCGCCCGACGGGACGCTCTCCACCGCGTCGCTCTTCGGCGTCTTTCCCTCCAGCGATAGCGTCGTACCCGACGCCGGCATTGCGGTGCTCGGCGTGGAGATCGGCGGCACCGTCGATGCGACGGTGTTCAATAGCGCGATCACCGGTACGTTCGACCTCGCCCTGGGCCCGCTGGCCGGTCCCTACGACGGCATGGACTCCTTCACAACAGCAGGCTCGTCCAACGCGCGCGTGGACATCGACCTCGATTGCGTGGGAGCGCTGTGTAGCGCGATCGCGGATTTCCCGATCTTCGAAAGTGGTTTTCGCGACATCGTCACTCCCTTGTCCTTCGACTTCGAAAATCTCGCGACACCCGGGGGAGGCAACGTGGCGGCGCTCTTCGTCATCGAGCTGTCGGGAATCAGTGTCGTGCTCGATCTTCAAGGCGCGGAGATCTCGCGTTCGGTGGTTCCCGAGCCAGGAACATCTCTGCTGGTAGCCGCGGGGTGCGTGCTCCTCGCGCTCTCGCGACGTCGCTCCCTGGTCACCGCTCGACAAGCCCTCTAGTCTCGGTTCGGCGCACGGCCGGTCGGGTCGAAGCGCGGGAAGGGCGTTCGTGTTCGAATTCAGGGAAGACCTCATACAGTTCCTGCTCGAGCACCGGTCGGCGCCCGCTTCGGTGCTGTTCCAGACCTTCAACTTTCTCGGCGACCTCGAGGGCTACGTCCTCGTCGTTTCGCTCGTCTACTTCATGTGGGACAAGAAGCTGGCCTTCCGGCTGGCCCTGATGGCCATCGGGGCGATGCTGCTGAACCACACCCTGAAGACCCTGATCGCGAATCCGCGTCCGTTCGTTGACGCGGGCACGTGGACCGAGAAATGGGCCGTCTCTCCCGGGAAGGCCGCATCGCTGGTTTCCGAGTACTCGACACCCTCCGGTCACGCTATGGCGGGGTCCGCTTTTTACACCTACCTCTTCGCTGCCGTACAGCAACGTTGGGTACGGCTCGCGGCGATCGTGTGCATCGTATTGACGGGGCTCGCGCGACCCTACATCGGTGTCCACTACGTGGAGGACATCTTACTGGGATGGGGAGTGGGGATCCCTGTCGCGTTGCTCGCGTTCCGATACGTGGAGCGCGCCGCGGACTGGTGGAACGACCGCCCCGGTCCGCAGCAGTGGAGCCTCTTCGCCGGTTCGGGTCTCGTCTTCTGGATCGGGACCCGCATCGCCTACTCGGAAAACCCGCACGGGCCGCCACTCGCGGTGCTGAGTTACCTCGGCCTATTGGCCGGGATCGTGTTCGCCTACCCGATCGAGGCGAAACGCGTTCGCTTCGACCCGCGGAGTTCCAGCATTGCGATCCGCCTCGTCCGCTTCGTCGTCGCCGTGGTGCTGGTTGCGGGAACCCTCGCTCTACTCGACCCGCTGTTCGCGCTCGTCAGCCCAGACCACTCGGTCCTCGGAAATCTCCTGCGAACCATCCGCTATGCGGCCGCGGGGATCGTGGGCATCCTCGGGTGTCCGTATCTGTTCGTGCGGATCGGGCTCGCCCGCGCGATGCCGGGTTAAGCCGAAACCCTTACCGGGGACCACAACACCACGTCGATCTGCCGGCTGAAATGCAGCAGCGCAGGCGCCCCATGAACTTCGAGCGCATGCGGAACGAGTAGATCGTTGCGGGAAAGCTCGGCATCGGCGCGCTGCAGAGGCCATGGATGGTGATGGACATCGGCCCGATACAATTCCCCACGCGGTGATTGAGCAAACAGGCAGTACCTCTCGGTCAACCAATGCTCGAGCGATCCGGGCGTACTCTCGTACGGGTCTGAGCTTGGCGCGTAGCGTGCGGAGAACTCGATGCCGCGCGGATCTGAAAGCCGGACGGAGTGATAATTGATCTCGTGGGGAAGCCCCTCGAGTGACATCCGTGCGTGAAAATACGGCAGGTGAAAAAAGCGTCGCGCGGCCCAAACGGCGAACGCGTTGGACGCATCGAGGCTCAGGAACCATACGCCCGCCCGACCCTCGAATTCGACGTAAAGCCGGAGATTCAGTTCCGGGAAAGCGGACAAGTAGGGAAGATCGGGAAGGGGACGTCGCATGACACCCTGCATTCGAAACGGAACGACACCCACCCACGAAGTCCCTTCAAATTCCTGGACCCGAAGCGGCTCCGGAACGAGAGGGCGAAGCCGCTCGGCGGGAATGGGCCAGTGGGCGAACAGCAGATCGCACCAGGATTGGCGCCAGGTCCACGGACCGTCGGGTAGCGGCCAGGGCCTGTGATCGATTCGTGAAAAGGCGGGATGCATCATCGAACCAGATCGCCGCAAAGTTCGAACACCGGATTCCGAAAGGCGTCGTGTCGGTTGTCGTGGAGCTCGCCGAAATCCGCGTGGAGCAGGGGAGGCGGCGACGCCTTGGATCCGAACAACCGGCGGAGGAGCGACATGTCACTCCCCGCGATAGCGAAGTCGGACACACGGATCAAACCCAGCCGTACGCGTGACTCGCGACGCCCTCGAATTCGGGGTCTTGCTACGCGTCGACGGTTCTCGGATGCAACGCCGGTAGATGGGGCCTCGTCGGCGCGGCGTGGCGGGTTCGCTGCAGCGCGTTCATGCGCGCGGCCCGTCGCGGCTAGTGCTGCGGCGTGCACTCGAAGCACGGTGGGGTTGTACCCGGTAGGCATTGCGAGCGTTCGCACACGCCGAGCGGGCCGTCCGGACGCTGGCATTGGGTACCCGCTTCCGTGCAAGTCGCGGACGGAGGAGCGGACAGGAAACTCGCGTCACACGCCAGGAGCACCGCGGCCGAAAGCGGCGCGAGTACCCAGGGGAGCCCAACGAGTCGAGCGAGTTTCGATACGCGTTTCTGCAGAGTCATTGAGTCCTACACTCCGCGAGCCGGGCCGCGAGGAAAGCGCGTTCTGTTTCGTTCGTGACGTATCGAAGGGCGAGTTCGTACGCAGCCACGGCATCTTCTCCGCGGTCGAGCCGCCGGAGGAAATCCGCGCGCGTTGCGTGCAGAAGGTGGTATCGGTCGAGGCCCTCGATTCCGTCGACGAGCAGCAGGCCGGCGGCGGGGCCGAACGCGCGGCCGTGTGCCACTGCGCGGTTGAGCGCGAGCACGGGACCCGGAGTCATCTCGAGCAGGCGGTCGTAGAGTGTCGCGATGCGAAGCCAGTCCGTCGACTCGGCATGCTCTGCGAGTGCGTGCTCGGATGCGATGGCCGCCTGAAGCTGATACGGGCCGGGTCGGTTCGCATCGGCGGCCGAATCGAGTAACGCGCGCGCCTCCTCGATCATCTCGCTGTCCCAGAGGGAGCGGTCCTGCGCATCGAGCAACACGAGTTGTCCGTCGGCGCTCGTTCGTGCGCGGCGGCGCGCATGTTGGAAGAGCATCAACGCGAGGAGTGCGCGCGCTTCGGGGTCCGCTACCTCGTTGGCGACGAGGCGCGCGAGTCGGATCGCCTCGTCTCCCGTTTCGGTTCCGTCGCCCGCCGGTTCGTGCGTCGGGATGTATCCCTCGTTGAAGATCAGGTAGAGGACCGACAGGACGCCCTCGAGGCGCGTTGCCAATAGATCGTCCGAGGGGACGGTGTAGGGAATCGATGAATCGCGGATTCGCTTCTTCGTTCGCGACAGTCGCTTCTTCATCGTCTCTTCGGAGCACAGGAAGGCGCGTGCCACCTGGGCGGTCGTCAGTCCGCCAACGATCCGCAGGGTGAGGGCGACCCGCGCGCCCATCTCCAATGCGGGATGGCAGCAGGTGAAGATCAGCCGCAGTCGTTCGTCCCCGAACGCGACTCCTTCGGGCTCTGCCCGGCGCTCCTCTGCTTCCAGCTCGCGGAGCGCGCGTAGCTCGCTGCTGTTGCGTTCCCAGGTGTTCGCCCGGCGAATCCGATCGATCGCCCGTCGCCGAGCGGTGGTCACCAGCCACGCCGCGGGATGCGACGGGATTCCATCCGTCGGCCATCGCTCGAGTGCTGCGGCTACTGCGTCCTGCAAGGCGTCTTCGGCGAGATCGAAGTCCCGCAGGGACCGGAGCAGCACGGAGAGCACGCGCCCAGGCTCTCGGCCGAGTGCCTCGTCGAGGGCTTGCTGGACCGGGCCCGCGTTTCTCGGGCCGTGTCCCTCTCGCGCTCCCTCGTTCGTCATACTGGAAAGGGTAATCCAGCCCGCTCGAAAGGAAGCACCATGGCCCAGTTCATCCTCCTGTACGCGTTCGGTCCCGAATCGCCTCCCCCGCCCAAGGCTGAGGACGAGATGCGATCGTTGATCTCGGAATACACGGTCTGGACCGAGAAGATGCACGCCGAGGGTCGATACGTCGATGGAGCCCGTCTGACCGACGTGTATACCGATCCCGGACGGACCTGCACCGGTTACGGAGACGAGTTCGTCATTACAGACGGACCGCTGGCCGAAACCAAGGAAGTGATCGGCGGCTACGCGGTCGTGGAAGCCGTGGATTACGCCGAGGCGGCGTCACTGTGCCGGAACCATCCCGCCGCGCGCGATGGAAAGATCGCGATCCGCCAGCTGTTTTGACGCGCACTAAACAGGGGGCGTGTTCGGTCGAAGCGCCTCGGTCCGATTCGCGCCGACCTCCACGGCCAGCTTCGCGAGCTCCGGTCCCGAGTCTTCCTGAAGAAAGTGTCCGCCGAAAAGCGTGGTGTGGGGCAGGCCGCGGGCGCCGGGGATTCGCCGTTGCAGGACCCGATCCATTCCGCGCGTAATCGGATCCCCATCACTGAAGGCTGTCAGGAAGGGTTTCTCCCAACGTTCGAGAACCTCCCAGGCTTTCCGATTCCGCGAGACGGCCGGGTTGCGTGGTGAAGCGGGGACGAGAAGCGGAAAGGCGCGCGCGCCCGCTTTGTAACGTTCGTCGGGAAACGGGGCCTCGTAGGCGCGAAGTTCTTCGCTGTCGAGGGTGCGTTGGGTTCCGAATTGCAGGATTCGCGAAATCGGAAGTGTCGGCGCGAAGCGCGCGAAAGTGCGCCAGGCTAGAAAGGCCAGCGTGTTCGGCAATCCGTTGAGGCCGCCCAGGCCCTCATTGCCAGTGGGGAGCCCACCGTTGCCAACGACGACTGCCGCGAAGCGTTCCTCCCGTTCCGCGGCGAGACGCAGGCCGATCAACGATCCCCAGTCCTGACAGACCAGGGTGATTTCGCGCAGGTCGAGGGCCTCGATCAGCCCCAGTACCCAATCGCAGTGGCGCTGGTAGGTGTAGTCCGACTTCGCCGTCGGTTTCGAAGACTTGCCGAACCCGATCAGGTCGGGCGCGATCACGCGGCGGCCCGCCGCTACACCGACCGGAATCATCGAGCGGTAGAGATACGACCACGATGGCTCGCCGTGCAGCATCAAGATCGGGGCGGCATCCCGCGGTCCTTCGTCGACGTAGTGCATTCGCATGCCCGAAGCATCGACGGCTTGGAAGTGCGGTTCGAAGGGATAGTCCTTCAGGTTCTCGAATCGGTCATCGGGTGTGTCGAGAAATTCCATCGCCTGGTTCGTCATCTTGACCCCCTACTCGGCATCAGCCTGCGGGCCGCCTTCGAATGTAACGCTCGCCTGGAATCGCTGGATGATGGGGACGTAATCCGTCGGCTGCTCTTTCCAAAGGATTGCGTCGTCTTCGAACTGGAACCAGGGCTGCGCGCTACGCGTCCATGTGTGTCCGGCGGGAACGATCCAACTCCGATCGTCGAGGGTGCCGGCACGCAAGCTCAGCAATCCGATGGAAGGGGTTTGACCGTGCGCGATCCGGCAGCCGCATGCCACGCAGTAACTACCGTAGCGCTCGTTCCCGGCATCGGATTGCCACGTCACCCGCTCCGGTTTACCGGTGGTGAATTCGAGCGAGCCCTCTTTGATGCCGGCGACCAGGCCGAACGCGCTGCCGGAAATGCACTGGCAGTTCGTACAATGGCACGCATAGCTCATCACCGGAGGGCTCGTCACTCGGTATCGAAGGGCGCCGCATTGACACCCGCCGGTGAGAGGAAGAGTCACTTTTTGGGTCATATCGCGCACTCCTTTTCGTGTGCTCGAGCCGCATCGTACGCCCGAGTCGAGACATCACGACGGCTCCGCGCATCACCTTCGAGTGTGCCCGCTCGGAGGGAGAGCTGCGAGCGGTGAACGCCACCGCGCGCCAAGTCGCCGCGAGGACCCAGGATATCACCGAGGGTCGTTCCTCCAAAGCGACAGCGCGTCAACCGCAGCGCCGTGTCGGGCGGTGTGCGCACCCAGGGACCTTTCGCGCCACGTTGGGCCGCAGCCGATCTTGTTTGTATGTACAGTTGTGCATATAATCTGTCGATGGTTCAGTGGGACCCCAAGAAGGCTGCCGAGAATGCTCGCAAACATGGGGTCGATTTCGCGGACGCAGCCACAGCACTGACGGATGAACGAGCAATTACTCTCGCAGATGACGACGAAGACGAAGAGAGATTTGTGACAATCGGAATGGATGCTTTGGGCAGGGTGCTCGTAGTGTCGTACACCTGGCGGGAAGACGAGCCGCGTATCATCTCCGCTCGGAATGCTACGAAACCCGAACGCCGACAGTACGGAAACAAGCGATGAGAAAAGAATACGACTTCAGCAAAGGTAAACGTGGGGCGGTGCTTGAGGTAGCCCCCGGAAAGACCCGCATCACGATTCGGGTGGACGACAATGTCCTTGAATGGTTCCGGAAGCAAGCTCACAAAGCCGGGGGCGGAAACTACCAGTCGATGATCAATGAAGCGCTTCGGGAACACGTAGAAAACGAGGTGGAGCCCCTCGAAGAGACGTTCCGGCGTGTGTTGCGAGAGGAACTCCCGAAGAAACGGGTCGCAGCAACGGTCAGGGGAAAGAAAGTGGAGAAGTCCCGAACAAAGGGGAAGAAGAAGTCCCGCTCCAGAAAGACATCCCGCGCCTGAGTTGCGGCCTAAACGGACTTGTCACTCAGTAGCGCATCCGGGGCCGGTCGAGTGCCAGTTGTCGATGCTAGAAGGCTATCAAGGCCCTATTGGAACGCGCTGTTGATCGTCAGCTGCAACCGCTTGCTTGGCCGCCAGATGCACTCGTCTACGAAACCTTGGCTCAGTCTGCTGCGTTCGCGGCAGCATCGACGAAGCTCCGAATAGTGCCCTCCGCCGATTGCTTGTTAGATGGCTCTACCAGATTCAGCTCGCTGCCAGCAACCGGAACGGTGCGGAGAAGGGCTTGGATATCGCTGTGGTCGAGAAAACTGATGCAGGCGGCGTGACGCAGGCGGCCTCGTGGGACGCCTTGGATGTTGGAATCCTACCAGGGTCGATTGGACTCAGCCCGCACCGGCCAGCGACAGCGCTTTGTTGGGCGACGCGCCTCGGGTGCGAGGCGTTGCGTGTCTGCAGCGACTGCTCGTTGATCGTGCGTCTTTACTCACTCTCAGGTCCCGCTAGTCGGGCTAGCGCCAAACGTTCGGTCTCCGTCGCGCGGTCGGTTCGATCCAGGGGCGCGAAGTAGCGGGCTGAGAGCTTTTCCCCGCCGATATCCTCGAGCAGCTCGAATCCACGTGCGCGCAGAAAGCCCGCGGTTTCCGTCGGGTCGAGTCCGAAGCGGAAGGGTTCACCAACGAACCGCACGGCAAACAGAAGCCGCCTGCCGCCGGGAAACGATCGCGTGCCGTCGATCAACGCGCGGTCCATGTAGGTCAGCACGACCTCGCTGCCGCGCTTCATCGTTGCGAGTACCCGCAAGGTCGCGTCGACGGCGTCCGCCGGAAGGTACTGCGTCACACCCTCCCAAATCACGAACGACGGCGAGTCGAACCGGAACCCAGCGGAGCGCAGTTGTTCGCCCAGGTCCTGGCGATCGAAGTCGACACCGACGAAGCGAACGCGTTCTCGGATCGCCTCAATATCCGCGCCAAGACGGGTGCGCTTGAACGCTTGCGTGTCGGGATGATCGACCTCGTACACCAGTGCGTTCTCGATGCCCGGTATACGGAGCGCCCGAGTATCGTAGCCCGCGCCGAGAATCAGGATCTGAGGCGTTCCGCGACGAAGAGCCGCCGTGAGCGCCTCGTCGATGAAGGCCGTCCGCGCGACCGCGTACGGGAGCAGACCCGGTCCGATCTGGTCGATGCAATACAAGATGGCCCGACGCGAGGCACGGCCGCGGAGACGCCGGACCATCCACAACCCGTCTCTACCCAAGAAGCGTTCTGCGTACGGATCCTCGAACAGCCGTTTTTCCGGCGCTTGCAGGCTCTCGATGGCGCGAGCGAAAGCGACGGCTTGCGCAGTCTGGGAAGGTTTCCCTTCTCTCATCTGGAGAACGTGAACGATCCCGGGCAGTCTGTCGAGGGGGGTGAGCTGCGCAGCGGCGTTATGAGTAGTAGAGGTTGAGAAACGCAGCAAAACCCAGCGCCAACGCAACGAGGAACCCAATCCCCGTCCAAAGGTCTCCAGGGTTTGCGCGACTGGCTCGCTTCTCGGAAGGTTCCTGCGACTCCAGTATTTCGCGTGCGGTCGACTCGTCATCGGACGCAACGAGCAACTTGACGCTCGCGGCGAACGACAGCGGGGGATAGGTGCCGCCCGCATCGTCTCCTTGAATCTCAAACGAAATGCCGTGGGATTCGAGCAGTGATCCTGCCAGCTCAGCCGTGACACGATTCGGGAAGCTCGCTACCTCGACTCGATTCGGTTCCGACATAGTCAAGTATTCGGATTTTCCCTGACTGTCTTGAGCTCCTGCCGCCCAACGAGGGAGTCAGCACGTCCTGGCCGCTGGAAAGCGTTCCACCTAGCCGAACTGATCGTGGGCAAAGCTCATCGCAAAAAAGACAACCCCCGCGATGGTGACAAGCCACCCCAGAAGTTGCGCCTCAGGTCCAACGACGACGACATCCCAAAGTCGACTATTGATTCGATATCGCTTGGATAGAACGATTGAAACACCGTAGATCGCGATGCCAATTCCGAGCCCGGGCTTCCAGAAGAACAACGATACGAACCCACCGAGCAACGCGAGGAAACCGAGGTCTTCGGCGGGAGTAAGCGGATCCTTGGGATCGTCGTACTTCAGGAAGTGCATGATTCGGAATCCGACCGCGCCGTTAGGCAGCAACGCCTCGCATGCCGGATACCTTCGACAGGGACACGCGTACAAGAAGTTCGCCTCCCACAGAATTCCGCTCTGCGGTCGAGTCGACGGAGTCGGAAGGCACGTAGCGCGCCGCAATGCGGCGGGCCCAATGGAGAAGATCAGCATGGGTCGGTCGCTCCACGTTGGCGACGCCTTCGACCAGGACGAAGCCGTAGGGAAAGGTCTCGTCGTCTACCGAGATCATGACTCGCGGGTCGCGCTGAAGAATCTTGCCCTTGAGCGAAGACTCAAGCGTCATGAAAACCACGTCATCTCTGTCCAAGACGAACCAAACGGGAGCGACGTGGGGACGGCCATCCTTCCGAACGGTCGCGAGCTTGGCCGTACGGGAGCCGTGGGTCAGGAAATCTCGACATTCCGTTGTTGTGAGTCGCGTCATGGGGAAGCTCGTTGCCGCCGATCGAATGGATGGGCGTTCAGCTGCGAGCGGGGCCGCCGTGACCCGCGCAGCGATTCCGCTACGTCGCTCGGAAGGCTACCAAATCCAGTCCCTCGCCGGGCTCGTCAGCTGCAACGGCTTGTTGGGCGGCTCTCGCGTCTAGTCTAGGCTGGGATTCCGTTGAGAAGACCCGAGATACTCAGGTCCTCGTCAAGTTCGGGCCAATGAATTCCTGCGCCGTCACCCAGGAGTTCACAGTTTTGACGCTGCTCGGCGGTTGCGTGAAGCAGGCGGGGGAACCAGGCAAGGGGGGCTGAGATAACTCGACCATCGGACAACCGAACCGATAGTTCGTCCTCCGAGAACGTAACTTCTATTGCGCGTGCGTCGGTGCTAGGCATCGAAGTACTCACGCCAAGCCTCCTCAAGCATCTCGCGGTATTCGCTCACGACCCGCTCAACGTCGCGAAGTTCATGCCCCGCGAAACCCGTGGCAGATGCTAGGCGACCGGGCGAAGCCAGAACTTAGCAAGAGCATGGTCGCGCTGAACATGGACGTGGACCGGCTCTAAACCTTCGTTACTAAAGAAGAAGATTCGATAGGGACCGACACGGAGTACCGTAGGCACAGGGACAAGTTGGATCTGTCCCATGACGAATTCGGTCACACACCACTGAATCGTCTAAGGGACTAGGCGGCGGGGCGCTTGGGGGATTTGAGTCGAGCGAGAACAAGGTCCCAGTCCGGTCCGACCATTCTGCGGCACAGGAAATCCAAACCAAGTCGGATGGGGTTGTATCGGGCCAGCGCGGAGCGAGGACTTGCGAACTTCCTGATTCGCTTGATCAGCCACTCTCGTTCGTACGGCGCGAGGCCCGGCATGGGGACCAAACAGATCGGGGCGAACGCGGGGACGATCTCTGAGTGAAACATGCGATCGAGCTCTTCGGTGGTGAAGCCCGATTTCCCGAGTGCATCAGCGATATTTGGGATCGATACCTCTTCGTCGACCCAAAATGCGGAGATTGCACGCCAGACAGGGAGCCGTTTCAACACGTCCTTCTCGGTGAGCTGCATCTTTGAACAACCCCACGCCGCTTAACGGATCGGCCGCTCAGCTGCGGGCCCGCGGAAACGCCCCGCCAGCCGCGCCCCAAGCCGTGGCCAGAAGCTACCAAAGCCCCAGAAAGCCGGATCGACTGTGGGCCGTCAGCTGCAGTGGCTTGTGCGGCGACCACCGAAGACGGGTCATGCGGCCCGGGCAGAGGGGCGGCTTAGAGGTCTTCGCCGCTCGGGAGATCTCCATCCGGGAGATCTTGATCGGGAAGATCGCCGTCCGGGAGATCTTCGTCGGGAAGGTCTTGGTCCGGAAGATCCCCGTCAGGAAGATCGCGCTGCTCTGTGCCCTCGGAGGGCGCTTCAGCCGAAGTTTGCTGCCCATGCACTGGTGCGGGCACCGACCAATCGAGCATGGTGGTGAGAAGACCTAGGACGATGGCGAGACTGATCTTGGGGTGACGCATTGGGCAGCTCCTCGGCATTGCGCGTTCTCCATCAGTCGACGTTGGTCGCCTAACGGAATGGGTAGCTGCGACGAACGCTGACCGTCAGCGTAGAGGCAATCCAAGGCCCGGCGCCTGGAATTCTATCACGATTGGAACAGCGCGTTCGTTGTCTGAACTTCTCCAGGAAAGTGTCCACGGTTCCGGGGGAAGTCCATGTTGCTTAACCCCGTGTCTACTTTGTCGGGGGAAGATCAGTGCTCACTCCGCCCGCCTCACGAAATGGGGCTTCAGCTGCGACGAACGCTGGGCGTCGCGGCGGGCCAGGAATTTACCTCCGGCCCGGAACGTCGTAGTTCAAACCGATCGAACTGAACCCCGTTTTTCGGTCGAATTCGGAATGCAGGTCGCCCCAAGGGTATGGCCCAATCGGTAGTTGCCACACGCTGTTGATGAGGTCGTCGTGCGCTTGCTTCCGAAGCATTTCCTTCGCTTCGCACCACGATCCGAATTCGGGCAGGTCGTTCGTGATGGATACCGCCGACAAAATCTCACCATTGAACGTGAGGACGATGCTGTACGGAGCGCCTTGGAACAGCTTTGGGCCAATTGAATAGGAACACCACGGATCGTTCCGGATTGTAAGCTTCGCTCCTTTCGCCATCGAGCTCGCCAGGAACGCCGCCTTCTCCAGGTCCGGTCCGATCTCGAAATCTGGTTCGTTGAATCGGATTGCGCCTGAATCCTTGGATAGTCGCATTGGCCCGTGCCGCCTAACGGACCGGGTGGATGAGCGGAGATTCGTCGGCGGTGAGTTCTGTCAGCCGAACGCTTTCGTCCCACAGCTCGGCGGCGCGTGCTTCGTCGTAGGAGAGTTTCGATGAGCGTCCTTCCCGGAACTTTGTGTGCGAAGGGAAGTACTTGCCCGACGTGTTCTCGAGTGCAGGGTCGCGCGCCACGCGTGCGAGCGCGGCGCCGGAGTGTTGGGCCGTGTTGATCCCCGCTACCAACCGGCTCGCGATGCGCCCGATCGGCGGCCCGAGTCGGTCCCAGATCCAGCGCGCCACGGGCGGGTAGTCGCGCGCGAGGCCGGAGCCGGGTACCAGGCCGGGCTCGAAGGCGTTCACCGAGAGCGGTGCTTGAGGGGCCTGACCCAGGCCGTGGGCCCTCAGCCGTCGGATCAGCTCGTAGGTAAACCACACGTTGCAGAGCTTGCTGTTCACGTAGGCGACGCGACCATTGAACTTTTCGGGGCCGGAGCCACCGGTCGCGGCCAGCGCCTCGACGCTCTTGACGTCGGGCTTCGGCATCCCGGTAAAGAGTTCCGGATCGTGCACCCCCGAAGCCACCACAACGACCCGCGACGGCGCGTTGGCGATCAACCGACGCATCAGCAGGTTGACGAGGAGGAAGTGTCCGAGGTGATTCACCGCGAAGGTCGTCTCGAAACCGTCGGGTGTCATGCGCAGCCCGTTCATCTGGAGGCCGGCATTGCAGATCAGGGTCTGGATCGGGAGATCGCGGGCTTCGATCTCCTTCGCGAACTGGCGCACCGAGGCGAGCGAGCCCAGGTCGAGCGCCAGCGCCTCGATCGGCTCGCAGCCGGATTCCTCGCTGATCCGATCCGCCGCTTCCTCGGACGCCTCGCGGTCGCGGCTGGCCACGAGGATGCGGGCCCCGTCCATGGCCAGCGCCCGAACGCACTCGTACCCGATCCCGGAATTTCCCCCGGTCACCAGGGTGACGCCTCGAACCGCTGATTCTTCCACCATGATTGCCCTCTGGCGCGCTGGGTAGTTCTAGCTCGAATCCGTCGACGACGCTCGGTCGATCAGTCACACCAATCGAGCGTCGCCTCGTACTCGGAGATATAGAACTCGATGGGCTTCGCCGTGCCGGTTCCGCGGATTTCCCCGGTCAGCTTGTTGACGATGAAGGGTGCATTTCCGAAAAGTTGATACTGGTCGTCGCGCGTTTCGAGATAGCGTTGGGAGTTGTAGAAGAACACCCAGCCCCACGGTTTCTCGATCGTCAAGCCGTCGTCGAGGCCGAACGGGTTATCGGGGCGAGCGGGCTGAGAGATGGCATCGACGACAAGGGCCCGCGCTTCTTCGAGAGTGAGCAATTGATTTCCCCCAATAGAATGGGCGCTCCGTTGCGTAGCGGAGGCGAATGGATCGGGTGCGTTTCGGGCCACCCGCACATCTTCGATTGAAGCGTCTCGTTTTCGGTGCCGAACGGCAAGACCTATCGATTTCGCCGGCCGCCGGCCCACCCATCGCAGTCGAAGGATGGAAGCTTCCCGAGCGCGCGTTGACAGAAAACGCGAGGGCTGTCTGTCAAGTACTCCCGAACGTCGTTGAACGCCACACGATTCACGTGGCAGAAAAGGGCGAATGCCTCAGCGAGTTCGGCTTGGGAGAGCCAACCCTGGCACCGTACGGCAGGTCCCTCCCACCAGATGCCTTCCTCCCATGCAACGACATGGGCGGAATTGGCAAGGAAAACGCCCAGACCCAATGCAACGGCGACCAAATCCGTGGCGTAGTCCCACCGTTCGTAGCCTCCCGGTGGTTTGGACGAAGCTTTGTTCATCAGGTGATGGCTCAATCCGTGGCCCAGAATGGCCACAAGCGCGGTTGGGCGATTCAATAGTTCAGGGTGGTAGTAGATGACATCCTGGCCCGTGCCCGTTGGGTCCCGACGGAATGTGGCCGCCGGTTCAGGATCGTCGAGCACGACACCGGTCGGCAATTCGAGCAGTGGCCCTTCGCACGACTCCTGTGGTTCGATCCGAATCGGCCATTCCATCGTTCCCGTGTGCTGACGAACACACCGAAACAAATCCTCGGCCAACGCAGGATTCGATCTGGCTTGAACCGGAAAGAACTCGTCCGTTGGCAGAAGAACCGGACACGGAGGTCGGAGGTAAGAATCGAATTCCGAGAGGGCCCAACGGTACGTGTTGACGATCCAAGGGGCGCTTTTGGACATGCGAGAGAGACGCTTTGGATTTCCTTCCCGATTCATTCTCCCGATTCGTACGGCTCCGTTCGAACTATCCTTGTCCCATTGCCGAGAGTTTCGCGAGGCCGGCAGTACGAGAGTGTCGGGAAGCGCTTCTGGGCCGATCGGTGGCGAATCTCCCGAAGACGGCGCGTTTCTGCACTCCAGGTTGTGCCTTGATGACTCGCTCTCCGCGTGAAGGCCTGGCTTAGGGCATCTGCGCCGCCGGTTGTGCACCGAGGTCCTGGAGTAGACGTTCCCGGACTGGGGGTGCCCATAGGGCGTACCCGGCGCGGTTCAGGTGGATGCGATCCCATCGGATCAGCTTTGGGTCGGGCGATCCGTCCGGTAGGGCGAGTTTTGCTCCGGCGTCGAGATAGTGGAGGTCGGGCTGCGCATCGCAATCGGCCCGGATGAGTTCGAGAAGCCGGTCCCGCGCACCCGGAAGGCTCGAGGGTCGGAGCGCGAGGTAATAGACGGGCACTCCGGGAAGGCCCGCGCGAATGCGCGCGATGAGCGCCTGAAAGTCTGAATGCGCCTCCTCGGGCGTCCGCTTCCGGTTGCCCGGCACATCGGTCAGCTCGTTGCCGCCGGCGTGGATCACGATCGCGCGAGGCGAATAAGCAAAGATGATACGGTCGGCGAAATGCAGCAGGTCCGATAGTTTCGCGCCCCCGAAGCCACGGCGGATCACACGTAAGGGCGCCATGTCCTCGGCGAGCCCATCCCAGAAGCGAATACTCGAGCTGCCGACGAACAGAATCTCGCCGCCCGACGGGGGCGATGCTCGGTCCGCCTGCTCGAAGGCGGCGATCTCAGGCTCCCATACGGTGGGGTCATCCGAAAACGTGCGACCGATCTCGCGTTGGAAAACCCAGCCACCGGCGGCCAGGATCAGAACGAACACCCCAAGAAATCCACGAACGAGAGAACGTCGGGTCATCGCCTAGGCGGGAGATCCACCCGCTTCTTTTCGATCGTCGGTCGCGCGCCGGTTTCTGCTTGCGATTCCATGCTGGCCTCCTGGCTACGATAGAACAGTCCGCGCGGCGGCGGAGACTCTACTCGATTGGGAGCCCGGGCCGAGATGCGACGGCGGTCATCAGGAACGTGAGGAGCGCGAGGTAGAAGACCGCGATAGCCCCATGGACGCGAGGGTTTTCGGAGAGCAGACCGGACAGCGCTGCAAGGATCATCAAAACGTTGAAGATACGCATTGGATGAAGGAGCGGTATAAAGAGGACAACCAGTGACACGGCCACGATGATCACAAACCAGCACAGCACGCCGACGAAATACCTTTGTCGCACCGAGTAGTAGTAATCGCGCCAGGATTGCACTTCCGAAGCATTCTCGGGCACAAGAACGCAAGCATTGTAGTAGATGGCGGCCGGGCTCATGAGAGCGACTACGAACGAGGGGAATGTCCACTCCACCTCACGGAGCCCCCAGAAGTTCCAGAAGGCCGCCACCGTAGCCGCGAGCTGAAAGACGACGAAGGCGCAATGGACCCAGTAGCGGTTGTGCTTCTGGACCACGAATGGCAGCCCAGTGATCATGCGCATTCCAGCGAATGAAAAAACGAGTGAAAATGCGATCGCGAGATACTCGAAAAGTGTCATTTGACCGGTCGCTCAGCTGCCGTCCGGTCCGGTGTCGTTGAACGCTGGTTCACAACCCGAGAGCGTAAGGTGAAGACCGTCGCATTGGCAAGCCTGAAACCTTGACTCGAAACACAATCGCTTGTTAGTCAGCCGGCTACTCGAGGTAGCGATAGACACCGGGGACCTTTGAGGTCGGAAGAGGCCACGCTCCAAAGAGTTCCGAGAGCTCTGAGTTCTTACAGCGGAGGAGGTCAGCATAGGACGGGAAGGCAGACGAATTGAACTCAATTCCAGTTACTGCCTCCGCTCGATCTAACTTCAAGCGTCTCTTCGTCTCGAAGGGTATATCGCTTCGGCACTTCGCCATGATGTCGATCAGTCTCTTGTCAGCGGATACGATGGACACCCGGTCCGGTCCGTGAATACGAGCCAGGTGTATGCCCATGGCGATTATCAAGTGGTCGAACGTACTCATCGGGTTGACATCTGGCTTCGCCGTTCGTCTTCCTTTGGGGTCGTTCTTCTTCTTCTTCGAGCGGGAAACCTGAAAGTAGTGGTCGATTGGAGCAACCAAGTTTATGGCCAGCACATGATAACGAGCGAGTTCATAGTGGTAGATGAACTTTCCGTTGTGGATGTCTGACTCGAACTGCTTGACCAGCTTGCTGTAGTGGCGAGTGTCTATCGTTCCTTGGTTCTGAATATGCCGGTTCCACGAACCAAAAGAGTGTTTCATGAAAACACTAAACACTTCGGCCACGCAGAAGTTGGGTAGATAGAAGAAGAAGCGAGAGTGACCGGAGCGGACGGAGTCGAAAATATTCTGGATGCGTGCGCAAACTCGCTTTGATCGGCAACTACGTGGTAGGTAGTAAGCTGCCGTTACGTTGGAATCAAGAAGAAGGTATTTCTCCGGCTCCACCACGCCGCCTCGCAGTCCAGTTTCTGGAGTCAGGATATCCGATTGGCGGGCGGTGCGGTTGGGGTAGAAAAATTGATTGTGGGGCGCGAGATGGGAGTTGTTGATGTGTGACCGGAGTTTGAACGGATGTTGGGTGGGCGTTTTTTGACTCAACGGCGAGGTAGCCCGAGAACGCGTTGGGCGATGATGTTGCGTTGGATTTCCGAGGTGCCGCCCGCGATCGTGTTGCTGAAGGAGTGCAGGTACTGGAACGCCCAGGGTTGTTCGTAGTCGATGCCGGCGACCATGCGGTGTTCGCCGGTGACTTCCAGGGCTTCGGCGCCCAGGTATTCCATGGCGGTTTGGGTGAGGCGTTGTTCGACTTCGCTGGCCATGAGTTTGAAGACGGAGTGTTCTGGGCTGGCTTCGCCGCGGGCGACTTTGGTGAAGCCGCGGTAGCCCATGTATTTGAGGGCTTGGCTGTCGATGTAGAGGGCCGCGTAGTCGTCGCGGAAGCGGGCGTTGTTGCGCAGCGGTTCGCCGCCGGGGCCCGGGCGGTCGGCCATTTCGCGCAGGTCGTTGAGTTTGTGTTCGATGCGGCTGGCTTGCACGGTCCAGAGCATGCCGCGTTCGTGGGCCAGGGAGCCCGCGGAAATGGCCCAGCCGCGGTTGAGTTCGCCGAGTAGGTTTTCTTTGGGGACTTTGACGTCGTTGAAGAAGACTTCGTTGAAGTCCGCGTAATCGCGGTTGGTGAGTTCCGGGAGTGGGCGCACGTCGATGCCCGGGGTCTTCATGTCGATGATGAGCACGCTGATGCCGCCGTGCTTGGGAACTTCCGGGTCCGTGCGCACGAAGCACAAGCACAGGTCCGCGTGTTGGGCGCCGGAGGTCCATACCTTTTGTCCGTTCACGATGAAGGCGTCGCCGTCTTGCACCGCGGAGGTGGTGAGGCTCGCCAGGTCGCTGCCGGCGCCGGGTTCGCTCATGCCCAGGCACCAGGTGAGTTCACCGCGCAGGGAGGGCAGGGCGTATTGGGCTTTCTGCGCCGGGGTCCCGTAGTCCACGATGGAGGGGACGATGATGGTCAGCCCCTGGACGTTGTAGGAGCGGGGCAGGGGCATCTTGGCGAATTCTTCGAAGTAGACGAGCTGCTGGATCGGGGTGGCGTTGCGGCCGCCCAGCTCCGGGGGCCAGCCGGGCACCAGCCAGCCGGCGTCGAATTGGCGCTTTTGCCAGGCCTGGGCCCAGTCGGGCAGGTGGCCCGTGGAGAGCACCGGGTCCCGCCGGGTCTCGTCCGCGTCCGGGAGGTTGGATTCGAGCCAACTCCGCAGTTCCGCGCGGAAATTCTTGGTCTCGCGGTCATATTCGAGGCGCATTCTCCCTACCCTATAAGGGCCTCAGGGCCCCGCCAACCCCCGGTTCCTGCGATTTTTCGCACGGGGCCAGAACCCCCGCCCCTTGACAGGGCGCGTCTGGTGCAGATCTTCCCCTCTCCCCGGGCCTGCAGGAACCCCCTGCGCCCGGGTTTTCAAGACCCGCCGGCGCGCCCCGCGCGCCTCTGGAGGAATCAGAAGCGATGAAGATCCGTCCGCTCCACGATCGCGTGATCGTCAAGCGAATCAGCGAAGAAGAGACAACCAAAGGTGGAATCATCATCCCCGACTCGGCCAAGGAGAAGCCCCAAGAGGGCAAAGTGATCGCCGTAGGTGAGGGACGCGTCAATGAGGATGGCAAAGTCACGCCCCTCGACGTGCAAAAGAGCGACCGCATTCTGTTCGGGAAATACTCGGGAACGGAGATCACCCTCGAAGGTGAGGAATATCTGATCATGCGTGAGGACGACATCCTCGCGGTGATGGAGTAGCTGTTAAATGGCCAAAGAAATTCGTTTTGATCAGGCCGCCCGCGAGAAGTTGCTGACCGGTGTCAACCGATTGGCGAACACCGTGGGCGTGACCTTGGGGCCGAAGGGCCGCAATGTAATCATCGACAAGAGCTTCGGCTCCCCGACTGTTACCAAGGATGGTGTCACGGTCGCCAAGGAGATCGAACTCGCCGACAAGTTCGAAAACATGGGCGCCCAGATGGTGAAGGAAGTGGCGAGCAAGACTTCCGACGTCGCGGGTGACGGCACCACGACCGCCACGATTCTCGCCCAGGCGATTTTCCGCGAAGGCACGAAGCTCGTGGCCGCGGGGATGAACCCCATGGAGCTGAAGCGTGGCATCGACAAGGCCGTCACGGCCATCGTCGAGGACCTGCAGAAGCAGAGCAAGCCTACGCGGGACTCCGACGAAATCGCCCAGGTGGGAACGATCTCCGCCAACAGCGATTCGAACATCGGGAAGATCATCGCGGAAGCCATGGAGCGCGTCGGCAAAGAGGGCGTGATCACGGTGGAAGAAGCCAAGTCCATGGACACGGTCCTGGAAGTGGTCGAGGGCATGCAGATCGACCGCGGTTATCTGTCGCCGTATTTCGTGACGGACCCCGAGCGCATGGAAGCTTCCCTCGAAGACGCCATGATTCTTCTCAACGAGAAGAAGATCAGCAACATGAAGGACCTCCTGCCCGTTCTCGAGCAGGTGGCGCGCGCGGGCAAGCCCCTCGTGATCGTTGCGGAAGACATTGAAGGCGAGGCGCTTGCGACGCTCGTCGTCAACAAGATCCGCGGCACCCTGAATGTGGCGGCCGTGAAGGCGCCGGGCTTCGGCGATCGCCGCAAGGCCATGCTGCAAGACATGGCGATCCTGACCGGCGGTCAGGTGATCTCCGAAGAACTCGGTCTCAAGCTCGAAAACGTCACCCTGACCGACCTCGGTTCCGCCAAGAAGGTGGTGATCGACAAGGACAACACCACCATCATCGATGGCGGTGGCAAGCGCAAAGACATCGAAGCGCGCTGCAACGAGATCCGCGGTCAGATCGATGGCACCTCGTCGGACTACGATCGGGAGAAGCTCCAGGAGCGACTCGCGAAGTTGGCCGGTGGTGTGGCGGTCGTGAAGGTGGGCGCGGCAACCGAAACCGAGATGAAGGAATGCAAGGCGCGCGTCGAAGATGCGCTCCACGCCACGCGCGCTGCCGTCGAAGAAGGCATCGTGGCGGGGGGTGGTGTTGCGTTGCTGCGGGCGCAGAAGTGCCTCGAGTCGATCAAGGATCTGAACGACGAGCAAGCGGCAGGCGTAGGCATCGTCCGACGGGCGATCGAAGATCCGATTCGCCGCATTTCGGACAACGCCGGTGTCGAAGGTTCGGTTGTGGTCGACAAGGTGCGAGCCGGCAAGGGCTCCTTCGGCTTCAACGCAGCCACGGAAGTGTACGAAGACCTGGTCAAGGCCGGTGTCATCGACCCGACCAAGGTCGTGCGCTCCGCACTCCAGAACGCGGCCAGTGTCGCGTCGCTCCTGATCACGACGGAAGCCGTGATCGCCGAGAAGCCCGAAGAGAACGCGGGCGGCGGCGGTGGCGCCATGCCCGATATGGGCGGCATGGGTGGCATGGGCGGAATGGGCGGTATGGGTGGCATGGGCGGAATGGACTTCTAAGTCCACCCCATTCACTGAGAACCCAGGCCCCGGAGCGCGTGTTGCTCCGGGGCCTTTTCTTTGGGGTTCGGCGAATTGACACGTCGCACCCGGGCGTGCGAGGAATGGGCCATGGGTTTCATCCGGTTGCTCGTTCTTCTGGCGTTCGCGTTTCTTTCGGCGCCGGCCGGCGCTCAGGATTTCCCGGTCGAGGGCAAGCGGTTTTCGCTTTCCTCGCATCCGAACGTTCCCGAGAAGCGGCGCTTCAGTTTTCGCGCGCGTGACGCCGCCATCGGGCCCGCGTTCTTGAATCCCGCGAATGGGTCGGCGTTGATCGTCCACGCGTCGTCGGCGGCCGGCGAATGCCGCGCGGAGATCCCCCTCGATCCGGCGAAATGGCAGGCGCTGAAAGGCGACGGCGCCAACCGCGGGTACCGCTACACCGACAAGTCGGGTCTCTCTCAGGGAATCCGACGCATCCTGCTGCGCCCCGGGCACCTCTCGATTCGGGGTCGCGGCGCCGCGTGGCCGTGTGATCTGACTGCGCCGGGACTTTCGACGCCCGTCACGGTGGAGCTGCGAGTCCACACGCGGCGTTACTGCGCCTCCTTCGGTGGCGATGTGCGTCGCAATCAAGCGGGAAAATTCCGCGCGGTGAACGCGCCGGCGCCCGCCGATTGCCTCGATTCCGATCTCACAGTGGCGAACCTCAATCTTCTGCACGGCCTGGGCTGTGCTTCGGATCAGTGCCGCTTGCCGGATCGGGTCGATCTCTTCTACGACTGGGTGGTCGACAGCGGCTGTCCGGACGTGCTGACCCTGCAGGAAATCATCGACTTGCCGGGGTTGATCTCGGGGCGCGAGTTGGTGGAGTTCCAGGGGTTCCTGGCGTGTCCGTTCGCGTACGAAAGTGTCTTCATCTCGAATTCGGGGATCGACGAGCAGATGATTCTGTCTCGCTATCCCGTGCTCCTCTCGGAGCTACTCGTTCTCTACAAGGGCTTTCGCACGGTCACCTATGCCCGCATCGATCATCCCGTGGGTCCTGTCGACGTCTTCAGCACGCACCTGGCGTCGGGATCGGACGGCGGGAGCAACCCGTGCGCGGGGGATTGCCCCGCGGAGTGTATTGCGGCGGGAGTGGCCAACATTCGCGATTGCCAGGCGGTGCAGACGGCGCAGTTCGTGGAGGCGCGGCACGACGTGGACGCGCCGGCGATCGTGACGGGCGACTTCAACCAGGAGCCGGGAAGCTTCACCTACAACCAGTTTGCGGACCGAGGTTGGAGCGACGTCTATCTGGCCGCGCTCGCCAACCCGGAATGCGATCCCATCACGGGCGTGGGCTGCACGACGGGGCGCGACGCGAGCCTGGCGGAGCTCGAATCGACCGACGCCAACGTGGACCGGCGCATCGATTTCATCTTCGCGGTCCCGCCGGGTCCGGGCTCGGCTTGCTCGGTGTTCGTCGACCCCCCACTCGATCTCGATGGGGATGGCAGCGTGACGAAGACGTTCGCCGACGAACCCAATCCCTTCGAAACCTGCGGTCCGGCACCGGACGCGGTCTGCTGGGCGTCGGACCACGAGGGCGTCGAACTCGACCTCAATTGCCGCGGCCTGCTCTGAACCCGTCGCTTGTGAATTGTCCTCGAGGAATCTAGGGTCTCTCGATTCGTCGTCTCTATTTCATCTTCTTGATCGCGCTCGCGATCGCGACCCTCGCCGCCGCCGAGGGGATTACGCGTTGGCGCGGGCGTGGGCCGTGGGTTTCGCGCGACGTACCGATTCGCGTGGAGCCGGGCGGGAGTCTCTACGAATCCGATCCTCACTTGGGGTATCGCCACCGGCCCGGTGAGTTCGACATCACGTTGGTCCCCACGGCGTATCGCTTTCACGTGACCCACGGCGCGGATTCGCTGCGTGCTACCGGTCCGGATTTCGAAGTCGCGGGACGGCCCGAGATCTGGATCTTCGGTTGTTCCTATACCCACGGTTGGTCGCTCGACGACGAAGACACGTTTCCGTGGCGCGTCCAGGAGCGCTTTCGCGATTTCCGCGTCGTGAACTTCGGTGTGGGGGGATATGGTACCCTGCATTCGCTGATTCAATTCCGCGACGCCCTGGAGACGAGACCCAAGCCCGCAGTGGCGGTGGTGGTCTACGCGTCGTTTCACGACGAGCGCAATACCTTCGCGCGCAAGCGCCGCAAAGTGGCGGCGCTCTACAACCGCTTGGGTCCCCAGGTGCAGCCTTTTGCGCGCCTCAACGATGAAGGGATCGAGCAATCCATGGCGCAAGTCACCTATCGGGAATTTCCCTTCATGCGGGTCTCGGCATTGGCCCACCTGATCGAGAACCAATACAACGCATTGGAGGATCGCTGGCTGCAAAGTCGCGCGGTCTCGAAGGCGTTGTTGGAGGCGTTTCGCGACACGGCGCGCGAAGCCGGTGTCGCTTTCGTGCTGGCCGGGATTACCGCGGACGAAGGCGCCGCCGACGTTCTCGGGGCGCTGGCCGAAACGGGGGTTGCGACGGTCGACATTTCGGTCAACGGAAATCGGCGCCACATCAACTATCCCCACGACCCCCACCCGAACGCCTTGGCCAATCGCAAATACGCCGAGCGGTTGGGCGACGCCTTGCGAGTGAGTCTGGACGCGCCCCGATGAACCGAAGCGCCTGGATGCTCGGATGCGCGCTGGTGCTGAGCCTGTTGAGTGTTTCGCGATCGGAGGCCGCGGTCCCACAGGCACTGCCGGGCGCGGAGCGCTTTTCCGCGGAGTTGCGGGGCACGCTGGATGCGGAACTCAAAGCCCGGGGCGCGGACTACGTCCCCCGTACGGAGCACCGTAAGCCGGGCGGTGCCCCCATCTACACGAACCGCCTGCTCCTGGAACCCAGTCCCTATCTCCAACAACACGCCCACAATCCCGTCAATTGGTATCCCTGGGGCGACGATGCGTTCGCGGACGCCCAGCGCTTGAAGCGTCCGGTGCTGGTCAGCATCGGGTACTCGACGTGTCATTGGTGCCACGTGATGGAGGAAGAGTCCTTCGACAACGTGGACGTGGCCACCTATCTGAACGCGAACTACATCGCCATCAAGGTCGATCGCGAAGTGCGTCCCGATGTGGATGCGGTCTACATGAGCGCGGTTCACGCGATGCGGGGCAGCGGGGGCTGGCCCTTGAACGTCTGGCTCACGCCGGATCGCAAACCGTTCTTTGGCGGCACCTATTTTCCGCCGGTCGGGCGCGGAAAGCAGCTCGGCTTTCTCGACGCGCTGAAGCGGTTGCGCGCGAAGTTCAACGAGCAGCCGGACAACATCGAGCAATCGGCGAACCAGATTCTGGCAGCCATTCGCGCGGATCTCGAAGTCGCGGGAGCCACCCAATCCCAGGGGATCGGCGCCGACCGGCTGCACGTGGCGGTGCGCGCCTATCAGTCGCGTTTCGATGCGGCGAACGGCGGTGTCGGCCAGCAGCCGAAGTTTCCCTCGAGCCTGCCGATTCGCTTCCTGCTCCGGTACCACCGCCGCACCGGCGACGCCCGGGCGCTGGAGATGGCGCGCCTCACCTTGCGAAAAATGGCCGACGGCGGAATTCACGACCAGGTGGGCGGCGGCTTCCACCGCTATTCCACGGATCGGCGTTGGCTCGTGCCCCATTTCGAAAAGATGCTCTACGACAACGCGCGCCTGGCGACCGCATACCTTGAGGGTTGGCAGGTCACCGGTGACCCCCAATTCGCCGCGGTCGTGCACAAGACCCTCGCGTACGTGCAGCGGGAGATGACGTCCCCCGAAGGCGCCTTCTATTCCGCCACGGACGCGGATTCGCGCACGCCCGAGGGGCAACTGGAAGAGGGCTATTTCTTCACCTGGACGCCCGCGGAATTGCTGGACGTGTTGGGTGAAGATCGCGCCCAGCTGGCGCGCAGCTTCTACAACGTGACGGAGGAGGGGAATTTCGAAGGCCGAAGCATCTTGCACGTGACGCGGTCTGCTGCGGAAGTCGCCGCGCAGTTCGAGAAGCCCGAGGACGCGTTTCGCAAGGAGATCGCCGCGATCGACGCGTCCCTCTACGCAGCGCGGAAGACCCGTCCCGCTCCCCACCTCGACGACAAGATCCTGACCAGTTGGAATGGGCTCATGATCGGCGCCTTCGCATCCGCGGGTCTGGCGTTGAAGGAGTCCCGCTACGTTGCGGCCGCCAAAGCGGCGGCCGACTTCGTTCTCACGCGCATGCGCAAAGACGACCGCCTGCAGCGCAGCTACCGCCAGGGCGACGTACGGGGCGACGCGTTCCTGGACGACTACGCGTATCTGATTTCCGGTCTGCTGGATCTCTACGAAGCCAGTCGCGAAGCGCGTTGGTTGCGCGAAGCCGTAGCACTCCAAGCCGTGCTCGATCGCCACTACGCGGATCCGGGCGGTGCCTACTTCACCACGGCGGACGACGGCGAAGCGCTGCTTGTGCGGGAGAAGCCGGAGTACGACGGCGCGGAGCCTTCCGCGAATTCCGTCTCGGCCCTGAATCTCCTGCGCTTGTACGAGTACACCACCCACGAAGCGTATCGAGGCTCCGCGGAACTCCTGTTCGCCGCCCTCCATCCGGCGCTGTCCCAATCCCCCACGCGCGTCGCGCAGCTCCTGCTCGCGGTCGATTTTTGGCTCGACAAGCCCAAGGAGATCATCGTGGTCGAAGGCGACACGGGTTCCGGCACGGAACTGCTGCTCGCCGAATTGCGCAACCGCTTCATCCCGAACCGCGTGTTGGCGGTGGTGCGCCAGGGGACGGCGCTCGAGGAGCAAACCGATCTGATTCCGCTGCTCGCCCAGAAGGTGACGCGCAAGGGACGGGCCACCGCCTACGTGTGTGTGGAACGCGTGTGCCAGTTTCCCACCACGGATCCCGCGGAGTTCGCGAAGCAGATCAGCGGGGTCGAACCGCTTCCCGCAGCGCCGTGATAGACTTCCGCGGTCCCAAGTAGAGAGCGACGTGGAACTCCGCCTGCCCGACTACATCGTGGTGATCGTCGAAGACCTCGATCGATCGATCGAGTTCTACGTCGAGCAACTCGGCTTGACCCTGTCCCATCGATCCGGCGAATACGCGCAGCTCCACACGGGCCCCACGCGGCTGTCGCTCTACTCCCGCAGCGCCATGTCGGAAACCCTGGGGCGTACCCTCAGCGCGCCTTCGCCGGACGCGCCGGGCTTCGAGCTGGGATTCAAGGTCGACGACGTGGACGCCGCCTTCGCGGAACTCACGCAAGCGGGCGTCGAATCCAGCATGCCGCCAACGGATCGCTTCTGGGGCCAACGCACCGCTTATCTCCGCGATCCCGATGGTCACCTGATCGAACTCGTGCAGGACCATCGGCGGGAGAAAGCCGAATCGTGAGCGCCCGGGCCCCGCGCGCGTCGAGCCCGCGCTGGCGGCTCGGAATGGTTCTGCGCATGCTGGCCTACATCGCGTTTTGGTGCCTCTTCTATTGGGGGTTCGAGCGTTTCGTCTCGGGCAGTGAATCCCGTCCGGTCGGTTTCTGGGATCTCGGCGGATTCTGGGAAACGTTCTTGCGCGCGCTGGTGTTCGGCTTCACCCCCGCGATTCCGTGGTTCAGTTTGCAGGGTTCCCTGCGCGATCTCGAAGAACTCGAGCCGGTGTTCGCCAATACCGCGCAGTTCGAAGCCCTGCGCTCGGACCTTCGCCAGATCGAAACACCGCTTCGTTTGATCGGAGTCGGGGTGGTGGGCGCGCTGATGATGCTGGGGGCTTCGACCTTGGGGGCCTTCGGTCCGTTTCGGGGCATGGGCGGAATCGCTTCGGATCCCTATGTGTCCTGGAGCGTCCTCTGGTTCCTGATGCTCGGTTGGGTGCTGGCCCGCGCGCTGTGGCTCGAATTCAAAGTGGCGCGGCGCTTCTCGCAGGTCGGCGAAGGCTCGATCGAGATCGACCTGCTCGACCTGACTCCCCTGGCGCCGCTGACCCGCCGCGGTCTGCGCTCGGTGCTGATGTGGGTGATCTGGTTTTCCCTGATCGCGCTCTTCTGGATCGGGCCCGGGGCGGCCAATCCCGGCAACGCCTTCGGGCTGATGCCGTTGTTGGGGATCGCGGTGGTGGCGCTCGTGCTGCCGGTTCGCGGTGTGCATCGTCAGATCCGCCAGCGAAAAGGCGAAGAACTGACGCGGTTGAACCGCGCCATCCGCGCCGAACGCGCGACCCTCGGAGACTTCCAGACGCGGAGCGCGGACCCCCACCTCGCGAACCTGGTGAGCTACCGCAACTTGATCGACGGCGTTCGCGAATGGCCCTTCGACATGGGGACCTGGGTGCGCTTCTCGTTGTATCTGTTGTTCGGCCTCGGTTCTTGGCTGGGCGCCGCGTTGGTGGAACGCATTCTGGAAACGGTTCTCAAATAGGAGGGGCTCCCATGGCGGTTCGAATCGAACGAGACGGTCCGGTCTTCACGGTGATCTTGTCGCGCCCCGCGCAGCGCAACGCGGTGGACGGCAAGACCGCCAGCGCGCTGGCGGACGCCTTCCGCGAATTCGAAGCCGACGAAGGGGCGCGCGTGGCCGTCCTGTTCGGCGAGGGCGGAAGCTTCTGCGCCGGCGCGGATCTGAAGGCCGTGACCGCCGGCACGGGCAATCCGATTCGCGCGGATGGCGATGGACCCATGGGGCCTACGCGCATGTTGCTCAAGAAACCCGTCATCGCCGCCGTGGCGGGTTACGCGGTGGCGGGCGGCCTCGAACTCGCGGTCTGGTGCGACCTGCGCGTGGCGGAGCGCTCGGCGAATTTCGGCGTCTTCTGTCGGCGTTGGGGGGTTCCGTTGGTGGACGGCGGGACCGTGCGCTTGCCGCGCATCATCGGTCAGGGGCGCGCACTCGACATGATTCTCACGGGCCGGCCCGTGGGTGCGGAAGAAGCCAAACAAATCGGGCTCGCGGATCGCGTGGTGGACGACGGCCAGGCGCGGCCCGCCGCGGAAGCGCTGGCGCACGAGATCTCCGCCTTCCCGCAGCTCTGCATGCGCATGGATCGCCTGTCCGCCTACGGGACGTTCTCGCGCTCGGTCGAAGAATCCCTCGCCTACGAATACGAATGCGGCATGGCGGTGGTGCGCAGCGGCGAAATCCAAACCGGCGCCGCGCGCTTCGCGTCCGGCGAGGGACGTCACGGCAACTTCGGAGGCTAGGGTGAACGAAGATCGGATCCCCATATTGGTCGGCGCCGGCCAACTGACCCAGCGCGATGCGACCCTCGAGACCGCCGATGAACCCTTGGTGATGCTCGAGCAGGTGGCGCGCGCGGCGGCGGAAGATGCGCGCGCGGGCGACCGGTTGTTGGCGGAGATCGATCTGGTTTCCCTGGTCGATGTCGTGGTATGGAAGCCGCAGAACGCACCGCGTTTGATCGCCGATGCGTTGGGGGCGAAGCCGCGCCAGGAATGGGTGACCTCCATCGGGGGCGAGATGGGGGTGGCGGCGGTCAATCACGCGGCGCGCGAAATCGCGGCCGGACGATCGGCGGTGGGAACGGTGCTGGGTTGCAACAACCTCCGCACCCTGATCCAGGCCCGCAAGCAGCGCACGCGCATCCACTGGACCCAGGGTGGCAGCGGCACACCGCAGAAGCTGGGCGTCGATCGACCGGGTCAATCCGAGCGCGAAGAACGCCACGGCATGAAGCTCCCGATCGACATCTACCCCCTGTTCGAAAACGCCATCCGCGCGCGCCGCGGGACGGGCCTCGAAGAACATCGCCGGGGCATCGGCGAACTCTTCCACTCCTTCACGAAGGTCGCGGCCCGCAATCCCTACGCTTGGTTCCCCACCGAACGCAGCGCCCAGGAGATCTCCCGCGCCACGCCGGAAAACCGAATGATCGCGTACCCCTACACGAAATACATGAACGCGATCCTCAACACGGACCAAGCCGCGGCGCTGGTCCTGACCTCCGTCGCCAAAGCCCGCGCCCTGGGGATCCCCGAGGACCGCTGGGTGTACTGGTGGGGCGGCGCGGACGCCGAAGAAGCCCAATGGTTCATGAGCGAGCGGCCGGATGTTTCGGTCTGTCCCGCCATGCAGATCTCCGCCGAAGCCGCCCTCGCCGAAGCGGGCACGCAACTCGCGGAGCTCGACGCCATCGACCTCTACAGCTGCTTCCCCGCCGCGGTCGGCATGGCGTGCGACATGCTGGGCCTCGCCCCCGACGATCCGCGCGGACTCACGGTGACGGGCGGTCTCCCCTACGCGGGCGGTCCGGGCAGCAGCTACACCGTGCATTCGATCGCCACGATGATGGATCGCTTGCGCGAGAAGCCCGGCAGCAAGGGACTCGTGACGGGCAACGGCTGGTACCTGACGAAGCACGCGGCCTGCGTGATGGCCACGCAGCCGCCGGACCCGGAAGCCAAACGCTCGGCACCGGCGGTTCGACTCGAAGCCCCGCCGGAGTTGGCCACGGAAGAAGCGGGCCGCGCCACCCTCGAAACCTACACGGTCACCTATGGACGCGACGGCGCACCCGAGCGCGGCATCGTGCTGGGGCGCTTCGAGAACGGGAAACGCTTCATCGCCAACACGCCGGAAGATGCCGCGTTGCTCGAGGACCTGGTGTCCCGGGAATCCGTGGGTCGGTCCGGGTCCGTCGCGTTTCAGGACGGCCACGCGACGTTTCGCCCGTCCTAGTTCGGCCCGGCGCCCGCCCGGCGTTGGCGTTGGAACCAGACCCGCGTCAGCAGCAAGCCGCCGAGAATGCACGCGAACACGATCGGTTCCGCGTAGTCGGCCTTGGTACCCCAGAACAGGTGGACCATGGCGGCGATCGCCGCGAGATAAACCAGGCGGTGTAGGCGCACCCAGCGCTGGCCCATGCGTTTGATGGCCGCACGCGTGGAGGTGACGGCCAGGGGGATCATCAAGCACAGCGCGGTGAAGCCCGCGGTGACGAAGGGGCGTTCGAGGACGTCTTCCAGGATGGCGCCCAGGTCGAAGAAGTAATCGAGGGCCACGTAGGTGAGGAAGTGGAGGCACGCGTAGCTGAAGGCGATCAATCCGAACGTGCGGCGCAGGGGCGCGAGCCAGGCCCAGCCGAAGAGCTTGCGCGCGGGGGTGACGGCGAGGGTCAGAAGCAGGGCGATCAGCGCCACCTCTCCCGTTTCATGGGTGATTTCTTCGATCGGGTTGGCGCCCAGGCCGTCCGTGAAGAACGCGATGGTGAGGCCCAGCGCGGGGAGACATCCCACGAGGACGGCGATGCTTTGGATGACTTGTCGACGCGCTGCCATGTTGCTTCTGGACGGTTGTGCCTAGAAGAACTTTCGCAGATCCATGTCGCGGTACAAGCTCGCCACTTCTTCGTAGCCGTTGAAGGGCAGGGTGGGGCGGCGGCGGAAATCGCCGATGCGGCGCTCGCGCGCCTGACTCCAGCGCGGGTGATCGACTTCGGGGTTCACGTTGGCGAAGAAGCCGTATTCGCGCGGGGCGGAATCGTTCCAGGTGGTGTTGGGTTGCGTCTCGCGCAGGCGAATCTTGACGATCGACTTGATGCTCTTGAAGCCGTACTTCCAAGGCACCACCAAACGCAAAGGGGCTCCGTTCTGGTTCGGGAGTTCGCGGCCGTACATCCCGACTGCGAGGATGGCGAGCGGATGCAGGGCTTCGTCCATCCGCAGGCCTTCGCGGTAGGGCCAATCGAGCACGTTGCGGCGTTGGCCCGGCATCTGTTCTTTGTCCACCAGGGTTTCGAATTCGACGTACTTGGCTTTGGAGGTCGGGTCGAAGCGCTTCAGGATGGCGCCCAGGGGAATCCCTACCCACGGAATCACCATGGACCAGGCTTCCACGCAGCGCAGGCGGTAGGTGCGTTCCTCCAGCGTGTGGGGCTTGATGAGGTCCTCGTAGGCGACGACGCCCGGCTTGCCGACTTCGCCCTCGATGGCGACGGACCAGGGGCGCGTGCGCAAGCTCCCGGCGTGGCGCGCCGGGTCTTCCTTGTCGGTGCCGAACTCGTAGAAGTTGTTGTACGTGGTGGCGTCTTTGAAGTCCGTGGTGGGTTCGTCGACCGCGTAGGCGCTTTTCTCGATCTTCCCGAGGCCGGACTCGGCCGGAGCCGCGGGTTCGTTCCCCGCGTTGGCGACTTCGCCGGGGCCGCACGCCAGGGCCAGGGTGCCGGCAGTGACGGCGGCGCTATACAGGAATTCGCGTCGCCGGAGATACAGCGTTTCATCGGTGATCTCCCGCGCGAGAATACGCGGGGCGGAGAGAATGAGCGGGCCTCGGGATTTCAATGGGTCCTCTTGCTTCGGTTCCAGGCTTCCGATGCCGGCGCGGCGAAACGGTTTCCGGGTTTGGGAAAAGGCGTCTAAACCTAAGGAGTTAGCCTGGGTTCCACAAGCGTCGCCTCAGCCATCGAAAAATTGCATCCGAAGTGTGACCGGATCGGTCACGCCGGCTGGTACCTTGCCTCGGGGTGAGGGGATCGCGGCTACACATCGCCCACGGTCCGCGGGCCGTGGAGGCGCGCCTGCTGGCGCGGTTGCGAGACCTGCACCAGGCCGGGCGCCGCGAACCCGCCTTGTTGGCGCGGCCGGTCCGAGTACTGGTTCCGTCCCGCAGCTTGAGCCAACACGTTTCCTGCGCGCTGGTGGATCGTCTGGGCCACGCGGCCGCCGGGGTCCAGGTCCAAACCCTCTACGGTTTCGCGCTCGAAGTGCTCGCGTGCGTCGATCTGTTCCCCCGCACCGCGCCGGAGTGGGTTTCGGTCATGGTGCGCCACTGTGCGCGGGAAGAACCGGTGCTGCGGCGCGAACTCGGCTCCCTGCGCGATGGCTTCGCCGCGGTGTCGGGTTCCGTGTCGGATCTGCTGGACGCGGGCCTGGGTGCGGAACACGCCGAAGCCATCGAAGAACAACTGGACGGTTTGCCGCTGGCGCGTGCGGCGCGCGAACGTGCGCGCGCGGTCGTGCGGGTGGCGCTGGGTGTGCGGGAAACCCTGGCGCGCCACGGTCTGGCCCACCGCTCGGACGTGTTGCGGCGCGCGGCGGAAACGGTGCAGGTCGAGAGCGGGGCCGCGCCTTCGCGCGCCGTGTTGATCCACGGTTTCGCGGACGCCACCGGTGTGGCGAGCGATCTGATCGAAGCCTTGCTGCAATCGCGCAAGACGGAATTCTTCATGGATCTCCCGCGCGATCCCGCTTTTCCCGAAAGCCTCGATCACGGCTGTGCGTTCGCGGAGCGCCTGCTCGAGCGCGTGCGCCCGGCGGCGCGCCTGCGCCACACGGAATCCGCGCCGCCGCCGCCGCGACCCGAGCGCGTTTGCGCCCCGACGTCGGATGGCGAAGTGCGCGCCGTCGCGTTGCGGGTGCGGTCGCTGCTCGATGTCGGGGTCCTTCCCGAAGGCATCGCGCTGGTTGCGCGCGATCTCACCCCCTACGTGCGCGCCGTGCGCCAGCAGTTTCAGCGCTTGGCGATTCCCTTCTCCGGTGGCGATACGCCGCTGGGATCGCGAAACGAACTCGGGCGGGAGGCCCAGGCCTTGCGGGTCTTGTTGGAACGGCGCGAGCGTACCTCCGCGGAAGTGTGGCTCGGTTTGCGGGCCGGCGGTGCGGGGGCGCTTGGGCGCGAAGACCTGCGCGTGGGCGTGCACGCCCTCGGAGCGGGCAGCCTCGAAGACCTGGCGCGCCTCGATCCGGCGGGCGTTCTCGAAGACGCGCAATCCTACGCGCTGCCCGTGCGGCGGGGCCTGATCGAGCTGGAGTCCGGTCCGGTTCTCAAGCGCCGGCGGGTTTCGCGCGACGCCGTGGAGGCCGCGGTCCACGGCGCCCAGGAAACGTTGGGGATTTTCGAAAAGTGGCGCAAAAACCTGCCCTTGGGGGCACACCTCGAGAATTTGCGTTCTCTCCTGTCCGGTCCCCTGGGCCGGACGGAAGACGATGCCTTGCGCGCGGCGGTGGAAGCCGGCGTCGGAAAGCTCGGCGCACTCGAGTTCCCGATCTCCACGGACGAATTTCTCGGGCTCCTGGCGCGCGGGCTCGACGCGGTGGGACGTTCGGTGATCGGGGGGCAGGGCGGCGGCGTGCAGGTTCTCGGCGTCGTTGAGGCCCGGGCGCGCACCTTCGAACATCTGTTCTTGCTCGGGATGAATCGCGACGTCTTTCCGCGCCCGGTTCGCGAAGACCCCCTGTTGCCGGATTCCCTGCGCGGTTTCCTGCGGTCCCTGTTGCCCGACATCCCCATCAAGGCGCGCGGTATCGAGGAAGAGCGTTACCTGTTTGCGCAGTTGTGCGGCGCCAGCACGGGCTTGACCCTCGCGTGGCAAACCACGGGCGACGACGGGAAGGAGCGCACGGCGTCTCCGTTGATCGAACGTCTGGCGCTGGGTTCGCGGGCGGGGGCGGTGGAGCTCGCAGCGGTCCCGTTCGCGCCGCCCGCGCACGCGGCCCTGCGCCCGGCCCGCGAGCACGCGATCCTGGCCGGGCTCTACGGTGAACCCGACGCCTTGGCGGAAAGCTGGCGCTCCGCCATGCGGGAATTGCGCCCGGATCTTTCGGGTGACGAGAGTGATCGCTTGGCGGACGCGCGTCTTCGCATCCTGCAAGAGTTCGAGCGGCCGTCGCGTGTCGGCGTGGGGGCGTACGACGGTTTCGTGGGCAGTGCAGATCTGCCGACGGATCCGCGGCGCGCGCGAATCTTCGTGACGGGGCTCGAAGCCATGGCGCATTGTCCGTGGCAGACGCTGCTGCGCCGCTTGTTGCGCTTGGACGCGGCGCCCGATGCGGCGGGCGCGCTGCCGGGTGTCGATCGGCGCGTGGTGGGCGATCTCGTGCACCGGGTGCTCGATCGCTGTCTCGCCGACGTCTTGGGCGAACGTTCGAGCGCGTTGCGGGAATTGCTGTCGGCGCCGGCGGTTGCGCTGCCGACGCTTTCTCCCGAGTCGCTCGAACCCTGGCTCGCCGCTTCGGCCCGCGCGGTCGTGCGCGAAGCGGGGATTGCGTTGCCGGGTTTCGATCTCGCCCTGGCCTGTGTGGCGCGACCGTTCGTCTTGAACGCCCTGGCGCTCGACTTCCGATCCGACGCGGGGTTGGCGGTCAGCGGAACCGAGCTGGAGGGCAGCGTCACGCTACCCGACGCGGCCGGAAGGCCGCGCGAGATTCATTTTCGCGCGGATCGGCTGGACCAAAGCGATCGCGGTCCCGTGCTGACGGATTACAAGACCGGTCGTCCGGTTTCCGATCGCAAGAGAGCCGCTACCCGCGAGCGCAATCTGTTGGAAGCCGTCGCGCGGGGAAAGCATTTGCAGGCGGCCGTCTATGCGCGGGCACTCGAAACGGAAGGCGGCATCGGCCGCTACCTCTTCCTGGACCCGAGCTTGGATCCGGCGGTCGCGGACGCTTCGGTCCAAGCCGACGATTCGGCCGTTCGCACGCGCCTCGAACGCGCCGCGGCGGCCATCCTGGGAACCTGGGATGCGGGGACGTTCTTTCCGCGGCTGCTGGACGGGAGCGGCAAGGAGCCGGATCGCTGTCGCACCTGCGAGGTGTCGGAAGCGTGTCTGCGCGGCGATCACGGCGCGCGCCGGCGCTTTGCCGACTGGGCCGATGGATCGCACGAATCCGCCGCGCCCCTGCAGTCGCTCTGGCACCTCTACGACGCGGAGGCGAAGTCCTCATGAGTCCCGAGCAGGGCGTCCTGGAGTTCGGGAGTGCGTCGCCGGAATCGCCGCGGAATCCGGCGTGGATCGAAGATGAACGCGCGCGCCGTGCCGCGGTCACGCAATTCGATTCTCCGCTGGCGCTCGAAGCCGGGGCGGGCACGGGAAAGACCGCAACGCTCGTGGCGCGCGTCGTGGCCTGGTGTTTGGGGCCGGGCTGGGAACGCGCGCAAGCCCATTTCGCCCAAGATTCGTCCGCCGGCGAAGAAGCGATTGCGGCCCGCGTGTTGTCGCGCACGGTTGCGATCACGTTTACCGAAAGCGCCGCAGCGGAAATGTCGCAGCGCGTGGGTGCCGCCCTGGTCGATGTCGAAGCCGGCAGAGAACCGGTGGGGATGCAGGGTGGGTTGTCGGAAGATCGCGAGCGCCTGGGCGACCGCGCGCGCGCGTTGCTCGGGGCCCTGGATCTGCTGTCCCTGCATACCATCCACGCCTATTGCCGACGCTTGCTGTCCGAGAACGCCCTGGCCGCCGGGCTGCACCCGTTCTTCGAGATCGATGCGAGCCAGGAAGCGACGGCGACCATCGCCCACGAAGTCAGCGAAGAGCGTCTGCGCAACGCCTACGGACCGAGCGGGGATCCCGCCTATTTGTCTCTGGCGGCCCGCGGGATCGGTCCCGCGCAGATCGAAGATGCCTTGCGGGACTGGTTGGCCTGCGGGGCGCCCGCGGACGCGCTGGCCGAGGACGCGACGAGCGCGCGCGCGGCCGAGGCGGCTCTCGGCAGTCTCGGCGAATCGCTGGATGCCTTCTTTCGCGCCGAAGCGGGTCGGCTTCGCGCTGTTTCGGCCCGCGCCACCACGACCGTCGCCACTCTGGATGTGCTGGATTTCCTTCGCGCGCGATTGAAGGAGATCGGGGTTCCCGACGACCGGTCGGAGCTGGCGGATTTACTGGTGGGTCTACGCGAGCGCTGCAGCGACAGCGTGGTGTCGCGTTTGCGCGAGTGGGGCCGCGGGAAGTTTGGGACCACCGAACGCGCCTGCCTCGAAGGCGAGCGCGCGGATCTCGAAGCCGCGGCGCTCGCGTTGGCGGTTCGTCTCGACCATTGGCGCAAGCTCGATCTCGAAGGGTTGGAGTGCGCTCGCCGCGCCCTGGCGCCGCTGGTCGAAGAAGCCCGCGAGCGCTTGCGGGTGAGCGGTACCCAGACGTACGACGCGCTCCTGCGCGACGCCCACGATCTGCTGACGAAACACGCGGCCGTCGCGGCGCGCGTGCGGTCGGGGATGGATCAATTGCTGGTGGACGAGTTCCAGGACACGGATCGTCTGCAGTGCGAAATCGTTCGGGCGCTGGCGCTCTGCGGTCCGGAGGCCGAACGACCGGCGCTGTTCCTGGTCGGCGATCCCAAGCAATCGATCTACGGTTGGCGCAACGCGGATCTGGCCGCGTACGATGGCTTCCTCGAGTCCGTGCGCAAGGAAGGCGGTGCGGTGCATCGCTTGTCCGTCAACCGGCGCTCGCTGCCCGCCATCCTCGAAGAAGTGGAGCGCGTGATCGCGCCGGTGATGCGGCCGCGTTTCGGCGTGCAACCGGCGTTCGAACCGCTCTTGCCCGCGCGTCCCGACGGCGACGCGTGCGCGGTGGAACAGTGGATCTCCTGGCCCTGGGACGTGGACGCTTCCGAGCCCGAACCGGACGCGTCCGCCGGGCGCGTCGCGTTGCTCGAAGCGGGGGCGTTGGCGCGGGACCTGGCGGCGGTGCACGCCGCGGGAACGGATTGGCGGGAGATGGCGGTTCTGTTCCGCAACCGCGGCGATCTCGACGTGTACCTGGGCGCGCTGCGCGAGGCGGGGGTCCCCTACGCGGTGGAAAACGATCGCAGCTACTACCGGCGCCGAGAAATCATCGACGCCGCGGCGTTGGTGCGCAGCGTCCTCGATCCGCACGACCACACCGCGCTCCTTACCTGGCTGCGTTCGCCCTGGGTCGGTGTTCCGGACGCGGCCTGGATTCCGCTTTGGTCCGAGGGCTTCCCGGATCGTGTAGCGTCGATCGAAGATCTGGAATCCGCGTGTGACGCGGAGTTGCGCGCGGTGATCGAGCGGGTGGAGGCGGAGCTTCCCGGCGTTCCGGGCTTGGACCGCATCGCGGGTTGGCACGAATCGCTGCTCGCCGGCTTGCGCGCGCTGGGGATCACCCGGCGCGCCTATCGCACGCAATCCGCAGATCGTTTCGTCGAAACCCTGCGCACGGAATTCGCCCTCGAAGTCAGCGAAGCGGCGCGTCACGTCGGTCGCTTTCGCTTGTCGAATCTCGAGCGCTTCTTTCGCGAACTCGTGGTGTCCCTCGAACAACCGCCCGGCGCAGTGGCGCGCGAACTGCGCCGGCGCGTGGGGCGCGACGCCATGGCGGATGAAGGGCGTCCGGCGGAATCCGCCGAAGACGCCGTGCGGGTGATGACCATTCACGCCGCCAAGGGGCTCGATTTCGAACACGTGTACGTGATGCAGACCCACAAATCCGCGGCGGTGGGCTCGCGCGATCTGGTGCTCTGGGGGGAAGTCGATCGCCAGAGCGAATACCGCTTGTTCGGCTATGCGACGCTCGGCTTCGACGCCGTTCGGCAACATCGCGACGAACTCGAGAAGGCCGAAATGGCGCGGACGCTCTACGTGGCACTCACGCGCGCGAAAAACCGCTTGGTGGTGAGCGGCGCCTGGCCGCGCGGCAACGCAAAGCCGAACGCCGTGGAACGTTCTCACGCGGATCTGCTCGCGCGTCGCGAAGCGGCTCCCGATCTGGCGGAGCGGATGCGGGAGCTCGCCCGCGGGGGCGAATGCCAGGAAACCGATGCGGACGGCATCCGCTGGAAGTTTCCCGCGCTCGAAGCGGCATCGGGGGCGCCGCGGGTGGCCCTCGGGCTCCAGGGGCAGCTGGCCAGCGCCGAGGTTGCGGACTTCCACGCCAAGCAGCTGGCGGCGGATCGCGCCTGGTCGATCGAACGCGAATCCAAGCCGCTGGGTGCCGCGGCTTCGGCCGAGCATGGGGAGTCTCCGGTGGTCGCGGCGAGTGTGTCCGGCGGCGCCGGGCCTTGGGCGCGCGAAGTGGGGACCGCGGTGCATCGCGCGCTCGAGCATTTCGACTTCGCTGCGGATCCAGAAGACGAAATCGCGCGCGCGCGAGCGGGGCTCGAGCTGAGTTTGCGCCGCCAGGTCCCCGCCGATTCGCTCGCCGACGCCCACGCGGCGGCGGTGCGGATTTTCGATCGATTCGCGGGTGGCGCTTTGTTCGAGCGCTTTCGCGCGATCGCGCCCAAGGTCGTGGCGCGTGAGCTTCCGGTATTGCTGCCGGTGCGCGCGGACGATGCCGCCCTGGGCTACATCGCCGGCGCCATCGATCTTCTGCACCGGGATCCCGAAACCGATGCCTGGGTGATCGTCGACTACAAGACCGACTTCGTCGCGGATGCGTCCCACCTCGAGGAACACGCCAACGTCTACGCGGGGCAGGCTGCGGTCTACGGGCGCGCGGTCGCCGAGGCGTTGGGGTTGAGCGAGGCACCGCGATTCGAACTCTGGTTCCTCGCACTCGGCGCGCGCGTGACACTTCCCCCGCGAGGCGAAACGCCGCTTCGCTAAGCTGCAGCTCCCATGGCCACCGCACTCTGTGACGTCTACGTCTGGGACGGGATCGCCGATACCCGCAGCCCGCATCCCCAAACCATTCGCATCGAGGCCGGTGCGATTGCGGCCATCGGTAGCGATCCGAGTCTCCTGGAGTCGGCGGAGGTGATTTCGGCGGCCGGCGCAACCGCGATCCCCGGATTGATCGATGCCCATATTCATTTGACCCTGGATCCGAAAATCGGTCCGCCCGCCAAGCAACTCGCCGTTCCCGACGCCGAGGTGACTTCCAAGATGGAAGCGCGCGCTCGCGCCATGCTGGCGGCGGGCATCACCACGGCGCGCGACCTGGGGGGCGGCAAGGGACTCGAACTCGACCTGCGCGACCGGATCGCGCGCGGCGCGATTCCCGGACCGCGTCTGTTGTGCGCCCGGCAACCCGTCACCACCCGCGGCGGGCATTGTCACTTCTGGGGTGGCGAAGCCGAAACGCCCTCGGAAATCCGCAGCGTGATCGAACGGCAGGTGGACAACGGGGCGGATTGGATCAAGGTGATGGCCACCGGCGGCATCAACACCCAGGGGACCGATCCCCGCCATGCGCAATTCGATCTGGAACGCATGCGCGGAATCGTCGACGCGGCGCGGGAACTCGATCGTTCGGTCGCCGCCCATTGTCACGGGCGCGAGGGCATCGAGAACGCGGCCGAAGCTGGCGTACGCACCATCGAGCATTGCTCGTTTGCGGGAAGCGAGGGATTCGGAAGCGACTTCCAACCCGGCGACGCGGCGTTCCTGCGCGGGCGCGCGCTGTGGGTTTCGCCCACGGTGAACACGAACTGGAAATGGCGCATGCGGAAAGACGGTGCGCCGACCGGGTTTGCTTTGCGTATGGCGCAGCTGTTGCGCGGTGTGCGGGACGAAGGCGTTCGCTTCATCGCCTCCACGGATGCGGGGATTCCGGGTGTGGAGCATCACCGCTTGCCGGAATCCCTCGCAACCTTCGCGCAGTTCGCGGGTCTCTCTGCCGTCGACACCTTGCGGGCCGCCACGTCCGAATCCGCCACCGCCCTGGGGATTGCGGACCAAACCGGAAGGCTCATCCCGGGCCTGTCCGCCGACATCCTGATCGTGGGCGGAAATCCCCTGGAAGATCTGTCGGTCCTCACCCAGCCGCTGGGCGTGCTGGCGCGCGGGCGCTCGGTCGCGTTACACAGCGGGGACGCATGAGCGTCGTCATCAACACGATCGTGCCCGTGGCGGCGATCGTCTTCCTCGGATATTTCCTGGCGGGTCGGCGCGAACTCCACACCGCGACGCTCGCGGACCTGTCGCTCCTCATCACCGCTCCCGCCCTGGTCTTCGGCACCCTCGCGAACACCACCCTGGCGCCGGAGCGGGGCCTGGTGCTGGTGGCGGGCGTGCTCTGGATCGTCGTTTTCACCGGTGCCCTGGCCGCAATCTACGTATGGCGCAGTCGCGAAAGCGTTCGCGGCGTGATCCCCGCTGCCGTGTTCTGGAACGCGGGAAACATCGGGTTGCCGACGGCGCGCTTGGCCTTTGGTGAGGAAGGACTCGAAGTCGCGGTGCTGATGTTCGTGATCGTCGCGATCCTGCAGTTCAGCATCGGAATCTGGATCGCCAAAGGGGAACAGGGTTGGAAGGAGGCCCTCAAACTTCCGCTGCTTTACGCGAGCGGCGCGGGGCTGATCGTGTCGGCCACCGGCGTGGAGTTGCCGGCGGTCATTCTCGAACCCGTGACGATGCTCGGCAGCATGGCGGTGCCCGTGATGCTCCTGACCCTGGGCGTCCAACTGCGGCGGCTCGAAGTCACGGACGTTCGCCATTCCATGGTTGCCATCGCGATTCGGATGGGCGGCGGCTTCGCGGCCGCGGTCGCCTTCGTGAGTCTGACGTCAGTTGCGGGGGTGGATCGTCAAGTGTTGCTGCTGGCCGGCGTGTTGCCCGCGGCCGTGGTCAACGTCGTGATTGCCCAGCGCTACGACAGCAATCCGGGACTGGTGGCGTCGGCGATCGTGTTGGGGACGCTCACGAGTCTGATTTTGATTTCGCTATTGGTGTACTTCATCGCATAGCCCCAGGAGACCCCCATGAATCTCGATCTCGAAGGAAAAGTTGCGCTCATCACCGGTGGCGCGTCGGGACTCGGCGCGGAAACGGCTCGCGTATTGGCGCGGGAGGGTGCGCGGATCTTCCTGGCCGACCGCAACGCAGCGGCGCTCGAAGGCGTGGTCGAAGAGATTCGCGGCTTGGGCGTGGATGCCCACGGCGAAGCGCTGGATGTCTGCGACTACGAAGCCTGCGAGCGCATTGCCGAAGCCGCCCATACCGCGCTCGGCGGGATCGACGTCTTGGTCGCCAGCGCGGGAGTTGGCTTCGACGAGTTCTTTCTCCACACGAAGCCGGAACAATGGACGCCGATGCTGGAAGTGAACCTGCGCGGCGTGTTGAACATCAATCACGTCGTGGGCAAGCGCATGGCGGAGCAGCGGCGGGGCGCCATCGTCAACATCGCGTCGGAAGCCGGCAAGGTCGGGGAGAAGCGCATGACGGTCTATGCCGCGAGCAAGGGCGGGGTCATGAGTTTCAGCAAAGCGTTCGCGGCGGAAATGGGGCGTTACGGGGTGCGGGTGAATTCCGTGTGTCCCGGTGTCACGAATACACCCATGACCGCGGGCTACACCGATGAGCAACGGGAACGGGCGGCGCGCCTGTATCCCATGGGACGACTCGGCGAGCCCGTCGACACCGCGGCCATGATTGCATTCCTGGCCTCGGATCAAGCGAGTTGGGTCACGGGCCAGGCGATTTCCGTCAACGGCGGCTTCGGTCGCTCGTAAGCGGCTCGGGGCGCGCTCCTGGCTTCTGCGCTCGGCTTTGCTTACGTTTGCTCCCCTCATGCCCCGCGGATTTCCCCATACGGCGTTTCCCAAAGGTTGGTTCCGGGTCGCGGACTCCGCCGATCTCGCGCCCGGGCAGATCAAAGCGGTTCACTATTTCGGGCAAGATCTCGTGTTGTTCCGCGGCGAAGACGGCCGCGCCCACTTGCTCGACGCGTACTGCGCCCACCTGGGTGCCCACTTGGGACACGGCGGCGAAGTTTGCGGGAACACGCTGCGCTGCCCGTTTCACGCCTGGCGCTACGACGGTTCCGGCAAGTGCGTGGAGATCCCCTACGCGAAGCGCATTCCTCCCAAAGCCCACATTCGCGCGTGGACCCTGTGCGAAAAGGTCGGAATCATCTTCGCCCATTACGATTCCGAGGGAGGGGCGCCCGCCTACGAATTGCCCGACGTCCCGGAATGGGGCTCGGAAGAATGGAGTCCGCCGGACAGCATCACGTTCAAGGTGCGGGCCCACTGCCAGGAAATGGCGGAGAACGTCGTCGACGATGCCCATTTCAAGTACGTCCACGGCACGCACAGCATGCCCGAAAGCAGCGCCGAGATCGACGGCCACATCTTTCACGTGGTGTCGAAATCCAAGGTCGGGACGCCGCGGGGCGAAACCGAAGGGCGCATCGAAATCCATTCCCACGGACTCGGCTTCGGGACCACGCGCTTTACGGGCGTCGTGGACACGCTGCTCGTCATCAGCGGCGCGCCCATCGATGAAGAATATTCGGAGACGACGATCCGCTTCATGGTGAAGAAGCTCGGCAACGAAGAGGCCACCGCGAACGTCGGGAAGGCGTTCATTGCGGAGATCAAGCGCCAGTTCAGTCAGGACATTCCGATCTGGGAAAACAAGATTCATCTGACCCGGCCGGTGCTGTGCGACGGCGATGGCCCGATCGCCCTGTTGCGCCGTTGGGCTCGCCAGTTCTATCCGGAAACCGAAGCCGACGGAGCGCCGTCCTAGGGTCGCGCGCCGGCGCGTTGGGGTAGGGGTTGGTCGACTTCTTCGAAGCCTTTCGCACGGCTGTGCGGCTCATTCTCGATCTCGACGCGGACCTGGTCGAGATCGTTCTCCTCTCTTTGCGCGTCAGCCTCACGGCCCTCGTGCCCGCGGTCTTGATCGGAATGCCCCTGGGTGCCTTCGTGGCGATTCGCGCATTTCCTCTGCGCCGCGTGGTGGTGGTTTTCATGAGTGCCCTGATGGCGCTGCCGCCCGTCGTCGTGGGGTTGGCGGTCTATGTCGTTCTATCGCGCGCGGGGCCGCTCGGGAACCTGGGCTTGCTCTTTACCCCGACCGCCATGGTGATCGCCCAAGCGATCTTGATTGCGCCCATCATCGCGTCGCTCACGCGCCAGACCGTGGCGGATTTGTGGGAAGAGTACGAAGAGCAATTGCGCTCCCTGGGCGCGTCGCGGCTCGGCGCGATCCCCACGTTGCTTTGGGAGGGGCGCTACCGCCTCGTCACCACCACCCTCGCGGGCCTGGGGCGCGCGATCGCGGAGGTCGGCGCCGTGATCATCGTGGGAGGCAACATCGCCCACGCCACGCGCGTCATGACCACCGCCATCGCGCTCGAAACGAGCAAAGGGGATCTGGTGCTCGCCATGGGACTGGGGCTGGTCTTGATCGCGCTCTCGTTGTTCATCAACGCCGTGGCGTTCTGGATCCAGGATCTCGCGCAACGGGTGGAGGCGTGATGGAAACGCCGGCGCGAACGCTGCTCCCCATCGAACTCGAAGACGTGGGCTACGCGGTGCGCAAGGCGCGCCCCTTGGTGGGGGTGTCGGGCGTGTTTTCCCAGGGCCCACTGACGGTGGTGATCGGGCCCAACGGCGCGGGCAAGAGCGTGCTCTTGCGGTTGTGTCATGGATTGCTCGAACCGAGTTCCGGGAAGATCCGCTTGGGTCTGGAGACGCGCGAAGACCGCATCCGCGCCCAAGCCATGGTGTTTCAGCGTCCGGTGCTACTGCGTCGCAGCGCGGCGGCCAATGTCGACTACGCGCTCAAGCTGCGCGGTGTCTCCGCGGCAGACCGCCCGGGACGCGTGCGTGCGGCCCTCGAGGCGGCGGGCCTGGGCTCCGTGGCGTCGCGCGCGGCGCGGGTCTTGTCCGGCGGCGAACAGCAGCGCCTCGCCATCGCGCGCGCCTGGGCGCTCCGGCCGGAAGTCTTGTTCCTCGACGAACCCACGGCTTCGTTGGACCCGCAGGCCGTTCAGCACATCGAGGGTCTGGTACGCTCGATCCATCGCAGTGGAACCAAGGTGATCATGACCACCCACGACCTCGGTCAGGCCAAGCGCCTGGCGGACGAGATCTGGTTTCTGCATCGCGGTCGACTGGTCGAATGCGCGGCGGCCGAGGAATTCTTTCGGTCGCCCGCAACGTCGGAAGCGCAAACCTTTCTGGAAGGGAAACTCTTGCTGTGACGTTTGGTGGAATGAGGTGGCTGTGGGTTGTTCTGTCGTTGTGGTTGTGTGTCGCGGGTAGTGGGGAGGCCCGAGCGGCGGAGGATCGCTTCATTACGTTGGTGTCGACGACCTCGACGGACAACTCCGGATTGCTCGACCATTTGCTGCCGCGTTTTCGCGCGGCGTCGGGGATCCAGGTTCGAAGCGTCGTGGTGGGGACCGGCCAGGCGCTGCGAATCGCACGCAACGGCGACGCAGATGTGCTCCTGGTGCACGACCGTGCCTCCGAAGAGAAGTTCGTCGCCGACGGCTTCGGAACCGAACGCTTCGATGTGATGTACAACGAGTTCATCTTGCTCGGGCCCAAGTCCGATCCGGCGGGCATTCGTGGACTCACCGATGCAGCGGCGGCCCTCGCGAAGTTGGCCGGCGTCGAGGCGGTGTTCGTTTCCCGGGGCGATGACAGCGGCACCCACAAAGCCGAACTTCGCCTGTGGAAAGCCGCGTCCATCGACCCGGTTGAGGATTCCGGGCGTTGGTATCGCGAGACGGGTTCGGGTATGGGGGCCACCCTCAATACGGCGGCGGCGCTGGATGGCTACGCGCTATCGGACCGCGCCACCTGGCTCACGTTCCGAAACCCCGGCGATTTGACGATCCTGGTCGAAGGCGACGCGCGCTTGCGCAACCCCTATGGGGTGATTGCCGTCAGCGCGACGCGCCATCCGCACGTCAAGTTGGCGGACGCCCAGCGCTTCGTCGCGTGGTTGACGGGGCCCGCGGGGCAGGCCGCGATCGCGGCGTTTCGCCTCGAAGGTCAAGTGCTCTTCCATCCCAACGCTGCACGCCCGGATTGACCTATATTCCCGCCCATGCTGAAAACCGGCGACTCGATTCCCAACCTCCAATTCGCAGGCGCGCACGACAAGCCTGTGGCACTCGCCAGCTACTGGTCGGAAGCGCCCACGATCGTCGTCTTCTTGCGCCACTTTGGCTGACCCCTTTGTCATCGGCATCTGGTCGAGATGCAGAGCGAGCGAGAAGCCATCGAAGCGGCCGGTGGCCAGGTCGTGGCGGTGGGGCAGGGGACCGGTGTCGAAGCCGCGCAAGTCGCCGCGAAGTTCGGCGTGACGTTTCCCGTGCTCGGCGATCCGGATCATCACGGGTATCGCAGTATGGACCTCGACCGTGCGGGTTGGTGGAAGCTGCTCGTGGAACCCTTTCTCGAAGATCCCGTGGGCGGCATGAAGAATCTCCTGAAGGCGGACTTTCGCGCCTCGGTGAATCCGCGCAGCGACGTTCGGCTTCTATCGGGCGTGGCGATTGTCGACCGCGAGGGGCACCTGCGATTTGTGCATCGGTCCACCAAGACCACGGACCTTCCGGCTATTTCCGTTTTGCTGGACGCCTTGCGCGCCATTGCCGAGTGAGGAATCGATGACCCAAAGGAATCCGCGCTTCGAAATTCAGGGCCAAACCGTCACGCTTCCGTGCATCGTCACGGAAGCCTCGTCGGCCGCCGCGACGTACCTCGTGGATGCGCGGGCCGCGCGTGCGCTGTTGCCCGAAGGGTCGCGTTTGGAGATCGCCGAAGCGTGGCCCGGCAAAGCGCTCTTCAGTATCGCGTGTATCGATTATCGCGAGAACGATCTCGGCGATTACAACGAAGTGTCGGTGGCGCTGTTCGTCCGCGAGCCGGGTTCGGGGTTTCCGCTGCCCTATCTCGGCACCTTCATCGACCTGATGCGCGGAAAACTCGGCACCTACATCCATTGGCTACCGGTGGACCAAGGCTTTACGCGCGAGGCCGGCGAAGTGATCTGGGGATTCCCGAAGACCGTCGAACAGATCGACCGCGAGGACACGCCCGGGCGCAGTCGCTTTCGTTTGACGGCCGGCGGGCAACACGTCCTGACCCTGTCGTTTTCGACCGAAGGCACCCGCTCGATGCCGGACCAGAACCTCACGACCTACACCATGATCCACGGTGTCCCCCACCGAACGCAATTCGTATCCGGGGCTACGGAGACGGGTTTCGCGCGCGCGGGTGCCGAACTCACCCTGGGCGATCACCCCTACGCCGACCTGCTGCGCGGCCTCGGTCTCCCCAAGTCACCGCTGTTTACGGCCTGGATGGGCCGCATGCACGGGCGCTTCGAAGCGCCGGAGAAGCGTTAGGTGCGCGCGCTTCGGGGAATCGGGTGCATCGTCGTGCTCGCCATCGCGGCGTCGGACGCGCGGGCCCAGGATTTCGACGGCGTCGAGATTCGAACCATTCCGGTTCAGGGCAACGTCGCGATGTTGGTCGGTCGCGGCGGAAACCTCGCGCTCTCGTCCGGTCCCGATGGGGTTTTTCTGGTCGACGACCAATTCGCCCCGTTGACGGAAAAAATCGTCGCCGCCATCGAGCGCCTTTCGAAGCAACCCGTTCGGTTCGTTCTGAACACCCATTGGCACAGCGATCACACGGGTGGAAACGAGAATTTCGGAAAACGCGGTGCGGTGCTCGTCGCGCATCGCAACGTTCGCACACGAATGAGCGTGGATCAGTTCATGGAGGCGTTCAAGCGCCACGTTCCCGCGGCTCCAGCGGGCGCTCGGCCGATCATTACTTTCGATACGGAGATGTCGTTCCATTGGAATGGGGACGAAATCGAGCTGATCCACGTCCCCTACGCGCATACGGACGGCGATTCCATCGCGCGTTTCCGCAAGGCGAACGTGCTCCACATGGGGGATACGTTTTTCTCCGGCCGCTATCCCTTCATCGATCTCTCTTCCGGGGGCTCGATCGACGGAATCATCGCCGCGAGCGAGCGGGGGCTGGAACTCGCGGACGGGGAAACGAAGATCATTCCGGGCCACGGGGTGCTTTCGGATCGCGCGGGATTGGTCGAATACCGCGCCATGCTGGTCGATCTGCGGGATCGGGTACGCGACCTGCTGGCCCAGGGGAAGTCCCGCGAAGCGGTCGTGGCCGCAAAACCCAGCGCTGCCTACGACGGGGCTTTGGGCGGCGGGTTCGTCAAGCCGGACGCGTTCGTCGCGACCCTCTACACGTCCTTGTCGGCGTCGGACTGAGGCGGATCGGCGAGGAACGCCTCGAGGGCGTCCTTGACCGCCTGGGCGCGCTCGCCCTGCCAGCCCCGCACCGCCGTCAAGACGAAGAACGCCTGCTCGCGTAGGGTGCTGGCCCCTCCGGTCTTCACGGCTTCGAGCGCCGAACGCGCCACGGCCTGAACCGAACCGTTGGGGCATTGGTCCCGTACGGAGACGAAGGCTTCGACGATTCCGAGTCGGCGCTCCGCCATCTAGGGCGCGACGAGCGAGAAACCGAGTGCGCGGGACAACGCCTCGAGGGCGGGTTCCGGTTCCTCCACCTTGATGGTGTGCATCCCCAGCGCGCGAGCGGGTTTGAGATTGCCGCCAATGTCGTCCAGGAAGATTGCCTGTTCGGGTTCGACTTCGAGCTTTTCGCACGTCAGTTGGTAGATGCGCGGGTCCGGCTTGCGCATCCGCACCACGGCCGATTCGACGAAGACATCGAAGTGCGGCTTCATTCCACTCCAGCCGATTTCCTCGCTGACCCAGTTGTTGGTGAGTGCGGCCGTGCGCAATCCTTCGCTGCGAATGCGCCCCACCGCGGCGAGCATGGCGGGCCGCGGCGCGGCGGCCTCGGATACGTCTTCCATCATGCGCCGCGCGGAAAGGGTTTGGCCCGCCGCACGACAATCTTCCTCGAAGGCGGGATAGAAGGATTCGAGGGTGAGTTCGCCGCGCTCGAGTCGCGACCACGCACCTTGGGGACCGGAATTCGCAACGACGCCGTTCACGAATCCCGGGGGAATGTCGAACTCGCGTTCGAAGCGCGCAATGGCGTGCAGTGGGGATCCCAAGATCACGCCGCCCAGATCGAAGATGACCGCCCGAAAGCCGTTTCCTGTGTTGCTCACTGGGTTATCGTAGCAAGATGTCGAAAGCCCTCGACGACCTGCTCGCATTGCTCGATCTCGAAGAACTCGAGATCAACCTCTTTCGCGGCACCAGCCCGAAAGACGAACGCCAGCGCGTGTTCGGGGGCCAGGTTGCCGGCCAGGCCGTGGTGGCGGCCGCGCGAACCGTGGAGAAGGGAACCCTCCACTCCCTCCACGCGTATTTCCTGCTGCCGGGCGACCCCACCACGCCGATCCTCTACCAGGTGGATCGCATTCGCGATGGACGATCCTTTACCACCCGACGCGTAGTCGCCATTCAACACGGCCGCGCGATTTTTCACTTGTCGGCCTCCTTTCAACCCGAGGAAGACGGCCCGGAACACCAGATCGAGATGCCCGAAGCGCCGAACCCCGAAGACCTGCCGACCTGGGAGGAACGAATCGAGCCCTATCTCGCGAAGGTTTCCGCGCCCCTGCGCAAATGGTTGCAGCGCGAGCGTCCCTTCGATCTGCGGTCGGTCGATCCGGCGGACTTTCTCGAACCCGTCGAGCGACCGCCCCACAAACTAGTCTGGGTACGGGCGCGCGGGCGCCTACCCGATACGCTGATCCTGCATCAATGCCTGGTCGCCTACGCGTCGGACATCACGCTGCTCGATACCGCGACGCGTCCCCACGCGATTTCGATTCAGGACGACAAGTTTCAAATGGCGAGCCTCGATCACGCCATGTGGTTTCACCGACCGTTCCGCGCCGACGACTGGCTCCTCTACGTACAGGAGAGTCCCACGGCCGCGGGTGCGCGCGCGTTTACGCGCGGGGATCTGTTTACCCGGGACGGGAAACTCGTGGTTTCCGTGACCCAGGAAGGACTCATGCGGCCGCGCCGTTGAGGGATTCCAGCGCCGAATTCGCCGCGCGAATCCCCGTCTCGTAAGCAGCACTTACCACCGCCGCAATTTGCGACGACGCCACCGCGTCGCCGGCCCAGAACAGCCTTCCCGTGTCCCGCGCGCCGAGCGCCGCGCGCGCGCCGCTGCCCCCGGGTCGCAGATAGCTGTAGCCCCCACACGCAAAGGGGTCTGCGGGCCAATCGATGCGGCGGGCGTCGACGAGTGCGGCCGCCACCGCGAATTTCGGAAAAAGCCGCGCGAGGTCGCGCAGCGCGGTGGCGATGGCCGCGTCTTCGCTCGCTGCCGAAAGCGCGGCCGCCCGCGGGCCCGTGCTGTAGGCCGTGAGGAGCGGGGCATCGTTGTCGAGACCGTAGAGCGGCGGCCAATAGGTCCCGATGGGACCGTCGGCGCCGAGTGTCGTGAGCCAACGGGGCCAGAAGCGTTCGCGAAAGCGCAACAGGATCTTGACCACGGGACCCATCTCGATTTTTTGCAGGGCCTCGCGTTTGGCTTCCGGGAGAGGCGGGTCGAATTCGATGCCGCCCGCTTTCAGTACGCCGACGGGCAAGCTGCAGATGCCGCTGGCGGCGGAAACTTCCCGGCCATCCGCGGCGACGGCGCGAACCCCCTGCGGTGACCATTCGATGCGGGTCACTTCGAAGCCCAACTGAATTTCTAAATCGTCCGCGAGGGCGGCGGGGAGTCGGTCGTAGCCGGCATTGACCCGGTGATTCAAGCCGGTCTCGAGCTTCACCAGACGGTCTTCCACCAGACCCCGCATGCCGATCTGATCGAGCGGCCCGGGTGGATGCGTGCCCAGCGTCATCTCCGCGAGAATGCGTCCGGGACCGCGATCGGGGCGACCCCGCAAGAACTCGGCCGCCGAACGATCCGTTGCTTGGAAGTTTCGAATCGCCCGGAGGATTCCGAACGTGGGCCAGACGCGGGGATCGAGCAGGACCCAGGGCAGACGCAGGGTTCGACCGTTGACGTGCATCATGGCCCCGCGCGTCATGGAGCACGGGCGAACCGCGAGCCCCGCTGCGCGAACGGCGGGCCAGGTTGCGGCGTCGATACCGTGGATGAATTCCGCGCCGGTTTCGATCGGCGCGGGACCGAAGTCCCGCACAGAACACACGCGCCCGCCGACCCGGTCGCGGGCTTCCACGACCAGCGGGTTCGCGCCGCCGGCGCGCAGGGCGTGACCCGCGGCGCAACCCGCCACGCCCGCACCGATGACGAGGGTATCGATCACGATCGCGCGGTTTGGCCGAACAGGACTGCTTTGGATTGGTCGTCCATCTTGTGACGTCGAATCTCCGACAACACATCGAATCCCCGTTGCACGCCGGGACGCGCCTTCATCGCTTCGTGCCAGCGTTTCACATGCGGGAAGTCGTCGAGATCTTGACCCTGGTTGCGATGCGGGACGACCCAGGGCCAGCACGCCATGTCCGCGATGCTGTATTCGCCGGCCAGGTATTCGCGATCGGCGAGTCGTTTGTTCATCACGCCGTAGAGGCGGTTGGTTTCATCGGTGTAGCGTTTGATCCCGTATTCGATCTTTTCCGGCGCATAGATCCGGAAGTGATGGTTTTGTCCGAGCATCGGGCCGAGTCCGCCCATTTGCCACATCAGCCATTGCAAGACTTCTACGCGGCCACGTGTCTCGGTCGGGAGAAAACGTCCGGTCTTCTCGGCGAGATAGATCAAGATCGCACCGGATTCGAAAACCGAAATCGGCTCGCCACCGCCCGCGGGTTCGTGGTCCACGATGGCGGGCATGCGGTTGTTGGGACTGATGGCGAGAAACCCGGGTTCGAATTGTTCGCCGCGGCCGATGTTGACCGAGATCGTCTTGTACGCGAGCTCCATTTCCTCGAGCGCGATGCTGATCTTCCAACCATTCGGTGTGGGCCAATAGTAGAGGTCGATCATCGGCTGTTTCCCTTGGCGGCGCGGCGCACCATCTCGACCACCGCTTGGGGGGCTTTTTTCGGAGACCCCGCGTCGTGGGGCGGCTGTGGGTCGTATTCGATGGAAAGCTGCACCGCCTGGGCGACGGCGGCGTTGGATTCGAGCTCGACCAATTGAAGCGCCATGTCGATACCCGATGAAACCCCTGCAGCGGTGATGATCTTGCCGCGGCGAACGACGCGATCCTCGACGGGAATCGCGCCTTGTTCGCGCAGCAGGTCGAGGGCCAGCCAGTGACTGGTCGCCTCGACGCCGCGCAAGAGGCCGGCTCCTGCGAGGATCAACGAGCCCGTGCAAACGGAGGTCGTCCAGCGCGAGGTCTCGTGGGCGGCGCGCACCCAAGCGAGTACGCGTTCGTCGTGCATGAGGTTGCGCGTGCCGAGCCCACCGGGAATCAGAACGATGTCGGGAGCGGGAACTTCGTCGATGGAGCGGCTGGCCTCCAAACCGAGGTTCTTTTCTTCCGTGTACTTCACACCGGGTTCCAAACCGACGAACACGACCTCGGTCCCGGGCAAGCGCTGAAGGACTTCGTACGGTCCTACCGCATCCAGGGCGGTGATTCCATCGAATAGAAAGATGGCGACCTGGGTCACGACGCGAGATCCCGGTCCACCGCGACCGGCTCCTGCGTGAGGAAGTCCACGACGGCCCCCGTGAAGGCGTCGTTGCGATCGCCCGCCACCATGTGGCCCGCGTCCGAGACATCGACGAAGCGCGCGTGGGGGACGAGTTCCAGAAACGCCTTCGCGCCGGCTTCGTCGACGACGTCGCTCATGCGGCCGCGCACCAACAAGCAGGGCAGGGCGAGTCCGTCGGCGGCTTCGATCAGGCGATTGCCGGACATCAACTTTCCCGGCCCCGCGCCGTGGGTGAGAAAGCGCGGATCCCAGTGCCAGCGATAGCGACCGTCTTCGCCCAGGCGAAGGTTTTTCTCCAACCCACTCAAATCTTTGGGGCGCGGCCGGTGCGGGAGGTAGGCCGCCACGGCGTCGGCGACTTCTTCCAAGCTCGCGAAGCCCTCGGGTTTTTGGGTCATGAAGGAGACGACGCGGTCGGCGCCCGCGCGGTTGTAGTGGGGAACGATGTCGACCAACACCAGGGCCGATGCGATCGCCGGGTCTTCCCCCAAGGCGAGC
>JAJDAL010000006.1 GCA_029261875.1 Deltaproteobacteria bacterium
AAAGACCAAGATGCAAGCCAACGTGGCCGTCATGCGGAAGCTCCTCCATGCGATCCACGGAATGCTCGAACACGATCAAGACTTCGTTGGAGAGAAGTTCTTCGCGATGAAGGGTTGACTAGGAAGGGAGTATCTAACGGAATGGGCGAAGCGGGAAAACCGCCCAAGCTCGCGTTCATCGCCATCGCTCGAAAACTACTCGTTGCGCTCAACGCGATCGCGAGGGAAAGGACCGCTTGGCAAGACTGATTCCTCGACTCGAAACACAATCGTTTGTTAGGCGGCAGGCGATCTAGATCGGGCGCCCACAGCTCGAGCAACATGGCCCAGCGCGAGCCGCATCGACTAAGTTTACCCTCCCGCAGCCGTGACAAGAGCGGCGGAATCTCGGCGATGAAGCGAAGAGACTGGAGTCCCCATCACGATAGGAGGCCAGGCACTCCTCCCCTGATGGAGTGAGAGGAAATACTTCTGGAGGAGCCTCGGGATTCCGAGCCCTTACGCCTCTCCGATAGAAGACAAGCGAAAGCAATGCCATGAACCCCGAAGACACAGCGAACGAGACAGCCATTTCCCCGAAAAAGAAGTGGTAGATAAAGTTGCCGAAAAACCAAATTGCGTAAATCGAAAAGACGCCTGCAACAAGCCACTGAACCTCCCCTTTCGGAAGGTTCTGCTCTCGAAACCATCGGTTGGAGCTAGGAAGAAACAACAAGATGACACCCGCAAGGCTCCAGGTGGTTGACCCAATCCAGCAAACGATCGTGAGAATCTCAGCATCTCGGTAGGTGTCATACGGTGCAAACGCGACTCCCCACACGAAGAAGATCGCAATAGCGTTTCTTGCCCAGCTACGCCCCAGATAAGCAAGGGCGATCAACACGGCAGAGAACGCCATCGAACCGAGCATCGCTAGTAGAGGAATTGGGTTTGAGGTCGAACTTGTCGGAAACTCGACATTGAGGACAGCTGTTACACTCGCAAAAACCAGTGCAATCGATTGGAGTGTTATTGCAATGACGACCGATCGGGGTCTCATCCCGCCGCCTAACGGATGGGCGCTCAGCCGCCGGCCCGCGGGAACATCTCGCTACACCGCGACCAAGGCCCTGAGCCAAAAGCTACCAAAGCCCATTGTCTTCTGTACAGCGAGACCGGTCAGCTGCAGCGCCTTGTCAGGCACCCAGCGCGAGGCCAATAAGTCCCGCAACCAAGAAACAAGGGGCCCACATTCGAAATGAAGATCTCTGATCGACCGAAACATCTGTCGCCCAATTGGGGTTGAAAAAGAGCAATATCCGTTCACCTGGATCGTTCTCTAGAAAAAGTTTCACCCGTTGTGTATTTCCAAAAGCTCGGAACTGAGCAGTTACTTGAAACGATGCAGAGTAGTACCCAACCGAACTTTCCATGGACGTGAAGACCCCAAACCCCTTTCTCTCTCTCGAATCGACAACCTTCGCTTCCACGCTCGGCCAATGCCCTCTCCGCTTCGGATGGAGAATCCCCCAAGCACCAACCCCTGTGAGGAGGACCAGAACAATCTGCACGACAGTTACAACTACGGGTTGCTCAGCCATTGGATGCCTCAAAGAGGCATTTCGGAGACACATGAACAGAGCTTGAAGAAAATGGCGTTCGCCCGAATGGCGCCGCCTAACGGGCCGCTACCGGCTACGGCGCTGGGATCCGCGCTCGGGGAGCAAGCAGCGCTGGCATATGGGCGAGGCGACCGTTCAGCGCGTATGTACACCCACGTACTGAAGCAAGGCGGATTCGCCGTCCGAAGCCCCCTCGACCATGAACGAATCTCGCGTATTCCGCCGGACCGCGGGTGGTATGATGTCCCCCGCATCATTCACGAGGAGGATTGAGATGCCCGCGAACCCCCCGGAAGGTTTTCCGCGAATTGCTCCCAACGTTTTCTATGACGATGTGGGCCAGGCGCTCGAGTGGTTGGGGAAGGCCTTCGGCTTTACCAAGCGCATGACGCTGCCCGGGCCCGACGGAAGCATCGTGCACGCCGAGATGGCGGTGCAGGACAGCGTGATCATGATGAGCCCTGCGGCGAGTACCGACGAATGGAAGAGCCCCAAGACGATTGGCGGATCCGTCACCACCACGCTCTACGTCTATGTCGATGATGTCGATGCGCACTTCGCGCAGGCGCGCAGTGCCGGCGCGAAGATCATCGCCGAGCTGGAAGACATGTTCTGGGGCGACCGCACCTACGTCGCGGTGGACCCGGAGGGGCATCGTTGGACGTTCGCCCAGCACGTCCGCGATGTAGCGCCCGAGGACATGAAGCCTCCCTCCTAGGCGAACGCTCGTGCCGGGAACCCCTACCCGCCCGGCGGGCGGGTCGGGTCGCCCGGGGCTTCGAAGAGCTCGATCGGCTGGCCGTCCGGGTCGGTGATGAAGACGGCTCGGGTGTGGAATTCGGGGACTTCGATGCGGCGGTTAAGAAGGATGGGGGTTCCGGCGGATTCGAGCTGCGAAACCAGTGAATCGAGGTCCCTGACGCGAAACGACAGGTGCGTCAGGCCGAGGCGGTTGACCGGGCGCGCGGCGGAATCGCCTTCCGGGCCCGGGCTGCGGAACTCCAGCAGCTCGATCCGGGTGCCTTCGCGTTCCAGGTAGGCGACGCGCAGGTCGACGTCCTCGAGTTGCAGCAGGGTATTGCTGGGTTCGCCCGCGTATTGCCCTTCGGACACGACTTCGAAACCCAGCAGATCCCGGTAGAACCCGATCGAGCGATCGCAGTCCCGCACGCAGATCCCAATATGCGAAATACACTCGATCCCCATCGGGGTTACCCTATGGGGTCGCCTTAGCTCGGTCAAGCGTGGCCGCGCTGCCAGGAGTCGTATGCGGGCGCTGGTTTTCGAGAATCATTTTCCGCGGATCGTGGCCACCAAGTTGTTGTCGGCGCTCACGCCGCGCGCGTTCGTGGGTCCCCTGTCTCCGGTTCAACTGCGCGACATCCCGGACCCGGAATTGCCCGCCGACGACTGGGTGGTGATCAAGACCAACCTGTGCGGCTTGTGCGGAAGCGACTACAAGCAGGTCTTCCTGAACGGTGGCTTCGACAACCCCATGACGGCCTTGATCTCGTTCCCCCAGGTCTTGGGACACGAAGTGGTGGGAACCATCGAGTCCATGGGCCTCGGCGTGCGCGAGCGACGCCTCGGCGAGCGCGTGGTTCTGAATCCCTGGCTGTCCTGCGCGACCCGCGGCCTTCCCTTGTGCGACTGGTGCGAACGCGGCGAACTCGCGCAGTGCCGGAACTTTGCCAACGGACACATCGATCCGGGCATCCACCACGGCAACAGCAAACACGCCACCGGCGGCTTCGCCCCGCGCCTGCCCGCCCACGAATCCCAGTGCATCCCGATTCCCGACGACGTGAGCGACAGTGCGGCGGTGCTCGCGGACCCGTTCGCGGTTTCACTCCACGCCGTGCTTCACGCGCCCCCCGAAGGCAACACCGCCCTCGTCTACGGCTGCGGAACCCTCGGGCTGCTCAACATCGCGATCTTGCGCGCACTCCGCCCCGACGTGCGCGTGCTCGCCGTCGCCCGCTATCCCCACCAGGCGGAACTCGCGCGCAAGTTCGGCGCCGAGCGCGTCTTCGAACACCGCCCCAAGCGAAGCCTGATCGAGGGTGTCGGGAAAGAACTCGGCGTCGACGTACAGGAACCCTGGCGTGGTCTGCCGATGCTGAACGGCGGCGTCGACGCGATCTACGATACGGTGGCCTTGCCGGAAACCCTCGAGATCGGCGTTCGCATCTTGCGTCCGCGCGGGCGCCTGGTGGTGACAGGCGTCGAATCGCCCAAACGCTTCGAGTGGACGCCGCTCTACTTCAAAGAGATTTCCCTGATCGGCTCCAACGCGTTCGCGATCGAGGAATACGACGGACGGCGGCAACACGCCATGGAGTGGTACTTCGAATTCATCCGCACCAAAGCGATCGACGTCACGCCCATCATCACCCACCGCTACGCCCTCGACGACTACGGCGACGCCTTCCTCACGTGTTACGAACAGGGCAAGAACGCCGCGGTCAAAGTGCTGTTCGATTACTCGGCGGGCGCTTCTTCGTCGGAATGACCGAGCTTCAAGCCCCGCACCGCGCGCTGGCGCGCGCGTTCGAGTAGCTCCGGCGGATTGGGTTCCATGCGCGCCACGCCCGCGCGCAGGACGGCCGGCAGCACGTAACGCAAGAAACGCGCCGTCACCAAGGCGATGTTTCGCTTGGGTGCAGTGATCTCGTACTTCTTCTTCTGGATCACTTCGAAGATGGCGTCCGTCACGACTTCCGGCGGAAACTTCTTCCCGTCGAAGGCCGGCGGCTCGTCTTCCTTGAGCCAGATCTCCGTATCGATCGGACCGGGAATCACCAAACCCGCGTGGATGCCGGTGCCTTTGAGATCGCTCCAGAGGCCTTCGGTGAACGCGTTCATCGCCGCCTTCGACGCGGCGTAAATGGCCTCGCGCGGCGGCACGACGCGGCCCGCGAAGGAGGACACGTTCACGATCGAACCGCGCCCTTGCTTCTGCATGTGGGGAATCGCGGCGAACGTCGTCCATACGCACGACAGGAAGTTCACCCGCATGACGAATTCGGCTTCTTCCGCGGAGGTGTGGAGGATGTGTTTGTGTTTGGAGATCGCGGCGTTGTTGACCAGGATATCGATGCGGCCATGCCGTTCGACGATTTCGTTCACCACGCCTTCGGCGAAGCTGCGCACCGACAAATCGCCCGCCCGGTATTCGGAGGCCGGCGCGTCGCGGCGGCATTCTTCCATCAGCGCTTGCAGGTTCGCTTCGCGGCGCGCGACGCCGATCACCGTGCTCCCACGTCGGGCGAAGGCCCGCGCGGTCACGTAGCCGATGCCCGAGGAGGCGCCGGTCACCAGGACGATCTTTCCGTGTAGATCCATGCGTTCAAAATAGCGGCACCGGCTACCGGGCAGGGCTAACACTGGACAAACAGGCCGCCGAGCGGCGAGTATATGACGGGTCGTCAGATATAGTCCCCTGGGGGAATCCACGTGTCGGAAAGTATGGATGCGGTGACGGCGGAGGTCATCCGCGGCGCCATGGAGACCGTCTGCTACGAGATGGCGACCCACGTTTCGCTGACTGCCACGACCCCCATCCTCAACCAATCGAACGAGCGCAATGCCACCATCCTGGACGGCCGCAGTCGCCTGGGCGCACTGTCCGTCGGCATCCCGCAATTCATGCTCTCCTCCACCCTGCCGATCCGCTTCGCCCTCGAGTTCTTCGGCGAGAGCGAATTCCACGACGGCGATGTCTTCGTCGCCAACGATCCCTATCACGGCGGCGGCCACCTGCCGGATTACAACGTCTTCGCGCCCGTCGTCCGCGACGGCAAACTGGCGCTGATCGCATCCATCCAATGCCACCACGCGGACACCGGCGGCGGCATGCCCGGCGGCTACAACGCCGAAGCCCTCGACATCTGGGCCGAAGGCGTGCGCTTCCCGGCCGTCAAGATTTTCGACAAAGGCGTCGAGCGACGCGACGTCACCTACATGATTCAGGTCAACAACCGCACGCCGACGTTCATCGGGGATTTGCGCGCCCAGATCGGTGCTGCGCAATTGGGTGCCAAGCAATTGCACAAGATCATCGACCGCCACGGCGTGGCTTCCGTGAAGGGCGCCGTCGATCACTCCATCAACCACGCGAACCGACGCTTCAAAGAGGAAGTCGCTTCCTGGCCCGACGGCGCCTACGAAGCCGATGCGTTCGTGGATCACGACCCCATCGGCAACAAAGACATCCGCGTGCACGTCAAAGTCACCGTGGACGGCGACCAATTGACCGTGGACTTCACGGGTTCCGACGATCGCCAGGAACTGAAAGCCTATTCGTCGTTCGGAAACACGCGCGGTTATGTGGTGGCGCAATTGGCGTCGATGATGGATCCCACGATTCCGAAGAACGAAGGCTTCTTCGACGCCATCGACCTGATCGTTCCGAAGGGTTGCGTGCTGAACCCCGACGACGGCAAGACCGTCGCCGCGGGAACCCACCACCCCGGAGTCGAGGTCGGCGAGGCGATCTGCAAGGCGCTCGCCCAGGTACTCCCGGAACGCGCTTGTCCACAGATCTACAAACTCGGCATGCCGACGGTCATCTTCGGTATGCAGCCGGACAGCCGCGTGCCTTTCGTCGATCACTCCGTCGACGTCCTGGCCGCCTATTGCAACGCGGTGAAGGGCGAAGACGGCTGGGGCTCCATGCCCGCTTCCTTCGGCAACCTCATTCGCGCCACCGCGGAAGTCAACGAATCGATCTTCCCCACCCGCCACGAATGGTGCGACTACCAGATCGACACCGGCGGCCCCGGCCAATGGCGCGGCTGCCCGGGCTCCCGCGTCGTCAAACGCGTACTCGTGCCTTCGTCGGTCACCACCTACATGGTCGGCATGAAGTACCCCATGTCCGGAGTCGCGGGTGGAAGCGACGGCTCCCCCAACCACTTGATCACCAATTACGAAACCGACCACGAACAAGTCATCGAATGCATGGCCAACGCCATCCCCCACGGCGCCGGCGAAGGCTTCGAATACATCTACGGCGGTGGCGGCGGCTGGGGCGACCCGCTGGACCGCGACCCCGAGAAGGTGCGGGACGACGTGCTCGACGAATACGTGTCCCTGGAATCCGCCGAGCGCGATTACGGTGTCGTCTTCCAGGGCAGCCTCGAGGAATACGACTTAGAGGTCGACCCGGAACGCACGCGCGCGCTTCGCACCAAGCAGAAGTCGGCGAAGAGCCATGCGTCCTCGAACTAGGGCGAGTCGGAGGCGAGTGTAATCCCATGGGTTACCGCATCGGTATCGACGTCGGCGGGACGTTTACGGACTTCATCCTCGTACGCCCCGCAGGCGACATCGCGCTGCGCAAGACCCCCACCACCCTGGAAGACCAATCCGAGGGCGTGATGGCGGGCATCGCCGAGTTGGCTTCCGACGAGGGCATGGAACCCGCGGCACTGCTGGCGGCCACGGATCTCGTGGTCCACGGCACCACCACCGCGGACAACACCATGATCGAGATGAACGGCGCCTTGACGGGCCTCATCACCACCGAAGGCCACCGCGACGAAATCGACATCCGACGCGGCTTCAAGGAAGACATCTGGGACCCCGCCTATCCCCCGCCGATTCCCATCGCCCAGCGCCGGCGTCGTTTCGGCATTCCCGAGCGCATGGATTTCCGCGGCGAGGTGGTGCGGCCGCTGGACGAAGACGCCGTGCGCCAGGCGGTGCAACGGCTCGAGAAGCAGGGCGTCGAATCCATCGCCGTGTGCTTGCTGTTTTCCTTCATCAACCCGGAACACGAACTGCGCGTACGCTCCATCATCCGCGAGGAATATCCGAGCGCACGGGTATCCCTCTCCCACGAAGTCATGCCTTCCGCGCCGGAATTCGAGCGCACCTCCACCACCCTGGTCGACGCCTACGTGGGTCCGCGCGTCGCCAACTACCTGCAACGCTTGGAAGGGGCCCTGCGGTCGGGGGGGTACCAGCACGATCTCCTCATCATGCAGAGCAACGGCGGCATCATGACCGCCGAGTTCATGGCCAAACGCGCCGTCGCGTGTTTGGGATCCGGTCCGACGGGTGGCGTCATGGGCGCCACTGCGACCGCGAAGAACGCCGGTGTCTCGGACTTCATCGCCATCGACATGGGGGGCACGAGTTACGAAGCCTGCCTGGTCAAGAACGGCACACCGACCATCAAGAGCTTTTGGAATTGGCAGCACCGCTACCTGGTGGGCCTCCCCATGGTGGAGATGCATTCGATCGGCGCGGGCGGCGGTTCCATCGCCTACGTGGAAGCCGGCGCATTGAAGGTCGGGCCGCGCTCCGCCAAAGCGGTGCCGGGACCCATCTGTTACGGGCGCGGTGGCACCGAACCCACCGTCACCGATGCCAACGTCGTGCTGGGCTACTTGAATCCCGAATCTCTGTGCGGCGGAGAATTCAAGCTCGCGACCGACGGCGTGCGCGAAGCCATCACCCAGAAAATTGGCGATCCCCTCGGGCTCGATCTGGTCGAAGCCGCCCACGGAATCTTTCGCATCGTCAACGCCAACATGGCGAACGCGATCCGACGCGTTTCCTCCCAGGCGGGCTACGACCCGCGCGATTTCGCCATGGTGGTCTACGGGGGCAACGGTCCGGTTCACGCCGGGATGCAGGCCGAGGAACTGGGGATCAAGAAGCTGCTGGTCCCCAAGACGTCGCCCGCCTTCTCGGCCCTGGGCCTCCTGATCGCCGATTACGTGGTCGACATCCAACGCTCCTACATTGCACCTTCGAAACGCGCGGATGCCGCACAGGTGACTTCGATCTTTCAACAACTCGAAGAGATCGCGAAGAACGAGCTCGCGGTCGCCGGCCTGCGAGGCGGGGACATCGAATACAACCGTTTCCTCAACCTCTGCTACCCGGGCCAGACTTTCGACATGGCGGTCCCCGCGATCCACGACGACGGGCGGGTGTCGGCGGCGCAGCTCGACGCCACCGTCGAAGCCTTCCACGACCTGCACGAAGAACTCCACACCTATGCGGTGCGCGAAGAGGAACCCATTCTCCGCGCCGTTCGCCTCCAGGCCGTTGGCAAGACCGAGAAACCGCGCATGCGCGAGTTCGGCAAAGCCACCGGCGGCGTCGACGCGGCCCTCCGCAGCCGCCGCCAGGCCTATTTCGCGGGTCGCTTCGTCGACACCCCCGTCTACGACGGCGATCAGCTGACTTTCGGCCACGTGCTCGAAGGACCCGCCATCGTGGAAGAACGCTTCACGACCATCGTCCTCTATCCCGGACAGCGCGCCGAACTCGACGCCTCGGGCAATTACGTCATCACGCTCTGAGAAAGGGACCCGCTTTGGACCTCGAAACCCTGGGCTACGAGAAGAAAGAAGGCATCGCGTACCTCACCCTGAACCGACCGGATCGGCTGAACGCCATCAACGGCGCCATGTCGCGAGAACTGCCCAAGGTCTGGGAGGACATCAAGCAGGATGGGGACGTCGTCGTCGCCATCGTCACCGGTGCTGGCGATCGGGGGTTTTGCACCGGCGTCGACGTCGCCGGGGTCGCTGCCGGGGACGCGGACATCGGCGAGCCCGGCGCCCAAGGACTCGATGCCATCCGCTTCACCTCCCTCCACAACCAATGCTGGAAACCCGTCATCACGGCGGTCAACGGCATGTGCGTCGGCGGTGGGCTCCATTTCGTCGCGGATTCGGACATCGTGATCTGCTCCGAGAACGCCACCTTCTTCGACACCCACGTCCGCAACGGTCTGGTGGCGGGTCTCGAGCCCGTCGGCCTGGCGCGCCGTATCCCCCTCGAGGCGGTGCTCCGCATGGCGTTGATGGGCGGCAAGGAACGCCTGAATTCCGCCAAGGCCCTCGAACTCGGGTTGGTGAGTGAAGTCGTCCCGCTGAATCAGCTGCTGCCCCGCGCCACCTTTCTCGCGAATTTGATCCAAGAAAATTCCCCGGCGGCCTTGGTCGCGACCAAGAAAGCGATTTGGCAAAGCCTCGACATGGGCCTCGACGACGCGCTGAAGAACGCCTGGGCGATCATCGAAGCCCACAACGATCACCCGGACATCCTCGAAGGCGCCAAGGCGTTCATGGAAAAACGCAAACCCAAATGGAAGCCCGTATCCCTCTAACCCCAACGGATTGAATCCCCAACCCCCATGTTGAAGAACGCCACAGCCATCGTCGGTGTCGGTCAGGTCGAGTTCTCCAAGAACCTCGGTCGACCGGAACGCACGGCCGCCTGCGAGGCCATCGGCGCCGCCCTCGACGATGCCGGTCTCTCGCCCGCGGACGTGGACGGACTCGTGAGCTTCACCATGGAGAACACGAGCGAAGTCGAGATCACACGCAACCTCGGCATCGAGAACCTGAGTTTCTTCAGCCAGGTGGGGTACGGCGGAGGCGGCGGTTGTGGAACCCTGCTTCACGCCGCCATGGCGATCGCCCAGGGCGTGTGTTCCACCGTGGTCTGCTGGCGCGCACGCAACCGTTCCTCCGGCGGTCGCCCCTGGGCCCAAACCGGGAACCGGGTGGCGGGTGACTTCCAGTTCTACTTGCCGTTCGGGTTGCTGCGACCCGCGGACCAGGTCGCCATGCTGGCGCGGCGTCACATGTACGAATATGGAACCACCTGCGAACAGCTCGGTTCCGTGGCCGTGACGTTTCGCCAACACGCCCAGCGCAACCCCGCCGCGTTGATGCAAAAGCCCATGACCCTCGACGACTACATGAACGCGCGCTTCATCTCGGAGCCCCTGCGACTCTTCGATTGCTGCCTCGAGACCGACGGTGCCCTCGCGGTCGTCTTGACCCGCGCCGAGCGCGCGCGCGATTTGAAGCAGAAACCCGCCTACGTGATGGGCGCCGCCCAAAGCACCGGCCCGGAACACGTCGTCATGGCGAACTACCACAAGCCGAACTTCCTCGAGACACCCTCGGTCTACGCGGCCCGCGATCTGTTCGCCATGGCGGGCGTGACACCCGCCGACGTGGATTGCGCCCAGTTCTACGACGCCTTCACGCCGCTCGTCTTGTTCTCCCTCGAGGAATACGGCTTCTGCAAACCGGGCGAGAGCGGCCCCTTCGTCGAAGCCGGCAACCTCGCATGGCCGAATGGTTCCCTGCCCTGCAACACGAGCGGCGGCAGCCTGTCCGAAGCCTATGTGCACGGTATGAATCTCATCATCGAGGGTGTGCGCCAGATCCGCGGCACCTCCACCTGCCAGGTCGAGAATGCGCAGCTCTCGCTGGTGACGAGTGGCGCGGGCGTTCCCACGAGCGCGGTTCTCCTGGCGAGCGAAGCATGAGTGAAGCCATGGCCCCTACAGCGCCGGTCCCGCTGCCGGATCCCGACAGCGAAGAATTCTGGGCGGGCTGCAAGCGCGGCGAACTCCGCATGCAGCGCTGTACCGGATGCTCGCGTATGCGCTACTACCCGCGCCCCATGTGTCCCCACTGCCAGTCCATGCAGAGCGATTGGGTCACGGTCTCCGGGCGCGGCACGATCTACAGCTTCGTCGTCTGCCATCCCCCGGTTCTGCCCGCCTTCGCGGAAAAGACCCCCTACGCGGTGTTGGTGGTCGAGCTCGAAGAGGATTCGAATCTGCGGATGGTGGGCGGCCTGCTCGATCATCCCGTCGACGAAATCGAAATCGGTTTGCCCGTCGAGGTGGCGTTCGAACCCTTGACGGACGAAATCACGCTCCCGCAATGGCGGGTAGCCAAGCCCTCGTAAGCGAAAGAAGGAGACCCCTGTGTCGGAATCGAAGAAAACTCTGGATACCACGGACGTCGACCGCTGGATCGGCGTGCCCCTGGGCGGCGGGCAGATCAAAGACCCCGTTCACCCGAACGACATCCGGCGCTGGGCCCAGGGCATGCAGAACCCGAACCCGCTCTATTACGACGAACAATACGCCGCCGAAAGCATCCACGGCGAACTCGTCGCACCCCAGTCCTTTACGGTCTGCACGGACGTCGGTCACGGCGCCACGCCGGCCATTCAGGGTCACATCGAAGGCCAACACATGCTGTTCGGCGGCGACGAGTGGTGGTTCTTCGGCCCGCGCATCCGCCCGGGCGACACGATTCGCCAGGACCGCATGCTATTCGACTACAAAGTGACGGAAACCAAGTTCGCCGGCCCCACCATGTTCTCGCGCGGTGACACCACCTATATCAATCAACGGGGCGAGTTGATCGCGAAGCAACGCAGTACGTCGATCCGCTACGTCGCGGAGTGGGCGCGCGAGAAGGCGCAATTCGCGGATAGCCAAGAGAAGACCTGGACCGACGAAGAGATCGAGGAGATCGAACGCCAGAAGATGGATTACTACCAGACCCATATCGACCTCGGTCACGAGAAACGCCTGTTCGTGAAAGCGGGCGAGAAACTCCCGCAGCGCCCCATCGGGCCGCACACGATTCAGTCCTTCACCACGGAATGGCGCTCGTACACCATGACGGTCTGGGGAGCGAGCGTGGAGTACGGCTCGTCTTCGACCTTCAGCGCGGGTTGGTTGCCGGAAATGTCGCGCGACCAGGAGGGATCCAAGATCGATCCCGCCAACGCCGACGGTCTCTACAAGGGCCCTTCGCGCGGCCACGTGCAACCCCGCTACGCCCAGCTGATCGGAATGCCGCGCGGATACGGGTACGGAGCATCCATGGGTGCCTGGATTCTCGACTACCTGAACAACTGGGGGGGCGAGCAGAGTTTCGTGCTCCACAGCGACATGAAGTACCGCTTCCCGGCGCTCACGGGCGATGTCACGTATCTCAACGGCGAGGTGGAAGACGTGGGACGCGACGAGACTTCCGGTCTGCCGGTGGCCACCGTGTCCGTGCGCATGACGAATCAGGAAGGGGCGGAGATGGCGGCGGGGAAGGCCAAGGTTCAACTCCCGGAGGCATAGGGTGAAGGAAAACATCTCCGACGGCGGCGTCGGAAAAGACGTTTCGCGACTGACCCTCGGGAATTTCCTGAGCGATGTCGCCACCGCGCACGCCGGTCGCGATGCGTTGCTGTTCGAGGGCCAGCGCACGAGCTTCGATGCCCTCGAAGCCCAAGCGCGCGAACTCGCCCGGGCGTTGGTGGGTGCGGGGGTGGTCAAAGGCGCGCGGGTGGCGGTCCTGATGGCGAACCGCCCGGAATGGGTCGTTTCCGCTTTCGCGGTGGGCCTGGTCGGTGGCGTTCTGGTTCCCGTCAACACCTTCGCGACGGCCGACGAACTCGACTACATCCTGCGCCATTCGGACGCCTCGCTCCTGTTGATGCAATCCGGTCTGCTGAAGAACGACTACGCGCGCGACCTCGCCGAGCGTCACCCGGAGATCGGCGCCGCCCAATCCGGGGCGCTGCGGTGCCCCGCCCTTCCCAACTTGCGCCGCATCGTGAGCCTCGGCGACGCCCCCGCCGCGGGCATCGAGGCGTGGAGTTCGTTCCTGGAATCGGGAAAGGGTGTCGACGACGCCTTGCTCGATGCGATCACTTCCGAGGTACATCCTTCGGACGACGGCATTTTGATCTACACCTCAGGCACCACCGCGAACCCCAAAGGCGTGCTCCACACCCAACGCGCGGGCGTCATCCAAAGCTGGCGCTTCGCCGACTACATGGGACTCGGCCCGGACGACATCGTCTGGACCGCGCAGCCCTTCTTCTGGACGGCCGGGATCGCCATGTCGCTGGGACCCAGCTTGGCGGCGGGATCGCTACTGATTCTGGAGGAAACCTTCGACGCGGAGCGCGCGCTCGCGCTGATGGAGTCCGAGGGCGCCACCGCCGCATTCGCGTGGCCGCATCAGAACAAAGCCCTGGCCGAACACCCGAGCGCCGCCACCCGAAAACTCGCGAACCTGCGCAAGATCGAGTTCAGCAATCCACTCGCCCCCATCGTGGGTCTCGAGAAAGACGAATGGGGGATCTACGCCGCCTACGGCGCGTCGGAAACCTTCACGCTCTCGTCGTGTTTGCCGGCCAACACCCCCGCAGAGATTCGCAAGGGCTCGAGCGGCGTCCCGCTACCGGGCATCGACATGCGGATCGTCGAGCCGGAAAGCGGAGAGGCCGTGGCGCCGGGCAGCGAGGGCGAAATCGCGGTCAAGGGCGTCACCTTCATGCGCGGTTATTACAAAGTGTTGCCCGAGTTGTATCTCGACGAAGCGGGCTTCTTCCGTACCCAGGATGGTGGCTACATCGACGACGAGGGCCACCTCCACTGGAAGGGGCGGCTCTCGAACATGATCAAGACCGGCGGCGCCAACGTATCGCCCCTCGAGATCGAAGCCGTGATCGGAAACTTCGACAAGCTTCGCGTGGGCATGGCGGTAGGCCTGCCGCATCCGACCCTGGGTGAAGTCATCGTGCTGTGCGCCGTCCCCGCACAGGGCGCGTCCGTCGACGAAGACGAAGTCCGAGCCTTCCTTCGCACGAAGCTCGCTGCCTACAAGGTTCCCAAACGCGTGCTCTTCTTCAGCGCAGAAGAGCTTTCCTACACTGGAACCCAGAAGATCCAAACGGAGCCCCTGCGAAAAGCGGCGCTCGAACGCCTGGCCGCGGAAGGCGCCGAGATCGACGGCTACCCGTTTGCCACCGCCGTTTAGGGAGTGCTCCCGATCGGCGACCGGCAACTCACCACCGGAATCCCCGGATTCCTACGGGCATTTCTACTTATCCAAAATTGGGTCTAAAGACCTACAAAATAGCGACCGATAGGTAAGTTGTTCGAGATTTCATTTTTAGCCCAACGGGGCTGACTCGAACCGGGCGCCATAGGCGGCCCGAAGGCGGCATGGAGCCGCCCCACATAACGATTCGTCAGCAGGCCGCACTTGGGCCTGTTCCACGAAGAGGCAAACCCGCTGAGAGGCGGGGACGCAAAGCCAGTGCCCTACTTGTTCCGCGCAAAAGGGTCGAACGGTTGGCGAAAGGAGCACCCCCCGTGCAAGCCAAACCCCGCATATTTTCAATCAAACATTTCTGTGTCTGGTCCCTCACCCTCTCGATGGTGGCCGGCTCCGCCCCCGGAACGGCCTTCGCCAAGGGCAAAGAGAGCAAACTTCCCAACGATGAGTTCGTCGACGCGAACCAGGATGGGAAATGGGACAATGACTACTCCGGCGATCAATACGCCGACTCCTGGAACCTGAAGCGAATCAAGGCCGACAAAGCCTGGAAGCACAGCGAAGGCGCCGGCATCCGCATCGCCGTGATCAGCTCCGGTGCGGATCTGACCCACGAGGATCTGGTCGGGCGCATCCAGCTCGACGCTTCGGACGTCAATCGAGGGGTCGACAATCGGGACCGGGACGGCATCGGAACCGCGGTCGCGGGCATCATCGCCGGCGTGAAGGGCAACGGACGCGGCGTGTCGGGCGTGGCGCCCCAGGCCACCATCGTGCCTTACCGCGTAGCCGATCATCAGCGAATGATCCGCGCACACGAACGAGCCGCCTTCACCAAGTTCGACGTCGTCCACTACAGCCTCGGCGCGCGCAAGGACCTGGTCGTCCCCATGGATGCCGGTTACGCGTTCGACCTCTACTTCGACGCTTGGATCTGCGATTTCGCCGACCTCGCGACCGCACGGGGCAAGATCGTCGTCGTGCCCGCTGGCAACGGCGATGGATTCAACAACGGCGAGGCCATGGACATCTCCGGTGGTTTCACCGGCGCGAGCTGTGATTCGGTCATCACCGTCGGTGCGGCCCCGTTGCGCGGGAAGGACAAAGCTCCGCGCGGCATGGTGGATTCCAACTCGCCGACGGCTTCCTTCTCCAACTACGGACCCGGCATGATCGACCTCGTCGCACCGGGCGGAAACGGCGAGTCCTGGGATCCGGGTTCGGCTCCCCTGTTCGAACACAACAACCTGGTGGTCCTCCGCGCGCGCCATCCGCAAACCGGTGAGCTCGTTTCCCCGGTTCGCGATGGCATCGCCGGAGCCCTCTTTGCCGACGGCTCCCCCAAGACGGACATCACCGAGAGCGTCGCCATCGACGGCGAATCCGGTGGAGCCTACATGTACTGGCGCGGAAGCGATCTCGCCGCCGCGCACGTCACCGGCACGGTGGCCCTGATGTTGAGTGCAGCGCCCATGCTCAAGATGCTGCCGGGAACCACCAAGCTGGACGCGGTGCGCGGTATCCTGCACAAGACCTCCACCGGCTCGCGGAACCAGGACGATTACCAGGGCTTCGGCATGTTGAATGCCGACGCTGCGGTGAAGAAGGCGATCAAGTTCGACGATTGTCTGCTGCGTCGCGTCGGCGGTGCGACCCCCACGGCCGCCGACGGCAACTACTGCATCGACCGCGTCCTCTAGTCCAATACCAATCAACCGTTTTGCCTAGAAAGGAGCACGAAGTGCGCCCGCAACACGCCACCTCCATCTTTACGACCCGAAAAACCTGCACCTGGATCCTCGTGCTCTGCATGGCGATCAGCGGCTTGCCGGGCGTGGCCTCCGCAAGGCGAGACACGCTCCCCGACGACGAGTGTATCGACAAGAACGAAGACGAACGCTGGGATCGCAGAACCTGGAACAACAACTACCTCGACATGTGGTACCTGAAGCGAATCAACGCCCACAAAGCGTGGAAGTTCAGCGAAGGCGAGGGAATCAAGATCGCGCACATCAGTTCGGGAGTAGATCTCGATCACGAGGACCTGCAGGGTCAGATCGAGATCGACGCCTTCGATCAGCGCACGGGTTACGACAATTCCGACACCGACGGGATCGGAACCGCGGCAGCGGGCATCATGGTGGCCTTGAAGAACAACGGCCGGGGCGTGGCCGGTGTCGCTCCCAAAGCGACGCTGATCCCCTACCGGGTCACGGAGATGAGTCGACTCTGGAAAGCCCACGAGCGCGCCGCCTATGGATCGGCGGACGTCATTCACTACAGCCTCGGCGCCCACGAGTACAACGTTCCGGGTCTCTACAACGACCCCTACAAGGACAATTCCATCTGTCAGTTTGCGGAGATCGCCGCTTGGCGCGGCAAGATCGTGGTGGCGCCGGTTGGGAACGGAGACGGGAACGGAAACGGCGACCCGACCGACCTCGCCAACGGGTTCACCGCGGCGAGTTGCCCGGCCGTGATTGCGGTGGGCGCCTCCCCCCTTCGCCAAATGGACAACGCGCCGAGGAAGATGACCGATCGCAACAATCCGTCTGCTTCCTTCTCGAACTTCGGTGCGAACTTCCTTCACCTGGTCGCACCCGGCGGCAACGGGACGAGTGCGGATCCCGGCTCGGCGCCCCGCTACGAACACAACAACATCGTCGTACTGCGGGCGCGCAATCCGCACACCGGCGACCTCGTCTCACCCGTTCGGGACGGCATCGCGGGCCCGACCTTTTCCAATGGGACGCCGAAGCGCGACATCACGTCGAGCGTCGCATTGGACGGCCAGACCGGGCATTACATGCGCTGGCGCGGCACGGATCTGGCGGCAGCCCAGGTCTCCGGAACCGTTGCCCTGATGCTGAGCGCCGCCCCGACACTTCGTGCGCTGCCGGGTTATTCGCGTTTGGATGCGGTGCGCCGAATCTTGAAGGAGACCGCTCGAGGAACGCGAAAGCCGACGGCGACCCAGGGGCACGGTCGGCTCGATGCGGAGTTTGCGGTCAAGAAAGCCATCGACTTCGACGAATGCCTCGTCCAACGCGTGGGCGGCGGAGTCGTGACCGGCGACGACGGCTACGCGTGCATCCAGTCCCTGTTCGAATAGGTCGATCGCGGCGGTAGCCCGGACGGCCGCTCCGCTTACGTGGTGTGGCCCAACAGCTTGGATTCGAAATCCGGGTCTTGGGGCAGCCCGTACAGGTGGACGACGTTCCCGGACAAGATCCAGTAGCGCTCGTCCGCCGCCACCCCGTCGAACATTTCGTTGACGGTCTTGCGGCTATAGGGCCAATCGTTGCCGTGGTGGGGGTAATCGGTCGACCACGCCATGTTTCGGACCCCGACGTCGTGGCGGTTCTTCACCCCGATGCGGTCGCGAATGAAGGTCGCCAGGAAATTCTGGTGGAAGTATTCGCTGGGCAACCGGGTCAGATCGAGCTTCGTGCGCGTGCGGTTGCGCCAGTAGAAGTTGTCGAGCTGCTCGAGGGCACCGGGAATCCAGCCGCAGTCGACCTCCACCGCCACGATCTTGAGCGCCGGGAAGCGGTCGAACAGTCCGGACATGATGAGCTCACACATGATCGGGGGGAACGCGAGCATACCCGCAAACGCCATGGCGCCAATCGACGCCACCCCCTCGGTGTTGGGTTTCGGCGTGCGCTTGCGCTGGATGTTGATGTGGATGCTGATCGGCATGCCGAGTTTTTCGGCCGCCGCAAAGAACGGGTCATCGGCTTCCGATAGATCGTCGTTGCCCGAGGGCCAGGTGGAGATGATCGCGCCGCGGGCGCCCAGCTCTTTGCAGCGCTTGAGTTCCGCAATCGCGGCGTCCACGCCCAGGTTCGGCATCTGGGCGAGGCCGATCAGGCGATTCGGATCGTTTCCACAAAATTCCTGCAGGATCCAGTTGTTGTAGGCCTGCACACCGGCCAGGTGAAACGCTTTGTCTTCGTTGCCCATGAAGTAGAACATGGTGCGTTGGCTCGGATACAGACATTGGGCGTCGATGCCGTCGAAGTCCATGTCTTCGAGGCGCGCCTTGCCGTCGAAGCAGCTCGCACGAATGGTTTCGTAGGTGGACCCGGTCCATTTGATGTCTTCGAACTTGATGCCCGCCACGGTCACGAGGCCGATCAACATCGGGGGTTGGGCGGGATCGAATTGCCACGCGTCGCCGCCCTCTTTGTCTTTCACGACCTTCGGGGCGCGGTCTTGAAACTCCGCCGGGAGCCATTTTTCCCAGATGTGAACGGGCTCGATGGTGTGGGCGTCGGAATCGCAAAGTCGGTACTGGCGCACGGGATCTCCTCTCGGTCGGCGCCCGCGGTGGGTGGTGCCGGGTGACCGCCAGGGGTAGAATCTGACTACCTGTCAGATTCGATCCTATCTCCCTTCGGCGCACGAGGCAAGTAGAATGACACCATGGCCACGGCGCTCCCCCGACACATGCAGGTCGCGGTTTACGAAGCCCCCCACGAGATCCGCCTGGCCGAACGGCCCGTCCCGGAACCCGGCCCCAACGAGGCGTTGATCGAGGTCAGTCACTGCGGCATTTGCGGGACGGACTTGCACATGGTGCTCGAAGGCATGGGGCGACCGGGCAGCGTCGGGGGCCACGAGTATTCCGGGCGGATCGCCGCCACGGGTTCCGAAGCCGGGGATTTCCAACCCGGCGACGCCATCGTCTACCTGCCCCAAACGAGCTGCGGAAATTGCGGCCCTTGCCGAGCCGGTCGCCCATCGCTTTGCGCCGAACGGCCCGACATGATGAGCTCGGATTTCCAGGGGGCCTTCGCGAAATTCACCTGTGCGGACACGGCACAACTTGTGCGCATCCCGCCCGGGCTGGGTTTGCGCGAAGCCGCCATCACCGAACCCCTCGCGGTCGCGCTGCACGGAATTTCGCGCGCCGGCGTCACTGCGGAATCTCGCGTACTGGTAACCGGCGCCGGTCCCATCGGTGCATTTACGGTCGCCGCCTTGCGTGCGCGCGGAGTTTCCAACATCACGGTGAGCGAGCCCGCGCCCTTGCGCCGCGAGCTGGCCGTGAAACTCGGCGCCAAGGACGCGGTCGACCCCGAGTCGCTCGAAATCCCCGTCATGCCTTTTCACTCGATCGAGAAGCCTTTCGACGTGGCGATCGAATGTTCGGGCAACCCGCGGGCCATGGAAGCCGCCCTGGCGCAGCTCCGCGGGGGTGGAACGCTCGTCCTGGTCGGCACTGGAATGAAACGCCCGAAGTTCGACCACAACCGCATCTTGCTGAACGAAATCGTCGTCACCGGCGCATTCAACTACGACGCGGATGGTTTCGAACAAGCCCTGTCCCTACTGGCCGAGGGCCGAGTCCCTGTTGAAGAGCTGATCGAGCCCGGCGAGGTATCGCTCGCGGGTTTGCTCGCTGCCATCGAAGGTCTCGCTGCCGGTCAGATCGCGCGCAAAGTATTGGTCGTCCCCGAATAGGAGCTCCCATGAGCGAAGCCCCCCGCCGCAAGCCCCGCTTCAACCACGTCGCCATGACGGTGCCCGCGGAGCTGCTGAACGAAGCGAACCGCGCGGAGATTCTCGATTTCTACGGCGAGGTCTTCGGCTGGACCGAGATGCCGACCCTGACCGAAGACGGAACGCGCCTGGTCCTTCGGGCCTACGACAACGAGCAATTCGTCTTTCTCGTGTCGGGCAAGCAGGCCATGCGGGCCGGTGCGATGGATCATTTCGGGCTGTCGGTCGCGTCTCCCGAAGAACTCGACGCGATGTACGAGCGCGCGTTGAAGTACCAGGAGCGGGACGAACGGGTCGAGATCGTTCCGCGCGAAGTCGAAGATTTCAAAGTCGTGAAACTCCACAATTTCTACGTTCGCTTTCGGATCCCCCTCATGGTCGAGATCCAATGCTATGAATGGGCGGGAACAGCGAATGCGGATAGCTTGCCCGCCTAGCGGCGCGCTTCACTGAGGCTCCGGGAAAAGCCCGAGAGCCAGACTCAAGCCGGGGTCCACGGGGACCGAGGAACCAACCATGCAAGTACTTGGCATCGACATTGGCGGAACCGGAATCAAAGGCGCTCCGGTGGACACGGATAGCGGAGAACTCCTGGGTGAACGCTTTCGCCTGCTGACCCCCCAACCCGCCACGCCCGATGCGGTGATCGAAACCGTGTCTGAACTCGTGACTCATTTTCAGTGGAAGGGGCCCGTGGGCTGTGGCTTTCCGGGCGTGGTTCGACACGGGCGCATCGACGCCACCGCGAACCTCTCCCAGGATTGGATCGGTGTCGAGGCACAGAAGCGCTTCGAGCAGGCCACGGGTTGCAGCATCGCGATCGCCAATGACGCCGATGCGGCGGGACTCGCCGAAATGCGCTTCGGAGCGGGTCGCGATCGAGACGGCCTCGTCTTCGTCGTAACCCTCGGCACGGGGATCGGCACGGCACTGTTCGTGGACGGCCATCTGGTGCCCAACACGGAATTGGGGCATATCGAGATTCGGGGCAAGGATGCGGAACTCCGCGCTGCGGACAGCGCGCGCGAGCGCAAGGAATTATCCTGGAAGAAATGGGCGGCGCGCGTCGATGAATACCTACACCGCATGCACGCCTTGATCTGGCCCGACCTCATCATCATCGGTGGCGGCGTCAGCAAGAAACACGAAAAGTTTCTGCCCCTGCTGACATTGGACTGCGAAATCGTACCGGCGGAAATGCGAAATGCCGCGGGGATCGTGGGCGCCGCACTTCTGCAAACGCGTTCCTAGCTTCGCTCAAGTCGCGAGGACTCCACCGTCGACGCCCAGGGTCTGCCCGGTGATGAATCCGCTTGCGCGGCTCACGAGAAATACCGCGGCGCCCTTGATGTCGTCCTCTTCGCCGAGGCACTGCAGGGGAATCGAGGCCTTATAGGCTTTGAAGACTTCCGGTTCGCGCTCCACCCAAGCCAGCATGTCGGTCATGAAGGGCCCCGGCGCCAACGCATTGACGCGAATCTTGTGCTCCGCGAGCTTGATCGCCAGATCCGTCGTCATCGCCGTCACCGCGCCCTTGCTCGAGTTGTACGCGATGGCGGGCATGATGTCGTCGCGCGTCCCCTTGAAGGCCGCCACGGACGTGATGTTCAGAATCGATCCACCACCGATGTCGCGCATGTGCCGGGCAATGGCTTGGGTGAGAATCCACAGGCCCCGCACGTTGACGTCGAAGACCCGGTCCCAACCCTCCATGGGATAATCCAGCGCCGGGGCTCCCCAGGTGACGCCCGCGTTGTTGACGAGAATCTCGAGACGCTCGGTTTCCGCAAGCGCCCGTTCGGCCAGAGCGCGCACCGACGCCTCCTCCCGCATGTCCACCTGAAGCGCCAACGCGTTGCGGCCCAGCTTCTCGATCTCGCGGGCGACTTGCTGGCAGTTCTCGAGCTTCCGCGAGGCGATGATCAAATCGGCGCCCGCTTCCGCGAGGCCCTGGGCGATCATGCGGCCGATGCCGCGGCCGCCTCCAGTCACCAGGGCGGTCTTTCCCGAGAGGTCGAAGAGCTCGTTCACACGCAAAATCCGAATCCTCCGATTTCGGCCCTAGGGGCCGAAAATAGGCGGTCTGAGAAAATCTGACGGGGTGTTAGAATATCCCCTTCGCCGCGGGTAAGCATATCCGCCGAAAGGGCCGATGGCCGGCCCCGAAGGAGCCGCGTTTTGGACGCAAAGCCCAGCTGGAACACCGTCCTGGCGGGACAAACCATTCCGACCTTCGAGCGGACCACGGATCTCGCCCATTGGAACCGCTACGCGGCCATCAACGACGAGTTCATCCCCCTCCACATGGACCCGGAGGCCGCCCGCGCCGCGGGCCAACGCGATGTCTTCGGCATGGGGAACCTGCGCTTGGCCTACCTCCACAACCTGCTCCACGACTGGCTCGGCGCGGAGGGCGACATCGCTTCGCTGTCGTGTCAATTTCGCGGGCTCAATTTCAAGGGCGACGTGCTGCGTGCGCGGGGAACCATCACCGAAAAACGAGAACGCGACGGCGCAAAACTCGTCGACCTCGATCTGTCGGTCATCAATCAAAGCGGCGAAGACACCACGCCGGGCAAAGCGACCGCCATCCTGTTCGAAAATCGCAAGGGCACGACGCCGCCGGAACCCGAAACGCCGGCCCTGAAGGGCAATCGCCAACCCGGCGTGTATCTAGATTCGAAAACCCTCGACTGGCTCGGGAAGTCCCTCGACCCGAGGCGATCGTTCCCCGTCGGTAGCAACGACATTCGGCGTTGGGCCACGGCGGTCTACTACCCGGAGCCTCCCCCGAACGAATTCTACGACGAGGAATCAGCTGCCCGCGGACCCTGGGGGGGACTCGTGGCGCCGCGCGATTTCAATCCCTTCGCCTGGATGCAGCGCAGGGATGCGGGCATCCCGTGGATGCGCGGCATGGGAGTCGAGCCCGGCCATCGCGTCTTGAACGGCGGCCAGGCCAGTCACTACTTCGCACCCATCCGGCCGGGCGATGCCATTAGCGCTGTAACTTCCCTCCTCGACGCCTACGAGAAAGAGGGCAAGCTCGGCACGATGCTTTTTCTGATTACCGAAACCCGTTGGACCAACCAGCGCGAAGAGCTCGTCAAGATCGGGCACATGACAACCATTTACTACTAGACGGGAAACATGTCCGAAGCCAAAACGCGCGTCCCCATCGAAGCGGGGTTCTTCACGGTCCCGGAAGACCGGGAGGAACCGCCGCGCTTGCTCGCCACGCGTTGCAACGCCTGCAGCGAAGTCTTCTTCCCTCGACGCCTGGTTTGCGCCAAATGCCTTTCCCAAGACGTCTCCGAAACCGAAGTGGGACCGCGCGGTACCCTCTACACCTGGACCTTCGTCCATTTCCCGATGTTCGGAAGTTCGAATCCCAACATGACCCGATACGGCGTTGGACAAGTCGACCTGCCCGAAGGGCCACGGGTGCAGGGCGTGCTGTCCGGCAAGCGCGACGAATTTCGCATTGGGATGGAGATGGAACTCGAGCTGGAAACGCTGCGCGAGAACCAAGCCGGCGATGAAATCGTGATCTTTCGATTCCGACCCACGGAGGCCCGTGCATCGTGAGCTTGCACGACGTCGCGGTTCTCGGTGTGGGGATGGTTCGCTTCGGAGCCTACAAAGGCGGGAAGACGCTGACCGAACTGGCGCGCAGCGCCGGCTTCGGCGCCCTCGAGGATGCGGGAGTCAATCTGGGCGACGTGGGCGAAGCCTACGTGGGCTACATGCAGGCCCCGATAATGTCGGCCGTGAAGATCATGAAGGAATTCGGCCTGACGGGACTGCCGGTAACCCATGTGGAAAACGCGAGCGCGACGGGTTCCGTCACCTTTCGCGATGCGGCCTGGTCGGTGGCGAGTGGACGCAGTCGCATCGCCATGGCCTTGGGGTTCGAAGCCATGACACTCATGGCCGCCCGCACCCAAAGCGCCGGGCGGGGCATCGGTCGCGATACCATCGACTCCGTCATCTTGCCCGCCGCATTCTTTGCCCTGTGGGCCATGCGGCGCATGCACGAACGCGGCACGAAGCCCAAACATTTCGCACAGATCGCCGCCAAGAACTGGAACTACGGCGCCAAGAATCCCTTCGCCCATCGCCAATCGGATCACGTAGTCACGCCCGAGGAAGTGCTCGCCGCGCAGATGGTCTCGGACCCGCTCACGACCATGATGGCGTGCCCCATCGACGACGGTGCAGCGTGCGCGATTCTGGGGACGGTCGAAGAAGCCAAGCGTCTGCATCCCGATCGCCCGGTCATCCGCGTTCGCGCGGCGGCGCTTCAGAGTGAACGCTACACGCCGGGGCACACGTTCCTCGGGCCGGTCGTGGGCCCCGCCAGCATGACACACACCACCGCCCAGGAGGCCTACGAGGCCGCGGGATTGGGTCCCGAAGACATGGACCTGGCCTTCTGCCACGACGCGTTCGCCAACGAAGAACTCGAGTACTACGAACTCTTGGGTTTCTGCGCCGAGGGCGAAGGCGAGAAACTCATCGAGGAAGGGCAAACCGGCCCCGGAGGCCGCATTCCCTTCAACACCGACGGCGGATTGATCGCCCGCGGACACCCGGGTGGACCGACGGGTCTGGCACAGATTCACGAACTGGTTTTGCAATTGCGCGGCCGGGCGGGTGCCCGCCAGGTCGAAGGCGCGCGCGCGGGACTCGCCCACCTGGTGGGCGGCGGCAGTGTTTGCGCCATCAACATCTTGCAACGCGATTCATAAGCGCGGGGGAACGAACATGCGCCTGGAAGACATGATCATGATCTCAGTGGACGACCACGTCGTCGAACCCGCCGACATGTTCGAGCGCCACGCACCGGCGGCCTACAAGGACCGCTGTCCGCGTGTGCGCCGCAAGAAGGACGGATCGGACGTTTGGACCTGGGAGGGGCGCCAGATCCCGAACATCGGCTTGAACGCCGTGGCGGGGCGCCCGCCCGAGGAATACGGGATGGAGCCCACCGCCTTCGAACAGCTGCGCACGGGTTGCTACGACGTTCACGAACGCATCCGCGACATGAACGTGAACGGCGTGCTGGCTTCCATGTGCTTCCCTTCGTTCCCGGGATTCACCGGCGCGCTCTTCGCCGGTCACGAAGACAAAGCCTTGGCCCTGGCCATGCTGCAGGCCTACAACGATTGGCACATCGACGAATGGTGTGGGACCTATCCGGGCCGCTTCATTCCCTTGGCTCTGCCGCCCATCTGGGACCCGAAGCGCATGGCGGACGAGGTGCGCCGCGTCGCGAAGAAGGGCTGCCACGCCATCAGCTTCACCGAGAACCCGGAAGCCCACGGCCTGCCGAGTTTCCACGATCCGCATTGGGATCCCTTCTGGACGGCGTGTTGCGACGAGAACACGACGGTCTGTATCCACATCGGTTCCGGCAAGGGTATGGCGTTTACGTCCATGGACGCGCCGGTCGACGTCATGATCACGGTTCAGCCCATCAACATCTTCTCCTGCGCGTCGGATCTACTCTGGTCTCGCGTGTTGCGAAAGTTCGACGGGCTGAAGATCGCTCTGTCCGAAGGGGGCATCGGCTGGATCCCGTATTTCCTCGAGCGGGTCGACTACGTGTACAAGCACCACAAAGCGTGGACGTTTCAAGACTTCGGCGGAAAGCTTCCGAGCGAAGTCTTCCGGGAACACATCGTCACCTGCTTCATCGACGACAAAGTGGGCGTCGCCATGCGGGACAAGATCGGGATCGACAACATCACCTGGGAATGCGATTACCCGCATTCGGATACCACCTGGCCCAACGCGCCGGAAACCCTGTGGGAATCTCTCGCGGGTCTACCCGAAAGTGACGTGAACAAGATCTCCCACGAAAACGCCATGCGGAGTTTCCAGTTTGCACCCTTCTCCCACATTCCGCGGGAAGAGTGCACCGTCGGGGCACTCCGCGCTCAGGCCAAGGATGTCGACTTGACACCCAAGAGCCAGGGCGGGAAGCCGCCGTCGGATCTCGCGTCGGGTTTCGTGACCACGAAAGACGTCACCACCCAGCTCGCTACGGTGTATTCGACGCCCGTCGACGAATAGGCGACTCTCCCGCGCATGCCGATTTCCGACTACATGCGCGACGTGCGTTCCAAAGTGGGGACCCGGCTGCTCGAAGTGCCTTCGGTGACGATCCTCACCTTCGACGAACAGGATCGCGTACTGCTCGTCAAGGATCGCCAGCTCGCGCTGTGGACCACGCCCGGCGGTGCCGTCGAACCCAAAGAGCGCCCCGCCAACGCGGCCGTGCGCGAGATGTGGGAAGAGACGGGACTCCACGTCGAATTGATCCGGATCGCGGGCGCCTACGGGGGACCGGAGTTCGTCGTCACCTACGCGAACGGGGACTCCACCTCCTACCTGACGACGGTATTCGAAGCGCGCGTGTTGGGGGGCACCCTGCAGGCCGACGGTGAAGAGGCGAGCGACGCCCGCTATTTCAGCGAGGCGGAACTCGACGACATCCCCGTTCAACCGGGCGCCAACATCGTCGTCCGCGACGCCTTCGCGAACCGCGCGGGCGGAAACTTCGCGCCGGCCACGTGGCGGCCCCCCTCCAGCTAGCGCCGATCCCCGTGCCCCCCAAATAGAAATAGGGAGCGTCCGAAGACACTCCCTATTGGAACGATGCGGCCAACCACCACAGTAACCGCGTCGTTTTGTAGTAGGGATAGTGGGCGTTTTCCGAATCTGTGACACCGCGGTTCCGCGGGATGCGCAGCGCGGCGGCAACTTCAGCGGAAACGCCCCGTCGCGCCTATGGCACCGGGGACAACGCTTTTTCGAGCACACGACCGATGGCGTGGGATCCGGCGCGGTTTGCGTGGGTGTCCAGGACGGCGTTGAAGGGCAGGGTGCCCTCGAGGGCGAGTTGACGCAGGGCCGGCGTCGCGTCCACGAACTCGATCCCGAAATGCCGGCTGCGTTCGCCGACGTACTGGGGAAGATCGGTGGGAGTCCATTCCGCCAGGCGCCCGTGGCTTTCGCCTGTGGGCTCGATGGCGCCGTGCAGTACGCGGAGCTTACAGGGCAAATAGAGCAACCACGGCCGCGCGCCGAGCTCGCGCGAAGTCGTCGCCCAACGCGCGAATGCGTCGTCGAGCACCTCGCGCATGCGCGGGGGAATTTCCTGGGCGTTGGGAGGCGTGTAACGAATGCTGACCGGTTGCGTGGCTTCCCCCAGAAAATAGATGAAGTTCGGTTCATGGGGCGGAAGTTCCGCGTGCGGACGAAACAGCCGTCGATACAGGGCTCGCACAAACGAGGTCTGGGGCGGGTGGAAGTCGAGCGGTACTCGCACGAGCCGTCCATCGGGCGCTGCGGCGCGCGCCTCCCGGGCTTCGCGTTCCCAGCGCTCCTCGCGGCGTAGATTCTCGACGTCGTTGCCCTCGAAGAAGGCGAGCACCGCATGGCGCAAACTGGGTGCCGCGCCGAACTCGCGCAAATAGGTCACGTGGGTGAGGGGGCCGGTGAAGCTCGCGCCCAGGTTTCGCGCCCGCAGACCCAGCGGGGCCACGGCACGAGCGCTGAAGAGATCTTCGTCGGCGAGATACCCGAGCTCCGTGAAGGAGTCGCCCACCACCACCACTTCCCAATCCTGCATGCCCAGGGGATTGCGAAATCCGTCCGCGTCGTAGCGATACACGCGCTCGGGATCTTCCGGCAGCAGTGTCTCGGGAACTCCGGCGCGGCGCAGCATGGTCTGGAGCACGCGCCCCTTCCATTGCGCGGGGCCGGGCCGGTGAAAGAACGCGTCCCCGATCGGCTGGGTGGGTCTGCGGTAATAGATGGGAACCTTGGCGAGCTCGCGCTCTTTCTGCTCGAAATCGAAACCCGCGACGCGGAACACGGCTTCGGTTCCCCCGACCGCCAGGAGAGTCGACGCGAGAGCCAGAAGTGCGGTGCTGCCGACGCGCTTTATCACCGCGACATCCTAACGGGCTGTCGTGGGAAAGCGTGTAAAATACGCCGATGCTCAGCGGCTTTCGCGTACTCGACTTTTCGGGAGAACCCGGTCATCTGGCGGGCAAGATCCTCGGGGATCTCGGGGCCGACGTCATCCAGCTCGAACCTCCCGGCGGCGATCGCAAAGCGCGCCGCGGTCCGTTCGTGGGGGATCGAGCGGACCCCAACCGCAGCCTTCCCTGGCTCGCCATGAATACGAGCAAACGCGGCATCACGCTCGACACCCACACGCCGCGCGGCGTCGAGCTCGTGCGCAGCCTGGCGCGAACGGCCGACGTCGTACTGGAAACCGCGGCACCGGGCAGCATGCAGGCGCGCGGAATCGGCTATGAAGATCTGGTCAAAGCGAATCCGCGCCTCGTCTACTGCGCCATCACACCCTTCGGGCAAACGGGTCCCTACGCGAACTTCCGCGCCGGCGACCTCGTCACCGTCGCCATGGGGGGCAACCCGTCCATGACGGGAGATCCGGATCGCGCACCGGTTCGCTGCTCGCTCCCGGTCGCGTACCTGCATGCGGGACCAGAAGCCGCCGCGGGAATCGCGATGGCGTTGTTGATGCGCGAGGACACCGGACGCGGACAATTCATCGACATCTCGATGCAGGAATGTCAGACCAGCACGCTGATTACCGGAACCGGGATGTACGCGCTCTCGGGGCATCTGGGGAAGCGAGCCGGAGCGCGCCTCGGGAAGACCCGCGAGATCTGGGCCGCCCTCGACGGGCACATCAGCTTCGGACTGCGCAGCGGTGCCGCCCGCACCCCGAACCTGGTCGCCACCGTGGAATACATGCACGAGAACCGCATGGCGCCCAACTGGCTGCGCGAATACGACTGGGCGAACTACAACCACAACACCCTGTCCGAAGACGAGATCCGTCGTCTAGAAGAAGCCTTCGGCAATTTCTTTGCCTCGAAGACCATGCGCGAGCTGTACGAGGAAGCGCTGAAGCGCCGGATCATGCTCGCGCCTTGCAACAACGCCGGCGAGATCCTGGACCACCCGCAACTGCGCTTTCGCGAGTTCTTCGCGCGCATCGAGTACCCGGAATTCGAAACGAGCTTCGAACATCCCAACAGCTTCGCGAAGAGTTCCGAAGAGGGAGCGCCGTTCATTCGCTGCCGCGCACCCATGGTGGGAGAGCACAATGCCGATGTCTACGCGGAGCTCGGCGTGGATGCGACGCAATTGAGTGACCTCGCAAGCTCGGGGATCATCTAGTGACCGATTCCGCTCCGGTTTTTTCGGGCGTCAAGGTGCTCGAACTCGGCGCCGGCGCCGCAGGCCCGATCGCAACGCGCTACCTCGCCGACCACGGCGCTACGGTGGTGAAGCTCGAATCGCGTAAACGCCCGGACTTCCTCCGCACCGTGCACCTCACCAAAGACAATCCCCACGGCCTCGACGGATCCCCCATGTACGTGCTCTGCAACCCCAACAAGTTGAGCGCGACGATCAACCTCTCGAAACCCGAAGGCGTCGAACTCGTCAAGCGCCTCGTCGGCTGGGCGGATGTGGTGGCGGAGAACTTTTCCCCCAAGGCCATGGCGAATTGGGGACTCGGCTACGAGAACCTGCGGGCCATCAAGCCGGAGCTGATCGTGGTCAGCAATTGCCTGTTCGGCCAGACGGGTCCCCAACGCATGTACCCGGGATTCGGCGGCCAGGGTTCGGCGATTTCCGGATTCAACCACGTCACGGGTTGGCCGGATCGCGAAGCCATCGGCCCCCACGGCACGATTACCGATTCCCTCGCGCCGCGGTACGTCGCACTCCTGATCGCCGCGGCACTCCTCGACCGCAGACGCACGGGCCGCGGGCGCTACATCGATGTGTCGCAGATCGAATGTGGGGTCTACAGCTTGTCGGAAATGATCGTGCGCCGCAGCGCGCGGGGCGAGAATGTGACCCGGCGCGGCAACCACGCGGAGTCCGCCGCTCCCCACTCGATCTATCCCTGCGCGGGTTCGGACCGCTGGATCGCGATCGCGGTGGGGTCCGATGCAGAATGGGAAGCGTTGGTGGGTGTCATGGGGAACCCCGCCTGGGCGAAGGAGCCGCGCTTCGCGCAGGCCCAGAGCCGACTGGCCCACCAGGAAGAACTGGATGACGAAATCGGGGATTGGACGCGCGGGATCGATCCCTACACGCTGATGCAACAACTCCAGGAAGCGGGCGTCGAAGCGGGGGTCGTGCAGAATTTCCAGGATCTTCTCGATGACCCCCAGCTCGCGCACCGCAAGCATTACGAAACCCTCGAGCACGCCAACCTGGGCCCGTGCCCCTTTGAGCAGTACAGTATCCGCCTGGCAGAAAGCCCACCGCAGCTGCGCACGCCCGGCCCGAACCTCGGCGAGCACAACGAACAGATCTTCGGCGAATTCCTGGGCATGGACTCCGAAGAGATATCGCGGTTGATGAAAGAGGAGATTATCGCCTGATGGTCGGTATCCATTCCTACGGTGCCTACATCCCCATGTGGCGGATGCCTTTGGCGGCCCTGGGCGGCGGCGCGCGCAAGATCCCCGACAACGGACCCGAGAAAGCCGTCGCCAACTATGACGAAGACGCCATCACCATGGCGGTGGCGGCCGCAACCGATTGCCTCGAAGGCATCGATCGCCAAAGCGTCGACGGTGTGATCTTTTCCTCCACCACCTATCCCTACAAGGAAAAGCAGGGCGCGAGCATCATCGCCAAAGCCCTGGACCTGCGCCGCGACGTCCAGACCGCAGACCTGGGCGGTTCGCTGCGCGCGTCCGCGGGCGCACTGCGGGTCGCCGCCGATACGGTGCGTGCGGGTTCTGCCCATTGCGTGCTCGTGATCGCGAGCGATTGTCGGATCGGCGCGCCGCGTTCGGGCATCGAACGCAACGTCGGGGACGGAGCCGCTGCGTTCCTGATCAGTGACAACGAGGTCGCCGTATCCCTCGAAGGCACCCACGCGATCTCGGATGAAATTCTGGATGTCTGGCGTACCGAAGGAGACCCCTTCGTCCACAGCTGGGAAGATCGCTTCGTCGTCGAGCACGGCTACAGCGACCGAACGGTCGAGGCCGTGCGCGGGTTGTGCGAAAAGCTGGATGCAAACCCCGGCGATTTCACGCGCGTCGCACTCTACGCACCGGACGCCCGCAGCCACGGCGGCGTCGCCAAGTCCCTGGGCATTTCGAAGGAAGCCCTCGTCGACCCGTTGTTCGGGCGGCTCGGCAACGCGGGTGTCGCCTTCGCTCCGCTGCTACTCGCCCAGGCCCTCGAATCCGCGCGCTCGGGCGACCGCATCCTGATGGCCAGCTACGGCGACGGCGCCGAAGCGTTGTCGTTTGCGGTGACGGACCGCATCGAGAAGATTCAAAACCGCCGCGGCGTCGCCTGGCATCTGACCCGCAAGAGCAGTTTGCGGGACTACGACATGTACCTGCGCTTTCGCCAGCTCGACACGAAAGAGTGGGAAGCGGGAACCAATTCGGGTATCTCCGCCACCATTCACTTTCGCGATCGCGACGAAGACCTGAGTTTCCGGGGCCATCAATGCCGCCAATGCTCCACCATGCAATATCCCTTTCAGCGGGTCTGCTTCCGCTGCTACGCGCGTGACGACTTCGATGAAGTCCGGCTGGCGGATCGCAAAGGCAGCGTGAAGTCCTTCTCCTTCGACTTCTTTGCGGGCAGCCCCAACCCGCCCCTGGTCGCCACCATGACCGAAGTGGACGGAGGCAGCCGTGTCTACCTGCAGATGACCGACTGCTCGCCCAAAGAAGTCAAACTCGACATGCCCGTCGAATTCACGTTTCGCAAGATTCACGAAATCGGTGGAAAACCCAATTACTTCTGGAAATGCACGCCCATCCGCGAGGAAGCCCAATGAATCCCGAAGCCATTCGCGACAAGGTCGCCGTCGTCGGCGCCGGCTGCTGCAAATTCGGCGAGAATTGGGACAAGTCGCCCGAAGACATGATCGTCGAAGCGGCCTTCGACGCCTACGAGGATGCGGGCATCGAAGCGCCGCAACAGCAGATCGAAGCTGCCTTCTGCGGCGCCGTCTATCCGAACCGCGGTACCGCGGAGGTTGCCGACGGCCTCAAACTGTATGACCGCCCCATCAGCATGGTCCAGAACTACTGCGCCACGGGGACCGACGCGTTCCGCTTCGGCGTGTTCGGCATCGCTTCGGGGCTCTACGACACGGTGCTCGTGGTGGGGTTCGACAAGCCGAAGGATCGCGGCGTTTCCGGACCGAGCATCGCCACGACCGGCGTCCGCGACCTCCCCATGACACCTGCGGGTTGGTTCTCGCTTTGCGCGGCGCGATACTTCGAAACCTACGGCGCCGGCCGTGAAGACCTCGCGAAAATCGCGGTCAAGAATCACCACAACGGAACCCTGGCACCCAAGTCGATGTTGAAACGCGAGATCACCGTGGAAGACGCCCTGAACGCGCGCATGATCTCCTGGCCCTTCGGGTTGTACGACTGCGCGGCCCAGTCCGACGGCGCAGCGGCGGCGATCTTGACCCGCGCGGACCTCGCCAAGAATTTCCGCGACGACTACGTGCTCGTCAAAGCGATCGCCATCGCCCTGGGCGCCAACCCCCAGGCGGATCCCGACTTCGACTTCTTGCGCTGGAAGCCCACGGTGTACGCGGCCAAGCAAGCCTACGCGCAAGCGGGGATTTCGGATCCCTTCAAGGAAATCGACGTCGCTCAAGTACACGACTGCTTCACCCTCACGGAACTGCTCACCTACGAAGACCTGGGTTTCTGCGAAAAGGGTTCCGCAAAGGATCACATCGCGAGCGGAACGTTCGACCTCAAGGGCGAGCTGCCGGTCAATACCGACGGGGGCCTCAAGACCTTCGGTCATCCCACCGGCGCCACGGGCGTTCGGATGATCTACGAGAACTACAAGCAGTTGCAGGGCAAAGCCGACGCACGCCAGGTGCCCGGTGCGAACGTCGCCTTGAGCCACAACATCGGCGGTGCCCCGCAGGCGTGCGGCATCGCGATTCTCGCCAACCCCTGAGTTCGAAACCGCGAAGGAGACAGCGTGGAACAGATCCAATTCGACGACATCGAAGCCCTGCAGGCAAAAATCGACGGGGAATGGGGCGCCTGGGGGACGGAAATCGAAGTCAGCCAGGAAATGATCAATCAGTTCGCAGAGATCACCGGTGACCACCAGTGGATCCACGTCGACGTCGAGCGCTGCAAGAAGGAAAGCCCCTTCGGTGGACCGATCGCCCACGGCTTCCTGACCTTGAGCTTGCTCCCGAATCTTTCGCCGCGAACCTCCTTCATGCTGGTGGGATACGGAAACGCGACCAACTACGGATCCGACAAGCTTCGGTTCGTCAGTCCCGTTCCCGCCGGCTCCAAGATCCATTCCCGCGGCCGCGTCACGGAAGTGCTGGCTCGCGCCAAGGGCACCCAGGTAACGACGGAGATCGCGGTTCACGTGGTGGGGAACGATCGCCCCGCGCTCATCTATTCCATGATCGTGCTCTATCTCCCCAAGATGGGTTAGCCCGCGGGCGGGAGGTCGCGCGCCGGGATGAGTTCGCTACCGAGTGCGCGACGCGCCTATTGGGTTGTCCTCGGTTGCCTCGTCTGCCAGATGGGGCTGGGCCTGGCCTACCTGTTTCCCGTCGTTCTGAAGGACATCGTCGCCGAATTCCAATGGACCCGCGCCGCTTTCTCGGCGAGCGGCGCCTCGATGTTGCTCGCCATGTCGATCGCGTCCCCGGTGATCGGATTCCTGACGGATCGCTTCGGTGCGCGCTGGGTCATCACGGGCGCGGTTCTGGGGCTCTCCCTCTCGCTGTGGCTGTTCACGGGAATGCAGAGCCTTCCCCAGTTCTACGCCATCAATCTGCTGTTCGGATTCGCCCTGACGGGCGTCGGTGACATTCCCGTCGGCGCCGTTGCCTCGCGCTGGTTCGCCAAGAATCGGGGCCTCGCCTTGGCGCTCGTCTACATCGGATCGAACCTCGGCGGCTCCCTCGCGGCCCTCGTCGGCAGCGCGTTGCGAGAAGCCGAATCCTGGCAACTCGCGTTTCAAGTCATCGGCGTGGGCGCCCTCGTTCTGATCCTGCCCTTCTCCTTGTTTGCGGTCCGCAATCCGCCGCCGAATTTCGTCGCCCCAAAACCGGTGGAACCCGACCCCGAGGACACCGCGGGCTTGACCTTGGGGCAAGCCATCCGCACGCGCACCTTCTGGATCTTGTTCGGCTTGTTGGTGATCTTCTATTTCTACTATCTCGCCGTGAACCACCACCTGGTCGCGTTCTTGAGTGATCGCGGCTTCAGCGATGCGCGGGCCGCACGGAATTTCAGCGCGGCGATCTTCGTGGGGATTGCGGGAAAACTCGCCATCGGGCTCTTGGCCGATCGCATTCCAAAACGCGGCGCGTTGATTCTCAACTTCGCCCTGCTCTCGCTGGCGTCCTTGCTACTGCTCGCGGTGGATCTTCCCGGCGCGCTTCCGGCCTTCCTGGTGCTGCACGGTTTCACGGTCGCCGCAGAGAACGTCATCATTCCGTTGATCGTGGCCCATTGTTTCGGGTTGCGGCACATGGCGAGTATCTACGGAGTGCTCATGATCGCACTCTTCCCCGGCGGAGCCCTGGGCCCGATCTTCGCGGGCTACTGCTTCGATCGGTTCGGAAGCTACGAGCTGGCCTTCACGAGCTTCGCGGTCTTGAACGGCCTCGCCCTGGCGGCACTCTTCTTCGTTCGCCGGGAAACCGATCGTTAGAGGCTGGCGTAGATCGCGTGAGAGAGCGCCAGCGTTCGGGGCGAGCGCAAGCGATGATCCATTTGGTTCATCACGTACCCAAAGGCGAGCTTGCGCGTCGGGTCCGCCCAGCCGAGCGCTCCGCCCATCCCCGGATGGCCAAAGGATTCTTCGTTGGGCGAGAACAGGTGGGATTCTTCTTTCACGAACCCCTGGGAGAAACCCAGCGGCTTGTGGAGCACGCGGTCGTACGCCCAGGACTGACGTTTGTAGATCGGCTCCAGGGTTTCCGGGCTGCACAGGCGCGTTCCCGCGTGACTGCCGCCGTTCGCCAGAGCTGCATAGACGGTGGCGAGCCCGCGGGCGCTCGCGATGCCGTTGGCGAAGGGCAGTTCCATTTCCCAGATGTCCCGTTGGTTGAAGTTCCCCAACCCGCCGCGGCCGATGCTGGGATTCCCGAAAGCGCGTCGCATGGGAGACTCGCGGTTGAGGGCCGCGCGCCCGATCCGACCTTCCGTGGTGCGCCCGGTCACGATCTGAGGGATGACGCCGAGCAGCGTCCGCATTCGCACTTGCAAGAGTGTGGCGACGCGCTCGTGGTGTGCTTCGGGCAGACCGATGTATACGTCCGCCGCGAGCGGCTTCGCGACTTCATCGGCGAGGAAGCGTCCAATCGAACACCCCGCGACGCGTTGGAAGAGTTCCGCAACGAAAACCCCGAAGCTGACCGCCATGTAGCCTTGCTCGGTACCCGGAGGCCAAATCGGGCGTTGATTCTCACAGGCACTCGAAGCGCGCAGACGATCGCCCAACTCGCGGACGCGCAGGGGCTGATCGATGGCGCACAAACCCGCGCGATGGTTGAGCAGCTCGCGCACGGTAATGCCGCGCTTTCCCGAGTTCGCGAACTCCGGCCAGTAATCGGCAACGGGCCGGTCGTAATCCAGCAGGCCGCGATCCGCCAGCATCAAGAGGCAGGTGGCGGCGAGCCCCTTGGTCGCTGAAAACACGATGCTCAAGGTGTCGGCTTCCCACGCGCGTCCGGTCTTTGCGTCTGCGCGTCCCGCCCATATATCCACTACGCGTTCGCCGTCCAGGTAGGCGCACACGGAAGCCCCGACCTCACCGCGCAAGGCGAAGTTCTCGCGAAACGCATCGGCGACCGCGTCGAAACCCGGCGCCACCTGACCTTGAATCTCCACACTCATGCAATCACCATTCAATCGATCACGCGGCGATAGGCCGCGAGTACATTCTCCGCTGTATCGTAGAACACGTAGTCCTGGTACAAGCCCACGTCTCCCACCAACGACGTCCAGCCGGTTCGCGCCAAGATCACCACGTCACAGCCGCCATAACTTTGCGGGTACGCGCGCTGCATGTAATCCACCAGTACGCGGCGAAAGCGATCGGCCTTGACGTACTCCGCATCGCAATCGTGAATACCGATCACGAGCAGCTTCTTGTGATGGGTCTGGACCACCGAGCGCGGCGTGCCGCTCGGATAGGTCTTCGCCACGGCGTCGCGTCGCTTCTGTTCGAGGCGCTCCCAGCGGTTCTGCAGGGACGGAACCGAAGCCGAACACGCGCTCATCTGAACGACAAAGACACAGAACAACACGACGGCGATGGCGTGGCACGGGCGACGAGGCATGGGGGTCATGTTAACTCGAAACGATCCAGGGGTCCCAACGTCGCCAGAGATCGTGCCGACGCTTCCGGGTCCTCGGGAATCGGAAACAGAACCGCGATGAAGTCCGTCACACCCAATTCCGCCAGGCGGGCGAGTCCGGATTCGATCTGCGCAGGCCCCCCGATCAGCGCAACGTCCGCCGGGTTCCCGGCGCCCTGGCGTTCGAGGACCGATCGATAAGCCGGCAGGCGCGAACTCCTAGCGAGGAACGCCGCCGCCGCGCGGCGGGCATCCGCCACGCGATCCGTCACCGCCAGGGGCAACGCACAGACGATTCGCGGCAGGGGGCGCTCGGCTCCGTGCGCCGCGGCGCGCAAGCGCGGGAGAACGAAGCTCTCGAGGAAGGGCGCAGCGCCCAACCAGATCCCCACCGCGTCCGCACGCGCCGCCGCGAGCTCGAGCATCCGGGGACCCAGAGCGGCGAGTAACAACGGTGGTGCCGGTGTTTCGATTTCGACCCGAGCGCGCACCCGGAACACTTCACCGGAAAAATCGACGGAGTCCCCCGCCAAGAGCGGGCGCAATACCCGCAGATACTCTTCCGCATGGCGCAACGGACGCTGGTACGCGAGCCCCATGCGTTTCTCGATCACGGCGCGATGACTGACCCCGACCCCCAGCTGGAACCGCCCCCCACACGCCACCTGGACCGAAAGCGCTTGCTGCGCGAGAGCCAGGGGATGACGGGGAAACGTGGGAATCACCCAGCTCCCCAACGCGATCGAACGCGTCGCGCGCCCCGCCAGGGCGAGCAGCGTCAAGGCGTCATAATCGAACACCTGACCCACCCAAGCCGAATCGAAGCCCGCCGCTTCCGCGCGCGCAAAGCGCGCCAACACCCGATCGAGCGGGGCACCGTCGCCGGTTGCGATGTAGAGCCCGAGTCGCATGGCGACTCCTTGCCTTCGCGTCCTCGCGTCGCGTAGAATCGAACACCAAGCTGCAAACGTATTCTCGCCAGCTGGTCCGATCACGCAACTTCGCGAATTCGCCGAGAGAGGCCCCCCTTGAGTCATCCCCAACAACCCGTCATCGACGCGTGGGTCAACGTCAACATCGGCGGCGGTGGACGTCCCGACTTCCTGAAGAAAGTCGCCAAGGAATACTTCAAGCAGAACGCCGACGATTTCTTCCGCAGCTATTCCGTCGACGAAATGCTCGAACTCATGGACGCCCAGGGCGTCGAGAAAGCCATTCTCACCACCGATGCACGCCATCCCGACGAACACGTCTTGTCGTTCCCCAAGCAACACCCGGACCGCTTCTTCGTCGGCGTCCAGATCGATCCACGCAAGGGGATGAAGGCGGTGCGCGCGCTCGAGCACATGAAGCGGGAACACGACATCGTGCTGGCCCGCATCACGCCCTTCTCCATCAACCTGCCGCCCAACCACGCGGTGTATTACCCCGTCTACGCCAAGTGCATCGAGCTGGGTCTCCCGATCACCATCAACACGGGCATTCCCGGTCCGCCGGCGCCCGCTGCCTGCCAGGATCCGATCCACCTCGATGAAGTCTGCTTGCACTTTCCCGAGCTCAAACTCGTCATGGCACACGGAGCCGATCCCTGGTGGGGCGTCGCGACGCGCTTGATGATCAAATACCCGGGCCTGCACCTCATGACGTCCGCATACTCGCCCAAGTACTTCCCGCCGGAGTTGATTCAGTTCATGAACACGCGCGGGAAGAACAAGATCATTTTTGCTTCCGACCACCCGGCGCTGCCCATGGGGCGCGCCGTAGAGGAAGCGCGCGCCCTGGAACTGCGTCCGGGCATTCTTCCGAAATTCCTGTACGAAAACGCCGAACGCGTCTTCTTCAACGCCTGACCGGAGTCCCCATGCCGAAAGTCGCATTGGTGACGGGAGCGAGCCGCGGAATCGGGAAGGCCACCGCACTCGCCCTGGCCCAACGCGGCTTCGACGTTGCGATCACGGCGCGCAGCTTGCGCGAAGGACAGGGACGCTTCGAATATTCGCCGGTTGCGAAAACCTCCCACATCGTCGCCCTACCCGGCAGCCTCGAGACCACCGCACGCGAGATCGTAGCCCTGGGCCGGCGCGCATTTCCCATCGTCATGGACCTGCTCGATCGAAGCTCCGTCGACGGCGCGACGGCTTCGGTACGCAAGACCTGCGGACACGTCGACGTACTCGTCAACAACGCCATCTATCAAGGGCAGGGAACCATGGATCGCGTGTGCGACCTGAACCTCGATCACGCCCGGGACATCTACGACGGAAACGTCGTCGCCCAACTGCAGCTGATTCAGAACCTGCTGCCCGGCATGCTGGAGCGCCGCAGCGGCGTGATCGTGAATCTCGTATCGGCGTCGGGAATGATGGACCCTCCCGCGCCCGCAGGCGAGGGCGGTTGGGGGTTCGCGTACGCGGCCTCCAAAGCGGCGCTGGGAAGGCTGGCGGGCGTCCTCGCGGTCGAGCTGCGAAATAGCGGCGTTCGCGTGCACGCCGTCGAGCCGGGGCTCGTCATCACGGAACTGATGAAAGCCACCGGACTCGACGAGCAGCTGAAGGCCTTCGCGCCGTCGCCCCCAACCCTGCCCGCCGCCGTCATCGCCTGGCTCGCATCAGAGCCCGACGCAGAGAAATGGAATGGGAAGACGGTTTCCGCCACGGAGTTTTCCAAACAACACGGACTCGAATAACAGGAGACCACGCCATGAGAAAGTTTTCAGCCGAAGAACTCGAGCAAGCGTTTCAACACTATTGGAAAACCGGGGCCGTGGGTGAAGACTGGGACGGTTTCGCGAACGTGTTCACCGAAGACGCCCTCTACGTCGAGCACATGCTGGGCAACAAGCGCGGCCGCGAAGAAATTCGCGCCTGGATCAAACCCATCATGGAAGAATATTGCGAGCTCTACACCGCCTACGAATGGCACACCCTCGACCCGGAGCGCGATCAGGTCATCGTCTACATGCAGAACCGCCGGGATCACCCTTCCGGACAGGGCACCATCGATTTCCCGGGCATCACGATCCTCCACTACGCGGGCGACGGGCGGATGGGTTACGAGGAAGATTATTGGGCGGTTCCCGCCGCCACGGCGGCGACCAAGGAATACCGCCGGGCGTGTGCGGAGTTCGATCGCGAACACAAACAAAAGCGAACGCGCCTGAATTGGGGAAACGGGCCCGGGTTCACCCAGGGCGCCGCTTCCTACTTCGAACGCCCGGGCGCTTGATCGCGGAAGCCGAATTTTCTTGATCGGGCCAAAAATCTGATATAGCGTCAGATTTCTCTGGGCGGCCTTCTGAAAGCCTCCCGCGACACCTGGACGCCCCGCGTCGACCCTTGACCCAGCCGACGCCACAGGGGCCTGAAGGAGAGCGTCATGCGCTTCGAGAACAAAGTTGCCGTGGTGACCGGTGCCGGAGGGGGCATCGGCGAGGCCTACGCCAAAGCCCTCGCCCGCGAAGGGGCCGCCGTGGTGATCGCCGAAATCAACGAAGACGGCGGCAACCGCGTGGCGAAAGAAATCGCCGACGCCGGGGGGCGCAGCCTCTTCGTCGCAACGGACGTGTCGTCCGAGGATTCCACCGTCGCCATGGGCGAAGCCGCGCTGAAGGCGTTTGGTGGCGTCGACTACCTCGTCAACAACGCTGCCATCTATGGAAACATGGAGCTTCATTCCCTGCTCACCGTTCCCATGGACTACTACGACAAATTCATGGCCGTGAACATGAACGGCGCGCTCTTGTGCACGCGCGCGGTCTACGCCTCCATGGTCGAGCGCGGCGGCGGCGCGATCGTGAATCAATCTTCCGCCGCGGCCTGGATGGGCGCAGGCTATTACGGCATCGCGAAGCTGGCGCTGCACGCCTTGACCCACAGCATCGCGCGCGAACTCGGAAACCGGAAGATTCGCGTCAACGCCATCGCGCCGGGTCCCACGGACACCGACGCCACGCGCAAGATCGTGCCGGAGTTCATCAAGGATCAAATCCTCGGGACCATGCCGCTCGCGCGCATGGGCACCACCGAAGACATGGTGGGGGCTTGCCTGTTCCTGTTGTCCGAAGATGCGGGCTGGATCACCGGACAGATTCTGGCCGTCGACGGCGGCCAGATCATGCGCACCTAGTCGCGAAGAAGCCAGGTACGCCGGGCCATGGATGCCGAGAAGCCGCTGGTCGATCAAAGTGGTCGCGCCCTGGGGCCGCGCGCCGTGCAGACCCGCGAACGCCTCCTCGAAGCCACCGCCGAGCTACTGAGCAAGCGCAGCGTGCGCGAGATTCGCGTGGTCGAAATCGCGCGTAAAGTCGGAACGTCTCCCGCCACCTTCTATCAATATTTCAAAGATGTCGAAGAAGCCGCCCTGCGCCTGGCCGAGCAGGCCGCTGAGGAGATGCCCGCCCTGGCGAAGCTGTTCGACGGTACCTGGCAGGGCAAGAAGGCGATCGAGACCTCGCGCACGATCGTGGCGGAGTTCATCCGTCATTGGGACGAACACCGGGCGGTCTTGCTCCTGCGAAACCTCGAAGCCGACGAGGGCAATCGACGTTTCATGCGCGTCCGACGCAACGCACTGACCCCCATCCTCGAACAGATCGCCGCGCGCATCAAAGAGGGACAGGCGGCAGGACAGGTGACGCGCGACATCAACGCCTATGCGGCGGCCGCCGCCCTGGCTTCGATCCTCGAGCGCCTGTCCGCCTACCACAAAGAGCTGGAACACTTCGGTGTCACGCGCGACGACCTGGTCGAAACCTGTGCCCGGATCCTGCTCCAGACCGTAACCGGGAAAGCCTAATCCGCGTGACCGATCAACCGTTTCGCCTCTTGCCGCGGGTGACCGAAGCCAACGAACACTTCTGGCGCGGAGGGGCCGACGGAGAACTTCGCTTCCTGCGCTGCCAGGCGTGTCAGACTTTCATCCACCCCCCACAACCCGTTTGCCCGCAATGCCTCGGCCGCCAACTGGCGCCCGAAGCCGTGTCGGGCCGCGCGCTGGTGGCGACCTTCACCTGGAACCATCAGGCCTGGATCCCCGGCGAAGCCACCCCCTATTCGATCGCCATCGTCGAAATCGAAGAACAGCCGGATGTTCGCCTCACCACCAACATCGTGAACTGCGACGAAGCGACCCTGCGCATCGGTCTTCGCGTGCGGGTCGTGTTCGAAGAGCGCGACGGCGTCTACTTCCCGCTGTTCGAACCCGCGGAAACCCGCGAATGAGCCTGCGCCTCGATCGCAAAGCCTCCATCACGGGAATCGGCCAATCGCAGATCGGCCGGCGCATCCATCGCGATCCCTTGGAGCTCACCCTCGACGCCTGCCTCGCCGCCATCGAGGATGCGGGGTTGTCGCGCGAAGACATCGACGGGATTGCCACCTACCCCGGCAACATGGCGGTTCCCGCGGGCTTCAGCGGCGCGGGTGTGACCGAAGTCCACGACGCGTTGCGTCTGCACCTGAATTGGTTCTGCGGCGGCCCCGAAGCACCCGGGCAGTTGGGCTCGGTCATCAACGCCTGCGCGGCGGTCGCGACGGGCCTGGCGAAACACGTGCTCTGCTTCCGCACGGTGCACGAAGCCTCGGCCCAGGGCAAAGGCGGACGCAGCCCCATCATGCCGGGTGGGGGTGGAGGCGGCGGCAAGCCCCCGAAAGCGCCGGGGATGATGCAGTGGAACCTGCCCTTCCGCGCCTATTCGGCGGCAAATTGGATCGCCCTGTTCGCCCAACGTCACTTCCACGAATACGGGACCACCCGTGAACAGATGGCGCAGATCGCCCTCAACGCCCGCAAGAACGCGGCGCAAAACCCGAACGCCATCTACCGCGATCCCATGACCCTCGACGATTACCTCTCCGCACGCATGATTTCGACGCCCTTCTGCTTGTTCGATTGCGACGTGCCCGCCGACGGCAGCACGGCGATCATCGTTTCCGCCAGCGACGCCGCCCGCGATCTCCGCAAAGCCCCGCTCTACGTCGAGTCCGTGGGCAGCGCGTTGCGGGGCCGGCCGTCCTGGGATCAGTTCGACGATCTCACCACCATGGCGGTGCGCGATGCCGGCAAGATGTTGTGGGAAGGCACGGACCTGAAACCCGACGACGTCGACGTAGCCGAGCTCTACGACGGATTCAGCTTCATCGCCATGGCTTGGCTCGAAGCCCTCGGGTTCTGCGCCGTGGGCGAGAGCGGCCCCTTCATCGAAGGCGGGGAACGCATCGCCCGGGACGGCAGCTTGCCCTTGAACACCCAGGGCGGCCAGCTTTCAGCGGGACGGCTCCACGGCTACGGGATGCTGCACGAAGCCTGTACCCAGCTCTGGGGCGAAGGCGATGCCCGCCAGGTTCCCGGATCGCCGGAAGTCGCCGTTGCGGCGGCGGGCGGCGGGCCACTCGGGGGTTGTTTGCTGCTGTGCCGCGCTTGAGGGCGAAGCCACGCCGCCCTAGCGGCGCAAGAGTGCTGCGATCTTCGCCGGATTCTTGTCGACCAGGACTTCTTTGCCGTTGATGAAGGTCTTGCGCGGCAGCTTCGCGTAGGCGGAAGAATTTCTTCCCTGCTTGTCCCGCACGCCGGGATCGCCCCCACCCGCCATCAGGGCCTGGACGTGTTCCGAACGCCCATACCAGGACGCGTACATGAGCGGCGTGCGCCCCTGCTTGTCCCGCGCATTGGGATCGGCTCCCGCCGCAAGTAACAGCTTGATGATTTTCGCACGCTCGTACCCGGACCGCGCCGTGTGGAAGAGCGCGGTCTTGCCCTCTTCGTCGCGTGCATCAACGTCGGCACCGGCCTCGACCAGGACGCGAAGTGCTTTGTCGTGGCCGCGGTAGGCGGCCCAGGTCGCAGCGCTCCAGCGAAAGCGATCGCGCCGGATGTCGGCCACGTTCGGGTTCGCGCCGCCGGCCAGCAACAAACGCAACACATCGGAACGGCCGTGAATCGCGGCTTTCGTCACCGCGGTTCCGCCGTAGCGTTGATCGCGCACATCGAGATCGGCCCCCGCCTTCATGAGCAATTGAACGATGGGCGCGTGCCCGTACGACGCCGCCGCCATCAATGCGGTCTGTCCCGTCTCGTCTCGACCGTCGCGCTCCGCTCCCAACCACAGGGCGGCGCTCACGCGCTGGCGCTCGCCCAACTGGGCCGCCTCCACCATGCGCTGCTGGAGTGTTTCGGTGAATACCTGCTCGCGGTCCTTTTCTCCGCAGCCCTTGTCGTCGGGCTTCTTCGGCGCCGGCGCCTCGGCCTCGGGTTGATCGAAGTCCTCGCTGCGGATGGTCTTGACCCGCCATTCGCTGGCCGGGGCGGCGGCCACGGGAACGCGGAGTTCAGCCGCAGCGGGAACCGCCGGAAGCAGCCAGGCGAGTAGGACGACGATCAGCAATCTGGGCATGGAGCCTCCTCCGGTCCACTGGACGCGGGAGATCGAGTCTTGAATCGGCTCATTGGCGGGCAGGTTGAGGGGAGAAGGGCAAAGAACGCGGGGGCTTTTCACCTTACAGGGTGCTTTTGACGCCCCAAATGCCTCTCGTGCGAGGTTGACCCGGGGACCAAACCACTCCTATAATTAGAACACGTTTCAAGTTTACAAACTTCCCAGCGCCCCCGGACACCCCGCATGCAGATCGAATTCACCCCCGAGCAGCAGGCCCTACGGAAGGAAATCCGTAACTATTACAAGGACTTGCTCACGCCCGACCTACGCGCCCGCTTCGCTGAGGAATGGGAGGAGATGGGCGGGCCGGTATTCCGGGAGATCGTGGGCCGGATGGGGGCCGACGGCTGGCTCGGCATCGGCTGGCCCAAAGAGTATGGGGGCCAGGGTCGATCTCCCATCGAACAATTCATTTTCTGGGACGAGACCTACCGCGCCCGTGCCCCGCTGCCCGTCATCGTGGTCAACACCATCGGCCCCACCTTGATTCAATACGGGACCGAGCAGCAGAAGCAGGAGCTGCTCCCCAAGGTCCTGCGGGGTCAGCTCTTCTTTGGCGTTGGCTACACGGAACCGGCTGCCGGAACCGACCTGGCTTCGCTGCAGACCCGTGCCGTGCGCGAGGGCGACGAGTACGTGATCAACGGCCAGAAGGTCTTCACCACCCACGCGAACGACGCCGATTACATCTGGCTCGCCGCGCGCACGGATCCCGATGCGCGACCCCACGCGGGGATCTCGATTCTCCTGGTTCCGACCGACGCGCCCGGTTTTTCCGTGTCGCGAATCCGGACGCTCGGCGGTGAGCGCACCAACGTCACCTACTACGAAAACGTGCGCGTTCCGGTTTCGAACTTGATTGGCCCCGAGAATCAGGGTTGGTCGCTCATTACATCCCAGCTCAATCACGAACGCATCACGCTCGCGATTCCGGGTCTCGTCGATCGCGCCCTGGACGACGTGTGGGATTGGGCGCGCAAGACCCACGTGCCCGGCGATCCGGGTCGCCGCATGCTGGATGAACCGTGGGTTCAAGCCAACCTCGCACGGGTCTACGCCAAGCTCGAAGCCCTGAAGCTCTTGAATTGGCGCTCCGCCTGGTCGGTCACCGCGGGCGTTCCCAACATGGCCGAAGCTTCCGCGGTGAAGGTGATGGGGAGCGAACTCTTCGTCGAGGCCTACCGCTTGTTATTGGAGATCGTCGAGGCCGCCGGCATCGTGATCGACGGCGAGCCGGGTGCGCTTTTCGGCGGACTGCTGGAAGTCGCCTATCGCGGCGCCACCACATACACCTTCGGTGGCGGCGTCAACGAAGTACAGCGAGACATCATCGCTGCGGCGGGCTTGCGCTTGCCGCGAGCGCGGAGACGTTGAGGACACCATGACGCTGGACCCCCGCAAGAAACAGGAACTCGAAGCGAAGATCCAAAGCTACGTCGGCGTCGAAAGCGTCGTCGGAACGGCATCGGATCTCGTCAATGAACCGATGATCCGCCATTGGTGCGAAGCCATGGGCGACGACAATCCCGCGTACCTGGACCCCAACCGCGCGAAAGATTCGGTTCACCGCGGTATCGTGGCGCCGCCCCCGATGCTCGAAGCCTGGGTGATGCCCGGCATCCGCCCGGAATGGACCTTGAGCGTCGAGGAACTCGAAGCCCAGGGCCGCACCATCCACAAACAAGCCGAACTCATGAACGTACTCACGGAGTATGGCTACTCGGGCGTGGTGGGAACCGATATCGAGCACGGTTTCGAGCGCTACCTGAAACCCGGTGACCAGGTCTCCGCCACACTGCGGATCGAAGACGTCTCCGAGGAAAAGGCCACCGCATTGGGGATCGGCTACTTCGTCACCGTCAAGCGCTCGTTCCGCGATCAGAACGGCGACGAGGTCGGTTGGAATCGTTTTCGCATCCTGAAGTTCTGGCCCGCGGAACAACCTGCGGCCGCAAGCAACGACGCGGCTCCGAGCGCGAATCCCACGCGACTGCAACCGCCGCGCGGCCACGACAACGTCTGGTGGTGGGACGCCGTAGACGCTGGCAAGCTGCTGATCCAGAAGTGCGACAGCTGCAACACGCTGCGCCACCCGCCGCGTCCCATGTGCGGGGAATGCCAGTCGCTCGATTGGTCCGGCGTGGAGGCTTCGGGCAAAGGGACGGTCTACAGCTTCACGGTCCTCCACCATCCAAAGTTCCCGGGCTTCGATTACCCGTTCGCCGCGGCGCTGATCGAGCTGGAAGAGGGCACGCGCATCGTTTCCAATGTGCTGGGGTGTGATCCCGCGGATGTCTACATCGGCATGCCGGTGCAGGTTTCCGTGGAGCAAGTCGACGAAGCCACCAAGCTTCCCATCTTCAGGCCCGTGAAATGAATTTCGCATTCACGGACGAGCAGAACTCGCTGCGCGAATTGGCGCGGGAAATTCTCGACAAAGAGGCCACGACCGCCCGGGTCAAGGAAGTCGAGACTTCCGACGAATGGTTCGACCGCGCGCTCTGGAAGCAACTCGCCGACGCCAATCTCCTGGGGATCGCGATCCCCGAAGAGCAGGGCGGCATGGGGATGGGTTTTCTCGAGCTGTGTGTGCTGCTCGAAGAAGCCGGACGCTCGGTGGCTCCCGCGCCTTTTCTTCCGACGTTGGTTTACGGCGCCCTGCCGATCGCCGAATTCGGCAGCGACGCGCTGAAGCAACGCTTCCTCGGACGCGTCGCCACCGGCGAATGCATCCTGACCGCGGCGTTGACGGATTCCGATTCGGACGATCCCCTGCGACCCGGCACCCGGGCCGTGCGCGACGGCGAGGATTGGCGACTGAACGGAAGCAAACGCTTCGTGCCTGCGGCGGAGTTTGCCGAACGCATTCTCGTTCCGGCCGACACGGACACGGGCGTCGCACTCTTTCTCGTGGACCCGTCTGTGGACGGCGTGCGCTTGGAGCATCAGCGAACGTCGACAGGCGAACGCATTTCGAATCTCGAGCTGTCTCGTGTGCGGGTTTCCGGCGCAGATCAACTCCAGGGCGAGGGGATCGCCGCGTGGCTCCACGAACGCGCCTTGATTGCTCTGTGTGCGGTGCAGGTCGGTGTCTCCGAGCGCGCCATCGAGATCACCGGCGCCTACGTGACCGAGCGCGAACAATTTGGAACCCCCATCGGCACCTTCCAGGCCGTGCAGCATCGCTCCGCGGATGCCTACATCGACCTCGAGTCGATTCGCTGGACCACCTGGCGCGGAGCCTGGAAGCTCGCCAACGGACATCCCGCCCCGCGCGAGGCGGCGGTGGCCAAGTTCTGGGCCGCCGAGGGTGGAGCGCGAATCGCCAACGCGGTTCAGCACCTGCACGGCGGAATCGGCGTCGACCTCGACTACCCGATCCATCGCTATTTCTTGTGGACCAAAGCCTTGGAGCTCTCCCTCGGCGGCGCAGCGCGCCAGCTCGCTTGGCTCGGCAAAGACATGGCCCGAAGCGGGCCCCAGGAGCTTGTATGAGTTTCGAAACACGCAAGTGGAACCAGATCCAAGTGGGCGAGGCCTTGCCGGAACTGTCCTTCGACGTCGACACCACGAGCATCGTGGCGGGCGCCATGGCGTCGCGGGACTACACCCCGGTTCACCACGATCGCAAGCTCGCCCAGGCCCAGGGTCTGCAGGACATCATCATGAACACCTACACGACCCAGGGTCTGGTGGTTCGCTTCGTCACCGATTGGGCGGGCATCGATGCGGTGGTCAAACACATGAAGGTGAAGCTCGGCGTTCCGACCTTGCCGGGACAAACCCTCAAAGTGAACGGATCCGTGGCGGAGAAAGACGAAAGCCAGGGCACCGTTCTCGTGAACGTAACCGGGACGAATTCCTGGGGCGATCACGTAACGGGCAGCGTCACCATCGCGCTGCCGAAGGGAGCCTAAGTGGCCAATTCGATCGCAGACCAGACGGCCATCGTTGGAATCGGCCAGACCGAGTTTTCGAAGAACTCGGGTCGATCGGAGCTGCAACTCGCCGCCGAAGCCGTCAAAGCGGCCATCGACGACGCGGGCCTCCAGCCTTCGGACATCGATGGCATGACGACCTTCAGCCTGGACACCAACGACGAAATCGAAGTCGCGCGTTGCGTGGGGATCGGCGACCTCAAGTTCTTCAGCCGCATCCCCCACGGCGGGGGTGCCGCGATCGGCGTCATGCATCAGGCCGCCATGGCGGTGGCGACCGGAACCGCGGAAACCGTCGTGGTCTACCGCGCCTTCAACGAACGCTCGGGAAGACGCTACAGCGTGGGGATCGCCGAGGGCATCGTGACGCCGGATCTGATCCACTGGAGCTGGTATCTGCCCTTTGGCCTGCTGACGCCCGCCAGCTGGGTGGCGATGTTTACTCAGCGCTACATGCACGAATACGGTTGCAAGGGCTCCGACCTGGCCGAGGTTGCCGTGTCGACGCGCAAGCACGCCATCAACAATCCCAACGCATTCTTCTACGGAAAAGAGCTCACGGTCGAGGACCACCAGAACTCGCGCTTCATCGCCGAGCCCCTGCGGCTGTTCGATTGCTGCCAGGAGAGCGACGGCGGAACCGCTTGCATCGTGACCACGGTCGAGCGCGCCAAAGACTTGCAGCACAAGCCCGCGGTGATCCGCAGCGCCGCCCAGGCGGCCGGAGCGGACCAGGAGAACATGACGAGCTTCTATCGTCCGAGCATCTCCCATTTGCCGGAGATGGATCTCGTCGCGAAGCAGAACTACGAAATGTCCGGCCTCGGCCCCGACGACATCGACGCCGGCATCATCTACGACGCCTTCACCCCCATCGTGCTCTTCCAACTCGAATCCTTCGGATTCTGCAAGCGCGGAGAAGCCAAGGATTTCGTGAAGGATGGGAATCTGGAAGTCGGCGGGCGCTTGCCGTGCAACACCAACGGCGGCCAGCTTTCCGAAGCCTACATCCACGGCATGAACGGAGTGAACGAAGGCGTGCGCTTGATTCGCGGCACGTCGCTCAATCAACCGGCAAAGAATGACCACGTGCTGGTAACCGGCGGTGTCGGTGTACCGACCAGCGGAATGATCCTGGGCCAGGCCTCGTAGCCAGCTCGGAACATCACAAGGAGACCCCGATGCCCGAAGCAGTAATCGTCGAAGCGCTTCGCACCCCGATCGCGCGCGGCAAGATGATCAAAGGCTCGCTGTCTGCCCTGCATCCCGCAGAATTGCTGGGCCGGGTTCAGGGAGCCGTCGTCGAGCGAGCGGGGATCGAAGATTCGCTCGTGGAGCAGATCGTGGGCGGCTGCGTCACCCAGGCGGGGGAGCAATCGAACAACGTGGCGCGCCACGCCTGGCTGTCGCGCGGGACCGATTTCACGGTGGCGGGCACGACCGTCGATGCCCAGTGTGGATCGGGCCAGCAGGCCAACCACATGATCGCGGCCTTCATCGCGGCCGGCGCCATCGATGTGGGGATCGGTTGCGGGGTCGAAGTGATGAGTCACGTGGGACTCGGCGCCAACGTGATGAACGGACCGGGGTTCTTCCAGACCGACCCCTGGCCCTGGGATTCGAGCGTCGACCAATTCCAGGCCGCGGAGCGAATCGCCAAGAAACGCGGCATCACGCGCGATGACGTCGACCAATTCGCTCTCCGATCCCAGAACAACGCCTTGCGTGCGCGATCCGAGGGACGCTTCAAGAAGGAGATCCTTCCCATCGACGCTCCGATTCTCGGCGACGATGGACAGCGCAGCGGGGAAACGCAGCTGGTCGATAGCGATCAGGGAATTCGCGAGAGCACCCTCGAAGGGCTTTCCGCGCTGAAGCCCGTGGCTCCCGAAGGGATCCACACCGCCGGGAACTCGTCGCAGATCTCCGACGGCGCGGCGGCCGTGCTCTGGATGTCCGCCGACAAGGCGCGCGAACTCGGCTTGAAACCGCGGGCCCGCATCATCTCCCAGGTCGTGGTGGGCACGGATCCGCATTTCTTGTTGGACGGCCCCGTCGACGCCACCGAACGCATCCTGAAGAAGTCGGGCATGCAGCTGTCGGACATCGACCTGTACGAAGTCAACGAAGCCTTCGCAGCGGTGGTTCTGTCCTGGGCCAAGGTGAACGACGTCGACATGGATCGTGTCAACGTCAACGGCGGCGCCATCGCCTTGGGCCACCCGGTGGGCGCTACGGGCTCGCGCCTGCTCGTCACTGCACTTCACGAACTCGAGCGACGCGACGCCAGCACGGCGTTCATCAGCATGTGCTGTGGGTCGGCGCTCGGAACGGGAACCATCATCGAAAGGTTGAGTTAGACATGCTGGACGGAAAAGTTGCCATTGTTACGGGTGCGGCGAACGGTTTGGGCCGGGTGGAGGCCCTCGAACTCGGGCGCCTCGGTGCGCGGGTCGTGGTCAACGACATCGGGGCCAAGGCCGACGGAACCGGGCGCGACGATTCCGCCGCGCAGGCCGTGGTGGAAGAGATCAAGGCCACGGGCGGCGAGGCGGTGGCCCACACCGGAGACGTCGCGGATTGGGACGACTCCCAGCGCCTGATTCGCACTGCGATCGACACCTTCGGCGACCTCAACATCCTGGTCAACAACGCGGGCTTTCTGCGCGATGCCATGATCTTCAAGATGACCGAGAAAGATTTCGACGACGTCGTGCGCGTCCACCTGAAGGGCCACTTCTGCACCATGCGTTTCGCCAGTGAATACTGGCGCAACCGCGGCAAGGAGACCGGTGAGCCCGTCTACGGTCGACTGATCAGTACGTCGTCCGAAGCCTTCTTGATGGGCAACCCCGGGCAGCCCAACTACGCGGCCGCCAAGGCGGGCATCACCTCCATGACCCTCGCCGTGGCGCAATCGCTGATCAAGTACGGTGTAACGGCCAACATCATCTTGCCGCGGGCACGCACGCGCATGAACGATTCCGGCCCCCTGGCGGCGATCTTCAAGAAGCCCGAGGACGGCTTCGACAACTTCGCTCCGGAGAACGTCGCCCCCCTGGTGGGCTATCTCGCATCGCCCGCGGCCGCCAACATCTCGGGCCAGCTCATGGTCGTGTGGGGCAAGCAGATCACCGTCGTCAACGCGCCGGCCTTCGGCACGAGCTTCGATACGGATCAGCCCTGGAGTTTCGATTCCGTGAATGAACTCCTGTCCCCGCATTTCGAAAAGCTCGAGCCGATCAAGGACGGCTTCAGCCTCGCGCTCTCCTGATGACTGCGCGCCGCCGGGTAACCGAGCTTCTACGCGAGATCGCCACCGAACTGGTGGATAGTGAGACACCCGACGGCGATTACCAGCAAATCGCCGAGGCACTGGAACCGATCCGCAAGGAACTCTCCCTGCAGCCGCGTCGCAACGCGCCGGCGCGCGTCGTGACCGATGCCGAGGGAAACAAGACCGTGCGGCGCGACATGTCGATGGTGGAATTCAACCCTACCCACGGCGCTTCGAACGTCCTCGCACCCCCCCTCGAATGCAGTCTCACGGGAGAGCGCGCCTGGGCGGAGGTGACGTACGGGCGCTTGTTCGAAGGACACCCGGGATACGTGCACGGCGGGTTCGTGACCTGTGCGTTCGATGAGATTCTGGGACACGCCACGAGCCTGCGAAAGGAAACCGTCGTCACCGGCACCATTACGGTGAAATTCCGCAAGCCCGTCCCGCTGGGTCGCAAGCTGCGCTACGAGGCCTGGACGACCCGAACGAGCGGTCGTCGCGTGTTGTCGGAAGCCAACCTGTGCGATGGCGATACCGTGTTGTGCGAAGCCCATGCCATTTACGTGCGCATCGATGCGGATCGCTACGCCGCGATGTTGGACCCGGGCGCATGAAGCGAGAAACGCCGATCCAAATCGCTCCGCCGGGCGAAATCCCGGTGGCGCGCCTCGCCGCCAGCCAATTACGGCGCATGCGGCGCGTGGTCGATGCCGCGGTAACGCTGGCGGAGCAGGGCGGTTACGACGGCATGCGGCTACGCGATGTGGCCGAAGCGTCGGACGTCGCCCTCGGAACGCTCTACAAGTACTTCCGCAGCAAAGAAGACATCTTGCTCTTCGCCGTCACCGAAGAAGTGGAGAAACTCGAAGCCGTGATGGCGACGCGGCCCATCGCGGGCGCGACGCCCGTCGAACGCGGAACCCGCTTCTTCTCCTTCGCCACCAAGGCGCTGGTACGACGGGAAGGCTTTGCGCGCGCGGGCCTGCGCGCCGTGGTGAGCGGCGACCCTGCGGCCACCGCCAAAGTCGCCGGCTTCCATTTGCGAATGACTCGGATGATCCTCGCAGCCTTGCGGGGAACACTCGTCGACATCCGCATTCCGCCTTCGGAAACCGCGGGCGGCGGGCGCTCGGAGTCGCTCGCTTTCGTTTTGCAGCAAGTGTGGTTCGCATCGCTCGTGGGTTGGTCGGTTGGATTGCATTCCGCCCGCACCGCCACGGAACAAGTGGAGCGAGCCATGCAGCTGATGCTTCCCCACCTCGAGGAGATCTAGATCATGGCCCTTGGATTTTGGAACCTGGCAGCCGCCTCACCGGACCGTCTCGCATTGGTCGATCCCGAGCGCGGCGAGATCAAGGCGGGCGAATTGGCCGCGGCCTCCAACCAGCTCGTGCACGGACTGCGTTCGCTCGGATTCGAGCAAGGCGACTGTGTCGCCGCCGTCCTTCCCAACAATGCCGCCATCCTCGAGCTGTATCTCGCCTGCGCGCAGGCGGGCTTCTACCTGACGCCCATCAACCACCACCTGACGGCGCCCGAGATTGCCTACATCGCAAACGATTGCGACGCGAAGGCCTTCGTTGGTAGCGCGAAATTCGCGCAAGCCTGCACCGGCGCCGTCAAGGAACTCTCTCTTCCCGCGGAGGCGCTGTTCAGCGACGGAACCCTCGAGGGATTTCGCGATTACGAAGAATTGAAGCGCGGCCAATCGACGGAACTTCCGGAGAAGCGAACCGCCGGCGCGGTCATGAACTACACGTCCGGCACCACCGGACAACCCAAGGGTGTACGGCGCAAGCTCACGCCCCTGGATCCCGACATCGCGGGCACACTCTATTCCGCCTTTCTCCAGATGTTCGGACTGAAGCCCGAGGACGACAATGTTCATTTGTGCGGCTCTCCGCTCTACCACACGGCGGTATTGGTGTTCGCCTCGTGCTCGCTCCACCTGGGACACACCGTGGTGCTGATGGAGAAGTGGACCCCGGAAAGCTGCCTGCAGCTGATCGAGAAATACCGCGTGACCCAGAGCCACATGGTCCCGACCCAATTCCATCGCCTGCTCGGCTTGCCGGAGGAGGTGCGCGCCAAGTACGACGTGTCTTCCCTGCGCTGCATGGTGCACGCCGCCGCGCCCTGCCCGGTGGAAATCAAACAACGCATGCTCGAATGGTGGGGATCCTCGATCTACGAATACTATGCGGCCAGCGAGGGCGGCGGCACCCTGGTTCCGCCGGACGAATGGCTCAAGTATCCCGGCACCGTGGGACGCCCCTGGGCCAATGCGGAGATCAAGATCTACAACGACGAAGGCGAAGAATTGCCCGCCGGTGAAACCGGCACCGTGTACATGAAGTTGGGCGATGCCGCTTTCGAGTACTACAAGGACAAGAAGAAGACCGACAAGAGCCGCCTCGGGAATTTCTTCACCGTGGGCGACATCGGATACCTGAACGAGGACGGCTACTTGTTCCTCTGTGATCGCAAGGCCGACATGATCATTTCCGGTGGCGTGAACATCTATCCGGCGGAGATCGAAGCGGTCCTTCTCACCTGCCCGTGGGTGGCCGATGCCGCGGCCTTCGGCATCCCCCACGCGGATTGGGGCGAAGAAGTCAAAGCCGTGATCGAACCCATTCCGGAAGAAACCGCCGGCGAGGAGCTGGCGGAGAAGATCCTGGCGTTCTGCCGCGACAAACTCGCCAAGTACAAGACACCGCGCTCCATCGACTTCACCCAGGAGATGCCGCGCGACCCCAACGGGAAACTCTACAAGCGCAAGCTTCGCGATCCCTATTGGGAAGGGAAAGAACGGGCCATCTAGTCCGAGGGAGCGTCGACGTTGAACTTTGCCTTTTCGGAAGAACAAGAAGAGTTTCGCGAGACCCTGCGCCGCTTCTTCGAAGAGCGCGCGTCGTCTCTCGACGTGCGCCGTACGATGGAGACCCGCGAGGGTTTCGACGCGGCGCTCTGGAAGCAGATGGGTGAAGAGCTCGGGCTCCAGGGTGTGGGGATCCCCGAAGCCTACGGGGGCCAGGGCTTCGGCTTCCTCGAACTCGCCATCGTGCAGGAAGAAATGGGCCGGGTTCTATTTCCCGCTCCCTACTTCGGGAGTATCGGTCTCGCCGCCAACGCGATTCTGAACGCCGGGAGCGAGGATCAGAAACGCGCGCTGCTACCGGGCATCGCCAGCGGGGAGACAATTGGCAGCCTGGCGCTTCTCGAAGGGAAGGGAGGTTGGGATGCGGCGCAAATCGGCCTCGAATTCCGGCCCGATGGCGACAGCGTCCGCATCACCGGAGCCAAGGAACTCGTCGTCGACGCGCCTTGCGCCAACCTCTGGATCGTGGCGGGTCGCTCTCCCGGATCGAAGGGCGAGCAGGGGATCGGCTTGGCGGTGGTGCGCGGCGATGATCCCGGGGTCCGTGTCGCCCCCTGCGATTCCCTGGATCTGACCCGCAAGCTGGGACGCGTCGAATTCGCCGATTCGCGCGGCGAAGTCATGGCCGGCGCCGGCAACGATGCCGCGAAGGCACTCGAGAAAACCCTTCGCCAAGCCTCGACCCTGCTCGCGGCTGAGTGCGCGGGCGGCGCCGCGCGTTGCCTCGAAATGGCCGTCGCCTACGCGAAAACGCGCCACCAGTTCGCGCGCCCGATCGGATCCTTCCAGGCCATCAAACACAAATGCGCGGAGATGTTGCTCGAAGTCGAAACCGCCAAGTCCGGTGCCTATTACGCCGCCTGGGCGGCCAGCGAAGACGACGCGGAACTCGCCATCGCGTCGAGCATGGCCAAAGCCTGCTGCGCGGAAGCGTTCCTTCAAACCTCCACGGAGAACATCCAGATCCACGGGGGGATCGGGTTCACCTGGGAACACGACGCCCATCTCTACTACCGCCGCGCCAAATCCAACGAGATGCTGCTGGGCTCGCCAGGCACTCATCGCGCTCAATTGGCGACGGAACTCGGCTTCTAGCCCCAATCCTCATCTTCCGAAGCCTCGATCGCCTTCCGTTCGTGGTATGATCCCCACGAATCATGCGAGTCGATTTTCGTACGCGAATTGTGATCGGCGGCTTGGTTTGCGTCGGGATGATCGCGCTCTCCCAGCGCGAATCCTTCGCCGCGCCCGGTGTATTCGAGATCAATCAGGCCTGTGCGGAAGCGGGCTGCTTTCCCGGGGATGCGCCGGGCTTTCCGGTCGAAATCGTCTCCCCCGGGTCCTATCGCCTGGTGGGCAATCTCGCCAAGCCTCTCGGCGACAACGGCGCGATCCAGGTTTCGACTTCGGACGTCACGATCGACATGCAGGGTTTTTCGATCACCGGACAACCTCGCCTCTTTCCCTCCGACCAACCCGGCGACGGAATCGCTTCGACCTTTCTCGAGGACGGCTTCACGAAGCGGATCACCGTCCGCAACGGAACCTTACGCGACCTGCGATACGGTGTTTCCCTCGGTCGTGATGCGACCATTCAAAACGTCACGGCCCTCAACAACCGATTCGGTGGCTTCTACCTCGAGTCCGGACGCGTTCACGATTCAACGATGATCGGGGGGAACGACGGAATCACTCTGCTCTACGGAGGAGAGGTCGTTCGCTGTCGAATCATCGGGGCCTTCAACGGGATTCAGGCGTCCTTGAGCTCTTTGAGAAACGGCAGGGTTCGGATTTCCGATTCCTTGTTCTCGGGAAGCGAGAATACCGCGCTGCGCGCGAGCAGTTTCCCCCTGGAGATGCATCGCGTCGTCGTCCGTTCGAGTCTTCGCGGTATTGCCGGACCTACGGCGCTGATCGAGGAATCCTTTGTCGATGCGGACAAAGCGGTCGTGGCGCTGGGTGAGCCCGCTTCCCGCGTCACGAACAGCTGGATCGAGGGCGACACGAACGGGCTACGGCTCGGAGACAACGCTCGGGTCCAGGGCAATTTCGTCCGCAACCACAACGGGATCGGGATCGAGGGCGGCGAAGGCTGCGCGCTGCTCGACAATGTTGTCCGCGGTTGCGGGGGGAGCGGGATCTTCGGCCAAGCGGGAACCACGGCAAGCGGAAACGTCAGCAGTGGGAACACCGATGACGGGATCTTCGCCAACGCCAAGAGCAACGTGCACGGCAACGTCACCCAGAACAACGAAGGCCATGGGATCTCGGTCAACGCACCGAGCCGGGTGGTGGGCAATGTGTCCGTCGACAACACGCGCAATGGACTCCGAATGCAGACGGCTGTGGGGTACGGGGAGAACGTGCTCGGCGACAACGACGAAGGCGATGTTTCCGGGGGACAGTCTCTGAGCGTCAACCTGTGTGGCGGGTCGCCATGTCCGTAATTTCGCGCTTCGCCGTCATTGCGTTTATCGCGACCGTGGTCGGGCCAGCCACGGCCAGCGCGGCGCCCGGAGTGATCGAACTCAGCCAGGCGTGTGCGGCAACCGGTTGCACCGGCGGCGACCCACCCGGATTCCCCATCAATCTGAGTCAACCCGGAAGCTATCGCCTCACGAGCAACCTCCACGTCGACCATCCCGACCTCGACGCCATCGCGATCACCGCACACGGTGCTCTCATCGACCTCGGCGGATTTCAGATTTCCGGCCCCTGCGATCCCCCCACCCCCTGCGGCGGAATCACGGCCGGTGGCAGTGGCGTACTCGGCGGAAGCGAATCCCACGTCCGCAATGGAACCATCCGCGGCTTCAAGGGCAATGGAATCACCCTGATCGAATCCGCGACCGTCGAAGACCTGATCCTCGAGAACAACCAGAAAGGCGTGCAGGTTTTCAGCGGCTTGATTCGGCGCTCGCTGATTCAAAACAACACGAGCTTCGGCATCTCCCTCGTCACCGGTGGCATCGTCGAACACAATATGGTCCTCGGAAACGGCGATTCGGGAATCTTCCTCGACAATTCCACGCCGCCGGTCGGCGAACTGATCGTTCGGTTCAACTTGATTCGCAAGAACGTTGGCCACGGGATCGAGGCCCAGCGCGGCGCGTTGATCGAGGGCAACCATCTGCTCGCCAACCTGCGATCGGGCATCCTTTCTCCGATCACCACCACTCTCGACGTCGGGTCGCTGCTGCGCGCGGAACGCAATGCCATTTGCCAGAGCGGGGAGACCGGGATCTCCGTCGGCGCAAACGCACAGATCATCGAAAACACGGTGGCCTCGAGTCAGGGGGACGGCATCCACGCGGGAGCGGGCGCACTCGTGGTCGGAAGCGTGGCCTTTTCGAACACCGGTCGCGGATTCGACGTCGGCGACGGAAGCGCTGTCCTCGAAAGTGTCGCACGCGCGAATGGCTCGACGGGGATTCGAGGCGGTGAGGGTTGCGTAATCCGTTCGAATCTCGCGCAAAACAGCGGTTCCAGCGGAATTTCAGCGGGCGCTGGCGCTCAGGTCTCGGAGAACGTCAGCAACGACAACGCTCTCGACGGCATCACTCTCGGTGGCGCGGGGCGTGCGTTCGGAAACGTAACGGCTTCGAACGATCGTTTCGGGTTGGGGCTCAACGCTTCCGCTGGCTATGCGGAGAACATCACCAACGACAACGGAACCGCCGAAGTGTTTTCCGGTGTGTCCACGGGAATCAACGTCTGCGGGGGCAACACGACATGTCCCTGAAGTCCGCACTCCAGATTTTCCTGTGCATCGCAGCTAGCGTTTTCCCGGGTCTCGCCCAGGCGAGCGGTCCCATCGAAATCGGCCCCGCGTGCGCGACCAGCGGCTGTATGCCGGGCGACGCCCCGGGCCTCCCCATCACGATTGGCGAGCCGGGTTCCTACCGCTTGACGGGCAATCTCGTACAGACGTCGCCGGCCGTGGACGCGATCCTCATCGAAGCATCCGACGTGTGGCTGGACATGGGCGGTTTTCACATTTCGGGCTCCTGCGCGGGCGACCCGCCGTGCGCACCCCAGGGCGTGGGAGCCGGCATTCGGAGCGCGTTCCCGACCGTGAACGTGACCGTTCGCAACGGAAGCCTGAGGAACATCTCGGGACATGGAATCGACCTGCCCGGTGACCACCATCGCGTCGAAGGCGTGGTGGTCAATCGCACCGGGGGGAGCGGATTGAGCCTGGGAAGTGGCTACGTCCACACGTCTCAATTCCTAAGGAACGCCGCGTATGGCGTCATCTTTCAGCACGACTCGATCGTCGCCGATTGCCAGGTTTCCCTGAACGGCCTGCAGGGAATAGCGAGTATCGGCGCGGGCGCGATTCTCGTGAGGAACGTCGCGCGGGGGAACCTTCGCGGAATCTATTCCATCGGCGGCGAGGCGGTTGTCGCGGACAATCAACTCGTCGACAACCTCGAACAAGGTCTACTGCTTCTGGGAAATGGAGTGGTCGGGGGAAACGTCGCCCGGGGGAACGGGGCTGCGGGGATCGAGGCTTCGACCCCGGACTCGGTGCTCGTCCGGAATGTTTCCGCCCAGAACGGTGGACACGGAATCAGCGGTCTGGAAGGGACTGTCGCAATCGACAACCTAGCCAGTGAAAACGAAGGCGATGGAATTCATACCGCTTCGGAATCCTTGGCGACGCGAAATCAAACCTTCGACAATGGGGTTCGCGGCGTGTTCGTCAATGTCGGATCGATTGCGCGCGAGAACACGTCGCGCAGCAACGGCGACGATGGGCTGTTCGCCAATGATTCCAGCAACGTGTCCGAAAACGCGGCCTCGGAGAACACGGGCCACGGAATTTCGGTCAATGGGCGAAGCCGAATCTTCGGCAACACCAGCCGAGACAACACGCGGACCGGACTTCGCATGCAATCCAATACGGGGTTTTCGGAAAACCTGAGCTCAGGCAACGGCGAGGGCGAAACCTCGGGCGGCACCGCCATGGGGACCAATATGTGTGGAACCAATGTCGTCTGTCCGTAGCCCGCTGATCCTGCTGATTTTCGCGCTCGCGACCCTCGTCGCCAGCCTCGGCCACGCCGCCGACGGGGTCATTGGACTGAACCACGCCTGCGCGACCCAAACCGGTTGCCTCGAAGGAGACGATCCGGGCTTTCCGATTCAGATCGCGAAACCCGGCAGTTACCGGCTTACCGGAAACATCGTGGACCATTTCATTGGCGGTCCCCTCATCCCGAGCATCGGAATCCTCGTCGAATCGCCGGGCGTCTCCATCGACTTGGCGGGCTTCACGCTCCGCAACACCTGTATGGAGGACGAAAGCTGCAGCAACAGCGAGGTGTCTTTCACGGTCGGAATCTTGCACGTCGACACCGCGCTTCGCGTCAGCAACGGCACGGTTGGAGGCTTCGGCGCTTCCATCGTATCCGCGGGCCAAGAAGGGGGAATCCTCCTGGGTCGCAACCTCCGCTTGTCCCGGGCCAGTCACGATTCCACTGGCAATGGATCCAACGACGCAGGCGGTTCACTCCCGAACAGCGGCGTCCTGTGCACCCGGTGCAATCTCCGCGAGGCGCTCGGTGGTCTTCTGCTCCACGATGTCGAAATCACCGGCGCGCGCTGGCTTGGAGATTCGATGGCGGGGCAGGGAATCGTCCTCGACGGCATCCGACTGGAGGACCCCAAGAACCCGGGCGCCTTCCCCGGTGCGCCCGTTTCCGCTTCATCGTCAGGAGCCGTTCTACACCGTGTCGTCGGGGACCATTGGCACATCGCGGGCGGATGCGTCGTCATGTCGGACGTCCACCTCCGGCGGTCGCCGGAGAATCTTCACGCCGTCATCCTCAGCGCGGGACTGATCGTCGATTCCAGCCTGGTGGATTCCCAGGCAACGGGCGTCGTGGTTGTGGACAGCGTCCTCGTACGTCGCACCACGGTCTCGGGAAGCGACGGTGCAGCTTTCTTTGGTGCGAACGGAACCATTTCCATCTTCGATAGCCAGGCGAACGACAACGGTTCGGGCGTCACGCTGGAATCCACGGGGTCCGTTCTCGTCGGCCGCTCGTCCATCGACGGAAACGGTGGACTGGGCGTTGGTTCGGGACGCGGCCAGGTCTTTGGCAGCACCCTGCGCGGCAACACCGCAGCGGGAATCGCGCTGTCGGATTCGGGACGCGCGGTAGGCAACACGGTCACGGACACAACCGGCGGGGGCCTCATTCTGACGACGCGCGGTGGCCAGAGTGAAAACACCCTCTCGGGCAACACGGTCGATTTGAGTGGCGGCTTTCCGCTGGGTTCGAGCCTTTGCGGCACGAACCTCACCTGTCCCTAATTTCGATTCCCCACATGCCCCGGCGGTTGCGAGACGCTCGTGTGGGTCTTGCTGCGTACCTCGTTCAAGCGTTTGCGGTTGCGCTCGGCGGCCTCGGGGTCCGTCGGGGGTTGTGCGAAGCCCGTGTAGAGGACTTTGCGCGTGCTCTTCACCGGCGGCTGACTCATGTGCTGGGTACAACTGAGGTGCACCGTCACATCGCCGGTCTTCGTAGGGAGGTCGATGGGTTCGAGGTCCAGGCCCGGCTGCACGCAGGGCGCGGGCCAAACCAGGGCGCGGTGGGTGCCGGGGACGACGCGTAGCTGGCCCGAACCCGCATCGGCACCCGTCACCGAAATACCAACCGTGAGCGAACAGCATTCATAGGAGTGGCGGCCCAGGCTGCAGTCCTTGTGCCAGGGGACATCCGAGATGCCTTTCACGACTCCGATCGGCTTGATGAGTGCACCGACCCGCGCGCCCGTCCTGCGCGGCTCGTGTCCGACGCCCGGAATGCGCCCAATCCGCAGGAACCGATCCTCGTCGATCAGCGCGCGCGTCGTTTCGGAGTAGCGCTCGAAACCTTCCATGCGGACCAAATGCTCTTCCCCGTCATGGGTCGTGGCGAACCATGCCTTGGGGTCACCTTTCTCGTAGTGAGGAGCTGCGCCGGGATAGTCCGCTTCGACGGCCGCCATTTCTTCTCGGGAAAAGAGACCTCGAATATGGAGGTATCCGGCTTGCTCGAGGAAGGCGCGCATGTCCTCGTCGGAGTCTTCCGGTTTAAAACTGCGGCGCACGTCGGTGTCGAAGTCGACGTCGCCCCGGGCGTAGATGCGACGACCGTCGAGCGCTGCGCGCAGAACCAGCCACCAGTTGAGAAAGTCCGGCAGGCCGCCTTCGGGCATGTCGAGCAAGCGGTTACTCATGAGCGCAACGGGTGTGCTTTGATCGTTGACGAGATCACTCCATTGGGGAGCGGTGAGTCGCGCTCGCGCCTTGCCTTGGTTTCCAGCGCTCACCGCGACGCGGTCCCCATTCCAGGTCAACGTCCAGGGCTCGCCGTCGGTCTCGATGCAGAAGGGCACCAGTTCGAGTGCACGGGCGCCGGGTTCGATTAACGCCTGATGGTTGTCGAAGAGACCCGGGAGGGTCTCGCCGAAGAACGAAGCCGTTTCGATCGGCGCCTGCTCGGCGTCCGAACGCGTTCTCAGGTCGACCGACATCGCGCTACCAGTGCCCCGTATTGGGCATGGAGGCCCAGGGCTCCTGGGCGTCGAGGGCGCCGCCTTTTTGCAAGAGTTCGATCGAGATGTTGTCCGGGGAACGCACGAAGGCCATGTGGCCGTCGCGCGGCGGCCGGTTGATCGTGACGCCCGCGTCCATCAGGCGTTGGCAGGTGTCGTAGATGTCGTCCACCTGAAACGCCAGATGGCCGAAGTTGCGCCCTTCGTCGAGCTCTTCGGGATCCCAGTTGTAGGTGATCTCGATCTGCGCATCCGGGGTTTCCGGTGCGCTGAGGAACACGAGGGTGAAGCGCCCGGCTTCCACTTCGAAGCGGCGATCTTCGCGCAAGCCGAGTTTGTTGCAGAAGAAATCCAGGCTGGCGTCGAGATCCGTGGCTCGGATCATCGTGTGCAGAAAGCGCATGGTCGACCTTTCACTAAACCGATGCCTCCGCGGATTTCCCGCGGTGGCGTCGGAACATTTCGTAGACCCATTCGGATACGGGGTGCTGTTTCAATCGCTCGCCGTAGGCTTCGAGGGAGGCGGGGAGCGGTTGCGGCAGCGGGTACGCGTACTCCGGCGCGCGAAGGCCCGCGCCCAACAGCGAGGCCGCGGTCAGGTCCGCAACCGAAAACGCGTCGCCCACCAGATAACCACTCGGCTGCAACTCGGCTTGAATTCGGTCCATCACCGCTTCGACTTCCTTGGCTCCGCTTTCCGCGGTGGCTTCACTGATGTTGTGACGCGCGCGATAGAAGGGCGTGAAGATCGGAACGAGCGCGCGAAAGACGCGCCGGTAGTTGTCGGAAAGCCCCATGGTGGCGAAGCGCGCAATGAATTGAGGATCTTCCTGAAACGCACCCATCAACGCGGCAGCGCGAAATTGGTGTCCCAAGTGTTCGTCGAAAAAGTCTTCGAGTGCGAGGGCCCGCTTGCGCTCGACCGGGTCTTCCGGGTAGAGGGGCACTTCGGGCCAACGCGCTTCGAGCGTTTCGATGATGCGCGTCGAATCGGAAATGTACTGCCCGTCCAGAACGAGGATCGGCAGCGTGGGTTTCCCGGTGCGGAACAGGGCGCGCCCGATGTAGCTGGCGGCGAGGATCGTGCGTTTGTGCGCGATGCCCTTGTAGTCGAGGGCCCAGCGCGCCTTCTCACAGAAATGCGAAATTTGAAAATGCCAGAGTTCGGGCAAGGCCATGGGGTGCTCCCTGGGCGCCGCACCATTCTACGCGCTTAGCTGCGCGGAAGCTCCTCGAAAGGGATGCCCTTGTCGGCCCGCGGCTCCCGGGGCAAGCCCAACACGCGTTCCGCTGCCTGGGTCTTCTGGATCTCGTCGGTCCCCCCGGCGATGCGGAAGGCCGGCGCCTGGAGAAAATGACTCTGCCAGGGGCCATCGCCGCGCATCGCGTCGGGGCCCAGGATACGCACCGCGAGGTCTCCGCCGCGCATCAGGATCCGCGCCAGAGCGAGCTTCATCACCGAGCTTTCGGCGTCGGGCATCACGCCTCGGCCCAGCTTCGTGATGATGCGCGCGTTCAGCAGCTCCAGGCTCTTCATGTCGATGTAGAGCTTCGCCAGATCGTCGCGCTCCACAGCGGAAACGTTGGCCGCGTACTCGCTAACGTGGGCGAGAAGTTCGTCGAAGCTGTACCGAACCAGCACGCCCCCCATGGCCATGCGCTCGTTCATGAGTGTCGTCATGGCCGCGCCCCAACCGGCGCCTTCGGGCCCCAGACGGTTTTCATCCGGGATGCGAACTTCGTTCAGGAACACTTCGTTGAAATGCGCGTTGCCGGTGACCTGGCGCAAGGGGCGCACTTCGATGCCCGGCGACTTCATGTCCAGCAAGAAGAACGTGATGCCTTCGTGCTTGGGAACTTGGGTGTTCGTACGCACCAGGACGATCCCGAAGTCGCCGTATTGGGCGCCGGAGCACCAGGTCTTCTGGCCCGTGACGACCCACTCGTCACCATCGCGCACGCCGCGCGTCGCCAGGCCCGCCAGATCCGAGCCGGCGCCGGGCTCGCTGAAGAGCTGGCACCAGATTTCTTCCCCGCGCAGGAGCTTGTCGAGGTAGCGGGTCTTCTGGGCGTCGTTGCCGTGGGCGATGATGGTGGGACCCGCCATCCCAATGCCCACGACGTAGATGGAATCCGTCAGTCCGGCTTTCGCAGATTCCTGGTTCCAGATGATCTGCTCGATCGGGCCCAGGCCCCGGCCCCCATACTCCTTGGGCCAGACCACCGCCGCCCAGCCGTTCGCGTACAGGACCTTCTGCCAGGCCCTCGCGCGGGCAATTCCGGCTTCCTCGTCGGCGTTGGGGTCGCCGAACATGTCCATTTTGTCTTTCGGGGCGTGGGTTTCCAGGAAGTCCCGGGCCTCGCCCCGAAAGGCCGCTTCGCTGGGGGAGTCGCGCAGATCCATGGTCTAAAACTATAACATGTTTCAATATTGCCTGCTTCGGGTTATTCTGGGACCACTGGGCGGCCCTCCAGGTGCGCCCTCAGGGAGACCCCCATGGAAGTGGAATACACGCCGGAACACAAAGCCCTGCGCGACGAGCTCCGCACCTACTTCGCGCGCATGATGACGCCGGAGCTGGTGGACGAGATCCAGGGCAGCGAGGGCGGCGGCCCCGAATACACCCAAGCGCTCCAGCAAATGGGCGCCGACGGTTGGCTCGGTGTGGGTTGGCCGGAAGAGTATGGCGGCCGCGGGCTCGGCCCGATGGAACAGTTCATCTTTTCCGACGAGGTCCAGCGCGCGGGTTTTCCGTTGCCCTTCCTCACCCTGAATACCGTCGGCCCGACGCTCATGAAATACGGCAACGACGAACAACGCAAAGACTTCCTGCCGAAGATCCTGCGCGGCGAGCTTCAATTCGCGATCGGCTATTCGGAGCCCGGCGCCGGCACGGACCTGGCGTCGTTGCAAACCCGCGCGGTGCGCGACGGCGACGAGTGGGTGATCAACGGCAGCAAGGTGTTCACGAGTCTCGCGGATTTCGCGGACTTCATCTGGCTCGCCGCCCGCACGGACCCGGACGCGCCCAAGCACCGCGGCATTTCCATGTTCCTGGTCCCCACGACCGCGGCGGGATACAAGTGCACCCCCATCCAGACCATGGGCGGTGTTCGCACCAACGCCACCTATTTCGAAGACGTTCGCGTGCCCGCCAGCGCGCTGATCGGCGGCGAAAACAACGGCTGGTCCCTGATCGTGGGACAGCTCAACCACGAACGCGTTTCCCTCGTGAACGTCGGCCCCAGCCAGCGACTCCTCAACGAGACGCGCCAATGGGCCAAGGAAACCAAACTGGCCGATGGACGTCGCGTCATCGATCAGCCCTGGGTTCAAAAGAACCTCGCCATCGTTCACGCCAAACTTCAGGTGTTGCGACTGATGAACTGGAAGCAAGCCTGGGCGATGAGCAAGGACAGCCCGCATCCCGCGGAATCCTCGGCGGTGAAGGTTTTCGGGAGCGAGTTTTACATCGATGGATTTCGGCGTCTGATGGAGATACTCGGGCCCACCGGGCTCGTGCAAGAGCCCTCACCGGGCGCTTTGCTGCGCGGACGGCTCGAGATGATGTACCGAAACATGTTGATCCTCACCTTCGGCGGCGGCACCAACGAAGTGCAACGCGACATCATCGCCATGGCGGGCCTCGGCATGCCGCATTACAAAGAATAAGACGAAGGAATCACCCCCATGGATTTCGAACTCAGCGAAGAGCAGCAGAGCATCCGCGACCTGGCGCGCAAGATTCTGGAAGATCGCGCCACCCACGAACGCCTGAAGGAAGTCGAAGCGGGCGAAGAATGGTTCGACCGCGACCTCTGGAAGGAACTCGCCAAGGCGAACCTGATCGGCACTTCGATCGGCGAAGAATACGGCGGCATGGGGTTCGGCTTTTTCGACACGTGTTTGCTGCTGCAAGAGCTGGGGCGCGCGGTGGCACCGTTGCCCCTCTACCCGACTCTGGTGCTGGGCGCGTTCCCGATTGCGGAATTCGGCAATGCGGAGCAGAAGCAGCGCTTCTTGCCCGGCGTCGTCAACGGGGATTGGGTCTTGACCGGGGCGCTCGAAGAATTCGGCAATGCGGAGCCGGGTCGCCCGGTGACCGAAGCCCGCGCCCAGGGCGACGGCTTCGTACTGGACGGTGAAAAGATCAACGTCTCGGCGGTTCCCCAATCCGAGCGCGTCCTGCTGGCCGCCAAGGTCGACGGCGGCGGCATCGGCTGGTTCCTCGTGAACCCGAACGCGCCGGGCGTCGAATTGATCCGGCAGATCACGACCCGGCGCGAGCCCGTCTACAGCGTGCGTCTCTCGCAGGTCGAAGTTCCCGCGTGCGACGTGTTGGGGGACATCGCAGACGGAGCCGCCATGGCGGAGTGGATCACCCAGCGCGCCATGACGGCGTTGTGCGCGATTCAACTCGGCGTTTCCGAAGTCGCTTTGCACATGACCGCCCGCTACACCTCGGACCGCAAACAATTCGATCGGCCGATCGGAAGCTTCCAGGCCGTGCACCAACGCGCGGGCGACGCCTATATCCAGCTCGAGGCCATGCGGCTCACGCTATGGCACGCGGCCTCGCTCCTCGATGCGGGAGAATCCGCCGGCGATGAAGCGATGCTCGCCAAATACTGGGCCGCCGAGGGGGGCGAGTTCGTGGGATACGCGGCCCAGCACCTGCACGGCGGCATCGGGCTCGACGTCGACTACCCCGTGCACCGCTACTACCTTTGGACCCGGCAGATCGAGCTCAGTCTGGGTTCGGCACCGCAACTACTGGAACGAATCGGCCAGGGACTCGCCGAAGACCCCATCGACGAAGTTCTCTAGGCTGCGGACGGCCGGCGATGCAATTCAACATCGCGGATCTATTCGAGAGTGTGGTCGACGCCTTACCCAACCGCGAAGCGCTGGTCTGCGACGGTGTGCGTCGGACCTTCGCCCAGCTGGACGAACACGCCAATCGCCTCGCCCACTATCTGTCCGCCCAGGGTGTGGGGGCCGGCGATCACGTGGGCATCTACGCCTACAACTGCGTGGAGTGGCTCGAAAGCATGATCGCGGCGTTCAAGATCCGCGCCGTGCCTATCAACATCAACTACCGCTACGTCGAAGAAGAGCTCCGTTATCTGTTCGACAATGCGGACCTGGTTGCCCTGGTACACCATCGCGGGTTTTCTCCGCGGGTAGCGGCGGTCGCGAATCGCGTGGCGCGCTTGACCACCTTCGTTTCGATCGAGGACGGAAGCGAAGCGGACCTGGGTCCCACCGCCAGCGTTCCCTACGACCGGGCGTTGCAGGAGGGTTCTCCCGATCGCGACTTCCCGGGTCGCTCCGCCGATGATCTCTACATCCTCTACACCGGTGGAACCACGGGCATGCCCAAGGGGGTCATGTGGCGCCACGAGGACATCTATTTCGCCGCGCTCTCGGGTTTCGTTCCCGCCAAGGCACCGGAAGAAGTCGCGGAACGCGCCGCCTCCCATCCCGGTTCGGTAATGCTCACCGGGGCTCCCCTGATCCACGCCGCTGCCCAGTGGGGACTCTGGATCTCGCTGCTCGACGGAGCGCGTGTGGTGCTCGGAACCGTTCGCAGTTTCGACCCGGCCACGATCTGGCGACTCGCGAGCGACGAGGGCGCCGCCGTCCTCTCCATCGTCGGTGACGCCATGGCGCGCCCGCTCGCCGACGTTCTGGCTTTGCGCGGCGGCGAATTCGACTTGTCGGGACTCAAGCTGCTGGCTTCCGGTGGCGCGGTCTTGTCGCCGGGTGTCGTCGAAGAATTGCAACGCCACATCCCCCACGTCCGCATCCACGACAGCTTCGGCGGATCGGAAACCGGTGTGCAGGCGCGCGCGGTACCCGCGGGTGAGGGAGGACTCCGCTTTCGAGCCGACGAACGCAATCAGGTGCTGGACGACGATTTGAAACCCCTCGCAGCGGGCTCGCCGGCGATCGGGCGTCTGGCCAAGAGCGGCCCGATTCCCCTGGGCTACTACAAGGATCCGGAAAAGAGCGCCGCCACGTTCGTCGAAGTCGACGGGAAGCGCTGGTCGCTGCTCGGCGATCTCGCTCAGGTCGAAGAAGACGGGACCATCTCCGTGCTGGGTCGCGGGTCCATGTGCATCAACACCGGCGGTGAAAAGGTCTTTCCCGAAGAAGTCGAAGCCGCCCTGAAATCCCACCCGGCCGTCTTCGACGCCCTCGTGGTCGGTCTTGCCGACGATCGCTGGGGAGAACGGGTCGTCGCGGTGCTCCAGGCCCGGGGCGAGCGTCGTCCGAACGTCGAAGAACTCGCAGACCATTGTCGCGGCCGGATCGCGGGCTACAAAGTGCCCCGATCGATTCACTGGGTCGAAACCCTGGAACGCCAACCCAGCGGAAAGCCCGACTACCGCTGGGCGAAAGCCATCGCCTCCCGATAGCCTCCGGTCAAACCCGCCCGGCGACGGACCGATGTAGGCTGCGTGGGAATTTCCGAAAGTCGCAAACAACGCTGGCGCAAGCGGAGCGAGATCTTCGCCCACGTATTCTTCCTCTTGCTGGGTGCGGGGTTCTTCGTCGGCGGCATCGTTGGGGGCTACGGGAAAGCGCACGCTGCGTTCGCGCGCAGCGATTACTCGGGATTCCTGTTGATCGGGTTCATGGGTGGACTGTTCACCTTGCTCGGTGCCCTGATGATTCTGGCCGTGTTCGTGAAACCCAAGAAGCTGCGTGTGGAAAAGCGGCTGCGAAAAACGAATCCCGACGCTCCTTGGATGTGGAAGCAGGAGTGGGCCGAAAAGAAGATCGAGTCTTTCGGCCGGGGAAACCCGGCCGTGTGGTGGATCGGCGCCGCGCTCTTTGGACTGATCGGCGCCAAGTTGACGACGGATTTCTCGCGCCACTTCCACGAGCACGGGAATGCCGCCTATGCGCTGGGCGTGCTCGCCCCCCTGACACTGTGGCTCGTCTGGGGCGGAATCCGCTCCACGGTCCACCGACGTCGCTTCGGTGTTTCAGTCCTCGAACTCACGTCGCTACCGGGGCGTGTCGGGGGAACGCTCGACTGTGTTCTACACGCGAGTTGGCAGCTCGCAGGCGCAACCTCGTTGAAGACACGGATCGACTGCATCGAAGATCGCAAGCACGACGACCAGGGTGAACGCATCGAGTGGCAATCCGATCGCCGCGTAGACCGCTCCGAGTTCCGCATCGAACCCGATGGCGCATCGATCCCGATTCGCTTCGAGATTCCCCGAGACGCGCGGCCCTCGCGGAAGCCGGGCGCGCAGGGGGGAATCCTTTGGCGACTCCACGTTCGAGCGCAGCTCGAAGGCGTCGATTTCCACTGCGAATTCGAAGTTCCGATCTATCGGGTCGAATCGGCGACCCCACCGATACAAACTCCTCGCGAATGCGCCCCGGATGCAGCGCTCGCGTCCGTTCCCACGAAGATTCGCGTCCGCCCGTGGGGAAACAGCGGGAACGAGTTCATCTTCGGGGCTGCCCGACAGCCGAAAGAGTCACTCTTCGTGAGCGCCGCGGCGCTGATCTTCAGCGCGGTCACGCTGTACGCGGAGTTGCCCGGGTTCGTTCGCGGACTCGGCGTCCTCACTTCGTTGACCGCCTGGGCGGTGGCGCTCTCGCTTTGGTTCGGCGTCACGCGCGTGCGTGTCACACCGGGTCGCCTGGAAGTGATGCGGAGCCTGTTCGGAATCGGTCCACAAAAATCCTTCGACGCCTGGAAGGTGCAGGGGATCGAAGTCCGGCCCGGCGTGCAGATGCTCGACCGCCTTTTCTACAACCTGGTCCTGGTCACCGAGACGCCGCGCCGACGACGGCCGGGATCCACCGCCCGACACACGACGACGGTGGGCGTGCGCATTCCTTCCGAAGCCCTGGCCGAATCCCTGGCGTCGAAGATGCGCGTCTCCATGGGGATCGAGGGCTAGACGGCCACGCTTCGAGGTGCCTGAACGGATCGCGTTTCTCGACCAGATTCCCTATACCCGCTCGGCAAGGTGAATCGCAAACCGCTGGCGGGAATCATCGTCCGAGATGTCGACCCCTGATATCGAGTATCCGATCCGAGTCGCGCAAGTCATCCGAGAGACCGAAGACGCCAGCTCCTTCGTGCTCGAGATCCCCACGGAGCTCGCGGAGGCCTTCCGCTATCGGGCCGGGCAGTTTCTCACCTTTCGGGTTCCCTTCGGCGAGACGACGCTGACGCGGTCCTATTCGCTTTCGAGTTCTCCGGAATGCGACGATCACCACAAAGTCACGGTCAAGCGCATCACCGATGGCCGCATTTCCCACTGGTTCAACGACCGGGTCTCCGAGGGAGACGTGCTTCGGGTTCGAGCACCGGCCGGGCTCTTTTGCCTGCGCGAATCCGATCGGGAGATCGTGCTCTTCAGCGGAGGGAGCGGGATCACGCCCGTCATCTCGATCGTCAAGACCGCCCTGGCCACGACCGCACGCAAGCTCACTCTCGTATATGCGAACCGCGACGCGAACTCGATCATTTTCCGCGAGGAACTCGAGGCCCTGGAACGCGCGCATCCCGAGCGGCTGCAGCTCCTGCACCGACTCGACGCGGATCACGGGTTCGCGCGGGACGACGACATCCGGGAATATGCCGCGGGACACGAAGCTGCGGACTTCTACATCTGCGGTCCGGACGTTTTCATGGACACCGTGGAACGCACCCTCGAAGCCATGGGTGTGGAGCGTGAGCGGATCTTCATCGAACGCTTCGTTTCGCCGCCGGACCCAGGGGAATCGGAATCCGCGAACAGCGCTGGTGTCGCGGCTTCGATCTCCGTGCTCTTCAACGGCAAGACCCACGAGCTGCAGGTCGAGGCGGGGAAAACGATTCTCGAGACGGCGAAGGACGCGGGCATCGACCCGCCGTTCTCGTGCGAGGAAGGGTATTGCTCGTCCTGCATGGCGAAGCTGCTCGAGGGCAGCGCCGAGATGCGCCAGAACGAATGCCTCACTCAACGCGATGTGGACGAAGGCTGGATTCTCGCCTGCCAGGCGTTGCCCACCACGCCGCGCTGCCGAATCAGCTGGGACGATTGAGAATCGTTTCGCGTCCCCGCTCGATCAGGCGACCAGGTCGCCCATCTTCCGCAGCGTCTTCACCGTGTCCGGCGGGAGCACCGGCGGTTCTTTTCCGACCGCGTAGCAGCCGAGGATCACCTCGCAGGTGCGTTCGATGATCTCCACCATGTCCGCCGCGCGGCGCAGGCTTCTCCCCGCCACCAGCAACCCGTGGTTCTGCATCAGAACCGCCCAGCCATCGCCAATGGCTTCCGCCAAGGCGTCCGCCAGTTCTTGCGTGCCGGGCATGATGAAGGGCACGCGCGGGATGTCGGAGAAGAAGGCGGCCTCGGTCGAGATGGGGAGAAAGGGAAGTTCCGAGTTCGCGAGGATCGTGGCGTGGGGCGCGTGGGCGTGAATGACCGCGTTGGCTTCTGACTTCGCGGCCAGTACGGCGGTGTGCATCAGTCGCTCACTCGATGGCGACCGCGCGCCTTCGTCCAGGGCTTTGCCCGCCATGTTCATGCGCACCAGAATCTCGGGCGCGAGATCGCCCTTGAAGAGCTGACTCGGTGTGATCCACACCTCATCGCGCGCATCGGGATCGCGCACGCTCACGTTCCCGCCCGTGGCAGTGATGAGCTGTTGGGCAAACAGCTCGTTCACGATCTGAACCAGCTCCTCCCGCACATCGCCGGGCTTTACGGCTTTGGTCGCGGCCGCCGCCTTCGAGTCCGCGGTTCCGCCGAGGTTCGAGAGATCTCCCGGGTCCCCCACTTCTTCGCGGGCTTCGCGATAGAGGCGGCTCAGGTCGGCGTTGATCTCCTGCAACGTCATCGCCTTCGCGGTGTCGCCGCTGAAAGCCAGGTCCCCCTCCATCGCGGCGTTCATGGCGTTGACACGCCCGGTGAACATTCCGTCGAGGACATCGGCCTTCATCTTGAGTTCGACTTCGGCGTCCACGTCCGGCGCCGAGACCGCGGCCGTGGTCTCGCCGCGCAAACGCAGATAGAACTCGAGACCGAGATCGTTGAGCGTGAAGTGAAGGGTCACGTCCTTGTCGTCGGAAAAACGCTGCATCCCCGGGTCCGCAACGACGCGCTCGAGGAAGTTCGTGAGGATCTCCCGCATCTTGTTCTGAATGGGTTCTAGATCTACGGCACTCACGCTCGGTTCCTCCGCCGGTTGTCCGGGAGTCGCGTCGACCGCCTTCGCGGCGGTGTCCGGGTTTTTCTTTTTTGGCTTTTCGTTCTTCTGTAGATCCGTCACCGACGCACCGGGACCCGACAGGATCTCCTGCCAACGCGCGGGGTCGGGTACACGCCGCGGTCCGGTCCAAGAGAATTCGGACAACACCTCGGGGTTGCGCGCACGCAAGGGGCGGCCACCGCGCAGTAGCAAACCCAGATCTTCGGCGATGATCTGACCCTGGTGCGCCGACACCTCGTGCGTATTGCCGCCCACGTGGGGCGTGGCAATCACGTTCGGAAGCTGGATTAGCGGATCGTCCGAAGCCGGGGGCTCCACTTCGAAAACATCGAGCGCCGCCCCACCCAGGTGGCCGGATTCCAAGGCCGCGCGCAACGCCGCCTCGTCGATCAACGCCGCGCGTGCGGTATTGATCACGAAAGCGCCCGCTTTCATCTGTGCGAATTCGCCTTCCCCCAGGAGTCCGCGCGATTCGTCGGTCACCGCGGCGTGGAGGCTCACGAAGTCGCTTTGCGCCAGAAGGGATTCGAGCGGTGCGGGTTCGGCGCCGGCCAAGCGCACGGCATCGTCGGAGAGGAAGGGATCGTACACGACGACGCGGGTCCCAAAGGGCTTCACGCGCGCGACGACTTTTCGCCCGACGGCGCCCAGACCGATCATCCCCACGGTCTTCTGCCAAAGCTCGCGGCCGCGAAGTTTCTGGAACGCCCGCCCCATGCGTCCCATGTCGCCGGCTTCGCCCCCGGGCTCCAACAGGAACCGCCCGGCCTCCGGAAGCTTGCGCGCCAGACTCAACATGAAGGCCAGCGCGATGTCCGCCACCGCGTCCGCATTGCGACCGGGTGCATTCAAGACCGGAATCCCCAATTCCGTACACGCCGGGATATCGACGTTCACCGCGTCGCCGCGACACGACGCCACCACGCGCAGCTCCGGGAGTTCGCGCAGCGACTTGGCGTCGACGACGTCGACTTCGGTGATGAAGACCTGATAGCCCTCGAGTGCCTCGACCAAGCCCGGTCCCGTGAGCAGGCGCATGACGTTTCGAAAGCTCGCGTACTCGACGTCGCCCAGCGCCTCCAGGGCTTCGAGCGCTGCCTCGTCGAGGTCCGCGGTCACGAGAATGCGCGGCCGAACCTGCGCGCTTGCCAGCGAGGAGGGGCCGGCCTCTGCCAGGGCGACCTTCAAACTGACCTCGCGCGCGATGGCATCGGCCTCGCTGCGCGCGGCCAACACCCGGCGCCAATCTCCGAAACACGCGTCGTAGGCATCCGCGCGCTCCCGGTCCGGTTGGAATTCCTCGAGATCCGACGCGAACGCGCGACTCCCCGCCGCCATGTCGTCGAACAACCCGGCCCCGACCCCCGCACAGATCGCAGCCCCCAGCGCGCTCGCGTGGGTGGTGGCGGCGACCCGCACGGGCTTGCGGATCACGTCCGAAAGGATTTGCAAGAAAACCGGGCTACGCGTCATCCCCCCCGCGGCCCGCAACACCGCCGCGTCGCAACCCGCGACTTCGGCGATCTGCTCCAGGTTGGCCCGCACCGCGTACGCCATCCCCTCTAGGGTGGCGCGCGCCAGATGCGCGCGGCGCTCCTCGCTCTTCGACAGTGCCGAGGGATTCCAGGTCAAACTCGACAGCGGAAACTGCATGGAGCGCGCGTTCATGATGTCGGCACCGACCGTCGAGAGTGCCCCCATGGCGCCCACCGGCGAGCGGCCGGCCTCCGCGGAAAGGTGAATCAGCGGGTGGTCGAGATCGGGATACAGGGCTTCGCCCACCCATTGGAGAGCGTCCCCCATGGAACCGGCGTTGCTCTCGACCACCCAACGGCCCGGTACCAGATGATGCCCTGACCAGGTGCGCGCTTGCGCGTCGACGACGGGTCGGTCGACCACGAGCTGAATCGGCGCCGTGGTGCCGATGACCGCACCGACTTCACCGGGTTCGACCACCGCTGCACCTAACAGCCCGCACTGGGTATCGCCGCCGCCCACGCTGACGTGGATTCCCGGAGAGAGTCCCAACCAGGCTGCGGCGTCCTTCGACAAAGCCCCCAATCGCGTTCCCGCATCGACGACCGCGGGAAACAGGGAACGCGGCAGCGCAAGCGCTTCGATCAGCGAATCCGACCACGCGCGCTGCTCGAGTTCGAAGAGCAATGTGCCGCACGCGGTGGTGGGCTCCGCCACCCGTTCACCGCACAGGCGGTAAGCCAACCACTCGCTCAACCCCAACAGGGTTTCGACGCGCGCGAAACGTTCGGCGTCTTCCGCGGCGAGCATTTGCATCAAGGGCGCGGCGCAGACGGGACTGGGCCAGATCCCGGTCTTGCGATGAATCTCCTCGCCGCGTTGGGCGCCCATGATCAAACCCTGGGCGACCGGTCGGGCATCGTGGGTCGGCGTTGCGATTACGACTTCACCGTCGCGATCGAGCAGCGCCGCACCGTGGCGTTGCGCGGAGGTCGAGATCGCAACCACCTGCTCCGGCGATCCGCCGCTGCGCGCCAAGGCCTCACGCGAAACTTCGGCCAGGGCCCGCAGCACGTCGTCGACGGCCAGATCGAAGCCCAGGCCGCCGGTGCCCGACACCGTCGGGTGGGACCACGCGCGAAAGGCGGAGACGATGGCGCCGGTTTCCGGGTTCGCCACGACGCAGCGCCCGCCGCTACCACCGATGTCGAGACCCATGAGGAGCGGGGAGGTCATGGCGGCAAGTGTAGTCGATCGAAGCCCTAGGGCTTCTCGCTACCGACGATCCACATGGCGAAGAATTGAGAGCCGCCCCCGTAGGCGTGCCCGAGTGCTTTGCGCGCACCCTCCACTTGATGTTCGCCCGCTTGCCCGCGCACCTGCATGGCGGCTTCCGCGAAACGCAACATGCCCGACGCGCCAATGGGATTCGAGGACAGAACCCCGCCCGAGCAATTGACCGGCAAGTCCCCATCGAGCGCCGTGGCGCCCTCATAGGTCATCTCCCAACCGAGCCCCTCTTCCGCGAACCCGAGGTTCTCCATCCACATGGGTTCGAACCAGGAAAAGGGCACGTAGATCTCCGCGGCATCGATCTCTTTGCGCGGGTTGGTGATGCCCGCCTTCTTGTAGAGCTCGGCCGCGCAATCCTTCCCCGCTTGGGGGTTCACCTGGTCGCGTCCCGAAAACATGGTGGGCTCGCTCTTCATGGCCGTCGACCACACCCAGGCCGGCCGCGTCGGTGCGCTCTCGGCGGCTTTCTCGCTCGACAGCACCATCGCGCAAGCCCCGTCCGAGGACGGACAGGTTTCGAGATAGCGGATGGGATCCCACAGCATCGGCGAGTTGGCGACTTGATCGAAATCGACGCCGGGAATCTTCAGGTGCGCGTAGGGGTTCTTGAGCGCATTGAGGCGATCCTTCAGCGCAACGCGAATCCCCGTGTCTTCCGGTGCCTTCGATCGCGCCATGTAGGCGCGAATCAGCGGCGCGAAATATCCACCGGCCCCGGCGACGATCGCTTGTTGGAACGGAATCTTGATCGTGAGTGCCCACATGGCGTTGCTCTCGGATTGCTTTTCATAAGCCACCGTCAGCACGCGGTCGTGAATCCCCGCTTGGATCAAGCTCGCCGCCACAACCGCCGTGGAGCCCCCAACACTCCCCGCCGTATGCACGCGCAAGATGGGTTTCCCCGCCGCACCCAGCGCGTCCCCCATGGCGATCTCGGGCATCATCACGCCTTCGAACATGTCGGGCGCTTTGCCGATCACGACCGCATCGATGTCACTCCAGGTCAGTTGAGCGTCTTCCAGGGCACGCGTGGCCGCCTCCCGCAGCAGACCGGGCGCCGACACATCGGTGCGTTTGGCATCGTGTTGGGTCTGACCGATTCCGACGACGCCGCATAGCTCGGCCATCTACTTTGCCTCCAGGACGCACACGAGATTCTGTTGCAGGCACGGACCGGACGTCGCGTGGGCCAAGCCGCGACCAATGGATCCCCACTGGATTCGGTTGGCGACTTCCGCGATGCGGGTCAGCCCCGCCACCATGATGGCGTTGGCGGCGAGCGCACCGCCCGAGGGATTGATCGAGGTACTGGCGTCCAGCCCGAGGGCGTCGCGCAAGATCAATTCCTGGTGGGTGAAGGGCGCGTACAGTTCCGCGACCTCGATGCCCCCGGAAGCGACACCCGCCTTTGCGCCCGCCAAAGCGGTCGAGGGCGATTCGGAAAGATCGCGCACGCCCGGTTGGTGGGGCTCGATCCGGTGATCGATGCCCGTGATCCAAGCCGGCCGTTCGCAAGCGTTTCGCGCCGTATCGTCCGCGGCCAACACGACCGCCACCGCGCCGTCACTGATCGGCGCACAATCGTGTACGCGCAAGGGCGATACCAGATACGGTTCCGCCAAGAGTTTCTCCAGATCGAAATCGCCCGCGAGCTGCGCGTTGGGATTGTCCTTTGCACTCTTGCGACTGCGCACAGCGACTTTCGCCAGGTCGCGCTCGGTGTACTGGGTCTTCTCCAAGAACGCGCGCGCTTGGAGCGCGGCGAGGCTGATGGAATCGATACCCAGAGGAGACAGGTAATAGGGATCGAGCTGGAGATTCAATACGTCGGGAACATCGCCCATGGAGGACTTCCCGAAGGAGTACACCAGGGCCGAATCCGCCTGACCCGTCTGGATCTTGACCCAGGCTTCGTAGAGCGCCCAGGCACCGTCCATCTCCACGTGGGATTCGGAAATCGGCGGCCAAGCGCCGATTGCATCCAAAGCGCTCACAAAGGCGAAAGGCTGCCCGGCAAGATAATCGCAACTTCCGGAACAAGTGAAGCCGATGTCTCCCTTGGGAATGCCCGAGCGCTTCACCGCTTCCTGGACCACCGGCATCAACATTTCGACTTCGTTGCGGCGTTGTTCGCGCCGTACGTTCGTCATCTGTGCAGTCGAAACAATGGCGACGTCGCGCATCACAGGTGTTCCTTGTAGGACTCGAAAGGCGCGTCCGGTTCGTCGATGGGTCGAAAGTATCGGATGGACTCGAAGGTGGGACCCAGGTCCTCCGCGTCGACCCAGACGGCTTCGACCCGCATTCCCATGCGCACTTCGTCGAAGTGACACTCTTGGATCAAGGCGAAGAACGGAATGTCGGCACCGTCCAACAAGATGTGTGCGGCCACGAAAGGCGGATCGATGTCCAGGCTGTCGGAGGGAATGCGGACGACGCAAAAGGTCGTGATGGTTCCCGTGCCGGGCACCTGGACTTCCAGGTCCGTCGCCACCCCGCAGCGCGCACAGGAGCCGCGGGGCGGGACGTAGACTTTCTCGCACTGGGGACAGCGCTGGCCCAGGATCTTGCCGTCCGCCATGCCTCTCAGGAAACGCGTCGACGCGACCCCGGCCGTGTACTGGTACTCGAGTCGCAGGGGCGTCGTTATCGATTGGACGAGTTCGCTTTCGGCTTCGCTCACGAGGTGCCCTCCGGTTCGAAGCAGGCCACGTCGTTGATGGACCCCACGGTTTGCGCGCGCCAACGCGGGGTGACCCGCATGCCGGTCTGCATGGCGGATTCGACCCCGGTATCGACGGCGTGGAGCATGGCGGTGTCGGCGCCGTCGAGTTGAATCAGCGCCCAGGCAAAGGGGTGATTCAGCGGATGTTTGGCGCGGGGATGGCTCACCCAGGCCCAGGTCGTGACCACGCCGCCGGGCCCGACGGGCACCATTTCGTCGGCCGCCTCGCCGGTCTGCGGGTCGTATTCGGTCGGCGGCACGAGCACGCGGCCCCGGGCGGTCTTCACCCCCTCGAAACGGCGATCTCGCAGGGCCGCGAAGAAGCGGCCCATGACCGGTCCGGTGCTGCGCCGATACGGGTATTCCACGATATGGGAGGCGGAGAGGAGCCCTCCGTCACCTGAAGCCATCGAATTCCTCCTGCCGCGCCCCCCACAGCCGCAGCCTCATTTTTGAAACATGTTCTAACATTATGAAACCCCGGTCAAGAACGCTGGCATTCCGCCGATGAAATGTGGTGAGAACGCCACATCATGACCACCAAGAAAACCCCTAGAGAATTCACCCGCTGCGAGACCTCGATGCCGGTCGACTTGCTGCTGCGCGACGGAACCTGGTTCGCCACGGGCAAGTCGCGCAACCTGAGTATGAATGGGGTGTTCATCGAATGCCGCAAACAGCTCGAGCCGGGCACGGTGTGCAGCGTCGAAATCCGCACCCACAGTTCGCCGCCGGTCTGCATCGTGGCGCGCGGGGAAGTAGCGCGGGTGGACGAGGGCGGATTGGCGGTGCAGTTCAACGAACTCCCGATGGAGTGCTACGACCAACTGCGCAACGTCGTGCTCTACCACGCCGTAGACCCGAGCCCGGTCCTCGAAGAGCTGGGCGACCGCCGAAAATAGACGTCCCGCCGAAACGATTCCCTACGCGGTCACCAGCGCGCGCAGGATATCGAGCATTCCCATCAGGGATGCGACAAATGCGAGGGTGCGGACGTACGGAATTCCCGCCACGTAGACCGATGCGTGTACGACCCGGCCCCAGAAGAAAAGCATCGCACCCCGCTCGGTGGCTTCGTTCGAAACGCCGGCCGCGTGGGCGACCAATACCAGCACCGCAAACGGAAGCAGATACTCGAGCAGGTTGCGCTGGGCCCGCACCGCGCGTTCGCCCCAGACCGGGAGCGCCGCGGCGTCATCCCGGTTGCCCAGGGCGTAGGGGAGGCCGTGTGTCACGACGAGGGGCACCAATGTGAAGAGCGTCAACGCCACGAAAAGCAGCGAGGTGTAGACCAAAAGCTCGAGTTCGATCGTCATCGCGATTCTCCTTCGGGTTTCCCAAAGGATGGCAAGCCGGGAGAAAAACGAAAGATCCCCGCCCGGACGACCGGAAGCGAAAAGCACCAGACATCCGGAACGGGGATCCGGGTGACCCACTGGGTGGAGTAGGTCAATCTGGTAGTGAGAATGGGCGACGGATTGTGACGAAAGAATGCGGGAATCAGAGGGAAGAGCGGAACGGGACCAAGGGCCGGTTGTCCCCACCGCGGAGGCGAATCACCCCCCCCACGCGCACGATTTCATCGGCGAGGGGCACCAGCCAGGGCGACTGGGTGTTTCGGAAGGACCAGGAATAGGCGGACCCGGCGATCGAGACGACTTCCTCCACCTCGGCCACGATGTCGACCTGCCAGCCGGCTTCCGTGCGGCGAAGCAGGTGGGGTGCGATGAACGGGCTGCTGCTGCACAACGCGATCGCCCGGTCGCCGCGTTGATGGATCTCGATGTCCTCGACGGATTCCAGCTCGAAGAGGTACGCGAGGTAGCCGGGGGTCATGGGGAAATTCGCGAGAAAGGCCTGGCTCTCTCGCGTGAAGAGCTCGACGTTCGGTTCGTAGCGGGGGGATGAAAGCCAGCGAACGAATTCATCGTAGGCTTCGCGGGCGGTTCCCCCGGCGGAGAATCGCATGGGCTCGCCATGGGTGCCCCAGCGATCGCCATCGGAATAGCGGCTCCGCACCGCGCCTCTGGCGCCCGCTCCGCCGGATGCGTAGCGGGTCGCGTGCCGCGCATCGGTCGGTCGCGTTTCGAACTGGTCGATCATCTGCGCGTAGCGAAGGCGGTCTTCCAGCATGCGAATTGCGAGGCCCAAGGCCGTGGCGGGATCGCTGGATTCGAACAGATAGCCCGCATGTTCTTCGATCAAGCGCCCCAACAACGCGTCGGACAGGATCGCTTCGAGTCCGTAACTCACTTCGATGCGCAGTTCCTCCGCACGCGGGTCATAGAGAAAAAGAATCCCTCTTCCCCGCGGAGAACGGGAACCTACGTCGAGTTGCTCGAAACGCGCGGTCGCGAACGCGTCGAGCGGAGTTGCGTCGGGCGGCGACTCGATCCGGAAGCGCGCATCCACGCCGGATTCGCGGTAGAAGAGCGCGAGGCGTTCGGACAGGCTTTCGCGCTGTTCCATTTGGAGCGGCGCACCGGCGTCGTGGACGCGGACGATGGGCCGCTGCGCGGGTTCTTTCCAACCGGAGACGGGGAGGAAGAGCGCGAACGCGGCGAGGACGGCAACGACCGGTCGCAGACCCCGGTAGCGTGAAGGCATCGGCGAAGCGATACAGCGCGACTCCGCCAGGGCCTCCAGCCTCGAGGCGACTTCCGTAGCGCAGCTCGGTCGATCCCGGGGATCCTTGGACAAGAGCGGCTCGACGAGCTTGCGAACCCGGGGCGCCAGTCGATCCAAGCCATCGGGTTCGTCGAAGAGAACGCGTTTGAAATGATCGTCGAGGGCGTTCGCCGCGAAGGGTTCTACCCCCGTCAGCATGCGGACCAGCATCGCGCCCAGGGAAAAGAGGTCCGCGGTTTCGGAGACCTTTGCGCCCAGCACTTGCTCCGGCGCCAGATAATTGGGGCTTCCGACGATTGCCCCTGGAGACGTCAGGATCGTGTGTTCGTTTCTGAATTTGCACAATCCAAAGTCGGCGATCTTCGCACCGCCGGTGTCGGGGAGAATGACGTTGGACGGCTTCAGATCGCGATGGATACGACCGGCCGCGTGGACGGCGCCGAGACCCCGCGCAATCTGCGCGGCGATGCGAAGCCCGACGGCGGGATCGAGGGTTCCGCACTGCTGAAGCTTCTTGTCGAGGGAGATTCCCGGAACCCACTCCATGACGTAGTAGGCCTCCGGGCCGCCTTCGCAATCCGCGAGACCGGCATCGAAGGTCGCCACCACGTTTTCGTGGAAGAGCCCGCTCGTCGCCCGCATCTCGCGCAGAAAGCGCGCGGCAAACTCGGCGTGTTCGGACGCGTCCGCGAAGGGATCCAGTTGAATGACTTTGAGTGCGACCTTGCGTTCGAGCACGGGGTCGAAGGCGCCATACACGACCCCCATCCCGCCGCGACCGAGTTCGCCCTGCACGCGATAACGTCCGAATTCGCGCTTCGAAGCGAGGAATCGCCGCGTCGCGTTCCGACAGACCGCGGAGAGTCGGGCGCTACTGGAGGAGCTCACGGTTCTTCAACGCGTTCGGGATCACTCTGCGCAACAAGGAGCGACGCCAGGAATCGATGCGGGAATGCTGCGGCACAGCGGGACCGGTCGAACCCTCACACTCCTCGAGAAACTTCCCCGCGCGCTCCAGCCGCTTCCGACTCGCGGCCGGACTGATTCCGAGTAGCTTGGCGATTTTGTCGTGGGAGAGATTGTCGATTCGGTACAGCTCGACGATGATGGCCTGATCGTCCGGAAGCTGTTCCAACGCCGCCATCACGCGTTTCAAACGCTCCGCCCGCACGACCTTGGATTCCGGGCTTTCCCGCCCGTCGATCCGGGATTCCCATTCTACGATTTCATCCCGCTTGCGATATTTCTCCCAGACCGTGTTTCGCGCCACGCCATAGATCCAGGATCGGACACTCGATCCCCCCGCAAAGGAGCAAGCTCCAAACAGAATCCGAAACAGCACCTCCTGGAGCACTTCATCGGTTTCGCTCGGGTGAACGCGACGATCGACGAAACGCCGAAGATCTTTCGCGTAGCGGCGATGCAGCTCATCACTCGCCGCGGCATCGCGATCCGCCACCGCCATCAGGAGTTCTTCATCGGACGAGTGTTCCAGTGAAACAGCCGTATCCATTTTCGACAAATCGTTCTCCATCCGCGGAACCTACTGTCCCAGCGTTACAAAGAGATTCATGGCGTAAGTGAAGAATGTCGTGTACGCGGCGACCAGATTCCGCATGAGTTTCTCCAACGAGAAAGCCGGAGCCTCATCGACCGCTGCGACGACGGAGTTCGAAGGATTGGCGGCAGCGGATCGGGCGACGGGTTCCCATCCTCGTTCCGCTGCCGGGGCACCCGGTGCGTCGAAGGGGAGAGTCACTTGCTGCGCGGGGGTGGAGGCTTCCGCGATGGGCTCGTTGTTCCGTTCCGCGTTCGCAACGGCTGCGCGGGTCCGCGTCGACTCCGCTTCCGGCGATGCGGCTTCCAGCGTGCCGACACGTCGCACCAGCGAAGGCAGCTCCGCAGAACCCACGCCCGACTTCTCGATGGACGCGGGAGCAACCGGTTCGCCCGAGCCGGGCTCCGCACTCGTCTGGGCGGACGCTTCGTCCGTCGTCGCTTCGGTCGGGCCTGGCGACGCCGGCTCTCCAGAATCCACCTCCCTCGCAACCCGGGCGATCGGTTCGTCTGCAATCGCTTCCCTCGGGTCGGGTGACGCCAACTCCCCGGAATCCGCGTCCGCCGGCGCCGGAACGAGCGGCTCGTCGGAGTGCGTTTGCGTCGTCGCAGATGACACCGGATCACCGACGTCTGGAACCATCGGTCGCTGCTCGGCGGCTTCCTGGGGAAACGCTTCCGTTGGCACCGGTGCCTTCAGCTCTCCGAGATCGACCTCCCCCGGTGTCGGCGCAGGCCGCGTTTCGGACGGTGCGACCGGAATCTCCGGTTCCGCAGCCCGATCGAAGACAGGCGATTCATCGACCGGTGCCGTCAAGTCCACCGGGGGAACGAACTCCGGCACGTCCGATCGAGGCGGGCTCGTCGGCGTTGCAGATTCCGGAGCGGGTTCGGGAACGGGATCTTGAGCGTCCGGTTCTGGAGGCAAAGTGGAGCGGAGGTTCGGGTCATCATTGGCGGGGCGGATCGAGGGGTCGCAGCAGGCGACCGCTTCGATTTCGCTTTGCGCTTCCTCCGGCGAGCGACGCCGCTCGGCATCGAAGACCGAGCGTTCGGTGTACAGCTCGACCGCCGTTCGCCCGCGCCTTCCCGCCCGCCACGGCGGCGGAGGGAGGAGCGGCCACAGTCGGTTGCGCTTCCAGTTTGCCGACTGAAACCGATCCGAAGCGTTGTATCGGATGAAACCGCGAACGAAGTTCGCGTCGGCGCCCAGGTATTTGAAATCCGCGGCAAACCGAAACACGCTTCCGTCGGCCGCGAACTCGAGTTCATGGACTCGAAAACCACCGGCGTTGCAGCGACTGGGATGAGAAGGATCCAGCGCGTCTACGCGATTCTCGCTTTCGTTCGGTCGCCACCACGGGTGGGTATAGAGGTTCGTCAAGAACTCTTCGTAAGCGAGGATGGCGTGGGGATCGGAGCTTTCCCCAAAGGTCAGCCGCAGGTTTTCCACAAGGTTTTTCGACCCTCTATACCATCCACAGGCCGTATCCGTGTATTCGCCCGGAACCGGTCGCGACCACCAAGGAATGAACTGGACGGTTGCCTTGGAGGGCGAGCGCTCGATCTCGAATGCGACACCATTCGTGCGTTGCGCCGGGACGACGGAAATCGCCCTGCGAGATTGCGTGTAGAACGCTTCCCCCTGGTCCTCGCCCTGATACTCGAGATGGAACTCGTAGCGGCCTTCGGAATCCGCGTTGCTCACCGGCGCCATCGCAAGGAAGGCCAGAAAGGCTCCGCTCGCGAGCAGCCATGTGACGTGGTGGTTTGATCGTGTCATGCACCGCAACTCGGATTCGTGTCACATCGGAGGCGCGATCTTCACAACCCTTGAGGCGACCCGTGCCTGTCCGATTCCACGACTGAACTTCGCAAGCTACGTGCCATCGGCAGAAGACCGGCAAGCGATGCGCGCCTCAGCGGCCTATCTGTGCGGATCCAATCAAGTAGAAATGAAGCCGGTTTGGAAGTGCGGCGGTCCCGGACCCGCTGCGTATAAGAAAGCGGCTTCCGTAGATGGCGAGGCTGCGTGCGTCCCCGGGTGCCTAGGCCGCGCCCAACCAATCCTGCGGTTTCAGGTAGCGCTCGTAGAGCGTCGCTTCCGGGGTTCCCGGTTCCGGTTGCCAATTGTATTCCCAGCGCACCAACGGAGGCATGGAGACGAGGATCGATTCGACCCGGCCCTGGGAATGCAGGCCGAACAGCGTCCCCCGGTCATAGACCAGATTGAATTCGACGTAGCGCCCGCGGCGGTAGAGCTGGAAATCGCGCTCGCGGTCGCCGTAGGGAGTGGCTTTGCGCCGGGAGACGATCGGGAGGTACGCGGGCAGGTAGTGGTCGCCGATCGAGCGCGTCAGGGCAAAGCAATGTTCGAACCCGCCGCGATTCAGGTCATCGAAGAACAATCCTCCGACCCCGCGCGTTTCGCCGCGATGCTTCAAGAAGAAATATTCGTCGCACCCCTTCTTGTATTCGGGATACACGTCGTCGCCAAATTTCTGGCACGCCGCGCGCGCGGTTTCGTGCCAATGCACCGCGTCTTCCTCGACGGGATAGAAGGGAGTGAGATCGAAGCCACCGCCAAACCACCAGATGGGTTCTTGCTCCGGGCCGGCGGTGCGAAAGAAGCGCACGTTCATGTGGGAGGTCGGGACGTGGGGGTTCTTGGGGTGAACGATCAGCGAAACCCCCATGGCCTCGAAGGGGCGGCCGGCGAGTTCCGGCCGGCGCTCCGTGGCCGAGGGAGGTAGCCCCTTGCCGAGCACGTGGGAAAAATTGACCCCGGCGCGCTCGATGACCGCGCCGTCGGACAACACCCGCGAACGCCCGCCACCGCCCTCGGGGCGCTCCCAGGCATCTTCGTGGAAGCGTCCCGTCCCGTCTTCGTCCTCGAGGGCGGCGCAGATTCGGTCCTGAAGTTGCGTCAGATACGGCCGTACGTCGTCGCCAAGCGCCATGTTCGAAGGGTGGCACGAAGTAGCGCCCAAGCCAATTCGAACAGCGTTATGTAACGCTTTCCGAAAGGCGATTGGGAGTTGTGGCCACGCGTGGGCGGCTTACACTGGTTTGGACGGGTGGAGCTTCCAAGCCCGCTCCTCGGGGGGAAACCATGGGAATCGAAAGTATCAGCCAGGCTGGAGCGGTACTCGCGCTCGCCTCGCTCGTCATCGGATTCACGCTCGGCGTGGTCTTCGGTCGCGGTCGGGGCGGCAACAAACAGCGCATGGAAGAACTGGAAGGCGAGCTTCGCGACACCCAGGAACAGTTGAACGAAGCCCAATCGCAGATGAGCGAGCAGACCGAGCGCGTGTCCGCACACTTCGGGCGCACCTCGGATCTCCTCAAAGCCATGACGATGCAATACCGGTCCCTCTACGAACACCTCGCCGAGGGCGCCAACAGTTTGGCGCCAACCGACTCCGCCCACTCGCTCGCCAATGGTGACGATTCTCTGCTGCTCGATTTCGACGAAGAGGTGGCGGAGAGTGCCGCCAAGGAAGCGACCGCCGAGAAGGAGCCGGAAGCCGCTTCGCCTTCCTGATCGAGAACGGCTTTGGGCGATCTCCTGTTCCTCTGCACCGGCAACTCGTGCCGCAGCCAGATGGCAGAGGGCTTCGCGCGCCGGCACGCGCCCCCGGACCAGGCCGTGCACAGCGCGGGCATTGCCCCCACCGCGATTCATCCGCTTGCGATCCACGTCATGGACGAGGTGGGAATCGATATCTCGGTCCAGCACGCGAAAGACCTGGACGCTGTCCCCCTCGATCGGATCGACCATGTCGTGACCCTGTGCGGTGACGCCGCGGAACGCTGCCCGGCCTTTCCCGGCAACCCCCGTCGCAGCCATTGGCCCCTCGAAGATCCCGCGCGCGCCCGCGGAACCGAAGCCGACATTCTCGCGGTTTTCCGATCCATTCGAGACGAGATTGCGGGGCGTGTACAAGACCTCTGGAAGGACGCCTCTGCGCCGCCTCCCGCGCTATAGTGATTGACTCGAAAATCAACACTGGCTCTTATTCAGCACACTGAATCGACTGAAAGGAGACCCTCCATGGGCAAGAAAGTATTCGTCGTCGGCGTCGGCATGACGAAGTTCGAAAAACCGGGTTCCAAAGAATGGGATTACCCCGACATGGCGAAGGAAGCCGGGACCCGCGCGCTCGAAGACTCGGGCGTTCCCTACGACTCCATCGATCAGGTGGCCGTGGGCTATTGCTACGGCGATTCCACCTGTGGACAACGCGCCGCCTACGAGCTCGGTCTCTCGGGTGTGCCGGTCTACAACGTGAACAACAACTGTGCCACTGGCTCCACCGCACTCTTCATGGCCAAGCAGTTCGTCGAAGGCGGACTGGCGGATTGCGCCATGGCGCTGGGCTTCGAGAAGATGGAAAAGGGTTCTTTGGGGATCAAGTATACGGATCGCACCAACCCCATGGACAAGCACTTCAAGCTGATGGTGGACCTGCGCGGTTTCGCCAAGGCGCCGGCGGCTCCGCAGATGTTCGGCAATGCAGGGCGCGAGCACATGGAGAAATACGGCACCACGGCGGAACAGTTCGCCAAGATCGGCTGGAAGAACCACAAGCACTCGGTCAACAATCCGTATTCGCAATTTCAGGATGAATACTCCCTCGAAGACATCCTGAATGCGCCCATGGTTTACGACCCCCTCACGAAGCTGCAGTGCTGCCCCACGTCCGACGGCGCGGGCGCGGCCATTCTCTGCAACGAAGAGTTCGTGAAGAAGCACAACCTGCAGGCCAAGGCCGTGGAAATCATCGGGATGTCCATGGCGACCGACATGCCGAGCACGTTCGACGAAAAGAGCTGCATCAAGATGGTGGGCCAGGATCTGACCCGGAAGGCCGCCCAGGAAGTCTACGAGCAATCGGGGCTCGGACCGGAGAATGTCGACGTCGTAGAACTACACGACTGTTTCTCCGCCAACGAGATGGTCACCTACGAAGGGTTGGGGCTGTGCCCGGAAGGCAAGGCGGGCCAGTTCGTGGACGAGGGCGCGCAGACCTACGGCGGCCAGGTCGTGGTGAACCCGTCCGGTGGGCTGATCTCGAAGGGGCATCCCCTGGGAGCCACGGGTTTGGCGCAATGCGCGGAACTCAATTGGCAGATCCGCGGCGAAGCCGACAAACGCCAGGTCGAAGACGCCAAGGTGGCCTTGCAGCACAATCTCGGTCTGGGCGGCGCAGCGGTCGTCGCCATGTACCGCAAGGCGGACATCGCCTAATCGGCCCCCTCCGAGAGGAGGGTTTCGTAGGACGACGGAATCAGCTCGCTCGCGTCGACACCGAGTTCACGCATCAGGTGTTCGACGCGGGCGAGTTGCGCCGGTTCCCCCGCCTTCTTCCCGTCGAACACCGCTTCGAGTTCCATGAAGTCGCCGAGACCATCCACCCGGTCGAGATGAATCCGTACGTTGTCGACCCGGAAGATTTCGCGCTGCTTGCGCACGACGCAGTGCACGCCCAATAGTTCCGTCAGCAGTTCCCGCAGGCCTTCCGGGTCGTCGATCGCGATGACCTGGTAATCCGCGCGGCGCGGTCCCGCTTGGTTGGGTCTCCGGTAGGGAATGAGTTGCCCGCCCGAAAGACTCGAAATACGCAGCTTCAAGCGGCCCTGCTGGGTTCGAAAGTAAACATCGGTCTGCTGATCGATTCCGACGTACTGCGTCGCCAAGGCCTCGGCTCGTGCGCGAAGCGCTGCAAGGTCCCGGCAACGCGCTTTGATCTCGAGATTCGCTGTTCCCATGGGAATAGGATATACCGGGACCTGCGCCCGCGGAGGATGCTTGCCCGCCACCCCCAGCGATGACCACTCCGGGGAGGATTCCCGTCTAACCCCCCTGCGCATGAGCGGCTACGCGGTCGGCGACTTCACGGTCAACACCGTCCTCGTCGCGCTTTCCATGATCTACACCCTGAAGTTCCTGCCCGAGCACGGTGACATGCGCCCGGCCCTGGCGGGATTGATTCCGTTGATCGGCCGCGTCGTCGACGCTCTCACGGATCCCTTCATGGGACGCATTTCGGATCTGACGCGCTGGAAGGCGGGGCGACGTCGCCCGTATTTCCTGATCGGCGCGATCCCCCTGGGCGTCAGCTTCGCGATGATGTGGGCGCAACCGGGCTTGGAGGCGCAGAGCGCGCGCTTCGCCTACTACACCTTTACCTACGTGCTGATGAGTCTCGCGCTGACGGTGGTGTCGGTCCCCTACCTGGCCCTGCTTCCCGAAATGGCCGTGGGCTACGACGCGCGCACATCGCTCCATACCTATCGCAACATCGGGTCCGTGATCGGCATCTTCGCCGCCGTCGCGTTGATCGATGTCGCCAAGGCGTTTGGCGATGGTGCCCAGGGCTTCGCCATGGCGGGCCTGCTCTACGGCGGCATCGTCTCCATTCCCTGGATTCTCGTCTACTACTCGAGTTGGGAAAATCCGAGCTTCCAATCCACCCAGCCGACGCTCGGCTTCCGCGACGGGTTGCGCGCCCTGTCGAACAACCGTGCCTTCGTGCGGGTGACGGGCATGTATCTGTTCGGCCGCATGGCGATGGACCTGGTGGGCGCCATGCTGATCGTTTTCCTCGAGCGCTGGATCCGACGCCCGGAAGACTTTACGAACGTCATGTTCCTGTTTTTCGCGACCGTCATCGCCGCGCTGCCCTTTTGGCTCAAGCAATCGCAGAAGAGCGACAAGGCGCCGGTTTTCGTGATCGGCTGTGTCTGGTGGGCCTTTACCGTGTCGTTGTTCCTGGGCCTTCAACCCGAGTGGCCGCCTTGGATCCTCTACGTTTGCGTCCCGATTTCCGCCATCGGGTTCGCGGTCGTCGATCTGATTCCCTGGTCGATGCTGGGCGAAGTCATCGACCAGGACGAACTCGAATCCGGTGAACGCCGGGAGGGCCTCTACAACGGCGTCTTCATGTTCGTGCGAAAACTCGCCGGCGCCGGGGTGGTCTCCTTGGCGGGCCTTGTCCTCGATCTCTCCGGTTACGACCCCCACCTCCCCACGCAATCCGAGACCACGCTCTGGTCGATTCGACTGATGACCTCCGTCGGCCCGGCGGCCTTGATCCTCGCCTCGATCTTGTTCGCCCGGAACTACCCCATCACGCGGACGGTCCACCAGACCACGCTCGCCGCCCTGACCCGCCGTCGGCAAGAAGACGCTTCGTGAGCGATCCCGCCCCCGCGCGAATTTCGCCAAGCCGGTTCTACGGCTGGAAAATCGTTGCCGTCGCGTTTCTCGCCGACTTCATCGGTGTCGGCTTCTTCTTCTATTCCTACGGTGTGTTCTTCAAAGCGTTGGCGGCGGACCTCGACGGTTCCCGGCTCGGCGTCTCCATCGGGCTCGCGCTGGTCAATTTGATGGGTGCGTTGACGGCGCCCTTCATCGGTCGGGCGATCGATCGCTACCCCGTGCGCAACATCATGGTGGCCGGAGCGGTGGCGACGGCTGCGGGCTTCGCGTTGTCTTCCCAGGTCGGGTCCCTGTGGCACTACTACGTCATCCTGGGAACGCTGACCGCCGTCGGAACTTCCTGCATGGGCAACATTTCTTCGGCCAAGTTGGTCACCAATTGGTTCATCGCCCGGCGCGGGCGCGCCATGGGGATCGCGACCATCGGCATTTCCCTGTCCGGTGTCGCCATGCCACTGATTGCAACCTGGCTCATCGCCCATTCGGGATGGCGCACCGCGTTTCTCATCTACGCCGTGGGGACGCTCGTGATCGTGATTCCGCCGGTCCTGCGCTTCGTCCACAACCGGCCCGAAGATCTGGGCCTGTTGCCCGACGGCGATTCGCCGCCCGAACCCGGCTTTCCCGCCCGCGCCGAGGAACGCACCTGGAGCAGCGGCGAAATCTTCCGCAACGCCAATTTCTGGGCGATTTCCTTCGCGTTCTCTCTCGTCATCGCATCCATGTCGGCGATCCTCACCCACCTGGTCCCCTACGCGACAGATCTCGGGATTGCGCCCTATCGCGCGGCGTCGGTGCTCTCCCTCGGCGCGTTGCTGGGAGCCGTCGGGAAGATCTTCTTCGGCTGGCTCTTCGATCGCATGAGTCCACGAATTGCGGTCTGGGTCTGTTTCGGCACGCAACTCATGGCGGTCCAGTTGCTCATCACGGCGCACTCCTACCCGACGCTGCTCGCAGCCGCGTTGCTGTTCGGCTTCGGCATGGGGGGCATCATCCCCCTGAGTGGAAGCTTGATCGGTATGGTGTTCGGACGGCTGTCCTACGGGAAAGTGATGGGCCTCATGCGGCCGGTACAAGTACCCATCATCTTCGTGGGCGCGCCCCTGGCGGGCTGGATCTACGACGATTCAGGAAGTTACGAGTTGGCGTTTCAGATTTTCGCCGTCGCCTACGTACTCGCCATCTTCGGTACCGGGGCGATTCGAATCCAACGCACGGCGCCGGCCTAGCTCGGCACCAGGCCGGACTCGTGGACGGCGTCGCGCAGCAGGCGTCGCACTTCGGGTTCGCTTCGAAACGTCACATGGGCGCCCTGGTACCAGACGATGCGCGGCTTGTCCCAATGCACCCAAAGGTCGTGCACCTGATCCGGCGGTACGAGCCGATCCGCCACGCCGCCAAAGAGATAGCGATGCGCGTGGGGAACTTTCGGCTCGAGCACGAGGGGAGAGACCACGCTCATCAGCTGCTCGACGTCCGGCCGCGACAACCCGTCGTATTCCGCATAACGCAGCCAGAGGGGCGGACCGTGGCGCCAGGTGGCTCGCGCGAAACAAGTCAACGGAATGCCGGGAATCGCGCACGCGAGATCGTTGTCCAGACAGGACAGGAGCGCCGCGTTGTAGCCCCCGAGCGAAAGCCCGTAGACCCCGACCGCGGGCGCCTCCTGGCTACGCACCCAGGACAGCAAGCGACGCATGTCCCACATCGCATTCGCCAGGGCGTGAACCGTATCGAGGTAGTCGCCGGCAACGAAGCCGTCGCCGCTGCGACGTCCCTCGGTGCGGGGCCCGTGCAGGGGCAATACCGGCATCACGAGATTGATCCCGTAGCGCTCGTGGAACTCCTTGAAGATCGTGAGATCGATGGGAGCACGGCCGAGCTGAAAACCGTGAATGCACATGAGCCAGGGCCGGGGCTTGTCGGTTTTGCGCAGCACCCAGGCATGGGCGGTTCGATTTTTCTCGTAACCGAGCCAGCGTTCGCGTCCGGGCTCTTCGGGATGCGGGGCGTAACCACTCTCGAATCGGATGTGCTCGTAGTCGACGCCCGCCGCCCGGGCGGTACGGATGCGCGGCGCTTCGAGGATCGGCGGCGCCCGATGGTAGTCCTCGGGCTTCTCGAGCCAACCGCGCGCTTCGAACAGGTTGCGCGCGACGCCGATTTCCTCGGCGATCTGTCGATGCCGCGACAGTTCGGGCAAAGGCATGCTGATCATCATGGTGGAGCACAGAACGTCGTCGAGGGCGACCTTGGCGGACAACTTCAGACTGGGCTCCGGCACGGGAACGCCCGCCGTGTGGGGCTCCTGCCGCACGGCGGCCGCACCGCTGCTGACGAAGCTCGCAATCGAGAGCGCCATCAGCAGTAGCCCCACTCCGAAACCCGCCACGAAGAAAACCGGCAGGGAGAAGGGGATGCCCAACAGTCCGCCAAGGGCGGAAAATTGCGTGATTCGTCGATCGCCCGCCCAAAGCAGGATCGAAATACCCGAACCCACGAGGAGCAAGCCTGGAATGATGGAAAATGCGAAGCCCACGACCCCGAAACTCGCGGCATTCCACAACCAGGCGAGGCCGGCGATGGTGGGGAGAATGCCCTCACGGGGCCAGCGGCGTTGCTCGAACATGATGAACTCCAAGCCCCACGGGGCGCAGGTTTCCAGATAGAATGGGAAGGATGGGCCAGATTGCCCAAACCGGGCAAGTCCAGGGCGCCGTCGCCCGCGACGGGACCCGCCTACCCGAAGACCCGATGTGGCCCGCCACACCGGGGCGTCGCGTCGTGTTCCTCGTCGACGCCTCGAGCGGGCTCGAGGCGCGGCTGATCGAAGACTGGATCGCACGCACGCGCCCGGAGGGTGCCGCCAGCGACTCCATCCTCATTCCCGCCTCGCGGCGTCGCCGGCGCCGCAATCCCATCGACACGCGACTGGAAGACTGTGTCGCGACCGAAGACGAAACGCTCCTGGCCCCGGTCCGCGTGGCGTGGCTCGCGCCCCAACGCGGGGGCGTCCGCAGTGCGGGCATCTCGGATCTCTTCACCCTGGGCGATCCGCGAGATCCCGGTCGCTTGCGTCAATCGTTCATTCTGCGCCGCAACCCCGATCGCTGCCGCATCGTGGCCGGCGACCCGGCTCCGGTGTCGGAGCTGCGCGCGCGCTGGCGTTCGGCCGGCGGCGCCGAGTCCGGCGAGACGACGGGCTTGGCGGTGTTCGTTTGCCGCCAGGCCACCCTGGCGCTCGAACGCGCCGAACGCCGCCTGCGCGGAGCGCGCTACAAGGTGCCGCGCTTCGTCCACGAAGACATCCTGGCGCTTCCGTCTTTCCGCGGCGGCATGGCGCATCTGGCCCGGGAACTCGGCCGCCAACCCGCGCACGTCTCGCGAGACGCCGCGCGCTACCTGCGCGAGATCGCCGCCACCCACAGCACCTACGTGATCGACCTCGCCGCCCACCTGATTCGCTGGCTCTACACGCGCGGCTATCGGGAGCAGATCAACTACGACGGCGACGAGTTGCGGGGCATCTACGCCCTCGCCCAACGCCACCCGGTGGTCTTCCTGCCGAGCCACAAATCGAACCTCGACCATCTGGTTCTCCAATATGTGCTCCACGAGAACGGCCACCCGCCGAACCACACGGCCGGCGGCATCAACATGAATTTCTTCCCCATCGGTCCGCTGGTGCGGCGCAGCGGAACCTTCTTCATTCGGCGCACCTTTCGGGACAATCCCGTCTACAAATTCGTTCTGAGCAACTACATCGATTACCTGATCGGGAAACGCTTCTCCCTCGAGTGGTACATCGAGGGCGGACGTTCTCGGTCCGGGAAGCTGCTGCCGCCGCGCTTCGGTCTGCTGGCTTCGGTCGTGGACTCCTACCGGCGCGCCAAGAGCGACGACGTCTACTTGATTCCGGTTTCCATCGCCTACGACCAGATCTCCGATGTCGGGGATTACGTAGCCGAGCAACGGGGCGGCAAGAAACAAACCGAGAGCTTCCGCTGGTTCGTGGGCATCGTGCGGCGAATGAAACGGCGCTACGGCGAAATCCACATCCGCTTCGGAGAGCCGATCTCCCTGCGCAAATCCCTCGGGCCCCCGCCTCCGGAAGCCGAGCCGAACCCCGACGAAAGCAGCCTCGACCTGCAAAAACTCGCGTTCGAAGTCGCGGTGCGCATCAACCGCTCGACCCCCATCACGCCCAATTCCCTCGCCACGCTGGCGTTGCTGGAAGTCGGAGATCGCGCGCTTTCGGTGCGCGAGGTCCGGGAATCGCTCGACCCCTTCATCGACTACGTCCGCCGCCGGGGCTTGCCCACGACCTTTCCCCTGGAACAACTCGGCAGCAGCCAGGGCATCACCGCGGTGCTCGACACCCTGGTGGAAGGCGGCGTCGTGGAGTGCTTCGCCGAGGGCCCCGAAGCCGTCTATGCGATCCGCACCGAGCAACATCTCGCCGCCGCGTATTACCGCAACAGCATTCTCCACTTCTTCCTGGATGCCACCATCGGGGAACTCGCGCTGTTGCGCGCGGCCGAGAACGACGTCGCGCATCCGGAAGTCGAGTTCTGGGACGAAGCCATGCGACTGCGCGATCTACTCAAGTTCGACTTTTTCTTCTCGGAGAAGGACGAGTTCAAAGGCCAGCTGCGGCGGGAGATCGCCATGCAGGACCCGGAATGGGAAAAACGCCTGACGAGCAGTCGCGAGGACATCCAGGCGCTCATCCGAAGCCTGCGGCCGTTCGCCGCCCATCGCATGATCCGCCCCTTCCTCGAGGCCTACCGGGTCGTCGCCGATGCCTTGGAGCAGAGCGACCCTGCGGTGCCGGTGGGGAAAGCGGCCTTCGTGAACGAGTGCCTCGCCCTCGGGAAGCAATATCGCTTGCAGCGTCGCATCCAGAGCAGTGAATCCGTGTCCCAGGTGCTGTTTGCCACGGCGTATCGGTTGGCGGGCAACCGCGGACTCCTCGACGAGCAGCGTCCGGACCTGGCCGCGGCACGCAGTCAATTTGCGGACGAAATCCGACAGGTCATCCGGCGCATCGACGTGATCGACGCACTGGCGGCGGCGCGCCGCGCGGGACTGTTCGATTGATTGCGTCTAGCGGATGAAACCCGCGATCGCTTTCCACGTGTCGACGGCGGTGTGATACAGCACGAAGCTGAGAATCACGGGAACGACGAATCGGAGCAATCCCCGCCACAGACCGAACCAACGCACGCCGGGCGCACCCACACCCGCTTCCTCCATGGCTTCGGTCATGATCCACCCGGTGAAGACCGAAAGCGCCAGCCCGCCGGCGACGAGAAAGAAGTTGCCCGCGATCTGATCCATCAACCCCAGGATGTCGGTGTTCCACGCCGCGGGAATTCCCAGCGCCGCGATCGCGCAGCCGGCGACGATGGCGGCGCTTCTGCGTCCCCATCCCAGACCATCCACAGCCGAGGAAACCACGACTTCCAGCAGTGAGATCGCCGAAGTGAGTGCCCCGACGACCAAGCTGGCGAAGAACATGAAACCCACCACGCGCCCGGCTCCCCCCATTTCCGAGAACGCGGTCGGAAGCGTGATGAACAACGCTCCCACGGTGCTTCCCGAGACGGCATCCCCGAGGCCGAATGCAAACACCATCGGGAACACCACGAGTCCGGCAATGAACGCCACGGCGAAGTCCGAACCGGCGATGAAAACCGATTCGTTGGGAAGATGATTCTCGCGCGAGAGATAGCTCGCGAACGTCAGCATGGCGCCCATTCCCAGGCTGAGACTGAAGAACGCCTGCCCCGCGGCATCCTTGAGAACGTCGGCCGACAGAATTTCCGCGAAACTCGTGTCGAAATAATAGGTGTACCCCGCTCCGGCTCCGTCCAGCGTAGAGGCGTAGATCGCCAAACCGATGACGATGGCGAACAGAAGCGGCATCAAGATCAACGCCGTGCGCTCGATTCCCTTTTTGACTCCGCCGGCGACGACGAACACCGTGATCGCCATGAAGACCAGGTGCCAAAGGATGGCAGGCGTTCCACTCGCGACCGCCCCGAAAGTCGCCTCGGCGTCGCCGCCGAAGCCCGCGACTGCACCTTCGATGGCGTAGCGAAGGGTCCAGCCCGCGATCACGGAGTAGTACGCAAGAATCACGAAACCCGACGCGATGAAGAGCCCCCCCAACGGACGCCATCCGTTGCCCCCGAAATGGGCCAGAGCCTGCATGGGGCTGCGGCCCGAGCCGCGGCCGATGACGAATTCGGCGAGCATCACCGGTAGCCCCACCAGCGCCACCATGGCGATATAGAGCACCAGAAACGCCGCACCGCCGTTTTCCGCTGCGAGATAGGAAAACCGCCACATGTTTCCCAGCCCCACCGCCGAACCGACGGCGGCGAGAATGAATCCGAGGCGACTGCCCCATTGTTCGCGAGGGAGCTCGCTCATACACCTTCTCCACGGGAGGAGTCATTGATCCAGGGGGGAAGCCTCCGAGAATCTCGGAAACCTCGCGGACAGTAGCGGTTCGAATCGCTCTGGTATACTGCGGCGCTTATGTGGGATCCGGCGCAAGCCCTCCGCGCGCGGGCCACCCTCCCCGGGGTGAGCCCCTTCCGCGAAGAAAGAGGCGACCGCTGGGCTCTGTTCTTGGATTCCGTCTCTACGGACCGCGAAGCGTTTGCGCTTTCCGTTGCCCGCGGCCTTTCCGACAACCCGCGCTGGCTGAACTGTCGGTATCTCTACGACGCCAAGGGAAGCGAGATCTTTTCGAAGATCACCGACCAACCCGAGTATTATCCCACGCGCGCGGAAGACGAAATCTTGTCCCGTTACGCGGGCGAGATTCGCGAGCGCGTGGGAGCCCTGCCGATCGTCGAGCTCGGCTCCGGAACCTCGGCCAAGACCCGGCGCCTGCTGGAAGCGTGGACCGAGCAAGGTCCCGCCCATTACGTTCCGATCGACATCGACCCCAGCGTGGTTCGCGACTCCGCCGCAACCCTGACGCGCGACTTCGACTCGCTGCGCGTCTCCGCACTCGCCACTTCCTATGAACGCGCCCTGGAACAGCTCGATGACCTGTCGCCCAAGATGCTGATGTTCCTGGGTTCCACCCTGGGCAACTTCTCCCCGCCCGAAGTCGCGCGCTTCCTCGAACGCATCGAAGACGCGCTCCATCCGGGCGACTTCTTCCTGCTGGGCGTCGATCTCGTGAAATCCGCCGACGTCCTCGAACCCGCCTACGACGACGCCGCAGGTTACACGAGGGCCTTCACGCGCAACCTGTTCGAGCGCATGAACCGAGAACTCGGAACCGATGTTCCCCTCGATGCGGTCGAACACGTCGCGTTCTGGAACGACCGCCTCGAACGCATCGAAATCTACGCGCGATTCAGCGAGACCGTCACGATCCGCCTGAAATCCATCCAACGCGAGTTTCGGATCGCACGCGGCGAAATGGTGATGACGGAGATCAGCCGAAAATTCCGCATCGAACGCCTCGCGACGGAGATCGGCCACTACGGCTTGCGTCTGGAAAAATTCTATCGCGATTCGGAGCAGCGCTTCGCCGTATTGCTGATTCGGCGCGTTCCCAAGGGCCCCCGCACGACCCTGCGCCGAAAACTCAACGCCGAGCTCTGGGAAACGCGCGAAAAAACCCGGCAGATCGTCGAACCCCTGGGCGACGAACAGCTCTTTCGCGGTGGCGACCGATCCATCGCGCGCCAGCTCGAACACCTGGCGGGCTTCGAAGAGCGCATACGCCTCGAACATCTCGGGGATCCGAACGGAACCACCGATCCCATTTGCACGCACTGGACGCGGGCAGCGGCGGTTCACACGCGCCGCGCGAGCATTGCCCAGTACTTGACCGCGGTGCGGGCGCAAACCCTGCGCGAGCTACAGACCGTCGATTTCGAAAACGATCATCCCCTCCTGGAGGAAGGACTCTTCTACCGACGCCTGGCCCAGCACGAAGCGCAACATCACGAGCAGATTCTGCAATCGATCCAATCCATGGCGATTCCCTACGAACCCGTGTGTCGCGTCAACCCGCCCTCGGTTTTGCGCGCGCCCGAAGGTTCTATGGTGCTGGTACCCGGCGGACCCTGTCGAATCGGATCCCATCGTTCGTCGCGCGCGCCATTCTCGACGCCCGAGCAATGGGTCAACGTGAGCTCCTTCTGGATCGATACGGTTCCCGTCACCAATGGCGACATGTTGAATTTCATCGAGGATGGCGGATACGAAAAACGTCGCCTGTGGAGTGACGGGGGTTGGGTCTGGCGCACCGAAGCCAACGCCCATCATCCGAGCGTCTGGCATCGCGACAACGAAGGCTGGAAGGAACAACACTTTGGCCGCTGGGAACGCCTGGCGCGCTACCGACCGGTGATTCACGTGTCCCAATACGAGGCCGCCGCCTACGCGCGCTGGGCGGGAAAGCGCCTGCCCAGCGAAGAAGAATGGGAGATGGCTGCGAGTTGGGACCCCGAATACGGCATCGCGCGAAAATGGCCCTGGGGCGACGAGGAACCCACCCCCGAACGCGCCAACCTCGACTGCCGCACCTTCGGTCCCGCTCCGGTCGGTGTATATCCCTCGGGGCGGTCCATCTACGGCTGCCAGCAGATGATCGGCGACGTTTGGGAATGGACGTCGAGTACCTTCCGCGCGGATTCCGGGTCCTCGCTCGAGACGTCGGATCCATCGAAAGAACTGCGGGTGGCTCGCGGCGGCTCATGGGCGACCTCCACCCTCTTGGCGTGCAATTCTGCCCGGGCCTTCCACCCCCCCCACGAGCGCAACGCGTTCGTGGGTTTCCGATGTGCGCGGAGCGCGTGAGCGAAAACCGCTTCGCTGTGCGCCTGGATCACGTCGCCATTGGGGTTCGCTCCATCGCGGAGACCACGGCGTTCCTGGTCGGCGCGCTGGGCGCCCGCACCTACGAGAAGGGACCGGGCGGCGGTTTTCGTTTCGCACAATGGGAGTTCGATGGCGGTGGGCGGCTCGAGCTGATCGAGCCGGTTGGCCCTGCGGACGGCTTTTTGCACCGCTTCCTCGACCGCCGCGGCCCCAGCGTGCACCACGTGACGTTCAAAGTTCCCGATCTGCGCGCGGCGGCCGACCGCGCCGAGGAGATCGGCTACACGATCGTGGGCTACGACGACAGCTACCCCGGGTGGAAGGAATGTTTTCTCCACCCCAAGCAGGCCCAGGGAATCGTGGTCCAGATGGCCGAATCCAGCCCCGGTCTCGATGTCGAAATTCCCTTCGATTGGGATTGGCCGCCGCTGCCCGCAGACCCGCCGGCCCCGGTCCGCCTGGTGGGCGTGCGCATTGCCGCGCGCGATGAAGCGACCGCGCACCGGCAGTGGGGAACGCTCCTCGGGGGCGAGCTCCAGCGCAGCGATGGATCCCTGGAGTACCGTTGGCCCGAATCACCGCTCCGAATCCGCGTCGACCTCGACCCGAAACGCGAACCCGGCCCCCGCTGGCTCGAGATTCAAGCTGCGCGGCGCGTCGAAATGCCAACGGATGTCGAGCGCATCTTCGGCACGCCTTTCCGAAACATCGCTCACCCATAGCGAGCCGCGGGCCCGCGGCGTTCCCGGTATACTCCGCCGCTGGAGGTAGGAAGACCACGTGCCGCGCAGCAAGGCGTCCACTCGCACTCCGTCGAAACGACGCAAAACAACCGCCAAACCGAAGTCCCGCGCGCGGGTCATCTCGGATCCGGGGGGAATTCGCCTATCGCCGGACGTCCGTCCCACGAACGTCGACCTACACGTGGAAGTCGACCCGACGAAGAGCGAACTCTTTCGAGGCGACGTATCGATCGAGATCGAGATCGACCAAGCCTGCTCGTTGATCGAGCTGCACGCATCGGACCTGAACGTCACCGCCGCTCGGATCGAATCGAGCGGAGCGACCGGCGTCGGCAGTATCGAGCCCCGGCCCAAACGGGAAACGATCGCATTGCGCTTCCGCCAGAAAATTCCGGCGGGCACCGCCACCCTCAAGCTTCGTTTTTCCGGAAACCTGCGCAGCGATCTACGCGGCCTCTACGCTGCATCGTCGGGCACGCGTCGCTATGCGGTCACGCAACTCGAAGCCGCCGACGCGCGTCGATTCTTCCCCTGCTTCGACGAACCGATCATGAAAGCGCGCTTTGCGATTCGCGTGACCACGGGCGCGCGAAATCAGGTGATCTCCAACAGCCCGATCCTTCGAACCCAGAAGCTCTCCGGCGGAAAGAAGACGGTCCATTTCGCTCCGACTCCCCCACTCAGCACCTACCTGGTGGCGCTCGCGGTGGGGGATTTCGAAAGCTCGAAGCCGACCCGGCTGGGCAAGACCGAAATTCGGGTCTGGCACGTTCCCGGCAAGCGGCGGCTCACCGCCTTCTCCCTGGAGGCGGCCCGCGAAACCCTGGCGCGCCTCGAGAAGTATTTCAATCTCCCGTACCCCTACGCGAAGCTCGACCTGGTAGCGGTACCGGACTTCGAAGCCGGCGCCATGGAGAATGCCGGAGCGGTCTTCTTCCGCGAAACGCTGCTGCTCGTCGATCCGGAAACCGTCACCTTGACGGAGCAGAAACGCGTCGCGGAAGTGATTTGCCACGAGCTTGCCCACATGTGGTACGGCGATCTCGTCACCATGGAATGGTGGAATGACCTGTGGCTCAACGAAGCCTTCGCAACGTGGATGGCTTTCGAAATCGTCGCGAGCTGGAAACCCGAATGGGAAATGTGGCAGGACTTCGAGCTGCATCGCGGTGCCGCTCTGAACCTCGATGCACTGGACAGCACCCATCCCATCTACACCGAGGTCAAGACTCCGGACGAAGCCACGGAAAACTTCGATCTGATCACCTACGAGAAGGGTGCTTCCGTCGTTCGCATGCTGGAACACTACCTCGGCGCGAAGGCCTTCCGCGCGGGTGTCCGAAAATACATCCGTCGTCACAAGGAATCGAACACCGTGGCATCGGACCTGTGGGACGCTCTGTCCGACGCTTCCGGAGAACGCGTAGAGGCGGTGGTTCGCGGCTGGATCGAACAGCCCGGCTATCCGGTGTTGAAAGTTCGGCGGCGCAAGAACGGCAGCCGCACGGAGATCCGCTTCCGACAGGAACGTTTCTATTCCCGTGCAAAAAAGGCGCGAGGCGTGCCGACGCGCTGGCCGATCCCCTGGGTGGGGCGCGTCGGCGGCGCCCGCCGAGGCAGTGCGAAGCTCGAGAAGAAGCTCTTGCTCGAGACCCAGGAAAAGCTTTCCCTGCGCGGCGCCGCCCCGCGCTTCATTTACGGAAACGCGGACGAGTCCGGTTTCTACCGTCCTCTCCACGACGGAGCCGAGCTCGGGCGCATCGCCAAGTTCCTACCGGAGCTGACTCCGGTCGAGCGAATGGGGCTCCTCGGACATCAATGGGCCCTGGTTCGCGCAGGCTACGCCGAGATCGAGAGTTTCTTGAAGCTTGCGGATGCGAGCGGTGCCGAACCCGCAGCGCACGTGCTGCAACTTCTTCGCGCCCCGTTGGCGTTTCTCGACAGCGGGGTCGCGGAGCCCGCGGGCACCAAGGTCCGCGACGCCTACCGAAATTGGCTCGCCGAAAAATTCGGCACGCAGCTGCTCGACCTGGGCTGGGACCCAGCGGACCGCGAAGACGACGCAACGCGCTTGCGCCGCGCTGCCATCATCGCGCTGCTGGGCGAAGTGGCGGAATGGGACGCCGTGATGCTGGCCGCCGAAGACCGTTGCGGAGAATACATTCGCGATCGAACTTCCCTCGACGCAAACCTCGCCGACTCCGTTGTCTCCCTGGCCGCGCGACGCGGCGACGCCGCACTCTACGACGCGTATCTGAACGCCGCAGACGCCTCTTCGACGCCTCAGGGAAGGCGCCGCTTCACCATGGCCCTGGCGGAGTTTCGCGATCCCAGCCTGGTGCGCCGAACACTGACCCTCACCCCGACGGACCAGATCCCGACCCAGGATGTAGCGATGTTGCTCGCGCGTCTGTTCGGAAATCCGGCGGCTCGCGAACTCACCTGGGCGTTCGTGAAGCGCCGATGGTCCTCCTTGCGCCGGCGCATGCCGCCGATGCTCGTGACGCGACTGATCGACGCTACGCCGGCGCTCTCGAGCCGCGAATACCGGCGCGAAGTTGCGGCATTCTTCGAAGCGAACCCGGTTCCTACCGGCGCACGCGCGGTACGCCAGGCGCTCGAACGTTTCGATTTGAATGCGGAGTTTCGCCGGCGCGCGTCACCGGGATTCAAGCGTTGGCTCGCCGCCAACGAGAAGCGAAGCGCCCGTTAGGCTTGGGCGGCGCCCGCCGTCGCCTCGCCCGCCGACTCGAAGCGCGCTTTGTTGTTCGCCTTGGCGAGGGCATCCCGAGCGCTGATCTTCTTGTCTTTCAGCAACGCTTCCAGGGCATCGTCCATTTCCTGCATCCCGATCTTGCGACCGGACTGAATCAGCGATTGCAACATGGGCGTGTTGCCCTCGCGGATCACGTTCGGAAGCGCGCGGGTCCGCAGCAGGATTTCGAGCGCCGCACAGCGGCCGGCTCCATCGGCGGTAGGCAGCAAGAGCTGAGAGACGATGCCCGCGAGGGATTCCGATAGGGAAAGACGCGCCTGGGACTGGGCGTCGGCGGGAAACGCGTCGATCACGCGATCGATGGTCTTGGTCGCCGAATTCGTGTGAAGCGTCCCGAAAACCAACACACCCATTTCCGCTGCATCCAGGGCCAGCGAGATGGTCTCGTAATCGCGCATTTCGCCCACGAGAATGACGTCCGCATCCTCGCGCAGGGCCGCTCGAAGTGCTCCGCGAAACCCTTCCGTATGCGCGCCCACTTCGCGGTGAGAAAAAACACTCTTCTTGTTCAGATGGACGAACTCGACCGGGTCCTCGATGGTCACGATGTGCTTGGCGGAGTCGCGATTGATCTTGTCGAGAATCGCGGCCAGGGTGGTGGATTTCCCCGAACCCGTGGGCCCGGTCACCAAGACCAGGCCTTTCTCGAGGTGGGTGAGGCTTTCGATCGCCGGCGGGAGTTTCAGATCTTCCATGGGGATGATCTTCTCGGGAATGATCCGGAACACCGCGCCGGCACCGTTTTGCTGGACGAAATAGTTGGCGCGAAACCGCGCTACGCCTTCGAGGCCGTAGGCGAAGTCGAGGTCGCCGGTTTCGACGTAGTCGTTCCAGTGGGGTGCACTCGCGATTTCTTGCAGCAACCCTCGCACGTCCGCATCGCCCTGCACCCCGGTGTTTTCCAGCGGAGACAGCACACCGTGCAGACGGATGCGCGGTTCCAAACCGGCCGCCAGGTGGAGGTCGGATCCACCCTGGTCCTTCAATAGGCGAAGCAGTTGATCGATTTTGGCCACGTTCGGCTTCCCGGCCTATTCCTCCGCGTCGATTTCGCGCGGATCACCGCCGAAGCGGCGCGGATCTTCACAATGTCGCAGAGCTTCCATCTTCGTAATCGTTCCCGCTTGCACGAGCTCCGCCAGAGAATTATCCAACATACACATCCCCTGGGAGCTGCCCGTCTGAAGAATGGATTGGATCTGGAACGTCTTGTTGTCTCGGATCAGGTTTCCCACGGCGCGGTTGATCACGAGAATCTCGAGGGCGGGCACGCGTCGCGTGCCGTCCGCCGTGGGGACCAGGCGTTGGGAGATGATGCCCTTGAGGGATTCCGAGACCATGGTGCGGATCTGGCCCTGCTGATTGGGCGGAAACACACCAATCAAACGATTCAGGGTCCGGATCGTACTGTTCGTGTGGAGTGTCGCGAGCACGAAGTGTCCCGTCTCGGCCGCGGTGAGGGCCAGAGAGATGGTTTCGAGATCGCGCAATTCACCGATGGCGATGACGTCCGGGTCTTCGCGCAGCGCTCCCCGCAAGGCGCGTGCAAAGGATTCCGTGTGGCTGCCGACTTGTCTTTGATTGACGAGGCAGCGCTTCGACGGGTGAACGGTCTCGATCGGATCTTCGATGGTGAGGATGTGCTCGCGGCGTTCTTCGTTGATGATGTTCACCAACGCCGCAAGCGTCGAAGACTTCCCGCAGCTCGCGGGACCGGTGACGAGCACCAGGCCCTTATGGTAATTGGTGAAGCGCGCGAGGTCCGTGGGCAGTCCGAGATCTTCCAGCGTCGGGGGCTTCTCGGCGATGCGCCGGAACACGCCATCGGCGCCGCGCTGCTGTCGGTAGATGTTCCCGCGGAAGCGCGCCAACCCCGAAATCTCGTAGGCGAAATCGATCTCTCCGGATTGTTGATACTGGGTCCACTGATCGGCGTTGAGGACTTGCGCGAGCATGCCCTCGACCTGGGGGCCTTCGAACACCTGGGAGCCCGCTTCGATGAAACAACCGTGGATCCGCAAACGCAGGGGCGCACCGCTGTGGATATGGACGTCGCTCGCCTGCTTGAGGACGGCGTGCTTCAGAATCTCGTCGAGCTTTTCCTTCAGGGCCGGGTCCGCGGGGCGAGGGGCCGACGACGCTCCAACAGTCGCGGGAACCGGGGCGCTGACGGCTGCCGCCGGGGCTTCCTGGGGCGGAACCGGAGCGGACGGTGCCGGTGTGACACCGACTTCCGGCGGGTCCTGGGCCGCGGCGCGTTCGGCGCGCTGCTTGATCATCACCTGTTGCTGAAGTCGGAGCAGCTTCTGCAACTGTTCCGGGTTGATCATTTCCTTCTCGACCAACACCTGACCCAGGTTCGTCTCTCCACCCTTGCGGGCTTGGACTCGGGTCGCCTCCGCGAGCTGATCCATACTGATCATCTTGGTATGGACCGCAAGCCGGCCGATCAAAGATGTACGCGGGTTGTTGCTCAATGCGTTCCTCCTATCGGAGCCTCGGCGCCCGGTTTTGAGTGCCGAAGGCGTTTCGGGGTTTCTGCGGACCCTCGACCCGGGGGTTCCCCATCGCCTGCTAAGCTGTTTCCATGCAGTCCCCGGCAGCATCGCTTCGCCGCGCGCTGGAGCGAATCGATGGACGCGGCTACCGGGCCTACCAAGACCTTCGCGGTGCCTATCTGTTCGACACCCTCTCACTCCATATCGACCACGTCCAAGGCGATCCCTTCGCGGCGCCCTCGCGCGTGCGCTTGCGCGTTCCAGCACCTTTCGCCGAGTTCCCAACGGAATACTTCGGCGACCGCGACCGGCGCATCGCGCTCGAAGATTTCCTGGGGCGCGCGGTTCGGCGGGCCATCCGCAACCGGGACCCGCGGCGCAGCGGGTCGGGCAAGAGCGGCCACGTGTCGATCGACGCTGGCGGGCAAGACGTTCTCGAGCGCACGGCCGTGGTGGTCCATGCCGAGTTCGTCGAAGCGCGGATCGAGGTGGGGTTACCCGCAGCGGGTAGGCGCGTACTCGGACGCGCCGCCGAGGAGTTGCTTTGCGACGACCTGCCCGCCATCGCGGAAGAGTCCCTGCGTTTCCAGAATCTAGACGGCGCAGCGCTGAAGCGCTTCATCGAGTGTGTCGAAAATCAGGCGCGGATCCGCGGCGCGCTTCGCGAACGCGGACTCGTTGCCTTCATCGCCGACGGTTCGATTCTCCCGCGCGAATCGGGCATCAGTGAGCGACCGCTGCAAGGCGACGACAGCACGCCTTTCCGCTCCCCCGAATCCATGCGCGTCCATTTCGACCTCGCCAACCCGCTGCCCGATGGCCGCACCTCGCTCTCCGGAATGGGCGTGCCCCGGGGTGTCAGCTTGATCGTGGGCGGCGGCTACCACGGGAAGTCCACCTTGTTGCGGGCCATCGAACGCGGCGTCTATTCCAAGATTCCGGACGACGGAAGAGAGTATGTGGTCAGCGATTCCGACCTGGTGAAGGTTCGCGCGGAAGACGGACGGCGGGTGGAGTGCGTCGACATCAGTCCCTTCATTTCGAATCTCCCCCACGGCCGCAGCACCCGCGCATTCTCGAGCGACGATGCCAGCGGCAGCACGAGTCAAGCTGCCAACATCGTCGAAGCGCTGGAGATCGGCGCGAGCGGGCTATTGCTCGACGAAGACACGTGTGCGACCAATTTCATGGTTCGCGACGCGCGCATGCAAGCATTGGTGGCGAAGAAGCAGGAGCCCATCACCCCGTTCTTGGATCGCGTGCGATCGCTGTATGAAGATCGCGGTGTCTCCACGGTTCTCGTCATGGGCGGGTGCGGGGATTATTTCGAAGTCGCCGACCGCGTGATCCGAATGTGCGAGTACGTGCCCGAAGAAGTGACGGAACAAGCGCGTTCGATCGCCGCAACCCATGTCTCCGGCCGCGCCATCGAGGACGAATCCGAATTCGCGCCGCCGACCGGTCGCATCCCCGTTCCCACGAGCTTCGATTCGTCCCGCGGCCGGCGGGACGTCAAGATCGATGCCCCGCGCCTCGATCACATTCGCTATGGGTCCGATGACATCGATTTGCGCGGACTCGAACAGATCGTCGACCGCAGCCAGACCCGAGCCATTGGCTACGCGATCCATTTCGCAAGTCAGAAGTGGATGGGAGCGGACGTCGAGCTACAACAGATTGCGGCGAAGCTCGATCCCTTCTTCGACGATTGCGGTCTCGATGCGCTGGACCCGTTTCATCGCCCCGGTAACCACCCGGGAAATCTGGCGAGGCCCCGACGATTCGAAGTCGCGGCGGCGATCAACCGCCTGCGCTCGGTTCGCATGGAGTCCGCGAAATAGCGCGTTGGGGACTCCGTCCCTATTGGGGCTGAATCAATCCCTCGATGGGGCAACGACCCCGGTTCGCCAGCAGGGCGAGAACGTTCTGGCCGCGGGGATAGAATTCGAGGGAGGCGACACCGTCTTCGATCGCGGATTCGCACAAGGCGGTGCGGGGAACCAGCGCCAGCGTATCTCCGAGTCCCACCCAGCCCACACGCGATGCCAGGGGAAATCTTCCACGCAGGAAAATCACGTCCCCATCGCGGTGAACCTCGCGGAAGGTCGCCTGACTGCGCGGCACCGGCGAGCCCGCACCTCCGCCGCTCGGCCGACGATCGCGCCATTGCGAAAGAGAGCCGATCCCCACCGCGTCACAGCGCTCGTCCTCGCGTTCGAGGGATCCGTAGGCCCCTCCGGCGACCCAATCCACTCTCGCCTCGGACGCAACGATTCGCGCACAGCGCTCGTTCGCCGGCAAGAATGTGTGCAGACGCAGACCGCCGCCCGATAGCAAGACGTCGAGAACCTGGTGGCGCGCTTTCACGTCGACGACCGACAGGGGAATGCGCGTACCCGGCAATCCGGACTGCCATTGATTGCGCGCGGGATTGGCGCCGAGCCAGGCGCAAGCCGGAAAGAGCGCAAGCACCGCGACCCCGCTGACGCGACGTCGCCATCGAGAACGCGTTCCCACTACAGCACCTAGCGATGCTCGGGATTCGGAGCGTCGAAACGACAGCCCGCGTCCCATTCCGAGCGCTGATTGCCGTGGGCGGGAACGCCACCGGCTTCCTTCAGCATCCTTGCAAGATGCAACAAATTCCAGGTCATGAAGGTCGTGTTGCGATTGGTGAAGTCGTTCTCCGGACCGCCGGACCCCTCGTCCAAATAGGAGGGTCCCGGTCCCGCTTCCCCGAGCCACCCCGCATCCGCCTGGGGGGGAATCGTGTACCCCAGATGCTGAAGGGAATACAGGATGTTCATGGAACAGTGCTTCGCGCCGTCCTCATTGCCGGTGATCAGGCAGCCACCCACCCGCCCGTAATACGCGTATTGACCGTGGCGATTCAAATCCCCGGAGGTGGAATAGAGACGCTCGATCACCTTGGTGCAAACGGACGACTTCTCCCCGAGCCAGATCGGAGAAGTCAGCACCAGAATGTCCGCGGCCTTGACCTGCTCGTAGATCTCCGGCCATTCGTCCTGCTCGTAGCCGTGTTCCTTCATGTCGCCGTACACCCCATAGGCGATGTGGAAATCCACGGGACGCAGGACGTCGACCGCAACTCCGTTCTTCTCCATGATGGTTTTCGAGATTTCGATCAACCCCTGGGTGTGGGAGCGCTCGGGTGTGCGCTTCAGGGTGCAGTTGAGAAACAGTGCGCGCAGATTCGAGAAATCCCAACGGCTCGATTCGCACATTGCTTCCTGGCGGTCCGACAGTTTCACGGGTCTCTCCTCGTTTGGAACGGTGGCAATAGCTTCTCCGGCTTCCCTGTGATGCCATCCCGCGCAACTCGGTTACATCGGAATCCAGCGCCCCACCCGGTCGCAATAGGACCGGTACTCCTCGCCAAAGAGCGTCCGCAAATGCGGTTCTTCGTAGAGGACCACGAAGGCTTGAAACAGGCTCCAAACCGCCGCCAGGTACCCGAGCAGCCAAGCTTCGCCGAAATAGATCGACCAACCCAGGATTGTCGTCAGTACGCCGACGTACATGGGATTGCGGGAATACCGGTAGAGCCCCCGAATGACCAGACGCACGGGCGCGTCGATGGGGGCAGGCGTTCCGCGCCCGAAGGACGCGAAGTCGTAGAGACACCACAGGTAGATCGCCCCGCCGAGTCCCAAGACGGCACTCGCCAGAGCCAGCTGCAATCCGGTGGAGGAAACGCTATCGCGTGCGATGAAGAGCGGGAGGTACCCGGCGACGGTTCCGGGAACCAACACCGTAAACAGGAGGTTCTTTAGTATCAGAACCATCCGTCACTCCCTTCGCGAGGCTACTCCGCGCCTTGCTTGGCGCATTTGGCGGGAGCACTGGTCATGAACATGCCCGCCTGCATGGCGTCTTCGACGCCGAGTTGACCGCGCAGCTCGACGGTTTTTTCTTCGTTGCCACTCATGGATGCGACCAGGAAGCCGAAGGCCGTGGGCGTCAGTTCTTCCACGGCGTGTTCGGCAATGCATTCGCAGATCTCGTCATTCAGGTTCGTGGTCTTCGCACAGGCTGCGGCGAATTCAGCGATTCCAGAATCGCCCCCACCCCCACAACCCGCCGTGAATCCAAGCAGCGCGCCAAGCGCTGCAATGCGTACGATTCCTGTTTCGCGGGACATCGTCCCTCCTTCTCGAAGATGTTCGCGGGCGAAGATACCCCACAATTCGCGCCGCACCCGACAAACCCGTCGTCCCCCACCTTTGTCCGGTTCCGCCCCGTTCGCATGCCGTGTACGTTTCTGTCCCAGCTACCGGAGGCCCCATGCGCAGACTGGATCCCGCGCTTCTACTCGACGCTACCCAACGCGCGCAACGTTACATCGACGCGCTGCCCGAACGGTCGGTTCCGCCGGATGCCCCGGCCGTGGCGCGACTCGCGCAGTGGGTGGGACGCCCGCTCCCGGACGGCCCCCTCCCGCCGGAACAGGTTCTGGCGGAGCTCGATGAATTCGCGGGTCCGGCCACGATGGCGAGCGCGGGACCGCGCTTCTTCGGCTTCGTCGTCGGCGGGGCGCTACCCGCGAGCCTTGCGGCCAGCTGGCTCGCCAACGCCTGGGATCAGAATGCGTTCATGCACGCGAGCTCACCCGCCGCCGCGTTGATCGAGCAAACCGTGCTCGGCTGGAGCCTCGACCTGTTCGACCTACCGCGTGAATGCGCCGGCGCATTCACGACCGGCGCGACGCTCGCCAACTTGACCGGCCTGGCGGCCGCGCGCCACGCACTCCTGGAACGCGCCGGGTGGTCCGCGGAAGAGCGCGGACTTTTCGGAGCGCCCGAAATCCCCGTCTTTGCGAGCGAAGAATCCCATCCGACCGTGCGCAAAGCGCTCGGCGTGCTGGGACTCGGCCGCGCCCGGGTCACCAGCGTAGCGACCGACGATCAAGGCCGGATTCGCGCAGATGCCCTACCTCGCCTGACCGCGCCCTCGATCGTCTGCAGCCAAGCGGGCAACGTCAACGGTGGAGCGTCGGACCCCTTCGACGCGCTGGCGGATTGGTGCAGCGCTTCGGGGTCCTGGCTTCACGTGGACGGCGCTTTTGGTCTCTGGGCCGCCGCCACACCGAGCCTGCGCGACCAGGTGTCCGGCATCGAGCGCGCGGACTCCTGGGCGACGGATGCCCACAAATGGCTCAACGTTCCGTACGACAGTGGCATCGCCTTCGTGAAAGATGCAAACGCTCTGCGCGAAACCATGTCCTTCGACGCCGCCTACTTGCCCGTCGACGGCCCCCGGGAGCCGTTCCACTACAGCATCGAGGCCTCGCGTCGCGCGCGCGGTATCGAGATCTGGGCCGCGCTGCGTTCGCTTGGACGCTCGGGTGTGGAAGCCTTGATCGACGGTTGCTGCCGCCACGCCCGACGCTTCGCCGCGGGATTCGAAGCCGCGGGCTTTTCGGTTCTGAACGATGTCGTGCTCAACCAGGTCGTGGTTTCGTTTGGCGACGAGGCGGAGAATACGCGGGTGATTGCCGAGGTTCAGCGCGAAGGCGTCTGTTGGTGCGGCCCGACGCGCTGGCGCGGACAACCCGCCATGCGGATCAGCGTCTCGAGCTGGGCGACAGAGGAGGAGGACGTGGATCGCTCCCTGGCATCCATTCTCCGCTGCGCGAGGGGATAGGGGTCGCGCTCAACTTCCCGGCGGGATGGAATACGTCACGCTCGCATGGGCGACCAATGCCGGATGACCCTCGGAATAGATTCGGACTTCCGCCACCACCAGGCGTTTTCCGCGCTTGATCAAATTCGCTTCGGCGACGATCGCACAATCCGGCGCGGGCTTGCGCAGGAAATGGATGTTGAGGTTCGTCGTCACCGCCAGCGGGACGCGCCCGATCTGTGCCAACAGCGCTGCATAGGTCGCGGTATCGGCAACGGACATCATGACCGGACCGGAAACGGTCCCGCCGGGACGCAAATGCGCTTCGCCGATCTCCTGTCGAACGCGGGCGAAATCGTTTCCGACGGACTCCACCCGGACCGTGGTCTGGGGAAACTCCGTATCGAGAAACCGCTGGAGTTCGTCGCGATCGAGTGCGGTCACGATGTGGAGATGGAGACGGCGCGCTTCGACGCGCGCCCCATGATGGATACCGCCGCGCGCCGCGGAATCAGGCGCTGCAGAAAGAAAGAAGCCGCTCGATTCACCGTCCCCGGAATCATGCTGGGCTGCTTTCCGAACGCCGCCAACGCCTCGCGCACCACCTGATCCGGCTCCATCTCCGGGATCCCCTTCGTACCCTCCTCGGGCCGCTCGGCGAGATAGCGCGGCGTCTTCGTCGCGCCCGCGCTACACGCCATGGCGTCGAGCCCCGCGGCGCGCAATTCACCCCACAGGCCTTCCGCGAAAATGCGGTTCCACGCTTTGGTCGCTCCGTAGTGGGCGATGTAGGGCGAACCCTGAGAGCCGGCCAGCGAGGACATGAGGAGAACCCCGCCGCGGCCGCGCGCAGCCATCTGGCGCGTGAAGTGATGAGTGAGCTCCAGGGGGCGACGACAATTGACCTCTTGTTCTGCGACATAGCGATCGAGGGATTCGCCGAGGAAGGAACCGACGACGGAAACCGCCGCGTTGTAGATCAACAGCCCTACGTCGAGATCCTTCGTTCGATCGACGATGGCCTCGCTGGCCGCGGGCTCCGCGAGGTCCGCCGCGATCCAGCGAACTTCCACGTTCTGTTTCGACTCGATCTCTTTCGCCAATTGCGCGAGCAGCTCGCCGCGGCGCGCTACGAGCACGAGATGAATTCCCCGCGCCGCAACCTGGCGGGCAAACGCCGCCCCCAGCCCCTCGGAGGCGCCAGCGATCACCGCCCAGGGACCGTATCGCGCGCGAAATGCGTCGTCGGACATCACAGCGGACTCCCTTCGGGAAACTCCCAATCTACGCGATCTGCGTAGAAGGCCACGAAATCTTTCAGGCCCGCAACTTCGGGAAAAGGATCCTCGTAGGTCCAGACCGCATTCTCTGCCGCGCGTTCCGCGGATTGAATCGTCCAATAGGACGCCTCTCCCTTGAAGGGACACGTCGTACGGTGGTCGGTTCGCGCCAAGCGTTCGAGGCGCACATCTTCGCGGGGGAAATACAGAACCGGGTCATGTCGGGTTTCCCGGACCAACAGGGCGCGGCGACTCTCGGCCAGGACTTCCCCCGCGAACCGGACCCGGACCGGAAGCGCTATGGGTTCGAGCTCGACCCGATAACCGGGAACTTTGTGATAGAGCGACTCGCCCTTGGGCATCGCGGCCTCCTCGACTAGGCGGATACGAGTGTACCGACGCTTGCGGTGATCTCGACATGGCGCGGTTGCGCGGCGACCCGCGCGAGCCAGCGCGCAACGGCGGGGAAACCCTCGAGTTCGAAGCCCCCTTCGCGGGCAACGTGGGTGTAGGCGTAGAGTGCGATGTCGGCGATGGAGTACCGATCCCCCACGAAGAATTCCGATTGCGCGAGTTGCTGTTCCATGACGCGGAGCGCGTGGTAGCCCGCCTCCATCTTCGCGGGAAGCGCATCGCGGTTCGCTTCGAGTTGCTTCGCAAAATGCCAGAAGCGAACCACCGCAATGTTGGGTTCGTGGCTGTATTGCTCGAAACACATCCATTGGAGAACCTGTGCGCGTTCGAAGGCAGCGTCGGGCCAATAGGGTGTGTCTTGGGACAAGTAGAACAGGATCGCGTTGGATTCCGCGAGTCGCCGCCCGTCGGGCCACTCCACCACCGGGACCCGGTGATTCGGGTTCTTGGCGAGAAATTCCGCAGTGCGGGTTTCCCCGGCGAGGATGTCGAGATGTACGCGCTCGAAGGGAATGTCCAACAGCGAGAGCAGCAACCGGACTTTGTACGCGTTCCCGGACTCCCAGTAGTCGTAGAGCCGCAGCATCACCCGCTCTACAACCAGCGACGCACTCGCGCTTTGTAGGCGCGGTATTCCTCGCCGAACGTGCGCTCGAGGTACGCTTCTTCGCGATGGATCACGCCGTATTGCATGATCAGGACGGTCGGAATCACGGCGAGCAGGATCCAGGGGTTGTCGAGCAGTAGCCCGAGCCCCGCCAAGATGGCCGTGAGCCCCACGTAGGCGGGGTTGCGCGAGTACCGGTAGAGCCCGTGGGTCAGAATTTCGGGGGAGGGCTCGCGGGGGCTGCGGTCCTGGCCCGAGGCCTCGAAGGCCCGCGAGAACCAGATGACGAAGCCGATCCCCACCCCGAGCGAGACGACACCGGCGAGGGTGCGCAGCGTGCTTCCCGGAAGGATCGTCCCGCCGAGAATCCCCTTCGCCACCACACCCAATACCAGGGACACGAGGTACAGGGCCGGCGGCATCACGATCACGTCGGCGTGATCGACTTCCGCGTTTTCTCGAACTTCCGTCATGGGGTCGCTCCGGCGGGCGCGCTCGGGAACCGCTTCAGCATCGTCCAATTTCACAGGATCGCCAATCCGGACCCTTCCCGGGGTCACGATCCGGCAGCTCACGCCGCCGCGCCACTCGGGAGCGAGCGCCTTGCGGAGCCCCGAGCGTTGTCGTTCCATTCTGCGACAGGGTTTGGTCTCTTCGGAGATTTGGAGCACCGCATCTCCGATATGGAGAAAGCGGCCTACGGTCTCTTCGAACTCCAACCCCTCGACCAGGAGATTCGCGCGACGCAGGGTCCAGGGAACCTCCGCACCCAAATCCGTACACGCGCGCTGCCAAGCATCGCGGGACAACACCGATACCTGTCTGGGCCCGGGTTTTCCCCTCGCGTCGCGCCCAACGCCAAACTCCAGCGAGAGGTCGGCGCTGTCGGTTTCCCGCATCGGCCCTCGAGGTGCGTCCTTGGTCGCAATCCCCACCAGCGTCCCCATCGCGCGCTCCTCCGCTGCCATGGTATCGCGCGAAAAACCGCCTCGCTTCGCGTTCCATCTGCGTAGTAGACTGTCCCGCGAACACGCAACGGATTCGCACACCACCGAACATGACACGCTTCGCCCGTCGATCGATCGTCGTCGGAATCCTCTTGGGATTCCTGATTTTCCTGGCTTGGCGTTCGGGCGATCGCCCCGCAGTGGACGAAATCGCCTTGGCCCAAGCGGCCCTGGGGATCGAACTCGAATCCCACCGCATCGACACCGGGGAAATCACCCTTCACGTCGTCATGGCGGGACCGAAAGACGGTCCGCCGGTTTTGCTCCTGCACGGCTTCCCCGAGTTCTGGTACAGCTGGCGCAACCAAATCGCGGCCCTGGCGCGCGCGGGGTTCCGCGCCATGGCGCCGGATCTACGCGGCTACAATCGTTCGGACAAGCCGAGTGACTCGGAGCAATATCGCCAATCCGTCTACGCCGGCGACGCCCTGGCGCTGCTCGACCAACAGGGATACGAAACCACCTTCCTCGCCGGCCATGACGTCGGCGGCGGCGTCGCTTGGCGTCTGGTCCTGCTGCACCCGGAACGCGTCCGCAAAGCCGTGATCTTCAACGCCGCCCATCCCTTCGCCGGATCCCAGGCGCGTCCCGAGGACCACGAAGAAACCATCAGTTGGTTTCGAACTTTCTTTCGGATGCCCTGGCTGCCGGAACTCGTGAGTCGCAGCGGTGATTGGTGGCTCTTGGCCCGCAATCTACGTCGGACCAGCAACCCGGGCTCCTTCGACGATGCGGAGATGGACGTCTACAAGGCCGCCTGGAGTCGCGACAACGCGATCTCGACCATGATCCACTCCTATCGCGCTTCGCGCTCGATGATTCCCGAAGCGAAGGGGCAACCCACGATTCCCGTGCGCGTCGTGTGGGGCGCCAACGATGCGTTCTTCAATCCCGCGGCCGTGGCGTTCACGCGGGATCGCGTGGGCAGCGGCGCATTCGTGGAAGTGCCCGACGCCAGCCATTGGGTCCTGCTCGACGAGCCCGAACTCACCAGCCGCGAAATGATCGCGTTCTTCGGTCCGCCAACGACGCCCTAGAGCAATGGCTCCAGCTCCGGGGAGTGGATCCGCATCGCTTGCAAGGCGTCGGGATCCTGGCGAAGCAGGCGGAAGTCCGCGAAATCGAAGCCGGGTCCCACCACGCAACTCACGAAGGTGTAATCGCCCGTGGTGCGCGCCCCTTGCCAGGCATCGGCCGGAACGACTGCTTGGGGACGCGCATCGGCCGACACGTCAGCGAGCCGAATGCGGACCGGCTTTGCGAAATCCACGTCGGCCCAGGTGAGTTCCAGCGCAGCCCCTTCGTGAAAATTCCAGACTTCGTCCGAGCGGACCTGGTGCAAGCGACTGCATTCTCCGCGTCGCAGAAGAAAGTAGATCGTCGTCAGGGCGGATCGCGCATCGCGACCGTCGTCGGGAACCACTCGGCGCAAGGAACGAAACACTTCGCGGTAGTGCCCACCTTCCGGGTGCGGTTCGAGGGACAGAGTACGGATGAGTTCCGCCGCGCGATCGGGCATGTCGGCATTCTAGCGACGGGATGCGGAGCCTCCTAACCTCCAGCGCCCAGGAGGCACGAATTCGCGATGAACCCGACTTTCGCCCAAGCGTTCGAATCCAAAGGCGGCGCATTCACACAGCTGCTCGACATGAAGGTCGAACAGGCCTCCGGCGACGAAGTGACGATCTCGTGTCCGATCTCGGAGAAGCACCTCCAGGGTTACGGCATCGTGCACGGCGGCGTGTATGCGTCCATCGTCGAAACCGTCTGCTCGATCGGCGCTGCGCTCTGGGCCATGGAGCGCGGCAAAGGCGCCGTCGGGCTCGAGAACCACACGAGCTTCCTGCGCGCCGTGCGGGACGGGAACTTGACCGCCGTCGCTACGCCGGTCACGCGCGGGCGGCGATCTCAAGTGTGGGAAACGAAGATCACCGACGCAGCGAAACGCGTGGTGGCCACGGGGACCGTGCGCTTCCTGTGCATCGATGAGGGCTCACACCTGGCGGGACAATCCTTCGATCAGAACCGGCCCCCCGCCGAGCCCGGAGCCGTCGCCTCGGATCAATAGGGTTCTTCCGGTTCGTAGAAGTCGCCTTCCAGGTCTTCGAGTTTTTCCTGGACGAACTTGCGCGCGTCCTGAATCGCCTGGTTGTAGACTGGTGCCCCCAATTCGCGAATGAAGAAATCCAGCAGCAGACCGGCCTGAAACTCGCTGACTTCGCGATCGAGTTCATCGCGACAAAAGCGGCGTACCGCTTCCAGGGTACTGGCGCGGCGTTCGTCATCGAGCGCAATCCGCATGGGTTTAGCGCCGGCCACGGTTAGCGCCCCGGACGCTCGAAGAGGGACTCGCGTGCGGGCTCGCACACGTGAAGCTTGTACTCGGAATAGAAGCGCTCACGACCGATGCGTTGTGCTTCGATGTGTTGCGGATGGTCGCGCCACGCCTCGAGCTGCGCGGCGGTCTCGAATTCCACGATGCTCGCCCGTTCCCCGTCCGCTGCCACGTACACCTTGTAGGAAAGGAATCCCGGCATGGCCTGAGCGATCGCCATCATCTCGTCGGCGAGTGCCTGGAAATCGGCCTCGTTCTCGGGCAGCAGGCGCGAGCGGAAAACCGTAATCACCATGGCAGCCTCCCAGACACTTGGAAGACGCGAACGTACCATAGGCGGCGCTTCGGGTTCGCTTCAGGCCGGAGCGACTTGCGGGGGACCAGCTCGGTCCCGGAGCACCGAATCCACGACTTCGCGATCCTCGGGACGGATCGGGATCCTCGACTCGCTGAATCCGGGAAGCCCGCGCCGGACGACGATGGCGAGCACCGGGCCGTCGGCCGAAAGCCAGCGCCAGGATTGGATCTGCTCCCAGCGAAGTCCAAATACGTTCTGAACGATCCCGCCCTCCGTCAAGGCGATGCGGTTGCGCGCGAAGGAGATGAAGTAGACGCCGGCCAGAACGAAGAACACGGCTTCGGTGCGGTCGAGCGCATCGCCCCAGCGCGCGGACTCGTAGGCCTTCATGAGACCCATCCCGAGCCAGAACAATCCGAATACCGCGACATGCCGGGTGGGTGCGGCGGTCAGCCGGTGCAGCGCGTCCCCCATACGGCGGGCGCGCAGGACCTGAAAAACCATCCAAATCACGCTCCCCGTGAGGGCAAGCAGATAGAGGGTGTTGGCGAGACCGGGCCAGGCCCAGAGCAACGCGGAAAACGGAGCCACGATGGCGACCAATGTGCCGATCCGCAGCGCCACGTCACGGGCGGGGGGCAGGCCGACCTCGCGCTCGGCCTGGCGCCGGACGTAGACCACCATCATCACCGAGAGGACGGCGATCAGCCCCAACGGGACCAAGACCATCAACCAAAAACGCGCCTCCATGTGTAGCCTTTTCGACACATTCCAGGGAGGACTTTAGGGCCCGGAGCCCTGTGGGCTTCGATCGCCGAAGGAACCGTTTGACTTCAAGTTCACTTGAAGTCGTATGCTGGGTGAAATCGTTTTTCCACTGGAGGTCCCATGCCGGATATTTCCGAGGTCTGCACGCTGTCGAAGCCCGAACTCGAGGATCGCAGCGCCGCGATTCGAAGCGAGATTTTGCCCCTAGCGGTACGCGGCGATGCGAGCAGCAGCGGATTCGTGATCGAGTTCGACCACAGCGAGTCCTTGCAGGCCAAACTCGAAAATTGGGTCGCCCTCGAACGCGAATGCTGCGGAAGTGTCGCTTGGAAATTGAGCAGCGATCCGCTGGCCAGGAGTCTCCGCCTCGAAGTCGCGGGTTTGACTCCGCCCGATGCCCTCGCGGAAACCCTGCGCGCGTTGCCGGCCGCCACCCAACCCCTGGCATCTCCGAACGGGTCCGATGCCTGCTGTGGCGGAACGTAGACGGGAAACCGCTTAAGGGGCTTGCGCGGCGACATCCGCCGCCGCCGCCAAAGCGGCCTTGCCCGCCGGCGTATCGACACCATAGAAATGGGCCGCCCATTCCATCAAGCGCGCGCTGCGCTGGCGCTGCCCATCGCGGGCGAGCAGAAACGCGACGAAACGCGCGACGTCCCCCATGTGGGGATCGATGGCGCTGGCCTCGCGCATTCGGCGCCGGGCCACATCCGGAGCGACACTGAGATCCAATGCGCCGAGCCTTCGAAACTCGAGATTCACTTCGAGGAGCTGCAAATAGGAACGCGTGGTGGCCCCGACATCGATTGTCGGAAAGATGTTCTCTTCGAGCCCCCCCGCAGAAAATCGTCGCTGCCGAAGCTCTCGCGCGATGCGCATATTCAACCCGTCGAGACTGCTGCGATCGCCGCTGGGGTTCATGAGGGAGCCGACTTCGTCTACCACGTGGACCGCGCCGAACAGATGCAAGGTCTCGTGGGCCAGAACACGCCGGTCCGCAGCGGGATTCTCGAGCCGGAGCGCGATGCGGCGTCCGAGAAAATCCGCTTGGCCGCGCCGGTACGATCCCGCCCGCGCGTTCGGTGGTCGCGCCGAGAAGATCGCGTACAAGCCGGAGGCCTCGGACGCGCTTTCGAAATCGCGGAAGCGTTCCGCCAGGGGTTGGAAACTTCCGTCGGCCTCGACGTCGAAGGTTTCGATCGCCGCTGGAACCAGAGCGATTCCCAAGACCGGGTCGAGGGTGTTGGAAACACTTTGCCAGAGTAGACGCAAGCGGAAGCGCCAGCCGGGATCCGCACGCACGCTCGCATCCGCGTAGGAGAATGCCGGAACGATCTGGCGCCGCGACCAACCCGCATCGAGCTTCTGGAGCAAGGTGACGGTGCGCTTCAGTCCCTGTGGATCGAGGTCCGACAACCAGAGTGCGCGCTCGAGTTTCGCTACCGCGCCGCTGCGATCGCCCATTTCGAGGAGCGCACCGGCGGCGCCGATCAACGCGTGGCCGTCGTAGGGACGCGCCTCGGCGGCCATCAGCGCGTTGCTTCCTCCCGAGTCTCGAACCGGAACGTCGCGCGTCAACTCCCACAAGGCCGCGTGGGCCGGCGCCAACTCCGGATCGATGGCGAGCGCGGACTCGAGCAATCCCCGGGCAAGCGCCGAATGGCCGCGGCGACTCTCGATCCCCGCCAAGCTCGTATAGGCGGGCGCCGCACCCGGGTCCGCGTCGAGGATTTCGCGCAGCCAGGGTTCCGCGGCTGCATCGTTCCCCTGTTTCAACGCGAGGCGCGCCATCCCCATGCGCGCCTCGGTCGAGCCCGCGTCGATCGCCAAAGCGCGTTGATATTTCGTTCGCGCACCCGCGAGTTCCCCGCGCTCCAGGGCCTGGTCACCCAAGCGCACCAGGGAGGACACCAAGGCGGGCGCGCGCGGCCCCGGGTCCGGCCATTCCGGCGCGGAACGGCAGCCCAGGGCGAGCGCCGCCAGAAGCAGACAGAGGGGGAGGGACGCGGTACCCGCGCGCCTCAATCGAGCCCGGAGAAGGCGACCGCCAGCAACTTGGCTTGGCGTTCCTTGTGAACCCGTTGGGAACCGCCAGCGGGGCTCGCGCTCTCGGTGCGCCCCGCGTAACCGATCTTTTGATTGGGACGCAAGACGTCGGTCAAGCGCTCACGGACGAAGGTCCAACACCCCATGTTGGCCGGTTCTTCTTGCACCCACATGACCGTGTCGGCGTTTTCGTAGCGGGGAACGATCTCCGCGAGTTCCACTCCCGGCCACGGATAGATCTGTTCGACGCGGATGACCGCGACGTCGGCGGCGCCTTCCGGCCGTTTCTTCTGAGCTTCCCGAATGTCGTAGAAGACCTTGCCCGAACACAAGAGCACGCGGCTCACCCGGTCGGGCCTTTCCGAAACTCGATCGTCGTCGATCACCCGCTGAAAATTCTTGGCTGTGAAATCGGCCACGTGCGATGTCGCCTCGGGCAGCCGCAACAGACTCTTGGGCGTAAAGATGATCAGGGGCGAGCGGTAGGCCCCCTTCATTTGACGGCGCAACACGTGGAAATACTGCGCGGGCGTCGTGCAATTGACCGCTTGAATGTTGTCCTCTGCGCACAGTTGCAGGAAACGTTCGATGCGCGCGGAGGAGTGTTCGGGCCCTTGCCCTTCGTAACCGTGGGGAAGCAACATGACGAGGCCACTCATGCGTTGCCATTTCACGTGGGCGGAGCTGATGAACTGATCGATGATCACCTGGGCGCCGTTGGCGAAATCGCCGAATTGCGCCTCCCAGATCGTCAGCGTACTGGGATCCGCCAGGCTGTAGCCGTATTCGAAGCCGAGCACCGCGGCTTCGGACAACGGGCTGTCGTACACCTCGAAGCGAGCCTGGGTCGACGAGAGATGGGCCAGGGGCGCGTACTCTTCGCCCGTGCGCTGATCGACCAGGGATGCGTGACGTTGGCTGAAGGTACCGCGCGCCGAATCCTGTCCCGACAGACGAACGTTGCTTCCCTCCATCAGCAGCGTTCCGAACGCCAGCGCTTCTCCCGTGGACCAATCGATGGGACTGTCTTCAGCCACCACCTTGCAGCGACGATCCAGCAGGCCCTGAAGTTTCTTGTGGACTTCGAATTCAGCGGGCACCCGTCCCACACCTTCGGCGACCTGGGCCAGTCTCTCGACCGTCACCGCGGTTACCGGCGGTGCTTCGGGCCGGGTGCGCGAGAAACCGCTCCAGGGACCGCGCGGGTCGTAGGGTTCGTCGGGCTCGGGAGCCCGGGTCTTGATGGCCGCCAACGCGTGGGTGAGCTGCTGATTCAGGTCTTCCTCGATCCGCCGCGCATCCTCCTGGGTGAGAATGCCGATCTCCATCAACTTCTCGGTGTATTGCTGCCGAACCGGCGTAACCGCTTCGATCTGCTTGTAGAGCAGCGGCTGGGTGAAACGCGGCTCGTCGCCTTCGTTGTGACCGTGGCGGCGAAAACAGATCAATTCGATCACGACGCACTCGGCGAACCGGTGTCGATAGGCCAAAGCGAGCTTCACGCAATGGGCGACGGCTTCGGGGTCGTCACCGTTCACGTGAAGGATGGGAATCTGAATCATCTTCGCCACGTCCGTGGCGTACAGGGTGGAGCGCGCTTCCGCCGCCGTGGTGGTGAATCCAATCTGGTTGTTCACCACGATGTGGATCGAGCCCCCGGTCGAGTACCCGGCGAGGCGAGCCAGGTTCAGGGTTTCCGCCACGATGCCCTGACCTGAAAACGCGGCTTCGCCGTGGATCTGAACCGGCAGAATCGCGTGTCCGCGCTCGTCTCCCGCCCTCAATTGCTTGGCTCGAACGCGCCCTTCCACCACCGGATCGACGGCTTCGAGGTGGGACGGATTCGACGTCAGGGAAAGATGGACGCGCTCTCCGGATTGGGTGTCGCGGTCCGACGAATACCCCTTGTGGTACTTCACATCTCCGGAGCCGAAGGGGGCATCCAACAGCGGCGCATCTTCGAACTCGGAGAAGATCGATTCGAGCGACTTGCCCAGGATGTTCGAGAGAACGTTGAGTCGTCCTCGATGCGCCATACCCAACACGATTTCTCGCGCGCCGTGGGCCGGCGATTCTTCGACGATCGCATCGAGGAGCGGGATCAGAGACTCGGCTCCCTCGAGCGAGAAACGCTTCTGTCCCAGGAACTTCGTGTGGAGAAACTTTTCGAAGAGCGACGCGGCGGAGAGCCGTTCGAGAATCCGCAAACGCTCGTTGGCGCTAAGCGCCGGCGTATTGGAGTTTTCCTCCATGCGCTGCTGGAGCCACGCCTTGCGACCCGGATCCTGGATATGGGTGAACTCGACACCCACCTTCCGGCAATAGGTGGCGCGCAAACGATCCAAGATCTGGCGCAGGGTCTGAAGCGGTCCGCCCGGCAGATCCCCGGCGATGTATTGGGTGTCGAGGTCTTCTTCGCCAAACCCGTAGTGAGCAGGATCGAGCTCCGGGAAATAGATGTTCGGATTAGATAGGGGGTTCGTATCCGCGATGCGGTGACCGCGGGCACGATAGGAATGAATCAGCCGCAGAACCTTGGCGTTCTTCTCGGCCACGCGCGAGTCGAGTGCCTGCTGGCGGCCCGCATCGTCCGCACCGGTGGATGTGGCGGCAACCTTGGCGGGGGTTTTCGTTTGCGGCGCACCGGGATCGAACAGATCGGCCCAGCTGGGATGAACCGAGGAAGGATCGACGTCGTAACGCTGACGGATTTCTTCCACGAGGGCCGCGTTGACCCCAAAACGCGCAAGATCTTGCTTGCCCTCGCGACTCATTGGAATGCGCCCTCACGCCGCGTCCCGCGAACGGCGCGGGGTAATATACCCATCGGCCTGCCTGCGCGGGACTTGAAGTTGCTCCGGCCCTTTCGGGCTACTCCGGTACTGCCATACCTTTTTGCACCGCCGGTCGCTCGGCGATGCGCTCCATCCACGCGACGACGCGGGGCAGTTCCATCAGCATCGGGGCCTTGAGGCCAAACACCGGGTGGAGCCAGGGGTAATGCATAATGTCGCCGATCGAATACTCGCCGGCCAGATAGGCGCGACCGTCCGACAGAATTCGGTCGATCACCTTGAGAAGCCGCTGACACTCGTCGCCAAAGATTTGAATCATCTCCGTGTTGCGTTCCCCTTCCGGGCGTCGCAACTGCGCGGCCAAGCGCCCCAGGTTGGGCCCGAGGCCGCCGGTCTGAAAGAACGCGTGGGCGATGGCTTCGATGCGTCCTTTGGGATCGGCGGGCAAGAGCTTGCCGTGCTTGTCCGCCAGGTGGAAGAGAATCGCGCCGGACTCCCAGATCGCAATGCCATCGTCTTCCAGCACCGGAATCTTGTTGTTCGGATTCATGGACAGGAACGCTTCGGTGAATTGTTCACCGTCGTCGAGCACGACCCGGTTTACCTCATAGGGGAGACCGAGTTCCTCGAGGGCGATGGAAACCTTGCGGCCGTTGGGCGTCGCCGCCGTGTGTAGTCGGATCATGGGGAGGACCTCCGCAGCGGAGCGTAGCACCGGGGTCAGGGAGCGGGTGCAAGAATGGCAAGCACCACCAGGCGACCCGGGCCGGTATTGCGAATCCCGTGGGGAACCCCTTCGGGCGCCACGAGCATCACCCCTGCCTCCATCGCCAGCTCCCGGTCTTCGAGTAGGAAGAGGCCCTGTCCTTCGAGGACCTGATACACCTTGTCCATACCCGCGTGGGCGTGAAGCTTGTGCTCCTGGCCAGGCTCGAAGCCATTGAGCCCCACCATCAACCGCTCGGATCGAAACAAGGTGGCCTTCCCCATCTTTTCGGGATTGAAGGCCGCATGCTCTTCGGGTCGGATCGGGCAGGGGTGTTCCATGCCCTGCATGGTATCGCGCAAACCAACGCCCTACACGACGTGCGGTATGCTACGCCGCCCCAAAAGTGAAGGAGAGCAGCATGGGCTTCGTCGCCACGTGTCTCGCCATCGGCCTGGTCGCTGGAACCCTGGGAGGCCTGCTCGGCGTGGGCGGGGGAATCGTGATGGTTCCCGCCTTCCTGCGTTTTCTCGGGCTGCCCGCACAAACCGCCATCGGGACCTCCATGGTGGCGATCATCTTCGTGTCGGTTTCGGCGTCGATCCGACACTACCAATTGGGCAACGTGGATCTGAAGATTCTCGCCATGGTCGCGCTGGCAACGATCGCGGGCGGCTATCTCGGCGCCTCGCTCGTGGGGTTCCTGTCCGAGAAGGTGCTTCGACTGGTGTTCGCTTCGTTTCTCCTCTACGTGTCGGTCGACATGTTCGGCAAAGCGATCCGCATGTAGACGCGCAACGCGCGAGCCCCTATACGCGTTTTGCGGCTCCGCCTCGTCGCGAGTCCCCCGCGCCCACGCCACCGGGCACCACGGCGTGGACTCCGCCGAAATACACGTCGCGCCGGGGCCATGGGTTGACGGGTCTGGATTGCGTTAGCGATGCCAACACCTCGGCGGAATAGCCGGGCTCCATTTGCAATTGGTCTCCATCCCAATGTACCCGCGGCGCCTCGACCGCTCGGGCGAGGGGCAAATCGAAATCCACCACGGCACTGATGACCTGGAGCATCGCGCTGCGAATCCGCTTGCTCCCGCCGCTCCCCAACACGAGTTCCACGGATCCGTCCTTCAACACCACCGAGGGCGACATCATGGACGCAACACGCAACCCGGGCGGACTCGCGTGGAAGCCGTCGGGGTGAAGGTCGTCTTCGCCCATCATGTTGTTGAGCATCACTCCGATCCCCGGCACCACGTAGCCCGAGCCCTCGCCATTGGATGTCGTCATGCTCGCGACGTTTCCCTTGGAATCGGAAACGCTCACGTGGGTGGTGCCGCGCGGAAAAGAACGCACGGCACCGCTCCCGGTTTCTACGCGGTGGCGGCGTCGCTCCACCTCCTCCAAGACCTCGGCCAGCGGGTTCAAGTGCGCAGCGCTGCCGAATGGGACAGCGCCAAAGTCGTGTGCGGCGAGCAGCTCCAGGGAAAGCCCGATCATCGCGCCGCCCAGGGACGGAGGCGGGTTGGTGAGCAACGTGCGGCCGCGATACGGGATGGCGAGCGGTTCGCGTTCGATCACCTCGTAGGCGCTCAAATCTTCCCGCGTCACCAGACCGTTGCGCTCGCGCATGTTCGTTTCGATGCGGGTCGCGATTTCTCCTTCGTAGAATTCCCGATCTCCATCCCGGGCCACGGATTCGAGGAAACGCGCCGCATCGGGGTTGACGAGTCGATCGCCCAGGGCCAGCAAGTCGCCACCCGGCGCATACACTTCGCGACCCGCTGGGTCCAACGTCATGATCGGTCGCAGGAGTTCCAGAAAATAGGCTTGGTGGGAATTGACCCGGCAACCGTCGCGCGCGAGCTGGATGGCGGGCGCCAACACGTCCGCGAGGCAAGCGCGACCCAGGCGGCGCTGAACGTGAAGAAAACCCTTCAGGTTTCCCGGCGTCGCAACGGAACCCAACCCGACGTTGAATTCCTGGTTCGAAGCCGGAAAGCGCACCGTGACCGGGAAGAAGTGCGGCTCGAGATCACCGGACGCCCTGCCACGCCCCGGTGTGTCGACGAAGAAGTCGAAAAGGCGCGCGGACCCGTCGCTGGGGCGCGCCAGCAGGTAGCCCCCTCCGCCCAGACTCGTGAGCGCGGGCTCGACCACCGAGGCGGCAAAGCCCGCCGCGATCGCCGCATCGAAGGCGTTGCCGCCCGCGCGCAACAGCGTTGCGGCGGCCGCACAGACGTCCGGGTGACCGGACGCAACGACCCCGTAGGATTCTTCAGGCACTGCCGGCAGGCGTCGGTTCGTCGAACTCGTCCTCGATCTCCCCCACGAGTTCTTCGAGAACGTCTTCCAGCGTCACGATGCCGTCGAGCTTGCCGTCGTCTCCGCGCACCACCGCGAGATGCTTGCGACCCCGCCGGAATTGCCGCAGCGCATCGATCACCAAGGTGTCGGGATGAATCGAAACCGCCGGACGAATCGCGTCCGCGAGAATCACGGCCCCGTATTTCGCGTAGAGATGGAATAGATCCTTGGTGTGCGCGATCCCCACGATGTGGTCGAGATCGCGATCGTAGACCGGCAGCCGCGTAAAACCGTCTTCGCGCAAGCGATCGAGCAGCGCGTCGGGGTCGGTTTTCTTCTCGATCGCCATCACCTTGTCGCGGGGGACCATCACGTCGCGAACCCGCGTACGACGAATGCCGAAGACGTTGCCGAGAATCTGTCCGGTGTATTTTCCGATCTCCCCCACGTCGCTCGCTTCGGAAACCAGCATCTTGAGCTCTTCGGCGGAATGGATGTTGTGGGCCCCTTCGCCGGGATCCACTCCAAAAGCGCGCACCAACGCAAGCCCCGAGTTGTTCATGGCCACGAGAATGGGGCGGAAGATCCGCGCGAAAATCAACAGGGGGCGCGCGACCAGCAGCGCGACCTCGCCGGGCCGATCCAGCGCGACGGCCTTGGGGGCCAGCTCGCCCAGCACGACGTGCAGAAACGTGATCAGTGCGAAGGCGATCACCACGGCGACCGAATGACTCGCCACCGTGCTCTCGAATCCCGCCAGCGCGAATGCGCCGCCGATCAATTCCGCGAGCGCGGGTTCACCGATCCATCCGAGCGCGAGGCTTGCGAGGGTAATGCCGAGCTGACAAGCCGCGATGGCGTCGTCGAGGTTCTCTTTGGCGAGGGCGGCGGAGGCCGCGCCGCGGCGGCGCTCTTCGGCCCAAATGCGGATTTGACTGCGACGGGACGCCACGAGGGCAAACTCGGTGGCGACGAAGTACGCATTGATGAGGACGAGGGCGACTACGGCGAGTAAACCGAACAGGGTGAAGGCGAACCCTGGACTTTCCATCGAACCCCCAACTTATCCGTGCGGTCGCCGGGAATGGACCCACCGACCCAGAACGCCGGAACAAGCCATCTATCGGCCGAATATGGGGCCGTGCTGGAGTCTGTTCCGCGGATTCCTATCTAAGCGTGCAGAGGGGGGTCGCCGCAACGCCTTCGCGCCCAGATTCCAAGAATTGGGTCTTTATCGCCCCGACGGAGCGTGTCAGTGGCTGCGGGTGCGCAGGGCCCGGCGTCCCACCAACAGGATTCCGGCACCGAACAGCAGCATCGCGCCCGGTTCGGGAACCGGAGCTGCAGTGGTCGTCGCACCGATCTGAACGAGTTTCGTCTGGATCAGCGACGTATTGCCCGACCCGCTGTAGCTGTCCAGGAGGTTGGTGAACTTCAAGGTGACTTCACTGACCGCGAAGGCGGACAGGTCCAGCACCAGGTCTTCCATGATGAAGCCGAACCCGGCGTCGCCGGGAAGTTCGAAGGCATTCGCGTCGAATGCCCCAACCGCGATCGGCAGATCCGAACCCGTCACGAGTACCTGGACGGATTGGGAGACGCCCGGGGTGCCCGCACCGGAAAGCATGTAATCGCCCAAGTGCGACACGGTGATGGTGTCGAGTACCAGGTCCGCGTGAGAGCGCAGGGTAAGGGTCAACTCGCCGTGGGTGGAATCACTGCTGCCGTTGGCGGAAATCGAGCGGAAGCCGCCCGGCAGGAACATCATGCTGTCGCCAAAGGCCGATGGCGTTCCGAACAGCGGTCCCGCGTCCGTGCTGCTGCTTTCGGAAACATCCAGGAAGTCGACGCTGGTTCCGAGAAAATCACCGTAGTCCGTGGCCGCTTGGGCGTTCGCCGAAAGAACGAGCGCGAGCGCGAGCAACGCAACCCGCTGAAATGCGATTCGCAGCATCAGGAGTTCCTCCGATTTCGGCCGTAGACCGCCAATCCCAACAACCCGATACCGCCCAGAATCAAGCTCGAAGGCTCGGGGGTGTGGGTGATTTGAATCGAGTTCTTCTGAATGAACGCGCTGGTTCCCAGGGCACTGGTGGTCTGCAGGTTGTTCTGCAGGCTCATCATCACCTGGGTCAGCTGCATGCCGGTGAAGTCGACTTCGATGCTCGAGGTCCAGTTTCCCTGGGTATCACTGACGAGGCTGTACGTGCTCTTGGGCGAGACATCGAGCATTCCGAAGAAGACACCGGGAAGAATCAAGGTGCCGTTGATGTTCGCGCTGGTCTCCGCACCGCCCTGTCCCGTCAACTCGTAGCTGCCGGTTTCGACGATCGTGAGTTTCTCGAGGAAGTTGCCGGGATTCGCGCTCAATACCGAAGTCAGGGTGGAGGTCACCGTTTCGGCACTTCCATTCGATGCGAACGAAGAGAAATCCAGCGGCGAGAACGAAAGCATGTCCCCACTGATCACCGGCGGGCCAAAGGCCGGGGCCGGGCTCCCGTTTTCCATCACCATCTGGAAGGTCACGTTGGCGCCCGCGAAGTCTCCGTAGACGACGGGCGTAGCCTGGGCACCGGGGGAGAGGATCAGCCCCAGTCCAGCCAGAATTATCGCGGCAGCAAATCGCTTCATCCGATTGTTCCTTGCGCGCGGCGGCGTCAATGCCTGCCGCAAAATGCGATTGGAGGTCTGATCGTGAGTGACCTCGGGAGCCCACAAGGTGACGAGCCATCTCCCCTGACGGGGCAATCGATGGCGCAGGTCGACGCGGCGGTGAGTTGACCCGGCAACTTGCCGGTTGCTGAGCGGGCGCGGGTGAGCGCCGCGCTTTTCCCCGGCTGGCCGTACGCTTTCCGAGGCCTCGTCCTTCGAACATCCGTTCGCCCAGTTGTTACGCCCAAGCAACGAAAGCGCGATCTCCCCCGCTCCCCGGGAGCCATCCGGAGATCCCGCACAGGACTTGGTTTGCGGCTCCCTTCGTTGCGGGGTCTTTCCGCACCCGCACCTGCGACGCGGGGAGTCGCGTTCTTCTGCCCTCGACGGTGAGTTCGTTTGCGAACGACTCAAGGGGGTTTGCTCACGAACTACTCAGGTTGAACTCAAGCTTAAAGAATCAGGGCGACATAGGATGGGGCGCCACGGGAAGAAGGTTGCGACGGCGATGGATTTGAAGTTCGGCGAATTTACACTCGACTTGGCGCGCAGGGAATTGCGGCGCGGCGGACGCAACGTACGTCTACAACCCCGCGTCCTGGACCTGTTGGTCTACCTGGCCCGCAATCGCGAGCGCGTCGTCCCCAAGGTCGAGCTCTTCGACGCGGTCTGGAAACGCGCCGCGGTCGCCGAAAGTGCGTTGACGTTTGCGGTCAAGGAAGCGCGGCGTTCGGTGGGCGACGACGGCGGGCGACAGCGCGTGATCGAGACCGTGCGCGGCCGCGGATACCGCTTCATCGCTCCGGTGGTCGAAGGCCTCGGACGCGGTGCAAACGCGACACAACGGGGCGAAGACCCCTTCGTGGGACGCGACGCCCTGCTGGGAATCCTGGATCAGGAATTCGCGAAGACCGTCACCACCCACGGACGCGCCGTGCTCCTGACGGGTGAACCCGGAATCGGGAAAACGCGGACCCTCACGGAATTTTCCGATCGCGCACGCGCGCGCGGCGCGCGTGTCTTGATGGGCCGCTGCATGAAGGGCGACGGCGTTCCCAACTACTGGCCCTGGGTTCAGGTCCTGCGGAGTGCGCTGCGAGAACACGTCATCGACCGCGATGCGGACCTCACGCCCGAATGCACCGCAACGCTCGCGCGTTCCCTACCGAATCTGCGAGAAGATCTGCTGGTGGACGAGAAACCCCTCGAGCCGACGGGACTCTCGGAAGACCAGGTCCGCTTCCGACTCTTCGACCAACTCGTACGCTTGACCCAACGCGTTTCGATCCGGGAACCGCTGGTCCTCCTGATCGACGACCTCCACTGGGCGGATGCGGAATCCTTGAGCCTGCTCGAGTTCTTCGCCCGCAGTCTCCAGGAAGCCTCGATGTTGATCGTGTGCGCCTACCGGGATTCCGAACTCGACGACGACGCCGAGCGAGCCCGCATGCTGGGGCGCCTGGCGCGCGTGGAGGGCACCCGCTCCGTCGTGTTGGACGCGCTGTCGGTCGAAGACGTGGCGCAATACCTGGAGAAGACGACCGGACAAGTCGCCGACGCACATGTGGCGAGCCTGGTTCACAGTCGAACCGGCGGCAATCCTTTCTTTCTGACCCAGATCTCCGACTCGGCCGACGCACCGCTTTCTCGCGGTGCCCGCGAAGCCGTGCACGACCACCTCGAAGGTCTACCCGAAGATTGTCGCGAATTGCTGAGTTTGGCGTCCGTCATCGGCCGGGACTTCGAGATCGCGGTACTCGCCCGGGTCGCCAAGCTGCCCGTCGACGAAGTTCTCGATGCCATCGAGCCCGCGGTGGCGACACGCACCGTGCGCCAGTTGCGCCCCTTGCGCTTCCGCTTCACCCACGGCGTCATCACCGAGGCCCTGGGGGAATCCCTCTCGGCCAGCCAACGCTCGAAGGTGCAAGAGCACACCCGGTCCCGAACGTCCTAGGGCGAAGCCTCAGTCCTTCCGACCGAGCGCCAAGCGTCCGGACAAGTCGTTGACGAATTGGACCGCCGTGCGCCCGGAGCGGCTACCGCGCCGCAGCGCCCAGCGCAAGGCTTCCGCGCGCAAGGCTTCGGGCGCCAGGTCGATCCCGGCTTTGGCCGCATAGCGCGCCACGATGGCCAAATAGGTCGCCTGATCGAATCCGTAGAAACCGAGCACGAGTCCGAAGCGATCCGACAGGGCGAGCTTCTCTTCCACCACCTCGCCCATGTGGAGTTCTCCATCTTCGTCGAGATGCGCGTCGCGGTTGTCCGACGCGCGCTCGGGAAGCAGGTGGCGCCGATTGCTCGTGGCGATGATGCGAACGTTCTCCGGGGGCGCCTCGAGGCTTCCTTCCAGGGCAGCTTTGAGTTCGCGGAACCCGCCTTCCCCTTCGTCGAAGGAAAGGTCGTCGCAAAAAATCAAGAAGCGGTAGGGCGCCCCGCGCAGGGCGACGAGGATGTCCGGAAGGTGGAGCAGATCCGACTTGTGAACCTCCACGAGCCGCAAGCCCGCAGAGGCGAAGCGGCCCAGCAGCCCGCGAACCGCCGAAGACTTCCCGGTCCCACGCTCACCAAAGAGCAGGACGTGGTTGGCGGGCAGCCCCCGCACGAATTGCTCCGTGTTCCGCGTGAGTTGCCCCAGGGATCCATCCACCCCCACGAGATCCCCCAGGTCGAACGTTTGGACCAGGCCGACGGGTACGAGTTGCCCCGGCCCCCCCCGCCCATCCCAACGAAACGCAAGGTGGCGCTCGAATACGGTCGGGTCCGGCGGAGCTCCCGTCACCCGCGCGAGATGGGTCTCACTGAGTGACAACACGCGATTCAGTCGATCCAGCAAGTCGGAAAGGCGTCCCATGGAAGCGGATTGTAGACTCGCTTCGTGGTAGAGCCGAACTTTCGTGATCTGGGGCCTCTGCGGGGCTTTCGCCCGGCCCAAAACGGCGCCGTCGCCCTCGAATTGGCGGGGGGGCGCGCGGAACTCAGCGTGGCGCCCGATGGCGCCCTGCGGATTCGCTGCAATCCCGGGAACACCCTGAGCACAGATCCCCTGCCGGGGATCGGACGCGCGCCCTGGCCCTGCGCGAAGATGCGATCGCGCGAACGCGATGGCGGCGTCAGCCTGATCTTCGCGTGCCAGGACGCCACGCCCCAAGTCGACATCGACGCAGACCCGTTCCGGGTCCGGCTGCTCGGGCGGCGCGGCGCAACCCGGGCAGAGCTGTTCGATTTCGCGAGCGCTTCGGGCAGCGGCATGCGGGTCGCCGTCGCGACCACGGCGTCGGAGCGCTTCTATGGCTTCGGGGAAAAGCACGGCGGACTCAACAAACGCGGCAGCGTCCTCGAGATGCGCAATACCGATCCGGAGCTTCGCCGGCGGCGCGATCCCCTCTACGTTTCGATTCCGTTCTTCCTTGCCCAGGACGGATTTCACGCAGACGCGCAGGCGCGGGGCGTGCTGCTCGAAAGTGCGGCCCCTTCGCGATTCGACGTCGCCGCCTCCAAGGACGATCGCGTCGTGCTGGAAACGCGCGCGGAACACCTCGATCTCGCGATCTTTCCGGGACCGCACCCCGCCGATGTGCTGCGGCGCTTTACCGCGCGTGTGGGACGCAATCCACTGCCTCCACTGTGGGCCCTCGGACACCATCAATCGCGTTGGTCCTACGCGAGCGAAGACGAGGTGCGCAAAGTCGCCCGAGAAATTCGTCGCCGCGGTATCCCCACGGACGTCATCCATCTCGACATCGATTACATGCACGGCTTCCGGGTCTTCACCTGGGACCCGAAGCGTTTTCCCGACCCCAAGGGCTTGTTGCGCGACCTGGCGCTCGATGGCTTCCGCGTCGTGACCATCGTCGACCCGGGCGTGAAGTTCGATGCGGATTACGGGGTCTACAACGAAGGCCGGGCCTTCGGTCATTTCTGTACCCGCGACGACGAGCGCCTCTACACCCTGCGCGTTTGGCCCCGCGAGGCCGCCCTACCGGACTTCAATTGCGAAGAAGTGCGCAGCTGGTGGGGCGAGCAACACCGCAAGCTCCTCGACGCAGGCGTCAGCGGAATCTGGAACGACATGAACGAACCCGCGGGCTGGAGCCGGGACGTTCGCCTGGGAAGAGTCATTTTCCCGTACCGCGGCCAGAACACGCAAGCGATGCAACAAGCTTCGCTCGAGGATCCGAGCCGGAAGGTGCGCCACGAAATGGTGCGCAACGTCTACGGCTATCAGGAATGTCGCGCCACGCGCGAATTTCTCGAAGAGGCGTATCCCGAGCGTCGCCATTTTCTACTCTCGCGTGCGGGCTTCACGGGCATCCAACGCTACGCGGCGCTTTGGACCGGAGACAACAAGAGCCGCTGGTCCGATCTGCGCGAATCGCTCCCCATGCTGCTCAATCTTTCGGTGTCGGGTGTTCCGTTTTGCGGAGCCGACATCGGCGGCTTCGCGTTCTCCGCGACTCCCGAGCTCTACGCGCGTTGGATCCAGATCGGTTCCCTCTATCCCTTCGCGCGAACCCATTCCATGTGGCTGGGGCGCCGCCAGGAACCCTGGCGCTTCGGAAAACGCGTGGAAGACATCGCACGCACATCGCTCGAACGGCGCATGCACCTGCTCCCGTACTTTTATCGGGTGTTTCGCGAGGCGGAGTTCACCGGTGCTCCCGTTTGGCGTCCACTCGCCTACGAGTTTCCCGAAGACCCCGAGTGCGCGGAGATCCAAGACCAGGTGTTGCTCGGACCGAATCTGCTGCTGGCACCGGTGCTCGAGAAAGGCGCTCGCAAACGCACGGTGTACCTGCCGCCGGGCGTGTGGTTCGATTGGGAGAGCGACGCCCGCTACGCCGGTCCGCGCCATCTGGTGGTCGAAGCGCCGCTGGAGAAACTTCCCATCTTCGTGCGCGGAGGCAGCATCCTTCCCACCCAGAGCCCCGTGCGTCACGCGAAGGAAGTTCCGAAGGAAAGCCTGCGCGTGGAAGTTTTCCCGGGCCTCGACGCCGCCACCGAACTGGTGGAAGACGACGGTGAAACCACCGCCTACCGCCATGGCGTCGTCGCCACCACGGAGCTGCGGATGCGAGCCCGCGCCGGCGGGCGCCTGCGCGTCGAAATCGGTGCGCGCAAGGGAACCCACCGCGTCCCGGAGCGCGTGGTTCCCGTCATCATTCGTGGCGCCGTCTGGCCCGAAACCGTCATGCTCGATGCGAGCCCCATTGCGTGCGGCGAGGGCCCCTCCACCTGGAGCTACCGAAACGGTCGACTCTGCGTGCGCTACCTCGACGATGGCGGCGCCCACTCGATCGAGATCGAGCCGGCCCCGTGACCCAAGCGGGATCCAGCGGGCAATCCGTCGGCTTGTGCGAACGCTGCGCCCACGCCCGGGTGCAGCGCAGTGCAAAGGGCAACGATTTCTGGCGATGTAGCCGGGCTGACGACGACGACGCGTTCCACCGCTATCCCCCACTACCCGTGGTTTCCTGCGCAGGCTTCGAAGCGGGCGAATCGAAAACCCCTTGATGCCGCGCCCGCGCCTGGGGACAACCCCCCGCGGGTCGCCTACATTGAACGACCATGCGGAACTGGTTCATCCTCTCGGTGGTTGGCCGCGATCGCCCGGGCATCGTCGCCCACCTCGCCCAACTCATTTTCGACAGCGACGCGAATCTCGAAGATTCCAGAATGACGATTCTCGGAACCGAATTCGCCGTCATCCTGCTCTGTTCGGCCGCGGACGCCGAGAGCGGAAAGCGGATTTCCGAAGGCGCCAAGCGGCTCGGCGCCCAGCAGGAACTCACCATCGTGTTTCGTCCCCTGAAAGAAGGGCCCCGCATGCCGCCGACACCGCCGGACGCGCGCGTGTTCGAGATCGAAGCCGCGGGTGAAGACAAAGCGGGCATCGTTGCGAGCATCTGTGGCCGCTTGGCGGAACGCGAAATCAACATCCGCGAGTTGTCATCGCGAAGTCGGCCCGGTCCCAGTGGCTCGCCCCATTACGAACTTCGGGTGACGACCGAGATCCCTCCCTCCGTCGACATCGACGCCCTTCGCGCCGCACTCGAGAGCGAGGCCGATCGCCTGGTGATCGACATCTCGCTCCACGCCCTCGACAACTGAGCGTGCCGGCGCCGCGCAAACCCGACTTTCTGATCATCGGCGCTCAGAAGGCCGGGACCACCTGGCTGTGGAACGTTCTCGACCAGCACCCGGAGACCGATCTACCCGAGCAGAAAGAACTGTTCTTCTTCAGCGACGCCAGCGAACACCAGCGCGGCAGCGATTGGTATTTCGAGCACTTCGCCCATGCAGCGCCCACGAAGCGAACCGGCGAAGCGAGCACGGATTATTTCTTCGACCGGGTCCTGATCGACGAAGAACGCGTGGACAGCGGATTGCCGACGATTCCGGAATTGGTCAATCGACACCTCCCCGACGTGCGCGTCCTCTTGATACTGCGCGATCCCGTACAGCGCGCGATCTCCGCCTACTACCACCACATGCGCCGCCGCCACTACGGCCCCACCACCACCCTGCGCGAGGCCGCAAGACGCTATCCGCGCTTGCGAATCGTCGATCGCGGAAGGTATGCCGCACACCTGGAACTCTGGCAGCGCATGATTCCGCGCGACCGCTTTCGCTGCTACGTCTACGAAGAAGACGTGGTGCTGCGCGAACGCGAAACCCTGAGAGACGTCTACGAATTCCTGGGCATGGACCCGGATTTCCTGCCCCAGAAAAGTGCCGCCAAGAACGAACGCTGGGGCGAGCGCCAGGTCTGGCTCAATTATTACGGCGGGCGCTGGTTCGGCGGCACCCTGCGCCGCATCATGGCGAGCCCCGCGCGGCGCATCGTGCAGTCGATCGACCGCCGGCGCCCCCCGGCGTTGCCGGAACCCGACGTAGCCTTCCTGCGCGACCACTATCTGGCGGAAAAGCCGCGAATCGAAACGCTCCTGGGACGCAGCCTGAATTGTTGGACCTATGGTTCCGCGGCGACGGCGAACGCGACGGACGCCTCAGTCCTTCCAGCCCACTAGGTGCCAGCGATCCTCGATCGGCTCTCCCGCCAAGCGCAGGAAGTGTTCGAGGAAGCGATAGGTCAAGCCCCAAACCACGTGGCGATCCGGGTCTCCCACGAGGATTCCCGGAAAGCGCATGCTTTCACTCGACGGTGGGTATTGGTATTCGATGTGGCGCCCGGTGTCGGTGAAGAACCGCAAAGGGACCCAGAACGCATCCTCGACTTCGTGATTGGTGTCGAGAACGAGGGGAGCGGCGGCGAGGTAGACGAAGGCGGAAACCACGATCCGGGGCGGGAGGCGGCCGTGATTGCCTTCGAGATCGTCGAGGCGCCCGAGTTCTTCCGCCTGCATCAGATCGACACCGACTTCTTCCCGGGTTTCGCGCAGGGCAGCCGCCTTCGCGTCCGCGTCCTGGGGGTCGACGCGACCGCCCGGGAACGCCATGTGGCCGGACCAGGGATCTCCGTCCATGCGCGCACGCTCGATCAACAACACTTCGAGTTCCGCGCGTTCGCGCAGGATCAGCGCCACCGCGGCCTGGCGTTGATCGACTCTTTGGATCTCCAGCGGGTCGTGGGAAGCAAGCCGGCGACGTATGGTCTCGAGATCGGGCACGGTTCTAGAATAGCGAGCTGGCACGGCGAATCAGTCCGGCGAGGGCGTTCCGTCCAGGGGGAAGGGGTCTTCGAAGCTCGGCAGGGTGACGGTCTTCGTCCTCCCCCCCACCTCGCGCGCGACTTCCAGGTTTTCGGCGGCGATCACGGAACGCAGCGCCCCATTGGCGTCCGCGCTGCGGGACGCCGGAATGCGATCGCCCGGGAAGAGACCCAGCGCCGCAGCCGGACTGTCCCGCCAAACGCCGATCACACGGACCGAATCGCCAAAGCGCCCCACCAGCGCGCCCGCCTGCTTCGATAGCGCGTAATCCGCACCCAGGAACGTCTTCACCGCATGCTTGCGGGGCTTCAGCCAAAGCCGGCGGTTCGCGTAGTCGATGCGAACCAGAAAACGCGACAAGAAATCGTATCCCAGGATCGACTCGTCGACGCTGCCGCTATTGAAATTTCCCTTGGGTGTGAACCACGCGGGTTCGCGGGTGAACTCGAGGCTTCCGATCCGGATCGAAGGCACTTCGACGATCCGTGCATCGTTACCGACGGCGGACATTTTCGATTGGACGGTCGCAAGCGATTGTTCCTCCACATCGATGCCTCCGATCGCCCTTCCGGAAAAGCGCATGGGGTAGGGCATCCCCGTGTCGACCCGCACGCGAACGACCCGCTGCCCCAGGCGGATGTCGATCAACGGTCGATTGTCCGGACGAAACATCCCAACCACCAAGGCGTCGCCGTCTTCTTCGGGAACGGAGAATTTTTCGGGATCGAGGAAACGAACCCGGCGTTTCTCGAAGTCCAACTCCACTACGTAGTGGCTCAGGAAATTGCCGCCGAGTAGAGCGTATTCGGATCCGGTCTCCGAATCCGCGTCGCTGCTTGGCGTGTCGACATGAAGCTGAAGCGATCGACCGAGGGAGGTCGAGCGCAGGTAGGGATCTTGTTTTACGCGCAATTTCTTGGCGAGTTGCGGCGCCATCCCCGAGAACGAAGCCCCGGTGTCGAGCATCATCGGGAATGGACGACTCCCTTCGGGAGCGAGATCCACCAGGATCCGGTTCGGCTCCGGAGCGTCGAGAAACGGCAGCGTGGCCACCACCGCGGAGTCATCGGGCTCTACGCCAGAGGCCGCGTCCGGAAGGAAACCCAGCGTCAGCGCGAGCACCCCCAACCAAGGCAATATTCGAAACCGCATCGACTCCCCCTTGCGTGGCGACCTCGGGGTCGGATGGCGATCCTGCACGCGGATTGCATCGCCGCTAGCCTTCACGCCATGAGGCTTCGTTCGATCGTCCCCCCCCAGGCCCTGCAGATCCTACATCTGGCGCGCGAGGACCGCAGCGCCGCCAGCCGCGCCATGGGCGAGCTGACCCTCGAGCAACAGATCGCGCTGGTGTGCGAAACCCCGGTCGCACGCCGCGCGGAAGTACTGGCTCTGGCACCGGCACCGGAAGTCATCATTCCGAGGCTTCCCGAGGTCGACCTGTGCACGACCGCGAAGTCCGTGGGACTCCATCAGGCGGGTTGGATCCTCGAACACGCAACGCGCGAACAGATCGTGGCGTGCGTGGATCTCGATGCCTGGCGCGGCCCGATCCCCGACGTCGACAGCCTCGAAAACTGGCTGGACGCGTTCATGGAAGCCAGCCACGAAGCCAGCGTCCGCGCCATGCAGGCCGTGGACCCGGAAATGCTCTTGATCTACATGCGGGAACGACTCGATGTGTTCCTGCGCTCCAACGATCCGGGCTGGGAACCGCCCATCGGCGCGCAAACCGTCGAGGGCGAATACTACCTCCGCGCCCGCCGCCAAGGCGATGATCTGGGATCCCTCATCCCCACGCTGCGCTTGTTGTTCGAAGGCGATCAGCCCTTCTACCAACGGATCATGCAAGCGTGCATCTGGGAACTTCGAAGCGAAGAAGAAGAGTGGGCGTTGCGCTGGCGCCGCGGGCGCCTCCAAGACCTGGGGTTCCCGGACTGGGAGGACGCCATGGCGATCTATACTCCGATGGATCCCCACGAAGCGAATCAGATCCGCGTCGAGGAACGCCCCTTGGCGCCCGGCAAGTGGCGACTACCGGTTTGGCTGCCGGATCTTCCGACCCGGGAAGAGGCGGGACACCCGATCTTCGAAGCCGCATCGCAGTTGGATCCCGACGAGCGCCGCGATCTCTTCTACGCCTTCGTGGGTCTCGCCAACAAAGTCATCGTCGCCGACGGTTTGCCTCTGGGCGATTCGGAATCCATGGACCAGGCCATCGACAAGGGAGCATCGGTCGCGAGCCTGGCCCTCAACACCTTGGCGGAACGTCACGACATCGAACCCGTCGAAGTATTGCGCCGCGTCAGCGTGGATCGCCTGTTTCGCGTGGGAGTCAATCTCGACCCTTCGGTTCGACCGGAACCGCGGGCGGTCTACAGCGACGACGCGAGCTATGGCGGGAGCGACGACGAAGCGGGCGAGCACTAGTTCCCGCACGCTGCGGGCGAGCCCATGGACAAAGGGCCCGCCGGCAGCGTGCCAGCGGGCCCCTATTTCTCAATCGGTCTCGACGCTAAAGGTCTACGCCCTTCAGGGTCTTGCGCTTGTTACCGATCGCTCGCTGCTCGGCGCCAGCGATGAGCTTGCGCACGACCTCGTCGAGGGCTCCGTAGAACTCCCCGCCGACGTTGCACTTGCGCACAGCCGCCTTGGTCCGAGACTTCGAAATGATCAGATCGCCCGTCGCCTTCTTGCTGCGTCGTGCGGCCTTCTTCTTCGCCTTCTTCTTTCTTGCTGCCATTTCTCTCTCCCCTACGCCGCGTGGCGTAAATTCCGTTGCAACGGAATCCCAGTGTGTTCGCCTCATGCGAACGCTGCATGTGATCACCACAGTGCAACGGCCGCGATCATAAGCATTCCCCCGTCGGAGTCAATTGAAAAACTGCCTCTAGAAGGCGTGAGACCCCCGGATTAGGCCATTTTTCGTGTCCCGATTCGCTTCGAACCGGTTCTCCGGCCCTTCACCCTTGTGAAATTTGGGTCGGATTCCTAGGGTCCCTGCCCTCGTGACGCGAAGAACCGAGCACTTTTCGGATGCCCGATGCGGGGTCTCCCTATGTGCGACGCACTGGGGCGAAGAGAATTCGAGAACCCTGGTTCTATTGCACGGGGCCGGTGCGAACGCGCACTGGTGGGACCACCTGGCGCCGCGCCTTGCGGAGGGTTTTCACGTCGTCGCCCTCGATTTCCGCGGTCACGGCGATTCGGAATTTCCCGAAGAACTCATCGAGGGGGCCTTCGAGGACGATCTAGACGCACTGCTACGCCATCTCGGAGAGCCACAGCCCATCTTGGTCGGCCATAGCATGGGAGCCGCGATCGCCCTGCGTCACGCGGCGGCGCATCCACCGATTCCCGCGCTAGTGGCAATCGACGTGGCTCGCGGAACGCCGGCGGCCACCCGCAAGGCCACCCAGCGTGTGCTCGCAATCCGACGCACCTACCAGACGCGAGAACAAGCGGTGGCGCGCTTCCGTTTCCTACCCGGAACGTCATCCGCCGAGGAAAGCCTACGGAAATCCATCGGCGAACATTCGGTTCGCGCGGAACCCGACGGGCGTTTTGGATTCAAATTCGATCCCCGTTGGTTCTCCGTACCGGCCCGGCCTCTCCCTCCTCTAGAGGATCTTTTGGCCCCGATTCTGCTGATTCGGGGCAGTGAGAGCCCCTTGCTGACACCCGAGGGCGCGGAGGCACTGACGGCGCGGATCCCGAAAGCGGAGCTTCGGGTCATCGAAGGGTCGGGACATCACGTGCACCTGGATCGGCCAAAAGAGGTTCTGAGAGCCGTTCAGGACTTCCTGGGAAGCGTCCTCTAGGAGTATGCTGGGGCCTCACCCGAGAGGACCCCATGGCCGACCCCCTTCACACACCGCTCACCGAACTCACCGCGTCTCTGCACGCTGGAGACATTTCTCCCGTTGACCTGATGGAGCACACCCTGGCGCGCATCGGTTCGGCCGACGAGAAGCTCAATTCGTTCTGTGTCGTTCGCGACGGGGAGGCGCTGCTCGACGAAGCGCGCGCGGCGGCCGAGCGTATCGCGCGCGGCGAAGGCCGCGTGCTCGAAGGCATTCCCGTAGGCGTCAAAGATCTCGAAGACGCCCACGGGCTCACCACCAGTCAGGGCTCGATTCCCTTCAAAGACCAGGTGGCAGAGCGGGATTCGATCCAGGTGGAGCGCTTGCGCGAAGCGGGCGCCATCGTCGTGGGCAAGACCAACGCTCCGGAGTTCGGCTACACCGCGATCACCAAGAACCTCGTCTACGGCGCAACCTCGAGTCCCTGGAATCTGGAGCGATCCCCCGGCGGTTCGAGCGGAGGTTCTTCGGCCGCCATCGCGGGTGGACTCGTCCCCTTGGCGACCGCCAGTGACGGCGGCGGTTCCGTACGCTTGCCCGCCTCCTTTACCGGCTGCTTCGGACTGAAGCCCAGTTGGGGTCGCATCCCCAACGGTCCCCGGAAGCAATGGGTCATGGACGACACCGCGGTACAGGGTCCGCTCACGCGCACGGTGGAAGACGCAGCGCTCCACCTCGACGTGGTGGTGGGCGTCCATCCTTTGGATCCGAATTCGCTTCCGCACCCCGGGCTCTCCTACCGGGAAACCCTGCGCGAAAAACTCCCGCGCTTGCGCATCGGCTATTCGCCGGACCTGGGCTATGCGGTCGTGCAGCGCGATGTGGCCGAGGTGGCGGAGAAGGCCGCGCGGGTTTTCGAAGAACTCGGCCACGAGGTGGAATTCCTGAAGGGCGGCCCGCCGGAACCGGGACTCGACTGGGGCACCCTCGGCGCCTTCGAGCTGGCTTCGAAGCTCGACCATCTACTCCCGGAACACGAACCGGAATTCGGGCGAACGTTCCTTCGCGGCGTCAAGCACGGCTACACGATGACGCCCGCCCGCTGGGCCGCAGGCAACAAGCGCCGCGAAGAACTCAATCGCTGGTGCGCGGAGATCTTCTCCCAGTACGATTTCCTCCTGACACCGACCGCTCCCTTCGACCCGCCGCCGACACGCGGCCCCTTCCCGAGTGAAATCGACGGCCGCAAGGTGCCGTTCTCGAGCGCCGGTGGGTTCACCATGCCCTTCAATCTCGCCTGGCACCCCGCCGCGACCGTGCGCGCGGGCTTGTCCGAAGCCGAACTTCCGGTGGGATTGCAGATCGTCGGACCGCGACATCGCGACGACCTGGTGATGCGCGCCGCCTACACGTTCGAGCAAGCGCGTCCCTGGCATCCCCATTGGCCCGTGATCTGAGCCACTAGGCTTCGCGGGTTTTCGCGAGGCGCTTTCCCAATTTGCGCCGTCGAAGATCTGGACTTCGAGCGCCCCGAGATCGATCCCTTCGATGCAGCGCGCGTTGACGTCGATCTTGTCCGGGTCCGAGCGCGGTACGTAGAACGGCGAAACTCCACAAACCGGGCAAAAATGGTGTTGCGCCACGCCGGTGTTGAACGTGTAGGTCGCGATCTCCTCCATGGGTGTCAGGATGCGCACACGTTCCTTGGGCACGATCCAGTGCAGGTATCCCTTTTGGCGACAAATCGAACAATTGCATTCCAGGACGCGGGTGACTTCGCCGTCCACTTCGCAGCGGATGCGGCCGCAGTGACAGCGCGCGCGTTGGACATTCATGCTTCGACCACTTTCCGAACGAGTCTCGGGAGCAACTCTTCCACGGGTTCTTCGAACTTGTAATCCGCCATGGCGTCGTACGGGGTTTCCGATGCGGTCAAGATCGCCGTCCTGGCCCCCGCGCGCGCGGCGACGTCGAACATGCCGTTGATGGGACCCACCACCAGGGAGGTCCCCACCGCGACGAACAAATCGCAGCGCGCGGCGCACTGCATGGCCCGCTCGAGATCCTCCGCGACCAGGCTCTGGCCGAAAGAGATCGTGGCCGGTTTCCATGGGCCCCCACACGCACAACTTGGAACCGCCGTGCCGGCTTCGAACAGACGCTGTGCCACTTCGCGGGGTTCTCGGGCACCGCAATCCATGCACACGACCGCCGCATCGCTGCCGTGGATGTTTACGAGCCGCACGGGATCGAGGCCACTGCGCTCGTGCAATCCATCGACGTTCTGGGTCACCAACAGGTCGAGACGATTCGCGCCGGCGAGTTCCGCCAGGGCCCGGTGGGCTGCATTGGGTTTCGCGTTGCGGATCCGATCCCAGGTCTCCCCCTTGTAGCGCCAATATTCCTCGCGCGCGGGTGCGCTGGCCAGGAAGTCTTGGATGGGAACGGGCTGATAGCGTTCCCAGCGTCCGCCCGGCGAGCGGAAGTCGGGAATCCCCGACGCAGTGGAGAGGCCTGCTCCCGTCAGGACCACCGCGCTCTTGGCCGCGCGCCAATCCCGCGCGAGTTCGTCCAGGGCTTGCATCTTGCGAACATAACGCTGTGATAGACTCGATGCCCTTCTCCAGGAGGCTCCATGGATCTGCGTTACAGCGAGGAATACGAGGCGTACCGGAGCGAAGTGCGCGAGTTTCTGGCCGCCAATTGGCCCATGCAGGGCGAAGACGCAAAGCGCTCGCAAGCGGAACAGCACGCACTCTTTCGCGAGCGCGCCGTCGAGCGCGGCTACCTCGCGCGCTCCATTCCGCGCAAGTACGGGGGCTCCGAGCAGCCTTCGGATGTGTTGCGTGCGGCGATCCTGCGCGAAGAACTCGCCAAAGCCCACGCACCGCGCGACGCCGTCGGAATCGGGCCCCAGATGCTGGTACCCACCTTGCTCGAGCACGGCGCCGAGTGGCAGAAAGAGAAATTCGTTCCGCCCACGATCCGCGGCGAGATGATCTGGTGCCAGGGTTACAGCGAGCCCGGCTCCGGCAGCGACCTCGCTTCCTTGAAGACCCGTGCGGATCTCGAAAACGGCGAGTGGGTGATCAACGGACAGAAGATCTGGACCACCGGCGCCCACATCGCCCAGTACATGTTCTGTCTCTGCCGCACCGAACCCGAAGCGTCCAAGCACGCGGGCATTTCCTACCTCCTCATCGACATGAAGACGCCGGGGATCGATGTTCGCCCCCTGCGCCAGATGACCGGTGGCAGCGACTTCAACGAAGTGTTCTTGAACGATGTCCGGGTGCCCGAGAAGAACATCGTGGGCAAGCGCGGCGAGGGTTGGATCGTGTCGCGTTCGACCCTGAAACACGAACGCAACCTGATCGGCGATGCGAACCGTACCCGGTTCATGTTCGACAACCTCCTGAAACTCGCCAAAGAAACCCTGCGCGACGGAAAACCCGCCGTTCAGGATCCGACGATCCGACAGCAGTTGGTGGAGCTCGAAGGCGTCGTGGCCTCCCATCAATACGAGGGCTATCGGCAGCTGACCCTGGCCGCACGCGGGCAGGATCCCGGCATCGGCGCGATGATGAACAAACTCATTTCCACCAACATCGGTCACCGGGTTTCGCAGATGGCCCTGGATCTATTGGGCGACGACGGACTCCTGGCACCGCTCACCGACGCTTCGTCGATCCGTTCCCCAAAGGGCGGGGCCCAGGGATGGATCGCCCAATACATGTGGTCCCTGGGAATCGCGATCGCGGGCGGGACCGCGAACATTCAGCGCAACGTGATTGCGGAGCGCGGCCTGGGAATGCCGCGCGACGCCGCCGCGCAGCGGAGCAACGACTCGTGAATTTTGGACTCTCCGAAGAGCAGGAAATTCTGCAAAGCAGCGTGGGGCAGTACCTCGAAAAGGAGTGCCCGGCGAATCGACTGCGCGACATCTTCGAAGGCGAGGACGGATTCGATGCGGCCCTGTGGCAGGGCATGGTCGAAATGGGACTCGCGGGTCTCGTCATCCCCGAAGAATTCGGCGGCGCGGGCCTCGAGATCCTGGATCTCGGCCTCGTCTCGGAAGTCCTCGGACGCGCCGCAACCCCGGGACCGTTTCTCGGCCACACGCTGGCGGGCCTCGCGATCTTGCGCGGCGGCAGCGAGGAACAGAAGCAGCGCTGGCTTCCGCGGCTCGCCAGCGGCGAGGCCCTGGGCAGCGTCGCGCTGTGCGAGAGCCGGGATCGCGCGGGCGCCGAAGGGTGGGGGCCAGAAGACTGGAAGCTCTCCGCCGCCGCGGAACTCAGCGGAACCCGACCCCACGTGCTGTATGGATCCCGCGCGGACCTGATCGTCGTCGGCGTCGAAAACGGGCTTTGTGTGGTGGAGGGTTCGGCCGCGGGCGTCCAATGGACCCCCGTGAAAGGCGCGGACCGGTCGCGGCGTACGGACGATCTGACCCTGGACGGAACGCCCGCGGAACGCCTTCCCGACGGTGCCTCCGCCGCGCAGTTCGTTCGCGATGCGGGGCTCGTGGCTTTGTCCGCCGATGCCTTCGGTGGCGCTTCGCGATTGATCCAGGACTCGGTGGAATATGCGAAGACCCGGGTGCAATTCGGTGTTCCGATCGCGCACTTTCAAGCCGTGAAGCATCAGCTTGCCAACATGGCCACCGCCATCGAACCGGCCCGGTCTCTCTATTGGTACGCCGCCCACGCGCTCGACCAGATTCCCGAGGCAGCGCCGCGCCAGGCCGCAATCGCCAAAGCGCACTTGACGGACCAATACCTGCAGATCGCACGTGAATCCGTCGAATTGCACGGCGGCATCGGGTTCACCTGGGAGTGCGACGTTCAGATGTGGTTCAAGCGCGCCATGTTCGACCGCGCTTTTCTGGGAACACCCAGCCTGCACCGCGAGCGCGCCGCCGTTCTCGCCGACTGGTAGCCCCGCGGCGATGAAACCCATCGACCTGCGCAGTGACACTGTCACCCTTCCTACTCGCGCCATGCGGGACGTGATGGCCAACGCCGAACTCGGTGACGATGTGTACGGCGAAGACCCGAGCGTCAACCGCTTGCAGGAACACGCCGCCGCGTTGATGGGCAAAGAAGCCGCCGTGTTCGTGGCCTCCGGCACGCTCGCCAACCAAGCGTCCATCCGCTCCCACACCCACCACGGAGACGTCGTTCTCGCGGGCGAAGGAGCCCACATCCTGCGCTACGAATCCGGCGCTCCTGCGGCGCTATCCGGAGTGCAGGTCAAAACCCTGGGCGAGGGCGGTTTCTTCGATGCGCGCGATGTGGCGCTCGGAGTCCATCCAAAGGACGCCCACTACGCCCCCACCACCCTGGTCGCCCTCGAGAACACCCACAACTTCGCTGGGGGACGCGTCTTTCCCTTGGAGCCGATCCAAGCCATTGCCGAGGCCGCTCGCGATCGCGGTCTCGCACTGCATCTCGACGGCGCGCGAATCATGAACGCCGTGGTGGCGTCGGGAATCTCCGCCTCCGTGTGGGCTGCACCTTTCGACACCGTGGCGTTCTGTTTGTCCAAGGGATTAGGGGCTCCAGTCGGCTCTCTGGTTGCCGGCAGCACGGAACAGATCGAGCGGATTCGGCGCATCCGAAAAATGTGGGGTGGCGGGATGCGGCAGGCCGGCGTGCTCGCCGCCGCGGGACTCTACGCCCTCGAGCACCACGTGGATCGATTGGCGGAGGACCACCTCCACGCGAGATCCTTTGCCGAAGGGCTCGAGACTCTCGATGTGGATGTCGAACGGACCCCGGAAACCAACATGGTGATGTTTCGGTTCGACGATACCCAGGGGTTCGTGCGCGAAACCCGCTTGCGAGACCTGCTCATCAACCCGACGGGCCCCGGACGCTTTCGCGTCGTGACGCATTTGGGTGTGCGTTCCGAAGACGTCGATGACGCCCTCGGGCGGATCCGGGAAGCCCTGGAAGAACTCCGGGGCTGAGACCTTCGCGCGGCCCGGTCGTGCCGGGCCGCGCGAAATTCCTACTCTTCGGCGGCGACGATCTCGATCAATTCCACGTCGAAGGAAAGTGCGGCGCCCGGGGCGATGCGCGGCGGTGCGCCGGTGTCGCCGTAAGCGATTTTCGAAGGGCAGATGATCTTCGCGGACCCGCCGGGCTTCATGCGTTGCACGGCCTCGGTCCAGCAGGGAATCACGCGGTTCAACGGGAAGGTCGCGGGTTGGCCCCGGTCCACGGAGCTGTCGAACACGCTGCCGTCGCGCAGGGTGCCGTGGTAGTGAACGCGAACCGTGTCGGTCGCGGCCGGTGAAGCCCCTTCGCCCGGAGCCTGTTCGATGTAGATCAAACCCGACTCGGTTTGAACCGCTCCCTCTTCTTTGGCCATCTGTTCGAGGAAGGCCTGGGAATCCTTCTTCTCGCGTTCGGCGGCGGTCTGGAGACGCGCTTGTTGGAACGTTTGGATCTTTGCGCGATACGCATCCACGTCGACTTCGGGTTCCCGGTCGAGCACGCCATCGCGAATACCCCGGGAGAGGGTCTCGACCTCGGATTCCGTGAGCGCGAAGCTGCCGAGATTGCGCGACAGGGTGAAACCCAAGGCGTAGATGGTGTTGTTGTCCTCATCGAGATTCGATCCCGCTCCGCCGGCATCGCTCGGCGAAGTTTCGGCACTCACTTCCACCACTTCGCCGCCCGGCGTGGCTACCTGGTCCGAGCAGGCGGCGGGCGCGATCAGAAAGAGGGCGATCGAAACAATGCGGATCCACAAACTCATTAGTTTTCCCTTCGTTGGGTTGGGTTGGCTCGGCGGATTTCGCGAACTCGCGGGGGATCTGCCGCCGGGCGGGACTTTGCACGTCCTTTTGCTTCGGCGCAATGGGGCGGCGGGATTCGGGGTTTCCGGCAGATTTTCTGGTTTCGTGGGATTCTGGACGCGGGACACGCGACTTGGCGCACCCCTGCGGACCATTTGCCGCTTCGCGAACCCGCAGCGCTTCAAGCGGCTCGCTTTGGTCACCGATCTCCCGTAAGGTGGCGATATTGCTACCCCCTTCTGCAGGTAATCCCGTGATTCGACGCGCTGCTGTGGCCCTTTTCGTCGCCTCCATCCTAACTACCGGAGTCCCCGACACCGCCACAGCCAAAGACCTGCGAACCTGTATCCGAATCAACAACGTCACGGTCTTCGCCCCACGCGGCGAGGTGTACGTGGAAGTCGATTCTTCCTGTTCCACGGACGATTTCGAGAACGGCGATGAGATTTCGGTCTTCGTCGAAGTACTCGTCAGCGAGCTGCCGCCGGTCAGTGAAGACTTCCGGGTCAGCGCCCTCGATCCTCGGCGTCGCCAGACCTTCATCTTCGACGAACTGTCCCTCGACACCGGAGACCCGGTACTCGTACGACTGATGCAGACGGGCGAGATCGTGGGACTCAAGAGCGTACGGGTTCCCTGATTTGAGAGTGGAAGGCGCCGGACGCGATCTGTTTCACGCCGCAATCTCCCGAACGAATTTTCGCGCGCGACCCCAGATCGTCGAGCGAAAACTCTCTCCCGAGGAACTGAAACAGGTTCGGGAACTCCGCAAGGCCGACCGCGAAGTTCGCGCCCACGAACGCGCGCACAAAGGGGCCGCAGGTCCCTACGCGACGGGCGGCCCCAGCTACGAGTACACCCGCGGCCCCGACAATCGAAACTACGCCACGTCGGGAGAGGTGAAGATCGACGCATCGAAAGTCGAAGGCGATCCCCAGGCAACGATCCGCAAGATGCAGCAAGTGCGTCGTGCGGCCCTCGCGCCCAAAGACCCGTCTCCCCAGGATCGACGTGTCGCCGCGGAGGCGCGCAGCGCCGAAGCCGCTGCGCGTCGCGAGGTGGCCCGCCAACGCCTCGAAAACGGCGACACGCCCCTGACCTCGGAACCCGCCACGGGCGGGAAGACCCCGGAATCGCCGGCACTGCGCGCCTATCGTCAGAGTGCCTCGGAATCCTTTCCCGGCGACCTCCTCGACCTGCACGCCTAGTTCGAACGAATCCACGGCGCCGCTGGACACGGAAGCGCGCTTTCCGTCATGCTGTTGCCGTGAAGATCGAAGCCCTGGAGGCGCCGGAGCCCGGCTGTGAGGCAGTAGAGCGCCTTCGCGTCGAGGGCGATGCCGCAAGGACTACACCCGATTGGGTCGCTTGCGAGGAACCGCTCGAGATTCAGCTCGGCAGCGAATCCCTGGCCGTGGTGATGCGCACGCCCGGCCACGACCGGGAACTCGCCCTGGGGCTGCTCTTCACGGAGCGCGTGATCGTTTCCCTCGAGGACATCAGCGCGCTCTACCCCTACACGCGAACGCGGGATCCAGAAAACGAAGACAACGTGCTCCGCGTCGTCACCGCACCCCGGGTCGAAGTCGATTTCGAGGCCCTGCGACGCAACCTGTACTCGAACAGCAGTTGTGGTGTCTGCGGGAAGGCCACCATCGAATCGGCACTCGCCACGCATCCACCGCTCGAAGACGATTCCAAGTTTCCCGCCAGCTTCTTCTACGCTTTGCCCGCACGCCTGCGTGCCGCGCAGACGCTGTTCGCAAAAACCGGCGGACTCCACGGCGCGGGACTCTTCGACCGCAACGGCGAATTGCTCGTCGTACGGGAGGACGTCGGGCGCCACAACGCCGTGGACAAGGTGATCGGCTGGGCGCTTCAAAACCACCGACTCCCGCTTTCGCGGACCGTGCTGATGGTCTCGGGGCGAGTCTCCTACGAGATCGTCCAGAAGGCACTCGCGGCGCGGATTCCCGCGATCGCCGCCGTGTCGGCCCCAACCTCGCTCGCGATCCGTTTGGCGGATTCGAGCGGAATCGCCCTGGTGGGATTCTTGCGCGGGAGCGGGCTCAACGCCTATGCGAACCGCGCCCGCATTTCCGGCTAGAATCCCCCTATGGGGAAGGACAACGCGCCGGCGGGTGGTCTGGAGGCTCTGCGTAGCACCGCGCTCCACACCCTGCGCGACCCGGGCCTGCGGCGCGGTATCCGGGCCCTGAGCGTTCTCAACCAGGAGCGCGGATTCGATTGTCCGGGCTGTGCCTGGCCGGACCCCAGCGAACGCAGCGCCGCGGAATTTTGCGAGAACGGGGCGAAAGCCGTCGCCCACGAAGCCACCACGCGGAAGCTGACGGCGCAATTCTTCGAGCGCTGGCCGATCTCCCAGCTACTCGAGCAATCGGACCTCTGGTTGGAGCGACAGGGTCGACTCTGCGAGCCGCTCTTCAAGGCTGCAGATTCCGACCACTACGCGGCGATCTCCTGGGACGCTGCCTTCGAGCGCTTGGGTGCTTCGCTCCAATCTCTGTCGTCCCCGAACCGCGCCATCTTCTACACCTCGGGGCGTACCAGCAACGAAGCCGCCTTCCTCTACCAATTGTTCGTCCGGGAATTCGGAACCAACAATCTTCCGGACTGCTCGAACATGTGCCACGAATCGAGTGGAACCGGTCTGTCGGAAGTGATCGGCGTCGGGAAGGGGACCGTCAGCCTCGACGACTTCGATTCCGCTGACGTCATCTTGCTGCTGGGCCAGAACCCCGGTTCGAATCACCCGCGCATGCTCACCACGCTGGAGGAAGCGGCAAAGCGCGGGTGTGAAATCATCAGCATCAATCCCCTGAAAGAGCGGGCGCTGGTGCGCTTCGCCCATCCCAAGAACCCCCGGTCCTGGTTCGGCCGCGGATCGGAAATCTGCAACCGCTTCCTTCAGGTTCGAATCGGCGGCGACGTGGCGCTTCTGCAGGGAATCGCGAAAGCGGTACTCGAATTGGAGACCCGCGAGCCCGGTCGCATTCTCGATTGGGAATTCATCCGCCAGCATACGGATGGCTTCGACGCCTATCGCAAACACCTCGAGGCGACTTCCTGGGATTCCATCACGGAAACCAGCGGTATCGCGCGCGAGTCCATCGAAGCGACCGCCGTCGTCTACGCAGGGGCGCCGCGTGTCATCGCGTGCTGGGCCATGGGATTGACCCAGCACCGACACGGCGTCGCGAACATCCAGGAGATCACCAACCTCCTCCTGTTGCGCGGCAACCTCGGAAGACGCGGGGCGGGGGTGTGCCCGGTCCGCGGACACAGCAACGTCCAGGGCGACCGCACCATGGGAATCTGGGAGAAACCCAAGCCCGAATTCCTCGACGCGCTCGAGCGGGAGTTTGGATTCGCGGCTCCGCGCGAGAACGGCCACGACACCCTCGCGGCCATCGCCGCCATGCAAGCCGGGCAGGCCAGTGTGTTCCTCGGAATGGGGGGCAACTTCGCAGCCGCCACGCCGGACACGCCTGCGACCGAAGCCGCCCTGCGTCGCTGCACGCTCACCGCCCACGTGGCCACCAAGCTCAACCGTTCCCATCTCATCACCGGAACCGAAGCGCTCTTGCTGCCCTGCCTCGGTCGCACGGAACGCGATGCCCAGGAAACCGGGCAACAATTCGTCAGCGTCGAAAACTCCATGAGCGTGGTCCACCGCTCGGAGGGCGCCCTCGAACCGGCCAGCCCGAAACTGCGCAGCGAACCCGCGATCGTGGCTGGAATTGCAAAGGCCGCACTCGGAATCCGGAGCGCAATCGACTGGGATGCACTCGTGGCGAATTACGACGGCATTCGCGACCACATCGAACGGGTTATCCCGGGCTTCGAAGACTTCAATCGGCGGGTGCGTCAGCCCGGCGGCTTCACCCTTCCGAACGGTGCCCGCGACCGTTCCTTCGCCACCGCCAGCGGGCGAGCCCACTTCACGGTACACGCGCTCCCGCGCATCGAATTGAATGCGGGCGAATACGTGATGATGACCATTCGCAGCCACAACCAATACAACACGACGGTGTACGGGGAAGCCGACCGCTACCGCGGGATTTCCGATCGCCGAGCGGTCTTGATGAACCCCCTGGACATCGAAAGCGAAGGTCTGCAAGCCCAGCAATGGGTCGACCTCACGAGTCGCTTCGAAGACGAAGAGCGCACGGTCCGATCCTTCCGCATCGAGCCCTACGACGTGCCGCGGCGTTGCGTCGCCACATATTTTCCGGAAGCCAATGCCTTGGTCGCGGCGGGGAGCTTTGCGCAAAAGAGCCGCACGCCGGCCTACAAATCCGTGGTCGTCCGCTTCGCAGCGGGGGCCGCGCCCCGATAGGGTCGCGGGATTCCGATGAGCGAGGCCATTTTCAACCGACTCCTCCCCGCACTGCGACGTGGCGAACGCCGTCGCGCCGCGTTCTTCGTGACGCTGCTCGGCTTGGTGAGCCTGGCCCAGACCCTCGGGCTGGCGGGCTCCGAGGCGCTCTTCCTGGCGCGTGTCGGCATCGAGTTCTTACCCGGAGCACTCGTGTTCGCCGCCGGGGTGACGGTCCTGGGATCCCTCGCCTACGCGGCGGTAGTCGGGCGCGCGCGCAACGACCGCTTGTTCATCGTCTTGCTGCTTGCCGTCGCACTGGCATTGGCGGCCCTGACCGCCCTCTCGCTCCAGGGACTCGATGCCGCCCCCTGGCTCCTGTTCGCCGTCTACTGGATCGGGCAGGCGATCTTCCTCAATCACTTCTGGACCTTCGCCGCCGACTATTTCGACACCCTGTCGAGCAAGCGCTTGTTCCCGCTGTTCGTCGTCGGTTCGAGTATCGGCGGCCTCCTGGGCGGCGTGCTCACGATCGCTTTCGCCCGAGCCGCCCCCCCCGAGAGCTTGATCGCCGCCTGGTCGGCGTTTCTCGTCCTCGGCGCGTTGCTGATCTTTCTCGCGCGTTGGCGCTTGCGCACCTGGGGCTCGAGCACCCTCGAGGAGTCGGACGAAAGTTCCGTCGAGGGCCTGCGCGGGGCCGTGCGCTTTCTGCGACGCTCTCCCCTCGGACGCTGGCTCGCCATCTCTTCGTTCGGCATGGTGATCTCGCTGTTCGTCGTCCAGTACCTGTACTCGGGGATCTTCGCGGAAGCCTTTTCCGACGCTTCGGAGTTGGCCTTCTTTTTCGGCGTCTACCTGACCCTCAGCAACCTGGTGGAAGTCGTATTCGCCACCCTCGTCACGCCTTGGTTGATCCACCGCGTCGGTGTCGCGAGCGCGAACCTCGTGCACCCGCTGCTCACGATCGCCACCTGCGTCGCCGTCGCTTGGGACCCGCGTTTGTGGGTCGGCATTCTCGCGCGCGCCAATCGCGAGTTGCTCGACAACGCGATGAGCATCCCCTTGCGCAATCTCGTCTACAACGCGCTTCCGCTCGGCATCCGGGGCAGGATTCGCGCGTTCCTCGAAGGCATCGTCGTGTACTCGGGAATGGTGGTGGCCGGTGTCGGCTTGTTGTTGTTGAGCGGAATCGTTTCACACCTGGGTCTGTGTATCGCGGGGGGTGCCGCAGCGTTGCTCTACCTTCTCGCCAACCTGCGCGTGCGACGCGAATACCTCAAATCCCTGGTCGGGGGCATGCGCGAGGGACGTCTCGACCTTTCGGAATTTGCGGCCGAACTCGGACATTGGGAAGTCTCTCAGATGTCCGCCCTGTGGCGGTCCATGTTGGGAGAGAGTTCCCAGCGCACGCGAGGCTCCGTCGTGCAACTCGCCACCGCCATGGCAAACGCGGGCGTCGCCGCTCCCCTGGTCAAGGGACTCCAACACGCCGATGAAAACGTGCGAAAGGCCTGCGTGGACGCGCTGGCGATCGTCGATACCGGCGCGGTCGAGGCCGCCCTCGTGCAAGCCCTCGAAGACGAGCGCGGCCTGGTGCGAAGATCCGCGGTTGCGGCCCTGGCTGCGCGTTCCGAGAAGCGCGCGCGCGTCGCTGCGGCGATTCGCTTGCGACTTTTCGATCCCGACCCCGCAACCCGTGCCGAGGCCGCGGCCGTTCTCGGTCCCGAGGGTTTCGAAGTCTTCAAGGAAATGGTCTGGTCCGAAGATCGCATTGCGGCGCGGGCGGCCTTCACCCGCATGCCACGCGCCCTGCTTTGGTTGGCGCTGCAACGCGTGGACGACGGGGATGCGCGCGTTCGCGCCGAAGCCTTGCGCTGCGTGACGCGACTTTCTTCGCCGGTCCCCCTGGACCCGGGTCGCTTGGCGGAGGACCTGAAGAACCCCAGTACGGACGTCCGGGCCGCCGCCGCCGACGCCCTCGCCACCCTCGAAGACGACTCCGCCTCCCTCGCCCTGGCGGGCTGCCTCGCGGATATCTCTCCGGAAGTCCGGCGCCACGCGGTCGCGGCTTTGGGTCAATGCGGCGACCGGGCCGTCGCGGCCATCAGCCGCCATATGCACAACGAATCCGTGGCGACGTGCGAAGCGGCCCTCGACGCGCTGGCGTTGATCCGCACCTCTGCGTCGCGAAAAGCCGTGCTCGGGTTCCTCTCGCAACAAGCCCGTCACGCGTGGGTGCACGTCTTCGCCATCCAAGTGTTGTCGAAGCAGAACAACATCAAGCGGCGCTTCCTGCGGGCGGCGATTCAGGATGCGCTGGCGCGCAACTGGAAGCTCGCCTTTCACGCGCTCTCGGTTCTCGAAGGCGCGAGCGTGGTCCGCAGTCTCGAACGAGCGCTTCGATTTTCGTCGTCGCGGTCCCGCGGCGACGCTTTGGAAGTTCTTTCGCACCTGGGCGATCGCGATGCGGCCCGGCTCCTGGTGCTGATGGCCGAGTACGGAACGATCGAAGACAAGATTCCCACGGCCCGGAACCACGTCCCCTATCCCCGCAGTGAAGACCAGGTTCTCGAAGAGGCCCGGCAGTCCGAATATCGATGGATTCGCACGTCCGCTGTCGCGATCGACAGCGGTTCCCACGAATCCCACGAGGAGAAGCTCATGGAACGCCTGCTGATTTTGCGCCAGGTACCGCTTTTCGCGGGACTCTCCCTCGAACAGCTCGAAGCGATCGGCGGCATCATGACCGAGACCTTGCGGGTGCGGGGCGACGTCGTAGTTCAGGAAGGCGACGTTGGCACCAAACTCTACGTATTGGTGAGAGGCGAGGTCGAAATCTTGCGAAACCTGGGAACCCCCCAGGAGGTACACCTCGGCAACCAGCAAGCCATCAGCTATTTCGGAGAAATGGCGATTCTCGACAATGAACCCCGCAGCGCCTCCGTGCGCGTCAAGCGAGACGTTCGCCTGCTGGTGCTGGACGGCGATCGCCTCAAGGAATTGATTCACCAGATGCCGGAGATCGCTTTCGAAATCCTGCGCGTGCTCGCGCGGCGCGTGCGCGAAGGGCACGAAAGACTCGAGCAACACGTCAAAGCCAGCGCCGCAGCCGGCGGGAAATCCGCCTGACACACTTGCGTTTCCCCGTGGGAAGGGCATCTTCGATTCGTATGCGGCCCGGAATGGGGGCCTTGTGATCACCGTGGCCATGGCCACGGGAATCGCCGCCCCCCCGAAACGTGTGTGGCGAGCCATCACGGATCCCGATGAACTCGGTTCCTGGAATCCCAGTGTGCTCGAAATCATCGACGCGCCGACGGGCGCTCCCAAGATCGGCCATCGTCTGCGCTGTCGATACTCGCTGCGGGGAATCCCCATCGTACTGTCCATTCGCACGACCGGGGTCACTCCGGGCAGGGAGCTGCGCTCGACCCTGCGCTTGGGCGCTCTGCAACTCGATCTTCGCTACTCCCTCGAACCGGAAATCGGCGACCCACCGCGTGCGCGCCTGGGCATGCGCCTGGACACGACCTCCAATGCCGCCGTGGAGGGAGAGATCCTCGACCGCTTCGAAGTGCGCTCCCTGGCGACCCAGTTCGTCGCCACCAGCCTGGAAGGCGTGCGCAAGTGGTGCGAGCAAAAGGAAGCGCGCCTCGACGCCTCGTAGTCCCGCAATCTACCCGCGATGACTTTCTGGGTCGTGGGGGCCGGCGCCGTTGGCTTGACCGTGGCGGCAAGACTCGCGCGGGCGGAGCAACCGGTACGCGTCGTGAGCCGACGCCCGGATGTCGTGCGCCGCATCACCCGAGAGGGAATCGGTTTCGAAGAAGCGGCGACCGGGCAGGCGTTCCGGGTTCCGGTCGAGGCCCGCTCCGAAATCGACGCGCAGGGGGAATCCGACACGCTACTGCTCTGCGTCCGCTCGACGGACACGGAATCCATGGCGCGCACGCTCGCCGAGGCCGCACCCGGCAGCAGCGTGGCGAGCATTCAGAACGACATCGACAACGAACGGATCCTGGCGCGCCACTTCGAACGCGTCGTGGGCGTCGCGTATTGGCAGACCTGCACGCTGAAGGATCCGAACTCCGTCACCGCCCTCGGAAACGGGCGCATCGTGCTGGGAGTGCATCGTGGCGCCGCGGAAGCCGCGACCCACGAGATCGCGAACGCGTTTGCGCGCGCGGACTACGGCGTGGAGGTTTCTCCGTCGATCGAGGCCGACAAGTGGTTGAAGCTGTGCATCAACCTGATGAGTGCCCCCAACGCGCTGGTGCGCCGCGACGACCACAGCACCGACGCATTCGTCGAAAGCAAAGCGAGACTCCTCGAGGAGGCGAGAGCCGCGCTCGCGGCCGCAGGCATCGCCACCCGCGCCGCGTCCGGCGCGCGCAGCCTGGACGAAGAGATCGTCTTCCAACGCGAAGCGCTGGCCCGGGGCACCAGCGCCCGACGGCTTCCGCTCTACAACCAGGCTTGGGCCGCCTTGAAACGCGGAACCGGGCTCGAGGCCGATCGCTACCACAAGCGCATCATCGAACTTGCGACCCGTTTCGGTACCCCGGCGCCCATCAATCGACGGGTTCTGGAACTGCTCGAACGCGCCCACGCCGAAGGCAGCGGTCCCGAGTGCGTGGAGGCGAGCGAACTTCTGAATCCCCCGTGATGGCGATCAGGGGGCTTCGGGTGCCTGGGACCAGATGTCCGTCTCGGGCTGGAAGGCCTTCCACGCAAACCAGTACGACTCGACGACCAAAACCGACTTCGGGATTTCCCAGCGAAAGACCGCATGCTCGGTGTCGTATTCGATGCGGATCTCCTGGCCCTCGAAGCGATCCACCATCTTCCCACCGGCCGCCGTCAATTTCGAACCCAGGTACGCGCGCGCCTTCCCGTTCACCACGATTCCGACCACTACTTCTTTGGCGTGGTAGCGGTCATCGCGAGCCACCACCGGAAACGGAATCTTGTCCTCCACCCAATAACTCGAGTAGGGGCTGTAGCGGTAATCGATGCTGCGCGGAGCGGGGCGTTCCATGACGACGGTCTGGGGATAACGCTCGTGCCAGGAACTCGCCGTTTCCTGGCGCACTCGGATTCGTTCGAGTTTCTGGCCCACTCGTTTTCCCGCAATCGCTTCCCCGCGCAGCGGGGACCATAGGCTTTCGGTCTCACGGTCGTAGAAAACGAAACTCGCGTTGTGGACGAGTCCGGAGACGCCGAATTCCAAAACCTCGCCTTCGACCTCTCGTTCGAACGCGAGCGGCGAACCCGACAACGGATCGAACAGGATGGCGATCGCCTTGTCCCCAACGCGGTCGTTGACGACCTGGTGGCGTTCGACCAGGTGCACGGGATACGCGCGCGCTTGGTCCCCCAACACCAGGCCGATGACGGGCGTGTTGGCGGCGACCCAATGGGCCTCTTCCGGCGCGACGAAAGTGGGATCATCCTCGGATACGATCACATCGCGCGAAGGGCCACCGGCCAGAATCGATTCGCACGCAACCGTGCATTTCTCGAAGGAAAATCCATTGCGCGCGGGATCGCCCGCGGCGTCGGCGGATGCGGATGCGGGCGTGCAAAGAAACGCAAGACTCAGGGCGAGGCGTTGGATGGCTCGCCCATGCGCGGGCGGGCTAGCCACCCGCAACCGCTGCGACACTCGACTTCAACACTTCGAGCAAGCGATCGAGATCGGCGTCGGGAATGTTCAGGGAGGGCGTGATGTAGACGACGTTGCCCAGCGGGCGCAAATACGCGCCGCGCTTGCGCGCTTCGTCGTAGACCCGCCAGCCCGCGTTGGCGAGATAACCTTCGTCGCCTTCGAGATCGAGTGCTGCAACCATTCCGATGGAGCGCGCGCCCCCTACGCCCGGCAGGGCGGACAATTCCGAGAACGCATTGGCGATGCGGCTGGCTTTCGGCACTGCGCGGTCGAGAATCTGCTCCTCTTCGAATACGCGCAGGACCTCGAGTGCCACGGCGGCCCCCAATGGGTTGCCGCAAAACGTGTGCCCGTAATAGAAGGCGCGTTCGGGTCCGCCGAGAAAACCGCGATAGATGCGATCCGATACCAGGGTGGCGGCCATGGGGAGCATGCCGCCGGAGAAGCCCTTGGCCGTGCACGTGATGTCGGGCGCCACGCCGGCGTGATCCGCTGCCCACATGGGACCGGTCCGTCCGTAGCCCGTGAACACCTCATCGAACACGAGAAAGACGTCGTAGCGATCACAGACTTCGCGTGCCGCACGCAGAAACGCGGGATCGTATATCCGCATTCCCGCGGCTCCCTGTACCACGGGCTCGAGTACGACGCCCGCGATCTCGTCCGCATTGCGCGACACACAAACGCCCAGGGCGTCGAGCGCTTGTTCCGCGGCAGCGGGATCACCGGGAGAGGGAATGTGGAAGCACGGCAGCAGGGATTCGGCAAAGGGTTGCCGGAAGACATCGACGCCCCCGAGTGCCGTTACGCCCAGCGTCTCGCCGTGGAATGCGCCTTCGAGGGAAACGAACTTGCGCCGCTTGGGCCGACCGTTCTGATACCAATATTGCAGGCACAACTTCATCGCGACTTCGACGGAGGTGGAACCGTTGTCGCTGAAGAACACGTGATCGAGGCCGCGCGGCGCGACCCCGCACAAGGTTGCCGCCAGCTCGGCGGCCGCCGGGTGCGTCATCCCCGCCAGGGCGGTGTGGCAGAGCGCTTCGCTCTGGTCGCGCAGCGCCGCCACCAGTCGCGGATGATTGTGACCCAGCGTCGAGGTCCACCAGGATGCATTTCCGTCGATGTAGCTGCGCCCATCGATATCGACCAGCGTGGACCCCGAGGCCTTCGCCACCACGATCGGATCGACGCGCTCGCAGTAATCCTCCATTGCGGTGTAGGGGTGCCACAACCAACTCTTGTCGAGTTCGACTACACGTTCCCGTGCCGCGACCTCCCCAAGCGCTCTCCGGAGCGAACTCAGAGACAAAGCTCGGCCATGATCCGCAGGGCCTCGGTCTGGCCTGCGCCCACCAGCAACGTGTTGATGCCCGATTCCTTCCAGGCGTCGAGTTGGTCGGCGATGTGCTCCTTGCTGCCCACCAACGCCATCTTGTCGACCAGTTCGTCGGGAACCGCCGCGATGGCTTCGGCCTTCTTCCCATCCAGATAGAGGTCCTGGATCTTGACCGCGGCTTCTTCGTAACCCAGGCGCTTCGCGTGGTCGTTGTAGAAGTTCTTTCCGCGCGCCCCCATGCCGCCGATGTAGAGGGCGAGCCCGGCCTTCACGGGGAAGCGGCATTTGTCGAGATCTTCTCCCACGACCACGGAGACGTTGCACGCGACATCGAAGTCCTTGAAGCCTTTGCCGTTACCCGCCTTGGCGAAGCCTTTTTCGAAGTGCGGCTCGAGCACGTCGAAACGCGTCGGATCCGTCCACACCACGAGCACGCCGTCCGCGACTTCGGCGCTGCACGCCAGACCGTTGGGACTGATGGATGCCGTGTAGATGGGAAGATCCGTGCGACCGTGCAGAATGCTCTTGAGGGGTTTGCCGAGCCCGGTGGCGTCATCGCCGCGATAGGGAATCTCGTAGCTGGCGCCCTTGTACTCGAGGGGGCCTTCCCGCGCAAAGATCTGGCGCAGGACTTGAATGTATTCGCGCGTGCGCGTGAGGGGTTTGCCGTACGCTACGCCGTGCCACCCCTCGACGACCTGGGGACCCGAGGGCCCCAAACCCAGAATGAAGCGACCGCCCGACAGACTGTCCAACGTCATGGCCGTCATCGCCGTCATCGCGGGAGTACGCGCCGGCATCTGCATGATCGCGGTGCCGAGTTTGATCTTGGTGGTCTGAGCGCCGATCCACGCCAGGGGCGAGATCGCGTCGGAGCCATAGGCTTCCGCGGTCCAGACCGCGCCGAAACCCAATCGCTCGGCTTCGAGAACCATATCCATGTTGACGGACATCTTGGCGCCGGAATAACCGAGGACGAGTCCTAAATTCACTGAATTGGCCATGGGGGGAGAACTCCTTTTGGATTGAGTCGCGGCTGGCGATTCTACCGCAAAAACGGGCTCGGGGATCAGGCGTCCGCATCCGCCTTGGCTTCCAGAGGTAGCTGGATCTGAAAGGTAGTTCCGGTTTCCGGACTCGATTCCACCCGCAGTTTTCCACCGTGGCGATCGACGATCTCGTGGGAAAGCGAAAGCCCGAGCCCGGTGCCTTTTCCGACGGGCTTGGTGGTGAAGAACGGGTCGAAGATCCGACTCTGCACGTCGGCGGGAATACCTGGACCGTTGTCGCGAAAGGTGATCTCCACGCCGTTTTCGACCGGGCGCGTGGTGATGTCGACCGTCCCGACCTTCCCCAGCGCATCGCAGGCGTTCATCAACACGTTGAGGAACACCTGGTTGAGCTGGCCGGGGAAACAGCGCACGCGCGGAATCTCTCCATAGTCGCGCTTGACCTCGATCCCATCCTTGAACCGAACTTCCATCAGGGTGAGGGTCCGGTCGATTTCTTCGTTCAGATTGACGTCTTGCAGCTCCGCTTGATCCATTCGAGAGAAGGTCCGCAGATCCTGCACGATCTTGGTGACGCGTTCCGTCCCCTCACGACTGCGGCGCAAAAGCTTGCTGATGGCGTCGTAAGCCTGCTCGGCTTCTTCACTGCCGGGTTCCGCGGCGATCAACCGCTTGATGTACTCGTCGACCAGCTGAAGGTTCGCGTGCACGAATCCGATGGGATTATTCAGTTCGTGGGCTACACCCGCCACGAGCTGCCCGAGTGATTTCATTTTCTCCGCTTGGACGAGTTGCGCTTGAGTCTCGCGCAATTCCCCGGTGCGCTCTTCCACGCGCGCCTCCAGGTTTTCGTTGAGCTTTCCAATCTCGTCGTAGGCCTTGGCATTTTCGATGGCGATCGAGCTCTGGTTCGCCAGCGTGCGAAGGAGCTGGCGATCGTCGGCGCCCAGAGTCTCGCCGGAATGTTTGGGTCCCACGGCGATCACACCCAACAGATCGACGCCGAACAGGATGGGGACCAGCAACTCGATCTCGAGGTTGTCGAACACGTCCCGGCAGGCCTCGCGGGTCTCCGGATCCGGATCGTCGTCGAAATCGTGACGCGCCAATTCTTCGCGCCGCATCCACACGTGCTTCCAAATCGGGTGCGTGGCGGGGATCTCGACCGCGACGGTTGCGTCCTCCCAATCCCCGCGCCACGCGTTCGGGCGCAAGACCCGTTCCTCTTCGTCGAGCAGGAGCACCATGGCGCGCTCGACCCCCATGGTGTCCGTCAGCGCGACCAGAATGCGATCGGAGATCTCTCGCAGGGAGAGCATCGAAACCATGGCTTCGGAGATCTCGCGAACCGCCCGGCGGTAGGTTGCGCGGTCGCGATCGAACACGCGATCCACCAGCTGCTGCATGCGGTCGCGGATCGGGTTGAAGGCGAGGATGGCAAAGAAGAGAAAGCTCACCTGAAACCAGGTCGAGCGCGCGTTGACGTTGAAACGCGATACCGCGGCGTCGGAGAACACGATGAAGAGCGCGAATAACCCGGTAATCGCCAGGGAAGCGAAGGTGTATGCGGCCGAGGATTTGGCCACCATGCGGATCTCGAACAACTGCTTGCGCACGATTCCGTATCCCACCGCGGCGGGGAACACGAACAGCCAGAGCATGGCGTAGTAGTAGGGGAGCGAGGTCCGCAGGTAATATTGGGCGATCAGGATGCCGACCACCGGCAAGAAACTGACCGCGGCACCCAGCAACATGACGTCCGCGCGCGCCGCCGTAACCGCATCCCGCACGCGCGTGCGCTCGACCGCCAACACGCCGATTCCCAACGTCGACGCCAGCGCCGCGAAGCCGAAGCAGATGGCGGGCACGATCCCCTGCTCCAACCCGAGCGGGTATTCGAGAAAGAAGAGGGACGACACAACCAGGGCGGCCGCGTAGGGGAGATATTGCAGGCGCCGGTGCTGGACGATCCAAGTGGGCTCGATGGGATAGCAGGTAAACAGATGGAACGCGGTGGCGCCCAACAGGGGCACGTTGATGGCGAGACGCGGATAGGCCCAGGTCGTACTCTCGGCGTGGAGAATCGTGAAGAGTTCCGTTGCGACCACGGAGCAGAACAGCAACAACGCCCAGGCTTCCGAGCGATCGGGCTTGAGGCGCCACACCGCGAGACCAATCCCCAGGTAGATGGCGCCGACGACGAGCAACCCGAGCTTCAAATGAAACGGCACCGATCGACCACTCCCGGGCGGTTCCGGCAGCAGCTCGACATCCACCCGGTGGCCGTCGCGTTTCTCGAGAGTGTAGATATTGGAAACCCCGGCCTCGAGCAGGGTCTTGGAAGCGCGGGCAAAGCGCATGACCGGGCGGTGGTCGAAGGCAATCAGGCGATCGCCGACTTCGACGCCCGCGTCGTTGGCGGCCGGACTCGTGCTCTGAACGATGGCGACGCCGCCGATGCCGGAGACATCCATCGGCCACTCGGGGGCTTCCGAAAGCGCAAAGCCACCCCAAAGCGATTGGACCAGGGCCAACATCGCCCAAGCGAGAGCGATCATGGCGGTGATGCGACGCAGTCGCAGGGTTGCCGAAGGGCTCATAGGACCTCGGCGAGAAGGATAGCGTCAGCGATGGGGGAGAGCCGGGAGCCCTCTAGCGCAGCCGTTCGCTCTCGAATTGCAACAGCAGGGGATCGATGACAGGCCGGCTCGGGCCGTAGTGGTAGCCCGCATTGTTCAGGGAAGTGGGGCGAACGGAGTCGCTGCTGTTCGCCACGGCTCCCGATACCGGCGCGTAGACGAAGGCCGGAAGCTTCGCAGAAGCTTCGTGGCTTTCTGCGGGAGCGTCACACACGGAACCCGCAGCCTCCAGCGGAGCGGCATCCGCCGTATCCGCCCGGCTCGCCTCGAGGCCCGGCAAGGCCAACAAGCAGGCTGCGACGACCGCTAGAAAGCCCAGGATGTCCCGTATCGCGCTTACTCGTCCCATCCGTGTCTCCGTGGGTTACCCTTAGATCCTCAATGGATCGGCCGATCCGGCGGATCCCTTGATGGCTCGAAAAACGAGCCCCGGGTCGCCGCGCTGCCTCGACCGTTGCACGCCTGCTGCTGCTTCGCTGCATCCTGCCCGGGTGTTCCCGCGTGTTGGCTCCAAACGAGGGTTTCATGCGACTCGTGACATTCGAAAGACACCCGCGCAGCCAGTGGAGTCACCCGGATGACCGGCGGGATCACAGCGATTCCGTCGGGGACGCCGCTGTGGGCTTCGAAACCCCCGAGGCGGGCCGGCCGGGCACGCGCCGACTGGGCGCGCTACTGCACGCCGGACCCAGCGAGGGCGACGTCGTCGATTTGAATCGCGCCCTGGCCATGAAGCTCGCTTTCGACGATGTGGGCGCCCCCGAAGCCGAAGCTGACTCGTTGTTGCCCGCGGATATGTGCTTGTTCCTGCGCCGGGGCCAACGGGCGCTCGAAGCGGCTCACGAGGCCCTGGACTACACCTTGCACGCACTGCAACGCTACGACGCGCCGGACCTCGCGCGCGCGGGCGTGCTGGAAAGACGTCGTGGCGTTCGGATCTGTGCCCCCATCGCGCGGCCCGGAAAAATCATCGGCGTCGCGCGAAACTACGCCGACCACGCGGCGGAACGCGGTCGCGAAGTTCCCGCCCAACCGACACTGTTCTTGAAAGCGCCATCGTCCGTAATCGGTCCCGAAGACGAGATCGTGCTACCGCGCGCGAGCCAGGCCGTCGATTTCGAAGGCGAGTTGGCGGTGGTGATTGGAACGCGCGCACGCAACCTCGAGTCCGGAGAAGCCCTCGACGCGGTCGCGGGTTACACGACGGCCAACGACGTCACCGCTCGCGACCTGCAGGACGCGGGCGGGCAGCGCTTTACGGCCAAATCCTGCGACACCTTTGCGCCGCTGGGTCCGACGCTGGTGACCGCCGACGAAATTTCCGATCCCCAGGACCTGGGGATTCAGACGCAAGTCTCCGGGGAGATCCTGCAATCCGCACGCACCAAGGAAATGATCTTTCCCGTCGCCCACATCATCGCTTTCGCGTCGACGCTGATGACTCTGGAACCCGGTGACGTGATCTTGACCGGAACGCCGGCGGGTGTCGGGGCCTCCCGCACACCGCCGCGTTGGCTGCGCGAAGGCGACGTCGTGGAAGTCGCGGTGGAATCCGTCGGTCGATTGCGAAACTACGTACGCGAGGAGAGAGACTGATTTGGAGAAGCACGTCCGCATGTTGGATCGCAACCGCTCCGCGTTGCTGGTGATCGATCTTCAAGAATCCTATCGAGGCAAACTCCACAACGAAGCGGCCCTGGTCCGCGCCAGCCAGATCTTGCTCGACGCGGCGGGCAAACTCGCCATTCCAGTGCTGCTGACGGAGCAATACCCCAAAGGCCTGGGGACCACGCGCGAAGAAATCGCCACCCACCTGCCGGAAACCGCGACACGCTTCGAGAAAACTTCCTTCTCTGCTCTCGGCGCACCGGGATTGAGGGAACACCTGCGCGAACTCGATCGCGATCAGATCGTGGTCGCGGGCATCGAAACCCATGTTTGTGTCAACCAGAGCACCCACGACATCCTGGCCCAGGGCTGGCAAGCCCATCTGGTCCGCGACGCCATTTCCGCGCGCCACCCCCTCGAAGATGAAACGGGATTCGCGAAGATGACCCAATCCGGCGCCATTCCCACCAGCGTCGAAGCGGTCCTTTTCGAGTGGCTGGAAGACTCGCGCTCGCCGGACTTCAAATCCGTACAACCGCTGGTCGTCTGATTCGACACGCGGAACGAGGGCGATGATTCCAAGGGACTTCGCGCAGGGCAGTGCCCAGCATCCGCGAAGGGCTTCGAGACGACATCCGTCATTTGCAGGAGGTAGGAGAAGACGTTTGGCCTTCGTTCCTCCATACTGCTTCGCATCGCATGAATCTTGGAGGGCCGGTTTGGTGAAGCGTATCGATTCGAATTGGATGGCTTGGTTGATTCTTCTGGGCGTCGTTTTCTCGCCGCAGGCGTTCGGATACCCCCTCGATGGCTATTCCGAAACCGGCATTCCGCGCATCGAACACCAACGCTTGATCCAGGTGGGCGAGATCCCGGGCCGGAAACGACCCTCGGGAGAACTGCTTCCCCTTGCGAAGGTCGATCTGCGCCTCACCGACAAGGCGGATTTTTCCCTGCCGGCCTCGGATGCCCGCTTGGTCAGCACGCTGAAGCGCCTGCTGGGCCCCGAGCTCGATCGCTACGGAGTGGGCCTCCTCGACCTCTCGGACCTCTCGAATCCCCGCTATGCGGAGTGGAACGGCGGAATCCGGCAGAATCCCGGCAGCGTGGGGAAGATCGTCGTGGCCCTCGGGATCTTCCAGGCCCTGGCCGACATCTATCCGAAGGACATCGAAGCCCGCAAGCGCGTCCTGCGCAACACCGTGATCACCGCGGACATCTTCAGCGTCTACGACCACCACACCGTCGGCTTCTTCGATCTCGTCAAGCGCACGACGACGCGACGCCCATTGCAGGTGGGCGACCGGGGAACACTTTGGACCTACCTCGATTGGATGATGTCCCCCAGCTCGAATTCCGCCGCCGGGATGTTGCAGAAACAGCTGATCTCGATGACCCACTTTGGCGCCGCCTACCCGGTCAGCGCCGCCCAAGAAGAACAGTTCTTCCGCGACACACCGCGCACGGAGCTGAGCGCCCTGTTCGAGAAAGCCATCCAGGGCCCCATCACCCGCAATGGCCTCGACCTCGAAACCTTGCGCCAGGGGAGTTTCTTGACCCATGAGGGCAAGAAGCGCGTACCCGGGACCAGTAGCTACGCCACGCCCCGCTCGCTGATGGAATTCATGGTCAAGATGGAGCAGGGAAAACTCGTCGATGCCTGGTCGAGCCGCGAGATCAAACGTTTGATGTACATCACGGAACGCAGAATTCGTTACGGGTCTTCGGGCGTGCTGCGGCCTTCCGCGGTCTATTTCAAATCGGGCTCGCTCTACAGTTGCGTTCCGGAAGAAGGCTTCACGTGCAAGAAGTACCACGGCAACAAACGCAACTACATGAACTCCGTCGCGATCATCGAAACTCCCGCTGGACAAGATCGCCTCTTCTACATGGTCACCGTACTCTCCAATGTCCTGCGCAAGAATTCCGCCCAGGACCACCGCGACCTCGCCAAGGCGGTCCACGGGATGCTGCTGGCCGACCATCCCCCGAAACCCGTTGCGCCCGGCGAACTCCCGCCCAATGCCACATATGGGGAGGGGTTCATCGGATACGAGGCGGAACGCGCCGAAGTCGAACTCAAGATCGCCACCCAGGAAGCGCTGATCGATTTGGGTTACGACATCGGCGAGATCGACGGCGTCATCGGCGCCCGTAGCCGGGAGTCGATTCGCGATTTCCAGCGCAAGCAGGGCATCGCAGAAACGGGTCAGATCTCGTCCGGACTGCTTCAAGCGATGAAGAAAGTCGCCGAGCAGCGCGGCCTCATGCGACCGGAATCGCAAGGTTCACGGGGCAGCGACGGCTAAGGGGTTAGGACAGCGGCGTGTAGCGGATCAAGACGCGCTCGCCGTACTTCACGCCCGCGCGCATCTTGTCGCGCCATTCGCCGATCTCCTCCGGGTACTTGCTGTCGTACACGCCGAGTAGACGCTCGGAGACGTTCACGTCCGTCACGAGCTCCGCCTTGGCGACGAAACTCGGAGCCTTTCGAAAATCTTCGTTGCGCGATCCCAACAGCCCCTTCCAGCGCCCGTGATCGCCGACCCAGATTCGAGCGCGATCGAGCCCGCGTTTTACGCTGCGGCTCTTCCAGCGGTCGCGGCCGGTGTTGAGCACCACCGCGCCGTCGAGGAAGCCGAACCAGACCTCAGCGTGGCAGGTGCTTTCCGAACCGTCCGACTTGAGTGGCGAAACGTAGACGAAGGGGCTCTTCTCCAGTGCCGCGAGGGTTTTGGCCGGGAGTCCCTTCTCGTGATGGGCGAAGCGCCCCACCCAATCGAACGCACCCGCGGTCGAGGGCCAAAGCAAGGCTGCGACTCCCGCTTGAAGAAAATCGCGTCGCTGAAGCTTCAAATTCCCGATCCTCCGCTCTCGTCTTCCACGTGAATCCCACATTCTTTGGTTTCCGGGTTCTCCCACCACCAACGTCCTGCGCGCGGATCCTCACCGGGTTCGACCGCGCGCGAACACGGGTCGCACCCCACGGACGCGTAGCCGCGCTTGTGTAGGCGATTGGTGGGAATGTCGTTCGCGGCCACATATTGGAGGACTTGCTCGTGGGTCCAATCCGCGATGGGGTTGAACTTGACGATGTCGCCGTGGACGTGGTCGATCTCCACCTTGCCGGTATCGGTCCGCGTCACGTTCTGATCGCGCCGCAAGCCCGACACCCACGCGTCGAGATCCGCGAGGTAACGATTCAAGGGCTCCACCTTGCGAACGCGACAGCAGAGTTTCCGGTTCGCGACGGATTCGTAAAAGAGATTCATCCCCTTCGCGTTCACCATCTCCTGGACGGCTCCCGATTCGGGGAAAATCACTTCGATGCGTTTGCCGTAGCGTTCGCGGATTCGGTCCATGAGGTCGTAGCTGGCCTGGTGGAGCCGACCCGTGTCGAGCACGAAGACCCGGGAGGTGGGCTCGATGTTGTGCAGCATGTCCAGGATCACCATGCCTTCCGGGGCACCGAAAGAGCACGAGAGCGCGAGGCGGGGGTGATAATTCTTGACTGCGAATGTCAAGATTTCTTCGGTGGTCAGGGACTCGAAGCGACCGCTCTCGATATCCGTCAACACCCTAGCTTTACTGATGTTTTCTTCTTGGGGGGCCACTGCGCTCACGGGGTTCTCCTCGCTTCTAGGAAGCCGCGGGGAGGAAAAGGTTTCATTCCCAAGCCAGGAAGTCAAGATTTTCGCAGAATCGACTCTACCTCGTCCACTTTGTCCTCCAGCTTGACCGCGCGGTCGCGCCGCTCATCGATCTTCACCACCGTGGAGACCCGAACCGCTCCCGCGGTAAACACCGCCTCCTGCATGGAGCGGATCAGGTCAAAGATCGCCTCGAGATCGCCTTCGAGGGTCGTGAACATGGCGCCGAGTTCCACCCGCACCTGGCTCTGTGCGCGCGCTACGCGCAGCGCCTCCGCCACGTATCGGCTGACGCTTACCCCGTCTCCGATGGGGGCGATGCTGACGGCGACGATCGCCATGGGGTGCTCCTTTGTTGTGCGAGGGGTCGAACGCCACTCGGATCGACGGCGTCCAAAAGCGCTCGAATCGAACGTCCGCGCCCCGGGTGCAGAAAATCCGCAGCCAAAGCGGCAAGCGGAACCAGAACGAACGCGCGCTCGTGACAGCGCGGGTGGGGCAGCGTCAGGGTAGGCGAGTCCAGCACGCGGTCCGCGTAGAACAACAAGTCGAGGTCCAGGGTGCGCGCCGCGTTGGGAATGCTGCGCTCGCGCCCGTTGCCTTCCTCGATGGCCTGCAGTCGCTCGAGCAGTTCCTGCGGCGCCAGGGTCGTGTCGATCTCCGCGACCGCGTTCAGATACGGGCCTTGAGGAGGGGGCCCGATGGGATCGGTCTCGTAGAGGGGCGACAGGCAAACCTTGGCGATCCCCGGAGTCTCGCGCAGTCCACGGCAGGCGGCGTCGAGATAACGCTGGCGATCCCCGAGGTTCGAGCCTAGGCCGATGAAGGCGCGTTCGACGCGTCGACTCACAGGGTTTCCGCGGCTTGCACCGGCACGCCACTCTCGAGCAGCTCGTCCTCGCGCGTTGCGCGCTCGAAGGTGATGGGATCGCGCGCCACGAACGCATCGCCGCGAACGTCGCAATCCTCCATCGCGCATTCGGCGCATTGGCGCGGTCGACAGGGGTCGAAGTGAATGATGACGTCACCGGGCAGGTTGGAGGATTCGAGCACCACACGCTCGATCTCGTGATTGATGCGGTGAAGCCGATCCGCATCGAAATAGCGCGGCACGGACAGATGCATATCGGCGTGCTGCACGTTTCCCGAGCGCCAGGCGCGCAAGCTGTGGACGTCGATCCACCACGCGGGTCGCGCCAACTCCATGGCGTTGCTGATGCGCGTGAGTGCGGAAATGTCGGCCTCGTCCATCAAACCGCTCACCGCTTCGCGCAAGAGCTTCCAACCGGTCCGAAGAATGTTGAGTGCGACGACGATGGCGACCAGGGGATCGAGAATCATCCAACCCGTGAGCGCCACGGCACCCAGCCCGCCCAGCACGCCGACGCTCGTCACCACGTCGGTCATCAAGTGTTTGCCGTCCGCGATCAACGCCAGGGATTGCGTGCGACGCCCGACCGAGATCAGATACCCCCCCGCAGCGGCGTTGACGAGCGTAAAGACTCCCACCAGGATCAAACCCGCGTCGATGCGTTCGACGTGGGGGCCCGCGAGCAGATCCCGCACGGCTTCGAAGAAAATCAGACACGCGGCAACGGCGATCATCGCGCCTTCGACGCCGGCGGAGAAGTATTCGACTTTGCCGTGCCCGTAGGGGTGGTCCTGATCCGCCGGGCGCGACGAGACCACGAGGCTGTACAGCAGCACGGCGGCTGCGACGACGTTCACCACCGATTCCATGGCGTCGGAAAACACGGCCGAGGAGCCGGTCAAGAGATAGGTGACGAGCTTCCCGCCCAACACCAGGACGCCGGCGAGCATGGCGACGCGACCGGCCCGCAGTCGCGTCGCGCGCTCCAATGCCTCCGAATTGGCGGAGTCTTGGGCGGCTTGTTGCGTGTGTTTGATGGCCATCCAGGCGATCTTACAGGCGCTCCGCGCCCCGCGCGATGCGCGCCTCCCGAGGCCACCGGGCGGCTACAATGGCGCCATGGCGGATCCCAGGCAGAACGACGCGGAAGGGAACCAACTCCCGGCGCTCCGAACCGAAGTTCCCGGTCCGCGCTCCCGCGCCCTGGCAACGCGCCTTTCGGCGGTGGAGAGTCGCAACGTCACCTGCGCGCACCCCGAAGCGCCCATCTTTTGGGAACGCGCACGCGGGTCCAACGTGTGGGACGTCGACGGAAACCGATTCGTGGATCTGTGCGCCGCCTTCGGTGTCGCGAACACCGGTCACGCGCATCCGGAAGTCGTTGCCGCGGCCCAGCGCCAAACCGAGTGTCTCCCTCACGGCATGGGGGATGTGCATCCCTCGGGCGTCAAGGTCGAGTTGCTCGAGAAACTCGTCGACCGGTTCCCCGGCGGCGCTGACGCGCGCGCCGTCCTGGTGTCCTCGGGTTCCGATGCGGTGGAGGTCGCACTCAAGACCGCGTTACTCGCGACGGGCAAACCGGGCGTCGTCGCGTTCGAAGGCGGTTACCACGGCCTATCCCTGGGCGCTCTCGACGTCACCTGGCGCGCAGATTTTCGCGCTCCCTTCGCAGCACGCCTGCCCAACGCCACATCCTTTGCGCGCTACGGCGACATGCACGACTTCGCGCGCGTCGCGGGCGAACACGTCGGGGGAATCGGCGCCGTGATCGTAGAACCCCTTCAGGGACGCGGCGGCGAGCGTGTTCCACCGGAAGGTTTCTTGCGGGAATTGCGCGAAGCGTGCGACCGGAACGGCTGGCTCTTGATCGCCGACGAGGTCTATACGGGCTTTGGCCGCACGGGAAAGACATTCGCCTGTGAACACGAAGCCGTCGTTCCGGATCTATTGTGCTGCGGGAAGGGATTGTCCTCGGCGTTTCCCATGGCGGCCTGCATCGGGCGCAAGGAAATCATGGACGCCTGGCCCGCATCGACCGGGGAAGCGCTCCACACCCAAACCTTTCTCGGTCACCCGGTGGGTTGTGCGGCCGCCCTCGCTTCCCTGGCCGCGATCGACAATGAAAAGCTCACCCAACGCAGTGCGGAAAATGGCGCACGCAGCTTGCAACAGCTGCGCGAACGGCTCGGCACCCACCGGAACGTCACGGACATCCGCGGACGCGGGCTCATGCTGGGGATCGAGTGCCGGGACGGAGCGATTGCGTCCCGGGCCTGCGCGCGCGCGCTTTCGCGCGGCATCATCTTGCTCCCGTCGGGCGAAGGGGGACGGGTACTCTCGCTCACTCCCCCCCTTTCCATCGACCTCGACCTGCTGCTTTGGTGCGTGGGCGAGCTCGCCCAGGCGATCCCGTGAGCGAAGCCCGCAACGAGCTCGATCGCGCGATGCTGGAATGGATGGCCGATGCGGCCTTCAAACCCGACGCTGCCCGCTTCGAGCGGCTGGCGCTCGACCTGTTCGCGTTTCAGTTCGAACATTGCGACATCTACCGCGCCTTCTGCGAAGGCCGGGGCCGGACGCCGGTCAGCGTGAAGAATTGGCGGGACATTCCCGCGGTCCCCACGGATGCCTTCAAGGAATACGCGTTGCGAACGTTTCCGGAATCGCGCGTTCGCCACGTCTTCCGCACCAGCGGCACCACATCGTCCCAGCGCGGCACGCTGTACCTCGATCGCCTCGATCTCTACGAAGCGTCGCTCCTACCGACCTTTCGCCACTACATGCTTCCGGACCTTCCGGAAGGCGGCCGCACGCTGATTCGCGCACTCGCCTCGGATCCCGCGGAAGCGTCGGATTCTTCGCTCTCCCACATGTTCGGCGTCGTCGTCCAGGCGTGCGGCAGCGGCGCCTCGGGTTTCGACGTCGCGAACGGAACCCTCGATACGGAGTCTTGTGTGCATCAACTCCGGCGCGCCATCCAACGCGGCACCCCCGTTACGCTGTGCGGGCCGGCTTTCGCATTCGTCCACCTGCTCGACTCCCTCGAACACGCAGACGAACGCATCGCTCTCCCGGAGCGATCGCGGATCATGGAGACTGGCGGGTTCAAGGGCCGCTCGCGCGCCGTCGAACGCAGGGAACTCTACGCGGCGATCTCCGAGTACCTGGGCGTTCCCGAAGAACGCATCGTAAATCAATATGGAATGACGGAACTCGGCAGCCAATTCTACGACGGCGTGCTGCGCGCACCCGATGCACCTCGCCGCAAGGAAGGACCGCCCTGGGCGCGCGTTCGCGTCATCGACCCGGAAACCGCCAGCGATGCGGCGCCGGGGGAAATCGGTTTTCTGGTCGTCGTCGATCTCGCCAATACCGGCAGCTCGATCGCAATCCAAACCGCGGATCTGGGACGTCGAGTGGGAGATGGTTTCGAAGTGCTCGGTCGATCCGAAACCGCCGATCTGCGCGGCTGCTCCATCGCCATCGACAGCCTGCTCGGCGGAAAGAATCCGTGACCCAATCCGCCGTGACCGAACGATTGCTGCAGCTCGAGGAAGCCGGGAAACGGCTGCGGGAGCGATCGGTGCGGGAAGTCGTCGCCGCCCTGGCCGCCACCCTGGACGCCTGGCGCGATCCCACTTCGGCCTGGCGCCGCAGCTTGGAAGCAGAGCTCCCCAAGGAAACGGGTTTCGCGCCGGACATGGTTCGAACGGGCATGTCGCTTGCCCTCGAGAGCTGGACATCCGACGCTTTCTTGGATTTGATCGACGACGAATTGGGCGGGATCGAAGCACTCGAGGCCATCGAGGGCCCCACGGTCTCGGGCTATCCCACCACCGCGCTCCTGCTGGCCGGCGCGATCCCCAGCCCGACTCTGTTGCAGATTCTCGCCCCCCTGGTGCTTCGTTCACCCGTCGCCGTGAAGACCGCGTCCCACGATTCCGTGACCGCCGACCTGGTAGCGCGATCGATCGAGAACCAGGACCCGCAGCTGGGTGAATGCGTCGAGGTCCTGGGGTTCCCGGGAAGCAACGCGAACGCCATCAACGCACTGCTGGAAGCCCCTTGCATCGTCGCCAACGGGTCCGACGCAACGATCGAGGCCGTAGCCAAGCGCATTTTCCCCGGCCAACGCTTCATCCCCTACGGACACAAAGTCTCCGTGGGCGCCTTGGGTCCCCACGCCGTCACTTCGCCCGAATGCCAGGAATCCGCGGAAGCCCTGGCCCAGGACGTGGTGCTCTGGGATCAGCTCGGATGCCTTTCGCCGGTCGCGGTCTTCGTGTCGAGCGTGGACAAGCGCGCTCCCGAACGCTTTGCCGAGGAACTCGCCAGCGCCCTGGCGGCCCTCGAAGTTCGCTGGCCGCGCTGTCGCGTCGACGTCGCCACCGGCGAGTCCATCGTTCGCGAGCGATCCATGGCGGAAATGCGGCGCGCCCAGGGCGGGTCCGTGCGTGTGTTGGCGGATTCGGGGACGCGTTGGACCGTGGTTCTCGAAGACGACACGGAGCTTCGCGCGCAACCGCGCCACCGCTTCGTCCGCGTGCATCCGGTTGCCAGTGAATCCGTGTTGCTCGATTCGCTGGCACCACTCTCCCCGCACCTTTCTGCCGTTGCGCTCGCGGGTTTCGGCCCCAAGAGCCACGAGATCGCGCGCGCTTTGGCAGACCTCGGCGCGTCACGCATCTGCAGGCCGGGCTCCCTCCAGGCGCCACCGCTTCGTTGGCGCCGCGACAACCGCGGTGTCCTGACCCCCCTCGCGCGATTCAGCGAGCATTCCCGTGAAAGCGGGGAATCTTGAAGCCCTGGTCTTGCACCCGTTGTAGAGTGGGGGCATGACGCTGGACTGGGTTATCGATGTCGATACGCATATCACCGAGCCCGCAGACCTTTGGACCAGCCGACTCCCCGCAAAGTTTCACGATCGCGCGCCCCACATCGTCCGCAACCCGGAAACCCAATGGGACATCTGGCAGATTGGCGATGCCTCGCCCCTGGTACCCGTGGGTTTCACCGCCGTCGCGGGCTGGCCGGAGCCCTTTCCCGCAGCTCCGCGCAACATGGACGAAGTCCCGAAGGCCAGCTTCGACGCCAACGCGCGGCTCGAATACATGGACTCCCTCGGAATCTGGGCCATGGCCCTCTACCCCAACGTCGGGGGCTTCGGCAGCCAGGCCTTTCTGAACCTGAAAGATCCCGAGCTGATGCTCGCCTGCGTGCAGGCCTACAACGACTTTCTGTGTGATTGGATCGCACCGGATCCGCGCCGCTTCATCCCCATCGCCGCCATGCCCTTCTGGGATGTCGAAGCCACGCGCGCGGAGATCCAGCGCTGCGCAAAACTCGGCCACAAAGGGGTCTTGTTCACGGGCGAACCCCAGTCCCACGGCTTTCCCGTCCTCGCCAACCCCCATTGGGACCCGGTCTGGGCCACAGCTCAGGATTGTGACCTGCCCGTGAGCTTCCACATCGGCACCGGGGATTTCGACGGCGAGTTCAGTCCCGACCGAATCAGCGCATCGGGCGTCGGTGCCACCAACGCCTATGCGGCGGTTTCCCTGTTCCTGGAAAACGGCAAACAGCTGGCGGATTTGCTGCTATCGGGCGTGCTCGCGCGTTTCCCGAAGCTGCGCGTGGTTTCCGTCGAAAGCGGCATCGGGTTCATACCCTTCATCCTCGAAGCCTGCGATTACACCTTCGAGTATTCGAAGATCCGCCTTCAGCGGCCGGAATTCGAGATGCTTCCGTCCGAATACTTCCAGCGACAGGTCTACGGCTGCTACTTCTTCGAGGAAGTGGCGCCCCAGCGTCTACTCGACAAGATCGGCGAGGACAACGTGTTGTTCGAAACCGACTACCCCCACCCGGTTTGCTTGTTTGGCGATGTCCGCGAACGCATCGATGCGGGGCTACGCGGCGCGAGCGAGAAAACCCGACGCAAGCTTCTGTTCGACAACGCCGCAAAACTCTACAAGGTCGACCCACCGGACCGCCCCGCCGCGTAGCGGGGCATTCGTCAGGCGGCCGCGCGCGCCCCGGCGCGGACCAAGCGTTCGTGCTCGATCGCTTCATCCACGTCCGACGTGGTGTTGTGTTCGAACTCCAGGATTCCGAGATCGGCGAAGCGCTGGCGCTGGCGGCCCGAAAGCAGACCGAGGCTCTTCACGTTGGGCACGATCTTCGAGAACAGGCGACGCCGGTACTCGATGGAGAACGGCGACGTCTCCCACGCTTGGATGCAGGCATCGGGATCCATGCCCATGTTCTCCCAGACTTCGCGGGAATTGATGCGATCGCGCATCAGAACAGACGCTTCGTAGATGAAATCCTCGCGCTCCAGCCGTTCTCTCTCGCTCAAGTCTTTGCAATGCTCGCGAAGCGACAGCACACCGAACGCCACGTGGCGCGATTCGTCTTCCATCACCGCTGCGGTGAGGTCGCGGAGCAGCGGATTGTTCGCGGTATCGCGGATCATGCCGAATGCCGCCAGGGCGAGGCCCTCCACGATGATCTGCATGCCGAGAAACTTCATGTCCCAGCGCGAGTCGGTCAAGATCGCGTCGAGGAGCTTCTTGAGTTCGGGATTCACGGGATATTCGTGCTGCATTTTTTCTTGTACGAAGCGGCGGTAGACCTCCACGTGGCGCGCCTCATCCATGACCTGGGTCGCGCCGTACTGTTTGGCTTCGTACCAAGGCACGGAATCGACGACCTGGGCCGTAGCGAGCAGTGCGCCTTGTTCACCGTGCAGGAACTGGCATAGCTGCCAGGTCAACATCTCGTGGCGAAGCTTCCCGATTTCTCGCGGGGACAGCGTTTGCCACAGAGGGGTGTTGAAGATCGCGATGCTGGCGTCGGGTACCAGCTCCGAATTCGGATCGACGTCGATCGACCAATCCAGGCGCGTCGCTCCATCCCACTGATGCGCCTTGGCCTTCTCGTACAGGCGATTCAGATGCTTTCGATCCGTCGAATAGGCCCAGTTGTACGAGACATCCTGGGGCACGCGAAAGGATTCGACGGGATTCGTTTCAGGGTGAAGTTGCAAGGACATGATTTACTCCTGGGTTGTAGTTTCGGGCAGAGGACACCCGAGATAGCCGAGAAAGGCGCGCATCATTTCGCGAGCGAGATCCGCATCGGACAAGTGGCTGAACGCCTGGGCGAGTTCGTCGAACAAGACCGTGCGTTCGAGAGAACCGAAAATCAGGTGCAGCCCGAACTCCGTGGCGAGCACCGGGTCCGGGTGTGAAATCTGTTCGCGGCGATCGATCAGCAGGACGGACAACTTGCCCGCCACGTAGCGGCTCAGGCGTTGTTCGCGTTGACCGAAGCTCGGATCCGAGCGGCCTTTCACCATGAAGGCGCGCACGAGGCCCTTGCGGTCGCGAAAGGTTTGGATCAAGAACGGAATCACGGCGCCGAGAATGTCGACGGTACCGGCGCCTTCCCAGCGCTGGGGGTCGAGGGCCGCGTCGGCGGTCGCCGTGGCTTCTTCGTAATAGCGCTCGTAGAGGGTGTGGAGAAGCGTGTCCTTGTCGCCAAAACGGGAATAGAACGCGCCCACCGAGGACTCGGCGCGTCGTACGATCTCCGCCACCGAAGCATCTTCGAAGCCCTTGTCCGCCACCAACGACTCGGCGGCATCGAGGATTCGGACCAGGGTTTCCTGGCTGCGCGCCTGACGGGGCGGCTTCACCCACTGCAAGGGAGCTCGCAGAGCGGGGGGAACGGCTTGATGGGTCTCGAACGGGTTACTCATCCCGGCCTCTAAATTAGAATCAGTATTCTAATTCTAGTTATAGCGGCCAGAATGTCAACTCCCTTGATATCTCCAGCCAAAATCACAGGAATTCAATTCGGACCAATTTCGTCCGATATTTACGGGACCCCCTAGGTCCGATATGATCGGACGCCCGGAAAGCGCCAACGGCGCTTCGGATCAAGCGTTTCCGAACAAGGAGTGGGCTTTGCTTCAGCTCAACAAGTTCAGCGACTACGGCGTGGTGCTCATGGCCTATCTCGCCCGCGAAGGCGAGCGCGCGCCCCACAACGCGCGGGAGATGTCCGAGACCCTGCAGCTCCCGCTCCCCACCGTGAGCAAGATCCTGAAGCACCTGGCCCGCGCGGGCCTGCTCGAATCCCAGCGCGGCTGGAAGGGCGGCTACGAGCTGGCGCGAAAACCGGCGAAGATTTCCGTCGTCGACATCGTCAGTGCCCTCGAAGGCCCCCTCGGTTTGACGGAATGCACGTCGTCGCCGGGCAACTGCTCGCGCGAATCCCAATGCGCGGTGCGAACCCCCTGGCAGCGCATCAACAGTGCCATTCAAGACGCGTTGAGTCGCGTGACGCTCGCGGAGCTGATCGACCCAACGCCTGCCCTACCTCACGTCGACGCCGCAGCATTGGCGCCGCCAGAACCCGCGCGGGAGATCGACCATGGCTGAAGCACAGGACCTCCAAAAGCTTGCGGAGCGCGAATACGAGTTCGGCTTCGTCACCGACATCGAGACCGACTCGGCGCCTCCGGGGCTGTCGGAAGACACCATCCGGATGATCTCGAACAAGAAGGACGAACCCGAGTGGCTGCTCGATTGGCGGCTGCGCGCCTACAAGCGCTGGCTCACGCTGGAGGATCCCGCTTGGGCCAAGGTCAAGCACCCGCCGATCAACTACCAGGACATCATCTATTACTCGGCCCCCAAGCCGAAGAAGCAACTCGAGAGCCTGGATGAAGTGGATCCGGAAATTCTTCGCGCCTACGAGAAACTCGGCATTCCGTTGCTCGAGCAGAAGCGACTGGCCGGGGTCGCGGTGGATGCGGTGTTCGACAGCGTTTCCGTCGCTACGACGTTCAAAGCGGAGCTGGAGAAGCAGGGCATCCTCTTCTGCTCTTTCTCGGAAGCGGTGAAGAACCACCCGGACCTGATCCAGAAATACCTGGGCTCGGTGGTCCCCTACGCGGACAACTTTTACGCAGCCCTCAACTCGGCGGTCTTCACGGACGGCTCCTTCGCCTACATCCCCGAAGGCGTCCGCTGCCCCATGGAGCTCTCCACCTATTTCCGCATCAATGCGGCCAACACGGGACAATTCGAACGCACGCTGCTGGTAGCGGATAAGGGTGCGTACGTGAGCTACCTGGAAGGTTGCACCGCGCCCATGCGAGACGAAAACCAGCTGCACGCGGCGGTGGTGGAACTCGTGGCCCTGGAAGATGCCGAGATCAAGTATTCGACCATCCAGAACTGGTACCCCGGCGACAAGAACGGGAAGGGCGGCATCTACAATTTCGTCACCAAGCGCGGAAAATGCGCGGGGGCGCGTTCCAAGATCTCCTGGACCCAGGTCGAAACCGGCTCCGCGATCACCTGGAAGTATCCGAGCTGCATCCTGCAAGGGGACGATTCGGTGGGCGAGTTCTATTCCGTGGCTCTCACCGCAAATCATCAGCAAGCCGACACGGGCACCAAGATGATTCACATCGGTAAGAACACGAGCAGCACCATCATCTCCAAGGGAATCTCCGCCGGGCATGGCGACAACACCTACCGCGGACTGGTGCGAATGCAGAAGGGCGCCGACGGCGCGCGCAATTACTCCCAATGCGATTCGCTGCTGCTGGGCGATCAGTGCGGCGCACACACGTTCCCCTACCTCGAAGTACAGAACTCGACCGCCACGGTGGAGCACGAGGCAACCACATCGAAGATCGGCGAAGACCAGCTCTTCTATTGCCAACAACGCGGCATTTCCGAAGAAGACGCCATCTCGTTGATCGTCAACGGCTTCTGCAAACAGGTCTTCCGGGAACTCCCGATGGAGTTTGCCGTCGAAGCCAACAACCTTCTCTCCCTGAGCCTCGAAGGCAGCGTGGGCTAGGACGAAACAACATGACGACCCCGATTCTCGAAATTCAAGATCTCCACGCCCGCGCGGGCGAGCGCGACGTCCTGCAGGGCATCGAGCTCACGGTGGCGCCGGGCGAAGTGCACGCCATCATGGGTCCGAACGGCTCCGGCAAGAGCACTCTCGCCAACGTCCTCGCCGGTCGACCCTCGGTGGACGTCACCCACGGGAAGGTCCTCTATCGCGGTGCGGACCTGCTGGGGATGGCGCCGGAGCAACGCGCCCGGGAAGGCGTGTTCCTGGCATTTCAATATCCGGTCGAGATCCCGGGGATCACGAACATGTACTTCGCGAAGGCCGCGCTCAACGCCGTGCGCGCGCATCGCGGCGAGAAGGAACTCGACGCGTTCGATTTCCTCAGCCTGGCACGCGAGAAGATGAAGCTCGTCGAAATGGATGAAGCCTTGATGAATCGCGCCATCAACGAAGGCTTCTCGGGCGGGGAAAAGAAGCGCAACGAGATCCTGCAGATGGCGATTCTCGAACCCACTCTGGCCGTACTCGACGAAACCGATTCCGGCCTCGACATCGATGCCCTGCGCATCGTCGCCAACGGCGTCAATTCGTTGCGCTCAGCGGATCGCTCGATGGTCCTCATCACCCATTACCAGCGCTTGCTCGATTACATCGTTCCCGATGTCGTCCACGTATTGTCCAGTGGGCGCATCGTTCGCTCCGGTGGAAAAGAACTCGCCCTCGAACTGGAAGAAAAGGGCTACGGATGGCTCGAGGAGGCGGCCGCGGGATGAGCGACGACACGCTTCGAACCTACCGCGACGCTTTTGGGAAGCATTCCCCGAGTGAAGAACCCGGCTGGTTGCGCGCCCTGCGCGAAGTCGCCCTCGAGCGCTTCGCGGCGCGCGGATTCCCGACGCGGCAAGACGAAGCTTGGAAGTACACGAACGTCTCCGCCCTGGCGGAGCGCGCGTTCCCCTTGGCCCCAGGCGGTGGAGACGTCGACTGGAAAGGTACGGATGCGCCGGACTTGGGCGCCGCGCGCGCGGTTTTTGTCGATGGAACTTTCGCACCCGATCTCTCGACCCTGGACGGTCTTCCCGCAGGCATTGCAATTCGCAGCATTGCAACCCTCCGCAACGTTCAACCCGAATTCCTCGAACCCCATCTCGGCAAAGTCGCCGCCATCGAGGATCACCCGTTTGCGGCGCTCAACAGCGCTTTCTTGAACGATGGAGCGGTCGTTCACTGCGCGCCCGACGCCTCCTGTGAAGTGCCCCTCCACCTGGTTTTCGTCTCCGCCGCAGGGCAATGTGTGTCCCATCCCCGCGTTCTCGTCGTCGCCGAAAGCGGCAGCGCCGTGACCGTGGTCGAGAGCTACGTCAGCGGAAATGGGATCGAACATCTCGTCAATCCCGTGCGCGAAATCCGGGTGGGCGAGGGTGCGCGCGTCGACCATGTCACTTTCCAAGCGCAAAGCCGCAAGAGTTTTCACATCTCCAACCTGGCCGTCCATCAAGCGCGGGACAGCCGCTTTGCCGCCCACTCCCTGTCCTTTGGCGCGGGTCTCACCCGCAACGACGCATGGGTATCGATGCAGGGCCCCGGCGCGGAAGCCACCCTCAACGGGCTCTATGTCGCCTGGAATCGCCAACACGTCGACAACTACACCCACATCGACCACGCGGAACCGAACTGCACCAGCCGGGAACTCTACAAGGGCATCCTGTCCGGAAGTGCGCGCGGTGTGTTTCACGGCCGGGTCGTCGTGAAGCCCGATGCTCAAAAGAGCAACGCGCAGCAGAACAACAAGAACCTCCTGCTCTCGCGCGCGGCGGAGATCAACACCAAGCCCCAGCTCGAGATCTACGCCGACGACGTCAAATGCACCCACGGTTCGACCGTGGGACAGCTCGACCCGAAGCAGGTCTTCTATCTCCGCTCGCGCGGCATCGATGAGAACCAAGCGCGCGCCATGCTCATGCGCGCCTTCGCGGGCGAGATCACCGACCGCCTTCCCGCCTCGGTCCGCGAATCCTTCGGGCAATTCACCGAGCGAAGACTCAGCGATCCCCGCCTGGAAGAGGGCACGGCGTGAGTGTGGCGACCCAAACTGCGGGCTTCGACCCGTACCGCGTTCGCAAGGACTTCCCGATCCTCGATCAGGAGATCGGGGGAAAGCCGCTCGCCTACCTCGACAACGCCGCCACGGCTCAGAAACCGCGATCGGTGCTCGACGCACTCGAGCGCTACTACACCCGCGACAACGCGAACATCCATCGCGGCGTCCATACCCTGAGCGCCCGAGCCACCCAGGCCTACGAAGATGCGCGCAATACCGTCGCCCGCTTCTTGGGCGCCCGCGAAGCCCGGGAAATCGTACTGCTGCGCGGCACCACCGAAGCCATCAATCTCGTGGCGCAAAGCTTCGGGCGAAAGCAGGTCGAGGCCGACGACGAAGTGCTCATCACCTGGATGGAGCATCACTCGAATATCGTTCCCTGGCAGCTCTTGTGCGAAGAGAAGGGTGCAAAACTGCGGGTTGCGCCGGTCAACGATCGCGGCGAACTCGAGCTGGAAGCCTTCGAACGCCTGCTCGGCCCCAAGACGCGTATCGTCGCCGTCACCCACGTATCCAACGCCCTGGGAACCATCAACCCGGTGGAGGAGATCGTGCGGCTTTCGCACCAACGGGGAATTCCGGTGCTGCTCGACGGCGCCCAGGCGGTCCCCCACATCCCGGTGAACGTCGATGAAATCGGTTGTGACTTCTACGCGTTTTCGAGCCACAAGCTGTTCGGTCCGACGGGGACCGGCGCCCTCTACGCGCGAGCCGAGCTGTTGGAGATGATGCCGCCGTGGCAGGGCGGGGGCGAGATGATCGCGAGCGTGAGTTTCGATCAGACCACCTACAACGAAGTGCCCCACAAGTTCGAAGCCGGAACGCCCAACATTGCGGGTCCCATCGGTATGGCGGCCGCCATCGAATACGTTCAGGAGATCGGCTACCCCGCGATCTGCGCCCACGAGGACGAGTTGCTCCGCTACGGGACCGAACTCCTGGCCGCGATCCCCGAAGTCCGCCTGATCGGAACCGCCCGTGAAAAGGTGGGCGTGCTCTCATTCGTAGTCGGGGGCATCCATCCCCACGACATCGGCACCATCCTCGATCACGAGGGCGTGGCCATTCGAACGGGACACCATTGTGCGCAACCGTTGATGGACCGATTCGGTGTACCCGCCACCGCACGCGCCTCTTTGGCGTTCTACAACACCCGCGAAGAAATCGACGCATTGGCGAGTGGACTGCGTCGGGTAATCGAGATGTTCCGCTGATGTCGGATCTACGTGAGCTCTACCAGTCGGTGATTCTCGATCACAGTCGAACGCCGCGAAACTTCGGCAAGCCGGACTCTTGCACCCACAGCGCCGAAGGTTTCAATCCGCTTTGCGGCGACCGCCTGACCGTCTACCTCGAAGTCGAGGATGACCAGATCAAGAAAGTCTCCTTCGAAGGTTCGGGTTGCGCGATCTCCCAGGCTTCGGCTTCGATGATGACGGAATGCGTCGAAGGCAAACCCCTCTCGGACGTATCGAAAACCTACGACCGCTTTCACGATCTAGTCACTGGAGACCCCACGAGGGTTGCGAATCCCGATCCAGAGCTCGGGAAACTCGCGGCCTTTGCCGGGGTTCGAGAATTTCCCATGCGCGTCAAATGCGCCACTCTCGCCTGGCATGCGATCCGCCAGGCTCTGGACGAGCGTGGCCAATCGGTGAGTACGGAATGAGCGAAGAACAGATTCCCCAGGAACCGACCCCGCAACCGGAAGCCCCCCAGGCCCAGTCCCTGACGCCGGAACTCCAGGCCATTCGGGACAAGACCATCGAGGTCCTGAAAACGGTCTACGATCCCGAGATTCCGGTCGACATCTACGAGCTCGGCTTGATCTACGGCATCGAGGTCGAAGAAGATGCGAGCGTCAAGATCAAGATGACGTTGACCTCGCCCATGTGCCCCGTGGCCGAATCCCTCCCGCCCGAAGTCGAAGCGAAGGTGGGCGAGATCGCCGAGGTGAGCGCGGCCCAGGTCGACATCACCTGGGAGCCCCCCTGGGACCCGGGCATGATGTCCGACGCGGCACGTCTGACCCTCGGAATGTAAGGTTGGGGAAACCCGCACAGGTTCTGGTAGCGACCGGAATCCTCGTGGTGGGAGGGTTTCTCATGTTGCGACTCCTGGTCGAGGGAATGATCTTCCAACCCAGTCCGGGAGTCGATCTCGAACCGGCCGCCATGGGAATCGATGCGCGCGACGTCTTCCTCGATGTCGAAGGCGAACGCGCCCACGGCTTCTACTTGCCCCACGCAAACGCGAATCGCGCCATCTTATTTCTCCACGGCAATGCGGGCAACGCGTCGCACCGCTTGCCCAACGCGGCCCAACTCCAGCAACTCGCAGCAAACGTCTTCGTACTCGACTACCGCGGTTACGGGCGCAGCGAGGGAAAAGCCACGGAGCGCGGCACCTACGCGGATGCCCGTGCAGCACTCGATCACTTGACCGGCACGTTGGGCTTTGCGAGCGATCGCGTCGTGGTGTTCGGCCGCTCCCTCGGCGGCGCGATTGCCGTCGACCTCGTGAAGGATCGCGATTTCGCAGGACTGGTGCTCGAGAGCACCTTCACGTCCGTCCGCGAGGTGGTGCAATCCCTCTTCAAGCTGCCCCTCGGCGCGTTCGTGGGAGATCGCTTCGATTCGAAGGCGAAGATCGCCCGACTCGAGCGTCCGCTCCTCATGTTTCACGGCAACCGCGACGAGATCGTTCCCTTCGATATCGGACGGCGACTCTACGACGCTGCCCCAAAGCCCAAGGATTTCTACGAGATCGCGGGCGCCGGACACAACGACACGGTTTCCGTCGGAGGCCGCGCCTACTTCGAGCGCTTCCGCGCGTTTCTCGACCAGGTCACTCCCCTATGACGCTCATTACCGGCGCCAACGGCCACCTGGGTCGCCGGCTGATTTCGAAACTCGTCGCCGAAGAGGTTCCAGTTCGCGCCCTGGTGCGTTCGGAACGCGCCGCTCGCACACTCGTCGAACATCCCTGCGCCGGCCACTTCGAAGTGTGCGTCGTGGACTACACGGATGAAGACGGCCTCGCGCGCGCCGCCCTGGGCTGCGATCACGTGATCCACCTGGTCGGCATCCTCAAGCAGACCCCCCAGGCCCGCTACGTCGACGCCCACGAAAATGCGACCCGGGCCCTGACCCGGGCGTGCGAGCGAGCCGGCGTTGCGCGCATCGTCTATCTCAGCATCTTGGGCTCGACTCCGAGTGCCGCCAACGCTTGCCTGGCATCGAAGGGGCGCGCCGAGCAGATGCTCGCGGACGGCCCGGTCCCGTCGACGGTCCTGCGGCTCCCCATGGTTCTGGGTCCCGGCGATTTCGCCTCCAAGGCATTGCGGGGCAAGGCGCAAGCACCGCTGTGCTTCCTCGTCCGCGGCGGCGCCACCCTCGAGCAACCCATCGACGCCGACGACGTACTCTCCGCCGTCACCCAGGCGGTCGACCCGTCGCGCAACTCCCCGACCCATCTCGACTTGGATCTCGCGGGCCCCGAATCGCTCCCGCACGTCGACCTCGTGCGCCGCGCCGCGAAGCTCTACGACCGCATGCCCCGCGTGGTCCCCATCCCCCTCGCTTTTGCCCGCCTGATGGCCAGCGCCATGGAACGTTTTTCCAAGAACCCACCCATCACGCGTGCGATGCTCGAGGTTCTGGAGCACGACGACCGGGTCGACCCGGCACCGGCGTGCAAACAACTGGGTCTCGAACTGACACCGCTGGACGAAACCTTGCGGCGCTGCGTTGGACCCGACGCGGAGGAAGCGTGACCGAGACCCCCGAGAAACCCGCCCCGGCCCTCTGGAAACGCCTGGCCCCCTGGGTCATCACCGCCATCTGCTTTGCCTACCTCTATTTGCAGATCGATCGTCAAGCCGGGTTCCAGGGCAAGAGCGCGTTCGAACTCCTGGGAGACGTCTTCGCCCAGGTGAGCTGGTTCAAATGGCTCGCCCTCATGATCCCTTACTCGATCTTCTTCTTCCTCGTCGACTCGCTGGTGGTCTGGCGAATCATCAACTGGTTCAACACACGCATCCCCTACACCGACATCCTTCCCATCCGCGCCAGCGCGTACATCATTTCGATCTTGAACGAACAAGTGGGCAAGGGCGCCATGGCGATGTACCTGAACCGGCGCGACGGCGTCCCGGGCCTGCAGGTTCTCTCGAGCATGATGTTCATCATGTTCTGCGAGTTCTACTATCTGCTCGGCTGGGCGACCGTGGGCACCCGCATCGGCCGCGACGCGCTCCCGGAGATCTTTCATTCGATCCCGTTGATCGCCGCCGTGGCATTTCTCTTCTTGGTACTTTGGATTCTGTATTTTCGCGGCGTAATTGCTCCCGGAAACCAATTCCGAAACCGCGACGTCATGCACGCCTTCCGCCAAGCGCGTTGGTGGCAATACGGAACCATCATCCTGCTGCGCTCCCCAGCCCTCCTGGCCGCCGTCGTCGTCTACACCCTCGCCCTGCGCCTCTTCGGCGTCGAAGCCACCTTCGCCAACATGCTGGGCTACCTACCGGTCATCTTCTTCGGCGCCTCGATCCCCGGCCCCTTCCGCGCCGTCGCCATCACCCTATGGTCCGAACTCTTCCCGGAAAACCGCGCCCAGATGGCGATCTTCGGCCTCGTCCAACACAACTTCTTCATCCTCTTCAACGCCGCCATCGGCCTCGCCTTCGTCCGCCGAGCCAACCGCGAACTCTTCGAAAGCTAAAGAACCAAGCGACGAAACTCCCGACACAGAACCGTTCGGGCGGAGCGGAGGGGAGCCTGCAGCGAAGTAAAGCGCAGCGAGCAGCAAGCGCGAACCTCCCTCAACGAGCAACCCGCCTCGCCCGGCACCCCGCGAGCGAGCCATGAGCGGAAGGCCCCCCTCCGCTCCGCCCGAACGCGCCCTAGCTAGAACGCAATCGTCCAAAAAAGAAAGCGCCCCGTCGGAAACCCGACGAGGCGCACTCTCTCAGCCAAAAAGCGACTCTACAGCGTCGATACGGAATCCACCGTAGTCGGCATGCAGAGCAGATCTTCGCCCTTGGTATCAACCTGCGACGGAATCGCGAAGTTGTTCGTAACCGTGGTGAAGACGTTGTTGCGCTTCGTGTGCTTGTTCTGCTTCAGCTTGTCGCCCACCGAAAGGCCCGCGATGGCGCCCGTCGTGGCGTCGGTGACCTTGGCCGTCGGCTTCGCCTGGTAGCACATCAAGCTGTCGGTCGTGCTGGGCGTCGAACCCGTCACGCTGGCAACCGTGATCCGCGGCGGATCCACGTTGCTCTTGGTGGCCGGATTGCACAGGAACTTGGGCTTCTTGACGTCGTGGAGACAGTTGCCCGCAACCGAGGTCGCCGGGAAGGACGGATTGCCGTCCTTGTCCGTCGCGCAATCGATGGCCTGGAACTGATCCACGAAGAAAGCCTGAAGACCCTTCAGCAGCTTGCCCTTCGAGGGGTCCTGCTGCGTTCCGAACGGTCCAACCTTGCTCTCTTTGACCTGGTAGCAGATGTAGTGCGTCTTATCGCCCGGATCCGCCGGCGGTGCGCCAACGTCCTTGCCCGTGGGAACCCACAGGAATGCGACTTTGTTGCTGTCGAGGGTCAACGTTCCCAGTTGATTGGTGACCTCGAAGCGACGCTTGATGTGCTTCGCCGGCTTCGGGAACTTGCCCTTGGAATCGACGGGCCCAATGCCCTCTTTTCCACTCTTCACCTGATAAACCATGTAGTGGGTATCGGGATCATCGGGAGCGCCCTCAGCGTTCTTCTCGCCGGGAACCGCCAAGTTCTTTTCCTTCTGAACGTTGTAGTTCTCGGGATCATCCGCGCCCGAGATCACCGCATCGTCCAACGTGATGTTGAAATCTTTCGGGAACTTCTCACCAGTAATCTTGGAAGCCTTCGCCTTGTAGACGAAGTAGTGGTCGGTCACGTCCACCGACGGGCCCGCCAACGCCGGTCCCGCGGCAAGTCCGACAACAACAGCAAGTGCTGTCGCGAGGGTCAGCAACGATCGCATAGCTCAACTCCTGTCTTTACCCGTTGAATCGGGTGGGGTTTCGCTCGTAGTTCTTCTGCATCCAGCCGGCTGTGCCGAGCACCCTGCCGCACAATTCCAGCGGGAAACACGACCGCCTGCCCCGCCTGCGCCTCGTGTGCAAAACACCAAGACGAACAGGCAAACAAGCGGCAACGCGTGGCATGTTACGCCAATGCAATTCCGCAATGGGGTGTTTAGACATCACCAAATGTCATGAATTATCGGAGTGTGAATTTTGCGAATGCGGAGCCCGCCACCTGCGCGGCGCCCACAAAAGAAAACGCCCCGTCGGATTCCCGACGGGGCGTTCCTGCGAAAAGCCCGGAGGCTTTAGAGCGCGGACACGGAATCGACCGTAGTCGGAATGCAGAGCAGATCTTCGCCCTTGGTATCAACCTGCGACGGAATCGCGAAGTTGTTCGTAACCGTGGTGAAGACGTTGTTGCGCTTCGTGTGCTTGTTCTGCTTCAGCTTGTCGCCCACCGAAAGGCCCGCAATGGCGCCCGTCGTGGCGTCGGTGACCTTGGCCGTCGGCTTCGCCTGGTAGCACATCAAGCTGTCGGTCGTGCTGGGCGTCGAACCCGTCACGCTGGCAACCGTGACCCGCGGCGGATCGACGTTGGCCTTGCTGGCCGGGTTGCACAGGAACTTCACCTTCTTGAGGTCGTGGAGACAGTTCCCCGCAACCGAGGTCGCCGGGAAGGACGGATCGCCATTCTTGTCCGTCGCACAGTCGATGGCCTGGAACTGATCCACGAAGAAAGCCTGAAGACCCTTCAACAGCTTGCCCTTGGAGGGGTCCTGCTGCGTTCCGAACGGCGGAATCTTGCTCTCCTTGACCTGGTAGCAAAGGTAGTGGGTGGCATCGCCCGGATCCGCCGGCGGTGCGCCAACGTCCTTGCCCGTGGGAACCCACAGGAATGCCACTTTGTTGCTGTCGACGTTCAAGGTCCCGAGTTGGTTGGTAGTCTCGAAGCGACGCTTGATGTGCTTCGCCGGCTTCGGGAACTTGCCCTTGGAATCCACGGGACCAACGCCCTCTTTCGCACTTTTCACCTGGTAGACCAGGTAGTGAAGGTCAGGGTCGTTCGGCGCGCCCTCGGCATTCTTCTCGCCGGGGACCGAGAGATTCTTTTCCTTTTGAACGCTGAAGTTCTCGGGATCATCGGCACCCGAGATCACTGCATCGTCCAAAGTGATGTTGAAATCTTTCGGGAACTTCTCACCAGTAATCTTGGAAACCTTCGCCTTGTAGACGAAGAAATGGTCGGTCACATCCGCAGACGGGCCCGCCAACGCCGGTGCCGCGGCAAGCCCGACAACGACAGCAAAGGCTGTCGCGAGTGTCAGCAACGATCGCATAGCTCAAGTCCTGTCCGTACCCGTTGAATCGGGTGGGGTTTCGCTCGTAGTTCTTCTGCATCCAGCCGGTTGTGCCAACGGCGCCCTGCCGCACGCTCCAGCCAGTCACACGCAACCGCCTTTCACCCGCCTGCATCCGTCGCGCAACGCTGCGACACAAAGGGGCAAGAAGGCGGCAACTGGAAAGCATTCTACTTCAATCATCATGAAATATGTTGAAAGATGTAGCGTTTCCCCGGCGGGGACGCGGTCGGGATAGTCAGTAAGTATCTGAAAACGTTAGGGAAACGAATCATCCCCGCGGGGCTCAAAATTAACTACGAATAAACTAGTGAGCGGGGCCGTCTTTTCGGTGTCGGAGCCATTCGAGCGCCCGTTGATACATCGAGATCAGCGTCGAGCAGACCAGAACCCAGCCCGCCATCCCGATCCAAACGTCACTGGGCCAGGACAATCCCAGCGCATCGCGAATCACTGCGGTTCCGAGCAACGCGTAGTACGCGATCCCATTCCAACGGCCGAGCGCGCTGCCGCGCAACGGACGCGTCGCCCCGCCCGAATCGATTGCGTATTGCGCAAACGCAAGCGCGATCAGGATTGGCAACGCCGTCGGAACGCGCGCTTGCAGCGCCAACGCGGCAAGCCCCAGCGTGACGAAGGTCGCGTCGACGCCGTGGTCGAACAGCCCACCGAGACGCGTCACTTCGCCGCGACGGCGCGCGATGCGCCCGTCCAGGAGGTCCGTCAGTACCGCAAAAGCGAACAAGGGGCCCGCCCACTCGTAACACCCGTCGCGAATCGCGAGCACGAGCACCGGTGCCGAAGCAAGACGCGCTGCGGTGAGGGCGTTGGCGGGCGTGATCCAGCGCTTCGTCATGGCGGACACAACACCACGATACTAGCCTCGCCCCTTTGGTGGGGTCTGCTGAATGAAGAGATCGATGAACTTCATCGTCGGGTGCGCGTTGGCGATCGCATTGGCGAGCGTCGGGTGCGCGCAGGAAGAAACGGTCGATCTGTCGGAGGCGGCCCAGCGCGGCAAGCGGATCTACCAGAACGTTTGCATCGCCTGCCACCACGGAGATCCGAACCTGGACGGCCCGGTGGGCCCCGCCAATGCCGGCGCCTCCCGAGAGCTCGTGGAGGCGAAGGTGATTCGCGGGGAGTATCCGCCGGGCTATGCGCCCAAGCGCCCGGGCGCCGTCATGCCGAAGTTCGAATTTCTGGCGGACAGCGTCGACGACCTCACGGCCTATCTGCAGGAAGTGGCGCCCTGAGCGCCTTCCCCCGCTACGACAGCAGAATCGACTGAAGCAAGTACAGCACCACGGTGAGACCGAGGCCGATGTGAATCGTCCCCGATACGGTCCCCAGGGGCTTCTGGGTCGGTAGGCCGGAACCGATCAGCGCGTTGGCCTCGACCAGACCGATGACCGCCAGAGCACACACCCAGTAGGCGGAGAGGTTCGCCTCGCCCATTCCGATCCCGGCCACGAGCGAATTGAAGTTCGCTGCAGCAACCATGAAGAACAACATAGGGATGGAGAACAGCGTGTTGGTCCGCGAGGCGAGCCCGGCGCGCGCAGCTCGGCCCGCCGCACTCGGGTCCGGGTCGCCGCCGCCCGACACCCGTTCGGCGTTGGCGATCACCACCTGCTGAGCCGGCCAAATGACGAACCAGACGTTGGCCCACATCAGCGTGCCCATCAGCGCGCCGGTCAGGATCAGCGTCATGTAGCCACTACCCAGTCCGGTGCCCTGCATCATTTTCGAAATAATGATCAGCAGGCCCGTAACGAAGGTGAACATGGCACCCCAGCGGAACCACCACAGGGCGTTCGGAACCAAGCCGCGGGTGATGGCGGACTTGGCGCCACCACCGAGTTCCGTGCCGAAGAAGGGCGTCTGGATGAAGTTGAAGTAGTAGAGGACGCCGATCCAGGTAATGCCGGCGAGCACATGAAACCAACGGAGCAAGACAAACCAGCCCTCGACACTGAAGATATCCATCCTCTTCCCTCCAATTGGGTTGCCTGTCGGCGCACTGGGGCGCCGAAGGGAGGGCCATTGTAACCGCGAAATCAGCGCTTGCTCACGGGAATCGGATCGCGCGGAATCGCGCGAACGCGTTCGCGTTTATTTCCAGCGATCGATCCGCGTAGCGATCCGCCCCCATCCCAAGCGATCGAACAGTTTCCACGCGATATCGCGATCGGAGCCTCGGTAACGAAGCTCGCGCAGGGAAGCCGAGACACCCGGAACGTCGTAGCGCAGCGTCGCGAGTTCTCGGGTCAGGAGCGCCCGGTCCCGGTTCTTCGCGACCGCCGTCGCAATCCGCGCTTTCCCGCGCAGCTCGAGCCCATCCCAACCTTCTAAAGACTCGGGAATCCGATCCAGATCACCGAATTCCTGGAGTACCGCGGACGCAGACTTCGGACCTACGCCGGGTACACCGGGCAGGCAATCGACCGCGTCCCCCACCAGACCCAGGTAGTCGGGGATCTGATGCGGAGCGACACCGAATTTTTCCCGCACGGCATCGGCGTCGTAGGTCTTCTCGCGCGCCAGGTCATGCAGGACGACCCGACCATCTTCCCGAACCAACTGCGAGAGATCCTTGTCGCCCGTGACCACGGAAACCCGCGCGCGCTTGCGCACCAACTGCTGGGACAAGGTCGCGATCACATCGTCCGCTTCGAAGTTCTCGCGTTCGTAAGAGGGAATCCCGAGCGCTTCGCAGACGTCGCGACACAGTCCGAACTGCGCTTCGAGTTCCGCGTCCGGCTCTCCCCGGTCGGCCTTGTAGCCGGGCTCGACTTCGTTTCGGAAGCTCGTCATCGCGTGGTCGAAGGCGACGCCGATGTATTCGACGCGGTGCTCGCGGATGAATCGGAGCAACGTGTTGGCGAATCCATAAGCTGCACCCGTCGGGTTTCCGTCCGGCGCCTCCATGGAGGGCAGGGAAAAGTAGGCGCGGAAAATGTAGATGTGGCCGTCGATCAGATGAACGAGGGGAGCCTGGGCCATTTCAAACGCGCGGACGGGTCAAGCGCGCTCTTCCAAGATCGCTTCTTGAACGGTTTCCGCCACGCGATGCAGGTCGTGGGATTCCGTGCGGCCATCGCGCCGACGCGTGACTTCGACTTTCTTCTCCGCCAATCCTTTGGGCCCGACCGTAATCCGATAGGGGATGCCGACGAGTTCCGCGTCCTTGAACTTGACGCCCGGCCGCTCGTTTCGATCATCGAGGATCACGTCGATCCCAGCGCCGCGCAGGGCTTCGTAGATCTGCGCCCCCGCCTCCGCGGTATCGACATCCTTGGGATTCAGAACGCTCACCACCACCTCGTAGGGCGCAACGGAAACCGGCCAAACGATGCCCGCTTCGTCGTGGCAGGTCTCGACGACCGCCGCCATGCTGCGCTCGATGCCGATCCCGTAGGAACCCATGATGATGGGCTGGGATTTGCCGGATTCGGCTTGTACCTGGGCCCCCATGGCTTCGCTGTAGCGCGTTCCCAACTTGAAGATGTGACCGACCTCGACGGTTTTGCGCAGTGCGAGCGGGGCGTCGCACATGGAGCAGGGTTCCCCATCGCGCACGCTGCGCAGATCCAGCCAATGGTCCACGCGAACGTCGCGCTCGAGCGAGACACCGCGCAAATGCTGACCGTCCAGGTTGGCGCCGGTCAGCATGTTGGTGCGTCCCTGCAAGCGGGCGTCGGCGAGGATCATGTGCTCCGGCCCCACGCCGACGGCCCCGAGACTTCCAGCTGCCGCACCCAGCGCATTGCGGATCTCTTCCGCGCTGGCCGGGCGCAAATCCGCAACACCGGTACTGTCCATGAGCTTCTGCTCCACGAGTTCGTCGTCGCCGCGGAGCAGCACCAGGGCGAGCTTCTCGCCCAGGGAGTAGACGAGTGTCTTGATCTGTCGCTGCGCCGGCGCCCCGCCGTCGAAATTCGCGAGGTCTTCGATGCTGCGAACCCCCGGCGTCGGGAACGGTTCGGGGGTTTCCGGGCCGGCTTCGTCCGTGCAGGGGACGTCGCCCGCGAACGCCTTCTCGAGATTCGCCGCATAACCACACGCTGCGCAGGAAGCGACCCAATCTTCTCCCGCGTCACTCGCCACCATGAATTCCACCGACTCGCTGCCCCCCATGGCACCGGAAGACGCCTCGACGGCGATCACCTCGAGACCGCAGCGTTTGAAAATTTTCCGGTACGCCTCCAAGTGGCGACCAAACGCGTAGTCGAGCCCTTCGGGAGTCAGGTCGAGGGAATAGGAATCCTTCATGGTGAATTCGCGCACGCGCAAGAGGCCCGATTTTGGGCGCGGCTCATCGCGGAACTTGGTCTGAATCTGGTACCAGATCTGCGGCAGCTGTTTGTAAGAGCGCAACTCCGTCGCGATCGTTGCGAACACCTCTTCGTGGGTCATGCCGAGGCCCACGTCCGCATCGCGACGATCCTTGAAGCGAAACATCTCGAGACCCATGGCGTCCCAGCGCCCGCTCTTCTCCCAGATCTCCGCCGGGTGAATGGCGGGAAGGCGAAATTCCTGGCCGCCGATGGCTTCCATCTCTTCGCGCACGATCTTCGTGATCTTTGCGCAGACGCGGTGGCCCAACGGCAGCAGGGAATAAACCCCCGACATCAACTGCCGGATGAAACCCGCGCGCACCAACAATCGATGGCTCTGCGCTTCCGCGTCCGCCGGGTCGTCTCGCAAAGTCGGAATAAAGGCCTGAGACCAGTTCACGCTGCCTCCCGTGTTGTCGCAAAGCTAGGAGCCTGACCCCGAATTCACAACAAGCCGCCGGGAGCGGGTACGCGGGTCACGGCGAATCGCCGAAGTCGCCTACGCGATCGGGGCCGAGGCCATGACGGCGGCGTGGGTGAGGAGTTCGATGCGTCCCCGGCGGCTGGCGATCACGCGCGGGCCGAGCATTCCGAGGCTTGGGGCGTCTCCCGCGTGGGCGGCGAGATAGCCCGCCTCGAGGCCCTCCACACCGAAGAGTGAGGCGCCTCGCGAGTTGCAGCCGAAATACAGAGAGAAACCGGGTTTCTCGACCGCCGTGCGGGCAACCATCTCGCGCGTCGCGTCGCGCGCGAACTCGGGGTCGCGCAGCACGAATGCGAATTCGTCGCCGCGTGTGAGCGCGTCGGGAACCGCCAGGGCGCGGCGCTGCTCGGAGAAACCCGCCACCGGCTGGGCGCGGTAGTGCCCGGTCTGGGGGTCGAGCGCGGTCCCCACCAGCAATGATCCGAGCGCTCGGCGCAGGTCCGCCGCCAGCGGACCGCGCGCGTATTCGCGGTACACGTCCAGCGCCGGGCGATCGTCGATGCTGTGGATCCAGTTTCCCTCCACACGCGTTACGAAAAGAGATGGACTGACCGGTCGACAGGAATCCGCGACGCCCAGCTGCGCGGGAGCCGGAAGCTCCACGATCAGGCCCGACAGCGCTCCGGTCGCGCACTCGGCCCCCGCCCAAACGAGGGGAGCCCCGCCGAGTCGATCGCCCGCCGCACCGCCGACCGCGCGCCCCTCTCCCAACGCGGCGCACAAACTCGTTTCCAGAGGACGGCGTGCCAAAGCGACCGGGTCGTGGAATACGATCGCCAAATCGTTGGCGCGAAGGGGCCGACCGAGAGCGCTGCGAATTCCCGCGGCCGCATCCAGCTCGCGCGATTCCAAGTGGCCGCAGAAGAAAGATGAAATCGATACACCCGACAGTGCGAGGACTGCGACGATCGGCTGGGCGGTATGTTCCTCCCCGTCCGCGAGAACGCTGTCGGTCGCACAACCGACCACGCGATCCGTACCGAGTTCATCGCAGACGGCGTCCACCACGCCCGGCAGCCCTTCGCAATCGGAACTCGCCAGCAGAATCGCGCCTTCCACCCGTGCCATCTCTGAGCGCGCATCGCGCGCAGCAATTCGACCGGCTTCGAAAGCGTCGAGCTCCTTGGATTGGCCCAGCGCGGCGTGGATCACGGGTTAGACTCGATTGATCGGGTCTTTTTCACTACTTAATTCCTACAAGTGGGTCCTAAATGACCCGGGGACTGGGCGACGGGGACCGTCTCAGCTAGGATCGGGCTCCCTCCGAGACGTCTTCGTGCCCCCTGGATCCCCCCGGAACACTTGAGAGACTGAGGTCGCGCAGTTGGCGAACTATACGTTGATCGAGCGCCGCGCCGATCTCGACGAGCTGGTGGAGCACCTGCTCGGCGAGAAGGTCGTGAGCTTCGACACCGAAGCCGACAGCTTCTATCACTACTTCGACAAGACCTGCCTGGTCCAAGTGGCCACGCGCGACAGCATCTACCTCATCGACCCCTTGGCCCTGGGTGGGCCCGACAAGCTTGCCCCACTGGCGCCGGTCTTCGCATCCCCTGAAATCCGAAAGATTTTTCACGCCGCCGAATACGATCTGTACGTGCTCAAGCGCGACTGCGGTTTCGAATTCAAGAATCTGTTCGACACGATGATTTCGTCGCAGCTGTTGGGCTATCCGTCGATCGGCCTCGCGGCCATCATCGAGCGACATTTCGACGTGAGTCTGCCGAAAGACGAGCAGCGCTCGGACTGGTCTCTGCGTCCCTTGCGCCAGAGCCAGCTCGACTACGCGGCCGCCGACGCCGCCTACCTGATTCGTCTCGCGGAAAAACTCGAACGCGAACTCAAGAAGCTCGACCGGCTTTCCTGGGCGCAAGAGGAATTCGAAAATCTCGCCAAACGCTCCTGGCCCGAGCGCCAGTTCGACAAGCTCGGCTACATCAAGATCAAAGGGGCGCGCATCCTCGACCCCAAGAGCCTCGGTGTCTTACGCGAGCTCTTCCTGGCCCGCGACGCCAAGGCCCGCACGCTCGACCGCCCTCCGTTCAAGGTGCTGAGCAACCGGACGTTGATGGAAATCGCCCAGCGTCAGCCCGAGAACGCGGAGCAGCTGGCCGAGATCAAAGGCGTCACGGAACTTCTGCAACGGCGCCTGGGGCGCGAAGTACTCGCCGCCGTCGCGCGCGGCGTGAAGAAACGTCACGGGCCGATCCCCAAAGTCGTCGGTGGAGGACGCCGACGCATGGACCGGCGCACGGAACGGCGCATGGCCGAACTCAAACGCTGGCGAGACAAGCGCGCGTCGTCCCTGAAGCTCGATCCCGGCGTCTATTGTCCGAACGCGACCCTCGAAGCCATCGCGATCTGCAACCCGAGTGAACCCGACGAACTCCGCCAACTGCCGGAGCTCAAGGGATGGTTCGTGCGCGAGTTTGCCGAGGAGCTGACGGAATTCATCGTGGGGCTCCCAAGCCAGGGTGCAGAAGCGCAGCCAGAAAAAAAGTAGCCGCCTGCCCCACGCCTCCGCGGGCCAGCCTTTCCGGAACGTCGGCAACCCGCCGACCCTGCTCGCAACTTCTCCAAAAAAACAGGCCCCCCGACCACCTTGGTCGGAGGGCCATTTGATCTGTGCTTCGAGACTTCAATCAGGCGGGGTGCCGTTCTGGGGGAAGGCGCCTTATGTTGATTGAGAATCCCTTCGCTGCGAACAAAATGAGAAAGCGCGCCCACTCAACCCATTCTGTCCGATCCAGATCATCATTTGCTCTATTCCTAGAGCAGACTTCGTGCCAAACCGGATCGCGCTTCGAGTACTCGCGGAAGACCGCGTTATTGCATAGAAAGTCTCGAAGACGCCGATACACGCTTGGGGCCACCGAAAGTGGCGCCGACCGCGGCAAAGCGTCCAGAAGAACCCGATTGGCGGAGAAGACGCTGTGAAATCAGGGGCTTAACTCGTGTTGCAACATTCGGAGGCAGTGCAGCTTTCGATACCTCGATCCAGGCTGCGGCGCTGGCTCGCGAGCGGGTGTATCGCTGCCCTGGCAGGCTGCAGCGCCCTGGGAACCGGTCCCGCCGGCTTCCATACGGCGAAGAGCCCGAGCGCCGAAGAACGCTACTGCGCGTGGTACGGAAGCCGCTTCGGCGACGAACTCTATTTCGGCCAAGCCGCGTTCTGGAGTTCCATGAAGGACCAACGCGGGGATCCGCAGGCGGATTTGCGCGCCAAGGGCCCCGTGCTGATCGGGCGCTTCGACCTGAAGCGCGAAAAATTCCTCCGTCCGATCGCGTTTCCCACCCCGCAATTGAGCGGAGTCTGGGACGTTCTCGCCGGAGCGGGTCGACGCGTGTATTTCACGACCTTCTTCGAAACCGCCGGCATCGCCGAATTTCGGGGCGATGGCTTCCGCATCCGGCGCTTCGATCAGGCGGGGGTCGGATTGAATGAACTCGCGCCCGGACGACACGGCACGCTACTCGCGTCGCGCTACGGATCCCCCACTCAGCCGGGATCCGTGGTTTGGCTTTCTGCGGAAGGCGTGGTGTTGGACGAATATCCGCTGCGCGCTTCGGACCGACACCAGGTGGCGCCGAAAACCGTAGCCTGGGACCCGCTGCGGGAAGAGATCTGGGTCACGACGGACCTGCTTCCCATCGGAGTGGGCGAGACGCAACACGACGCGCGCGTCCTGGACGCCAACGGACGCGAAATCGACCGAATCACTGCGCCGGAAGTTCAGTTCGTAATCTTTGACGCGAACGGAACCGGTTATTGGGCCGAGCGCGCGGGCAGCGTCCTGATGCTTCGCGTTCGCCGTCCGGGAACCCACGGGCAGGGAAACCGGATCCTTCTGACGGAAGAGTTCGGCCCCGCGGACTTCGTTCAGGATCTCACGTTGGACGACCGGGGGCGCGTCGTCGTAACGCGCTGGTCCGGGGAAATTCACGTCGTCGACAAGGCCGGGGAGGTGCGGACCGCGAGCCTGCCGCGCCCCGACGGCCAAGGCCTGTACTACACCGCAGTCCTGTCCGGAGACCGCGTCTGCGCTACCTACTGCTCCGAGGTCAGTGTCGTCTGTCGGGATCTCCCCAAGGCGGAGGGGCCGCGATGAGTGATTCCGGATCCATCTACGCGTCGCGCCGAGAACGCGTACTCGAGGCCATGGGACCCGACAGTGTTGCGCTCTTGCTGGGCGCGCAACTGGCGACGCGTTCCGCGGACACCCATTTCCCGTTTCGCCAGGACAGCGATTTCTGGTACCTGACCGGCTTCGACTATCCGAATGCCGCGGCCGTGCTCCGAACCGACGGAGGTCCGCGCTTCACTCTGTTCGTAGAGCCGCGCGACCTGACCGCGGAAACCTGGAACGGATACCGACCGGGTATCGAAGGCGCGGTGGCGGACTTCGGAGCGGACGAAGCGCAGGCCATCGATAGCCTGGTGGAAACGCTTCCCACACTCTTGGGAAGCGCCGAACGCATCCACCACGTTCTGGGACGCAATGCCGCGATCGATGCCAAGTTGGTCGAAAGCGTCGAGAGCATGCGGTTGCGTTCCCGTGCGGGCCAGGCCCCGCCGACCGAAATCGCGGATCCGCGTGCGATCATTCACGAGATGCGGCTCTTCAAAGATGAAGGCGAACTCGAAATCATGCGCCGCGCCGCGGCGATCACCGCCCTGGCGCACCGCGCGGCCGCGGAGCTCGCCGTCGATGGAAACCGCGAATACGAACTCGAAGCCGCACTCGATTACACCTTTCGACGCCGCGGGGCGCGCGGCCCGGCCTATACGTCCATCGTCGGCGGCGGCGCCAACGCGACGGTGTTGCACTACATCGCGAACAACGCGCCGCTCGCGCAGGGTGAGTTGGTGCTGATCGACGCCGGTTGCGAACTCGAGGGGTACGCGTCGGACGTGACCCGGACCTACCCCATCGGCGGGCACTTCGAAGGCGCCGGCAAAGAAGTCTACGAGCACGTGCTTGCGGCCCAGAAGGCATCGCTCGAGGTGGCCCGCGCGGGCTCGGACCTGGGACAAGTTCACGACGCATCCGTCCGGAGCATCGCGGCGAGCCTGATCGAACTCGGACTCGCTGCGGGTTCCGTGGACGCAGTGATCGAAACCGGCGCCTACAGGACCTACTACATGCACAACACGAGCCACTGGTTGGGGCTCGACGTCCACGATGTGGGCAGCTACCGGAGGGAGGGGGAACTCAGACCCCTCGAAACCGGTATGGTGTTCACCGTGGAGCCGGGCATCTACATCCCCGCCAACGACGAGCAGGCGGATCCGCGCCTGCGCGGCATCGGCGTGCGGATCGAAGACGATGTAGCGATCACGGCAACGGGAACCGAAGTCATTACGGATGCGATCCCCAAAGAGGTTCGCGACGTCGAAGGTTGGGTAGGAGTGTAATGGCCGACATCGAATCTCTCCTCAAAGAAAAACGCGTCTTCAAGCCGGATTCGAAATTCGCGCGCAAGGCCAATTGGAACAAGAAAACCGTCGAGGCCTACCGCAAGCAAGGTGCACGCAAGCCCGAGCGTTTCTGGGCCAAGATGGCGAAGGACAACGTCAGCTGGTTCAAGCCCTGGAAGAAGGTGCTCGACTGGAAGCCTCCGTTTGCGAAATGGTTCGTCGGCGCCAAAACCAACGTCTCCTACAACTGTCTCGACCGCCATCTCGAAGGCAAGAACGCCTGGCGGAAGAACAAGGCGGCCATCATCTGGGAAGGCGAGCCGGGCGACTCCCGCGTGCTCACCTACGGCGACCTTCACCGCGAAGTCTGTAAGTTCGCCAACGTTCTGAAGGGGCTTGGGGTCAAGAAGGGCGACCGGGTCGCGCTCTACATGCCCATGGTCCCGGAACTCGCCATCGCCATGCTGGCTTGTACCCGAATCGGCGCACCCCACAACGTCGTGTTCGGCGGTTTCTCCGCCGATGCGTTGCGCGATCGAATCAACGACGCCGGCGCGAAGGTCGTGATTACCGCCGATGGCGGCTTCCGACGCGGCGCTCCCCTCGATCTGAAAACCGCCGTCGACGAAGCCGTGGCCAAGGCGCCCTGCGTTACGAACGTTGTCGTCGTGAAGCGCACCGGTGAGGCGTGCAGCATGAAGGCGAAGCGCGACCTTTGGTGGCACGACCTCATGGCCGATGCCAGCAGCGACTGTCCGCCGGCCAAACTCGACAGCGAACACCCGCTCTTCATCCTCTACACGAGTGGAACCACGGGCAAACCCAAGGGCATCCTGCACACGACGGGCGGCTACCTGACCCATGTCACCACCACGTCGAAAGCCATCTTCGATCTCAAAGACGACGATACCTACTGGTGCACCGCAGACTGCGGTTGGATCACGGGCCACTCTTATGTCGTCTACGGGATCCTCGCCAACGGCGCGACCACGCTCATGTACGAGGGAACGCCCAACACACCGGGCTTCGACCGCTTCTGGGAAATCATCGAGAGATACCGCGTCACGATTTTCTACACGGCCCCGACCGCCATCCGCACGTTCATCCGCTGGGGAGACGAGCACCCGAAGAAGCACGACCTCTCTTCCCTGCGCTTGCTGGGAACCGTGGGCGAACCCATCAACCCCGAAGCGTGGATGTGGTACCACCGGGTCATCGGCGGCAAGCGTTGCCCGATCGTGGATACCTGGTGGCAAACCGAAACCGGCGGAATCATGATTTCGGCGCTCCCGGGTGCAGTTGCGACCAAGCCCGGCTCGGCCACCTTGCCGTTCCCGGGAATCGACCCTGCGGTGGTTGACGAGGACGGCAAGCCCGTCACACCGCCCAACGGCGGTTTCCTGGTGCTCCGCAAACCCTGGCCCGGCATGCTGCGCGGAATCTGGGGCGATCCCGAACGCTTCAAAGAAACCTATTGGAGCCAATACAAGAACACCTACTTCGCCGGAGACGGCGCACACCGGGAAAAGAGCGGTTACTTCTGGGTCATGGGGCGCATCGATGACGTGATGAACATTTCGGGGCACCGCATCGGAACCATGGAAGTCGAAAGCGCTCTGGTTTCCCACGAGAAGGTCGCGGAGGCGGCCGTCGTCGGAAGACCGGACGAAATCACCGGCACCGCGATCGTGGCTTTCGTCACGCCCGTGGGCGGAGTGGATGCGGGGAAGAAACTCTCCGGTGAGTTGCTGCAGCACGTCACCAAGGAAATCGGCGCCATCGCGAAGCCCGCCGACATCCGCTTCACCGACGCACTGCCCAAGACCCGTTCCGGCAAGATCATGCGACGACTGCTGCGCGATATCGCGAGTGGCAAAGAGTCCGCGGGCGACACCACGACGCTCGAGGATTACAGCGTCCTCGCGAAACTTCGCGAAAGCGACGAGAACTAAGCGAAAAGCGGGGTTTCGAACCCCCAACGCCTACGGGTGCACTTCGCCCCGCACACCACTCCCTCGTAGTGAACCTCCCTCGCTGAACAAGCGGCTTTTGCTGGAGTTGCGCATAGCCGATGAATTCTTGCGAGCAAGTGTGTTGGGATAGGTTCGTGGGGGCACGGGTGTTTCGAAGGGGAGTCGTGATTCTGTGGGTCGCCGCAGGATTCGTCGTCGGCGTCGATTGGCGCGTCGACGCGTTCGACCTGCCTGCGTCGGCGATTCGCTGGCTAGAAGAATGGGAACCCGTACCGGAACCGAGCTACGCGGATTCAACCGACGATGCGCTCTGGCTCGAAGACGAGCTCCCGAGTGTCGCGACCGCCCGGGAAACCGAAGTCGGACCGCGGAGGCACTACATCGCCTTCGACGTGCGCGAACAACACGCGTCCCAAGAAACCCAGTACGCGCCTCCCGCATTCAATCCCATCGATCTCCGGGTGCTCGAGGACATCATCGCCATCAATGGCTTGACCGAGGCGTCGAGCGACACCGATCGAAATGACGGCGATGGCGTACTCGAACCGCTCGAACTCGGACGCCAGACCTGGCGCAACCACCGTCTGCAGCGCCTCGCCCTGGGCCCCGACGAATATTCGAGCTACGGCTACGCGATCTCGACGCTTCCCGAAAGCATCGCAGACCTCGCTGACTTGCGCGCTCTCGACCTCCACTCGAATCGCCTCTCAGAATTGCCGAGTAGCCTGGGTTCACTCGCGAATCTCGTCACACTGCGCCTGTTCAACAACCGCCTTGGAGAGCTCCCGGATTCGATCGGTGGGCTTCACCGGCTTCGCGTGCTCGTCTTGAGCCGCAATCAGTTGACGGAACTTCCGGAAAGCCTCATCGGGTTGCAGGAGCTGCGCGAGCTTCACATCGATGACAACCCCATCACCGAACTCCCGGAATGGATTGCTTCCCTCGTCAATTTGCGCCGGCTCAACCTGAGTCGGACCCACGCGAGCGATACCGCGGGCCTGCGAGAACTGCCCGACACCCTCGCCAGCGCGCCCAAATTGGAAGCGCTCCATTTGGATGGGAATTCTCTGTTCTGTCTCGTTGCCGAGGCCCTGCCGGACTTCTTGACCGACGGCACGATCCGAGCCATCTCCGGCCTCACGACCCAGCGCTGTGAGGGATTCGACGGGAGCGCACAATCGTGAGCGAAAAGTTGGACATCGCAATCATCGGAGGCGGGCCTGCGGGACTCGCGGCAGGCATTCAAGCCGCGCGCCGGGGACTGCGCCACGTCGTGCTCGAACGCGGCGAGATCGCCGACACCATCTTCAAGTATCAAAAAGGCAAACTCGTGATGGCAGAGCCGCCGCGATTGCGCCTCCACGAAGACCTTCCGATGCGCTTCGAAGAATCCGTCCGCGAAGACATCCTCTCTCGCTGGCAGGAAGACATCACCGAAGCAGGCGTGGAACTGCGGAAGGGGCCGGAATTCGAAGTGATGTCGATCACCGGAGAGAAGGGCGATTTTTCGATTTCGCTCAAGAACGGCCAGACCCTCAACGCCAACGCCGTGGTCCTGGCGATCGGACTCCAGGGAAACATCCGAACCTTCGGCGTACCCGGAGACGACATGCCCCATGTCGCCTACCAACTCGACGATCCCGCAGAACACGTGGGCAAACGGGTCGCGGTAGTCGGGGCCGGCGACGCGGGTATCGAGAACGCCCTCGGTTTGGCGGAACACGACAACGAGGTCTCCATCCTCAACCGCGGGCGGGAGTTCGACCGCGCCAAACCCGCCAATCGCTCGAAGATGGAAGCGGCGATCCGCCAGGGAAGCATTTCCCACATCCCGAGCTGCAACGTCGACCATTTCGAAGAGAATTGTGTTTTCGTGCAAACGGAAAACGGTGACCTACGACTCGACACGGAGTTGGTCATCGGTCGACTCGGCGCCATTCCGCCGCGCCGCTTCATGGAAGACATTGGAATTCAATTCGAATCCGAAGACCGCGAAGCGGTCGCCCAGGTATCGGCCACCTACGAATCCAACGTCCCGGGCATTCATCTGATCGGCGCCCTGGCGGGCTATCCGCTGATCAAGAACTGCATCAATCAAGGCTTCGAGGTCGTGGAGTTCATTCAGGGCAACGAGGTGGTGCCCGCCGACGAACCGGTCTTGCGCGAGGTCTTCGGCGATCTCGAAGGATCCGTGAACGAGATCATCGAAAGAATCAAGAACACACTTCCGCTGTTCGCCAGCCTTACCACCATTCAGCTGCGCGAATTCCTGGTAGACGCAAAGGTTCACCGGGTCGCAGCCGGCGAGGTGATCTACGAACGGAACGATTTCAGCGACAGCTTCTACTCGATCCTCGCGGGAACGGCCGCCGTCTCTCTCCCCGTCGACGACAGCGACGCGGACAGCGACTTGAAATCCGAGGAAAAACGCGAACGCATCGCGTATCTGGAAACCGGAGATTTCTTCGGCGAGGGAAGTTTGATGTCCGGGCGCCGACGCGCGGGCACCGTATCCGCCTCCACGGATTGCGTGCTCATCGAATCACCCCGCTACTCGATGAACCGACTGATCAAATCCGTCCCCGAAGTAAAACGCGAACTCGACCGAACCTACATCCGGCGCCGCCTCGGCACCGTGTTCCCGGACAGCTCCCAAGCGGACCGGGACGAACTCGCCAGGCACGCCAAGATCATGGTCTATCGCCAGGGCGAAGAATTGTTCAAGGAAGGGGATGCACCCGACGGACTCCATCTGATCCGCCGCGGGGCCGTCACGATTTCGAAAATGCGCGCCGGGCGCGAAGTCACGGTCAACTATGTCCAGGCCGGAAACTACGTCGGGGAAGTGGCGATCGTGGATCCGGAGGCGCGCCGCACGGCGACGGTTCGAGCCAGCGTTCTCACGGAAACCGTTCTCCTCCCGACCGTCGCCATTGCGCCCTTCCTCGCCGATCACCGCGGCGTGCGTGTCGAATTCGATCGCCGACGCGAGGAATACCTCGTATCCGATGTCGCGATCACGAGCCAAGAGGGCGCGCCCGATCTCCTCCGCACGCTGATGGACGCGGGATTCGGCGAAGCCACGGATCTCCTCGTCATCGATGAAAGCCTCTGCATCCGCTGCGACAATTGCGAGACCGCTTGCGCGGACACCCACGAAGGCGTCTCGCGCCTCGACCGCGAAGCCGGCCCACGCTTTGCCAACGTACACATCCCCACCGCGTGCCGACATTGCGAGAACCCGAAGTGCATGACGGATTGCCCGCCGGATGCCCTGCGACGCCACAGCAACGGCGAGGTCTACATCATGGACAACTGCATCGGCTGCGGAAATTGCGCCGACCACTGTCCCTACGAAGTGATCCAGATGGCGGCAGTGGACGAGCCCAGGCGCCCGAGCCTGCTGTTCCGTTTGCTTTTCGGAATGAAGGGCGGCGGCGAGAGCAAGACCCCCGGGACCCATGCGGCCAAGAAGGCCGTGAAGTGCGACTTGTGCCGCAAGTTGCCTCCGCCGCGTCCCGGTGAAACGCGCGCGTCTTGCGTGAGCGCATGCCCAACTGGAGCAATCGTCCGGGTGAACCCGCGGAGCTACGTCGAAAGCATTCGAGGCGGCGAGGACACCCCGTGATCACGCCGCAATCGTTTCTCACCCATCGCAAATCGCTGCACCTGAAGATCGCGCTCGCGTTCGTCCTGGCCTCGACCGTCACGTTCGTCGCCTACGACCCGCCCGGCGGGCGGAATGGCGGAACCTGGGTCGGATACGGCTTGGGGGGCGTGGCAACCGCCTTGATCCTGTGGCTGATGTGGTTCGGAGTCCGCAAGCGCGTCTACACCTCACGTCGCTCGACACTGCGGGGCTGGCTCTCGGCGCACGTCTACCTCGGCCTCACGCTGCTCGTCATCATTCCGTTGCATTCGGGCTTCCAGTTCGGCTGGAACGTTCACAACTTGGCATTCGCATTGCTCGCGATCGTGGTCGCCTCTGGCATGGTGGGCGTGGCGCTGTATGCGATCGTTCCCGAGTTGATGACCCGCAATCGCTCCGGCGAGCGGCTGGATGCGCTGTTCGAACAGATCGCGGACCTGGATGCGGAATGGCGCGCCCTCGCGAAGGAAATGCCCGACTTCGTCGCCCAGGCGACCGCCATCGGGATCGAGAAGACCCAGATCGGCGGCGGCGTCTTCCGACAGCTCTCGCGCCGGGATCGTCGCTGCGGAACCGAGCGCGCCTACCAGACGATCATGGATCGCCGGAATGAGATCACCGACTCGGGACAGCGCCGACGCCTGCTCGAATTGATCACCCGCAAGCGTGCCCTGCTGGCACGCGTGCGCCGGGACGTGCGCTACGGCGCGGCCATGAAGGCCTGGCTTCTGTTTCACGTGCCCTGCGCGTTCGCCACAGTGGCGACCGTCGTCGTGCACATCTTCGCCGTCTTCTATTACCGATGATGCACGCACGCCAGATTGCGGTGAAAACCGGCCGCGGCGGGACGGAGATCCGACGCGAAACGCGCCTGGAAGGCGCGACGCTCACCATCGGACGCAGTACGACCAACCGGATCCAGCTCTCCGGCCTGGGCGTCGGCCTCCACCACGCAGAATTCTTTATGGCGGACGGTGGCGTTTCGATTCGCGGCCTCGAAGGCCACGAAATCTTCGTCAATGGGATCGCGGTCATCGAAACGCGCCTGGCGACGGACGACGTCATCCGAATTCAACAACATGAAATCCGCTTGAACGCGCCCGGAGACGGACTGGATCTCGATTTCGAACTCGTCGAACTCGAACGCTCCGGCGACGCCTTGCAGGAACTCGAAAAACGCACGCGCGTCGGTCTCGACCGCGGCCTCTTTACCCAGCGCAAACTCTCCTGGCTGCTCGTGGCCGCGATCCTGGTCGCCTTCGCCTGGGGCCCTCTTTTCGTGGGAACCCTGGAAACCTCCTGGTCGAGTGGCCCCATGGCGCGTGCGCACGCCGGCATCGCAACGCAATGCGAAAGCTGCCACCTGCAGGGCTTCGAGCCGGTGGGCGATGACGCATGCCGCTCCTGCCACGAATCCGTCGGAGAACACATCGACCCCGAGCATCCTCACGTCGGGATCGATTGCGCGTCCTGCCACGTGGAACACAACGGCTCCCTCGGACTGACGGATCTCGAGCAATCGTTCTGCGTCGAATGCCACAACGCAGACCTCTCGCCGCCCGACCTGCAATCCGCCGAGGATTTCGGCGTGCATCATCCCCTGTTCAGCGTGGAGCTGGAATCGCCCGAGTCGCGTCCCGCGGGTCGTTTCCGTGTGGAGGCGAACCCGCGCGAGGCTCCGGGAATCCGTTTCAACCACGTCCACCACACGGTGACGGGCGTCGTCGATTCGCGAACCGGGGATGAGCGCATCCTCGCGTGCGGCGAATGCCACGAACCGGAACCCGGTGGCAAGGGAATCTCGGACATCTCCTTCGAACGCCATTGCCAGGATTGCCATTCCCTGGGCTTCGACACCGAAGCGGGCAAGCGCGAGGCAATCCACGGAGATCCGGTGGCCATGCGCCAGTCGCTACGCGAATTCTTCGCGTGGCAGGAACTCGAAAAAGTACAAAGCGCTCGACAGTCGACGAACGCGGCACCGTCCCTGCGAAGAGGCCGCCCCGGCGCGAACATCACACCCGAGCAGCGACGCGAGATCGCCGCTTCCGTGGAGACCCTGGTCGAACGCGCCAGCCATTTCTTGATGCGCGACGAAACCCGGGGTGTCTGTATCGGTTGCCACGATGTGCTGCGCGGGGAGGCCAGCGACGGCGGAGACGACGTCGCACCGGTGACGATCCCCAGGCGCTGGATGACCCGCAGCATCTTCGATCACCGCTCCCATCGTTTCTCCGAATGCACGGATTGCCACCCGGACGCGGCGGACGAAAGCGACCTGGGCAGCACCGACGCAGGCCACATCGGGTTGCCCGATCGAGCGAACTGTCGCGAATGCCACGCGGGCGGCCACGCGAGCGAGCCCTTCATTCCCTCGAACTGCGTCATGTGTCACGAATTTCACATCCTGGGCAACACGCCTTGAGTCCGTTCGCTCGTCGACTTACCGCGCTGATCCTCGCCGCCGTTTTCTGCCAAGGCGGTCTCTGTGGCGGGGGCGGTGGGGGCGGCGGCGGCGGAAGCGCCGGCGGAGGCGGATCCCCGGGCGTCGTGGCCGTACAGACCTGTGACGGAAGCTGCAGCCAGGTGGCACTCAGCGTGGCGCAAGTCCAAACCATCATCGCCCATGCCGTGGGCGAGGCTCAACTCCAGGGCATCCTCGCCACCGTCGCCGTGGTCGATCACGTGGGAAACGTACTCGCGGTCTTTCAAATGACCGGGGCGACGACGACCACCACCATTACTTCCAACCGGGGCGTGACGAGCGGACTCGAGGGAACCGCGGTCGCCAGCACCCTTGCGGCCATCAGCAAGGCGGGCACCGCCGCTTACCTGTCGACCCAGGGCAATGCGTTCACGACGCGCACGGCGAGCCAGATCATTCAGGAAAACTTCAACCCCGGCGAAAACGACAAATCCGGTGGCCCCTTGTTCGGTGTTCAGTTCTCGCAGCTTCCCTGTGGCGACATGGTCGTTCGATTCGACGCCGGTGATCCGACCAATCGACGCGGACCCAAACGCATGCCGCTCGGGTTCTCGGCCGATCCGGGCGGCCTTCCGCTCTACATCGATGGTGTTCCCGTGGGTGGCATCGGCGTCGAGACCGGCGACGACTACTCCCTCGACCTGGTGGTGACCGACTTCGACTCGGATCTCGAAGAGCGCGTCGCGGCGGCGGGCACGCGGGGCTTCGAAGCGCCCACCGATCGGCGAGCCGATCGCATTACCGTCGACGGGAAGTTCTTGCGCTTCGCCGATGACGAGACCCCCGCCATCTCGAGCCTACCGGACTTTGCCACCCTACCCGGAGCCCTTACGACCGTTGCGGGTTTCTACGACGCAACCGCGGGCGTGGGGACCGGCGCCCTGTTCCGCGACGCGGCCTCGGGGATCGTGGCCACCACCTTCGAGGGACTCGATGCCGAGGTCCTGGTGGATGCCGCGGGAAACAATCGCTTCCCGCCGCGCGATGCCATCACCGCACCCGGATTGCTCGAAAACGAGGTCCGCGTTCTCTTGCGCGAGGCCCTCACCCTGGCCTACGACGCGCGCGCCCAGATCCGCCGCCCCCTGGGTTCATCGGCGCGGGTCACGATCAGTGTGGTTGATACGGGGGGCGAAGTCCTCGGCATCGTTCGCAGCGCCGATGCGCCGATCTTCGGCACGGACGTAGCACTCCAGAAAGCGCGCACCGCGGCTTTCTTCTCTTCCACCAATGCCGCGGCAGACCTCACGACCGCGGGCCTGGGGAGCTACGTCACCGCGGTCCGCACCTTCACGGGGGACGGCACGGCGCTCGCCAATGGCGTTGCGTTCTCGGACCGCGCCGGTGGAAACCTGTCGCGACCCTATTACCCCGACGGCATCAACGGCTCGGGGAACGGCCCCTTCTCGCGCCCCTTCGCGGATTGGAGTCCCTTCAGCACCGGCTTGCAGCTCGACGTTGTCCTCACCGCCTTGGCGAGCGTGCTGGCCGGCGGAAATCCCGCCAGCTGTGCCGACGCGGCGCTCTCGGAGATACGCAGCGGGACCCAGATCTTCCCCGGCAGCGTGCCCATCTTCAAAGGCGGTGTCGTGGTCGGCGGGATCGGGGTTTCGGGAGACGGCGTCGACCAGGACGACTTGATTTCGTTTCTCGGCCTCCACAACGCCGGCCAGATCCTCGGCACGATTGGAAACGCGCCGGCTGCCGTGCGCGCCGACAACATCAGCGTAGGCGGAATCAACCTGCGCTATGTGAGCTGCCCCCCCACACCGTTTCTCACCAGTAGCCAACAAAACGTTTGTGACGGGTTGTAAGATGATTCGAAGCAGCGCCATCCTCCTTGCGATCACGTGCCTTTTCTTCCCCTACGCGGGCGAGGCCGCGGATCCGGTTGAGGGAGCAACACCGAACAGCGTCGAGGAAGCGGCTCCGACGCCGCCCCGGATTCCACGCCAACGCCCGGGCGGGAAACCGCGTCCCGCGCGCAAGACCGCCGAAGAGAAAACACGCGCGCTCCCCTACGAGTTCATTCCGGTTCCCGACCGCTGGCGCATCGTCGAATCCGTGGGCGTGGAAGAGAGCTGGTTCGACCCCTACAACCGAAATCCCCTCAAAGCCGATCGCCCGGTCTTCGGAAAAGACTGGTTCGTCAACATCGTCGCCATTTCCGATTCGCTCTTCGAACCGCGCCGCGTTCCCACACCCGTAGGCGCTCAGGGCAACCGGCGCAGCAGCACCCTCGACATCTTCGGAGACGAAGAACAATACCTGCTGAGCGAAACCCTGATCTTCTCGCTTTCGCTCCTCAAAGGAGACACGGTCTTCAAGCCGCCGGATTACGAGTTCCGCTTCACACCGGTCTGGAATTTCAACTACACGCGGGCCGAGGTCGTTGGGCTGCTCCATATCGACCCGCGCCGCGGGATCCGCCGCTACGACCACGACTTCGGCATTCAGGAATTGTTCGTCGACAAGCACCTGCGCAACGTGTCGGATCGCTACGATTTCGACAGCTTGCGCGTCGGTATCCAGGGCTTCAGCTCCGACTTCCGCGGCTTTCTCTTCCAAGACAACCAGCCGGGCATCCGCTTGTTCGGAACGCGCTGGAACAATCGGATCCAATACAATCTGGCGTGGTTCAACCGTTTGGAGAAGGACATCAACTCGGGCCTGAACAGCACGTTCCAACGCCGCAAGGATCACATCTTCCTCGCCAACGTATACCTGCAGGACTTCCCCGTGTTGGGCTTCACCCTGCAAGCCACGGCGATTCACAACAACAACGACGAAGGCGAGCGCCGCGCAAAGTTCGACAAGAACGGCTTCATTCAACGGCCGCCTCCGCGGGGCGACGAACGGCCCTACAACTACCAGGTCACCTACCTGGGCTTGAACGGAGACGGCCATGTGGGCCGCGCCAATCTCACCTTCGCGGGTTATTACGTATTCGGCGATGTCGATCGTGACGTCATCGCCCGACGCGACATCGACGTCTCCGCCTACATGGCAGCGGCAGAACTGTCGATCGATTTCGATTGGGTTCGACTCAAGCTCTACGGACTGGCGGCGAGTGGCGACAACCAGCCCTTCGACGACGAAGCCAATGGCTTCGATGCCATTTTCGAGAACCCGCAGTTCGCGGGGGCCGAGACCAGTTTCTTTCTGCGCCAGGGAATCCCCCTGATCGCCGGTGGCGGGCTCGCGGTGTCGGGGCGAAACGGATTGCTGCCTTCCTTGCGCTCCTCGAAGGAGCAGGGCCAATCGAACTTCGTGAACCCCGGACTCGGCATGGTGGGGATCGGGGCCGACCTCGATGTTCTCCCGGAGCTGCGCGTCACCGTCAACGCGAGCTATCTCGATTTCGAGAACACGTCGGTCTTGCGCGTGTTGCGCGCCCAGGGTCCCATCGATAACCACATCGGCGAAGACGTTTCCGTGGGCATCATCTACCGCCCGTTCTTCTCCAACAACATCGTATTGCGCGCTTCCGGCGCCGTGCTGTTTCCCGGCGACGGTTTCAAGCAGCTCTTCAACGACGGCGACCGCAAAGTCCCCTACTACTCCGCGCTCGCCAACCTCGTGTTGACGTACTGACCCGATGAATTTCCTACGCCAATCCGCTCTCGCGATCGCGATTCTCGGCTGCCTGCACGGCCCGGCCCACGCCAGTGGGGGCGGCGCGGGGCGAGAAGTCCACTACCCCGTTTATCCGTCGGCGCCCGCCTACCAGCGCGCGGAAGAAGCCCTCGCGAAAAGCACGGGCTGCGTTTCCTGTCACCAACCCATGGATACGACGACCATGCATCGCTCCGAGGCGGTGGTGATCGGATGCACGGACTGCCACGGGGGCGACCCGGGCGTGGCCGTGCCCGAAGGGTTCGAGAATGGCACCGCGGAATACGCCCACGCCAAGCAACGCGCCCACGTGGTTTCGCGTTTCCCCGAAGATTGGGCGACGAGCCCCGCGAACCCCGAGCATTCCTACACACTGCTCAATCGGGACTCGCCCGAGTACGTACGCTTCGTGAACCCCGGCGACCTGCGCGTGGCCCGCGAAGCCTGCGGGAACTGCCACGAACAGATCATCGAAGCGGTGGAACGCAGCTTGATGTCCACCACCGCCATGCTGTGGGGCGGAGCGTCCTACAACAACGGAATCCTGCCCCACAAGCGCTACATCCTCGGCGAGGCCTACACGCGAGAAGGCGAACCGGCGCAGATCACGAGCCCGGTGGCACCGACCGCCGAGCAGACGCGAAAGGGTGTGTTGCCCGCGCTGTATCCGCTGCCCGCGTGGGAGACCGTGCCGCCCGCGGACACGTTCCGCGTCTTCGAACGCGGTGGTCGCAACATCGGCAACATCTTCCCGGAGATCGGGATTCCGAACCGGCTCGAAGAACCGGGCAAACCCGACATCCGGCAATCGAACCGCGGGCCCGGCACCGGCGCGCGAATCTCCGTCCCCGTCCTCAACGTCCACAAGACGCGACTCAACGACCCCACACTCTGGTTTCTGGGCACGAACGACAATCCGGGCGACTTTCGCTCGTCGGGTTGCTCGGCCTGTCATTCCGTCTACGCAAACGACCGCTCCAAGTTCAGTTCCGGGAGCTATGCGGGATTCGGACACTGGGGCGAATCCGCCAGCGTCGACCCCACCATCAAAGACGTGAAACGCGAAGACGGACGCCCCTCGCGCGGGCACCCGATCCGTCACGAATACACGAGCGCCATTCCCTCGAGTCAATGCATGGTGTGTCACCACCACCAACCCAACGTATTCGTGAACTCGTACCTGGGCTTCACCATGTGGGACTACGAATCCGACGCTCCGCTCATGTGGCCCGAGGAAGAGAAGCACGCGAGCAGCGAGGAAATGCGCATATTGCTCGAACGCAACCCCGAAGAGGCGGTGATTCGCGGCAAGTGGGGCGACTTGGATTTCCTGGGGGACGTGTGGACGGACATCAACCCGCAGGCCGAGCACACCCAGTTTGCGGACTACCACGGACACGGCTGGAATTTCCGCGCCGTCCACAAACGCGACCGCGACGGCACCCTGCTCGACGCCGAAGGCGACCCGGTTCCCGACGACCTACCGCCGGCGGAAAAGTGGAAGCGCGCGGTTCACATGCGCGACATCCACGCCGACTACGGCATGCAGTGCGCGGATTGTCATTTTTCCCAAGACTCCCATGGCACCGGAAACCTCTACGGCGAAGTCGCCGCCGCCATCGAGATTCGTTGCCGCGACTGCCACGGCACGGCGGACGCGCTCGCCACCCTGCGCACGTCGGGCCCCGCAGCACCGCCGGGCGGAACCGACCTCGCGCTTTCGCGCAACAGCGACGGCCGACGCCGCTTCGTGTGGCGCGACGGCCGACTCTACCAACGCCTGATCTTGCCCCCCCACGACGAGCTCGAAGTGAGCCAGGTGATGTATTCCATCGACGCCGGCAGGTCCGATTACAACCCGTTGGCCGCCCGCGCCAAAACCCTGGCGGCGGGTTCTTCGGGGGCCTGGGGGGACGAGGCCTATGGCATGGAGCGCGCCCACGACGATTCGGAGATGGCGTGCTTCACCTGCCACACCGCATGGGCGACGAGCTGCGCGGGTTGCCATCTCCCGGTCCAGGCCAATTGGAAGACGGAACGGAATCACTACGAAGGCGGCGAAACCCGAAACTTCGCCACCTACAATCCCCAGGTCGCACGCGACCAGATGTTCCAGCTCGGCCGCCACGGCGAAGCCAAAGACGGAATCATCGTACCGGTTCGTTCCACCTCCGCCCTGGTGTTGTCTTCCACCGACAGCAACCGCAATCGCATCTACATCCAGCAACCGCCGGTTTCCGCGGGCGGATACAGCTCTCAGGCCTTTGCGCCCCACTTCGCCCACACCGTGCGCAAGACCGAAACCAAAACGTGTAGCGACTGCCATGTATCCGAGGCGAACGACAACAACGCCATCATGTCGCAGTTGCTGTTGCAGGGAACCAACTTCGTCAACTTCGTGGGCTACAACGCCTGGGTGGGGACGGACCAGAACATCGAAGCGATCCAGGTGACGGAATGGGACGAACCCCAGGCGGTGATCGGCAGTTATCTGCATCGATATGCGTATCCCGAGCGGCACGCCGCGCACCTGAAACGCTCGCGGGAACTCAACGCCATGGCACCGGACCAGATCCTGCGCGGACCGGGCCTGCTGGGATGGCTCCAAGAATGGTTGGGGGATCCCATCGATGACGGGACGCACGGCCACCACTCGGGACCTGTGGGTTGCCTACAACTGCGCGGCGAATACCTCTACGTCGCCGAAGGCCCCGAGGGAATGCAGGTCTACGATGTGGCGCAGGTCGCCAACAAGAACTTCTCGGAACGCTTCGTCACCGCTCCGTTCTCGACCCTCGGTCACGACACCCACGTCGCGACGCGCGATGCAAGCTGCGTCGCGCTTCCGACCAACCAGCCGATCCGTCCGGAACTCAACCGCATCGAGGACCAGCGCAAAGCCAATCTCGAGCAGGTCATGCACCCGATCTACAGCTACGCGGCCATCACGGATCGCGAAGAGGGCTTGATCCTGGTCGACGTCGAAACCATGGGCGACTTCGAGCCGCGCAACAACTTCCTCACGCGCGCGCTGACGTGGAACCCCGACGGAATCCTCGACGGCGCCCTGCACGCGCACTTCGCGGGAAGCCTGTTGTACGTATCCGCCGCGCGCGGTGTGGTGGTGGTGGATCTCGACGACCCGCTCTCGCCCCAGGTCGCCGCGGTCATTCCCCTGCCCGGCGTCCGCGCGACGGTGGTGCAATTCCGATATCTGTTTGCCGTCGATCATGAGGGCTTGCAGGTGGTGGACATCACCCATCCCACGCGACCGCGCGTGGTCGAATCTGCGCGCGTTCCGCTCGCGGACGCGCATCGCGTGTTCGTTGCGCGCACCTACGCGTACGTAGCCGCGGGCAAGGACGGACTGGTAATCGTCGACGTGGAGAATCCGGAAACGCCTCGGGTCCACACGCGCTTCGATGCCGACGGCCGACTCAGCGACGCGCGCGACGTGGTGGTCGCCAGCACGAATGCGTCGCTGTTCGCCTACGTGGCCGACGCGGCTTCGGGACTCGCGGTCGTGCAGCTGACGTCCCCGGAGCTACAACCCAAGTTCTACGGATTCAGCCCGGAACCGGTGCCCCAATTGGTCGCTTGGCGAAAGACCCGGGGCGCCGCCCAGGCGCTCTCCCGGGGCCTCGAGCGAGACCGCGCCGTAGACGAAACCGGGAATCAAATCGCCGTCTTTGGCCGCATCGGTTCGCGTCCCTTCAACCTCGAAGAGATGCAGGCCCTCTACCTCGACGAGCAAGATCGCGTGTGGACCGTCCACGACGACCCCGCTCCCCAAACCCAAGACAGCGACGCTTCGAATCGATAGCTTCCTCGTTGGGGGTGCTCGGATGAAACCCGACGAAGCGCGTTCCATCCTCAACGAACACCTGGCCGGCTATCGCAAGCGTTCCTACGCGGACCTGCTCGAGTTCGTCGACACGACCGAGACCATCGAAGTCCGCAGTCACGCGGACACCCTCTACCAACTCGTCGCTCAGATCAGATGGGATGACGGGTCCAAGCGCGCCTTGCGGGTAAGCGGACAGCTCGGGGGCATTCGACTCGCGTTTTCGCTACTGCCGGATGGGTCTTCGAACTCGAAGTAGAAGACGCGGAAACACGCCCTCTAAGGGAAAGACTTCAAGACTTCCTCGAAGGCCCGTTCGGCCGTGTCCGGCCGGAAGCGTTCGTCGTCTTCGGTGGCTTTCAGGACCTGATCGATGGCGCCACTCAAGCGAGCCACTTGATCTCGATCGAAGGCGCCGAGGTCGAGCAGCGTTTCCGAAAGCGCCTGGATCGCCATGGTGGCCTGCTCGGCATCCGCGTAGTCGCGGTACGCGCCACGGGCACCGTCGCGCGCAACGCCTTGGGCGATGCGGCGCAGACTTTCGGCGTCGGGCTTCCAGGCGCCGAGCTTGTCGATCCATTTCTTCGTGAACGACAACAAGACGCGCGCTTCGTTCTCCGCAGCCCCATTTCCGCTCGACATGGCCTGAACCAGGGTCGCCATGCGGAGTTCGAGAGAACGCCCCGCCTCCGTATCCAGGGCCGTGACCGCGTGACCGAGCATCCGGACGCTCGAGTCGTTGAGTCGCACCAGTCCGGGTCCGAGCGCGTTCGGTCGGTAGCGCTTGTCCGACATGGGGTGATGACAGGAATGACAATCGAACAACACGAACTCCGGCCAGGCACCGTGCCGCCCGCGCTTGGGATCCAACAGGGCGTCGAAGAGTGAGCGGGCCATGACGGCTTGGCCCACGGCCCAAACTTGCGCGGCAGGAGCGGCGGTTTTGCCGCGCTCGCGATAATCCGCATCCACGTCGAAGTGCGCGGGTTGAACCTGGCTGAAGGTGTCGAGCTCGAAACTCATGCGCGGATGCCCCGCGCCCATGATGCGGTGATCGACGAAACGCCGGGCATCGCCCACATGGCACGACGCGCAGAGTTCGGCGCGCGCTTTCGGATCGTCGGTGGGATACAGGCCCGCTTTGCGATTCTCGCTGTGGGTGGCCTCTCCGTAATGGGACCCGAGCCAGTCCGCACTTCCGCCGTGACAGGCTTCGCACCCCACACCGTCCTCCAGGGAGAACTCGGGCCCGCGGAAGGCCTTCGGCACGTTGTCGGAATGGCAATCGAGGCATTCATCCGAGCGATGGGCCGGACGCTTGAGGCCGAGATTTCGCGCAATGCGCTTGGACTCGGCGGAATGCAGCACCTCGAAGGCTCGGGCGTGGGCATCGTGTCGCAACCAGGTGGGATACTCGTCCTGACGAACTGTCGCGTTCCCACCACTGGTTTTCCCGTGGCACGCCGAAGCCGCGCAGCTCTTTACACCCAGGTGTTTGCGTCCGTCGACGATCGGAAGCGGGTCGCCGCTGGCCGCGGAGACCGTTGTGACTGCGCACAACAGGCCCAGGGCCATGCTCCGGCGCACGGCGCCGAAATCTTCGGGGAGGGCGAACATCCTCTCTTGATTCGGACCGACGATGCTGGACAAAAACCTGAGTCCTTTTCACCTCTCGGGTGTTGTTTCCATTGGCAGATCAGGCGCATAGAAACACGCAACGACTCAAGAGAAAGGCGCTTTCCCCCGAATCGACTAATGCACCGTTACACCGGGGGGGCACCGGTTGCGCCACAAATTTCGCTTTTTTTTCCGGGCAGGAGCCGTTGCGCTCCTGCTGCCGTCGCTGGTGACCGGAAAACCCGCAGCCGCGCAGGACCCCCAACGCGAAGATTCCCAGCGCGCCGAGCGCGTGCGGCAAGGCGCCGAGGTCATCTCCCAGACCGCCGCCCAGGCCCGGCAATTCCAGACCCTGGACGAAGACGACCCCGGCGTCAGCTACGCCCAGGTCCTGAAAGACCCGGACAACATCGAACTCAACATGCGCTTCGCGCAAACCCAGATGCGCGAAGGCCAGATGCGCGGCGCCGCCGCCACCCTCGAACGCATCCTGCTCCTCGAACCCAACTTCGCCCAGGCTCGCCTGCTCTACGCCGTAGTGCTCTTCCGACTCGACAACGGCGTGGAAGCCGAGCGCGAGTTCAAGGCCATCGCCGACTACCCGATGCCCGACCGACTGCGGGCGGAAATCGATACCTACCTCGACGAGCTCCGGCTGCGAAAGAAGCGCACGCGCTACACCGCGACAATCTCCGGTGGTGCCCAATACGACAGCAACCGAAATTCCGGCTCCCGAAACGCCGAACGCCTGGTACTCGGCACCCTGGCCCAATCGGTCGGAGATTCCAAGAAGGACAGCGATTGGTCGTTGTTGAGCGTCGTCGATCTTCAATTCTCCCACGAATTCGAAGGCGAGGCGGGCCACAAGATCCGCGGTGGCATCAACTACTTGAACCAGGATCAGTTCTCACGCGACGAACTCGATCTCGATGCCTACACGGTCACGCTGGGCCCCGAGTTGAATTACCGCTGGGCGAAGCTCATGCCCTCGTTCTACGCCACCGCACTGACGCTCTCCAACGACAACTTCCTCACGCTGTTGGGAACCCGTCTGGCCACTTCCCGGCGCCTGAGCGAGGCCATTGATCTGAACGGAGAACTCAGCCTCGAATATCAGGATTACAACGGAACCAAAACCAGCCCTACGCTGATCGAACGCACCGGCTTCAGCTGGACCGCCAAAGGACAGGCGTCGTACGCGTTCAATCCCAAGCACCGCCTGGGTTTGGATCTTCGCATCACCGACAAACACGCCAAGCGTTCTCTGTGGGGCTACGAAGGCGCGGAACTGGGGCTCAACCATACTTGGCTCCTGGGACGCGGGCAGTTCCTAAGGGGCGGCGCCAGCATCGGGCGCGACAACTATCAAGCCGCAGACGCCCGCGTCGACAACCGACCGCGCCACGATCTGAGATCCCGCGGTCGCCTCATGTACGGTGCACCGTTCCCCGTCCTGCTGGGCCGAGAAAACATCGGCGGCGTATTGGGAAGTGCTTTTGCGACGCTGACCGCCGAATACCTGCGCGTCGGCTCCAATCTTCCCAATTTCAGATACGACAACTGGCGCTTCTCGCTGCTGGTGAGCAAACGCTGGAACCTCTAGGAGACCCCCCAATGCGATCGATCAAAATCGGACTCGCCGTTGCGCTACTCGCTCCGCAGCTTGCCCACGCCGGCCAGATGGCCGGTGTATCGGCGGCCGTGCGAGGCAATGTTCTCTTGTCGCGGGAAACCGTGGTGGGACAACGAGTCCAGAGCGGCGAGGACATCTATCTCGGCGATGCAATCGAAAGCGGACCGAAGTCGGGCATGCAGGTACTTCTGCTGGATGAAACCGTCTTCACCATCGGACCCGACAGCAAACTCACGATCGACAAGTTCGTCTACGATCCCGCCACCGGAACCGGCGAGCTTTCCGCGGAAGTCGCCAAGGGCGTATTCCGTTTCGTGTCCGGCAAGGTCGCGGAGAACAACCCCAACGCGATGAAGGTGCGAGTGCCTTCGGGCAACCTCGGCATCCGCGGAACCATCGTCGGGGGCGAAGTCCAGCCCGAGGGCAATGCGATCGTGTTCCTGCTCGGCGAGGGGCCCAACAACGATCTCGGCGCCAAGGCGAGTTCCTTCGACGTGGAGAACGCCGGCGTTAGCGTCCAGGTCTCGCGTCCCGGGTGGGGGGCCGAACTCGCCCCGAACACACCGCCGATTCTGTTCCGCGTGCCGGAAACCGTGATCCAGGCCGCCACCGCTCAACTCAACGACCCCGGTGACGGCACGGAGGCGGGCGAGCCCCGCGCAGAAGCCGAGCCCGGGGCCACGAAGGACGGAGATTCACCGGAGGGCGAAGACAAGGCCGGCGCGAAGAAGGTCGCGGGAAAACCGGCCGGGCCGAAGCCGGCGGGCGACCAACAGGACGCGAAGCCCGGCAAACCGCAGGGCGGAAAAGCGCCCGGTCCAAAGCCCCTGCTCATGGGCGGAGCACCCGGCCCTCCGCCGCTCGCGCCGCCCGGCGCTCCGCCGCTGGGTCCGAACGGAATCCCGACCCTACCGCCGCTTCCGCCGTTGCCGACGGATCCACCCGTCGAAATGATCGACCTGGCAGCGGTGCCCACCTTCATCTCTGATCTGACGAGCGACATGCTCATGGGTCAAGCGCACGTGGTGGGACAGGGAATTCTCAACCACAACGGCTCTTTCGACGGTGACTACGATTTCCAGATCGTCGCGGATTTCGATGCGGATGAGCTCTATACCGACTTCTACAACATCCGGTCCTATGTTTTCGACATAGGTACTTCGGGTGGTTTTCCTGCCGAGCAAACCTCCGAGGCCGGAGGCCACATCCCGTTCGGTAACCCAAGCGGGGCTCCCGCCGAATACAGTTTTCCAGGCAATCTCATTTCGTGCGCAGGTGGAACTTGCTTCGTCAATATCGAGGTCAAGTTCTCCGGTGGGGCGTCCGCATCCTTCATCAGCCACGACCTCAAGCTCGACAACGGTACGGATGTTTCGCAGACGGCTCCGGGATCCCCTCAAAACGTGGCGCGGGTGCCGGGCACCGGCCCCGGCCCGCCGCCCACCAAGCCACCGTTACCGTAGGTCGCGATGCGTCAAGCTTTCTTCGTTGCGTTCCTCGCCCCGGCACTGGTCCTGTCCGCCGTCGCCCGAGCCGATCAGCTCGCGGGGGTATCGGCAGCCGTACGGGGCAGCATTGCGCTTACGCGGGGGACCGCAGTAGGCCAGCGCGTTGCGAGCGGTGAGGAAATCTTCCTCGGCGACGCCATCGAGAGCGGCCCGAAGTCCGGGATGCAGGTGTTGCTGCTCGACGAGACGGTCTTCACCATCGGACCCGACAGCAAGCTCACCATCGACAAGTTCGTCTATGATCCGGCGACCGGAGCCGGCGAGCTTTCGGCCGAAGTCGCCAAGGGCGTATTCCGTTTCGTATCCGGCAAGGTGGCGGAGAATAATCCCAATGCGATGAAGGTGCGGGTACCTTCGGGAAACCTCGGCATCCGCGGAACCATCGTTGGCGGTGAAATCCAGCCCGAAGGCACAGCGGTCGTGTTCTTGCTCGGCGAAGGCCCGAACAATGACCTCGGCGCCAAAGCGAGCTCCTTCGATGTGGAAAACGCCGGCGTGAGCGTCGAGATATCAAGGCCGGGCTGGGGTGCCGAACTCGCCCCCAACCAACCCCCGATCCGGGTCCGCGTACCCGAGCTGGTGATCCAGGCCGCCACCGACCAGTTGAATGACCCCGGTGAGGGTTCCGAGTCGGGTGAGCCGTCCGGTGACCGTGCCGAGGCAACCGCCGAACCCGGGAAATCGCAAGATGGCGATTCACCGAAGGGAAAACCCAAAGCGGACGGGAAGCAGATGGCGAAACCAACCGGACCGAAGCCGGCGGCCAACCAACAGGACGGGAAGCCGGGCAAGCCTCAGGGCGGAAAAGCGCCCGGCCCAAAGCCCCTGCTCATGGGCGGCGCGCCCGGCCCTCCGCCGCTCGCACCGCCCGGCGCGCCGCTGGGTCCGAACGGAATCCCGATCCTACCGCCGCTTCCGCCGTTGCCGTCGGACCTTCCCGACGAGATGAACGACGTCATGAATCAGATCACCCTCGTTGGCGATTTGATCAACATTCCCTCCGGCATCGCACAATACAGTGGAACCAATGAGCTCCTTACCGCCGGGCTTTCCGATGGCAGCTACGACTTCCTCGTCAACGCCGACTTCGGGCTCAACCATTTGGACGCCACGTTCAACAATATTGTCTCCGGTGTACACGACATGGGCATCGGCGGCATGCATTCTTCGGGAATGGTTCAAGTCCAGACCGCGTTCGACCCGGATTCCTCGAACTCCGGTTTCCCCGCTCACTACACCCTCTCGAGCACTCTCTCGGCCTCCGAATGCGGGACCGGCGGCATGGGTTGCACAGCCAACGTCCAGATCAATTTCAGCGGAGGTCCGGAGGCGGGCTTCACAAGCCACGTTCTGGAAATCTCTGACGACGTCAACTCGAACATCACCGCCGGAGCTGCGAACGACGTACCCGGCGTGTTCATGCCATAGACGGCCCTCGACTTGTTGCACCGGCGCCGCGACTGGATCTCGCTTCTGATTCCTCTGGGGATGCTGCTCGCTGCCCTCGCCCTGCGCGTCGCGGATCCCACTCCGGTTCGAACGCTCCGCTTGATGGGCTTCGACACGCTGCAGCGGCTCGAGCCGCGCGCCTATGAGCCGGTTCCCGTTCGCATTATCGATCTGGATGACAAGTCGCTGGCGATCCATGGACAGTGGCCGTGGCCGCGGACGCGGATTGCGGAGTTGGTGGATACGCTTTCGGCGTTGGGGGCCGCGGTGATCGCCTTCGACATCGTGTTCGCGGAGCCCGACCGGACATCGCCGCGGCAACTGGTCGAGACGTGGAGCGACGTTCCCGCGCTGCAGAAGCTGGTGGAGAACGACGCCCTTCCGGATCACGACGAGGTTCTCGCCGAAGCGTTCTCGAAGGCACGTGTAGTCACGGGGTTCACGCTCGCGAGTGGTCGGCCGAGCCGCAGTCCGATCCCCAAGGCGGGATTCGCTTACGGGGGCGACGACCCCACCTTCTACCTCCCCTACCTGGCGGCGAGCGTTTCGAATCTGCCGATTCTCGAAGAGGCCGCCCAAGGCAACGGCAGCTTCAGCGTAGTGGAAGATGCGGACGGCGTGCACCGTCGCGTACCGCTCTTGTTCCGTCACGGGGAGCGGCTGTATCCAGCCCTCGCCGCGGAAGCCGTGCGCGTCGCCTACGGGGCTTCGGCGTACAAGGTGAAGTCCGCGGGCGCGAGCGGAGAGCAATCCTACGGGGAGCGAACGGGCATCACCCATGTCCAGATCGCGGGCATCACCGCCCCCACGGATCCGCAAGGGCGTTTCTGGGTCCACTTCACGGAGCCCCGGGACGAGCGCTTCATACCGGCTTGGAAAGTGCTCGATGGAAGCGCCGACCCCGCGGAGATCGCAGGAAGCATCCTGTTGGTGGGAACCAGTGCTTCCGGGCTGAAGGATCTGCGCACCACACCGCTCGACCCCGTCGCTCCCGGCGTGGTGGTTCACGCGGAAGTCATCGAGCAACTTCTGCTCGAGCACTTTCTACAACGACCCGACTGGGCGACCGGAGCGGAGCTCATCTACATGCTCGTGCTCGGCACGTTGCTCGTCGTGGTGCTGAGACTCGGCGGGCCCATCATCTGTGCGGGGATGGGGGTAGGCGCCGTCGCCGGCGCACTCGGCTTCTCCTGGTACGCCTATACGGAATGGAAGTGGCTGTTCGATCCGGTGTTTCCGTCCTTCGTCGCCCTCGCGGTCTACATCGAAGCCTCGACCATGAACTACCTGCGAAGCGATCTCCAGCGTCGTCACATTCGGCGCGCCTTCTCGCAATACTTGTCGCCGGACTTCGTCGACCAGCTCGCGCGCTCGTCGAGCGAACTCAAGCTGGGCGGCGAGCGACGCATCATGTCCATCATGTTCTCGGACGTGCGCGGCTTCACCACCATCTCCGAACAATTCGAGAACCCGGAAGACCTGACGAACCTCATCAACCGCTTCCTCACGCCCATGACGCGGATCATCATGGAGAGCGGCGGAACCATCGACAAATACATCGGCGATTGCATCATGGCGTTCTGGAACGCGCCCCTCGACGACCCCGACCACGAACGCAATGCCTGCCTGGCCGCCATGCAGATGATGCGCGGCCTGAAAGAGCTGAACGTGGAGCTGATGCGCGAAGCCGAGGAAAGCGGGCGTTCCTACATTCCCTTGAACGTCGGTGTTGGAATCAACACCGGTAGTTGCTGCGTGGGAAACATGGGTTCGGATCTGCGCTTCGATTACTCCGTGCTCGGTGACGAAGTCAACCTGGCCTCGCGCTTGGAAGGCCAGTCCAAGACCTACGGGGTCGACATCGTGCTGGGCGACAAAACCCGCGATGGCGTTCCGGATTTCGCGACGCTGGAGATCGACCGGATCCGCGTGAAGGGAAAACGCGAAGCGGTGGTGATCCATACTTTGCTGGGCGACGAATCGGTCGCCGCAGAGCCCCGCTTCCAGGAACTCACGGAAGCCCACGCGGCGATGCTGAAGACCTACCGCGCCCAGGAATGGGACGTCGCGGAGCAACACATCGAAACCTGCCGCGGCCTGGCTCCGGAACTCGAAGGACTCTACGGCCTCTACGACGAACGCATCGCCACTTACCGAACGCAATCGCCCGGCTCCGATTGGGACGGTGTCTACACCGCGACCAGCAAGTAAGAAGAACGTCCGAATCGTTTCTTCGTATCACCTACGCGTCGATGGCCAAGATCAGCGCTTCGTCCCCGGAGAGGCGTCCACGAAACGCTGCCCCGCTCGCCGAAGGTCCGCTCGAAATCTCGACGCGAAGCGCGAGCGGAGGCGAAATTGCTTGGGGCTCGTCGCTGAAGTTGATCGCCACGAAGCGCGCATCGTCTGAACTTTCACGTTTGTAGAACAACACCGCTTCGGGTGCGGGCAGCGCGGTCCACGTTCCCGTGCGAAGCGCGGAAGATGCGCGCCGTGCAGCGAGCAGCGCGCGATACAGCGCAAGTATCGAATCCGGCTCGCTCCATTGCTGCTCCGCGTGGCGTCGTTCCCGCTCCGGCGGCCAGGGAAGCCACGGCTCGCTGCCGGACCAGCCGTGGTCCTGGCTTCCGTCCCAGGGAATCGGCGCGCGGCAACCGTCGCGGCCTCCGGGATCGACCTGGCGCGACTTCTCGATCACCGCGTCTTCGAGACCCAGCTCTTCACCCGCATACAGGAACGGTGCGCCGCGCAGGGTCAAGAGCAAGACCGCCGCGGCTCGGGCCCGCGCTTCGCTTCCGTAGCGAGTGCGATGACGCGGGTTGTCGTGGTTCGACAACACCCACGTGGGCCAGGCATCCCGGCTCCCGAACGCGCGCTCGGCGCGTTCGATCTGGTCGTGCCACGCCGGGGCGGTCCAGGCGGCGTACAGGGGGGGGAAGGTGAAGGCCAGGAGCAGTTCACCGGGGTCCGCGTAGGTGGCCACCCGATCCGTGTCGAGCAGATACACCTCGCCGATCGAAGTGCGTTCGCCCGGATATGACTCGAGTACGCCGCGAATGCCGCGCAACAGTTCGTGGGTCGAGGGGTGATCGTTCAGTGCACAATAGGGGATGGGGGCGAGTTTCGCGTCGACGTCGGGCAGGGCGGGGTCCTTGCCAATGCAGTGGATCACGTCCATGCGGAAGCCATCGACACCGCGGTCGAGCCAAAAACGCAGGGTGTCGTGCATGGCTTCGACCAACTGCGGGTTGCGCCAGTTGAGGTCCGGTTGCTCCTCGAGGAAGAGATGCAGATACCATTGCTCGGTGGCTTCGTCCCAGGTCCAGGCGGGACCGCGGGTGAAGGCACTGCGCCAATTGTTGGGCGGCGTATCGGGCGTTCCGTCGCGCCAGATGTACCAATCCCGTTTCGGCGCGCTGCGCGAAGCGCGCGCTTCCTGGAACCACGGATGCAGATCGCTCGAATGGTTGGGCACCCAGTCGATCACCACGCGGATTCCGCGCGCGTGGCAGTCCGCGACCAGCGCGTCGAAGTCCGCCAGATCACCGAACAGGGGATCGACGTCACAGTAGTCGGAGACGTCGTAACCAAAATCGCGCATGGGCGATCGAAAGAACGGGGACAACCAAACCGCGTCTACGCCCAGGCGTTCCAGATGGTCTAGCTTCGAGCGGACTCCGGCGAGGTCGCCGACCCCATCGCCGTTGCTGTCACAGAAACTGCGGGGATAGATCTGATAGACGACCGCGGATTTCCACCAGGGCGTATCCATGGGGGCAGGGGCGGGATCCGAACGGCTAGGCCGCGTCTTCGAGACCCGGCGGGTTGCTGGACTTCGTGCCGCGGTACCACTCGCCGTTGCCTTTGCGGGTCAACGTCACGACACCCCCCAGACCGAGATCCGCATCCTTCTTGTCGAGTTCGCTTCCGAGCAGCTTGCCCGCGATGGCGCGCAGGACGCCCTTGTGGGCGACGATCAACAGGGAGTGGGCCGGTAGCGCGAGCAATCCCTCGAGCGCGCATTCCACGCGTCCGCGGAATGCCGCAGTGGACTCGCCGTTGGGATATTGGAAATTCGCCGCACCGGACGTCCAGTCTTCGTATAGAACCGGGTCCGAAGCCTTGATCTCTTCCGCGGTGAGCCCCTCCCAACGGCCGAAGTCGACTTCGCGCAGGCCGGACTCGATCCGGACCGGCGCGCCGCCCCCCACGATCCAGGCCGCGCGCCAGGAACGCTGCAGGGGGCTCGCGACCACCGTGGAAAAAGGCTCGTCCGCCAGTTCGCGCGCGACTTTCTCCATCTGCTGTCGACCCGTGGCATCGAGCGCCACATCCGTGGCTCCGTGAAAACGAACGCTGGACTCGCCTTCGGTTTCCCCGTGACGGACCAGAACGATGCGACGCACCTTCGACATGGCGGCTCCCTTGCTGATGGACTGGGAGGACGGCACCCCCCAAGCAGGGGGCGACTCCCCCTTCGGCGCGCGAAGATCGGGAAAGCAGGCGGCGGCGTCAATGGTGGGAACTCCGTTAGACTGCCAGCGTTCGTTGGGGGGCGCGTGACGACTTCATTTCGATTCCTGGTGATCTTGGGGCTTCTCATTCTGTGTGGCGTGGCCCTATCCATTTTTCGCTGCGAGGGCACGCCGCCGAGCATCGAGCTCGCGTCCCCGATTCTCGTGGGGAAAACCGGTGCGGACGTCTCGATTCAGGTGTCCGATGAAGGTTCCGGTTGGCGCGAGGTCCGCGTCATTCTCGAACATGCGGACGGCGAGATGCCCCTGCTGGCGATCGAATCCACCGGCGGACTGATTTTCGGGTCCCAGGCCACGACCGCGGGCAACACCTTCGCGGTGAAGATCGACCCGGCCGCCCTGAAGCTGCGCGATGGCGACGCCTTCTTGAACGTCACCGCGCGCGATTGGTCCTGGCGGAACTTCTTCTCGGGCAACGAGCAGCAAAGCCGCGTGCCGGTCCTCGTCGACCTGACGTCGCCCCGCATCGTGGTCGAGAGCGGCCTCACCTACGTGAAGCGCGGCGGCGCCGCAGCGGTCACCTACACGATCGGCGAGCTGACGCGCCGCGACGGCGTGGAGGTCGAGGACCACTTCTACCGCGGGTATCCCGTAGACGAGGGCGGACGCCGCGTCGCCGTCTTCGCGGTCCCCGAAAACGGGACGTCGGACCCATCGATTCGCGTCGTCGCCGAAGACCTCGTGGGCAATACCACCGACGCGCGCTGGGCCAGCCGCGTCCAGGAACGGGATTTCCCGAAAGTACCGATCCGACTCCCGGCCCGCTTTCTCGAACGCAAGGTACCCGAGCTCGCAGCGCACCTCGGGATGAACGCCGACGATCCCGTCGCCGCGTTCCAAGCGATCAACTCCGAAACCCGCAGCCAGAACGAAGCGCGGATCGCGGAGCTGATCCAGAACACGGAACCCACGAAGCTGTGGAACGGCGTCTTCCACCAACTCCGCAACTCCAAGGTGACGAGCCGTTTCGCCGAACGTCGCTCCTATCTGTTCGACGGCAAGAAGGTTTCCCAGGCCACCCATTACGGGTACGACCTGGCTTCCACCGCCGGAGCCCCCGTGACCGCCGCGAACGACGGGAAGGTGCTCTTCGCCGACGATCTCGGAATCTACGGAGGTTGCGTATTGATCGACCACGGTTTGGGCGTCGTAAGCCTCTACGGCCACCTGGCCCGCATCGACGTCAAGGCGGGCGACTCGGTGCTGCGCGGAGCCGAACTCGGCACAACTGGAGAAACCGGCCTCGCCGGAGGCGATCATCTTCATTTTGCAATTCTGGTCGGCGGAACCTACGTCGACCCGCTGGAATGGTGGGATCCCAAGTGGATGCGCGAACGCATCGAAGCACGAATCGGCGTCCCCGCGCCTTAGCGCTGCCCGTTCGCTCGGAAATTTCCGGGCGCCTGGTCCGTCGCTACAAGCGCTTCTTCGCCGACATCGAAACCGATAGCGGCGAGAAGCTCACGGTCCACTGCGCGAATCCCGGCAGCATGCGGGGATGCGCGGTCGAAGGTTCGCGCGTGCGCTGCAGCACCAGCGACAACCCGAAGCGAAAACTCCGCCACACCCTCGAAATGGTTCGCGTCGGACGCGCGTGGGTCGGCGTGCACACCACCCGCGCAAACCAGTTCGCCGCCCTGGCGTTGGAAAATGGTGCGGTCCCGGGACTCGAAGGCTATGCGGAGGTGAAACGCGAAGTGGGCGTCGGCGGCGGCTCGCGTTTGGACTTCGCACTTTCGGAACATTCCAAGGATCCGAGAACCGCCTATGTCGAAGTCAAGAGTGTGACCCTGGCCGAAGGAAAACTGGCCCGCTTTCCCGACAGTGTGACCGAACGCGGTCGGCGCCACATGGACACCCTGGCGCGCCTTCACAAAGAGGGCAACCGAGCGGTGCTCCTGTACGTGGTGCAACGCGCGGATTGCGAGGAGGTCGAGCCCGCCGACGACATCGACCCGCAGTACGGCATCGCCCTGCGCCGGGCCGTCAAGAGCGGTGTCGAGGTGATCGCCGTACGCGCGCGCTTGACCGCGCGTGCGATCTCCCTCGACAAGACGCTACCGGTTCGGCTGTGAAGACCCGACGCGGCGTACGCGCGGCCTTGTTGCGTTGGTACGACGAGAGCAAACGCGACCTGCCCTGGCGCCATACCCGCGACCCCTACAAGATCTGGATCTCGGAAGCGATGCTGCAACAGACCCGCGTCGATACCGTCATTCCCTACTACGAGCGATTTCTGGAGAAGTTCCCCGACCTGGGATCCCTGGCCCGTGCGGACACGGACGATGTCCTCGCCCTTTGGGCCGGGCTCGGATACTACTCGCGGGCGCGAAACCTGAAGCGCGGCGCCGAGTTCGTCATGGACAACTTTGGCGGCAAGCTTCCCGACGACGCAGATCAACTTCAAACGCTGCCGGGCATCGGTCGCTACACCGCGGGCGCGATTGCGTCCATTGCCTTCGATCGCGAAGCCCCCATCGTCGACGGCAACGTCGCGCGCGTGCTTTCCCGCCTTTACGGCTGGCGCGAGGACCCCAAGATCAAGGCGGCGAGTCAGCGCCTTTGGGAGGAAGCCGCCGCCATGGCACGCGGTCCCCGCCCGGGCGATCTCAACCAGGCCTTGATGGAGTTGGGCGCCACGCTCTGTACCCCGCGCAGCCCGCGCTGCGGGGATTGTCCGGTGATGCGCGCGTGTGTGGCCCACGCCAACGGCAATCCGGAAGCGATCCCCGCGAGAACACAAAAAGCCGCAGTGCCGAAGGTGGAGGCCGTCGCCGCTTTGGTTTCGCGGCGCGAAAAGGCTCTGTTGGTGCGTCGTCCCGCCGGCGGATTGTTGGGTGGGCTGTGGGAGCTGCCCGGTGGCGCGCTGCGCAGCGGCGAACGCCCGCGCGAGGCGCTCGATCGCCATCTCGCGAAACGCGTTGGACTGGCGACGAACCGCACCCGACGCCTGGGTGCCATCGATCACCTGTTCTCGCATCGCGCCCTACACCTTCACGTGTACCACTGTGACGCGCCGCCGGGCAGTCGCGTCCGCCTGCGCAACCTCGAGGCCCATCGCTGGGTCAACACCGCCCAGCTCGAAGAAGTCGGCGCCGGCGACGGCCTGGGGATGGCGACCTTGACCCGCAAGGCCCTGTCCCTATTCTGACTCCATGGCAAGCAGCATGGGACAGCTCTTCCGGATCTCCACGTTTGGCGAAAGCCATGGCGGGGCCGTGGGCGTGGTGGTGGATGGATGTCCGCCGCGCCTGCGCATCACCCGCGAGGAAATCCAACACGATCTCGACCGCCGGCGGCCGGGACAAAGCACCCTCACGACACCGCGCCAGGAACCCGATCTGGCGGAGATCGTTTCCGGCGTGTTCGAAGACCAAACCCTCGGTACGCCCATCGGCATTCTCGTGCGCAACAAAGATGCGCGGCCTTCGTCCTACGAACACATGAAGGATGTCTTCCGTCCGTCTCACGCGGACTACACCACCGAAGCCAAGTACGGCATCCGCAATTGGCAGGGCGGTGGACGCGCGAGCGCGCGAGAAACCATCGGCCGCGTCGCCGCGGCCGCCATTGCGCGCAAACTTCTCGCGGAGGGCGCTGGCGTGGAGGTCATCGCCTGGGTGCACCGGGTTCACGAAATCGAAGCCAAGGTCGACGGCGCCAAAGTGAGTTTGGCAGATGTCGAAGCGAATCCCGTGCGCTGTCCCGATGCCGCGGCCGCCGCGCAGATGACCGAAGCCATCGAAGCCGCGCGGCGACGCGGTGATTCACTGGGCGGCGTGGTGGAATGCGTGGCGCGGGGCGTCCCGCCCGGCCTCGGCGAACCGGTCTTCGACAAACTCGAAGCCGATCTCGCCAAGGCGTTGATTTCCCTGCCTGCCGCCAAGGGGTTCGAGATCGGCAGCGGCTTCGAAGGCACGCGGCTCACGGGCATCGAACACAACGATCCCTTCGTCCCCGGCGAAGACGGCCGGCCGCGCACCAGCTCCAATCGCTCGGGCGGTATCCAGGGCGGCATCAGCAACGGCGAAGCCGTCGTCACGCGGGTGGCGTTCAAGCCCACCGCCACCATCTCCCAGGCGCAGCAAACCGTGGATCGCGAAGGCAACGCGGTGACCCTCGAAGCCCAGGGCCGCCACGACCCGTGCGTGCTACCCCGCGCAGTCCCGATGGTGGAAGCCATGGTGTGCCTGGTGTTGGCGGATCACTGGTTGCGCCAAAAGAGCCTGGACGTGCTGCCGCGCTGAACGGCCGCGTCCCCGGAACCCGCCCTAAGGCAGCAGTACGAAACCCGCAACGGCGGCGGCCGCACCGACCAAGATGCCGATCAGCCCCATGCGGGCGTGCATCTCACGAGCCCGGGACTTTTTTTCCTCGATACGCCGTCCCAAATACCCGGCGTAGAGGAAGAACCCCGCAGCCACGACCCCCAACAACGCGTGGGCGGTGCCGAATGGCGCGCGGTCGCGAAACCACCACATGGAAAGCGGGCCTGCGACGAACCCGATCGCGATCATCGCCACTGCGGGCTTGGCGAGGCGCAGATGCCATTTGCGCCATTTGCGTGCGGAGCGGTCACGTTCGCGCCGATACCAGCGCATATTGAGTCCGGCACGCAGGGCGAGCAGCGCCAGCGTGAGGGAAACCACCATCCACGTAGGGTGGACGTAGGCAAGCCAACGGGCCGTGTCGTCGACGCCAGTGGGATCCATTATTCGACTTTGTGAATGAAGTCCGCGGGCAATCGATCCAGCAGGGAATCGAGGGCGCGCTTCAGGTAATCGGGCTCTCGAGACTCGAGGGTCAACAACACCCGGTAGGAAGATTCCCCCATGCGGGGGTACGAACCGAGCATCAGATTGGGATATTCGCCGAGGAGTTGATGCAGCGAATCCGCGATGTCGCTCTCCGAGCGCGTCACATAGACGCGCTTCAACACGAACGGCACGCCGCGGAAACGCTCGCGAATGGATTCGAACTTCTTCTGGAAGAGCTCCGGAATGCCCGGCAGGATGTGGACGTTTTCGAGCACCACGACCGGGAACCACAGATCGTGGGCATCGACCAGCTGAGCGCCCTTGGGAATCATCGCCATCTTGAGCTGGCTCACGTTGGGCTCCCCATCCTTCACCGCGCGCCGCAAGCGTTCGGCGATGGATTCCGAAAGCTCCACCGAACGCGAAAACGCCTTGGCGATGCCCTCCATGGTGAGATCGTCGTGGGTGGGCCCCACGCCGCCGGAGGTGAAGACGAAGTCGTAGGCCTCGCTCATGGCGCGGGTTTCGTCGGCGATCAGGTCGATGTCGTCGGGGATGACACAGATGCGCTCGACGTCGACGCCGAGGGAGCGCAATTCGCGACACAGGAAAGGCGAGTTGGTGTCGACCACTTTCCCGGAAAGGATCTCGTTCCCGATGATGAGGATACCTGCACTAGGCACCGTTCCAGAGTAGCATAGGCCCCTATCCCTAAACCGAGCGACGGAGAGGCATCCATGAGGAATTTGCAGATTGGTATCAACCTGGGCGTCGCGGGCCCGGACGCCGGCAGTATCGATTCCATCCTCGAGAAATTTCGCGACGCCGAGAACGCGGGTTTCCAAACCATTGGTGTTCCAAACATTTTCTCCCACGATGCCCTCACCCTGCTGGCCCTCGCCGGGCGCGAAACCGAACGCATCGAGCTCTCCACCGCCGTCGTGCCGACCCATTCCCGCCATCCCCTCTACATGGCCCAACAAGCGCTCTCCACACAAGCCGCCAGCAAGGGCCGCCTGCTCCTGGGGCTCGGGACCAGCCACAAAGTCGTGATCGAAGACATGTTGGGGCTTTCCTTCGCCAAGGCCGCACTTCACATGCAGGAATACCTGACCGTCGTGAAGGCGTTGCTGGAAACCGGCAAAGTCGACTTCGAGGGCAGCCTTTACCAGGTCCGCGCATCGCTGCAGGTCCCCGACGTGCAGCCGTGTCCGATCGTGATCGGCGGATTGGGTCCGCGCATGCGGCGCCTGGCGGGTTCATTGGCGGACGGAACCATCACCTGGATGACCGGCACCCGAACCCTGGCGGAAACCATCGTGCCGGACGTTCGCTCCGCCGCGCGGGAAGCCGGTCGGCCCGAACCGCGCGTGGTCGCGGGCTTTCCGGTTGTCGTCACCGACGATCCGGACGGCGCGCGCACTTTCGCGGGCAAGCTGCTTCACATCTATGGCTCCCTACCTTCTTATAGGGCGATGCTCGACAACGAAGGCGCCGAGGGTCCCGGGGATTTGTTGATCGCCGGCGACGAGCGCGACATCGAAGCAGCCGTCGAGCGGCTCGAGTCTGCGGGCGTCACCGACTTCGGCGCTTCCATCATTCCGTTCGGAAAAGACCGCGGCGCCGCCTTTCAACGCACCTTCGACGTGCTTTCGGATCTGGCGAAGCGATGAGCAAAGATCTGAAATTCGAAACCCGCGCCATCCACGTGGGCCAGGAGCGGGACGCCGCCACCGGAGCCACCATCGTGCCGGTCTACCAAACCGCGACCTTCACCCAAGATGCCATCGGAAAGAACCGCGGGTACGAGTACTCGCGCAACGACAATCCCACGCGGCACGCCCTCGAAGATGCCCTGGCGTCCCTCGAAGGCGGTCGGTTCTGCTTCGCCTACGCGTCGGGCATGGCGGCCATCGCGGGCGTAGCGGGGATTCTCAAGAGTGGCGATCACGTGGTGGTGGCAGACGACCTCTACGGCGGCACCTATCGCTTGTTCTCCAAGCAGCTCCCCAACCTGGGGATTCAATTCACCTACGTGGATGCCACGCGCCCGGAAGAAATCGACAAGGCCGTCACACCCGACACCCAGATGATCTGGATCGAAAGCCCCACGAACCCGTTGTTGCGCCTGGTGGATATCTCGGCCTGCGCGGAAATCGCAAGCCGCCACGGCGCGCACCTGGTGGTCGACAACACCTTCGCGACGCCGTACTTGCAAAACCCCCTGGCCCTGGGTGCCCACATCTCGGTGCACTCCACCACGAAGTACATCGGCGGCCATTCGGACGTGATCGGCGGCGCCGTCGTCGTGGACGACGACGATCTGCGCGACCGGCTGTTGCTGGTCCGCAACGCCACGGGCGGAGTGCCGGGCCCGTGGGATGCATGGCTCACCTTGCGGGGACTCAAGACCCTCGCGGTTCGCATGCGCCAGCACGAAATCAACGCCGCCCAGGTCGCCGAATTTCTCCTCACCCGAAACGAAATCTCCCAGGTCTACTACCCCGGGTTGCCGGATCACCCGGGACACGAAATCGCCAAGCAACAAATGCGTGGCTTCGGCGGCATGGTGGCCATCGCGATGGAGGGCGGTGCGGCCGCGGCCGAGCGCCTGTGCGAAGCCACGAAGATCTTCTGCCTCGGCGAAAGCCTTGGCGGCGCCGAATCGCTGATCGGCTATCCGTGGTCCATGAGTCACGGCGCCTTCCCGCCGGAAGAAAAGCGCCGCAAGGGGATTACCGAAGCCACTGTGCGCTTGTCCGTCGGCATCGAGGACGCCGACGACCTGTGCGACGACCTCCGACAAGCTCTCGATCGCAGCGCCCGCGCGGGATGAAGCGCGCGCTCGTGATCGTCGACCACGGCAGCCGACGCCCGGAGGCGAACGCCGCGCTGGAAGAGATCGCGAAACAGGTCCAAGGGCTGCTGCCGGACGTGTTGGTTCAGTTCGCCCACATGGAGATCGCAGGACCTTCGATTCGCGAAGCCGTGGACGCCTGCGTGGCCCAGGGCGCAACGGACATCACGGTTCATCCGTATTTCCTGGCGCCCGGCAACCACAGCACGCAGGACATTCCCCGTCAGGTCGAGGAAGCCATCGCCGCGCACCCGGGCCTAGCAACCCGGATCACCGAACCCCTGGGCCCGCACCCGGACTTGGCGCAATTGGTCCGCAAGCGCGTGGACGAGAGCACGTCCTGAAGACCGAGCACTCGCGCAGCACCTACGTCTCGCTGTCGGCATTCTGGTTTCTCTTCATGGGCGGTTTGGGGATGTTCTTTCCCTTCTTCTCCCTGTACCTGACCGAGAACGCGGGCCTGTCGGGTACCGCGGTCGGGTTGACGGCCGCGGTGCTGCCCATGGTGGGACTCATCGCCCAGCCCTTCTGGGGCATCGTCGCGGACCGTACGGGTTCGCGTCAGAAGATTCTGGTCTTGCTCGCGATCGGGATCGCAACGGGATACGCGTTGCTGCCGTTTCCCTCCACGATCCTTGGAATCGTCGCCGTCACCGCCATGCTGGGTTTCTTCTCCACCGCCGCCATGCCCATGGCGACTTCCGTGAGCCTCGCTGCCCTGCGCGAAGTGGGCCCCGGTGCGTTCGGATGGGTGCGGACCTTTGGAACCGTGGGCTTCTTCGTGTTCGTGGTTTCCTTCCCGACGCTGTTGGATGCAGTTCAGGAATGGCAGGGTTGGGTGCCCGTCGAAGGCGGCCCCAGTGAACCGGGTCTCCACATCATGTTCTGGTGTGCCGGCACACTGGTGGGCCTGGGCGCCATCGCGGCGTTGATGATTCCGTATTCGGGTGGACTGGTGCTGCGGGCCGAGCGCGGCGAATGGCGCAGCCTCCTGCGCCACCGACCCTACGTCCGCTTGCTGATCTTCATCTTCACCGCCTGGGTGTTCATCGATGGCCCCATGTGGCTGTTTCCGACTTTCGTTCGCGCCCGCGGTGGGGACCTCGACGACGTCAGCCGCATGTGGATCTTGATGCTGCTTCTGGAGGTTCCCCTGGTGGCCTTCTCCGGAGTGATCGTAGATCGCATCGGTACCCGGGCTTTCCTGGGGATGGGATTGCTGGCCGGTTCCCTGCGCTGGGTGCTGTGCGGGTTGTCGTCGGAACTCTGGGTCCTCTACGCCACCTCGATCCTGCACGGAATTTCGGTGGCGGGTTTGATCGTGGGCTCTCCCTATTATGTGGAAGCCGCCGTTCCCGAACAGTTGCGCTCGACGGGGCAGGGCGTTCTGGCCATGTTGGGCATCAGCGCCGGCGGAATCGTCTCACGCATCAGTGCGGGTTGGCTCCTCGAAGTATGGGGTCCGAGCGCCCCCTACCTGATTGGCGGGATCGGAGGAATCGCGTTGGCTTGCGCGATCCCACTTCTGCTTCCCGTCCCGCACCGGCCCGAAACCGCTTAGCGGGAAAGGGAGAGCTCGTACCAGAGCAGAGCGGCCACCACCAACGCGTGGTCGATCGCACCGGATCGCAACACCGCGTGCAGCTGCGCCGCGGGAACCAGTTCGACGACCGTCTCTTCGGTGGATTCGTTGCGAATCTCCGCGACGCGCTCCACATCGCGCGCCACGAAAGTATGGACCTGGTTCCCGAACAAAGCGGGATTCGGATTCACGACGCCGATCGCCTCGACCTGCGACGCCCGGTAACCCGTTTCTTCCAACAGCTCCCGCGCTCCCGCATCGGCGGGTGTCTCACCTGGGTCCACGACGCCGCCGGGAATCTCGAGGGTTACTTTCCGGGAGCCGTGGCGAAACTGTCGAACCATCACGATCTCGCCTTCGGGCGTTACGGGAACGATGTTCACCCACGGATCCGCGTCGATGCGAAAGAACGGATGCACTTCGCCCGAACGCGGCGAACGCGCGTCGACGCGACTGACGTGAAAGACTTTGCAATTCTGGAGCGGTTCGGTCCCGACGATGGACCACGGTTTGGGCGTCATACCGCCCAACGTAGCAGGCCCCCTAAGCCACGACCTTACGCGCGCGCGTCGCAAACCAGAGCGCCGAAAACAGGCACGCGACGATTGCGCCCGCCACGTACGCGCGGTCGGGCCAGGGTGCAACCGAGTCGAGGTCGGCGAGCGCGCCACCCGGGTTGCGCCCGATGAAGGCATAGTTGGCATCGAGCGCTTCATTGAGAAATGCCATGAGAATTCCGTAGATGAGCGTAAGCGCGAGCATCGCGCCGAGATCCCGCACCGTGGGCCGGTAACGCCGGACGATCGCGAGATACAACGCGGACCCGACGATGACCAGATGCACGAGCCAGTAGAGGTAGAAGTTGACGTGGGCCGGACCCTCTTGCAGCGTGGCGGGCAATACCAAGCCGATGCTCGACAAGGCGATTCCCCAGAAGAAAAGCATCGAATGCGACCAGCGCCAGGCGCTCAATAGTGCCACCGGGGCCACGAGGCCCGCGAGGTCGCACGGCTGAACGGGCAGAGATACCCGGGGATCGAATTGGGCCGGAAGCTGCCAGTAGATCACCGCCCAGAGGTTGACCGCGATCGCGAAACCCGACCAGGCCCGAACAAAGCGAAGCTCGACTTCAGCGTTACTTCGAACCAAAAAGCGCCGGCCCAGAAAACACGCGCCGGCGATGGATGACGCCACAGCCAGGAACGCGATGGCATGAACCCACGAAAACGGTTCAAAACTTTCGAGCCAACTGGGGATCGGATCCACCGTCGCCTTACTCCCGGAGCACGTTGGCCGCACCCCGTTCCCAGGTTTCGATCTGTCCCGCTCGCACGCGAAACAGCGGGTGCGAGCGCACGCCATTCTCGGGCAACCGAGCGAGTTCCGCCGGCGCGCGCCGTTTCAGCTTGGCAATCAGATGCGCAAGTTCGAATTCGAGCTGGCCCCGCGTAACCCCCAATTGCCCGCGGTTGTACACCGGGCCGATCTTCGAGGCGTCGAATGAATAGCCACGCGACTTGGCCTCGACTGCGAACTCACGCAAGTAGTGATTGATGGCCGAGACAGGAGCGGGATGGGCGCGGAAGCGATCCAACTGCGGATGGTTGCGGTAGCCCCGCGTCGCACCGCGCAACACCGCACGCGCGAGCAACCCTTCCCTCCACGCCGCAACCAACCCTTTGGCGTCCAGATACGAAGGATGGAGACTCCACAACCGCATCGCCTGAAAACGCTAGCGTATTCGCGGGATCCAGAAGCGTCGGATTGCGTCAGGAGCCGCGGGAATCCTAGCTGCCGTCTCCTGAATCCTCGCCCCGCTCGCGCTCGAACTGGAGCGCCAACTCGCGCGCGCGTTCCCGATGTTCCGGTGGAACCAGAACTTCGACTTCGATGACCGTGACCGGAAGCTCGCCCAGCGCGCTGTTCAGGGATTCGCCCTTGATCTCGACGGGAATTTCTTCGTCTTCGAGAATGGCCTTGATGAGATGGGCTTGGATCGCGTTCTCGGCTCGATAAATCGAGACGAGTGGACGAAACCCGACCTCGACGCTCGGTGCCTCACCGCCAACCAGGGCTCCCCCGCAATCCGAACACGATTCGATGTCGTCGCGGTATTCCGCGAACGCGCCATTGCTTTCGAAATAGGCGCACTGGCGATTTCCGCAGTGTTTCATTGCACCCTCCGGTACCCGTGACGGGCGTGGAAGCGAAACCCTAGCGGGGGTCGAGACGCAGCAAATAGCGGGGCGGGAAACCCGTCAAGATCCGAAACGGCAAGGGCAAGCTGTGCTCGCCATCGACCCGCGTGTGCTCTTCGCCCGTTACGGGGACGGCAATGTAGGGAGCCTTTTCCCCTTCGATGGTGGCTTCGACGTTCGGATATTTCAGCGCGCGCTCGTACCACGCGCGCGGCCAGTGATTCGCCGCCACATAGGACTGACCACCGCTCTTCAGATGGGCGAGAACCCGGTCCTTGGGAACTCCATCCCCACCCGTCGTCGTAATCACCAATGTCGTCTGATTCGCGGGTTGAAAGAATCCAATCAGTGACTCGAACGCGACGACGATCCCGATGTAGATCGCAATTGCGATCGCGATTCTCTTTGCGGCCTTCATAGCGCGCTCCCCCATTGGAGGGCTCCAGGCGGAACCCCAGCGCCACCAGGGTAGCCCGCCGTGAAGGCAAAGGAGAACCTCGGATTCGAGGCGTTCGGGAATCGGGCGCAGAGGGTTACGTTTCCCCAGCAGGGAGAGTTCCCGGCAGTCTTCCAGCGGCGCCGCGGAAGAGGACGACCCAAAAGACCCACATCGACGTGAGTGAAGCCACCCACGCCACGATGTTGGCGGTGAATCTCCCTTCGAGTAGTTCGGGAGCCACAACTCCGAGGGCCAGGAGAACGAGGACGGAAGCCAAGACGCCCCCGAATGCCGAAGAGAGAAACGCCCAAAAGAGAGAGACGATGAACGTGCGGAGACGAAACGGCGGGAGACCCTCTCCGCCAAACCCTTCGGTTCCCAAGAGCGATTCACTTCGAACCACGGCGGCACGAGTGAATTGGTCGTGCACAGAAAGCCGACGAGAAGAGAAAGGGATGTACAGCAATGAGATTCCGAGGAGCGAATACTTGAGGGCTTGCCTCAACAGCAACCGAGGCAGCGTCAGGGGTCGATCATTCAGCGAGATCACGCGAAACCCCAGCATGTATTGTCCAATCGTGCGTGAGAATATCCGAATCGAGAGCGGCTCGATCAACGGAAGCGGGGCATACCATATCAGCGCGCGGATAACGCCTGGAGTTGATTCGGACCATGGCTCGATCAGTGCAACACTGAAGAACCACGCGGCGAGAAAGCAGGTATCAATGAGCGATGTCCAGGTTCGTGTGCCAAGCGATGCATAGGGAGACGTGTTCCGGCGTTTCATCGAGACGAGAATCCCATCAAGGTGCCAGTGGTGAATTCTTCAGCGTGCGGAAGTCGTGGCATTCGACCGCGACTGCATCGATGTGCCTCTTCGCTCCGCTAGTCGAAGATTTCAAACAACCAATCCAATGCGTCGAGCAATTCGAAGGGCGCTTCGATCGCGTCGAAAACATCCACATTCAGGCTCGCCCTCTCATTTCTTCTGTGTGCCGAAACGATGGACCGAAGTTGATCGCCGGTCACGAACACGCCGGAACACGTGAAACACGCGTGGATCGGGCCCGCATCGACACGGCCGCCTCGAAGCACATTCTTCTGGCAGCGCGGACAGGCTTTGGCGGACAGCGAGGCGTCGGGTTCAAAACCCGCTAGAACCGGCGTCGGTGTCGCGGTCGCGTTTCTGGAGTGACGGTATTCGTCGATCTCGTCGGCGTCGAACCAAAGGCTGCCGCATCGCGGGCACTTGTCGATATCGACGGTCGACACCCGTGCCTCGACAAGCGCGGATCCGCAATTCGGACAGATCAATTCCGTTCCGCCTTCCTGCGGGATCGGCGGAACGGACTTCAAATGCCGAACGAGATGCGAACCGCCGGATCCGCGGTTTCGAAGCTAACAAAGCCGGCGGAATTCAGCGCTACGCGGAGGTACTCGATTCGAGACTTCGCTCCGCGAACCGGCCTCCCAGACAACCCGCGGCGACGACCAGGAACCAAGAAGTCAATTCCCAGGCGATGGAATGGGCGCGTGGAGCATCCGCTGTGGCGAGGTAGATCGAGGCCAGGAAACGCGAGACGGAAATCAACAACCCGATCGAACCGATGGCCAGGCCGTGGCCCAGTGGGCGAACGCCCGCGTGGCGGGCTCCGACGAAAGCGCCCAGAACGGTGCAGAGAGACCCAACCAGCAGAGCCGTGTTCTGGAAGAGCGGACTCGCGACGTCGAGGCGCCAAAGCAGGATTCCGATCGCGAGGATCGCGCAAAGTTTGTCGACCGCGACACCGAGCAAGATGGAGGTAAATTTCAGGCCTCTCATCGCCCCCCTCACCGATGGACCTCCGGGCGACGCACGCCCCCGCCCTCGTAGGCCCCGACCCGAGAAGCTATCAGATAACGGGCACTCAATCGTCGGATCCCCGGAACCGTTCAGCTAGCATTCGCAACGCATCGATATGGCGGATGAGACTTCTTCCAATTCTGGCTTCTCGCGGTTCCGGCGTTCGCCCGAGCGGGGGCCGACCTACATGGTGGTCGTTGGAATCGCCTGCGGCTTGGCGGGTGCATTCGGGGCGATCGTCTTTCGCTTCTTGATTCGATTCTTCCAAGCTTTGTTCTTCGAGGGTCCCGCTGGGGTTGCGGGTGTTCTGGCGGGCAACTACTTCGCGGAGGCGACGGATCCTTTGGAAGCCGCGCTCGCGCTTCCATTCTATTGGCGAGCTCTGATTCCGGCTTTGGGTGGATTGATCGTCGGGCCGCTCGTGTATTTCTTCGCCCGGGAGGCCAAGGGGCACGGCGTTCCGGAAGTGATGGAATCCGTAGCCCTGCGGGGCGGCGTGATTCGCCGACGCGTCGTTGCAGTCAAGACCCTGGCATCGGCGATTTCGATCGGCTCCGGAGGATCCGTCGGGCGGGAAGGGCCGATCGTTCAGATTGGCTCCGCCATCGGCTCGATGATCGGGCAGGTGTTGCGCCTCCCCGCGCGGGAGCGCCGGGCCATCGTGAGTTGCGGCGCGGCGGCGGGTGTGGCGGCCACCTTCAACGCGCCGATTGCCGGAGCCTTCTTCGCCGCGGAAGTCATCATTGGCGATTTCGCGGTTGGGCACTTCGCCCCCATCGTGATCTCATCCGTGGTTGCGACGGTGGTGTCGCGTTTCGTTCTGGGCAATCACCCGATTTTCGAGGTCGCGTCCTACGAGCTCGTCAGCCCCTTCGAATTGTTCCCCTACCTACTCCTCGGTGTTTTGTGTGGGCTGGTCGCCGTGACGTTCATCCTTACGCTGAATAAGTCCGAAGACCTGTTCGAGCGTTTCCCGATTCCCGAGTACACGAAAGCGGCGTTCGGCGGACTGCTCGTGGGCTGTATCGGCATCTCGCTGCCCCAGGTATTCGGCGTGGGCTACAGCAGCATCACGGCGGCGCTCGGGGACCAATGGCCCGCGGCAACCCTGGGCCTCCTGATGCTCGCCAAGATTCTCGCGACCTCGATCACCATCGGCTCCGGTGGATCCGGCGGAATCTTCGCGCCCTCGCTGTTTCTGGGCGCGATGACGGGTGGCTTCTTTGGTAGCTACGTCCACCAGGCCTTCCCCTCCGCCACCGCCAACTCCGGCGCCTATGCGTTGGTCGCCATGGGGGCCGTGGTGGCCGCCGCCACCCACGCGCCCCTGACCGCCATCATCATCATCTTCGAACTCACCCAGTCCATCACCATCGTTCCGCCGTTGATGGCCGCGTGCGTGGTGAGCACCCTGGTCGCGCGACGCCTCTACAAAGAATCGATCTATACCTCGAAGCTCCAGCGACGCGGCGTTGATCTCGAGCAAGAACAAGACCCCAACGTCCTGAAACGCCTGCGCGTGCGCGACGCGGTGGATTCGAACCCGGAACTGATCGACGAAGCGGCGCCGTTCCAGACCCTGCTCGACAGCATCGCCCACGGGAATCACTCGGAGTTCTTCGTGGTGAACCGGAAGCGAGAGCTGATCGGCGCCATCAACCTGCGCGAAATTTCCCGCATGGTGCTCGAGATGGAGCACCTGGCTCCGGTCGTCGTCGCCGCGGACCTGATCGACGGAGAGCGCCCGACCCTCACGGAGGACGACACGCTCGATGTCGCGATGCAGCTCTTCAGTCACGACGAACTCGAAGAGATCGCCGTGGTTTCCGGTTTGAACCGACGCCACATCGTGGGTTCGCTTCGAAAGCGCGATGTGATCAAGATCTTCAATCGGGAAACCCTGCGACGCGACGTCGCGGGAACCATGTCGAGCAGCGTGCGGGCCGGCGGGAAACATTCCCAATTCGATCTGGGCGATGGCTACGTCTTCCAGGAACTACCGGCGCCCACGCGCATGTTCCAGAAAACCCTGCGCGAGCTTTCCGTGCGCGAGCAGACCGGCGTACAAGTGATCTTGGTGCGCAAACACCGGGCGGGGCCGGGCGGTTCCCTGCAAGTCCCGGGGCCCGAGTACAGGATCGAAGCGGGAGACCAGCTGTTGGTCGCCGGGCGCAAGGCGGATGTGGAGAAGCTCCAGCGGCTGTCTTGAACCGCCCGTCCGACCTCGCCCCCTAGAGGACTTCGTCGATCACGATCTCGATTCCCGAGTCGCCGGGATTGGCGGGCGCCGTAGCCGCGCCCGCGAGATCGCCCGGAGTTCGCGATGTCGCGTTGCCATCCGCGTCCACGCGCGCCGTCAATTGAAACGGGCCCTGAAAGGGCATGGCTTGAATCATGCGATCGTCGGGACCGACCTCGAATTCCAGCGGGAACTTCGGCTGGGCAATTCGCTTGACCGCGATGGGGGGGCCCGGTCCGCCGCGCGCGATGATGAACAAGACGGCACCCGGGGGAACGCGACCTTCCGCATTGGGGCCCAGGCGCAGCGTTCCGCGCACGGGCGGACCCGCCGCAGCCACCGGCGGGGCACCGCGACCGCCGCTGGGCGACGGCGGTGCATCGCTGGCCGTGGGACTGGCGCCGCCATCGGGAAAGATTTTGGAAAGATCCGGTTGCGAGGGCTTCTCGTTGGGATCGAAGGGCTCGACGTTGCGGTCGCAGGCCGACACGAGCAGCAGCGCGACCGCGAGTGCCGCGAGCCGCGCGAAGAACATGGAGCTGGACCCGTTCGCCGTCATCGCCGCCTCACCGTAGCCCGTTACGGTCGAACCTGCGCACCGCGGCTTCCAGGTAGTCCGTCGTGCGTTCCAGGGCCGCCATATCGATCCGCGAGCGGTTGTCGGCTGCAGAATGCATGGCGCGCGGAATCACCCACCAATCCGGAATCCGGCTGAACAGCGTCACCGCCGGGATCCCGTGAGCGAGGTAGGAACGTCCGTCCGTGCGGCCACCGAAGCGCGGTCGATCCAAACCTTTGCCCGCGGTTTCGCGATAGAGCGTGTCGAGCCAGTCGAGCAACTGCGCGTTCGGCGCGTAGGCGGTGAGGGCCCCGATCTCCTTCGTCACCACGCCCAGGTCGAAGCTGGCACCCAGGGGGTCGAGATTGACGACGTAGGTGGGGAGTTCGCGTTCGGCCAATCGTGTGCGAGCGAAATCCCAGGAGCCCTGGAGCCCGACTTCCTCTCCACTTACGAACAGGAAGTCCACGCGCGTACGCTCCAGGGCAGGACCCCGCTCCAAGCGCTCGGCCACTTGGAGCAACGCCGCACAAGCGGCGCCGTCGTCCAGTGCGCCGTGGCTTCGCTTGGGCAACAACGCCCCGGCACTGAAGACCGCGAAGTTCGCAACTCCGTAGAGGAGTAGACCCCAAGCGGGAACCGCGATGAACCAACGCCCCTGGGAACGCGCGGCGCCGAGTGCAACGCCCGTCGCCGCCCCGACGATCATCAATAGGACCATGGGGAGAATGAGAAAATCGACGGGAGCGCGTTGGACGTGATCGAGCAGATCGGTCTTGGTGTCGTAGTGAGCGGTGAGGATCAGACGCTGGTCCGGCACGGGTGCCGCGACGCCGGCAATCACGTTGTATTGCGTCGTCGCCCCAACCCAACTGAACCACGGCTTCTGAAACTCCAGCTCCGCCAACAACGCGCCGGGCACAACGATCGCGAGCAGCAATGCGGAGCGGTAGCGCGCTCCGCGCATCCAACGGAAATACGTGATCCCCAGCGCGAGAATCAACAACCCCGCCAAGCGGAGCACGTAGGGACGCGCGGTGAAGGCGACGACGTCGGGCGTGAGGCCGATGCTTTCGAGGTGTTCTGCGAGGAACCAGCTGGTTTTGGCCAGGGCCTCGGTTCCATTTTCCCGCGGAATCCCCGCCAGGGGGCCCAGCAAACTGTTCCAGTCGCTCATTGGGAGCTTATGTTAGCCTCGTTCCCATGACCTCCACCGACCAACGGCTCGCCCCGCTCGACGTCAATTGGGAAGCTGTCGAGGAAGAGGCCAGCGACTGGCTGCGCCGCTACATCGCCATCGACACCACGAACCCGCCCGGGGGCGAGGAGGCCGGGGCCCAGCTGCTGGCGGAATTCATGCGCAAGGAGGGCATCGAGCCCACCTTCTACGACGCGGGCAACGACCGCATCTCCATCTCCGCCCGCTTGCCCGGCACCAACTCCGCCGGCACCAAGCCTTTGGTCCTGCTTTCCCACATCGACGTCGTGCCCGCCGAGGCCGAGTACTGGCAGGAAGCACCGTTTTCCGCCGCCCTGAAAGACGGTGTGATCTGGGGACGCGGCGCCCTCGACATGAAGGGCCTCGGGATCATGGAGCTGTTGGTGTTTGCGCTTCTGAAGCGGCACAAGATCCAGCACCAGCGCGACATCCTCTATCTCGCGGTTGCGGACGAAGAAGAGGGCAGTCGCTTCGGCATGTCGTGGCTCGAGGAACACCAACCCGAATTGCTGCGCGCCGACGCCGTAATCAACGAGGGCAGCTTCGGCTTCGGCGATCTGTTGGGGAAGCGGGGATTGATCTTCGGTGTGGGTCCTTCGGAAAAAGCGCCGCTCTGGTTGCGCCTGCGCACCAAGGGAAGGCCCGGTCACGGCTCCATTCCCCACCGCAAGAACGCCGCGGTCTGGCTCACGCGCGCCCTGGGGCGTATCTGCGACGCCAAGCAACCCGCCCAGCTGCGTCCGGAAATGGAAGTCACCGTCGCCACGCTGAAAGAGGCCGGCGTGCTCCCCGCAGACCTCGATTTCAAGAACCCTGCGGTCCTCGCACAAGCCGCGGAGAGCAACGATCTGTTCCGCGCACTGCTGTCGAACACCGTTACCCTCACCACCCTCAACGCCGGCCGGAAACACAACGTGATCCCGGCCCACTGCGAAGCCACTTTGGATTGCCGCCTGCTGCCCGGCGAAGACGTCGACGCCTTCCTCCAGGACCTGCGGGGCATCATCGACGACGACAACGTCGAGATCGAAACCGTCTATCGCTTCGACCCGTTGGTGAGTTCCATGCGCAACGAGCTGGTGGAGCACATCGAAGCCACCATTCGCCACGAGGTGGATGGCGGCGTCGTGCTCCCGATGGTTTCGCCGGGCTTCACCGACAGCCGGATCTATCGCAAGCACGGGGTCCCCTGCGTGGGCTTCACCCCCGTTTTGCTCGCGACGGACGAACTCGGCGGCGTTCACGGTCACGACGAGCGCATCTCCACCGAAAACCTGAAGCTCGGTACCCGCCTGCTACTCGATACGGTGCGTCGCGCCGCCGGGGTGTGATAGGCTGTCTCGGTTCGCGGAGCCTAGGGGTGGCGGTTCTTCTTTTCACTTCCGCCTGAGATCACACCCTCGGAACCTGATCTCGTTCATACGAGCGTAGGTAAGGCTTTCAAGTTTGCGGTTTCAGCACACAGCACCCTGACGCTTCGCTCCACCGAAGGAGCGCTGCATGTCGTCATCGAATTCTCACGGTCCCACCCTGCCGCCGCTGGGGGGAAATCCGTCGACCCGAGCGGGCGCTACCACGCCCGGCAGCTTCGCCAACCCCTCGGCCATCGGAACCCCGTACTCCTTCAGTTCTCCCGACACGCCGGGCATGCCTCCTGTCTCCGACAAGAACGCCTGGGACTTCATGCCGCCGGATTGGACCCGGGAGGCGGACGGTCGTTGGTCCGCACCGGCGGGTTTCGAACCCATCACCCAGCTCGAACACGCGCGACTCGGCAGCGTGACGCCGGAAATGAAACGCGTGGCGCAACGCGAACCGCACCTGACGCCGGAGCAGGTGCGCGACGAGGTCGCGGCGGGTCGCATGGTGATCCCCGCCAACCGCCAACACTTGAAGTACCAACTCGACCCCATGTGCATCGGTCGCGCATCCACCACCAAGGTGAACGCCAACATGGGTGCCTCGCCGGTCAGCAGCAGCACCGACGAAGAGGTCGAGAAGCTGCGCTGGGCCGAACATTGGGGTGCCGACACGGTGATGGATCTCTCCACTGGCGGCGACCTCGACGCCACGCGCGCGGCCATCCTGCGCAATTCCACGGTGCCGATCGGAACCGTCCCCATCTATTCGATGATCATCGGCCGCACCATCGAAGAGCTCAGCGCCGAAGTCGTGCTGAAGGAACTCGAGCATCAAGCCCAACAGGGGGTGGATTACTTCACCATTCACGCGGGCGTGTTGCGCGAACACCTGGCGCTCGTGCGCGAGCGCAAGATCGGAATCGTGAGCCGCGGCGGCTCCTTGCTCGCCAAGTGGATGCTGACCCACAGCCAGCAGAACCTCATGTACACACTCTGGGACGAGATTTGCGAAGTCATGCGGCTGCACGACGTCACCTTCTCCATCGGTGATGGCATGCGCCCGGGCGGCCTCGCGGACGCCAGCGACGCGGCGCAGTTCGCGGAACTCGCCACCCTCGGCGAACTCACGGAACGCGCCTGGACCCACGGTTGCCAGGTCATGGTCGAGGGACCGGGCCACGTCCCGTTCGATCAGATCGAATACAACATGAAGCTCGAGCGCAGCCTGTGCCACGGAGCCCCCTTCTACGTGCTGGGCCCCCTGGTGACGGACATTTTCCCCGGCTACGACCACATCACGAGTTGCATCGGAGCCACTTCGGCCGCGTATCACGGCGCTTCCATGCTGTGTTACGTGACGCCCAAGGAACACCTGGGCCTTCCCAAGAAGGACGATGTAAAGCAGGGCTGCATCGCCTACAAGATCGCCGCCCACGCGGCGGACGTCGCCCTCGGCATCCCGGGCTCCCGCGACCAGGACGACGAACTCACCATGGCGCGCGCCGCCCTCAACTGGGAGAAACACTTCGAACTCGCCTTCGATACGGACACCGCCCGCGCCTACCACGACGAAGACCTGGACGTGGATACGGACTTCTGCGCCATGTGCGGGCACGATTGGTGCTCCGTGCGCATCAGCAAGGAGATCGTCGAGTTCACGAGTGGCAAGGAGGACCGCTACGCCTGGGACAAACCGAAGGTCACGGCGGCGCTTTCCACGGAACAGCGCGAGATCCTGGAAAAACGCGGCGTGCTGGAACCGAGTGAGATCCATCGCCTGGCGGCCAAGACCGCGCAACGCATGAAGGCAGAGGCCGGAGAAAAAGCGGTTTGCCACAGCGACATCGCGGATCCGGCGAGCGCGCAGGAGCTGCAGGAAAAAGAGGAATCAGCCAGGCCCTGAAAAAGAACGACCCCGGCATCCGTAAGGCTACCGGGGCGCTCTTACCGAACCTCACCCCCCCCAGGATTGGCTCGGATACTTACCCTTACTGATCGACCTTCCCTGCCCTCCCTTGAGCTTTTTTTGCCTGTCGCGTGCCTATTCGCTGCCTCGGTGGTGCGCGGAAGAAGTCCGAGTGCAGGGCAATGCCCCCAATTCACACTGGAGTGTTGTGAGCTCTCAACAGATCCTCGACGAAGGCAATCTCTCGGCGTATCTGGTGGCCCGAGGCATCGTGGCCGCGGGGTCCCCGGTGCGGGTCGAAGCCGCCGGGGACGGAAACATCAACTGGGTGCGCCGCGCGCGTTGCGACACCGGATCCTGGATCGTCAAACAGGCCCGGCCGGCCCTCGAGCGCTTTCCCGAGTACCGGGTCAGCACCGAGCGGATCGCCTTCGAGGCGCGCTACTACGAAGCCGTCAGGCCCCTGGACGCGGCCAACGTCTGCCCGCAGGTGCTCGACTTCGACCCGGACCAGCGGGTGTTGATCCTCGAGGACCTGGGTACGGTCCCGCGGCTCGACCGCGCGCTCCTCGACGGGCGCGATGGCAGCGCGGTGGCGCGGCGCCTGGGGGAATTCCTGGGAAAGGTTCACCGCGCAACGCGCGGTCCGGAAATGGCCGGTCGCTTCGAGAACCAAGCCATGCGCGAACTCCACGGCGAGCACATCTTCTCACTGCCCTTTCGACCGAACGATTTCCCTTTGGCGGAGCCCGTGGCCGCCCGCGCGAAACGGCTCTGGGGAGATTCCGCCCTGGTAGCACTCGCCGACGCCGCCTACGCGCGCTATCGCGCGCCCCGCGGCGCGCTCGTCCACGCCGACGTTCAGGCGGGCAATATTCTCCTCGCGCCCGAAGGTGCGAAACTCCTGGACGCCGAGATCGCCCACCTGGGCGACCCGGCCTTCGACCTGGGCGTTCTGTTCGCCCACTTCCTACTACCCGCGTTCGCCCACGGCGACTTCGGAGTCGCGCGCGCCGCCCTGGGAGAAGGCTGGGAGGCTTACGCGGCCCAGGGCGAGCCGGCTTCCGTCCGCTTCGAGGAATGTGCGCGCTACGCGGGCATCGAAATCCTGCGACGCACGCTCGGGGCGGCGCGGGTTCCCGCGGTCGAATCCGTCGACGCGTCGCTCGCAGCGGTCGATTTCGGCGAGCGTTGGTTGCGGGAACCGCCGCGGAGTCCCGCGGGATTGGCGGGCTAGCGAACCGGGGTTCGCCGCAGCGCGCGAAGCCCGGACGAAATCGTCTTTTTAGAGCTTCGAACCGAAGGTTCCCGAGTCGTCGTTGTTCCAGCGAATCTGCTCGTATTCGAAGCTTCCGTCCATCACGAGGTTGAACTTGATGATCTCGAAGTAGGGCGAGAGGTCGAAATCCCGGGGGGCGAGCAGGGTGGGGTGCCGCTTCTGGAACAAACCCGGTAGCGAATCCCCGCGCCGTCGTAACATGCGACCGATCCAACTCGGTCGCGGTTCTTCGGGCGGCATGCCCGAGGGAAAGGTCACCGTCGGTGCAATCGGAAACCCGACGCTGTGGAAGAGTTGGCCGATCAGACTCGAGCAAATGACCTCCGTCGAGGCCTCACTCCCGAAGCGCCGCAGGCTCTTCTTGAAGCGGCGGGGCGTAAGCGAGACCGGGATGAAATGGCGCGCCAGGTCGAACACGTTGCGCACGTCATAGCGCCAGCCCAGGGTCGCCACCGCTTGGTCGAGGATGATCTTGAGATGTTCCGGCCGCAACCGGTGGGGTCGACACAGGCGGATGTTGAAATCGATGTACTTGGAGAGCGGGCTCACGATCACGCCTTCCATCAGCGCTTCGAGCACCAGCTGGTCCGCTTCGGCGCCGAAACTCTCGAGCGCCTTGTCCCGCACCTCGCCGCCGCGTTGAAGCAGTTCGTCGCCGATGTAGAGCGCGGAATGCGACCAGGAACTCTGGGTCAGATATTTGATGATGGCAGAGACGCGCTGGTCGCCTTCGACCAACAGCACGTCGCCTTTGCGGATGTTGCGCCGCAAGGCATCGAGATCGTTCCACCCGCGTCGTTCGTAGCGATCGACGGGATGGGTCAGGAAATCCCCGAGTTTGTCCATAAACCAACTTCGAATGGCCACGGTTATCGCCCGGGCCTCCGAACTGGGTTCGCTTCACACTGGATCGACAACTAAACTCCCCTCATGGCGACGTGGGTTCACACTTTGCTTCGCGGAATCCTCTGGCTGACACTCGGCGCCTGGTTCGGTGGACTCGCGCTGTTCGGCGCGGTGGTGGCACGCGTGGCGTTCACCATCCTCCCCTCCGGCGAAATTGCCGGCGACCTGGTTGCAGCGGTGTTGGAACCCCTCCAGCTCTATAGTGTCGCCGCCGGCGTCACTCTGGCCCTCATCGCATGGGCGCTCGAGCGCGGACGCTTCACCACCGTGCTCCCCCTCGCCCTCGCTGCGACCTGCCTCTTCTCCCATTTCGGCGTTTCTGCGGAACTCACTGAGCTTCGTCCCCTGGCTTTCGGAGACGCGCCCCACGCGGAGGCCCAATTGCGTTTTTCAAGACTCCACGGGCTTTCGATGGCGCTCTTCCTCGCAACGTCACTCGGCACCACGATCTTGGTGCTACTCCATGTCTGGGCGGACCGCGCAAGCGCGGCGGCCATGCCAGAGCGATCGATTAAACCGATGTGATTCACCCCCGTCTCCCCAACGGGAATTCTTGAAAATCCGTAGCCGTCGTATGGAGCGTGGTGTATCTTCCCGCGGGGTATCGGATTGCCATTATTTTTCGGCGACTTACGGCTCAGCCCCCAACTTCGGGCCCCGGAAGCCGATCCCTTAGCGGTGGCCAGCTACGCATGTTGCAAGGCTGAGTGGTCGCGCGGAGCTCGGATCGAGCCCACTAGCGGAGCCTACAGATTTTATGAGCATCAAGATTAAGGTAACGGTCGAATTCTCGGTTTCCGAGAGCAGCCTCGAAGACGCTCTCGCGGAATACGATGAAATCACCGTTTCCGGAATGATCGAGCAGGTCCTGGACAAAGCCGTCGCGTGCGATGACATCTCGGTCAAGGTCGCAGAGGGTCCAAACACCCTCGAAGAGCACGACCAGCTCCAACAAGCCGGCCAGTCCTCCTAATTCTCCCGTTCCATCAACACACCAAATAGATCCAGTTGCTCGGGTTTCGAATGGGGGCGAAAGCCTCCAGCGGGACGCTCGGGTTTCGCTTGCTCAACCGGCGGCGAGGGCAGGACGGCGCGCGGCGCAACGTTTCGCGGCCGATAGATCCCCAGATGTCGCGCGTACTCGAGAATCTCGAGATAAAAGGCCTTGAAGCTCGGCCCGTGGTTGAAGTGACGGAGGTGGGCGAGCTCGTGGCACAACGTGTTGACCATGCTGGAGTATTTGAGAGGCTTTCCCGTCGAGGCGTGGTGGAGCCGAATTCGAATATGACCATCGGAATCACAGATCCCGTAGCGGTTCTTGACGTTGGCGCGCTCGGGCTCGATCGACGCGTACCGGAGTGCGAAACGTTTCGAAAGAATGTCCGCGTCCCTGCGCAGCCGATCCGCGATAAGCTTTTTTTGCAGGCGATCCAGTGCTTCACTCCAAGGGTCGGCGAACCCCAACCCACGAAGGCCAATGGCGGACGACATCTCGACTGAAACGATCCCGATCTTTCCGCTTCCGAACGTCGTCCTCTTCCCGAAGATGCGGGTTCCGCTTCACATCTTCGAGCCCCGTTACCGGTCGCTGACCGCACAAGCGCTCCAAGGCGACCGACACATCGGAATGGTGACCGTCTTACCGGATCACGTCGAGGAAATGCAGGGGAACCCGCCCGTCTTTTCCGTCGGCTGCCTGGGCATGATCGACCAAGCCGAAGAGCTCGAGGACGGGCGCTACAACCTCATTCTTCGCGGGCTCTCGCGTTTCCGTATTGCGGGCGAGGAACCGCCGGATCCCGAGGGCGGCTATCGCATCGCAGTGGTCGAACGCTTGGAAGAAATCGATCCCCAACAAGAGCAAAACCGAGTTCGTGCTTTGCGCAGTCGGGCGGTCGAACTCTTCGTCGAAGTCGTGCGCGTCTCCGCGCCCGACCAGGCCGACACCGTCGAATCGTATTTGCGTTCGGACCTCGACGACGAGGTGGTATCGAACACGCTTTCGGCGTCCCTCGACATTGCTGCCGAGGAGAAACAGGGTCTCTTGGAAGCGGACGGCGTTGCCAACCGCTTCGAACGCTTGATTGGCGTGCTCCAATTCCGTCGCGCCGAACTCGAAGGACGCGGTCACGACGGGTCTCGAAGTGTTCACTGAGAACGCGACCCGCGATTTTTTCGTTGCTCGCGTGAAATCGAGATAATTCGCGAAATTTGAAGATTTTCGAAGATCTCGCCAGGCGCGTCGGCCTCCCCACGACACACAAATGCCAGCGCGAGCGCCGCCTTAACATCCGGCGAGAACTCCTTGGAATCGATGGCTGATCTGGAATCAAAACGCGGGTTCCCCAGCGTACGAATGCGCACCGTCGGCAATTCATAAATGTGTCACGCGGATTCCACATCGATGTGGATCGTCTTTGCGACGCGCGCGTGGCCTGTGGTTTACTGCGCCACGTTCTTCGAATGGGCCCGCGAGCTTCCGATCAACACGGGAAGATCGGGAAAAACGGGTGAGAGTCGGACCCATTCGTAGAAATCTCCAAAAGAATCGAGATAGATGACCTCAGTGTCCCCGATCTCCTCCCCTCGGATCTGGGAAGGAGTTTTGCGGCGTCTCGGCGCCCAACTGCCGGCCTTTTCGGTCGAAGCATGGCTTGTGCCCATCGTGGCCCAGGTCGATGCGGACCGATTGCGTCTGGTTTGTCCGTCCTCGTTCCACCGCGAACGCGTGCGACGTGACTTTTACGACCAGATCGCTGCGAGTGCGGCGGCGGAGTTTGGACACAGCGTCCAAATCGAACTCTGTATCGAAGAAGTACGCCCCACCCCCGCACTTCGCGTCGAAACCGCGCGCCCGGCGGAACCCAGCGCGCCCGCTCGCCCCAGAGTGGGGATCAAAGCCTCCAGGCCGGGCGTGGCGCGCGGCAACCAGATCGAAATGTCTTACCGCTTCGACTCCTTCGTGGTCGGCCCCGCCAATGCGCTCGCGCGAGAAGCCTCCCTCGCCATCGCGCGCTCGGAGCAAACGGGGTTACGGTCCCTGCTTCTGACCAGCGATTCCGGCATGGGGAAGACCCACCTCGCACGCGCGGTGGTCGCCGAAGCCCGCAAGGCCGGAACATCGGCGGAATACACCTCCGCCGAAGGCTTCACGAGCGAACTCGTGGCCTCGATCCGCAACAAACGCACGGAGCAATTGCGGCGGCGCTTCCGCAACGAGTGCAGCTTGTTCGTCATCGAAGACGTCCAGTTCCTATCCGGCAAGCGCGCCACCCAACTCGAGCTCTTCCACACCCTGGACCACCTGCTCGATTGCGGTGCCCGGGTGGTCATGACTGCCGATCGGCTTCCCCAAGAGATCCCGGATCTCGACACGCGCCTCCGCAGCCGCGTGTCGAGCGGCCTCGTGGCCGAGATCGAAACTCCCGACGCCCAACTCCGACGCAACATCTTGCGGCGCAAAGCCGCCGGCGGTGGAGTTCGCGTGCCCGACGCGTGTCTCGATCACCTCGTCGAATCGATTCGCGGCAGTGTCCGCGACCTCGAAGCCGTATTGGTTCAAGTGGTCGCCAGCGCCTCGCTCCTGAAACGCCCGGTCGACATGGAGTTGACCCTGCAAGCCCTCCGAAAACTCGATCCGATCCGCCGCGGACCCTCCTTGGAGATCCGGCAGGTGATCGACCTGGTCGCCACGGCATCCGGCGCAACGGCCGCCGCCCTGGCCTCGCGCTCGCGACGGCGCGACGTGTTGCTTCCCCGCCAGATCGCCATGTATCTGTGCAAGCGCTACACGTCCGCCTCGTTCCAGGAGATCGGGCGGGCCCTCGGACGCGACCACTCCTCGGTCAAGAACGCCGTCGCCAAAGTAGAACGCGGTCTGCTCGAGCGCGCCCCGTTTCGCTATCAGGTCGAGGCCCTCGCGGCGCGCCTCGAGGAACTCTCGCGCCACTGAGCCCGAGGGCCCTCGCCCGCGAACGCTATCCTCCCCGCGTGATTGCGCTCGAAGTCAGCTCGGCGGCGGGACGGCCCCCCTTTGGCGGGATCGGTGGAACCGTCCGGAATTTCGCCAACAGCCTGCTGCGTGCGGACCCCGAGACCCCTTATGCGCTCTGCTACCGCTTCTCCCGCTGGCGCAAAGGGCACCTGTTTCGCCCGCAAGCCCCCAACGCGCGCGTACGCGTTCTCGTCGACCCGCTGAACCGTTGGATCATCCCGCGTGCGCGCATCTTTCACTCGCTCGCCACCTACCTCCCGGAATCTCCCGACATCCCGAAGCTGGTTACGATTCACGACGTGAATCCGGTGCGAAATCCCCAATGGGTGACTCCGCGCTGGCACGAGCTGCGGGGTCGCAAGCTTCGAGACACCATCGGCCGCGCGGACGTGGTCGTCACGCCGAGCCGGTTCACCGCCGAGGAAGTTGCGGAGCTGTTCGACTTTCCCATCGAGCGGACGCGCGCCATTCCGAATGGCGTCGACAGCCACGCCTTTCGCCCCCTGCTTCCCGACGAGATCGCGCCGATCCGAGCCCGCCACGGCGACTTCGTGCTCGGCGTGGGACTGCACGCCCCCCGCAAGAACTTGGAGCGCCTGGTAGAGGCGGTATCCCGACTGCCGGAGCTGCGCCTGATTCTGGTGGGGCGCCCGAGCAACGGTGCGGCTTCCCTGCTCGATACCATCGACCAATGCAAGATGGTCGATCGAACCATCCATCTCGCGCGCGTCTCCCACGCTGAATTGGTTGGGCTCATGAATGCGGCTCGCGTGTTGGCGGTAACCAGTTTGTACGAGGGTTTTGGACTGACGGTGCTCGAAGGCATGGCGTGTGGGGTTCCGGTGGTGTGTTCCAACGCCTCCTCTCTACCCGAAGCCGGTGGCGACGCGGCCCTCTACGTCGATGCCAAAGACCCGGAAGCCATCGCCGATGCAATCAACCGTGTCGTGTCATCGCCGGAGCTGACCGAAGAGCTCAGGACCCGGGGAATCGAACACGCGCGCGCCTGCAGCTGGGATCGTTCCGCCGCTGTGCTGCGCGCGCTCTATCGAGAGGTCGGAAATGTTTGAGTCGAGGAGACGCGCCCTGTGGCTACTGCTGCTGTGGGGGACGACGAGCTGCGCGAGTTCCGAAGGTCCCGCCCCGGAGCAATCCGTCCCGGACGGCATGCGGGTTGCGGTCCTCACCTTCGGCTTCTTCAGCAGCGAAAGTTTGCACCGCTTCGACGCCACGCCCATCGAGTACGCGGGCATGGACCTCGACGCCGCCCAGCGCGCCATCACCGACGAAGCGGTGACCCTTCCCTGGGGGCGCCCGGTCCACGGCCTTTCCCTGGCGGAGATCCGACCCTACGTGGATGCGACGGATCCGAACGACACACAGATCCGCGAGCGGATCCTGGAAGCCCTGGCGGTCATGGACGCGGTCGCGCAAACCGACGAAGTCCCCGCCGAGCGGGCCGTTGCATTGAAGCCCCCCATGCGTGTTCCCGACGAGTGGACCGAAGCGGACCGGGTGTTGGTGGTGCTCGGGCTCGAGACGCGCCGCCGGCCTTCCGCCCAGGGCATTACCTCCTTGATCGGTTGCTTCTGGTTCTCGGGCGAGAGTGAGTACTATGCCTTCTTGGCGGCGTCCTACGATTTTTCGAATTTCGGAACGGAGTCATTCATCGCCACGGCCAAGGAAACCTGCTTTCGCGTTGGCGACGAGCCCAGCTAGGTGCCGAAGGTTTCGTTCGCGGGAGAAACCGTCGAATGCCTCGAGGGCGCGAATCTCCGCTCGGTTCTGCTGCGCGCGCGGCTTCCGCTCTACAACGGCGCCGCCCGTGCGATCCATTGCCGAGGCTTTGGTACGTGTGGCACCTGTGCGGTGAAGGTCGAAGGGGAACTTTCGGAACCCACCCCCGTGGAGCAATTGCGCCTCGGGCTACCGCCTCACGATCGCGAGCGCGGCTTGCGTCTCGCTTGCCAATGCAACGTTCTGGGCGATATCCAGGTGACGAAATACCTGGGGCTGTTCGGCCAAAAAGACGATCCCGTCGGCGGTTCGTCTTAGGCCCCCTCCGCTGCTTGCCGGAACCCACTCCGGCGTCCCCCTGAACACAACTGCATGGAAACCCCGGATTCACTCAAACCCCGGGCGAAAGTGACGATACATGGTTGGAGGTTCCCCCCATGGCTCTTCACACGCGATTCGTTCTCTTTGCGACTGCGCTGGCTACACTCGCGATCGCCTCTCCTTCCGAAGCCGCCTGCAATCGAATCATCGATACCAACAAGCGATTCTTCTGCATGGGCGTCACGACCAGTTCTCCGCGGCTTTGCCACCAGATCACCATCGACTTCATGAAGCACACCTGCCTCGCCAACGCGACGCAAGAGAGCCGGCACTGCTACGACATCAGTCGCCACGACGATCGAGAACTCTGCTTGTCGACGACGGGGCCGACGAGCCATGTCCGAAACGACACGCCCCGACGCTCTCCCTATCAACGCGACTACGGAACCCATCGCTGACACGGTCTCCTGGCCCACCCCCCATCCGATGCGCTAAAACGAACGCGGCATGCGCAACGCCGTCATCCTCCTCTTGTCCACCGTCGTGGCCTGTGCGACTTCACCCAAGGACGAAATCGATCCGGATGCGGGTTGCGCGATGTGGCGCAATCTCGACGAACGCGACCGCTCGATCGCGATTGGTCAGGTGGTGGGCAGCGCGATCGAGAACGTCGACCCGGACCACGGAGCGTTCATCGCCGAATGCATGCGGGGGCGTCGCGCGGAGGTTCTCGCGGAGATCGATCGGCGCTGTGTGGATACGGACCTGGCCACGCGCACGGTCATGGGTCGCAGCCTGGATGCGGCGTTGGACCGCTGCATCCAGGAGAAACTCGAAAGCCGCTAACGCACGCGCTGCCGCTCCATCAACGGCGCGTAGACCTCGTCGAGCACCCGGCTGGTGACCCGCGACCAGCGCCAGGTTTCCCGGGCGTGGACCTGGGCCTGCGCGCCCATGCGCTGGCGCAGCTCGGGGCTCGCCAAGAGCTGACGCAGCGCCACCGCGAACGCCTCGACATCCCCCACCGGACACAAGAGGCCTCGCTCACCGTCGGCGACCACTTCGGGGATCGCATTGGTACGACTTGCCACTGCGGGAATCCCCAGCGCTGCGGCTTCCGCCAACACTTGACCGAAGCTCTCGCTGGTCGCGGTGTGGAGAAGCAGCTGGGCCCCCGCCAACCAACCCGGAAGCTCTTCGTTGGCGACGAAGCCGCGAAAATGAACCCGCTCGCTCACACCGAGCTCTGCGGCGAGCTTGCGGTATGCCGGAGTGTCCTTGTGAACGCCGAACAATTCGAGTTCGGCATCGAAGCCAGCCGCCACCCGCGCGAATGCGCGCAACGCGACATCCACTTCTTTCATGTTCACCAAGACGATGCGCGGGCCGCTCGCGAAGGACTCTCGGGTCCCGGTCGGTGGCGCAAACCAATGCTCCCCGATTCCGTAGGGAATCGCGTGTACCCGCTCGGCGGGAATCCCGTAGCGCTCGACCAACGCGTCCCCCAGCCAATGGGACGGCGTCAGTACGGCGGGCGCGTACTTGACCGAAAGCCCCATGTAGCGCCAGCGCCAGTTGGCGCCCCAAAACGAATCGCGTCGAATCTTGGGCGGCTGGAGTTGGGCGACCATGGGCAGCGCTTGCATGCGACTGCGAAGCGCAAAGAACGCGCCGGATTCATCGTTGGTGTGAATCACGTCATAGTCGGACAGCTTGCGTGCGGCAAACAGCAGGGGATAGGTGCTCTTGTGCATGTTGGAGACGTACTCGACGCGAATTCCCTCGAGTGCGATGCGGTGTTCCGGGCGCGCCGCATGGAGCAGGGTCACGTCGTGGCCGCGGTCTCGCAACTCACGAGCGAGGCCGTGTGTCGCCACCAGGGAACCGCGAATCTCCGCGCGGTGCAGGCGGCTGACCAGGAGAATCTTGAGCGACCGCGGCATGGGAGCAGAGTAGGGGCCGGTGCCCGATCGTCAATGGAGCGTGTACCCTTGGAACCGTAACTAGCAGGGGGATCGATGCTCGAGACAGCGACCGTTCGGGATGTGGAGCCGCGCGAATCAAACCCGCAAGCGGTGTCGCGGGACTTCCTCGCGCTACTGGATAGCGGGCACCGCATCGTGGCGGCGGGCCAGGCCAAGCGCAATCCCAAGAAGCTGCTCTCCATGGGCTACACGCCCAAGCACGAGATTCGCCTGTTCGATGCCACTTATTATCTCACCAACCTTCGACACGACGAGAACCTGCGGTTCTTCGTGGCCTTCGTGCATTTGGGCGGTAGCGACAAGCGCCTCTACCCGAGGTTCTTCTACAAGGACTCCTCGTTGATCTGGCGTTCCGCCACCCACGTCATTCGTTCGCCGGGAGAAAATTGGATCGGCAAAGGCGATCTCAAAACCGTCGTGCAAGACGGAGATGAAATCATCTACGCCGCCGAAGAAACCACGAACCTGCCGTTGGAAATCCAAACCGCCCTCGACACGGTGAGTCGGCGAAACAAGATCCAACGCGACCGCCGCGCGATTCCATTGATCTTGCGCGCGGCACCTGACAACCGCCTCGAGCCCTACCACGACTTCACGGGGCCGCGCGAGAAAGTCCGCCGGAATCCCCGCAACCTCATCAACCGGGGGAAGGACGTCGCCTATTTCACGAAGCCCGGCGATCCGACTTCCCTGCGTTTCGTCGCTGGCTTCGAGCCGGACTTCCAGCGCGGCTTGATCGACACCAGTCGTTCGAAGAGTCAGTTGTACGGCGGCACGATTCGCAAGTTTCGTTTCTTGTCGATGAACCGAAAGATTCAATACCAATTCATCGCGGGGCCGCGCATCGTTTGGATCATCCCGCCGCAACCCCTCACCACGGAAATCATGAGCTACGGAATCCGAACCCTCGACGTCAACGTCGCCGAGGATCTGTGCGTACCGGGCTACGAATATCACTATTACGATGAAACCGAGGACCCGCCGCGGCTCCATTCGCAGATCCCCGAAGGCTATGCGGGGCCGCCCTCGCCGGTGGACCCGGCCCGTTCCGACGCGTCGCCTTGGATCGACAAGCTGCCGGTCGTCGAGCGCTTCCGAAAACAGGTCCTGAGGCGCCCGCGCAGGGGTCGGAAATCGTCATTACCGTCGGCGGGATTTGTAGGGTAGTTTCCCCGCCATGCGAGTTCCCGGGCTCCACAAGCTCAACCAGAGCCTCAAGCCGGCGCGCCGGCGCCTGCGGGCCGCGTTGCTCACGCGGCGCGGTCGGCGCGAAGACGCGATCGTGCAACTCTCGCGCATCGTCGACGGCATGTTTCGCCAGGACGAAATCCGGCTCCTCTACCGCAGCGTCAAAGAGGCCGCGGGCCCCGGCGACATCGCGGAGATCGGCTCCTGGAAGGGACGCTCGACGGTCGTCATGGGACTGGCCCTCGGCGACCGGGGCGAAGAGAACTGTCGAATCTTTGCCATCGATCACCACGTCGGAAGCGAAGAACACCGCAATCGCATCGCGCGCGAGGGTTCGACTTTCGACGACTTCCGATTCAACATCCAGCGCATGGGGGTTTCCGAATTCATCGAACCCCTGGTCATGAAATCCGGCGAGGGCAGCCGCGTGCTCGCCGAGCGGGGCATCCGGCTTCGCTTCCTCTTCATCGACGGCGCCCACGACGAAGCGTCCGTGCGCGAAGACATCCGCAACTTCCTTCCCCTGATGCACCCCGAGGCCACCATCGCCTTGCACGATTGTGAAGAGGAGGGCGGGTTCCCCGGTGTGTGGAAAGCCTTTGAACAAGAGTTGGCGCCGAAGGTGAAGATCCTCGAGCGTGCCTCGAGCCTGCTCATCGCCCGATTGCTCGCCTAGAAGCCTTTCCGCACGAGTGCCCCGGCCCCAGCTTCGGCGCGGGTTTAGCCGGTCGCGATGCCGATCCGGGCGCCCTTGCTCGACGCTTCGCCCTTGTGAAATTCCGGACGGACTCCTAGGTTAGGTGCGTGCGCGTACCGTTCCTCGACAACCTGAACCGCGAGCTGAAGCCCCAGCGCCGCAAGCTGCGGGCCAAGATCTTGACCCTGCGCGGCCGGCGCGAAGACGCCGTGGAAGAATTGGCGCGCAGCGCCGACGGGTTGGTTTCCCGCGAGCAATTGCGCCTCCTGTACCGCACGGCCCTCGAAACCGCGGGGCCCGGCGACATTGCGGAGATCGGCTCCTGGAAGGGGCGGTCCACCATCGCCTTGGGGGCCGCACTGCTCGATCGCGGCGAACAGGACTGCCGCATCTGGGCCATCGATCATCACGTGGGCGGCGAAGAACTCAAGGCCAAGCTCGGCCCCAGTGGTTCCACCCTGGACGTCTTCCGCGCCAACATCGAGCGGGCGGGGGTTTCGGAATTCATCACGCCGCTCGTGATGAATTCCGATGAAGGAGCCCGCGAGCTCAGCAAGCGCGGCGTCACCTTGCGCATGGTGTTCATCGACGGCGGTCACGACGAAGAATCCGCCCGCAACGACATCGTGAACTTCCTGCCCCTCATGCGCCCGGGCGGAATCGTGGCGCTCCACGACTGCCATCCGGATTGGGAGTACCCGGGCGTCTGGCGCGCGTATCAGAAAGAACTACAGCCGCGCGTCGAAGAAATCGGCAGCGCCACACACCTGCTCGTCACCCGCCTGCGCGAGTAGCCCGCGCCATCAAGGGCGCGTAGATTTCCTTCTCGAGGCGTTCCACCGCGTTGGGCCAGAGCCATAGATCTCTCGCTCGGGACTTCCCAAAGTCGCGCATGCGCTGTTGCAACGCGGGATCGCCGAGCAACCGATCCAAGCCTTCGGCGAACGGTTCGGTTTCGAGACGGGAACACAGAATCCCCGTTTGCCCGTCGAGCACGATCTCGGGAATCCCCCCAACGCTCGTCGTGACCGCGGGAATCCCCAGGGCCTGCACTTCTTGCAGAACCTGGGGATAGTTGTCCTTCTCCGTGGGATTCACGAGCGCGTGCGCGCCGGCAATGCGCGCGGGCAGAAGCGCGTTGTCGACGAAACCGCAGAACTCCACGCGATCCGCCACGCCCAGCTCCCGGGCCAGGGCCTTGTAGCGCTCGGTCTCCTTGTGGACACCGTAGAGTTCGAGCACCGCGTCGTGACGTTCGCGGATCTTGGCGAACGCGCGGAGCGCGATATCGACCCCCTTCATGTTCACCGCCACGATGCGTCTGGCACCGTTGTGCGTGGTGCGGGCATCGGGGTAGTCGTCGAACCAGGATTCCCCGATGCCGTTGTGAATCACACGAATTCGCGACGGATCGAGGCCGTAGAATTCCGTCATCTCGTCCGCGAGCCAGCGGGAAGGAAAAAGAGACAGTGGCGCGTAACGCGCCGCAAGCTCGATGTAGCGCCAGCGCCAATTGGTTTTCCAGAAGGAGGCGCGGCGCAGGCGCGGCGGATGGAACTCGACCGCCAGAGGCAACGCGCGCACGCGACTGCGCAGGGCGAAGAACGCCGCCGATTGGTCGTGGGCGTGGATGACGTCGAAGTCCGAGATACGCCGCAGAAAGAACCGCAAGGGGTAGAAGCTCTTCGACGTGTCGGCGGTGTAGTACTGGTGAATGCCCTCGATCTCGACCTGGTGCTCGGGCGCCGCGGCCTGCAACAGCGTGACGTCGTGACCGCGGTCGCGCAGGGTTCGGGCCAGGCCGTGAATCAAGACCGTCGCCGCGCGAATTTCAGCGCGATGATTCGAACCCACGATCAGAATACGCATTGAAGAACTCGAATCCTTCCGAACCCGGGTCAGGCGACGGCGGTGGTACCGCGCGCCGCCGGGTGCCCTGTGCGGAAGCGGGCTGGCCCCGAAAGCTCCGCCCCGCGCTCGGGTTCCTTGGATTCCGGATCCTTCTCGGGATCGTCGAAGCGGCGCAGAATCGTGTAGGTCGTGTTGCGTTCGACGGGAACGCGACCGATTTCGCGCACCAGGCGCCGAATCTCTTCCGGGGGCAGGTTCTCGCCAAAGTCCGCGCCGGACTCGCGGCTGATGGACTCTTCCATCAACGTGCCCCCGAAATCGTTGGCGCCCGCCATGAGACCGTGCTGCGCGAGCTTGGGCCCCATCTTCACCCAGGACACCTGAATGTTGGTGATGAAGGGACGCAGGAACAGCCTCGCCACGGCGACCATCCGAATATCTTCCAACATGGAAGAACCCGCCCGCGCACCCATGTGGTTGAAGAGCGTGTTCTTCTCGTGGATGAATCCCAAGGGAACGAATTCCGTGAACCCGCCGGTATCCTTTTGAATGTCGCGCAAGAGCGCGAGGTGGTTGGCGACGTGGGATTCGTTCTCGATGTGGCCGTACATGAGCGTCGACGTGGAACGCATACCGATCGCGTGGACCGCGCGAATGATTTCGACCCAACGATCACGGCGCAGTTTGCGCGGCGAGATTACTTTGCGAATCGAATCGTCGAGAATCTCCGCCGCCGTACCGGGCACCGTGCCCCAGCCCCCTTCGCGCATCCAACGCAGGAAATCGTGCAATTCCATCCCGCTCTTCTTGTGGGCGAAGTCGAGCTCTTCGGGCGAATAGGCGTGGATGTGAATGTCGGGGAATTCGCTCTTGATGGCTTTCAGGATGTTGCGGTAGTGCTCGTGGGTCTTGTGGGGATCGATTCCGCCCTGGATACACACTTCCGTCGCACCGCGCGCCACGGCTTCGCGGGTCTTGGCGCGAAGCTTCTCGAAGGAATGATCGTAGGCGTCGGGATCGTCGCGGTGGCGCGAAAACCCGCAAAACGAACACCCCACGTAGCAAACGTTGGTGAAGTTCATGTTGCGGTTCACGACGAAGCTGATGTCGTCCCCGCAGTCGTCCTGACGCGCCAGGTCCGCGGCTTGGGTCAAGGCGTGGAAGTCGGCGCCCTGCACGCGCAATAGAGAGATCGCTTCGTCCGTGGTGACCTCGCGACCCGAGAGCGCCCCGTCGAGGATGCGGGCGATTTCCGGAGAGACGTTGGCGTTCAGGCGTTCTAGCATCAGGCGGCCTCCTCACGGGTGCGGAGTGGCTTTTCGCGAGCATAGCCCTCCGAGTCCGCAAAGCCGGAAAGTGTTTTCCAAATCCGATCGTCGAACAGATCGCGGCGGTCGCGTACGTGCTCGGGATAGACGGGCAATCGCTCGCGCAGGGTCTGGCCCGCGGCCTCGGTGCGCTGGCGGAGTTCGGCCAGGGCAGGCCAGGGCGCTTCGGGATTGATGTAGTCCACGGTCACGGGCGATACGCCGCCCCAGTCGTTGAGGCCGCTGCGCAGCAACAATTCGAGCACCTCCGGCGCGAGATTCGGCGGCGCCTGCACGTTCATCTGCGGTCCGAGCACGAGACGCGCCAGGGCCACCCAGGCGGCGATCTCGGCGTCGGGCATGGAGGACGCGGCCCGCATGCGAGTCGATGGCTTCGGGTGGAAGGGTTGGACGATGACTTCCTGGATGTGGCCGTAGCGCTCGTCCAAATCGCGCATGGCGTAGAGCGTATCCACGCGTTCGTCGGCGTTCTCGCCGATCCCGAGCAACAAACCCGTGGTAAAGGGAATCGCGAGTTCACCCGCTTCTTCGTGCATGCGCAACCGAACCGCGGGGTCTTTGTCCGGCGCGTGAAAGTGGGGCATGCCGCGTTCCCTCAAGCGCGGACTCACGTTTTCCAACATGAGTCCCATGGAGGCATTCCAGGGCCGAAGCGCTTCGAGTTCGCTCTTCGAAAGTACGCCGGCATTCGTGTGGGGCAGCATGCCGCCGCGCAACGCCACGCGACACGCCTCGACCAGATGTTCCGTCGTCGACGCAAAACCCTGCCCGGCGAGCCATTCACGGTGACTCGAATAAGCGACTTCGGGCTTGTCGCCGAGGCAGAGCAGGGCCTCGGTACAACCCGTCGCAACACCGCCGCGAACCACGTCCGCCACGTCTTCGACGCTGTAGCTCTTGGCTTCGGCGGAATCGGGCAATTTGGCGAAGGTGCAATAGGTGCAGCGGTTGCGGCACAAGTTGGTCAGCGGAATGAAGACGTTGCGCGACACCGTGATGACGGAGCCCTTGGCGCGGCATTTACTCTCGAAGGCGCCTTCCAGGACCGGCTCGCGCAAGGTCGCGTCGCCGAGGCTTCGACCCAGTTGATAGGCGAGATCGCGCTCGAGCCCGCCCTCGTCGACCGCATGCAGGACGATGCGTTCGGCATCGCGGCGCGACAGCGGCGACGATGCGCTTCGACTCACGCTGTGTCGGGTCCGTCTTCGATCCCAATCCAGGATCGAAGTTGGGCGGCATCGGTTTGGTGGAGGAAATCTCCCACCGGGAGGCCCTGGGCATTGTGCTTGCGCACGGCGCCGAAGAGGCCCACCAGGACCGGGATCATCTTTTCCCCGGGAATGCGGGAATAGAGGGTTTCGGCGACGCGTTCGCAGCTGCGCGAGCCGCCGACCAGGACCACGTGGTCGTTCTTCCCGTAACCGTAGATACCGATTTCCGCCGTCGGTGGACGGGCGCAATTGTTGGGACAACCCGTCATGCGGATCACCGCATCCAAATCGCCCAGCCCCGCTTGCTCGATCGCATCCAGGTACTGGGGAAGAATGTTTTCCGCGTCCGTCATCGCCAAGCCACATGTGGGCTTCGCGGGGCACGCCATGGCGTTCTTGCGAACGATCGAAAGGGTCTCGGGACGCGCCACCCCATTTTCGTCGAGGATCGCCTCGATGGCACCTTCGGGAAAATCGCCGCGCAGGATCAAATCCTGCTGGGCGGTGAGTCGGACCGAAACGTTGTAGCGCTCGATCGCCGCGCGTACCGCTTGGCGAAGATTCGCTTTGACGCGACCGCTCTCCACGGAAACTCCGTAATACGCCCCGCCGCCGACGGCGGCGTGGTAACCCAGGTGAAGCTCCATGGGCGGAACCGTCTGCGGTTGCGCGTCTTCAATTTCGATTTCGAAGCGATCCCGCAATTCGGCCTTAACGGCGTCGACGCCGAGCCGGCGAAGGGTGTACTTCCAACGCGCTTGCTTGCGATCGCGCCGATCGCCGTTCTCCTTTTGGAGCGTCGCGATGGCCTTGCAGGCGTCGACGACCTGGTCGCGGCGAATGCGCCCGAGGTAGAGACCCAGCAGCGGCGCGGTGTTGGGATTGTTGTGGCTCATCCCCATGCCGCCGCCCGTATAGAGGTCCCAAAGGCTGCCGTCGGTGGCACCGTGGTTCATGACGGGCAACAAGCCGATGTCTTGGCTCAGCATGTCGATGGAATTGTCCAGGGGATGCGCGATGCCGATCTTGAACTTGCGCGGCAAATACAGATTCCCGTACAGCGGTTCGTCGGAGTTGACGGGCGCGAGCTTGTGGCCCTCTTCGTCCGACAACCAGATCTGGAAATACGCGCTCGACTTCGGCGCCAATTCTTCGGCGATCTCGAAGGCGAGTTCCCTACCCCGCGGTTGATGGGTCGGATCGAGATCGTCAATGGGCGAAGCCATGACGTTGCGATTGACGTCACCGCAGGCCGAAAGCGTGCCGTCCCGTCGATAGTGGCGATTCAGGTGACGCACCATGGGCGCCAGCTTCGGCCCGTAGACGTAGTGGTACTGGATGCTCTGGCGAGACGTGATGCGTAGGGTGCCGTCCGCAAAATCGTCCGAGGCGGAATCGATGGCCGCCCACTGCTCCGGTGAAAAATCGCCACCCGCCGGGTTCTTGAGGCGGATCATGAAGAAGAATTCCTGGGTCTTGGCGCCGCGCTGGGTGCGGCCCTGCTGCTTGTAGATGCCGAAGAATTTCGAGAGTTCTTTGGCTTCGCCGGAGATCGTGGGCTTCTCTCCGGACGTGAGCAGCCGCACCTCGTCCCCGAAGGTGTGGACATCGCCCTTGCCGTCCGAAACGAAGAACAAGCCCTTGCTCTCGAGCTTGATGCGTTCGTTCTTCGACATCTGTTCGATGCCGTGGTCCTTCAGTGTGATGGCGGGCTTGGGCGGTTTTGCGGGGGTCATGATGTGTTGGGGTCTACCGAACGGGCGCGAAATACGAAGGGAAAACGGTAGCAGTCCGCGCAATCGCCAACCACTTGGGCGGCAGGGGTGCGGGGCCGCCTAGCCCGGGGCGATGGGGCTTCGACGCGAACGCGGATAGACCCGCGGAGTCCCCGCCGGCTGCACGCGAAAGCGGCGGTGGGCCCATATCCACTGCTCCGGCGCGAGCCGGATGGCGGCTTCGATGGCGGCGTTCATACGGGCGGTATTCTCGGCGATCGCTGCCGGCTCTTTTCCCGGCACGAGTTCGATGGGGGGAAAGAAGCGGGCCACGTGGCGAGCCGAATTCCCCTGGCGGAACAAGAACACCGGCACGACCGGCGCGCCCGTACGCGCAGCGATCCGTGCCGGAGCGTCGCGGGTCGCCGCCAGGCGGTCGAAGAAGGGCACGAAGATCGCCTCGTTGCGGGGGGTATCCTGATCGATGGGCATGGCGACGATGGCGCCGTCCTTCAAACCGCGCAGCACCGCGCGCGCCGCATGGCCGCGGCGCAACATCCCGACTCCGGCGCGCTCGCGCCAACCGTGGACCAGGGGTTCGATGTAGGGATTGCGCTGCCCCCGATGCACCAGACACATTTGAATGCCCCACAATGAAATCGCCGTCGCGAGGAATTCCCAGGAACCGAAGTGCCCCGTCAAGGCAATCACACCGCCCGTGGGCGAATCCTTCTGTGCGTCGTGGAGGTGCTCGATGCCCTCGACGGACAGCCAACGGCGCACGTTGTCGCGATTCGTTCGGCGTAGCTGAGCGATCTCCGCCAGATGACGACCCTGATTGGCGAGAGATTCGCGGTAGACCGCATCGCGGCGACCCTCGCTCCAATCGGGGAACGCAAAGCCGAGATTGATGAGCGCCACGTCGCGGCGAACCCCGAGCCGGGCGGCGACGCGCCCGAGAGCGGCGCCCAATCCCAGTGCCGTGCGGCGCGGGAGGGTGCCCATGATCCGCAACCCGATCGCGAACAGGACGTATTGCAGAAATATGCGGAGGCGCTGGAGAGGGGGCAGGGGGGGCGATCTAGATTCCGAGCGAGCGCTCGAAATCCCCCAGGTCTTGCATCACGGCGCGGTCGATTTCCCGGTATTTCGCAATCGCCTCGTCGGCGCGTTTCGGCGTTCCGGCATTCTCCGCGAACTCGCGCGCCTTCTTGCGAATCCAGTCGATGTGCCAGGGCTCGTCCTTCGACACTTCGCGCAGGACCTCCATGGTTTCCGGCGGAATTCCCGGGCGTCGCATGTGCTCCTGGTAGCGGCGCAGGGCGCGTTGCTCGACCACGACCGTGAGTCCGAACAGATCGATCACGTTGCGGGGAAGCCCGGCCATCTTTCCGATCCGCACCTGATAGCCATCGTCGATAGGAACCGGGTACGCGCCGAGGTCGCGAATACGCTGGGTCCACAACCAGGCATGCCGGGTTTCGTCCGCCAGGTGTTCCGACAGCATCACCTGGGATTCGGGATCGTCGACGAAGCGCGTCATTCGGAAAATCAGATTGGCCCCACGAAGTTCTGCGTCACGGTAGTACGAGTAGACGACGACTTCGCGCTCGCTCGAACTCAGCCTCTTCATCGCTCCCCTCTTCCCTGCAAACGACCTTCGCGGAGGCTTTTTCGTTCGAATCCGGAGGTAGGGATCCGATCGAGGCGCCCCAAGGCCCCCAGGGGGCGGAATTATAACGGGGCGCCGCGCCGTCGTGAAGCACGCGACGCGGGTCCGCGGTGAAAAAAATGGGGGGGGGCGAGTGAAACCTTAGCTGTCGTCTCGGCGACGGGTGATGCGAATCCCCGCGTATTCGAGCACCCCGGCGATGGGCTTGGGCTTGCGGACGGTGACCGTGATGGCGTCGGCGTCGAACTTGCCCAACACCGCTTGGGCGATTCGCTCGCCCAGGGCCTCGACCAGCTTGTGTTCCTGGTGGGCCGCCACATCTTCGATGACCTCGAAGATCCGCTTGTAGTGGAGGGTCTGACGGATCTGGTCCGTGCGGCCCGCCGCGCGCAGGTCGCGCTCGACCTCGATATCCAGGGTCACCGGGCGCCGCATACGTCGTTCCGCCGCCGTCACCCCCAGGGCCGCGGGAACCTGAATCCCCTCGAGTAGAATTCGATCCGCCATGGGGGTCGAGGGTATCCCAGGGGCTCCGGGAGCGCCCAGGTACGGGTCGCGATAGCGTGGTGCGCTTCGGCAGCGAGGGACCCAGAGGAGATTGCGCGTGACGAATTCCCAACGACAGCGAGCCGTCGCCGAACGCGAGGCGGCCTGTTTCCTACCCGTGGTAAACCGGCTTCCCGTCACTCTGGTGCGCGGGCTGGGATCTCGGGTGTGGGATGTGGATGAGCGGGAATACGTGGACCTGACCGCGGGCTGGGGCGTGTGCGCCATCGGCCACAGCCACCCCGCGCTGGTGTCCGCGATCGCGGACCAGACCGGGCAGATCATCCAAACCACGAACTTCCTCTACACCCTTCCCCAGTTGGACCTGGCGGAACGGTTGATCGCCCTTTCGCCCGCGGACCTGACCCGCGCGTTCTTCGTGAGTTCGGGAACCGAGGCCATGGATGGCGCGATCAAGCTCGCGCACCGGGCGACGGGACGCACGCGCTTCGTGTCGACTTCCGGTTCCTTCCACGGACGCTCCCTCGGTGCCCTGCGGATCATGGGCCAGGACAAACATCGCGCACCGTACGCGGCCATCATCGCGGATTCGAATCTCGTTCCCTTCAACGACGCGGATGCCGCGTGCGCGGCCATCGACGACGACACGGCGGCCTTCGTGGTGGAGCCCGTGCAGGGGGAGGGTGGCGTCAACGTGGCGAACCCGGATTATCTGCCCCGCATTCGCGAGCGCTGCAACGCAACCGGCGCGCTGTTGGTTCTCGACGAGATCCAAACCGGCATCGGACGCACGGGCGCCATGTTCGCCCTCGAACACGACGGCGTCGTGCCGGATGTCATCACCCTGGGCAAAGGACTGGGTGGCGGATTCCCCTTGGCGGCTTTCCTCACCACCGAGGCCGTCGCGGCAACCGTGTCCCTGGGCGATCACGGCGGAACCTACGCGGGAAGTCCGCTGGCGTGCGCCGCCGCCAACACGGTCTTGCGCGTGGTTGGCGAAGAGAAGCTCGTGGACCGTGCCGCGGACCTGGGCGGGAGATTGCGCGCGCGGCTCGACGCGTTTGCGGTGCAACACCCCGACATCGCCGAAGCCGCGCGCGGACGCGGACTCCTGCAGGGGTTGGTGTTGCGGGATCCCGATCGGGCGGGCGCAGTACAACGCCAGGCCCTCGAACGGGGCGTGATCGTCAACGTCGCGGGCGGGCGCGTCGTGCGTTTCTTCCCCGCCCTCAACATTCCCGAAGACGATCTCATGGGAGCGGTCGATATTCTGTTGGAGCTCGCCGCCGGATAGGGCGCGGGCTATTCGAGGATCCTGCGGTAGACGCCGGACTCGATCATCAAGTCGACGACCTTCCCCTCGAGCTTTCCGTCGTCCACTTCCATGCGCAGGATGTCGAGGGCGCGTTCCACGGGCACGGATTTCTTGTAAGGGCGGTCGCTGGCCGTAAGCGCATCGAAGATATCGGCCACCATCATGATCCGGGCTTCCAGGGGAATCGACTCACCCCGCAAACCGCGGGGATAGCCCGAACCGTTCATGCGTTCGTGGTGGGTGTAGGCGATCTCGGAAACCTGCTTCAGGTCTTCGGTCCAGGGAATCTGACGCAGGAATTGGTGGGTGAAGGAGACGTGGGATTCGATCTCCTTGCGCTCGTCGGGATCGAGGCTGCCGCGCGGAATCTTCACGAAGTGCAATTCTTCGGGAGTGAGATACGGGATCTCTTCCCCGAACGAATCCCGGTAACCGGTGGCCGCGATCTCATCCAGGATGCCCGCCTGCTCCTCGGCGAGCACGCGCGGGATGTTGGCCTCGCGAATCGCTTGTTCGAAGCGATCGACGCGTTGTCGCTCCAATTCGAATTCCGCGTCCAGGCGTTTTACGAAGGCATCGTATTCATCGACGCCGTGCTCGAGAAGATACTCGGCGCGCTGTTTTTCGAACTGGCCCTGCACGACCGCGCGAATCAAACGGAAGCGATCCCCCACGCCGCGGTCGAGCAGCGGCGGAAGTTTATTGGCTTTGACGAGGACCTCTTCGCGAACCCCGACCTTGCCGAAATCGTGGAGCAACGCCGCGAAGCGCAATTGCCGCATGCGCTGGTAGGGGAAACGCTCCTCCGCATAGACACCCGCCTGGAGGCCGTCCACGACTTCCGCCAGATCGCAGGTCAACTGGGCCACGCGGAAGGAATGGCCCGAGGTGGTGGGATCGCGTTGCTCGATGGCGGTCACCGCCGCCGTCACCAGGCCTTCGAACAAACGCTCGATGGCACCGTGCAAGCGACTGTTTTCGATACAGATGGCCGCCTGGCCCGCCAGCGACTGCACGATGCGAACATCGTGGGTCACATACGGACGCACGTGGACTTCGACACTGCGCTCGTCGATCAGGGTTGCGAACGGATCGCGCTTGGGATTGACGAGTTGGACCACACCCACCAGATCGCCCCGCGGATCCCGCAGGGGAACCATCAACATGGATTTGGCGCGGTAGCCGTACTCTCGATCGAAACTCGGATTGAAGGAGTAAGGCGCGTCCTCGGGGATCTGGTAGGCGTCGTCGATGACGAGCGGCTTGGTCTGAAGCGCCGCGTGGCCCGCGATGCTGCTCGAATCCACCGGAAGCCGAAAACTCGGCTGTTCAACCTGAGGCAAGGAGTCGTTCTGCATCAATCGGAAATGCAGGAACTCCGCGCCGCTCGAATCGATCTCCGCGAGATAGAGGCTCCCCGCATCACTGCCGGTGATTCTTCGCGCTTCGCGCAAAATCATCGGCAACAACACGTCGAGGTCGCGCACGCGCATGAGCGCGATGCCGACACTGGAAAGCTCGTGCAGATCGAGCGCGCTTTGCTCGAGATCCAATTCCACCCGTTGCTGGGCGAGAAGCGTCACGGCGTGAATGCCCGCGGCGCGCAACACACCCAGGCGCTGTTCTTCGTCGGCCGCTTCGGGAAGTTCCACGAACAGGCAATCGGCCTTCTCCGACACCACGCGCGCGAGCCCCGAGGCCGCCACGACCACCAGCGCGTGAGGCAAGGCGCGCAGATCCGATTCCGGCACCGAGGCCAGCCGGTCGCCGAGAATCAGGACGCTGGGCACCTGGATGCCCATGGGGATCTCCGACAAGTCGGAGATCTCGAAAACATGGGTTTCAGCCGCCAGTCTTTCGGGCAGGACATCCGCTTCGCCCTGCTGGACGAAGAAGCGGAGCTGACTTCGATCGAGATTGGAAGACCTCACGCGCGTCTTATCGGCCCGCAGAGTCCAGGGGGAGAGACCGGGCTTTACCCCATCCAGGCCCCGTTGTTTGGATCGAGTGCTTGTCCGGTGAACCCGCGACCTTCGGAAGAAAGCAAGAACGCCACCAAACCGGCGATTTCCTCGGGTTCACTCATGCGCGCCAGGGGTACGGCTTGCAGGGCACCCTGCTTGGCCTCCTCGAAGCTCTCACCGGTTGCGTCGGCGATCCCCTGCATGCCTTCGCGGGCCATTTCCGTGTCCACCCAGCCGGGGCAGATCGAATTGACGAGCACATTGCGCTGCGCCCACTCGAGGGCCAGCGCGCGCGTCATGCCGAGCAATCCCGCCTTGGACGCGCAATAGGCGGTGTAGCCGGGCACGCCGAAGCGGGCCAGGCAAGAAGAGATCAGAATGGCGTGGCGCAAGCCCGGTCCCGGGGCCTGGTGGGCCTCGAAGGCGCGAATGCTGTGATAGGTACCGTCCAGATTCGTGCGTACCACCTCGTCCCAACGATCTTCCGGACCCGCTTCATTGCCGCCACCGATTCCCGCATTCGCGATCAAGGCGTGGATCGGACCCAGGGTGTGGGCCGCCTGCTCGAACGCGCGCATCTGGTCGCTCGCGTCGCGAACATCCGCACACAGAATCAGCGTTTCCGCGCGCGCCTCCGCCGCCACCTTCTCGAGGGTCGAGCGCGTCCGCCCCAGCAGAGCGACCTTGGCGCCGCCGCGCGACAATCGCAGCGCGATCGCGCGACCGATTCCCGTTCCGGCGCCCGTCACCAATGCGACGCGTCCTTCGAGATCAGACATGGGTCTTCCCCTCTCGTGCGGCCGGACCGATTCCCAACTCCGCGAGGATGCGCGGGATATCGCGCGCCTCGACCAGTTGGACGCCGGTTCCCGGCGGCGTGGCGTTGTCGAGTTTCGAAAAGTACGGGCGGTCCGGTCGCCCCTCGACGATGATCGCGATGCCGCGATCTTCTTCGGACCGAATCAAGCGCCCGATCATCTGCTTCAGATTGAGGATCATCTTTCCCAGCGCGTAACGGCCGAAGACGTCGACTCCCTGTTCGCGCAGGCGCTGTTCGCGACGGCGGCGCAACTCCGTCGGAACCTCGAAGGGAAGTTTCTCGATCACCACCGCTTGCAAGTCGTCGCCCGGAATATCGAGCCCCTGCCAGAACTTCCGAGCCCCGAGCAACACCCCGGAACCTCCGCGCGCGAAACGCTCGACCAGCGCTGCGGGATCATCCGAAGCCCGGCGGGGTACCAGCACTTCCAAACGTTCCTCGCGCAAGCTGCGCGCCAGGATTTCCGCCACATCGTGCATGCGGCGCAAGCTGGTGAACAGCCCGAGGGTTCTTCCCTGGAGTAGCGTCGCGATCTGCGCCACGACCTGGGCCGTGGTCTCCACCAAATCCCCACCCCCGCGCAGCGCCAGCACGCGCATGTGGTCTTCGTAGGGGAATGGGCTGGGAAGACTGACCCGGTCCAGACGCGAACGCTCGCGCGTTTCGATTTCGAGGTTGCCCAACGCCGCGAACGCATCACCGTCCACGAACAGACTCGCGGACACGCCCGCAAAAGACTGGAGTTGTTCCATGAATGCGGTGTGGAATGCATCCGCGGGCGAAACCGAACGCAACGATAGACGCCAGCGGTCGTAGGGAGGATCGAGGTTCTCGAACGAAGCGACGGCGTCTTCGCCGGCTCCGGTCAGCGCGTTGCGAAGCGCAGCGGCCGCGGCGATCAGCGCTTCATTGGTCGCCGTGAGAATCTGGGCTTGGGGCTCATCCAAGATTTCGAGGATGGAATCTTCGATCACGTCCGCCACGGTTTCCATCCGCGCGGCCGCGGATTCGGCGAGTTCCGCCGCCACTTCGAAGGCCGGCCCGGGCGGTTCCGGAACCTGAACCTCTCCGAATTCGCTCGCTTGCCGGTAAAGTTCCCGTCCGAGGGCGGTCAGGTCCTGTTGAATTCCGCGGCGCCAGGCCGACGCATCGCTGGCAAGCTCACGGCGCTTCTTGCCCGGCAAGGCTTTGCCTTTTCGTTTGGCTTCCCCCGGGCGCCCGAACACATCGTCCAACCGCTCGAGAACCCCCTCGGGCGATACGGTCGTCGCGTAGACCTCGTCCGCGACGTCCGCGAGTTCGTGCACCTCGTCGACGATCACGTGGGAAAACTTCGGGTAGTCGGGCGGCCAGCGCAGCAAGAGATCGTGGTTCGCGATGATCAAGTGGGCGCGCGCGAGCGCCGCGCGACGCATGCCGAAGGGACAATCGCGCTGGTGGGCGCATTGCTCGCGACTACAGTGCTCCGCACGCGCCGCCACGGAACGGCGCAAGGCATCGTACAAGGGCGGATAGCGGCGCAGTAACGCGCTCGGCACCGAACCGACTTCGCCGTAGGACCGCGTGCGCGCGCAGGCGGACAACACCGCGTACGCCATACGGTCTTCCTCGAAGATCCGCGGCGCCATTCCCTCTTCGAGAACGCCCGCCAGGCGTCGCTCGCACACGTAATTGGCGCGCCCCTTGATGGAAAGTGCGCGCAGCCCCGGATAACCGAGAAAGCGCGCCGCCGCACCGATGTCCTTGGCGAGTAGTTGGTCTTGCAGGAGCTTCGTACGCGTCGCCACCACCACGGGCTCGGCGGTATTCGATTCGACGCTCTCCACCGCGAAGGGAATCGCGGCAGCGAGGTAGGCGAGGGATTTCCCAACCCCGGTCCCGCCTTCGAGGAGCAACACGCGCCCCCGGGTCAGGTTCCGGGCGAAGTGCTGGGCCAGCTCCACCTGTTCTTCGCGCACGCGATACCCCGGGAAGTATCGCGCTCCGCGCGCTTCGTCCCGCAATACACTGGCGATCGCGTCCTCGTCGAAGGGAACCGGGCTCTCCCGGGTCTCGCCGATCTCCACGAACTGCGCCGATTCGTGGCGACTCCCAAACTTCCCCTTGCCCAACAACGCGAGCCACGGGGAGCCGGGGGCGTAGCGCTCGAGGGCCACGCGGGCAGCCCCGTAGCGGGATTCGTTCGCGGTCGCTCCGCTTCCCACGTGGGAGAGAACGCGGATCGTATCCAGCGCATCTTCCAACGCGCGATGCCCCTCCTCCTTCCCGAGCAGGGCGCGCGAAAAAGACTCGAGCCGCATATCCGGCGCATCCGGATGGGTGAGTGACAACAGATCCTGAGAGTCGAGGTAGAGCGCCGACTCCAGGGATTGCGAAACGAAACGACTGAGGAAGGAGCGTTCGAAGTCCGCGTTGTGGGCGATCAGCGTCCGCCCCGCCAGGCGCGCCTCGATTTCCGGCGCGATCTCACCCAGCGACGGTGCGTCCGCCACGTCGGCGTCGCCGATGCCGGTGATGCGCTCGATGGCGGGCGGAATCGCCGTGCGGGGGCGCAGCAGCGAGTGGAGCGTGGTGACGCGCAGATCCGGCGGGTCGAGCAGCACCGCGCCAAATTCGAGGATCTCCGCAGCGGGGTCGTTCGAGAGTCCGGTGGTTTCGAGATCGATGACCGCGACGGGTCCGAGAGCCGCAACGAAACGGCCCAGGGACTCTGCATCGAGATCGAATTCGCGCGCGCTGCCTCGCGCCTCGTCGAGCACCGGACGGCTTTCGCTCCTAGACGTAGATACCGCCCTTGTACTGACGATCTTGGCGAATCACAACATTGATGAGTGCCGGTTTTCCGGAAGCCCGCGCACGATCGAGAGCCGGCCGAATCTCTTCGGGACTTTCGCAGAACTCCCCGTGGCCCCCCAGGGCCTCGACCACCTTGTCGTAGCGGGTGAAGTTGAGGAGTGTCGCTTGCAGGCGATCCCAACCGTAGATGGCTCCCTGCGGGCGCATCATCTGTCCCCAGGCGCCATCGTTTCCCACGATGCCGATGATGGGCAGGCCGAAGCGAACCGCGGTGTCGAACTCGAAACCGTTCAGTCCGAAAGATCCATCGCCGTAGACGATGACGACGGGCTTATCGGGGTTTGCGAGTTGGGTCGCCAAGGCGAAGGGCATCCCCACCCCGAGCGTCCCCAAGGGACCCGGGTCCATCCACGCGCCTTCGCGCGCCACCGGCAGAATCTTCGCCGCCGTCGCCACGATGTCGCCGCCGTCGCCGATCACGATCGGGTCTTCGAGAGTCGCGAGCCAATCGCGAACCTCGCGGCACATGCGTTGGGGATCGATGGGGGTTTCATCGCTGTTGAGCGCCGCTTCGATCTTCTTCTCGGCCTCGACCTCGATGGCGCGCAACTGGTCGCGCCAGGACGAGAAGTCGAGCTCGAGGCTCTGGTTCTTGATTTCCTCGATCAACAGTTCGAAGCTGTTGGCGAGATTCCCCACCAGCGCCACGTCGGTCTGGCGATTCTGCCCGATCAGGGTCGCGTCCATGTCGAGCTGAATGATCTTCGCGTCCGCGGGAATCGTTTGGCCGAAGCGCATGCGGAAATCGAGCAGGGTTCCCGCCAGAATGATGAGGTCGATTTTCTCGAGGGCGTCCCGGCGCGAGCGATTCAGAAACTGCGGGGAATCCGGCGGGATGGTCCCGCGCCCCATGCCGTTCGTGTAGCCGGGAATCTTCGTCTCGTTCAGAAACTGGTTGAGCGGCGCACTCGCCTGGGACCACTTGACGGAAGTCCCGGCCATCAACATGGGGCGTTCGGCGGTCTTCAACAGCTCGACGGCCTCGCGCACTTCCGCGCGATCCGGCGAAAGTCGCGGGGCTCGAGTACGGATCCGCGGAATCTTCGGCGTCTGCTCCTCGGGAACATCGGCCATGAAGACATCCATGGGAATTTCGAGGTAGGCGGGCCCGGGAATCCCCGAAACCGCGTGGCGCACCGCGAGTTCGATGTACTCGGGAATGCGGTGGGTCTGGTAGATGGCGTCCGCGTATTTCGTAATCGGCTTCACGACGCCGATGTGGTCCATTTCCTGAAGCGAACCGCGGCGCAGATTTTCGAAGGGACCCTGGCCACCAATCACCAGGATCGGCGAGTTGGCGCGCCAGGCGTTGGCGATCCCCGTCACCCCATCGGTGACGCCGGGCCCCGCCGTAATCGCCGCAACGCCGATGCTCCCGGGCCGACAACGCGCCCACGCATCCGCCGCATGCACGGCCGCCTGCTCGTGGCGAACGTCGACGATGCGAATGCCCTCGTCCACACAACCGTCGTAGAGCGGCATGATATGCCCACCCGACAACGTGAAAATCACTTCGACGCCAGCTTCCTTGAGAGCCCGCGCCGCCAACTTGCCACCGTGCGGCATATCAAAATTCCTTCCTGAATTCAGGGACTTCGACGGTACCACAGCCCCCCGACACGGGGCTACGCCTTCATTTTCTCAACAAATCAGCCGGGTTCGCAGCCCGCGCCGCGACGAGCCACCATTCATGAACCGAGAAAACCGCACGAGGCGGGCTGTAGATTGGTTTCGGGAAGAAAATTAGCGAAGCGGTTCAGAGGTTTGGCTGAGTGCGGAGCGCGAAGCCGAATCTATCGATCTCCGCACCCCGCGCACAACACGCAAGCACGCGAGCGAGCCATGAGCGAAACCGATCTACAGCCCGCCTCGTGCGCGTCCTAGCTCGAGACTGAAGAATCTGGAGTCTTAACGACTTACGTCGAAACCAGCCCTACGGTTCCAGCGCCAAGCCGACTCATCATGCCCCTGCACCGCCGGCTGCTCTTCCCCGAAACTCACCACCGAAAGCCGCGCCGACGGCACCCCAAGCGCGGTCAGATAACGTTTGACCGAGTTCGAGCGCTTCTCACCGAGGGCGAGGTTGTATTCCTCGCTGCCCCGCTCGTCGCAATGACCCTCGACGGTCACCAACACGCCACTGTCGAGTTCCATCAGGATCTCGGCGTTGCGCTTCAGCGTTCCCTTCGAGTCTTCGCGAATCGTCCAGCTGTCGAAGTCGAAATAGACGTCCGCCAGTTTCGACTCGATCTCCGGAACCCGGGAGCCCGTGATGGAGCCGCTGCCGGAGCCTTCATAGCCCTCGCGCATGTCTCCCGAGTCGAGTGTTTCTTCATCCGGGCTGGTGGCACAAGCCATGACGCTGGCCATCAGCACGGCGGTAACGATGTGAGCAAAATTTCGTCGCTTCATGAGTCCCCTCGATCCCTTTGCCCGGAGCAATACGTGGCTGGAGGGACACGTTCGCGCGCTCCGGTAGCGCGTTCGCGGGTGATTGTGAGGATTCGCGCCCATACGCGCAAGCGGCCACGACGGGTTTTCCCAAACTCGTGACTCCCGGGAGCGTCTGGGCCGTCGCGGCGCCGTGTGCTAGCGGCCCCGAAAGGCCGGGCGCCGCTTCTCGAGAAAGGCGCGTACGCCCTCCCGATAATCCTCGCTGGCGAAGCAGTCGCGAATGCTCTGCGTCATTGCGTCACGATCGCGGGTATCCGAATCCCGGGCGATCTCGCGCAAGACCCGCTTGGCACTCTGGAGGGTCAGGGGGGCGTTGTCCGCGATCCCCCGGGCGATCTCCTCCACGAAGTCATCGAGCTCGGCCTTGGGCTTCACGGCGTTGACGAGCCCCATCGCCAAGGCCTCCTCGGCGCGCAAGCGGCGGGCGGTGAAGAGCACCTCTTTGGCGACCGAAGACCCCACGACTTCCCGCAGGGCCGCGACGAGTTCGATGCCGTAGCCCAGCCCCAAGCGCGCGGCGGGAATGGCGAGGCGACTGTCGTCGGACGCGTATCGGAGATCCGCACACAGGGCGATCGCCATGCCACCGCCGACACAGAAACCGTGGATTGCCGCGATGACGGGCTTTGGACAATCGCGCAGCGCCGCGAAGGCGCGACTGTTGGTGGCGTCGTAGTCCTGAGCCGTGTCCCCGGTGCGGGTTTCCTCGAATTCCGAGATGTCCGCCCCGGAAACGAAGGCCTCGTCGCCGGCTCCGCGCAGCAGCACGACCCGGACGTCCGGATCCTCCGCCAGGGACTCGACAGCGCCGGGGATCGCGCGCCACATGTCGATACTGATTGCATTGCGGCGCTCGGGGTGATCGAAGAGAACCCACCCCAGTGCGCCGTCTTTCTCGACTCGGATTCGTCCCGCCATGGCGGTGGAATCTAGCCGCGATTGGTCTGCCGTGGGCAGATCTACCGCTTCGAGTTGGAAATTCGGGGGTGGGAGCCCGGCCCGGAGCCTTCTACTGGCCGCTGAAGCGGACGGCTTCCAGGGCGGCTTCCTCGTAGGAGGATAGATCCGGATACCACCAGAGGATCGCACCGTCGGTCGCCAGGGAATGGAGCGCCGACGTGCAGTGTTCGCGCCCGATCGCCTCTTCGATGGATTGTGCGATGCCGATGGCGTCACTTCCGGGCTCCGCGTCGAGGCGCACCACGTGGCACTCGGAATGTTCGATGGCCAACACGAGGTCGAACACGATGGCGCGAACGCCTTCGGGCTCGCCCACATCCGCCACGAGCGCGTAACGCACCTCTTCCCAGCCCAACACTTCCTCTCCGCCTTCGGAAACGTGCGCGACACCGTTCTCCACGATGCGCGGCGCGTGCAGAACGTCTGCGCGATAGACCGAGGGGCCTTTCTGTTGGGCCGAATCCGTCAATTGCGAGCCTTTCGCGGTGGGTCCGAATCCTAGATCGGCCGTCCGAAGCGGCCCCTTGAAGCCCCCACACGCCCGGGGCAGCGGAGCGCGCGAAACGCCTGGTAGGATGGGTAGATGCTCTCCAGTCATCGACGAAGTGCGTCCCCGGGCCTTCGCAGCGAGCGCTCCTGCGTACTCGCCCGGCGCGGAATGGTTTGTTCCAGCGTTCCGGCGGCCGCCGCGGCGGGGGTCGAAACCCTGGGGCGGGGCGGAAACGCCATTGATGCCGCCATCGCGACCGCCGCCGCCCTCTGCGTCGTGGAACCCATGTCCACGGGCCTCGGTGGCGACGCCTTCGCCCTGCTTTGGTCCGCGTCCGAGGAAAAACTGATCGGCTTGAACGGCAGCGGTGGCGCGCCCGCGGCCGCGAGCCTAGACGCCTATGGCGAGCGCGGACTCGAGCGCATTCCTCCCGTGGGCATTCTGTCCGCCACGGTCCCGGGCGCGGTGCGTGCCTGGGAGACGCTATCCGAGCGCTGCGGTTCGCTCCCGTTGGCCGATGTACTCGAACCCGCCATTCGCCTGGCCGACGAAGGCTTCCCCGTTACCGAAGTCGTCGCGCACTACTGGAGCCTGCTGTCGAACCTGGGCTGCCTGCGCAACGACGCCGCGCGCGCCACCTGGTTGCCAGGCGGCGAAGCTCCCGCCGCGGGTTCGATCTTTCGCTGTCCCGACATCGCGGCGACCTTGCGCGCCATCGCCAAAGGCGGTGCCGGCGAATTCTACGAGGGCGAGGCGGGAGCGGCCATCGTCGCCACTTCGCGGGCGGAAGGCGGCTTCTTCGCCCCGGGCGACCTGGCGGAACATCGCTCCCAATGGGTGGACCCGATCTCCACCACCTACCGGGGGATCGAAGTCGCGGAGCTTCCGCCCAACGGCCAGGGACTGACGGCGTTGATCGCACTCAACATCCTGGAGAACTTCGAGATGGAAGGCCCCGCCAGTGAATTGGATTGGCACCGCCGCGTCGAAGCCATCAAGATCGCCTTCGCGGATCGCAACGCCTACATCGCCGACCCGGATTGCGCGCCGGTTCCCGTTGCGGAGTTGCTCTCGAAAGATTACGCACGGGACCGCGCGCGCGCGATCGGTGAACACGCCATCGCGGCGCCGGGCCCGGGCCTCCACGCGGGCGACACCGTGTATTTGTGCGCGGCCGACGAGGAAGGGAACCTGGTGTCATTCATTCAAAGCGTCTACATGGGCTTCGGATCCGGTGTGGGGTGCGGGAAAACCGGCGTCGTGCTGCAGAACCGCGGTGCCGGGTTCCAATTGGATCCCCGGCATCCCAACTGCCTCGCTCCGCGCAAGCGCCCGTTCCACACCATCATTCCCGGCATGTTGCTCCGGGACGGAGCCCCGTGGATGGCGTTCGGATTGATGGGGGGAGACGTCCAGCCCCAAAGCCATCTGAATTTCGTTTCGAACCTGCTCGACCACGGCCTGAATCCCCAAGAAGCCATCGATCGCCCGCGCTTTCGATATTCGAGCGACAAGAAAGTTCACCTGGAGTCCCCGGAGCTTCCGGTCGCCGGGGGCCGGACCCTCGGTGCGGCCCTGGAAGCGCGCGGCCACGAAGTCCTGGAATCCGGCGAAGCCCTGGTGGACCTGTACGGCGGTGGGCAGGCTGTGGCGTGCGAGGAGGGTGTGATGATCGGTGCCAGTGATCGGCGCAAAGACGGTTGCGCGATGGGGCTCTTCTCGTGACCGAATTGCCGCAGCCCGGACCCGCGGCGCGCCGGGAAGCCAAGAATCGCGCGGAGCCCTTCGCCCAGATCATTCTGTTGCGCCACGGGGAACCCGACTGGTCACCGGGCGGTGGCGGCGCCGTCAACGACCCGGGCCTCACCCCCTACGGAGCCGCCCAGGCGCGCGCGGCCGCGGCCGCGGTGGCGGAGCACCGGTTGGATTCGATCTACGTCAGCTCCTATCGGCGTGCCCAGGAAACCGCGGCCCCCCTCCACGCCGCGACCGGACTCGAACCGATCGTGACGCCATCGCTCGCGGAGATTCGGATTCACGTCGACGGGCTGAGCCAGGAAAAAGTGGATGCGTATTTCGTCGAAGCATCGAAGCGGCCCCTCGATCAGCACTGGGAGGGTTGGCCGGGCGGCGAGAGCTTCCTCGATTTTCACGCGCGCATCACCGAAGGCATGACGGACGTGCTCGCGAAGCACGGGATTCGGCCCGAGCGCAAAGACGAGTTCACCGTTTGGCACCTGCCTCCGGAACGTCAATCCATTGCGATCGTGGCCCACGGGGGTACCAACGCGGTGCTGCTCACGTACCTGCTCGATGTAACGCCGGTTCCCTGGGAGTGGATGCGTTTCGAGAGTGAGCTCGCCGCGTTCTCGATCCTCCAGGCGCGTCCCCTGGGCGACGGAGATTTCCTCTGGTCGCTCGTCAACTTCAACGAGATCGATCCGCTTCGAAACGCCGGCCTGCGCTGATCGCGCCAACCCCGGCCGCTCCACCGCAGGTCGCGCCGGTCAGGGGATGTCGGCGAGGACTTCCCGCAACAGCTCGGGATCGAGCCAAATGTGGAAGTCCGTCCGAAGATCGGCGAAGCGAACCACCCCTTGGCGGTCCAACACGAACGTCGTCGGATGGGGGACACCCGCTTCGATGGGTTCCGGATTCTCGCGGCGGATTCCCAAACGATCGATGGCCTCGCTCTGGGGATCGGACAGGAAGCGGACGTGTTGGCGCAAGCCCAACTCATCGATGAAACGCAGCGTCTTCTCGTTGATCTGGCGATCCGCCATCACCCAGACCAGTTGCAGGTCCGGAGTCGACGCCAGGCTATCCCGCAGCTCCACGAGCCGCGCCTTGGTGAAGGGTCACCAGTCGACGCTGCGCTCGAAGGTCAACACGGTTCGCGCGCCGCGGAAATCAGCCAGGCGCACGGGATTGCCTCGAAGGTCCTGCAACTCGATATCGGGTAACCGGGAACCCACCCGCGCGGAACTCCCGGGAACTTCCGCGCGCGCCTGTGCCTCGTTTCCGCGGCGCCCGATATCCGTCGAGGGAAGCAACGCGTTCAGGGCGAACAACAGCGCGAGAATCAACGTCGCGAGCCACCGCAACATCAGCTGGCCTCGTTGCGCGCCGGATGAACCGGACGCAGCCAGACGAACGCGAGGGAGAGACCGATCATGATCGCCGCCTCCAGGCGCAGGACGTCGCCCACCAGGACGTAATCGCCCACGACCCAGGCCAACATGCGGTAGGTCCCCGCCAACGCCAACCCGACCGCGGTCGCGGTGCCGACGCTTCGGCCCGTCGCCGGGCGCCGGGCGGCACCCACCAAACTGATCCCCCAGGCGATCAGCGCGCAGCCCGCGAACGCGGCGAAGTAGTGCCCCCAGGAACCGAGTGGAAAGGGTAAGCCTTCGCTACCGGGTGCGTGGTAGCGGAAGAACCCGATGAACAATCCAGCCCCCATGGCGAGCAGGGGGAGTGCGGAAACCCAACACAGAATCGAGTAGCTGCGTTCGCGACTCATCGCCTCAGCATCCTAACAGGTCGGCGAGTTCGTGGAGCGAAACCACGCGCTGAAAGGGCGCGGGTGCCTTGCCCGGAGATTCGCCCTTTCTTCGATGGTCGATCCAAGCCGCGTGCATACCGAGGGAGAGCGGGCCCACGACGTCGCATTCGAAGTTGTCTCCCACCATCAGGGCCTGTTGCGGCGGGACATCCAATACGCCGAGCACATGTCGATACACGGCCGCATCGGGCTTCCCAGCACCGAACTCGCCTTCGATCTGGACGTGGTCGAAGAATCGCTCGAGGTCGAAGCGCTCGACTTTGGCGCGCTGGGGCGTGGCGGCTCCGTTGGTGACGAGTGCCATCTTCGGCGCCCGCGCGCGCAATCGTTCGAGCACCTCGATCACCCCATCGAGCAAGCGTTGCGCGTTTTCCCGATGATCCGTCATGAGCTGGGCAGCTCGCTGCGCCAACCCGGGATCCGGGCGAGCGAGTTTGTGCAACGCGCCGCCAATGATCGCGTGCCGCGCACGAACCAGATCGAGACGTCCATCCCGATGCCGCTGGTCATCGTCCCAGAACCAATCGGCCTCGCGGTCGAGCGCCGCGCGAACCGTCGTGTAATCGAGCCCGCGGTGTTCCGAAATCACGAGTTCCGCAACCCGTTGCCAGGATTCGAGCCGACCCGCGGAATCGTCGAGAATCGTATCGTCGAGGTCGAGCAGGATGGCGCGTAGCGGCGTATCGGCGTCCAAGGCGTCCAAGGCGTCCATCGGCGCAGTGTAATAGAATTCCCCCGTACCGCTCCCAGGCCGAGGGCACTTTGAACTCCATCGCCAATCCCCAGCAACCGTCGCGCGTCTTGTTGCGCTTGTCCGGTGACATCAGCATCAAGGCCAAGCCGACACGCAATCAATTCGAGCGTCGATTGGTTCAGAACCTGCGCGACGCGCTGCGCTCGGTGGGCGACGAGGCAAAGGTCCACCCCGGACACAACCGGATCCTCGTAGACACGGCACGGCCCGAAAGCATCGAAGCGCTGGCGCGCGTCTTCGGCGTGCAGACGGTTTCCCCCACGGTGGAGGCGCCGCTCACGGATCTGGCGGACGTCGTGCGGCGCGGAACGGCGCTCTTCTCCGATCACGTGCGCGGCCGACGCTTCGCCGTACGCGCGCGGCGCGTCGGGGATCGCGTGCAGGCGAACTTCCGATCCGGCGAGGTCGAGCGCGAACTCGGCGCGGCCCTGCTCGCGGACTCCGCCGGGGTCGACCTCTCCAACCCGGAAGTCACCGCCTCCGTCGAGCTGTTTCGGAACCGGGTCTTTTTCTTCGCTGAGCGCAAGCGCGGCCCCGCGGGTCTGCCGCTGGGCGTTCAAGGCCGGGCGCTCGCGCTGGTTTCCGGAGGGTTCGATTCCGCGGTGGCGGCCTGGCAGGTTCAGAAGCGGGGCGTCGAACTCGATTATCTGTTCTGCAATCTCGGCGGCGCGACGCACCGTCAAGGCACGTTGCGGGTCATGAAAGTAATCGCGGACCGTTGGTCCTACGGAACGAAGCCGAGACTCTATTCCGTGGACTTCGCTCCCGTGGTCGACCAACTGCGGAGTCACACGGAAGAACGCTATTGGCAGATCCTGCTCAAGCGCTCGATGTTGCGCGCCGCCGAACAGGTTGCCGAAGAAACCGGCGCCTTGGCGCTCGTCACCGGTGAAGCCCTGGGGCAGGTGTCGTCCCAAACGCTGCAGAACCTGGCGGTCATCAGCGACGCGACGGAACGCATGATCCTGCGGCCTCTGGTGGGTCTCAACAAAGAGGAGATCATCGACCAGTCGCGCCACATCGGGACCTTCGATTTCTCCTCCATCGTCGGTGAATACTGCGCGATCGTTCCCGGGCGCCCGGCGACCGCGGCCAAACTCGACGTCGTGCGCGAGCAGGAATCGAAACTCGACCCGGGAGTATTGGACAAGTGCCTGGCACAGCGCGAGAGGCTTGCGCTGCGCGCGCTCGACCTCGAAGCGTTTTCGGTTCCGGGCCTCGAAATCGAAACCGTTCCCCCCGGTGCGACGGTGATCGATCTGCGCAGCCGACGCGTTTACGCGGATTGGCATTTCCCCGAAGCCGTCTATCTCGATTTCGGCGATGCCCTGCGCGCCTATCCTTCTTTTGCGCCGGATTCCGCCTATGTGCTGTATTGCGAGTTCGGCCTGAAGAGCGCGCACCTTGCAGAACTCATGCGCGACGCCGGCTTCGAGGCGTTCAACTTTCGCGGTGGCATGAAGAAATTGCGCGAGATCGCGTCGGCGAACGAGCGAACGCGCTGACTCAACCCTCGATCCGGTCCGCGATCCGTTTCAAGAAATCTGCGACCAGGCGATTGAAGGCATCGGATTCCTCGATGTTCCCGACGTGCCCCGCTCCGGCGAGCATCTGAAATTCGGCATTCGGCAGCCGTTCCGCCATGACTTCGCCCGCCCGGAGATAGGGATCGTCGGCCTCGCCCACGATGACGAGGGCAGGCACACGAATATCGACGAGTTCGTCGATCACCGGCGCGGGCGGACCCGAAACGCGCCGTCCGAAATTCGCCACCGCCTTCGGGTTCTGCGCCGCGATGGCGCGCGCGGCCGCCTGGGCGGCGGGAAGTTCCTTGCGGCGCCCGATGGCCGTCGCCGCCCCCTTGCCGTCGATCAGCGCCTGCATGCCGCGGCTTTCGAGGAAGAACGCCGTGCGTTCCACTTGAGCGGTCCAACCCGCCTGGGCTTCGGCGTTCTTGAAACCCGGACCGCTGTCGATCATGACCAGTCCCGCGGTGCAGTCGGGATGTTTGACCGCTGTATGCAGGGAAACCAAGCCGCCCAGGGAATGCCCGGCCAATACCGCGGGGCGGTCCGGCGTCGCCCAGGCGAGTACGCGTTGCAAATCGTCGAGAACGATCTCGAGGGAATAGGATTCGGGATCTTCCGGCGCATCGGAGCGGCCGTGACCCCGGTAGTCCCAGAGAATGACCTTGGCACCCGCCGCCGTGAGGGGATCGACCTGAGCGCGAAAGTTTTCGCTGGTGGTGCAATAGCCGCAGCTGAAGACGACCGGAATGCCGGCGCCATGGGATTCGGCATACAGGCGCAAACCGTCGCTCGCCAGCACTTCCGTCATCGACTGGCCGACGCCTCGATGCGCGCGCGCAGGGCCGATTCCATCTGATCGAGTTGCTCCTGCATGGGCAGGCGGATCGTGAACTCCGGCACGAATCCCTTGGTCTTTCCATCCATCTCGATGCTCACGCTGGTTCCGTCCCCGCGCTCCACCAGGTTGACTTTGCCGGAGAGCTGACGCCACACGCGACCATCGCAGACTTTCTCGAATTCGAGATTCCCGCCATCGAGACGGGTAAAGCGGAACGTTGCGACCCCGTCCTTGCCGAGGGCGCGATAGTGGGTGCGCGTGGTGATCACACTGCCTTCGCGCGCCACGACCTCGGTCTTGGAATCCGCGAATAGGCCCACCAGCGTGTCTTCTTCACCGATGATCCCCGCCGCGTGTTCCCGCGGACAAGCGACTTCGAAACGTTTCTCGAGATGCATCGATCCCTCCCGTCAGCGAATCTCGATCACTATCGGGGGCAACGATACCAGGCTGCCGGCCGGAAAGGCCGTGACCCAGCCCAGAAGTCGTTCGATGGAACGGGGAAGCGGTGGGGCACCGAGCTTCGCGAGGGAGCCCCGCAGCACCTCTCCCAGCTGATCCCGCAGCGCTTTGGGGGCGGGGTAGGGGGTCAACGACACGTCGTCGTCGGGCTGGAGCTGCGCCTCCTGCTTGGCGCGCAGGACCGCGGCGCGCAGTCCCCCGAGTTCATCCACGAGATCTCGCTTCTGCGCCTGTTCCCCGGTCCACACGCGCCCGCGCGCCACCGGATCGACCTGTGCCGGCTCGAGGCCGCGACCGATGGCGACGTCTCGCACGAAGCGCGCATAGGCCTCTTCGAGGGTCACGCCGAAACGCTCGCGGGTGGCGGCCGACATCGGAACGGTGGCGGCCAACAGATCCGCGTGCGCACCGCGAAATAGGGTTTCGTGTCCGATGTCGAGTTTGTCGAGCAAGCCCCCCATGGAGGGACGAATCACGAATACACCGATCGACCCGGTCAGGGTGGCGGGTTGCGCGACGATGGCCGTCGCCGCGGAACCGACGTAATACCCCGCCGATGCCGCGAGATCCGAGAACGACGCCACGACGGGCTTGGCCTGCGCGGCCTTGCGCACCGCGTGCCACATGGCGGTTGCAGCCGGCGCGGAACCACCGGGGCTGTCGATGCGCAACACGATGGCGGAGATCTCGGAATCCTTCGCCGCCTGGTCGAGTGCATCGATCACCGTTTCGGAAGCGAACACCGGGTCCCCGCGACGCGTCACGGTTCCCTCACCGCTGATCACATCGCCGCTGCCGTAGATGAGCGCGAAGGTCGCGATGGGATCGAAACCCACGGTCGCAGGATCGACGCGCGCATACTCCGCCGACGCGATGCGGGGAACCTCCGAATCCGCGGGAAAGAGTTCGTCGTAGAACACGACGCCGTCGAGCAAGCCGCGCGAAACCATTTCCTCGGGCACCATGGGGGCGGCATTGATGGACTCGACCACGTCGAGGTGTTTCAGGCTGCGCCCCTTGGCGATCGCGTCGACGAACTGCCCGTGAATCGAATCGAGAATCGAATTCGCCATCTCCCGATGCGGTTGCGACATCGTGCGTCCGCGGATCGTCTCGATGGCGCTCTTGTATTCCCCCACCCCAATCGCATCGATCTCCAAGCCGAGCTTTTCCCCGAGTCCGCCGAAGAACAGGTATTCGCTCTTCAAACCCACCAGGGGACTCGGTGCGCCGGGCGCGAGGTAGATCTCGTCCGCCCCGGTCGCGACGTAGTACTCGAGATTGCCTCCGAAGCTCTCCACTTCGAGGAACGCCGTGGTGGGATGGCCGGCATCGCGCAAGCGCACGATGGCGTCGCGAATTTCCTGGGCCTTGGCCCAGGAAAGCCCGAGTCGGCCAATTCGCAGCACGACGCGAGACAAGCGCGGGTCCCGTTCGGCCTTGGCGAACTCCGACAGAAGACCCGCCAACGGTCGCGGGGTCGGCCCGAGCAGACGCGCGATCAAAGGCGCATCGGTCGCTTCGACGAAATCTCCGGAAAGTCGCAGCTCGAGCACGCTGCCTTCTTCGACTTCCGGACCCGCCGAAGATCGCAGCCAGACGAACGCGATCGCGGCTACGAGAAAGAGAACGCCGTAGATCCGGGCTCTTTGCATCAGTTCCCCTTTTTGGGCGCTCGTGTGGGGCCCGAGAGCGCCCGCCAAACGCATGGAGAGATAGCTATGATGCGGCGCAATGGCCCGTGCGGTTTACATCGCAGGTGTAGGACTCACCAAAGTCGACCTGACCGGACACATTTTCGGCAGCATTTTCGACCTGTTTGCCGAGGCCTACCGAAAAGCGCTCGAAGACGCGCCCGTGCGCTCCTTCGACGCCGTTCAACTTGGAATCATGGACAGCGAGGAATTCGAGGGCCGCGCCAACATTGCGGCCAAGGTCGCCGATCGCCTGGGATTGACGGGAATCCCCGCGGTGCGGAGTGAAACCGCATCATCGACCGGCGCCGCCGCGTTCCACGAGGGCTATTACAAGATCGCATCGGGCCAGGCCGAGAGCGTGCTGGTGCTCGCGGGCGAGCGCATGAAGACCGTCACCACCGAGCTCGCCACGCGCATCATGTCCAAAACCATCGATCCGGTGGAGCGGAGCTTCGGTTTCACCATGCCGGCCCTGATCGCTCTGGTCACCCAGGCCTGGATCCGCGAACGCAAGATCCGGCCCAAGACGATGTCCGACATCCTGGCGCGCCTGATGATGCGCGCTCACGCCCTGGGGGCCGAGAATCCCCTGGCGGCGTTCTACGGCAAAGTCGAACCGCTTTCCGCCTATTTCGACGCGCGCCAGAATTCCCCGGTCGCAACACCCCTCATGCGAAAGGATTGTTCACCGGTTTGCGACGGCGCCGCCGCCGTCATCCTGACCGCGAAACCCCAAGCCGTGCGCGTGGCGGGCCTGGGCTCCGCGACCGAGACCTCTTCGATCCTGGATCGCTCGGTCCTCTCCAGTCTCGAAGCCACCACCCACGCGGCCAAAATCGCCTATTGGCGGGCCGACATCCCCGACCCCCGCGACCTCCAGGGTCTCGTCGTCGAAGCCCACGACGCCTTCAACAGCCTGCTTCCCATCAACCTCGTGGATCTCGGGCTGCTGGATTCGAACGAAGTCGTGGAAGCCCTGGTGGGACCCTTGCGACGCGACCCCACAGACCCGCTCGAGCATCCCGTGACCGGAGTCCGCGGACGACTCCCCACCAATCTATCCGGAGGCCTCAAAGCCCGCGGACACCCGGTGGGGGGCACCGGACTGTTTCAGATCGCCGAAAATTACCTGCAGATCACGGAACGCTTTCCGAATCCGCGCGCACAGGTGCGCCAGGCGAAGATCGGCATCAGCCACTCCATCGGCGGCCCGGGCAACAACGTCTACGTCACGGTGCTGGAGTCGAGCGACAATCGCCGCGAGAAAGGCTACGTCCAGCAGCCGCGAATTCATTTCGAATCCGGCACACCCCAGCGCCGGGCCGACACGCCGACGGACGTCCAGACCGGAAACGCCATCGTGGAAGCCGCCACGTCGATCTACGTCACCAGCGACCAGAAAGGCCCGATCCACGTCGCCCTGCTGCGCATCGACGGCCGACGGGTGTTTGCCAAACTGGATCATCCCCTCGAAGAGGGCGAGGAAGTTCTGGACATGCAAGCCGGTCAAACCGTCAAGTTTCTGGTCAAGGACGACGGTGACCACTACTTCCAACTCCTGCGCCGCCGCGGCTGGACCCCCACCGCCATCGCCCGCTCCATCCGCCGCCGGGTTTCTGGATCCGAAGACACCGACAACTAGTTCGCATTGCTAGGACGCGCGGGGCGGCGGGACTGGGGTCCGCCGCTCATGGCTCGGCCGCGTCGGAGGCTTTCGATCACAAGCACCGTGTGCCTCGTGCTCGCGGAAACGAACGCGGGCGCGGAGGCGGCCTGCGCTCTACTTCGCTGCGGACCCCAGTCCCACCTCCCCGCGAGCTTCAGCCAGGCCGAACCCCGACCGCCACAACCGCGCTTGCATCGCGTGAGTCGGGATTGGGGGGTGCCCGAAGTGAAGTAAAGCGCAGGCCGGAAAAACGCCGGCGTCCGCCCAAGAACGAATCCCACGCAATCCTCTCGGGTGATCCCAAGCGCCCGTATCCGGCCGAGCCATGAACGGAGGGCACCCCCCAATCCCGACGGCTCCCAAGCACCGACCCGAAAAACGAAAAGGCCCCTCTAGAAACTAGAGAGGCCCTCGCAAACCGAGATCCGAACCCGAGCTAGAAAACGATCACGCCCCGCGCGTTGACGCCTTTCTCGAGGTCTTCGAACGCACGCGGTGCATCGTCGATCGAGTAGGTCTGGGTGACGAGTTCGTCGAGCTTCAAGCGGTTGGCCTTGTAGAGGCCGAGGAGCCGGGGATAGTCGACGCTCGGTCGGGCGGAGCCGAACCAGCTGCCGGTGATGATCTTCTCTTCCATGGGGAGCAACGTCGTGGGAACCGAAGTCATGTCACCCATCTTGGCGACGCCCACGACGACGATGGTGCCGCCCTTGCCCACGGCGCTATAGGCCTGGGCGGCCACGGAACCGAGGCCGATGCATTCGAAGCCGTAATCCGCACCGGCACCGCCGGTGATTTCGCGCACCTTCGCAACGGGATCGCCATCGCTGTTGGGGTTCACCACGTGGGTGGCGCCGAATTGCTGGGCGAATTCGAGTTTCTTGTCCACCATGTCGACGGCGATGATGGTCTGAGCACCCGCGATCGCACAGCCTTGGATCACGTTGAGACCGACGCCGCCCGCGCCGAAGATCACCGCCGACGAACCCGGTTCCACCTTTGCGGTGTTGATCGCGGCGCCAACACCCGTCATGACCGCACAACCCACCAAGGCTGCCCGATCCGCCGGGATGTCGGGTTCGATCTTGACCACATTCTTGCGGTTCACCGTGGCGTATTCGGCCATGACGCCGACGCCGGAGAAGATGTGCAACGGGTTGCCGGACAGATCCTTCGTCCGAAGGTCGCCCGTGGGCAGCGTGAAGTACGCCTTACTGGCATCGTTGCAGAGCACGAGGCGCCCGGTCTTGCAGTAGCGGCATTCGCCGCAGGAATAGACGAAGCAGCTCACCACGCTGTCGCCGACCGCCAGGTCCGTCACGCCTTCCCCCACTTCGACCACCTTGCCCGCACCCTCGTGGCCGAGGATCAGGGGAGGGGGAAGCGGGATCGTGCCGTTGGTGGCGGAAAGGTCGCTGTGGCAGACGCCGCAGGCGTCGAGCTTGATCATGACCTCGCCGGCTTTGGGCGAGTCGACCTCGATTTCCTCGACGACGGGGGGTTTGTTGACTTCGCGGCAGATGACCGCTTTGGAACGCTGAGCCATGGGGGTTCACTCCTCGGTTTTTTAGGGGATCCAGTCTAGATAAGGCACCGGTCCCGCGCCAAAGCAGAGCCCCCTATACTGCCCCCATGAGCGAGGCACGAAAGCTTTATAAGGAGGGCTTCTCCCACTACGTGGAAGCCCGATACGACGAGGCCACAGCCCTGTACCGCCAGGCCATCGAAGCCGACCCCAGCCTTTCGATCGCCTGGAACGGGCTCGCCATGGCGCTCGAGCGAAGTGGCGACATCGACGGCGCCATCGAGGCCGGTCTGAAGCTCATCGAACTCGAACCCGACGACCCCTTGAGCCACACCTGTCTATCGCGTTTCTACCAACGCAAAGGGATGATCCGCGAAGCGGAAGATGAAGCCGCTCTCGCGGCCCAATTGCAACGCGGCTAGCTGGCGGCGGTCCGAGCCGCTTCGATCGCGGCATCGTAGTTGGGATGGTTCGACAGCTCGGAAACGTACTCCACGTGGACGATCCGATCGTTGGCGTCGATCACGAACACCGCGCGCGCGTCCAAGCGCAGCTCTTTGATGTGCGTGCCATACGCTTCCCCGAAGGCCATCTCCCGGTGGTCCGAAAGACACTTCACGGAACTCGAACTCGTGACGCCACACCAGCGCTCCTGGGCAAAGGGTAGATCGGCGGAGATCGTGTAGACCACGACGCCTTCGCCCAGCTTCGATGCCTCTTCGTTGAAGCGCTTCGTCTGGAGATCGCAAACTGGCGTGTCGAGACTCGGGATGACACTGATGAGTCGAATCTTCCCGGCAGACGACCCGAGGTTGACCTCTCGCAATCCGCTGCCCAGCGCCATGAAGTCGGGTGCCTTGTCGCCGACCTTCAGTTCCGGGCCCACCAGCGTCAGCGGGTTGCCCCGCATGGTGACTGCATTCTCGCGTTCGGCTGCCATCTCGATCCTCCATCTACCGTTCCGCATGTTAGCCGGGCACGCGCCCCAGGGAAGGACTCGTTACACTGGCCCGCCATGTCGGACCCGCCCAAGAGCTTTCACCTTTCGCCCGAGGTTCACGACTACCTGGTGGCTCACGGCAACCCGCCGGACGAACTCCAGCGCGCCCTGATCGAAGAAACCCGGGCCCTGGGCGGTGTCTCGGTCATGCAGATCGCCCCGGAACAGGGCGCCTTCATGACCTGGCTCGCCCGCACCCTCGGCGTGCGGCGAGCGGTCGAAGTGGGGACCTTCACGGGCTATTCGGCCCTGGCACTGGCGCGCGGCATGCCGGACGATGGCCATCTGCTGTGCTGCGACGTCTCCGAAGAGTGGACGGCGATCGCGCGGCGCTATTGGGAGAAAGCGGGGGTTGCCCACAAGATCGATCTTCAGATCGGTCCAGCGGCGGAGACCCTCGCCGCCCAGCCCGAACGCGAAGTGCTCGATCTGGGCTTCATCGATGCGGACAAGCCCAACTATCCGGTCTATTACGAAGCGATTCTGAATCGCTTGCGACCCGGCGGCGTGATCGTCGTCGACAACGTGCTGTGGTCCGGACGCGTCGCCGACCCGAGCGCCAACGACGAGAACACCAACGCCATCCGGGCCTTCAACACGAAGCTCACGGGCGATGCGCGCGTGGAGTGCGTGATGCTCCCGGTCTCGGACGGCCTCACCCTGGTCCGTAAGAAATAACCCGCTACGCGTCCGATCGATTCCAGCGTGCGGCGCATTGGGCGACGTATTCGCCATGGGCGCGCGCGGCGCGCAGATGCGCCGACGTGGGGCCCGCTTCGCCATCGCGCGGACTGCTTCGTGCAACGGGGCCCCAATGCGATCCCCCCGCCGCGAATTGCGCGAGGCGACTCGGCATGCTGACCAGCAACATGCCGTGCTCTGCCAAATTGGCGTGAAGGGAAAGCAGGGCCAACTCGGCCCCCCCCCGCCCCCCCAAGCCGGCACTCACGAAGGCCGCTCCGAGCTTGCCCACCAGGGATCCCTGTAGCCAAAGCGGTGCCATGCGCTCGAAGAACGCGCTCATGGAGGACTCGACGCCACCCATGTGGACGCCACTGCCCAGGATGATCGCGTCCGCGGCGATCAGATCCTCCGCAGTCGCCTCTTGTGCGCGCCGCGTGACGACCTCCGCGCCCGCCTCGCGCGCACCGGCCGCGACCGCCTCGGCCAGGCGATCGGTCTTTCCCGTCGCCGACGCCACCACGATCAGCACCTGGGCCGCCACGCTATTCGAACCCCGCCGGCAACGCGCTCGTCACACGGATCTCGTCGATGGCGATTCGCTGCGCGTGAAGCATCAAACGCGGCGCGTCCGCCCCGGACGCGTTTCCGTAGCGGTCGTCCCCGAGCACGGGAAATCCCAAATGGGCGAGGCTCGCGCGAATCTGGTGCAAGAACCCGGTCTCCAGTCGAATGTCCAACGCGCTCACTCCATCGGCCAGGGCGATTCGCTCGAACCCCATGCGGGTCAGGCGCGCGCCTCGGGTCTGGGCCGAGACCACGCGCACCAATGCCGGTCGATGCTGCGCCACCCGCAGCCACAGCGCACAGCTTCCGCGCTCGGGGGCCACGCCCGCAACGTTTGCTCGATAGATCTTCTCCACCTTCGAGTCCACGAACGCTTCACGCAACGCGCGCCAGCGCCCTTCTTCGCTGGCGAAAAGGACGACACCCGAGGTGTCGACGTCGAGCCGGTGAACGACGCCACTGCGCAGCCCCCCCTCTCCGATGCCGGCGATTTCGGGGCAGCGGGCCAGGACGGCACCCAGAAGCGTTCCGCGCTCGTCGGGTTCGAGCGGGTGAACCGCGACGCCGCTCGGCTTCTCCACCGCCAACCAGCCAGCGCCGCGCTCGAGGATTCGCAGATCCGTATCGGGCTCGGGCAGCGGAAGCGCGTTTCCGGGGTGAACGAAGTCGTGCACCTCCACCTCGTCCCCAGCGCAAAGCGCGGCGCCTTTGGCGCGGAGTGAAACATCGCGCCCACACAGACGGACGCGCCCGCTGCGAAGCAGACGTCGAACTTGAATTCGGGAGATCTGGAGTTGGCGGGCGAGGAAAACGTCCAAACGCGCTCCTGTGTCCCGATCTTCGATGCGAAAGTGCTGCGACTCCACCTGGGGGATTGTAGCGGCAGCCGCTCGAGCCCAAACTCCGCGCGCGCGGTGCTGGCCTGGTGACGGCCTTGCTAGTCTCTGCCTCGAAATGTCCGCCCTGGCCATCGACGTCACTACCCTGCTCGCGGGTTTCGCGATCCTGATCGCCGGCGGCGAAGCCCTGGTGCGCGGCGCATCGGCAATTGCGCGTCAATCGGGCATCTCGCCTCTCGTCATCGGACTCACGGTCGTGGCTTTCGGAACCAGCGCACCCGAGCTCGCGGTCAACGTGCTCGCGGCCATTCGGGGCAACGGAGCCCTGTCCTTCGGAAACATCGTGGGCTCCAACCTCGCCAACGTCGGCATCGTCGTGGGTCTCACGGCGATCTTTCGCCCCCTGATCATCGAAACCTCCATCGTGCGGCGCGAGATTCCCATGCTCCTGCTCGCCACCATCGCGGCGCTCGTCATGGCGAGCGATCGCTGGCTCGCGGGCACGCCCGATTTCTTTTCGCGCGGGGACGCCCTGATCCTGCTGCTCCTGTTCGGCGTTTTCATCTACTACACGGTGCGCGATGTCTATCGGCAGCGGGATTCCGACCCGTACATTCAGGCGGTCTCCGAAGCCGGCGCCGAAAGTGGACCCAACCTGTCGATCAGCTCGGTGCTGGTCGTGGTAGGCGTCGCGGCCCTCGTATTGGGCGCGGAGTTCACGGTGCGTGGGGCCACGGGTATGGCGCGCGCCATCGGCATGTCCGAAGCCCTGATCGGCTTGACCCTGGTCGCCATCGGCACGAGCCTGCCCGAACTCTCGGCCTCCCTGGTGGCGGCCTGGCGCGGGCATACGGACCTGGCGGTGGGAAACGTCGTCGGGTCCTGCATCCTGAATCTATTGCTGATCCTCGGCATCTCGGGACTCGCCCGGCCCATCGCTGTGCCGGCCGGCGGTCAAATCGACTTGTGCGTCGCGCTCTTCTTGTCGGTTCTGCTGATGGGGGTTTGCAGTACGCACAGCGGTCGAATCATGCGCTATGAGGGCGCCGTGCTCGTAGCCATATACCTGTTGTACCTTGGCCAGCGAGCCATCCTCGCCTAGGAGCTCCTCCGCGACTCCGGCTGACCATTGGGGACGATGCGATGAAGCGCGATGAAATGCGCGTTCAGATCATGGATACGACGCTGCGCGACGGTGAGCAGACACCGGACGTGGCCTACACGCCGGCGGAAAAGCTCCAGATCGCCAGCCTGCTCCTGAACGACGTCAAGGTCGACCGGATCGAGATCGCCTCCACCCAGGTCTCCGAAGGCGAACGCCAGGGCGCCAAGAGCATCACTTCCTGGGCGCGCAAGAACGATCTGATTTCGAAGGTAGAGATCCTGGGCTATTGCGACGGCCAAACGTCCGTGGATTGGATCACCGGCGTCGGGGGCAAGGCGATGAACCTGCTCTTGAAGGGATCCCTGCATCATTGTCAGACCCAACTCGGACTCACCCCCGCGACCCATCGCGATCGCGCAGAGAAGACCATCCGCTACGCCCGGCGCAAGCGGCTCGCGGTCAACGTCTATCTCGAAGATTGGTCCCAGGGCGTGAAGAATTCCTTCGACTACGTGTTCGCGATGATGCGAACGCTCACGGAACTCCCCGTCAAGATCGTCTATCTGGCCGACACCCTGGGGGTGTTCTCGCCGGATGACGTGAAGCGCTACGTCGGGTTGATGGTCAACACCTGGCCGGACACGGTGTTCGAGTTCCACGCCCACGACGACTACGGACTCGCCACGGCGAACTGCCTGGCCGCCGTCGAAGTGGGCGCGCGCGGTCTGCATACGAGCGTCAACGGAATGGGGGAGCGGGCGGGCAACACGCGCCTCGCCGAGATCGTGGCCGCCCTGCACGATCAAACCGGTTTTCGAACGAACGTGGAAGAAGCGCGACTCTCCAGTCTTTCGCAGATGGTCGAGACCTTCAGTGGCAAAGATGTGGCCGCCAACGCGCCGATCGTGGGACGCGACGTGTTCACTCAAACCGCCGGCGTTCACGCGGACGGAGACGCCAAGGGAGACCTCTACGAAACCCGGCTCGCCCCGGCGCGGTTCGGAAGAACCCGGCGCTACGCCCTGGGAAAGCTTTCCGGCAAGGCTTCGCTCGATCACAATCTGAAGAACCTGGGGATCGAACTCGCGGATTCGGACCGCGAATTGGTGTTGCAGCGCATCATCGAACTCGGCGACAAGAAGCACACGGTCGTTCCCGACGACCTGCCGTACATCATCGCCGACGTACTGAAGAGTCCGACGGCGCAGTTGATCCGAATCGAAGACTATTCCGTCGAAGTCGGTCGCAGCTCCGTCCCCAAAGCGCAGGTCTGCGTGAGCTTCAAAGGGCGTCGCTCCGAGGGGCAAGCCACTGGCGACGGTGGCTACGATGCATTCATGAATGCCCTCAAGCTGTCGGTGAAGGCCTTTGGCATCGCGGTCCCCCGACTGCAGGATTTCCGCGTCCGCATTCCCCCGGGCGGCCGAACCGGTGCGTTGGTGGAAACGCTGATCACCTGGGAATCCACGAACCATCGCGACGGTTCTTTTTCGACCCTCGGCGTGGACTCGGACCAGCTTGCCGCGGCCGTCATCGCCACCGAGAAAATGCTGAACGCGATCGCGACCCCCAACGGCAAGGGGAGCGGCGCCAAGCGGGACAAACGAACCTCCAAGCGTCGGGGCTGACCCCCTTGCGCCAAAGACGGTTCTACATCGCCCTGTTCGCGCTCGTCCTCTCCTGCGCGTCTTCCCAAGAACCGGACCCCCGCTATCAACCGGCCCAGAACGTCCTCGAGGTCGTCGCCGTATTGCGACGCCACATTCCCGACGACACGTACCGGTTTGCGCCGGCCCGGGACTTCGCGGGTCGCAACGTGTACCGCGCCACCCTCGCCCGTCTCGAAAATTTCGAGCAGATCCACAGCGAGTCCCTGCGGGCTGGACACATGAACGACGTGCTGGCTTTCTCCAAGGGGCGCGCCCTGGAACGCATTCGGGCCTTCGACCTCGCGGCGTCGAGTTATCGGCAGGTCGGCGAGCGGGATGCGGCGCTCCACGCGGACGCCGATTCGAGCGCGCGCATTTGCGAAACCCTATTCGAGGTTTCGTCCCTTGGACGGCGCAAGCGCGGCACACCCGGTTTCGCGCTGGGGAAGATTCGATCCGAGGAAATCCTCACCACCTACGAACGGCAGAATGCGTTGCTCGAAAACCTCGCGCAGCGAACTCTGGACAACCACTACGCCGCCGTCGTGCACGAGGAGTTGGAGTTTGCGGACATCGAACGCGCTCACTACTTCGTCGCCACCCGCTACCTCCGTCCCGACGGCGACGTCCAGGCCCTCGCCGAATTGCAACGCGTGGCCGTGCGCCACCGCGAAAGCAAACTCGCCAATCAACATCTCCTGGCGCTCGCAAACCTCTACGCGGAACTCGCCGACGAATACGTGCGTGCGAACCCGCCGCAAACCCTGCAATTCGACCCTCCGACGTTCGAAGAACTCGCCGAAGCCGCCATGCGTCTCTACGAAGCCGTGGCGAACCAAGATGGAACCCCGGAGAAGCTCGAAGCCGGCCGGCGGTTGGAAGCTTTTCTCGCCTTTGCCCTGAGGGTCGACGGTGATCGATTCACCCCGTAGGCCGCGCAGGCCGGCGCTCGTGTTGATTCTCATGGGCGTCGCCCTATGGGCGGTCGGCTGTCGCAGTGCAGGGGCTCCGCCATTCCAACCCCTCGAGCCCCTGTCGACCCGGGCAGCCATTCCCCCCGATCGCGCGGATCACCTGGCGCGCGATCTCGCGACCGCCGCCCTGACGGGGGACGAATCGGCGCATGTGCGGATCGAACGCGAACTCGAAGCCCTCGAACAAGAGCGACGCCGAGCCGACGAAGCACCGACGGGGCTTCTCCCGTACGCGGCCGCCCTCGAGAACGCGACACTTCCCAGCACGATCGAGTATCGGCGCGCCAGCCGCGCGCTCCTCGCGCGCGATGATCTGCCCCCGGATCTCCGCGGGCGTTTGGAGATCGAAGTCGAAGACGATCCCCTCAAGTTGGCGAACCGCCGCATCAAGGATTCGCGGGTGCAATCCATGGGGCGGATCTTCAATGCCGTCGCGGAACCCGTTGGGCGCTCGATCATGACGAGCGCCCTGGCGCCCTATCGATTGGCCCGCTCCCTGGTCAGCTTGGCGCTTTCCCAGCACGAGCTCGACGAACTGTCGCTGCAGGAGCGCCAGGCCTTGGTGCATTGGAAGCGATACATCGAACTTCATCCGGAATCTCCCGATGCGGCGGACCTCGTACGACGTGTGGAACACACCCAATCGCGCTGGAACCAAACCCGCCGCGATCAAACCCTGCGTTCCGCGAAGAGCGCACTCGAGCGGGGCAGTTCGCGCCGCGCCCTCCTGCTATCGGACCGCGCGTTGCGCTACTCCCCCGAAGACCTGGAGGCGACGCGGATCCGCGAAGAGGCCAGGAAGCAGGTCGAAAAATGGCGCGCCGATCGTGCGCGCAGCCTCGCTCCGCCGGACCCGGGCTCGGATATCGCCCCGGAAGCCGCGCGCCCGCTCACGCTCTCCCTTCTCGCGGAACCGGAGCTCATCGCGGGAAACGCGAATCGGCTGAGCGCGGAATCCCCCGGCTTCGAGGACGAAGCCGCCTTCGCTCTGGCGATCCGGGAAAGAGAGAACGGCTTCGAAACCGTGAGCTGGGACGACCTCGAGAAATTGGCGAAGGAGGATCCAGCCTCGTCCAACATGGCGCGCCACGCTGCGGCATTAGCCCACAACCCCGAACAGAATCCCGGAGCCGCCTTCGCCGCCGCGCGGAGCCTGGGACGCAGACAGCGCACCGCATGGATCTTTCTCGGCGCCCTCTCGAACGACGACTCCATGCGCGGCGTCTCACTGCCCCTGCGTTTTGCCGCGAAGATGCCCTGGGTAATCGACGCCATTACCGGCCTTCCGAATCGCCTGATTCGCTTTCCCTGGATCAAGACCTGGCCGGCGGATTTCAGCGCGGCGATTTTCGCGCGACGCTACCTCGAACAGAACCCGGCGGGTGTGCGGGCCAGCAAAATCGGTAGCTGGCTGGTGGCCTTCGAACGCAGGCGCGGGAATGCAGTGGGTGCCCTCGCCGTTGCGACGGGCCAGCCCTGGGCCGGGAACCTCGCGAAGTTGCGCCAGGAAGCTGCGGAGCAGGCCCTCGAAAGCGCGAAGGGGGCGCGCCGGGCCGATCTGCGCATTGCGCTTCTGCGCGGCGTCGCGCGCGAATACCCCGGCACCCCGGCCGGCCACTCCGCGGGCGAACTCGTCCAGAAGGAATCCAGACAACTCACACCCCAGCGCATTCGCCTGTCGCGCGGATTCCTGCTCGAGAACCCGACCCTCGTGGGTGTCGACGGCTTGGATCTCAAACCCGAGCTGCTCGACGATGAACCCGGCAACGGCGAACTCCACGCCGAAGGCATCACGTTCGTGGGCGGGCGCTATCTCGAGTTCGCCTTCGAAGCCCCGGACGGCGATGACGACGAACCGGTGCGCGTGCAGCGGGAGATTTCCGAGGAGCGCCTGGCCCGGTTGGTGGCCCTGGTCGACGAAACCTCCCTCGCCAATGCCCTTGCGGACCCGGATGCCTTCGCGGCCCTCGACTCCGACCGCGAGCACTACTTCGAGCGCGCGCGACTCGGGATCGCCGACGACGTCGACCGGCGCAGTACGGCGCGCTCGGAGTTCGCCTACGAGGGAATGCGAGAACGCTACGGGCTGGTGCGCGCTCGCGAATCCATTCTCCCGGTGGAACTCGTCATCCAGGGTTCCCTCACGGACGCTTCGCTCGGGGCCTTTCCGCGGATCCGCATGCCCAAGAAGACACCTGACGCGTTCCTCTACAAATAAGCGGCGTCGAGCAGCTCCACGGGGTGGAGCACCTTTGCCCGCAGTCCGCGTTCCGCCGCTCCAGCGCGCAGCTGCATGAGGCAGCCCGGATTCCCGGTCGCGATCGCATCGGGATCTGCAGCCGCAAGCGAGTCGAGCTTGCGACTCCGTACCGCGTTCGCCATGGCGGGTTGCGTGAGGTTGTAGGTACCCGCCGCCCCGCAACAACTCCCGGGATCGTCGTGGGACACGAGTTCCAAACCGGGGATTTGCGCGAGCAACCGGCGCGGTGCATCGGCGACTCCCTGGCCGTGAACCAGGTGGCAGGGATCGTCGTAGCAAACCCGCAAGGCAGATCGACCGCGGGGCGGACGCAGTCCCTGTTCGTCGAGGAACTGGCACACGTCGCGCACGAGCTGGGCGAACTTTTGACCCCGGCCCGGGCGCCATCCATCGGCTTCGAGCATCGCCGCACCGCAACCCGCCGAGTTCACCACGATCGCGTCGACGTCCAAGGAATCGAAACAGCGTAGGTTTGCATCCAAGAGTTCCCGGGCAAACTCCGCATCACCGGAATGGGCATGAAGCGCACCGCAACATCCCTGCGTGCGGGGAATCAGAACTTCGAAGCCGTTCTTCGACAACAAGCGCGCCGTCGCCGCGTTCACGGCGCCGAACAGTTCGGGCATCACACAACCGGTGAACAGGGCAACGCGACCGCGTTGGGTTCCTTCCGCAGCGATGCGTTCGGGCAGGGGTTGACGCAGCGCTCGCTCCGGCACCGCGGGGAGCAGCGCATGGGCTTCCCGCATGCGGGCCGGCAACAGACCCAGAAACAGCCGGTCGAGACCCAGTTGCTGCACGGCACGCAACACGGTCATCAAGAACGAGAGTCGTTTGGGATGAGGCACGACCTGGCGCAGGGCGAAGCGTTCTACGCGCCGCACGAGGTTCGGTCGAACGGTTTGCGACGCCACCGCCCGGGCGTCTTCCAGGATCGAGCCGAATTGCACCCCCGACGGACACGCGGTCTCACAGGCGCGACACCCCAGACACAGGAAGAGTTCGTCGTTCACGGTCTCCGCCAGCGGAATGCGTCCCTCCGCCACACCGCGCACCAGATAGATGCGCCCGCGCGGCGACGAAGTCTCGCGTCCGGTTTCGCGATAGGTCGGGCAGGCGGGAAGACACAGCCCACAGTGGACGCAATCCAGGGACTTCTCGTAGGCGGCATCGAGTGTGCTTCGGCTCATCACAGGCACCCGGCGGAACGGCCCGGACTCAGCACGCCCTTGGGATCGAAGCGTTGCTTGATCGCTCTCGAGAGAGCTTCCGTCTCGGACGCCGCACCAAAAACGTTTCGCTGGTTCTTGACCGCCGGCGGAACGCTTTCCCAGAAATAACTACCGTGTCCCGCAGCCGTCACGGCCGCAACCTCCTCGAAGAGCGCATCGATCCCGCTCGGATCCGTTTCGAAGGCCACCGAGATCACTCCGCGTGCCGGGTACGAAACCAACCTCCGCGACGCGGGTAGCAGGCGCTCGAGGGACGCGGGCAAGCTCGTCGGTTGCAGCAGAAGTAAAACGCGCAGACACTCCGCCGCGGTTTCACCGCCTTGGATCTCCCTCACGCGATCGAAGTCTTCCAGCGTGGCATCGCGTGCACCGAACTCTGCGCGAAGAAACGCTTGTTCCGAACTCACCCAATCTTCGTCGCCGGACGAGAGAACGGCGACGACGCTGTCCGCGTCTTCCGCCACGGTCGCAGCCGCCGCGCCAGCGAGTTGGGCCACTGCGTGGTCGCCGGGTCGGCGTGACAGCGCGAGCGCACAATGCGCCGCATCCCGAATTCCCGCGAAGTCCATCACGCAAACCGCTTCGCATTCCGGTTTGGGAAACAGGCGCAGCCAAGCGCCGGCAATGACGCCCACGGTCCCCAACGATCCCACGTAGAGCTTCGACAGGTCGTAGCCGGTGACGTTCTTGACGACGCGCCCGCCGCAACGCGTTTGCTCCCCCGAGGCCAGGACGACGTCGAGACCCAAGACCCGGTCACGCGGCAAACCGTAGATCTCCGCTCTCGGCCCGAACGCTGCCGAAGCCAACGCACCCCCCACCGTCGAATCCGACCCGGGCGGATCCAAGGGCAACGTCCACCCTTCCTCGCCAAGCGTTTCCCGAAGCGCGGCGAGTCGGGTTCCCGCCCGCACGCACACGACGCCTTCCTCCAGATCGAGTTCTTCGACACCGACCATGCGTTCGGTCGAGATCACGACGTCGGCGCGCGTCAGCGGGTTCCCCCAACCCATTCGGGAACCGCCGCCGCGCACCAAAGCCGCGCCGTCGGTTTCGTGCAGCGCGCCCAAGGTTTCCCCGAGCGCAGCAGCGTTCTCCGGTCGAACCATCGATTCGACGGAAATTCCGTCGAGCGCGAAGCGCGTCGGTTCCAGCCGATCCCCGAGCCGCGCGCGCAAGACACCCGTTTCACTCATGCGTCGAAGGGAACCCGGTCGTAACCCCGAGCTTTGGGATTCGCCTCGGCGCAAAACCGCGGCGTCGGAAGAATCTTGCCCGGGTTGCAGGCGCCGTCGGGGTTGAAGGCGTCCCGCAGCCAGTGCATGGGTGTCAGGTCGACGTCGCGGAACACGAGCCCCATGAAGTCTCGCTTCTCGGTCCCGATGCCGTGCTCGCCGGTGATGACACCGCCCGCGTCGACACACAGGCGCAAGATCTCTTCGCCCGCGGCGAGGACGCGTCGCATCTCGTCCGGGTCCCGGCGGTCGAAACAGATGTTCGGGTGCAAGTTGCCGTCGCCGGCGTGAAAGACGTTTGCCAGCTTGAGCCGATGCCGGTCTCCGATCTCGCAGATTTTCTCGAGCACTTCCGGGAGGCGCGTGCGCGGAACCACGGCGTCGTGGACGTAGAGGTCCGGCGCCAAGCGCCCCATGGCGCCGAAGGCACCCTTGCGCGCTTTCCAGAACGCCTGGCGCTCGGTGTCGTCGCGCGCCACATCGATGCGGGTGGCGCCCGCCTCCCGGGCCAGGCGCTCGACGACCTCCACTTGCCGCGGCAACACGGCGGCGGGCCCGTCGAGTTCCGTCAGCAGGACCGCCCCGGCGTCGCGCGGCAAGCCCGCGGCGTAGACGCTCGCCTCCACGGCATCGATGGTGCGCTTGTCCAGGATTTCGAGGGCCGCCGGGACGAGCCCCGAACGAATCACCGCTCCGACGGCGCGACAAGCCGTCACCACATCCGGAAAAATCGCGAGCAACGTCTCGACGCCCTGGGGTTTCTGGGTGAGCTGGACCGTCGCTTCGGTCACGACGCCCAACGTTCCCTCGCTCCCCACCACCGCACCTACCAGGTCGTACCCCATGGGTCGCCCGGCCGGCGTTCCGAGCCTTGCAACCTGCCCATCGGGCAGAACCAATTCCAACGCGAGAATGTGATTCGTGGTGGTTCCGTACTTCAGGGTGTGGGGCCCGCCGGAATTCTCCGCGATGTTTCCACCGATCGTGCACGCCAGTTGGCTCGAAGGATCCGGCGCGTAGAAGAGGCCGAGATCCACCACCGCTTTCGAGAGATCCGCGTTCACGACACCGGGCTGAACCACCGCAGTCCGGTTCTCCGCATCGACCGCGAGAATGCGATTCATGCGCGAGCACTCGATCACGACCCCGCCCTCGGGTGCCAACGCACCACCCGAAAGTCCAGTCCCCGCACCCCGCGGCGTAAACGCCACCCCCGCTTCGCGACAAGCGCGAATCACCGCGCTCACCTCTTGCGTACTACGCGGAAACACCACCGCCATGGCAGCACTCGTGTGAAGCGTCAGCGCATCGCATTCGTACGCAAACAACTCCTCCACCCGAGACAACACGCCCCCCTCTCCCAAAAGAGAGACAAGCCGCCGAACCAAACCCCCCGTTTCCATCCCAACACACTAGCAACCCCACCCCCCACCAGATCGCCACACCCGACCCGCTTCCCAGCAGATTCAAACCAACCGAATCAAGAATAGACAGGCTTCGCCGGCCGTTAACCCGAAAGGCAAGCCCGAAGGGCGCGCAGCGAAGCACATGGCCCTAGCCATGTGCCAGAGCGAAGACGGGCAGGCCGGCTTCGCCGGCCGTTAACCCGAAAGCTCATGCAAGTCCGAGGCGCTCGAGATCTTCTTCGTCGAGGCCCAGGTAATGGCCGATCTCGTGCTTGACCGTGACCTGGATCTGTTCGATCAGATCCGAACGATCGCGGCAAACCTTTTCCAGGTTCTTCTTGAACAAGATCACGCGATCCATGTCTTCGGTCGGTTCCGTCACTCCCGCTTCGGTACGCGGGATGCCGATGAAGATTCCCAGAATCTGCGGGGAAACATTCTCTCCGCGAATCAAATCCTCCGCGGGAAAGTCCTCGATCAACAGCGGAACGTTTTCGACGTACTCGCGAATCGAGCGCGGCAGATTCTCGAGCGCCTCCGCGGCGGATCGTTCGAACGTCTCCATATCGACTTCCGTCGGCTGGGGATAATTCTCCGGCTCCAGAGCATCCGCCGTCGCGAACGCCCCGGCCGCGGCATCCGACTCTCCGAGTCGCTCGGCCACCAGGGCGAAGTGATAGATCGCGTGGGCGGATTCCGGATCCAGCGCCATGGAGCGTTCGAGCTGGGACCGCGCCTCTTCGAAGCGCCCGAGTTCGAACAAGAGCTGCCCCTCGAAGGCCCGGTACACGCCCTGCTCACCGCCGGCCTTGAGTGCGCGCCGAACCAGGAACAACGCGCCTTCGAGATCGTCGACGTAGAAGAGCGACTTGGATTTGAGGTAGTAGAGCTCCGCCTCGACTCCGCGGTCGAGGCGCGGCAGATCTTCGCTGCCGGCGAGCAGCCGATCGCAATGCTCCATCGCCTGTTCGTAGTCGTTGAAGCCCTCGATCAGGAGTTCGGCGCGATTGAGGTGAGCGGTGATGAACTTGGGATCCGCCGCGATGGCGCGGTCGAATTCGTAGAGAGCTTCCTCGACCTTGCCCGCCTCCCAGAGAATTTCACCGCGGCCGTTGTGGGCCTCGGCGCCACCCGGGTGGGCCTTCAACGCTTCGTCGAGCCAAGCCAGCGCCTCCTCGGTGCGGCCACCGTGCGAGGCATCCATCGCCTGATCGAGGCAATCCCAGTATCTGTCCTTATCTCTCATCGATCCCTTCACACCTGGAAGGCACTACCGGTAGGCAGCCGGGGGAGCCGGCCGGGACCAGAGGGAGCATAGCAGACCCCCCTTTCCTTATCGGCTGGACGCCGCCGTCGGAACGACCTCTTAACTATTTGATTTTAAAAGGAAAAAAGATTCGACCTCGGAAGACGTGAGACCGCTTTTCAGCCAGAGGCAAACCGTGTCGCAAGCGCTCTGAAACGCTTCGATTCTCGGATCCAGGCGGCCTAGACCTCATCCTTCAGCCAACGGTCGGCAATCAAGAGCCGCTGGCAGGACTGGCAGGCGACGACGGACAACCCCTCGAGCATCTGGTTGTAGAGCTGGGGCGGGATCCCGACGCGGCAACCGGTACAGAGTTCGCCCGTAAGAACGACGATGGCCGGACGCCGCCGCAAGGAAATTTTTTCGTAGCGGGCCAGCAACCCGCTCTCGACCTTGGACGCCACCTCATCGCGCGAGCCGCGCAGGGCCGAGATCTCCTTCTCGAGCGTCTGCCGCCGCTCTTCCCGCTCGCGACCTTCCCCGTCCAGGCGGTCCGTGGTCTCCGCGATCTCCGCATCGACCTGGGCTTTGCGTTGGCGGGCGGCGTCGATGGTCTCCATGGATTCGAGCACCGCGGTTTCCTGCTCGGAGATGGAGTTCTTGGCCGCTTCGATCTCCGAAAGCAGCGCCCGGTAGGCGTCGTTGCTCTTCACCTGGCCCTGCTGGCCTTCGAGGCGCTGCAGGAGCGCTTCCGCGTCTCGGACCGCCGATTCGGCGTTGCGTCGGGCGAGTTCCTCGGCCTCCAAGGCGAGTTTGGCCGCTTCGCCTTGGGCGAGGACGGCTTCGCGCACTTGCTCCGCTGCGGCGGCCAGACCGGGCTGGGCCTCGAACTCTTCGGTCCGGGCAATCAGATCGTCGTCGAGCTTCTGGAGGTCGAGTAGGTATTGAATGCTTTCGCGCACCACGCCTTCTCTATGCCGCCCGGCCCTCGGCGTCAAGCATTGAACGGCGGGGAGTCCACCGGACTCCCCGCCAGGTCCCCTCAGAACGCGAATTGCCAGCCCAAGGTGAGCTGCCAATCCACTTCGAGCTGGGGTCCATCGAGGCTCTGGTAGACCGGCCAACCGGCCTCCAGGGCCAAACGCTGCCCCTTCAGGATTCCCTTCCCGGCCGCAAGGTTGAGCCCGACCAGCGCGTCCAGCCGCTTACCGGCCCGCAGATCCGGGTCGGCGGTGGGGACCAGCGTTTTCACCAGGTCGTCATCGTCCCCGCGGATGTCGCCCCACTGTTGCCAGGCCAGCCGCAAGGACGTGCTCAACCAGCTCGCCAATCGGCGCGCCCCCCAGGCCGAGGCCTCGTACTCGTGTCCGAGTCGGTAGCCATTGCGGTTGTTCCCGAAGCGATAGGTCCCCAGCGCCTGGCCACCCCAGGAGTAAGCCCCCCCCTGCCCGCTGTACGTCAGCCCGGCCGAGGGATCGAACGTCCCGGAACCGAGCTGCATGGGATAGGGCAGGCGTACGCGACCCATGGGGGTGTCGTCTTTCTCGGAGATCGACCCGGTCGGGAAACTCAAGCGGGTATTCGCGTGCAGGTGGTGGACTTCGTTTTCAAAGAGCTTCCACAATCCTCCGACCGCGATATCCCCAATGCCCTTGGAACGCGTGGTGAACTTCGCCCCCATGCGGGTTTTGTGATTCATATCGAGTCGGAGGAAGGGCACCATGGCGGTCAGCGTCAGCTGGTCCGTCGGCGCGTACATCACGCCGAACATATGCATCTCCATGTCCATGGAAGTCGGCGTCACGGGAAAATTGCGCAGTACATCGGCGGAACTCTTGCGCGCGCTTCCATCCCGATTGCCCTTCATGCTCATTCGCATGTAGCGGTAGGAAGTCATCCATTCGCCCGCGTGGTGGGTGTGGTCGCCCATCACTCCGATGGGCGCGTGGCCGTCGACGCGACCGGTTTCATAGGCGGTCGCGGACGAAACGGCCGATACAACGCTCGCCAGGGCGAGCGCAAAACGGAACGACACGTCATCTCTCCTTTCCGTCGGCAGGGGTGAGCCCCCGCGACGGCGGATTTCGTCATTTCGAAGAATGAAATTGGAACGGAACTAGGCAGAGATCGGAACGTGTTCGATACCGATGCGGAATGGATCCGGGAGCCAAACGATCGACTTGGCATGCCCCACCGCGGCCCGGGGCAATACCGGGGGAGAGAACGAAGTCACAAGGGGATGGCCCAACACCAGTGAGAACCCGACCGGCGCACGCTCTCCACAGCCGCAGGAACAAGGGGCTTCGAGTCGAGCATCCACCGGAGCTTCGTGGCGCCGCGGCGGCGGCGTTGGGTGCGCGTGGTGGTCGTGGTCGTGATGCGCGTGACCGTGCGGGGTGTGGACTTCTTGGACCGGGGTCGACGCGCGGCCGTGTGCGTGGTCGGACGAGGATCGCGCACTGGGATGGGAATCGACCGGGGAACGCGCCGCCACCGGCGATGGACACGGTGTCGAAAAGACACCGAGGTAGACCGCGGCACAGACCAAGGCCTGGATTCGAGGGGCGCGCACCTGCGGAGTCTAGGTCAAGCAGCGCGGCGAAAACCAGCGAAAGGGGTTGCCTAATGGGCTTCCAGTGCCGCTCGAAGAAAATTTCGCAATTCGCGCTTGCGGGTTCCGAGGGAGGTTTCGGACCACGGATCCGCATCCAGAGCCGCGCTGCCCGTCGCGTGCGCGATGGCGGGATAGAAGAGCACCAGCCCCAACAGGTTGATGAGTGTGTGGCGCACCTTGATGCGCCGGATCACGCCCGCGCGCCGGGCGCGGTCGAGCCAAGCCCCCGCAGCGACCAATACCTGGTCGAATGGGTGCGCGTCGTCGGCATCGAATGCAAAGACCCGAGCGCTCAGCGCGGATTCGTGTTCCGCCACCATCAAGCGCATGAGAAATCGAGCCGCTCCGCGTTCTTCGGAAAAATGGTCGACCAGTTCATCGGACAGTCGAAGTACCTGATCGAGAGAGGGCTTGCCGACGGCGAGCAGGGGTTCGATGCGCTTCAACAAGCGCTCGCCAATGCCCGAGTACACTTCGTGGGCCAGCTGTTCCTTGCTCTTGAAGTAGTGGAACAGCGTGCTTTTGTGGAGGCCAACCCTGTCGGCCACCATCTGCAAGCTCATCCCTTCGTAGCCGTGCTCGGCGATCAGACCGAGGGCCGTGTCGATGATTCGTTCGCGACTATCCGCCATGCGAAACTCCAACCCGCGCTTACGCGGCGAGTGCCCGTCCCCCGAAGGCGATTACCCGGCGCAGCGCTTTTCCGAGCGGGTTCTGACCGTGTCCGGGTCTCGGGACCACGAGATCCAACTCCGCCTCGTAGGTGGGGCTCGTGGTCGGATTGCGGGGAAAGAAGCGCAAGTCGGTTCCGGGAATCGGTCCGATCTTCTGGTCCAGCTCCCACAGCATCTTGTCGGCGTTGCGAATCAGATCGCGGGGGTTGAGACCGAGTTCGGCGTAGTAGGGCGCGTAACGAATCTGCGTGGCGCCGAAGAGATCTCCGATGCCATAGGTCGTGCCGCGAATTCGCTTGAGCTCCCGCACGGAAAGCTCCTTCAGCCGATCCGGTAGGTAGAGAACCCCCAAGCCGACGTGACGGGCTTCGTCCTTTTCGATGTAGGGCAAGAGGTCGCCCAGCACCGGTTCGATCTTGGCATCCGCGAGGAAGCGGAAGATCGTGATGGCCGTGCCCTCGGCGAGTAGCTGCATGGCGAAGAGTTTGACCGTCAGGTCTTTCGTAGCGAGCAAACGGCGCACACCGATCGCAAAGTAGGCGTCGAGTTTGGGCACCGGCACGTGGAGCAACGCCATGTAGTCGCGCAGGGTGTAGAAGTGACGGGCTTCATCGAACACCTGGGCCGAGGCCGCCAGGCGCGCGTCCGGGTCTTCGAGCCGCTCGGCCAATTCCGCGGCCACGATCCAGGCCGCCAACTCGCCCCACATCAGCATCGAGATCGGGTGAGCGAGGGCCAGGCGTTTTTCCCGCGACAGTTGGATGCCCCCGTGGCGTGCGACTGCTTCGCGGAAGAGCGTCGGACCATCCCAGGCGTCCCGCATCGAATTCGCATAGATGCGGCGCAAGCGATTCGTTTTCTCCTCTGCCAGGGCCAGGGGCTCGTCGAGCAGGACCGCGTCGTTGGGCCAATCCCGAAAACGACCGACACGGGCGCGGAAAGCATTGTTGATCGCACGACCCACCACGCGGGCCAGTACCAAGGGCGTTCGCTCGGCCATCGATTCAGCTCCTCTTGTGGGCGCGCCAACCAACCGATTGGTTGGGAACCCTACCAACCGGTTGGTTGGCCCGCAAGCCCAAAGGCGAACCCAGGCGAGGCGGCTCGCGCCCCTTTGCCGTAGGTTCACGCCATGGCCACCTCCCACGCCCCGGGCTGGTTCCTGCAGGCCCTCGATACGCCTTTCGAGGAGCGGCGAATCGAGGTCGAGGGCTGTCGGATCCAATACCTGTCCTGGGGTGACCCGGAGAAACCCGGCATCGTGCTGGTCCACGGCGGCGCCGCCCATGCTCATTGGTGGAGTTTCATCGCCCCCCTCCTGACCCACCAATATCGCGTCGTGGCCCTCGACCTCTCGGGGCACGGGGAAAGCGGACGCCGCAAGGAGTACCCGCGGGAGATGTGGGCCCGGGAGGTCATGGCGGTGTCCGAGGACGCGGGATTCCCCGGGCCCCCGATCGTCGTGGGACACAGCATGGGGGGCTTCGTCACCATTGCCGCTGCGGCCCTGTTCGGACAACGCTTGGCGGGTGCCGTCGTGCTCGACTCCCCGGTACGCCGCCCGGACCCGGAAGCCGAAGAAGGCGCGCGCGGGCGTGCCTTTCGCAACCCCAAGGTCTATCCCGATCTCGAAACCGCCCTCGCGCACTTCCGCCTCGTACCGAGCCACCCGGTCGAGAACCAATACATCATGGACCACATCGCGCGGACTTCCCTGACCCAGAAGGAAGGCGGTTGGACCTGGAAGTTCGACCCGATGGTGTTTCATCGCTTCACACCGCGCCCCGCCCATGAAATCCTTCCGGAAGTGCGCTGTCGAATCGCGCTATTCCGAGGGGAGTATGGGCTCGTCACACCCGACATCGGGGACTACATGTACGAGTTACTGGGTCGCAATGCGCCGGTGGTCGAGATTCCCCAGGCCCATCACCACATGATGCTCGACCAACCCCTGGCACTGATTGCGGGTCTGCGGGCCTTGCTCGCGGATTGGGAACACTCGGTTCCGCGCAAGTAACGGGCGGCGAGGGGCGCGTTCAGACGTTCGTCGTGTGGGACTCGCGATCGAGCAATTCGCGCAGAGTCGCGGCCAGTACCTGCATGCTCACGGGCTTGTTGAGATAGGCGTCGGCGTTGAGCCGTGCCAAAGTGGCTGCGTTCATGCTTTCGGAATACCCGCTCGAGAGAACGATGGGGATGTCACTGCGAATTCTGCGCAACTGATCCGCCAGAGCATCGCCCGACATGTCGGGCATGATCTGGTCGGTGATCACGAGTTGGAATCGACCGGGATCTCGGCGGAAATACTCGAGAGCGCTGACCCCGCTCGTGAAGCCATCCCACAGATACCCCAAGGCGTTCAACATCTCTCCCGTCATGCGGACCAGCGGCGCTTCGTCGTCCACGAATAGAATTCGCTCACTCCCGCGGGCGAGCTCTGCCCTGGGAAGACGCGCCCGCAACGTCTTCTCTGCCGGAGGCATCTCGGGCAAGTAGACGGTGAACGTCGTCCCTTTGCCCTCGACGCTGTCTACCGCGATCGCACCCTCGTGGCTCTTGACGATGCCGTGCGCGACCGACAGGCCCATGCCGGTGCCGCCGTCCCCACGGCGCGTGGTGAAGAACGGTTCGAAGATCCGGTTGATCACACCCGGCGGAATCCCTCGCCCCGAATCCGCGATGGTGACGCGCGTGTAGAGCCCGGGTGCGAGTTCTTCCGTGGCCATCTGACTCTTGGCGTCGACGGAACCGATCTGGATCTCGATCGTTCCCACGGATCCTCCGATGGATTCCGAGGCGTTGGCCAACAGGTTGATCAAGAGCTGATAGACCTGTGCCGAATCTCCGAGCACCGCGTGGGGCTCCCCATCGTCGTGGACCTGCACACGAACGTCGCTGCCACAGGTCGAGCGCAGAACCTCCACCGCCTCGTTCAGCATCGTCACCATGTCGACGGATTCTTCGTTGCGTTTCGAACTTCGGCTGAAGGCCAGAATTTGGGATGTCATACTCGATGCGCGTCGCGTGGCCGCAAGCACCGCCTCCAGGTTGTGACGCGCTTGCCCCGACTCCGGAAGGTCGCGCATGGCGAGTTCGACATTGCCGTGGATAACGTAGAGAAGATTGTTGAAGTCGTGCGCGATCCCCCCCGCCAACACCCCCAGGCTCTCGAGGCGCTGAGAATGACGCAACCGGTTTTCGAGTTCTGCGCGCTCGGCGCGCACGCGCTGTTGATCGGTGATGTCGAAAATAAGCGAGGAAATGCTGGTGACATCGCCCTGGGAGTTGATGATCGGCGACACGGTCAAGCTCACATCGACCAGTGCTCCGTCTTTGCGTAGGCGGAGGGTTTCCCGATTGTTCACGGAGACGCCCCGGCGCACGCTGCCGAGCACCACCTCGCGCTCGTCGGGCAGATTTTCGGGGTGGAGGATCGTGATCGATCTGCCGAGGACCTCTGCCTCTTCGTAGCCGAAAATACTTCGGGCTCCGGGATTCCAACTCAAGATCATCCCGTCGAGGTCGACGGAAATGATCGCGGCATCGGAGTAGCGAACGATCGAGGCCAGGTGTTCGCTCTCGCGCACGGCAGACTTGTGCTCGGTGACGTCGGTGTGCATGACCGCGACACCTTCGTCGCCGAGCGGACCCACTGGAGCCGCGTAGACTCGAAACCAAAGCTCCTTCTCCGGGGTCGAGCACGCGTACTCGTCGGTGAAATACGCGAGCTCTCCCTTCAGCACGCGCTCGATCCCATCCGCCACACGAAGTGCCGCCTCAGCACCCGGCCCGGCCGCTTTGCGGCAAACTTCGAGATAGTCCATCCCGATTCCGCAACCGGAACCCACATATCCGTGACACTGGCCGAACTGCCGCCAACGCGCGTTGACGGAACGAACCGTGCCCCGGGAATCGAGCAAGGCGATGTTGGCGGGCAGCGTATCGATGACCGACGCCCGGACCCGGAAATCGCGCTGCTCCGCCGCCTGCAGGTGATGCAATGTCGTGGTGTCGATGATGACGCCGGTCCAATGCATGCTTCCATCTTCGAATGGCGTCGGGCGGGCGATGGCGCGCACATGCCTCGTCCTCCCCGCGGCATTGCGGATCCGGTATTCGTGTTCCCAGACTTCGACCCGATCCCGCGCCCGCTTGGCGCTCTCCACCAGGGCGGGCACGTCCTCCGCCACCACCATTCCAGTCAGTTGATTGGGATCCGCCCGCGCTTCTTCGGGATCGAGCCCCAGAATCTCCCGACAGGCTCCGCTGATGTAGAGCAGACGCGGACGATTCTCGGCATCGCGTTCCAGGCAGTAGATCACCGCCGGTAGCGATGCGGTTTCGATTCCGGGGTTGGTGGGTTCCGGCACATTCGGCCTAGGGGTTGACGAGACCTTCGCGAATGGCGAAGCGGGTGAGTTCGACGCGATCGTGAATCTTGAGCTTGTTCATCACGTGGTGGACGTGGTGATCGATGGTCTTGACGCTGAGCCCCAGGGTCGAAGCGATCTCCTTCTTCGACATGGCCCTCGCGACATGACCCAGCACTTCGAGTTCTCGCGCGGTCAGTAGCTCCAGGGGAGACCGTTCGCGATAGGGGCGTTCGCAGGCGAAGCGATTGATTCGAGAGCGAACTTCGCTGGAGAAAACACGCTCTCCCGCGATCACCGAACGAACGGCGTCCACCACACGACTCGGGGACTCGTTCTTGGTGAGGTACGCGTCGGCGTTCATCGACAACGCGCGCGAAATGAACTGGTCTTTGAGATACCCACTCAGGAAAATGATTCGGATCCCGGGACACTTGTCGCGCAGGATGCGACCCAACTCGAAACTGTCGGCACCGGGGATGTCGATATCGAGAATCGCGACATCGGGCTTGGATCGCTCGGCGATTGCGACGGCCTCGGATCCGTTGTCCGTCTGACCCAGAACCTCGATATCGCTCTCTGCATCGAGATGCTGGGCGAGCATGGCTCGAACCAGCTCGTGGTCATCGACCAGGAGTATGCGGTGCGGGGGGGTCATCGCAGAGCCATTCTAAACGAAATGGCGCAAAAGACGAAGTGCCGGGGAATGGTAGACTGAGCGCCCGAGGAGGATCTCCATGGCCCCTGGACCGGAAGACGTCGGACTGTCGGGTGAGCGCCTCGCGCGCATCGACGCCCACCTGAAGAATCGGTACCTGGATCCCGGCAAGATCGCCGGTGCCCTGACGCTGGTCTATCGCCGTGGCAAAATCGCCCACCTCTCGCCGCAAGGGCTCGCCGACCGCGAGCGCGGCGTTTCGATGGCCGAAGACACTCTCTTCCGCATCTACTCCATGACCAAGCCCATTACGTCCGTGGCGTTGATGATGTTGTACGAGCACGGTCACTTTCAACTCAACGACCCGGTGCGCAAGTTCATTCCCGAATGGAAAAATCTGCGCGTGTTTCGCGCGGGTTCCTATCCGCAATTCCTCACGGAACCCTGCCAGCGCGAGATGAAGATCCGCGACCTTTTCACCCACATGTCCGGTCTCACCTACGGTTTCATGCATCGCACGAACGTGGATGCCGCCTATCGAAAACTGGGGATCGGCATGTTGGATGCCCGCTACAAGGGAAACCTACAGGACATGATCGAAGCCCTGGCAGACCTGCCCCTGGAATTTTCACCGGGTACGGCTTGGAATTACTCCGTGGCGACGGACGTCCTCGGTCATCTGGTGGAGAAGATTTCGGGCGAGCCACTCGACGAATATCTCCGACGGCATTTGTTCGAACCGCTCGGCATGCTGGATACGGGCTTCCGCGTCCCCGAAGAAAAACTGGATCGCTTTGCGGCGTCCTACACGCGTGGACCCAAGAAGGAATTGCTCTTGCTGGACGACCCCCAGAAAAGCGGCTGGGCGCGCGAGCAGCGTTTCCTTTCCGGCGGCGGCGGACTCGTATCGACGGCCGCCGACTACCTCAAGTTCTGCCGCATGCTTCTTTCCGGCGGCGAACTCGACGGCACCCGCATTCTCGGCCCGCGAACGCTCGAGTTGATGACGCGCAATCATCTTCCCGAGGACCAGGACTTGACCCAGCTGGCCAGTGGCGCCTTCAGCGAAACCACCTACGAGGGCGTCGGTTTCGGACTCGGGTTTTCCGTCACCCTCGACCCCGTAGCCGCCGGGGTCGTGGGAAGCGCGGGGGAGTTCGCCTGGGGGGGCGCGGCGAGCACGGCGTTCTGGATCGACCCCAGTGAAGACCTGATCGTAATCTTCCTGACCCAGATCCTGCCATCTCAGCTGTTCAATTTCCGGGGGCAGCTCAAATCCATCATCTACCCCGCCATTCTCGATTGATGGGCGGCGTTGCCGCGCCGCTCGCCCGCTAGCGAGCGGGATCGAGAAATTCGTTCATCCCGTAGCGGGGAAAACGCCCGTAGCACAGCTGTTCCATCACGCCGATTCCCACGCGGTCACCGCAGCGTGCGCGCATGACTTGCTGAACGTGTTGATTCTCGATCGCCATGGGGTCGAGCGTGTCGCACTTCCAGGATTCTCCCGCCAGCGCGAGTTCCCCCTTCCAAACCCCATGGCCCCATTCCGGATGGGTGTACCCGATGCCCTTCATCTGGAAACACAAGAGAGGTTCGAGTTCGATGACACGCTGCTCTCCCGCCCGCGACAGCAGCTTGAGGGTGGCGGATTGCGCGCGCCGCGTACCGGGCCGGTAGACCAATTCGTGCTCGACGGAGACCATCACGTCGATGCCCGGATCTTCCGTACCCGGAATCGCGTCGGGATCCTCGTACGCGGGGACGATCATGCCGTCCTGGTGCCAGGGAATTCCGTCTTCGTCCTCGAAGGTGGAGAAGTGGGTGCAGTGATCGTCCCAATGGATGGGCGCCCACAGAAAGAAGATCTGCGGAAGCTTCGTGGGAGGCGCTCCCCCGGCTTCGGGTTCACCGACCGGGCGAATGCCCCAGGACCGATCCTTGGTTCCGAACACGCGACGGGGCTCTACCGCGAGTGACTTGCCCGCATAGCCAATGCTGCCTTCCCAACGTCCATACTGGGCGAAGCGCGTGGCATCCATGAGGATCTTGTCTTCCACGCGGAGGGTTTGGCGACCTTCTTCGACGGACGCCGTGCGCGCACGAAACGTGAGATCGCAATGGATGCCGGTTTCGTTCTCGTCGAGGATGACGCGCAGGGTCCGCATGGGTTCGACGATTTCGATCCGAAACGGGCCGACTTGGGTGTCCGAGGGCTCCCGCGATGCGCGGCGGGAGGCGTGGAACGCGTGTTGCTCTCCATCGCGCACGATGCTGAACCCGCAATCCATGATGTTCCGGTTCGGATACAGCCCGAGACCGATTCCAAAGTAGAATTCCCCGTCGTCGGAATAACCGTTGAACCAATAGCGGTCGTAGACGTTGCGGCTGCTCGATGCGCTTCGCGCAATCGGTTCCGGTGTCTGGTGGATGGGGTAGTCGTCGAATTTCGAAAGCATGGATTCTCCCGGTGGGCCGTGAACGCCCATTCCACCATAGGGAGACTCCGCGTGCAATTCCGGCCGTCAGACCCCGATTCGCTGGTTTGGCTTCGCTGGAGGGGAGCCCCCCTTGCCCCGGCGATAGAGCGTGCGTCGGTTGATACCGAGCATGCGCGCCGCGCGAACTTTGTTGCCATCGACGCGTTCGAGGACTTTGTCGATGTACAGGGATTCGAGATCGCGCAAACCGATGGGCCGGCCGGTTCGCGTATCGATCAGCTGCCCCTCTCCATTCACCCGAACCGGTAAGGCGCCCGCCGCGGCCTGGCTTTCCAAGCGCTCGTTCTCCCGCTCGAGCTCGCGATAACGAATCGAGCGGGCGATCACGATCTCGACTTCTTCGCGGCGAAAGGGTTTGGTGAAATAATCGTGCGCTCCTACGCGAATCCCTTCGAGGGCGCGGTCGACTTGCGCGAAGGAACAGATGAGCACGATGGGAACGTGCGCGGCACAGGATCGCAGAGCTTGGATGTGGTCGTTGGGGTCGGGAGCGAAATCCAGGTCCAGGACGGCCGCGTCGAAGTCGGCGTCCCCGAGCGCGGCTCGCGCCGCTGCGAAATCCTCGAACGACTCCACACGATTTCCGCGCGCGCTGAGAATCGAGCCGAGAAGCTCCCGCAGCGAGCGGTCCTTCTCGAGCGTCAATACCGAACGGGCTTCATCCATCTCTTCACTTCCGCCAGTCGGAGGGGAAGCGTTAGGGATATCGAAAAACCCGATTTGTGAGACATTCTTGCACTGAGGGTGACAGTTCCCGGGTTCGGGAAGATCGTCTAATCCTTGGCGTCTTCGGCGTCGCGCTTCAGGAAGAAATCCATCATCCCGCGAAACAACGGGGACTCGCCACCGGCGAGTTTTTCGAGTTCACCCGCGTCGAGCCACACGCCCTGGCATTCTCCGCAGCGATCGATCTCCACTTCGCGGAAATGCTCGACCGAAAGGTCCGCGCCGCACTTGGGACACTTCATGAAGTGGCTCTTGCGGCGGGCTTGTTCCTCAGCCTGAGTTCGCTTGATTTCCGATTGCTGCGCGCGATCGCGCTCCTGGCGCGCGATGAATTCGTCTTCCGAGCTTCGCTTCGTCATGGGGCCTCTCTCGTGAGCCCGGGATCATACTGGCTCCTGGCGACGTGTCGCCACCGTCTAGCGAACTTCCGGCGTGAAGCGCACGTCCATTCGACTGCAGGTTCGAACCAGCGCGGAGCGTTGGAACACGGGCCCATCGCCCGCGTATTCCATGTCGGGCAAGCGGCGCAACAGCTCCGAGAACGCAACCCGCAATTCCATCCGCGCGAGATTGGCGCCCAGGCAGAAATGACTGCCCTGCCCGAAACCCAGGTGGTGGGGACTGCGTGCGACGTCGAATTGATCGGGATTCGCGAAGACCTCCTCGTCCCGATTCGCCGACGGATAGAGCATCAGAACCTGCTGACCCTGCTTCATCTCCTGGCCGCGCAGCACCGTATCCTGGGTCAGGGTCCTCGAGAAGGATCGAACCGGCGACACGAAACGCACGACTTCTTCGGCGGCGGAGGGAATCAGGCTCGGGTCGTCGATCAGCTTCTGGCGCTGATCGGGATTCTCGATCAAGGCCTGCATGCCCCCCGACAACGCGTTGCGCGTGGTTTCGTTGCCCGCCACCAGCAGAATCACGCACATCAAGATCAATTCGTCGTTGGCGAGATCCAGGTGCTCGTTGCCGAGATCACCCGGGAGATCGCTCACGTCGAACTGAGTCAACACGCCGTCGTCCTTGGCGCCCACCAGAATGCTGACGAGATCTTCTCGGGGATTCTGGCGGCGATCTTCGATGATCTCCGTCAGATACGTGGAGTATTCGAGAAACGCCTGCCCCGCCTGGGCCATGACCTCCGGGTTATCGAGATTTCCGTCGGCGTGGATCATGTGATCGGACCATTGGTGGAATCGACCACGGTCTTCGCGCCGAATCCCGATCATCTCCGCGATCAGGATCAGGGGCAGGGGGACGGCGATGGATTGGACGAAATCGCACTCGCCCGCATCCGCCACGCCGTCGATGGCTTCCGTGACGATTTCGAGAAACGCCTTCTCCCAATGACGCACCATGCGCGGCGTAAAGCCCTTGTTGATCAGGCTCCGCAGTTTCGTGTGTCGCGGCTCCGCTTCGTCGATCAGGCCGATCTTGGCGGGATTTCCCGGTCGCACGCCTTGCGCCGATGTGAAGATTTCCTGGTGCTTCGACACGTAGGAGACGTCTTCGAACTTCGAAAGAATCCACAGGTTGTCCTTCTCGGACCAGAACACCGGTGCGTTCTTCCGCAACCAACGCATGCGTTCGGGCATGTCGTGGTCCCAACAATCGGAAGAGAGGTAGTTGATGTGGACATCGAGGGAGGACATGGGAGCTACTCCTGTGGTGATCCTGGGGGCGCGAGTCCAGATTCGGGAAGAACGGTGGCAAACAACTTCTTGAGAAATTCTTTCTGGGTCGCAACCGCGCGGGCGCTCGTGAGATCGTCGCCGCCGATGGCCTCGTACAGCGGCCCAACGGTGAAGAATCCCACGACCACGTGGTACAGCGCGAGCACGAGAAAGGGCACGTGTTCGCGCCCCCAACGACCTTCACTCGTCGCATCGACCAACTCGCGGGCGCGTTCGAGAGCGGGCGTAAACCACTCGCGCAACATCGGCGTGATGCGTTCGGCGCCTCCCAGGGTTTCGTGCAGAAACAAACGCGGAAGACTCGGGTGTTCGGCCAGAAGACCCATGATGCGATCGAGTAAGCGCTCGGCGTCTACGGCGCGATTCTCCAACGCGAACTCCGAAAGCACCGCGAGCAGCGGTCGCATGCGGCGCTCGAGTACCGCGCGATAGAGCGATTCCTTGTTGGAGAAATGGTTGTAGAGGCTCGGATTGCGAACCCCCACCCGGGCCGCCACGTCGCGCAGGGTGGTTCCCGCGTAGCCCCGCTCGGCGAACAAGGCTTCGGCGGCGTCGAGAATGCGCGCGGCGGTCCGCTCACCCTTGCGAGTGGGGGCGGGGGCGGGAGTTTCGAGAATCGGTGAGGCCGGCATAAAACTAACTAGCGCTAGTTTTCAACAATCCGCGTCCACTGTCCACTGAGTAATTTTTACCCAATCAAATCCGATACTTAGGGGACGGCGTGCGCCTTTAGGAATCCGCCGGGTCTTCCGATAAGACCGACAGAGTGGGGGACATCATGCCCGGCACAACCAGCCACTGGCTCCGGAAGACCAAAGGACAACTGCGACGAAATCCGCACGTCTACAGTCGCATCGCGCAATCGGAAGCGAAGGTTTCGAAATATGCGGGCAACTTCGGCCGCGTCCTCGCATTCCGGCGCCAACGCCGACTCTTCGCCCTCGAAGGCGATGAAGCCCAACACCTGAAAAAACTTCGGCGCGATGGTTTTACGTTGTTGCCAAATTACTTCGACACGGACGTGATCGACACGATCCGCGATCAGGCGGACCGCTTGTTGCGCGATGCGCAGATCGATCTCTCTCCCGAGATGTCCTACTCGGTGGTGGCCAAACGCCTGACGAGCCTCGAAGGCTTTACCTACCGGGAGCTACAGAAGTTCGAGCACCACATCGGCGTGCGCGATCCGCTGCTCAACATTCCGGAGATCGTGCCGTCGATCCTCACGGATTCCCTGCTTCGGATCACCACCCACTACCTCGGCTACGCGCCCATTCGGGCCGACCTGCAAGTCAAGCGCGGGTTCCCGCTCCCGAACGTCGAGTCGTCGCTGTTCCACAAAGACACCCACGAAGGTCAGTTGATCAAGTTCTTTGTCCTGCTCTCGGACGTCGACGAAGATCACGGGCCGCTGCTGTTCGTCCCCGGCACCCACCACCACTCGGTGACGGCTTGGAAGCCCCAGACCGGACGCGACGGACGCTACAGCGACGAAGAGATCGAACGTTTCTTTCCGAAGGAGACCTGGGTTCGATTCCTCGGCCGACGCGGCAGCGTCTTGATTGCCGACACGAACGGGATCCACAAGGGACCGTGGTGGACGGATCCCGAGAACCCACGGGGCCGCCATCGGGATCTGCTCCAGTTTCGCCAGAGCAGCCTGCTGGGACCCGCCGGACCCCAGAAGATGAAAATCCGGCGCGATACAGCGAAGCGCATGACGCCGATCCAACGCGTCGTACTTCGCAATCAACTCACCCGGGTCTCGACCTAGGCTTCCCGCTCCGCGTCCGATGCTTCGGGCGTATCGGCGAGGGACTCCACGGCGTCGCTGCACACCCACGCGCTGGGTGCACTGGGATCTCCCGACAACCCCATGTAGGCCGTGCACCCGCGCGGAAGATCCGCCCCGCACTTCGAGCACGGGACGGATTGATTCAACACGACTTCGTTCCAAGCCTGAACGTGAGCCAGACTCGATTCCGCATCCGCGCGCGGTTCGCGACACGGGTTTCGACCCGCGCGCGCCGCGCCCCCGATACGCGCCGCGCTGCGCCGCACCTGTTGAGCGAACTCGACCGAATCCGTCACGATGTCGTCGACGTTCGCCACCACCCCATCGACGAGATTGAAGGTGTCTTCGAGAATGTGGCGAATGGTCTGGGACACCGAAGTTCGCCGCCGGCGCGCTTCCTGCTTGAGGGTGCTCTCGAGGGTTTCGGGCACCCGTGTCTGGATCAATCGATCTTTGCGTTCCGCCATGCTGCGTCCCGTCCTGGGCCGATCAGGAATCCTGCGTCGTCTGGGTTTCCCCGAGCAAGTCCGCTGCGAATTCCGCGACCTGGTGATTCACTTCGCGAATCACATCGTAGACGGCCCCGATCGACTGTTCCTGAAGCTTGCGAACGTCCTGCGCCGCGTCCTCCCACAGCCCGTTTCGCTCGATCACTTCCAGCGGAAGCCCGGCAATCGCCTTGTGGATCTTCTCCACGCTGGTGGTCCCCATCTCCACGGTGTGCTCGATCCAAGCACTCAACGTTTCTTGGTTCTTCATCATTTTCTCCTTCGGGTACGGGGAGTTAGGGCAACCCCCACTTGATGTAATACGTAGTATGTCATCAGTTGTATTACAAATCAACCCCGGCGAAGATCTTTTCTGAGCGAATCGAAGATGGGCCCTCCTGGGTTCGAACCAGGGACCGTCCGGTTATGAGCCGGTTGCTCTAACCACTGAGCTAAGGGCCCGTGCGCGGACCATACACCACCGGATCGCGGAACATTCCACGGGATTGGGGTGCGGCCGAGGGCGACGGCGTCCCCACTTTTTGGATCCACCTCTTCCCCCGCTTGACGCTTCGCCCCGGGTGCATAGAAATTTTCTACTGGTGCTCGTCCGACACGCTCGATGCAACTTCGAGGTGGAATGAAATGGACAAGTTGGAACCCCGAAAGTCTGGGGCAAAGTGGGGTCGCCCGGAGCCCGCCAAAGCCGCGGAGATCAATCCAGCACTGCACGCGCATCACGAAGAGCTCACGGCCCACGCACGCGAGAGACACGATGCCCTCACCGAAGCCATCGAAGCGCTGGAGAGCGCCCTGGCCGAAGACGCCGTCCAGCGTGAGAACCCCTGGTCGGAGCAGGCTGGAAAAGCGTTGGAGCGCGTGCGCCAAGCGATTCGCTCTCACGTGGACGGGGTCGAGGAACCCGAGGGATTGTTCGACGAGATCGGAGCGGTGGAACCGCGACTCCGCAATCGCATTCAATCGATTCGCGAAGACCACGTGACACTGGAACGACGTGCAGGGGCCTTGGCGAACGCGCTTGCGGCGCACGATGTGGTCGACGTTTTCGAGATCCGACGCGAGGCTGCGGCGCTTTTATCCGATCTTCGCGCGCATCGCGCAAATGAGGTCGATCTGGTCTACGAGGCATTCTGGACCGACCTGGGTCACGTCGACTGATCGAAGGCTGTGAACGGACATCGCTGATACAGGGGGAACTCGGAGGTTGAGTTCCCGGCACGCAACTGCCATCTCGCTACGGCGGGGCACTCGGTGGCGGTAATCGGTGGGGCGACGGCGGGTGCCGACGTCGCCGCACGGCTGGAGGAAGCCGGCGTTCACGTGGCGGTTTTCGAACAAAATCCGCGGCCTTGAAATCTTCCGCCAAGCGACCCGGGTCCATTGCGGCCCTGCTCGAGCGATCACAGCTCGACAGTGACGGGAGCGTCGTGCTCGGAATCCCCGTGAGACATGGCTCCAACCTACCGGACAACCGGGGAATTCTTCAGCGTTCCCCGGTATTTGAGGAATCTGGAGACCGAGCCGAGGGCGAGTGTTTCCCCGCTCCTGGCTGCCGGCGGCCTTCACTGAACTCACGAAATCCTAAGACGCAGCTAAAGCAGCGCGCTTTCGCCGCAATCTATGGTGCGGCTGTCGGCCGCCTCGGGGCGGCTTGGCGAGGAGGCCCCGATGCCGCTTTTCTCCGCAGTCCGGTTTTCAAAGGTTCTCTCCAGCGTTGGATTCGGGTTGGCGCTCGCCCTCTGGAGCGGCGGCGAACGTACGGCCAACGCGATATCGAATGGTCTCGAGACCCAGTCGTTTCCCACGGTGGGGGCGGTGCTCCACTCCGGAGGCATCCGCTGTTCGGGTGTGCTGGTCGGCTGTGAGACCTTCCTGACGACGGCGAACTGCGTTTCGCATGTAACGACCTCGAATCTCTCGGTCTACCTCCAACATGCCGGGGTCTTCCCAGTCGCCTCTGCGACGCCCCATCCCGACTACGATTTTCCCGCCGCAAACATTGCCGTGTTGAAACTCGCGACTCCGGTAACAGGCATTGCACCGACCCCGCTCAATACATTGGATCCCACGGACTTCATCCCCGCTCCGGGCACCTTCGTGGGCTTTGGCGAAACCTTCGATGGACGAGACGACGAAGGGCTCAAACGATTTGGCGCCGTGGAGACATCGCTCTGCCAAGCAGGCTCCGACGAAGAACACCTTTGCTGGGAATTCGAGGAGCCCCTCGGCCCCGCCGGCTCGGATTCGAACACCTGCAGATTCGGCGATTCCGGAGCGCCCCTGTTCATGGATCTAGGGGCGGGAGGAGTCGTGGCCGCCACATCCTTCTCTGGCCGATGCAACCCGGGGGATCCAAGCAACCGTGCCTCCAACCTCGCCACCTACTTGGATTTCATCGTTGCCGAGGGCGGCGCTGACCTCGAGGATCCGTCCTGTAGTGGCCCGGCGGTGGGCGACGCCTCCGTGAGTGTCGTGGAACGCACTGGAAGCCTGAGCGCTGCGAATCCCGAGGCCTTGTATCGAATCGGTGTCACGCCCGGCGCTACTCGCATGATCGTCACGATGAATTCCACCCGGCGCGACGGGGAAATCTTCAACCTGCATGTAAAACACGGAAGCCCCGCTACCCCGAATGACTTCGATTGTGCTTCCGAGGTGTCCCGGCAGTTCGAATCCTGCGTGATCGATAACCCTGCCGCCGGGGATTGGTTCATCCTGGTGGATCGCTGGGAAGGAAACGCCCCGTTCCAACTCACAGCAACCATCCATGACGCGGCTCCCGCCGTGTGTGGCGACGAATCGAGCGAACTCGCCGAGGAGTGCGATGGTGCCAGCGACGCCAATTGCCCGGGGGCGTGTACGAGCGATTGCACGTGTCAAACCGAGATCGACGATTTCATGTGTTACTCGACGCGCAAGTCCCGAGGGTCCCCACGCTTCGAACGTAGCCAGGTTGGAATCTCGGACGAGATCGAGTCGGGCCAATTCGACGTCCGCGGGCCCGCAGCGCTTTGCACGCCCGCAGACGGCGCCGGCGACGGCATCGACGACCCCGACACACATCTCGAGGGTTATCACATCAAACCTGCCGCCGGACTGAAACACGTGGCGCAAAAAGAGTTGAGGGTAAAGACGCGGTTCTTCGAACATCATCTCGACACGCGCCGCGCAGAGCGCTTGCTGGTTCCCGCCGCTCTCGACCCCGCGTCGCCTCCATTGGCGCCGGAGCTCTCCAGCCACTTCTTGGATCACTACAAGTGCTACCAGGTGCGCGATTCCCGAGGCTTCCCCCGCATGCCGCGAGGCATCCAGGCCCAGGTGTCCGATGCCTTCGAGAACCGCCGCTACGACCTGAAGCGCGCCATGCGCCTGTGCCTACCGGGCGATCAAGACGGGCTGGGGATCAAACACCCGGAGAAAGCCATTCTCTGTTACCAGGCAAAGAAAGCCAGTGGCGAAACCCATCACACCCGACAGGTGGGTCTCCACAGCGCCGACGCCATCGCGACGCTCCAACAAGACACCAAGAAGGAAGAGTCCCTGTGCGTTGCAGCGGAAGTGATCAAGCCCCAACCGGACGAGTGCAGCACCGCACCGGAGATCACTTCGTTCCCCAGCACCCACCTGCTGAATGTGCAGACCGCCACAACTTCGTTCGACGATCCCTTCGCGTCCTGTGTCTACGAGCAAGGGGAAAATAGCGTCTTCTACCGCTACACGGCGCCCGCCGATGGGGTTCTCTCCGTCGATACCTTCGGCAGCGACTACGAAGCCGGGCTGGCGGTTTTCAACGGCGGATGCGGCGATCTTCAGGAGATTGCGTGCAACGATTATGCGGGGGATCGAGGCGATGCGCAGTTGGGCGTGGGGGTTCATGCGGGAGAGACCTACACCATCGAGGTCACGTCGGAGTTCGGTCTCTACGAAGAAGACAATGAAGGACACCTACGCCTGAACTTCGACTTTCTCCCGTGCGGTGGAAACTGCAACCGGAACGATGAGTGCAGCGACGCAATCCCCATTGCGAAATTTCCCTTCGAGGATCGACGCGTGGTTTCCAACGCCACCTACAACCCCGTCGACGATGCGGAAGTCTGCGGTTCCGGGGAGGACCGCGGAACCGTCTGGTACAAAGTCACCGCTCCCGTCGATGGTTACATCTGGATCGACACCGCGGGCAGCGACTACGACACGGTCGGAACCGCGCTGAACGGAACCTGCGGTGACCTCGATGCCTTCTATTGCGACGGCTCCCAGGACGAGCCCTTCCTGGCGATTCAAACCATCGTCGACTTCGACGTCGTGGGCGGCGTGCCCGTCTACGTCGCGATCAGCGAAGATCGCGAAGCGAACGGCGGAGGAATTCTGGACCTCGTCGCGCATTTCACACCGGAAACGTGCGGGGACTACAACCTCGATCCCGGGGAGACCTGCGACATCGACGCCGATGCCGCCTGTCCGGGTCGCTGTACCTCGAACTGTACCTGTGCACCGGGTTTCGACAGCTGTATGGATGCCATCGAGATCGATGGCTTTCCCTTCAGCCACGTCACGGACACGAGTCTCGCCACCAACGCGCCCGACGATCCCAGGCCCACCTGCGGCGCGGGCACGCGTAGCGTCTGGTACAGCGTCACCCCGGAAGTCGGCGGCAAGCTGATTCTCGATAGTTTCGTGAGCGAGTTCGACAGCGTGATCTCGGTCTATCCCGGTAACTGCGGCGAATTCACACGAGACGACGAGATCGTCTGCAACGACTGGGCCGCAGACCCCTACGCGTACCTGGGCGCGGTGGAGTTCGATGCCGAAGCGGGCCAGACCTACAGCGTCCAGGTATCGCACTACGAAAGCTATGGCTCCGGCAACCATTTGGAGTTCAACGCCGCCCTCGACCTTTGTGGCAACGGCGTGCTCGACAGCCCCAATGAGCAATGCGAAAACGGAAATGACGCGGCCTGTCCGGGCTTCTGCAGTGAGGATTGCCAGTGCATCAGCGGAAACGACGCTTGCGCGACCGCGCACCCGGTGACCACGTTTCCCTTCAGGGAAATACTCGATGTTTCCAACACCACCTCGTCCTTCGACGACCCCGTGCTCTCCTGCGCGTACGGCGAATCCAATCGACCGCGCTGGGGATACAACAGCGTCTGGTACGCCGTCACGCCCCCCATCGATGGCACCCTCCTCATCGATGCGGCCGGAGCCAACTACTCCGTGGACCTCGCGGTGCACACGGGCACCTGCAACAACCTCGAGGAGCTGTTGTGCGAAGACGAATCGACCCACGAGCTACCCGTCACCGCAGGCGAGACGCTCTATCTCGAGGTAACCGCCGACTACGAGAACGAGGATCAGAACCGCCGCGTTCTCTCCCTCGACCTCATTTTCGACTCCTGCGGCGATGGCATTCTCGATCCGGGCGAAGAATGCGAAGTCGGCTCCGACGATTCCTGCCCCGGTTTCTGCAGCGAAGATTGTCGTTGCATCAGCGGAAACGACGCCTGCGTGGCCGCGCGTCCGGTGAACTCGTTTCCCTTCGCAGAGACGCTCAATGTAACGAGCGCCACCTCTTCCTTTGACGACCCGGTGCTCTCCTGCGCAGCGGGAAATTCGAATCGACCCCAATGGGGCTTCAACAGCGTTTGGTACGCCATCACGCCGCCCACCTCGGGAACCCTCCTCGTCGACACCAGCGGCACCAACTACGCCGTCGACAGCTCGCTGCACTCCGGCGCCTGCGGCGAACTGGAAGAACAGCTGTGTGATCCATTTCCTCCAACGGATTTCCCCGTCACCGCGGGCGAGACGGTCTACCTCGAAGTCACCGCCGACCAAAAGGGGAATGGTTTCTCGCGGGTTCTCTCACTCGACCTGGATCTCGACGTCTGCGGAAACGGAATCATGGACCCCGGAGAAGCCTGCGATGGAGCCGATGACGCTGCGTGCCCCGGTTATTGTGATACGGCGTGTACCTGCGCGGCCCTCCCCGACGATCCCGACGAGTGCCTGAGTGCGCCGGAACTCTCCACCCACGTGCGCAACTATCGTTTCCCTTCCCTGGCACAATCGGGCCAGTCACCGAGCGACCCCACACTTTCGTGCAGTCCCACGGATTTTCGAACGACCTGGTACCGCTTCACTCCCGACTCCGACGGAGAATTCGTCGCCATTGCGAATCAGAACGCAAACAACACGTCTCGGATGGTGTTGGCCGCGCACCGCGGAGCGTGCTCGCAATTGGAGGAACTCGATTGCTCTCTGGAGCCGGCGGATTACACCAGCGCGGCGATTCGGTTCGACGTCGAGGCCGGTCAAAATTACTGGTTGGAACTCGCTGTGACGCGCCAATCACACGTTTCTACGGATCTCGAGGCCTATTTCGTACCGAACACGTGTGGGAACGGCGTGATCGACGCGGATGAAAGATGCGACGGAGCCGCGTCTCCGTCCTGTCCCGGCAGTTGCAATAGCGATTGCCAATGTGCGACGGGCGCGCTCGACACTTGCCAGCGGGCGGAAGTCATCGACGCGTTCCCCTACAACGATTGGATCCAGACGACACACTACTCCAGCGATCCAGACGACCCCGAGCTCTCGTGTGGCGATCCCACGCAGCTTCGGGGGGGACACACCGCTTGGTATCAGTTCACGGCACCTTCCGACGGCACCCTGCGCGCAAACACGTTCGAGGGAAAGAACCGGACCACTATCGACACCGTATTGGCCGCGCACGTGGGCAGTTGCGCGTCCAAGAGCGAAGTCGCGTGCAGTGATGACCTCGATACCCCCCGTTCCGAGGTCGAACTGCCGGTGAACGCAGGCGAAACCTATTTCCTGGAGATCGCGTCCCGGGGCAACACGGTTGGCGGACGGGCGGTTCTGCATGCGAATTTCGAGGCCGACTCCTGTGGAAACGGCGTGCTCGAAGCCGGCGAGGCCTGTGACGCGAGTGACGACGCTGCCTGCCCCGGCACCTGCACGAGCCAGTGCCAATGCGCCGTGGCGGGCGACGAATGCGTGGCCGCGTTCCGCGTCGACACGTTCCCCTTCTCGGCTGCCAACAGCACCATCAACGAGACCAGTGCGCCCGATGATCCCCCGCTCTCCTGCGGACTCGCCCTGCGCCCCCAGGGTTCCCATACCCTGTGGTACGAAATGATCGCCCCCCGCGAGGGTGTTCTGACGCTGCGCTTCGGAACCTTCTTCAATGGCCGCTGGGCGGCCCATTCGGGAACCTGCGGCGCCCTCACCGAAGTGGCGTGCACCTTCGGCCAGAACTCGATCGACATCCCGGTATTGGGCGGCGAGACCTATTACGCCGAACTCACGTCGTATGGAACCACCGACGGAAATCACGCCGGCGTCTCCATCACCTTCGAAGCCTGCGGCGACGACATCGGCATCCCCTGCGCGGCCCCCTAGCCGGGACCCGATGACCGCCGACACACAGCTTGGGCCGGCTACAACGCATGCGCATGCGATAGGCAGAGTCACCTCGAAATCGCCTTCGCGTTTGACACAAACTTGAGTTGGAGTGCTCGCGCCCTTTCCGACCCCAGTTCGAATCTAATCAAACACTAAGCCTCCCCTAAGGCTACTCGCGATCAACGGTCGTAGAGTCCTCGCTCCTCTTGTTGGAGATCGATCATGCTGCCGCTCGAATCGGACACGAACATCATCGCGAAACGAATTCGCGTCGAAACACTGACCGCCCTGGCCTTCTCGTTGAGCCTCATCCTACTCTCAGGAAGCGCGCCGGCAGAGAGCGCCGCACCGCGCAGCAACCCGCGCATCGTCAACGGTCTTCCGACGACGAGCTTTCCGACGACCGGGGCTCTTCTCGAATCCGAATCCCAAATCTGCTCGGGAACGCTCATCGGGTGCGAAACGTTTCTCACCGCTGCCCACTGCGTGGAGTTTTCCTATCCGGACGAGCTCGAGGTTTTCTTCCAGCACGCTGGACTGTTTCAAGTGAGCTCGATCAGCATCCATCCCAGTTTTGATTTCCCCGTGGCCGACGTAGCGGTATTGAAGCTCGCGCAACCCGTCACCGGAATTCTTCCGACGCCCATCAATCAGACTTCGCCCGCGGGTTTCATCCCGCATTCCGGAACCATCGTGGGTTTCGGCCTAAGCGATGGAAACCAAAATGACGCAGGGATCAAACGCCAGGGGCAGATCGAGACGACCAGCTGCCTCCCCTCATCGGGCGCCACGGACACCGAACTCGTCTGCTGGAACTTTTCCGCACCCGTAGGCTCGCCCGGCACGGACTCCAACACCTGCTTCGGAGACTCTGGCGGGCCGCTGTTCATGGATCTCGGCAACGGAACCGTTGTGGCCGGAATCACATCCGGAGGAACCAACGGAGAGTGCCTCACCACGGACCACAGCTACGATGCCAACGTCGAGAACTACAAAGATTTCATCCTCGCCCAGGGTGGAGCGGACGTAACCCACCCCACCTGCGTAGGTCCCTTCGTAGAGAGTCCGGACGTAGACGTTCTCGCGGCGAACGGAACCATTGACTTCAATGGCCCGTTCGAAGCCCGTACCCAGTTCAGCATCCCGAGCGGAGCTTCCCAGCTCCGGGTGGTACTCAACGCCGCGGATAACGGCAGCATTTTCGACATGTATCTCAAGCATGGGAGCGCCCCCACCCTCGAGGACTACCACTGCCAGAGCATGACGGATGCCCAGTTCAAAGCCTGCATTCTCGACGCACCCGCCGGGGGCGAATGGCATGTATTGATCGATGCGTTCGTGGGTTACGGTGACTATCAGCTCACCCGTACGGTCTTCGGCGCAGATGGATCCGACCCCGCGGTCTGCGGAAACGGCGTCGTCGAACTCGGCGAGCAATGCGACGGCGCTGGAAATCAATGTCTCGGGGCCTGCAAGTCGGATTGCACCTGCCAGACCGAACTCGATGAATTCGCGTGTTACAAGACTCGACGCTCGGCGTTCGGTGAACGCTTCGAACGAACCGAAGTGCTGCTCTCGGACGGCTTCGAAAGTGGTCCCTTCGAAGCGCGTTCGCAGAAACATCTTTGCGTGGCGTCTGACACCGATGTCGATGCCGATGGGATCCAAGACCCCAACACCCATTTGGTCAGCTACGTGCTCCGGAGCGCCGGCGGCGCGACCCATGATCGGCGGAAGGGTCTTGCGATTTCCGACAAATACGGAGATCACACGATGGACACCCTACGGGTCACGCGTTTGATGGTGCCCACTTCGTTGAGTCTCGTGAGCCCGCCCGGTCCACTGGACCCGGACAACCACATCGTGGACCACTACAAGTGTTACCAAGCCAAGAAGTCCCGGGGGACGCCGAGCTTCCCGCGCGGCGTGGAAACTTTCGTCACCAATTCGCTCGAAGCGCTGCTCGGCGGCCGAAAGTTTGGGTTGCGCAGCCCGAAGGAAATTTGTCTGCCGGTCGATCAGGATGGCCAAGGCATCAAGGATGCCAACCAGGGCCTCACCTGTTACACGGCAAAGCGAGCTCGCAAACAGCCGAAGCACATCAAGCACGGTGCACTACACCTGGAGAACGAATTCGGCATCCAACGCCTGGACACCGTCAAGGCGGACCTGCTTTGCGCGGCTGCGGAAATCAGCGCTCCGAGTCCCGACGACTGTTCGAACGCTGCGGCGATTCCGGGATTTCCAGCAACGCTGCAAGTCAACACGGCCAACAACACAGTTTCTGCGGACGACCCCTTCGTTGAATGCGGAACAGGCGATCAGCAAGCTCACAGCACGTGGTTCGAATTTGTCGCCCCAGAGGCTGGCATCGTCACGATCTCGACGCTCAACAGCAATTACGACACGGTTCTCTCGGCCCATTCCGGCGTATGCGGCGACCTATCGCCGCTTACCTGCAATGACGATGTGGATGGAACGCTCCAATCCCGCATCCAACTCTCCGTGCTCGCAGGCGAGACTTACCGGGTCGAAGTAACGAGCTACGGAGACGATTCAGGCGGGAACCTGGTACTCAACATCGACCTGGAAACCTGTGATGAGAACTGCACGGGCCCCGTGGCCAACCAGTGCATCGACGCTGGCGCAATTTCGGAGTTCCCCACCGTCATCCAGCAGGATCTGAGCACCTTCAGCACCAACCCGGATGAGCCCACTCTCACCTGCGCGGATGCCGGGCGTAGCGGATGGGTGAGAGTGACCGCACCGGACGATGGATTCGTGACCGCGAGCACGGAAGGCAGTGCCTACGACACGGTACTCGCCGCGCATTCGGGCACGTGTGGATCGCTTTCCGAATTGGCGTGCAACGATCAGTTCGTCGGCGATCAATCCCAGATCCGGTTCCCGGTCTCCGCCGGCGAAGACTACCTGGTTGAGATCGCGGCTTGGAGTACAGGACTCGCCGGGCAACTCGAGCTCGATCTGGCTTTCGACCAATGTGGCAACAACGTCCGAAACCCCGGCGAACTGTGTGACGGTACCGACGCCGCAGCGTGTCCCGGAGCCTGCGACCTGGCATGCTCCTGTGGGTCCAGCGACAACGCCGCTTTCGTCTTCCCGAACGGAATTCCGGCGCTGATTTCTCCCGGTGGGGCCATGCGGGTGGAGGTCACCGACCTCTTGGGAAGCATTCAACCCGGCACGGGGATTCTGCACGTGGAAGGCACCGACGGTGTATTCGGCGAATATCCCATGACCCAGATTTCCCCAAATCTGTACGATGCGGTGCTTCCACTCACCGATTGCGGGTCGCAAGTTCGTTTCTTCATCAGCGCGGAAACCACGGAAGGGGAATTGCTGACGACTCCCTTCGGCGCGCCCGAAGCAACCCATGATGTCATCACTGCGGATGCAATCTCGGAGCGGTTCTCGGACGACTTCGAGTCGGACCGAGGTTGGACCGTGTCGGGAGACGCCCAGACGGGGGCGTGGGAACGGGCGGTTCCCGCGCAGGGAGGTGTCCGCAATGACCCCGCAACCGACGCCGACGGTTCCGGCCAATGCTTCATCACCGGAAACGGCGTTGACGAGGACGTGGACCTCGGGTCCACGACGCTTACGTCGCCCGAGTTAGACGTGTCCGGCGCAAGCGGGGCGGTGTTCTTCCAATATTCGCGCTGGTTCAACGATGCGGGATCGAACGAGCGAGACGAACCCATGCATGTGGAAATCTCGGGCGACGCGGGATCCACGTGGGTTCTGGCGGAGGTCGTGGGCCCCGCGCTGGGCGCCGGGTGGAATCAAGCTCAAGTGCGCGTGCAGGATTTCACCCCGCTGTCGGATTCGGTCCAGATTCGCTTCACGGTCTCCGATCTGCCCAACACCACCGTCATGGAGGCCGGCGTGGACGCCGTATCGCTCATGGAATACACGTGTAACTAGGCGAAGATTCTTTCTGACCTCCCCGGCAGCCAGGGGTCGAATCGAGAGGGACGACCGGCGTCTATTGAGTTCTCGGCGCGGGGCTGTCATCTTGCGACTGCATGCAAGAGGCCAATTCGACGGGACATTCGGTGGCGGTGATCGGCGGGGCGACGGCGGGCGCCGAAGTCGCCGCGCGTCTGGCGGAAGCCGGCGTTCACGTGGCGGTTTTCGAACAGAACCCGCGGCCCTACGGAAAAATCGAAGATGGCCTCCCGCGCTGGCACCTGGCCCTGCGGCGTAAAGAATACGAGACCATCGGCAACAAGCTCTCGCACCCGAACATCGACTTCGTTCCGTTGACGAAGATCGGGCGCGATATTCCGTTCGAAGCCGTCACACGGGATTGGGGATTCAGCGCCGTGGTGTTGGCGTGTGGGGCTTGGCGGGATCGCTCCCTACCCGTCGAGGGCGCCGATGCGTTCGAGGGAAACGGCCTCATCTATCAGAACCCCTTCATCATCTGGTTCAACCACTACCCCGAGGCCGATTATTCCGGCCCCACCTTCGAGCCCGTCGACGGCGCATTGGTGGTAGGCGGCGGGTTGGCGTCCATCGATGTCGCCAAGGTGCTGATGCTCGAAACGACGCGCGCCAAATTGGCGGAACGAGGCATCGATGTCCCCATTCTCGAACTCGAAGTCAAAGGGATTCCCAAAATCCTGAAGGGACATGATCTCGAATTCGATGATCTTGGACTCACGGGCTGCACTATTTTCTACCGCCGTCGCATCGAGGACATGCCACTCGTCGAAGCCCCCGAGAACGCGTCCCCGGAGCGGCTCGAGAAAGTCGCCAAAGCGCGAGGCAAGCTGCTCGAAAAGGCGATGGATAAATATCGCTTCACCATCGAACCCCTTTGCATGCCCGACGCGGTTCTGGTGGAAGACGATCGCATGGTGGGTCTGCGCTTCCGGCGCACGGCGATGAAGGACGGTCGACCGGTTCCCACGGATGAAAGCTTCGAAGCCCGCGGCCCCTATGCGATCAGTTCGATCGGCAGCGTTCCGGAACCCATGCCCGGCATCCCGATGAAGGGCGAACTATTGGCGTTTGCGGATTGGGACCTGGGCCGTCTCGACGACTACCCGAGCGTCTTTTCCGCCGGCAACGTCGTGACGGGCAAGGGGAACATCGTGGCTTCCCGCAAACACGGCACCCACGTCGTCCGTGCCGTCGCTCGTTTCCTCGGCGTGGCGGGCGAATCCCACGAAGGCGAGGAAGCGCTGCTCGGCGGCGACGAGAGTCAGGCCTCCGGCACGGCGCAGGCCGTCGGCGAATATCTCAACGGGCAAATCCCCCTCGACGCTGCCGCTCTCGCCGAGATCCGCGACCGCGTGCGCGCCCGCCAAGCCTCGGTCGACTATCGCGGCGACTACAAAGAGTGGATCGCGCGCGTTTCTCCCGGCGACTCGGATTAAACCGCCCTCCCGTCCAGACGATTCTCGGAAAACTTCATGATCCGTTCTCTTCGAGCACCGCGTGGGCCGCAGCGAGACGAGCGATCGGAACGCGGAACGGGGAACACGACACGTAGGACAAGCCGAGTTCGTGACACAGTGCGATGCTCGCGGGATCGCCGCCGTGTTCGCCGCAGATTCCCGTCTCGATGTCCGGACGCACTTGCCGACCCGTGCGCACCGCCATGTCGATCAGCTGCCCGACACCGTCGCGATCGATGGTGTCGAAGGGGTTCGAGGGAAGGATCCCCGAGCGGATGTAGCTCATGAGGAACCCCTGCTCGGCGTCGTCGCGCGAGATGCCAAAGGTGGTTTGGGTGAGGTCGTTCGTGCCAAAGGAGAAGAACTCCGCCACTTCGGCCATCTGAGCCGCCGTCAGCGCGGCGCGCGGAATCTCGATCATCGTCCCCACCTTGTACTCGAACTCCAGCGACTGCTCTTCGAAAACCGCGCGGATTTCGGCGTCGAGGATCTCGCGCTGGCTGCGCAGTTCGTTCACGTGGGCGGTGAGCGGCACCATAATCTCCGGATGAACATCGATCCCTTCGCGCTTGCAACGGCATGCGGCCTCGGCGATGGCGCGAACCTGCATCCGGGTCAGATCCGGGATCAGCGTCCCCAGACGCACCCCCCGCGTACCCAACATCGGGTTCGCCTCGCGCAAGGACGACACGCGATCGAGGTAATCCTGTTTGGTGCGAATTTCGTCCAGAGCTTGATCGATCTCGCTCATGGTGTGGTAGTGCTGCAGGCGCATCTTGAGATCACCGAGATCGCGAATCAGTTCGTCGTAGGACGGCATGAACTCGTGCAGGGGCGGATCGAGCAACCGGATCACCACCGGAAGACCGTCCATCGCACGAAACAGACCCTCGAAATCATCGCGCTGGAACGGAAGCAATTCGTTGATGGCCTCCGAGCGTTCCGTCGCGGATTTGGCCAAGATCATGCGCTGCACGATGGGCAAGCGCTCCTGCTCGAAGAACATGTGCTCGGTTCGACACAAACCGATGCCCTCGGCTCCGTATTCCCGAGCGCGCTCGGCATCGGGCGGGTAGTCGGCGTTGGTGCGCACGCGCAGCCTTCGAATCGCATCGGCCCAGGACAGGATCTTGAGCAGGTAGGGGTTGTTGAGGTCCGGGACGACGGTGGGAAGCTTGCCGAGATAGATCAATCCGTTCGTGCCGTCGATCGAAATCCAATCGCCCTCCTTGATGACTTCTTCGCCGAGGCGCAGCACACGCTCTTCGAGATCGAACTCGAGCTCCTCCACACCCACGACCGCGGGTTTTCCGAATTGGCGGGCCACCAACGCCGCGTGGCTCGTGCGCCCACCGCGTTGGGTGATGACGCCTTGGGCGGACAACATGCCGTGCACGTCGTCGGGCTTGGTCTCCGGACGGGCCATGATGACTTCGCGCCCACCTTCCTTCCCCCAACGCTCGGCGGTGTCGGCGTCGAGGGCCACCACACCGACGGCGGCGCCGGGAGACACATTGAGCCCCGTGGCCAGCGGTTGATGCTCCTTCAGGGCCACCTCATCCAATTGCGGATGCAGGAAGAAGTCGACTTGTTCGGGTCGCACGCGCCGGACGGCTTCGCCGCGATCGATCAGCTTCTCTTCCGCCATGTCGGCGGCAATTCGAACCTCCGCCTGGGCGGTGCGCTTGCCGTCGCGCGTCTGCAAGATCCAAAGCTTTCCGCGCTCGATGGTGAATTCCATGTCCTGCATGTTGCGGTAGTGCTGCTCCAGCTTTTGCGCGATATCTCGGAATTGCTTGTAGAGTTCCGGGAACTCGTCGTTCAAGGCGGAGATTGGCAGGGTCTTGCGAATGCCGGCGACGACATCTTCGCCTTGAGCGTTCAGGAGAAAGTCTCCTTCGAGCTCCCGCTCGCCGGTCGAAGCGTTCCGCGACATCGCGACACCGGTTCCCGAAGCGGGGCCCATGTTGCCGAACACCATGGTCTGAATGTTGACCGCGGTGCCGAGATCATGGGCGATGCCGGCCGCGTTTCGGTAATCCACCGCGCGCTTCCCATTCCAAGAAAGGAAAACCGATTCGGTGGCGAGCCGAAGCTGCTCGTAGGGGTCCGTGGGAAATTCCTGGGACGCGTAGGTGCGAACGACGTCTTTGAATTTGTCCGTAATGGCGTGCCAGTCCTCGGCCGATAGCTCGGAATCCGTATTCACCCCCGCGCGCTCACGACGGGTCTGAATCACCGCCTCGAACATCTCGTCGGGGACACCGAGCACCACACCTCCGAGCATCTGGATCAAGCGACGATACAGGTCGTATACGAAGCGGGGGTCGCCCGTGCGATCGACCATGCCCTGGGCGACATCGTCGTTGAGCCCGATGTTCAGCACCGTATCCATCATGCCGGGCATCGAAATCTTGGCACCGGAACGACAGGAGATCAGCAGCGGACGGGTGGGGTCCCCGAACTTCTTCTCGGTGTCCTTCTCGACCCGCGCGGTGGCGGACAAGATCTCGTCCCACAAACCCGCGGGGAGGGTCTTTCCCGCTGCGAGAAAATCGTTGCAGGCCTCGGTCGTGATCGTGAACCCCGGCGGAACCGGAATCCCCTGACGGTGCATGTCGGCCAGGTTGGCCCCCTTGCCCCCCAACAGGCCGCGCACGCGGTCCCAGTCCCGGGAGGACACTTCTTCGGCCGCATCGATCTCACTGAATAGGTAGACGTATTTCGACATCCCCAGATTGTGCGTCAGCCGTTCCCGGGCGCAACAAAAGCTGCGCGCAGCAGATCGGTCTCCGTGATGAGCCCGACCAGCGTCTGATCGACGTCCAGCACCGGGAGGCACCCGATCTTGTGGCGAATCATCTGACGCGCCGCATCGGACAGCGGCGTTTCCACACGCGTCGTTTGGACCGGCTTCATCATCACCTCGCTCACCTCGACGGACCGCAGGAATGCTTCGCGATCTTTCTTTCCGAAGCGGAGCAGTTTCGTGAGCGAGGCTGCGAGTAGATCACGGCTCGAAACGACGCCCACCAATTGTCCGTCGCGAAGCACGGGAAGGTGGCGAAAACGTCCCAGGTGCATCAGACGGTCGAGGTCATCGAGTCGGTCCTTGGTTTCCACAGTGACGAAATCCGTTCGCATCCAATCTCCGACGCAACGTTCGTTCGTCTTCACAGCGGCCTCTCCCCAGTTCGGGTCACAACCCGAGCGCGATCCCTAAGCGCTCGAATATTCCCAGTCATCGAGTGCTGCCCTCAGCGCATCGATGAGCTTGTCGCGATCGAAGGGCTTTGCGAGGTAGGCGACGGCCCCGGTCTTCCGCACTTGTTCCGTGGAGACCGTCATGCCGAACGGTCCCATCAGGATGATGCGCGAGCTGTTCTGGACCTTGAGCAATTGACGGACGATGGACTGCTGCTCTCCGGGCAGGCCTCGCAGGTCGCACAGAACCGCCTGGAAGCTTCGCGAACGCAGGGCAGCCAGCGCCTCTTCGACGCCTCCTGCACCCGAGGCGTCGATTCCAAACTCCTGGAGAATCGCCAAGAGCATCTGCCGCATTGCGAGGTCGTCTTCTACGACGAGCATGGCAGCATTCGAGGGCATGATGTTGGGGAAAGCAGGATCCGTGCCACCGACAGCGTGCCCCGCGAGGTGCTGCAACCCGCCTTGGACGGCCGAGTCGCTGCCTCGAGTCACATCGTGCGGTCTATTGTCCCAGCCCGGATTCTTCGCGGTGCTCGGGCAGCGTAATCGTGAATTCAGTCCCCTGGCCGGGCTCGCTCGCGACCTCGATCGCGCCTCCGTGATCCGACACGATGCCCTTGCAGACCACGAGCCCGAGCCCGCTACCCCGTCCGCGCTCCTTGGTGGTAAAGAAGGGGTCGAACACGTGCTCTCGCACTTCTTTCGTCATGCCCGTGCCGCTATCGGCAATTCGGAGCGATATCTCGCCGTTCTCCTGCTCGACGCGAACCCGCAGCGTTCCGCCTTTCGACATCGCATCCGACGCGTTCACGAACAGGTTCAGGAGAAGCTGCTCGATTCTTTCCTGCTCGCCGAAAACCGTGTGGACTCCATCGCGTTCCCATTCCACGTCGATTTTTTGATTGTCGAACTTGTCCTTCAAGAATTTGAGAGAGCGATCGACGATATCCGACACATCCATGGCGCAACGCCGCGCCTCGTGAGGACGAGCCAGGTTGAGCAGGGTTTCGATCAAATGGGAGACTCGCCGCACCTGTTCATGAATGATCTGGGCCCGCTCGCGGATCTTGGGGTCCGAAGTCGAGCGCTCGATCATCTGCGCATAGCCCAGAATCACATTCATCGGCGTTCCGACTTCATGGGCAAGGCCCGCGCTCAGCATTCCAATGGACGCCAGCTGCTCCGCGGCTCGCGCGCGACCTTCGCTGCGGCGCACGCGCGCCTCGGCCTCCTTGCGGTCCGAAAGATCGCGCAACAAACCTGTGAAAAGAATGGACCCATCGAACCGGACCTCACTGACGGACAGGTCGACGGGAAAATCCGATCCATCCTTGCGGCGTCCGACGACTTCGCGTCCAATTCCAATGATCTTGGCTTCTCCCGTTTCGAGATAGCTCTCGATATAGGAATCGTGTTCGGCTCGGAAAGGCGGCGGCATGAGGAGACGGACGTTCTGGCCCCGCACTTCGTCCAGTTCGTAGCCGAACATCTGCAACGCAACGGAGTTGATGGATTCGATGTTCCCGGACGAATCGATGGTGACGATGCCATCGACGGCGGTTTCGAGAATCGCCCGCATCCGCGCCGCACTTTCCTGAACCGTGTCTTCGTCTTCCTTGCGTGAGATCGCCATGGCGAGTGTATTGGCGGCCGCTCCCATGAAGGCGAGGTCTTCGGCGGAGAAGCTACGCGGAGCCGCCGAGTAGGCGCTCAGCACTCCCCACGTGCGGCTCCGTCCACGGATGACTGCGCTGATGCCACTTCGGACGTGATGGTTGACGAGGTGCTTGGACGGCGCGAAGCGTTGCTCCTCGCGATAGTCCACTACGGCTACCGGTCCGTTCACGGAAAGCGCATAGCCCGGCTGACTATTCGTACCTGCGGGAACCGACGCGATGCCGACCACGTCCTCGGTCCAGCCGACTCCCGCGATCAGCGACAAGCGGTCCTCATCTTCGACGAGTTGCGAGATCTCGCAATGCTCCAACCCGATACCGCGAGCAACTTGTTCGCAGGATTCCTGGAGAAACACCGGGAGCGAGACATCCTGAAAGAACAACCGGCTGATGGAGGAGACCGCGTCTTGTTCCCGGGCCCGCAAATGTTCCGAAGCCAGGGTCTCGGCCGACGCGCGTGCGAGATCCGTGAGGCGCTCTTCGATGCTCTTGGCGCTCTCGGAGCGGAGCCTTTCGTCGGGCGTGTCGCGCTGCTTCACCATGTGGGGATCAATCCCGCTCAGGCGTCGTCGCGGACGACGAGAACGCTGCAGTGCGCCGTGTGGGCCACCCGCTCCGCCACGCTGCCCATGAGGACGTGCTTGATCCCCGTGAGGCCCCGCGTGCCCACGGCGATCAGATCCGCTCCAATTTTCTCCGCTGCAGCCACCACGGCCTCCGCAGCACCGGAATCGATCAAATGACAATCGGCCTCGAGCCCGGAATCGGCAACGCGCGCTCGCGATTTCTCGAGTTTTCGCGCCGCAGCGTCGCGTATCGATAGACCCAGGTCCGCCGGAATCGAGATGCCATACATCGACTCCACTTGGATCGGTAGCCGGTAGGCGTGCACCAGATGCAGCTTCGCGCCGGAGGATTTGGCGAGGAACACGGCCTGATCGAGGGCGCGATTTGAAGAATCCGAGAAGTCGATTCCGACAACGATGTTCCGGATCGCCATGGCTCCTCCTTCGACCTGTTGCGACCGCAGGTACTAACTACCCGTAGCCTCGTCCCCGAATGATTCCGCGCAACTCTGCTTTTGGCCACGACGATAGAGCGTTCGACGATTGATCCCCAGAATCTTCGCGGCCTGAACCTTGTTGCCTCTGGTTTGCTCGAGGACCCGATCGATGTAGAGGGATTCGAGCTCGCGGAGACTGAGCTGACGCCGCTCCGCAAGACCGACCAGGTCTCCCGCTGTCGCGGCTTGCGATGGAGACTCTTCCTGGATGCGCGGCAGGTCTTCGAGCGCGATTTCGGCGCCATCGGAAAGCGCCAGAACACGCTCGATCACATTCTCGAGTTCGCGCGCGTTGCCCTCCCACGGGCAGCTGTTGAGTTGGCGCATTGCCGCAGCCGACACGGTTCGAGCGCGATCGGGCGAGTGTTTCTTCAAGAATGCGGTCACGAGCGCCGGGATGTCCTCGGGACGCTCGCGCAACGGCGGAATGCAGATGGGAATCACGTTCAGGCGATAGAACAAATCGCGCCGGAACCCGCCTTCCTCCATGCCTTTCTCGAGATCCTGATTCGTCGCTGCGATGATGCGGACGTCCACTTTGATCGAGCGGTTTCCACCGACGGGGCGAATCTCGCCGTCTTGCAGCGCCCGCAAGAGTTTGCTCTGGAGCGCCAGCCCCATGTCGCCAATCTCGTCGAGGAAGAGCGTGCCCCCAGCGGCCTCTTCGAACAGGCCGCGTTTGGAGGCGTTCGCCCCGGTGAAGGCTCCGCGCACATGGCCGAAAAGCTCACTTTCGAGCAACCCTTCGGGCAGGGCGGTGCAGTTGATGGGGATGAAGGCCTTCTCCGAGCGATTGCCGGAGAAGTGAATCGTCCGGGCAACCAGCTCTTTCCCCGTACCACTATCGCCGGTGATGAGAACGCTGCTGCGGTTGTTGGCGATTTTGCGGATCAATGCGTAGATGTCCCGCATGGCCGGGCTCGTTCCGATCAATTGTCCGAAAGAGCCCGTCTCGTCCACCGCTCGACGCAGCCGACGGTTTTCATCTTCGAGTTCGCGTTGGGCGAGGGCGCGCTCCAACACGACGAGCACTTCGTCCCGCCGGAAAGGCTTGCGGATGTAGTCGAAGGCCCCGGCCCGCATGGCGTCGATGGCGGAATCGATGCTTCCAAAGGCCGTCATCAGAACCACCGGCGTGCTGGCGCGAATCTGCCGGAGCTCCCCCAACATCTCGATCCCGCTCAGGCCGGGCATCTGGATGTCACTCAAAACCACATCCACGTCGCGTTCGCGCAGAAGCTCCAGGGCCTTCTCGGCGTTGTCGACGTCCACCGTGCGAAAGCCTTCTTCCGAAAGCAGGCTCGCAACCATCTCCCGCATGGCGTCGTCGTCGTCGACGATCAACGCAGTACGCAATCCTGTCATGGGTGCCCCCTAGGCTAGACGGTTCTTCAAAGCAGACTCTGTGCCACTCTGAAACGACCGGAGACCGTCCCCGCATGGCACATGGTGGGACATTTTAGCCCATTCATAGATTCTAAATGGGACATTTGTGTAGAACGAAGCCTGGCACACGGCTTGCTCCTATCGGAACCGGAGGTTGCCATCAGCCATTCATGGGTCAATTTGCCTCGACCACCCCGCCCAACTGGGTTCGAGATCTCTGCCAGGCGCCCGCCTACGGCGGCGATGACTCGGCCCGCTCGGGCGTCGAACACCGCCAAACCCACATCTCCCATGTCTTCTTGACCCGGGATCGCGTCTACAAGGTCCGAAAATCCGTGGATCTCGGTTTTCTGGATTTCTCGACCCGCGCCGCGCGAAATCGCGACTGCCAACAGGAAGTCGACCTCAACCGGCGGTTGGCCCCGAGCGTGTACTTGGGCATCGCACCGATCCGCTCGAAGCGCGGACGCGCCTTCGTGGGCGAGCCCATGGACCGGGTGGACCCGCGCGATCCCCACGAGCATTGCGTCGTGATGCGCCGCCTTCCCGACGGTCGCGACGCGCTGTCCCTCTTGGGCAACCAGGCGCTCCAACCCGAGCAGCTCGAACGCGTGGCCGCGCGCATCGCTGTTTTTCACTCCAGCGAGCGGCTCGGAACCCCCGCCCCCTTCTCAGCCACTTCGTGGTTGCACCGCATTGCCAAACCCATCGAGGACAACTTCGCCGCTCTCGGAAGCTCGCCCCGAACGTCCCTCGCGCAACCGGTCCGTCGCGCACAGGAATCCGCCCGGGGGTTTCTCGAAGCACACCGCGGTCGCTTCGAAGCGCGCCGTTTGCGTGGACGCGCAGTCGACGGACACGGTGACCTCCACCTCGATCACATCTGGTTCGAGCGCGACGACGCCGCACCCACGATCATCGATTGTTTGGAATTCAACGACGATTTGCGTCGCATCGATGCGGCATCGGAAGTGGCCTTCCTCGCCATGGACCTCGCCTACCGCTCCGCTCCCGCGCTCGCGGAACATTTCCTGCGCTGTTATGCGCGCGATAGCGACGACTACGACCTCTACGGCGTCGTCGACTTCTTCCAGAGCTACCGGGCTTGCGTGCGCGCCAAGGTCGCAGCGATCGCGGCGGAGGATCCCGAGATTTCGCCCGAGCAGCGCGAACAAGCCGTTTCCAGTGCCGAGCGGCATCTGGATTTGGCGATCCGCGCGCTCACGCCCAGGCCCATCGGTGCAATGATTCTGATGAGCGGAAGCGTCGGATCCGGAAAGAGTACGGTGGCCAATGCGTTGGCGTACAGGATCGGAGGCGTGGTGCTCTCCACCGATCATGTGCGAAAACATCTGTTCGATGTAGCCCCGGTAGATCGACGCCCCGCCGTGGGCGCTGCGCTCTACACGGAAGCGCGAATCGCGCAGGTATACGACGCCATACTCGCGCGCGCGGGAGCGGTTCTCGAATCCGGGCGATCCGCGGTCCTCGACGCGACCTACTCCCGACGATCCCACCGCGCCGCGGCGCGCGACTGGGCGGCGTCCCGTGGAATTCCCGTCTTCTGCGTCGAGTCGACTTGCCCGAAGGAGATTGCCCTCGCGCGCCTTGCGAAGCGCAAGGCGGAGGGAGCCGACGCTTCGGACGCGGGCCCGGAACGCTACGAGGCGAGTGTCGCGGCCTACGAAGCCCCGAGCGAATGGCCCGCCCATGCGCACACGCGCATCGACACGACCCAGCCGGGTTGGGAAGAGGCCCTCGCCACCTTCGCAACCCGAATTCCCTATTCGGTGTAGAGGTAGAGCACGAGCGCGTTGAGGACGTAGATCAAAACGAGCAACAGACTCCCCCAACCCACGGTTCGGAACACGCGTGTAGCGGGACGGTAGAGCAGGCCGATGATCGCGATGCCCGTCATCTGCACCGCACTGAAAGCAGAAACGACGTGGAGTGCGGACACGTCCCGCAAGATCGGCCCGTCCAGATAGATCAGGTCGAGAATCGGGATCACGGCGATGTTGAACAGGTTACTCCCGAACAGATCTCCGATCGCGAGGTTCAGGGCGCCCATGCGAAGCGCCGCCAGGGTAACGACGACTTCGGGCATCGAGGTGGTAAAGCCGATGAAGAGCGTCCCCACGAACGTGCGATGCCAACCCATGCTTTCGACCAACTGCTCGCCGACGAAGGGAAGCCAAAGCGCCACCGCGGCCACCACGAGTCCGGAAACCGCGAATCCCCCGCTTGCGGCTCCAAGCGATGGGAGAGCAGACGCGGCCGCTGCCTCCAAGCCCCCGTCCTCTTGCCGTCGCGCGTAACGAAACAGCGTCCGCATCCCAACTCCGTATACGAGCAACAGGAACGGCGTATAGCTTCCAACCCAACCGAGAGCGAGGTTGCCCAACAGGGCACTCCCACCGTTTTCGTAGATCAAAACGTTGAGACCCACGACCGAAATCATCACGACGCCGAACCCGCCGGCGAGAATGTGTCCCTGACTGGCACTTTGATACACCGAAGATCCGCGGTGGAGAAAGTCGAGCAGTACGATGAGCAGAAGGTTGAAGACGCAGCTTCCGAGTAGCGTTCCGATCGCCGTATCCGTGGCGCGCGCCAGCAAGACCGCACTCGAACCCGTCACGAGTTCGGGCAACGAAGTCACGGTCGCGACGAGAACCAGCCCGACCCAGGTGCTGCCCAACCCCGTGCGTTGGGCGATCGCTTCGCCGTAGTAGGTCAGCCGGGATCCCGCGTAACCCATTACGATCAGGGACAGTGCGAATTGCACCCAGGCGTAGGTCTCCGGACCAAACGCCACGACCGTAGAACGCTCCTAGGTCGCCGAGGGAGCTGCAGCGCTCCCGGTTTTCATGATTTCTTCCTCGCGCGCTTCGTGGCGCGCGAGTTCACCACACAGGGTTTCGAAATCGCTGCGGCTCTGCTCCAGGTCGGACGCTTCGATACTCCGGGCGAGCCGTTGCAGCGCTTCGCGAAATCGCTCGTGCTCCCGAATCAGCTGCAGTAAGTCGGCATCCATGTCCGGGCGCAATCCTTGGAGAGCGGGAAAGAACATCTGCTCCTCAAGGTCCAGGTGCGCGGTCAGAGCATCTTCGAAGCGTTGAAACACCTCGATCGCCTGCTGGGGACTCTGGTGCAGAAGCGAATCCGCCAGCGCCGAGGTGAAGAAGTTGAGCTTCTCGTGCTGGGAGGAAATCCTGCGGGCCTCGAGCTGGAGACGCTTTCGAAGTCCGGGCTGGTCCGTCTGGTTCATCGATTCGGCGCTTTCCGTCGAGTTGGGTCGAGAGCATTGTATCAATGCTGCGGCCCCCGCGACGAATCGATCCAGGGGTGATTCGCGACATCCGAGGGTTCGCTTGGGCCAAATAGTCCCAAGGCGCGCTCGCGGACCCGACCCGGATCGAAGCCGCCGCGGACCGCAAACGGGTAGTCACTGGGGATTCCAGTCGCTTGCGCGCCGTGGCATGGGAACTGCACTCCCAGGCCTTTACATTGCAACGAACGAAGCCCACTGCCTACGGTTCGTATCGCGCGTGGAGATCCCCATGAAACTCTATGAACGCCTCAGTGCACTGGATCGCTCCTTCCTCGACATCGAAGAACACGGTTCGCACATGCATGTCGCAGCCACCCTCTTATTCGATGCCAATCCCTTGAAGCGCCCGGATGGATCGCTCGACATCGAACGGATTCGCGCGTACGTCGAGAGCCGGCTCCATCTGGTGCCTCGCTATCGACAGCGCATCGCCACCATGCCCCTGGACGAAAGCCCGATTTGGATCGACGACACCAGTTTCAATCTCCAATATCACGTGCGGCACACGCAGTTGCCTCCTCCCGCTGACGAGCGAACGCTCAAACGACTCGTCGGGCGGATCATCAGCCAGGAACTCGACCGTGGAAAACCCCTGTGGGAACTCTGGGTGGTCGAAGGCGTGGAGCGCGACCGCTTTGCGCTGATCGTGAAGCTTCATCATTGCATGGTGGATGGAGTCGCGGGTGTCGACGTGCTGGGCAAACTGCTTCGCGTCGAACCGTCGGCGGCGTTCGACTCCGGTCCGCGCTGGTACCCGCGGCCGGAGCCCGAGCGAGGACAGTTGCTGCGCGACGAGCTGTTTCACCGCGTCTCGAAACCGGCCGCGTTTCTCGCGCGCCTGGGCTTCCTCGGGTTCCAACCCGTCAAATCCCTCGATACTGCACTCGAGACCGCGCGATCCATGGTCGAGGTTCTGGGGTCTTCCTTGCGTCCTGCATCGCTCACCCCGTTGAACCCGTCCCAGATCGGGCCGCATCGCCGCTTCGATTGGGCCCGGATCGATCTCGCCGCGGTCCGCGAGATCAAGAGACGTTTGGGTGGAACCATCAACGACGTGGTGCTGACACTCGTCGCGGGAGCCATCGGCCGCTACCTATCGGCCCATCACACTCTGTTGCCGGACCTCGATTTTCGCGCACTCGTTCCCGTCAGCGTGAGATCCGCCGAAGAACGGGGAGAGGTAGGCAATCGCGTCGCCACCTTGATCGCCAGGCTTCCCATCGGTGTGGTGGATCCGGTGAGGCGCCACCAACAGGTGGTGGAAACGACGCGCGAACTCAAGGAATCCGGGCAGGCCCGCGGCGGCGAGCTACTGGAAGAACTCGCGGACGAGATCGCGCTACCCCTGATTTCTCAGGCCGTGCGCTTGGCGGGAAATTTCCTGGCGTACAACGTGGTCGTCACGAACGTTCCCGGCCCCCCGGTACGCCTCTATCTACTCGACGCGCCGCTGCTCGAGGCCTTTCCCGTGGTGCCTCTGTTCCGGAACCAGGCGTTGGGATTCGCGCTGTTCAGCTACTGCGAATGCCTGTACTTCGGGCTCAATTCCGATTGGGATCGCCTGCCGGACCTCCACGACGTGGCGGACATGCTGGCCCTCGAATTCGAAGAACTCGCGAAAGGCGCGTCCGACCGAGAGGCGGCGGCTAATCCGAGCGCGAACCCAAGCGCTTGAGTTCGCGCTCCAGGAAATCGCGCGCTTCCTCCCCCGCGGATTCGATTCCGTCGAGGACTCCACGAATCTGACCTTCCCAATGCTCGCGCCGTCGCAGTTTGCGCCCTTCCTTGCGGGAGGCTGCGATCTCGCTGCCAATGGTCTCTCCGAGATCCCCCAACTCTTCCCCCAAGCGAGCCACCAGGTCATCCAACGTGACGATCCCCACCAGGCGCGCTCCGCGAATGACCGGTAAGCGCCGGATTCCCCGCGACTTCATGTGGCTCACGATCTTCTCGAGGGGCTCTTTCGGCGAGGCGGTGATAACGGGTTCGCTCATGATCTCGTTGACTCGGGTCTCTTTGGGGTCGCGCTCGAGGGCAACCACCCGACAGGTGAGATCGCGATCGGTCACGATCCCCACCGGCCGCTCATCGGAATCCACGACCACCAGCGAACCGATGGCATAGTGGGCCATCTGGTCCGCAACCTCGCGCACGGACGCATCGCACGAAACCGTCGCCACTTCGCTCTTGTAGTGCTCGAGATGGGTCATTTCGATGCCTCCAAGTCGCGTTCGATCCCTTGTCCCACGCCATGAGAAAGGCGCCCCTGCGCTTCGACGACGTCCGCCAGATCCGAGAGTTCGCGAGTGAACAACTGCAGGAGGTCGTCCGCGGTGATGATTCCCACCAACGCCTGTTCGGTGTCGACCACCGGGAGTCTTCGCAGGGCGTTCTTCTTCATCACGCCCAGGGCCGTACCGACCGGCGAACTTTCGTGAATCACTACCGGGTCCTTGGCGACGAGCGAGGCGACGCAGATCTCATCGGCATCGTGCCCTTCACGTAGAATCCCCAAGGCGATATCGCGATCCGTCAATACGCCGAGGACGCGTTTCTTGTGCAGCACCACCAGCGATCCGATTCCTTCCCGGCTCATGTGTTGCGCAGCCTCGAGGGCCGTAGCTTCCGGATCAATGCTGTGGACCTGGCGCGTACAGTAGTCACCAATGGGCATACCGCCCTCCCTGTTTCAGTCGATCCGATGGCGCAGAAACGCCTAGCCGGTTTCGACTCGGATCCCGACCACGTCGTCCCGCAAGAGATCCGCGTCGAGGATCGTTTTCTCTTCGTGGACCATGTCATCGAGGATGCATTCGACGAAGTTGCGCAATTCCCGCGACAGCAGGATGGTCGGGCGATTCGTGTCGCAAATACGCGCGAGCATGTACTGAAGAAACTCGCGCTGCTCGCGATGTTCTGCTGCGAGCTGATCCGCTCGCTCGGGACCCCAGCTGTCGGCCTTTCGGATCGCCGGAATGAGGATCCGATCCTCCAGATCGAGATGCGAAGCAAACATGTCGTGGAGTTCGAGAGCACGCTCCCGCAGAGTCTCCACGGCCGCCGTGTCCCCGATCGCCACGCGTCGCGCGAGGTCGTCGACCGCACCGAGCACACTTCGCAGTTCGATGTGCTCGCCCAGAATTCGCGTTCGCACTTCACTGGGTCGCATGAATTCCCCCAGGTCCCTCGAATCCAATGCAGATCCGAAACGTTTCGGTTCGACTACCAAGCAACGGATGTGCCAAACCCGGAGCGAGGCACCGGCCTGCGCGCGGGGGCGCTGCGCTGAAATGACCCAACGCACCTTCCCCTTGTGGCGAATTGGCTCAGCCTTTCGGGCAGCGTGGATCATCAGCGGCGACGGCTGGCACGACGCTTGCGTTCCCAACGGGTGCGGCAGAGCGCGTAACCCAGGGAGACGACGATGACGGATTTTCTACGGGCCTACTCGATTCAACAATGGCTGGAGTCCGCACCCCAGGGCTATTTGGAGGACACCCAGTACGGACACGCAGCGGGCGAGAAAGAACCTGCGCCCCTGATGGAGAATGACGCTTTGCGCGAGCAGGCAATTCGGTCGACGGTGCAACTCGTCGTGGGTGAACGCTGCGCACTGGCGGCCTCTTCGGGTCTCATCAATTCGGCCCCGGACGAAGGCAGCAAGCGTTTCCTCGCGACTCAGACCCTCGACGAAGCGCGCCACGTGGAAGTCTTCACCCAGCGTTTGGTCGATCTCGGCGTTCATCGGACGAAGCTCGAGGACGTCATTCGACTGCATGCCAACCCGAATCTGGTGAAGTTCGCTGAGCTCTTGCTGGAGCAGGTCGACAAGAAGGACTTCATCGCGGGCGTCGTGGGCCAGAACGTGATTCTCGAGGGCATGGCATTTCACGTATTCGAGATGCTTCACGCGGCCAACAAAGACCTGAATCCCAAGTTCGGTCACACGTTGTCGGGAACCATCGCCGACGAACGACGCCACGTGGGATTCGGGGAGAACCGCATCGGTTCCTGGATCTCCCAGCGCCCGGAACGCAAAGGCGACATCGAACGCATGCAACGAGAGATGTCGTACTACATGTTGGCGACCTTCGCCGATGCCTTCCGGGATGCGCCCGATCAGGAAGAAGTCAATCGGCTTCGATCCAACATGAGGCGCGACGCGGGCCAGGAGAACCCCGAGTGGGGTGGCGTCGACCTGGCCGCAAGCAGCCCCGAAGAGTTGGAGGGCGTTCTCGCGGATACCGTGCTTCGGGAATTCAAGATCCGCCTCGAACGCATCGGCGTCGAATACCAGACGCCGCTTCGGCCGTAGCGGGCGAACCGGTGGAAGAACACGGCCCGAATCTGCACGATCTCGATCCCGAGACGTTTTGCGACTACGTGCATTCGTTCCAATTCTGGTTCGATGCCGTCCAGGGGTATCTCGAGGATCGTTCCTACGGTCACCGATCCGATACACCGACGAAGGAACTCGACGAGAAGAGCCGCGACAACCTCATTACGGTTCTGTGCAACTACTGCGTCGGCGAAACGATGGCGCTCGAAGGCGCGGGCGGACTCATCCGCGTGGCTCCCAATCGCGCGACCAAGATCTTTCTTTCGACCCAGGCCGTCGACGAAGGCCGGCATCTCGAAATCCTCGAGCGCCGCCTGACGGAACTGGGGGTTCCCCGGGTCGGGGAGGAGATCGAGCGGCGAGCCAGTCCGAAGCTATTCGAATTTCACCGGCACCTGCTCGCCTATGTGGACGCGGGCGATTGGAACAAAGCGATCTTCGCGCAGAATGTCATTCTCGAATCCATGGAGTTCGCATCCTTCTATACCCACTCCGTTCACACCCTGGAAACCGATCCCAAGACCCACGAGCTGCTCGTGGGGATCATCAAAGACGAGCGCCGACACATCGGTTTCGGCCAGAACGAGCTGGCGCGCCGAATCGCCGCGGACGCGAGCCTGGCGCGCGAACTCGCGCAGGTTCGAAAAGATCTCGATCCGCTCGTCTTCCACGCCTTCGACGAAGTCATGGAGAAAACTGGGGCGCCGCGAGATCGCCGCACGGATACGGGTCGCGCCTACCTGCAAGCCGTAGAGCGCTTGGGAATCGAATGAAGGACCTCGCCTTGAAGAACGACGAGACCGCAGCGCCGCGCGCGAGGTTTGAACTCGACGACCGCGGGTTCGATGAAGTCCCGAAGAAATACCGGAAGTTCTACCGCCGTTGGGACGGCCCGGACGACACGCTGGCACCCAACGAAGTGCTGTGCCCCGTTTGCAAGATCGTGATCCGCTCCCATCGCGAGCTCTTGCCCGGCGATCGCGTGTACTGCATGGCGTGCATGAGTCGGCTGACGGTGGTGCGCGGCAAAGCCGGACGCCTCGAGGCCGTTCTCGAACTCGGATAGGGCGAGGCGTCACGCCCCCCGGGCAAAAAGGTCCCACCCCTCGACCGAAACACCAACCACGCGGCGCCACACCCGGCACGCTTGATGCAGCCTCATCTCACCGAGGAGGACCAACCCGAAATGCCAGCGCGGCCGGCCGTGAAACCCCGATACCGACGACCCCCCGGTTCGGCCCGCGGGCCAGTGGTGCGGGGGTTGGGCGCTTCCCTGGCGCCCATCCACCCCGCATCCTGCATCTTCCAACTCTTCGATAACCCGTTTCGTGTCAAGTCGTCTCAGAGGAGTGTCTCGCGGGTCGCATTCGCGACTCACGCGCCACGCCTCATGGCTCCCCGGCCGGTACAGCGCTTGCACAAGAGCCTCGGCGGAAACCAAACCGGGAGGTCCTTCGATGGGTGGATTGCTTGGGTGGGGAAAACAATTTTCGAGATGGATGGTGTTCGGCGGCGTGCTGTTCGCCCTTGGCATTCCGGTGGCATCCCCCACACGCGCGGATGCAGAGGAAGACTGCCCGACCTGGTTCCCGGATTTTCGCTGCGAACGCGACGGGCGCTACGCGGGTTTCGTACCCCCGACCACCATGCCCTATTACTTCGAAGAGCCCTTCATCACGACGGGCATCTACATCCACGGCTTGTGGCATGACTTCCCCGAGGGCTCCGTGTTCGAAGGCGGCGACGCCCGCGTCTTGGCCGCGCAGATCCGGGTGGCGGTCACGGATCGGCTCGCCTTCGTCGCAACGCGCGACGGTTGGGTGGACTTTCGACCGGATCTCGATTTGCTCGACACGGAGAACGGTTTCACTAATTGGATGTTCGGCTTCAAATACGCGCTGATCGACTGGCGCGACAAGCAATTCATCCTCACACCGAGCATCCGTTACGAAACTTCGAACGGCAGCCCGGATGTGCTTTCAGGCTACGGCAGCGGCGCCTGGATCCCCGCGATCGCCGCCGGCATCGGAAAGGATCGGTTCCACGCCATCGGCGACGTCGGCGTGCGCGCGCCAGTGGACGGAAACGCCGAGAGCACGTTTGTCTTCTACAACCTACAACTCGACTATCAGGTCACGGACTTCTTCTCACCGTTTCTCGGTATCAACGGCATCGTCTACGTCGAAGACGGCAAGGGCACATCCAACATTCGAACGTCTCTGGGACACTTGCCCGTCGACACGGTTCAGGGCGTCCTCGGCACGGGAAGATTCGAAGGCGGGGACATCACGAACCTCGGATCGAAGGACGTCGACGGCAACGACCTGATCGTAGGGTCAGTCGGAGCCATGTTCCCGATCCACCAGCACGTAACCCTGGGCCTGGCCTACGAGCGCCCCCTCACGACGCGCAAAGACATCTTCAAACAACGCGCCACCGCAAGCGTAATCTTCGAGTTGTAAATCGAAAAACGACCGAGCTCAACGAGAGCGATCTACCTCACGGAAGTCGGGGGAAGGGGGGGGGGGCCGAACGCACGAAATCCCAAGGCCCCGCCGCCCCCCCCCACCCACCGCGCAC
>JAJDAL010000007.1 GCA_029261875.1 Deltaproteobacteria bacterium
CAATTCCGGGGTCGCCAATTCCACCAGCGAAGATCCCGGCTCCCTACCCTTCAACACCGTGGGCATCTTCCCCGTCACCTTGACCGTCACCGACAGCAACGGTCTCGCGGATCCCACGCCCGCGCAGATCACCGTCACCGTCGAAGCCAACCTGGCGCCGGACGGCGCCATCGACGATCCCACGGGCAACGTCACCATCACCGAAGGCCAGAGTGTCGACTTCGCCGGGACCGGGACCGATCCCAACGTCAACGACACGGTGACCTACCTATGGGACTTCGATTTCGCCAATTCGGGCGTCGCCAACACCACCAGCGAAGATCCCGGCTCCCTACCCTTCAACACCGCCGGCGTCTTCCCCGTCACCTTGACCGTCACTGACAGCAACGGTCTCGCGGACCCCACGCCCGCGCAGATCACCGTCACCGTGGACCCGCTCAATCTGGCGCCGGACGGCGCCATCGACGATCCCACGGGCAACGTCACCATCACCGAGGGCCAGAGTGTCAGCTTCGAGGGAACGGGAACGGATCCCGACCTCGGCGACACGGTCAGTTATCTCTGGGACTTCGACTTCGCTAATTCCGGCGTCGCCAATTCCACCAGCGAAGACCCCGGCTCCCTGCCCTTCAACACCGCGGGCGTCTTCCCCGTCACCTTGACCGTCACCGACAATCACGGCTTGGCGGACCCCACGCCCGCGCAGATCACCGTCACTGTCGAAGCCAACCTGGCGCCGGATGGCACCATCAGTCCTCCCGGGCCGATCGAGATCGTGAACGGCGAGTCCGTGAGTTTTTCCGGTCTCGGTACCGACCCAAACATCAACGACACAGTGACCTACCTGTGGGACTTCGACTTCGCCAACTCGGGCGTGGCCCCTTCGGCGCTTCAGAATCCCCTTCCGGTCTTCGACACCGTCGGGTCGTTCACCGTCACCCTGACGGTCACCGACAACAACGGCCTGGCGGATCCCACACCGGCACAAGTGACGGTCACCGTCTCGCCCGCATCTGCGATCATCGATAACACGGATCCGGAATTTTCCACCGTGGGCACTTGGGATCCTTCCACCTCGGCACCCGGTTTCTTCGGATCCAACTACGCCTATTCCCTGGAAGCGAACCCCGCGACCGCATCGGCCACGTGGACGTTCACCGTTCCGACTCGAGCGGACTACCGGGTGTCCGCCCAGTGGGCCTCGTTCCACAATCGGGCAACCAACGCTCCATTCTCCCTGCGAAACAACACCACCGAACTCGGCACCATAACCGTTGACCAGACCGTGGACGGAGGCCAGTTCAACGAACTTGCGGTCGTCTTCTTGGAAGCAGGAACCCTGGAAGTCACCCTTGGCAACAACGCCGACGCCATCGTGATCGCGGATGCAGTCATGCTCGAACACGTCGGGCAATCCGGCAACCAATCTCCCAACGGAACCATCGATGATCCCCAGACTGAGCTGACGATCGTTGTGGGTAGCTCTATCGACTTCGCCGGGACCGGCAACGATCCGGACGCCCACACACCGCTCACATTTGCCTGGGACTTCGATGAGGCGAATTCCGGAGTCGCCCCGTCTCCCCTGGAGGACCCGGGCTCCGTCCAGTTCGACTCCGCAGGGACCTACACCGTTTCGCTCACAGTGACGGATGCGCTGGGTCTGGCCGACCTCACCCCCGCTCAGGTCCTCGTCCACGTTCTTCCTCCGCTCCAGACCATCGACAACGGGGATCCTGGCTTCTCGTCGATCGGGAACTGGCCGAGTTCTTCGCAAGTCGCCGGTTTCGAGGGATCGGACTACCAGTTCAACACGGAAGAGACCGGGACAGCCTCTGCGACCTGGACCTTCGAGATCCCGGTCAACGGTGAGTACAGCATCTTCGGCAACTGGGCCGCGCACCCGAATCGCGCAGCGGACGCCCCCTTTACCGTCTTCAACAATTCGAACAACCTGGGAACGGTGACCGCAGATCAACGGTTCGACGGAGGACAATTCAACTTCCTGGCGGTTCACTCTTTGCAGGCGGGAACCCTGGAAGTCGTCCTCACGAACGATGCTTCCGGAGTCGTCGTAGCCGATGCGATCTCCGTCGGACCTGGCGCATTCGCCATCACGTCGCCCGCCGAAGGGACGATTTACTCGTCGCAGGACGTCACGATCACCGTCGATGCGATAGGGTTCCCGTCGAACTGGGGCGTGCAGTACATCGTGGACGGCGACACACTGAATGCAATCAACAACTACACTGCGCCCTTCACGCAGGTGCTGTCCGGCCTGTCCCTCGCTTCGCATACCGTGGATGTCTTTGTAATCGACGAACTCGCCACGCCGCAGATCTTCTTCGGCGACCGGGTGAACTTCGACGTCGGCGATATCTACGTGGGATTCGGCGACAGCATCACCCGCGGTGCCAAGGACGACATCTCCACGGACGATGTTTCCGCTGACGGTCGAAACACCGGTGGCGGATACGAGCCGATCCTGAACGACCTTTTGACGGCAACCCTCGGCTACCCGCACAGCGTGTTGAACGCCGGCGTCTCTGGGAACCAGGCTCACGACGGGTCGGCGCGAATCGCTTCGGTCCTGGCTACCTACCCAGACGCGCTAACGGTCATCGTAATGTTCGGAACGAACGATGCGTTGTTCTCGGACACTCCCAGCGGAAAGGGCCTGAGCCCGGGCCAAGGGGGTTATGCGGATTCCTACAAAGATCACATGACGCAGATTGTTCAGGCGATCGTCGATGACGGACGCGAACCCGTGCTGATGAAGGTTCCGTTCGTGACAGGGGAGTTGTGCGGTGGGCCGCCTCTCCCAGACCCGCCGAACTCCGCAGAGAACGCATTGATTCGGGACTACAATGACGTGATCGACGAGATCGTGGCCTTGTTTCCCGAAATCACCGTGAATCCTCCTGACAACTACACGCATTTCGAGAACAATCCGGGTGAGTTGTGGGACTACTGCCACCCGAATGGGGCCGGATACCAGTCGATCGGTGATCTCATTCACGATGAGTTGACGGCGCCCTAGCCACCCGAAGCCACGCGTTGGTGCGGTGGTGCATTCTGCCAGGCCGGCTCAGATTGCGGATCTCAACGATTCCGACCAACCCAACCTCGAGTCGATGCACTCTCGGCCGTCGAATGAAATGGGTAGAGTCATGGGTGCTTCGGCGATCACGCCAGCTCAAGGGAACGAATGAGCCTGCTCAAAAAGGGTGTCCTGACGACCTTTGGAACCGGCGCGAACGCTGCCATCAACTTTGCCGTCGGCATTCTGCTGGCCCGCTGGCTCTCGCCCGACGGCCTCGGCCAGTACGCCCTGGTGATCTCGGCGGCCACCTTGACCGCATCATTGGTCTCCTCGGGACTCGGGCCAGCCTGCATCTACTACTTGAACAATCTCAAGAAAGACCCCCGGGAAGTCGCCACGATGTCCCTCAAGGCATCGCTGCTGATTGCCCTCGGGATCGCCCCCCTGCTCGGCGGAGCCCTCGGTATTCGCTCGTACTTCGGCGACCTCACGAACTGGGCGGTGTGCGCGGCGGTCGTGTACGGCGCGGCGGTTCTCACGGTGCGAAACCTCGCGCCGATGCTCCTGGCCGCACTCGACGTGCGCCGGCACGTCGTCGTGTCGATCGTCCCCTCCCTCGGGCTGTTGGGCCTGATCGGGGCCGGGATCGGGCTCGATCTCTTCACGCTCGAAACCGCCTGGATGCTCGCGGCATCGAGCCAATTGGCGGGGCTTGCAGTCCTGATCTGGTTTCTGCGGAATCACATCGATCTACGGCTCCCCCTGCGTTGGGCAACCGCTCGGCCCATGTTCGCCTACGGGTTCAAGTTGAATGTCGCTGCCTTCGCGAATCTCCTCGGGGTCGAAATGGGGCTGTTCCTCGTGAAACAGTTCACGCAGAATTTCGCGGAAGTCGGCTATTACCGAACGGGTATTCGCGTCGGCAGCATTCTCTTGATGGTCGCGTACGCCGTCGGGCCGCTTCTCTATTCCAAGTGGGCGTCAGCCGAGCAGAAGGGTCGAATCCTACAGGTCGAGCGCGTGAGCCGCGTCTTCTGGCTGCTGGTTCTCGTCGCTGTCACCGCTTTGGCGCTGATCGCCCCCTTCCTCATCCCCTTCGCATACGGCGAGGAATTCCTTCCCGCTGTTCGGATCCTTCAGATCCTGCTCGTAGGCGTCGGGGCCCGATTTCTGCTGGTCCCCGTGTTCCAGATGTTTCAAGGAGGGGGATCGCCGTCACTGGTCATCCTGGTCCAAGCCGTGAATCTCACCGTGATGGCAAGCCTGATGTTTCTGCTCGCACCCCAATACGGCGGGCTCGGCGCCGCCATCGCCTTCGCCGTCAGTAATACCGTCTCCCTTGGCGTCGGGTATATTCTCGGCGCCTCCGCCTATGGGATCCGCATCACGCAGTGCTTGATCATCACCCGAAACGACCTGCAATACATTCGCTCAGCGTTGGCCGCCGAGTGACGGGTTGGCCGCTAGGAAACAGATGAACGAAGCCAAGATCGCCGTCGTCATTCTCACTCTCGACAAACGGGAGGACACTCTGCGATGCATTCGCAGCTTGGCGAACGTCGCGAGTCCGCCCTTCCGCGTGTTCGTCTGGGACAACGGCTCGTCGGACGAAACCGGACCAGCCATCCACGCCGAGTTCCCCCACGTTACGTATCACCGCCACCCCACCAATCTGGGTGCTGGCCAAGGACGCAACGCAGGCACGGACCTGGCCCTACAGCACTGCACTCCCACACACCTCTTGTTCCTGGACAACGACGCAACCGTTGCCCCGGACTTTCTGGCTCCACTCCTCGAGCCCTTCGAACGGGACCCTCTCGTGGGACAGACCTCCGCCAAGATCCGCTGTCTCGACGATCCCGAACGCATCTATGTCGCCGTAGGTAGCAAGATTCAATTCTGGTGGGGCGATACATCCCCGATCGGTCACGGTGAGATCGATCGGGGTCAGTACGATCAGAGCGTTCCGTGCGTCGCGTCCACAGGATGCACGCTGGTGCGAGCGGACGTGTTCCGCGAGGTAGGTGGGTTCGACCCGGCCTTTGATCCTTACGGTTACGAGGACCTGGATCTGTCCCTCCGCATCGCGAGCGCCGGCTACCGGGTGATGTACACGCCGCGCAGTGTCGCGTTCCACGAACGCGGGCAGACGTTCGAACGCGGTCGCTACTCGCCGCTCTACGCCAAGGTGAAGGCGCGCAATTGGCTGCGCTTCATGCGCCGCCACGCCCGTCCCCACCAGTGGCTCGCTTTTCTGGTGATTGGAGCACCATACCGATTCACCACGACTCTGATCCGGGAAGCCCGCCGGGGAAACGCACGCGCCACGCTGGGCCTCTTGCGCGGCCTCTTCGCGCGGGGATCGACGGACTAGGGTTGCGCAATTCGCTGTCGCGAACACCTACGGACAGACGGTGTTGCTACCGCACACGTTGGAGCCCAGGTTGATACCGCTGCTCGTTTGAGGGTTCGCGTTGCCGTTGTTGTTTCCGTTGATCACGTTCTCGCGGAAGCCCCAGGTCGCCTCCATGCGGAGTCCAAAAGCGTCGTTGCCTACGGCGCTGTTTCCGATCGCGAGTCCACCGTTGGCGGCATCGTTTCCGAACTCGATTCCGAGGTCGAACCCGTCCTCGTCGTTGTTGTACGAGCTGTTGTTCGCGAGCGCACTACCGGGGCCGGCAACGAAACCATCGTCATCGTTGCTGTGGGTCGAGCAGTCGGACACGGTACTCCCGGATCCCACGGAGATCCCATCGTCGCCGTTGTTTCGGGCGACCGAGTCTCGGACGGTGCTATTGATGCCCGCATTGATACCGTCCGACCCGTTCAATGATGCGATCACTCCGGCGATGATGGAACCAACACCCACAGCGACTCCGGCATCGGCGTTGTTTCTCACGTTGACATTCTCAACGCGGGCCCCATCGTCGATAAAAATTCCCGAGTTCCCGAATCCGCGCACCGTTCCGCTGGAGATTCTCACGTTGTCCGCCAGAGAGCCATCGATCCCGTGCCCGGCCCCGCAGCTTCCTTCGGGGGAACAGCGCAGCTCGAATCCACCGAGGTCGAGCGTTACCCGACTCGCGTCGATCTTGATCGCCGGCCCCCCGCCTTGAACGACAAGCGACCCCGTGAGCCGGTAGCTTCCCGACTCGCTGAGGGTGGCCGGAAATCCCGGCGTATCACCCGGCGTGATCCCCCCCGCCGCCACCCGGGCCGCATTGATCTCCACGACGCCGTCAACCGCCCAGGCGCTTCCACCGGTGGCCAGCAACACCAGCGACATTCCCGTCATCTTCCAGTACATCGAACGCATTCCCCGACACCTCCTCGTTTTGCTCAAATGCGGACACAGCGCGTTGAACCCGCACCGCTTCGTACCCAGGTTAACGCCCCGTCGCCGCCTCGCGACCAACGTGCAAGCAATTGAAAGACAGCGCGCGAAACGCGCCGTGCTCGCGTTCCAGTTCCGACAAGAATACCGTCGGGCGTCAGAGCACGTGGCTCAGTTCTCGACGCACCACACGTGGGCGTTTAGTCTGCAGAGAGCGCCTCGGACCGGCCAGCGTGAGCGCCTATTTGGAGCCGCGCCGGAACGCGGCCAGTACCATCAAGCCCAGCGGCAGTAACACTGCAACGGTGGGTTCGGGGACGCTCCCATCACGCTCCCGGAAGTCACGTTGCGCAGACGGACCCAGCGAAAGTCGCAATGTTGATCGAAATATGGGTATTGGCGTCCGCATCGAAGACGAAGTTGCCGCTCGCCGTCCCGCCGTCGTCGAGCACCAGGTCCTGAAGCGTCCACAGGATCGGAATCGCCTGGGCCGCGCCGCCCATCAGGCACGGCCAGCATGGAACCAAGCTCCTTACATTCTCGGTAGTTGTGTTGCCGTCGGTCGGTCGCTTAGGCGACCGGGGGAGGGGCGAGCGCGTGGCATCTCACCTCCAAATTCGCCCCGCCCCCTATTGAACCTCAAAGCACGACGAGACGCGCGCGGACTAGGTGAAGATCCCGGTCCGCTCGTCGAGCCCCCGTTCGAGGAGTCCGCGGATCGCGTTCTTCACCGCGTCTACCTTGCGTCCGATCTCGGCGTCTTCGTCGTTCGCCTCGCCCTCGAACTCGAGCGGCTCCCCGAAATAGATGCGGTACTTGGTCGGCAACGCGAACGCCGCGCCAAAGGGGAAGAGCCAGGGGCTGCTGATGGTGATGGGAAACGAGGGCAAGCCGAAGCGCCGACCGAACTCCTTCAGGTTGGCAAAGCCGGGCTGCTGCTCCTCGGCACCGACGATGCCGACGGGTACGATCGGCGTGCCCGTCTCGAGTGCGAGCCGCATGAAACCGTTGCCGAAGCCCTGTAGCTGATAGCGCTGGGTAAAAGGTTTGTTCGCACCGTCGGCCCCTTCCGGGAAGGCCACCACGCACTCGCCCTGCTCGAGCATCAGGCTGCAATTCTCCGGCGTCCCCACCATCTGTCCCGCGCGCACCAGCGCTTCGCTCACCCACGGCAACTGAGCCAGGAAGTATTCTGCCATGCCGCGACAAATTCGCGGCGGATCCGCTTCGAGCAGCATGGCGATGTAGAGCATCATGCCGTCGTAGGCGAACTGGCCCGAGTGGTTCCCGATCAGAAGGACCCGCCCGTCCGGAACGCGGTCGATGTCCCGGGTTTCGACGCGGAAGTAGTAGCGGTAGAGCAGTGCGGACGGGAGCATCAACCGACGGGCCGCATCCGGCTCGAAGCCGAAGCGGTCGAAACCGTACTCGTTGAGCTGGATCGGCGCCTTCGCCATGCGATCGGCGATTTCGCTTTCGAGCACTCGAAGCGGATTCCAAAGCCAACCTTCGTCAGTGGAGGCCGCTACCTCGGGGCGGTCAGGGGTGTCTACCATGCCAGAACAGAGTAGCCGAGCGTCCGCCCGCGACCACGATCTCTCCGTGCAATTACGAGAATCGCGCAGCCGTGGACGCAACCTTCACTGCGGAACTCGTTTTGCTAGCGCGGCCCAGCGGATGGGGGGTTCAACTGCGCTCGGAAGCGGGCCGATCCTCGAGCAGGCCTTCGAAATAAGCGAGAACTTCGGGCGGCACGGCGGTGAGGCGCACCTGGTGTCGGCCGTCGCCGTTGCATGCGAGTACCTTGCCGTAGAACATCACCGCCTGCAGCTGCGGGCTCGCTTCCGGGAAGTGCATCTCGACGTTGGCTCTTGAGCAGTCAGGTGATGTCGACGACTGCGAGCAACGCGCCGAAGGACGACTGCCCTGACGGGAGAGTCGATGAGCTTGGTGTGGAAATCTGCGCACCATGCAACACTCTACTACGGCCTTCGCTCGTTGCTGGGCACTGCTTGGCCCGGATCGGACCGCCGAACGGATCGAAGTCGCCGATGAACTGCTGGCCCACGGGCGTGCGACGGAAGGCCTCGAACACGACATCGTAAGCATCGCCCCGTCCTTCTGCGACCGATGACCCTCATGGCGCATTTCGTGGAACTCGCCTTCGATTTCGAGGACCACGCGACACTCGCGACACTGTACGGGCTTCTCGAGCCCTTCTCCCACATGAACCTGGTTCTCGACATGACCCGCTACAACGCGGGCAGCGTCCAGGGGTACCTGGGAATTCTGAGTTCGGGACTCGGCCGAAAGGACCAAGCCCGGGCTCATCTCGAAACGGCACTCGACCTGGAACAACGCATGCGCGCGCGACCGGCGAGAATTCGTGTGGCGTACCACCTGGCGCAACTGCTCTTGCAGTCGGACGATCGCAGAGACCAAGAAAGAGCCCGCGCACTGCTCGACGACGCGGAAAGCGAGAACCGCGAGCTCGGCCTCCGAAACCTGCCGAAGCCTCAGAGCTGAACCGCCGGGAACCCTTTCGCGATGATGCGCGGAAGGCTCCTTGCCCATCTCCTTCTCGCAAGGGCGCGACTTCTCCCGCTCCCATTGAGTTCGCCTCGGTCGTAGGAATCCAACGGGTCAGATTGATTCATAAGAAAATGAAAGCGATTCCGTAAGGACTCGACTGCCTCGATTCCGGCACCCTCGAACGACCTCAAAGAGTTCGAGGAGCACTCAGTGACCTATTTCACCCCCGACGGAACTCGCCGACTCGACTTTCGACATCTTTGGGTGTTTTCGAGCAGTTTGCTCAATAAATCAGCGATTTCAAACAGCAATTCGCATTGAAAGGCGGGGCTCGGTTGCTCATCGTGTGAGCGTGTGAGTCACGGAAGAAGGAGAATTTTTGTGAGCGGAACCAAAACTACACTCGCGCCCCTTGCCTCGTTGGCTGCTGCGATTGTACTTGGGTGCTCCGGACATCCCTTCCCACTCGCAGTCCACCAGGGGTCTAGCTTCATCCTGCCGTTCTCCGGAGAAGCACTAGCCAAGGTGGGATACGGGCTAGATCCGGAAGGAGAATTTGGCCACCTGGGCTTTTCCGATGAAGGGCCCGGTGGAACGGCGAATCCATTCGCGATTCTCGATGGCCAGCGCGGTCAAATGCTCTTCGTTCTGTGCCAATCCGCCTCGGATGCGTGCACTCCCGATACTGGGATTCAACTCGTCACCCGTCTCGTCACACGAATCGGTATCGATCGAGCCTCGATATTCTCGGTGCGCGGAGCCGCACAATCCGAACCCAATGCCCAAGGATGGTTCGCTCCCGCGCCACTCGGCGGTCAGGTAATCGCGATCATGGACGTCCCCATCGACGTCCCCGCCCAGACGTATTCACTTCGCGCCTGGATTCAGAAGAACGAGTCGGCAGAGCTCGTCAATCCCTTCGGTGCCGGGGACGGGACATTCCCTATCGAAATCCTCCCCAACATCGATGGACCGGAAGAACCCACCCCCTTCGACGGGCAATATGGCGGATTCTTCCTTGGCAGCACCCACTATCAAATGCTCCACAGCCTCCCCTTGCCGAAACTCATCCTGAAACACAGAGCGCAGAATGGAAACTCTCCCGGGCCCGCGGCTGCGGAACTTACGCTCGAGTACCCCAAAGACCGCGTGATCATCTTGGGCGGCTACGAGGAAAACCACCACGGGCAAGGTTCAATGGTCCGTGTCCATGCTTCTCGCGGAACCTTTTGCCTGAATCAATGGGCAGCACCAGTCAACAGTCTCGAGCGGTTCTACAGTTGTTTGCTCGGCGGAGGAGACCTATCCAATCGTGCGCGAATCGACCTACTCGATCTCGACCGACGCACCCGATATCTGAGCTTGGTGTTCTGGTTGGTTGACCCCGATCAACCTGTCGACGTCGCAGACTTCTCGATCGTCGACCAGATTCTATACGACGACGATGGTAATCCAATTCCTCAAGAATTCTTCTCCGCGGTGGCGATCCGATGAATCCCCAGCGCGGAATCAAAAATCGAGCGCTGTGGGTTGGACTCTTCGGAGTTGCGATCGCAGTTGCACTGTACGTTCATCCTTGGCGGAGCCTGAAGGAGAATCAACCTCCCGTCGGGGTTTCGCCCTCCGCGCGGTCCCACCTCCCGAGTTCGATTCAAGTTCCCGCTTCTCTACTGGGAGTGACTCGGGCCTCTCCGCCACCCGAATCGTTCGAACCAATCGCCATACCCGTGCGACCGAAGTTGGCCCGCGGGCCCCGCACTGCCGCCCCCTCGCTGCCCGGGCGTCGTTTGGCCTCGGTCCACGTACCCATCGCTGACGAATCCACTCAAGAAAACCAGCTGCGATTTCTCAGGGCCCTCGGGAAGGAGAGTTCGCATTGACAACCACTCACCGAACTCTTTGTGCCATTGCCTTGGTCCTCCTGCTCCATTCCGGTGCCGCGGCCTTTACCACCGGGTCCGGAGCCAGTTCCGGTGCCGCACTGCAATCGCGCAGCGAGGCTTTTCGAACGCAACATTCATCGGGCTCCATGACACGATCAGTTCTGGTCGAACTGCCCGAGGGCGCGAACGGATTCAAACCTCGTCTGGCTTTCCGCTACGACAGCCACAAAGGCAACGATGTACTCGGGCGAGGCTGGAGTCTTTCGCTCAGTTCGATTCGCCGCGCGTCGAAATTCGGCGTTCCGCGGTACAACGACCATCCGAGCCAAGGCGACCATTTCCTCCTCGGCGATGACGACCTGGTGCGAGCGGACAACGGCTACTACCGGCCCAAAGTCGAAACCTTCGGGAGGATCGAACGCATCGATCGCCCCAATGGCGAGATCGACCATTGGATCGTCCATGCCGTAGATGGCTCCACTTCTTGGTATGGCTACACGGACGAATCCCGAGTCCGGTCTCCAGAGGGGAGAACCTACGAGTGGCTAATCGATCGTTCCGTGGACGCCAACGGAAACTTCATCCGCTACGACTACATCAGCCTCAACTCAACGACCGTCAGCAATATCCTGCTTCCCCGAACCATCCTCTACAGCTTTCGAGGCGACGGAGGAGAAGCTTTGGGTTCTCCAATGCCGTACGAAGGTACTGCCATCCGGGAAGTCCAATTTTCTTACGAATCTCGTTCGGATGCCGCCGTAAGTACGAAAGCGGGTTTTGTTCAATCTCTTCGTCATCGGCTCGACCGCATTCGAATCCTCCACAGCGGAAATTGGTTCGGCGAATACGACCCGACTTACTACGGAGAGCCCGGCACCCCGGCGCCTGAACGCACCATTTCCCTTCTCGCCCAGATCCGCCGACCGGGGCAAAGCGGAATCGGGCATGACCTCCCCACAGAGAAATACCGCTACGCAATGTTGGACATTCCTGACTACCAATCCACTGGCAACCGAGCGGATGCATTCTCGGAATTCTTCTCCACCATCAACCTCGGAGACCCTCAGTGGCGCCTCCTCGACGTCAATGGCGACTCGGCCCCCGATGCCATCTTCGCCGCGACCGGAAGCACAGAATCAAGGATTTATCTCAATACAAAAGGCGCCGAGGGCGCGTTCGGATTCTATGCCCCCCTCACCGAGAACTCTCCAGCTTTTTCGCTGCCCTCGGTTAACACCGGCGTTCGCATCTCTGCGGACGAATTCGAGACGGACGTCTTTCGGACATTTCCAACCAACTCTGAAGCTGGGAAGTGGGTCGACTACGATGGCGACGGAAAAGTGGATCTCGTATACGGCTATCAAGAATCGGTCGAACTCGCTGGCGGTTGTGGTGGCGCGGCTTGCCAATTTCTCTGCGGCGATCAAAGTTGTTCGCGAGACATTCGACAAACACACCGAAATCTGGGCTGGAACTGGGCTCCCGAGTCGTCCCTCGGGAGCGGTTACCAAACTCTACCGGCACCGATCTCAATCGTGAAACAGTGTGTACTCATCGACCCCGCGAACAACGTCACGGGTTCGATTCCGATCACCTATGGTTATGGGAAATTCATCGATGTAAACGGAGACGGGCTGGCGGACCTACTCTCTCATCGCATACCCAATCCAGACGCGATCACCTGCCTCACCGCCTCGGGTTTTCTTCAGGCGGGTACTTGGCCCGCTCAGTTCAGCACACGAGAGGTCTACCTCAACAACGGGAACGGTTGGAACAGCTCGCCCGACCCCAGTTGGTCCGCCAGGCTCGGGGAAATGATCACCGAATCAGGCCTCTTCCTGACTCAGTTCATCCCCTTCCGACTGGGCGGAGACCGCTTGGTCGACATGGGCATAGACGGGGACGGAGACGGGCAAATCGGTGCCCAAAGCCTAGAACATCAGACCACGGTTTATCATCTATCGGGCAATCCAAACGACGGGTGGAGGCGCACTTTGCTTCCGAGCCACCAAATTCGACCGGTAGACATCGATGGCGACGGACTCGTCGACGATTTGCAAGAGAACCCCGGGTTCAACGAAGGAAATGGATATCGTCGCATCGGATCCATCCCTTGGGCTGCGACTCTCGGATCCCAGGACCGAACCATCGACTTGGACGGGGACGGATTCGTGGATCACATCCGAGCGGATGGCAACGAAGCCACTGCCCATGTGTCCGGGGATGATCCGGATCTCGAGCCCTTCGGATTGCTTTCGAAAATCATACTTCCCATGGGCGGGACGATTTCCATCGACTATGGGCTCAGCTCTGGCGGGTCCTGCTACGACACCGCCCCAGGTGGATGCAACGTCACCTTTACAACGGAGCCCGGAGAATCGCTGACAGACTGTTCTCCACCCTTCTTCCCCGCCAGCTCAGACCCAGCCACCGGTGTGCAGTTCGATCCAGACGGAGACCTATGCGGATTTCCGGTTCAAACGCTTCCATTTCGGGTCGCGACGGTCCGCCGAATGGAGAGCGACGACGGTGCTGGCAACATTCGATCGGAATCGTTTGCATACGACCGGGGCCTCTTTGATCCCGCCGACCGCGAGTTTCGCGGATTCGGCCTCGTCACACGCATCCACGCCGAGGACACCTACCCTTCTCCGAAAACCGGAGAAACCATCACCACGGGAACGATCGAATCCACTCAATTCTACGTTCAGAACTACATGCGGGGTCGTCCCGCCCAGGTCGACACATTCGATCGAACCGGGCAGCTTCTCGAACGGAACATCGGACTGTATTTCACGACCCGGGCATCCGATGACCAGACGTATCTCTTGCAAGGACTCAGCTACCAGGCAGCCTGCGATCTCAATGAATCAACCGGCGTTCCTTCCTGCCCGGGCCTGCTCAATGTCGATGACATTGACCTCTCATTTCTCCCGAGCCCACTTCCGTTTCATCGTTTTCGCTCGGCATTTTCGGCTGGCAATCGCGATCGTGCACGAGCGTCCATCGTTCTCGACGCGGGATCAACCAGTTTGCTGTACGACGGAAGCCCCACCCCCGTCGTTCTCCACACTACACGCTATCCCGACCGACATGGAAATACACAACTCGAAATCTACCTGGGAGACGTCTCCGATCCCAGAGATGACCGAGCGGAACTCGCCGCTTACGCGGAGCCGGTCTGTTACGAAGGCATGGGTCCCAACGCGGAGTGTTTCCCCTCTACCCTTCCCAAAAATCGCATCCGCCTTCCGAGTGGAGCATCCTCGCTTGCGGTTGCATCCGGCGGGGAACTTTTGGCCCTGACCCTTCTAACTCGGGACTACGACGGACTCGAAAATGGTTGGTTGACGAAAGGAAACGTCACCCAGCAACGAGAAGGCATCGGGGCGGACACGGTTTTTGTCGACTATTCCTATGGAGAGCAAACATTCGGAATGGCGCAGTCCGTTAGCGATCCGTACTCGAGCGGCGCCGCCCTCCATTGGAAGGTCTTGCAACACGACCCAAGCCAGTCCTACGCAACCCGGATCACACATGGCGGACAATTCTCTACCGAAGTCGAATTCGATGCTCTCGGCCGCTCCAACCCCGTGCGGATTGTGGATGCAAACGGCGCGTGGGTCTCCTTCCAGTACGACGCGTTTGGTCGCCTGCGCTGCCAATCGCGCTGGTATGCGGCGAACGAGCCACCCCCCCCTATTCCCAATACCGCCTGCGGTCAGCAGGATTCGATACTGAAAATCACTTACGACGACTTCTACGGCCTCGATTCCACCCGTCCACGTGCGATTCGCCGGGTCGACGACGGAAACGGAAACAACGTGTCCACCAGATTCTTTTCCGACGGATTCGGGCGCACTGTTCGAACCGAGCGTGACGGGTTACGACCGAGCGGAACCGGCGAGGCGGCCGCCACGATCGTTTCCGAGTTTGTCTTCGACGTCCAGGGACGCCTTCGCTTTGCGCGGCGACCCTATTTCGAAGGGGACCCGCTTCCGGGAGGCGATCAATTTCTCTACGATGACCGCGGCCGATTGCGTTTTTCCATTGCTCCCGACGACGGTGTCTCAGAGACTATAACCCACCAACTCACCCAGACCTTGATCGATGCGGAAGACCGTACAGTTCGGAATCGATACGACGGCATAGGACAACTGGTTGAAGTCTCCGAAACGTCCGGGACTTTGGAATACCATACTCAGTACCGCTACGACCCCGTTGGACGAATCGCCGGTGTCTGTGACGCTGCCGCAACCGCATTGAACCAATGTGGCGAAGTCGTTTGCACCACCTCCGGCTGTGAGATGCCCATCGGCAATCCGCGCTTCGTTACGAAGATCGACTACGACAGCCGTGGCCGCCGGCGGCGCCTGGAATCGCCAGACAACGGTATTCACACATTCGCCTACGATGCCCAGAATCGCCTCATTCACCAAACCGACGCTGCGGGTAACCAAGTCCGTCGAGTCTTCGATGCCTTCGGGCGACTTCGATGCGAAAACACCGTCGGCCTAGAGAGTTGCGACGAGGACCTGGGTGCCGAGGTCATCTACACCTACGGTGACGAGATTGGTGCTTCGGTCGAACGACATACGTCTTCCCATCCGGCTGAGATTCGAACTCCGATCGCCGACTATCGCTACGCCTTTACGCCGGAGGGAATGATTTCCAACCTCGAAATGAACCTGCGCGATGAGTCCGCATCATTCACGCGGTCATGGCTCTTCGACTGGCTTGGGCGGCCGATTACGATGACCTATCCCGATGGGGACCAGGTTTTCAACACCTACGACTCCATGGGGATCAATCGAATCAGTTCACTTTCTGGAGATCACGTTCTCCAGATCACCCACGATGCGGACCGACGAAGCCGCTCTTTCGTCTTGGGAAATGGCGTGACCCGACACGTAGTTCGAAACCCCGAAAGTGGCCGACTCGAACGAATCATCGACGACCCGGGCAATGGAGAGGCGCCTTTTTTCGACCGCCGCTATGCCCAAGACAAGACGGGACGGCTTCAAAGCATCGCGGACGCCGTCGAACCGAACGAGAGCATCGCGCTGCTTCGGTACGACGACTTGGGACGACTGACCCAAGTCGATCGCCCCGGGGAGACTCCGGCCCACTTTGCCTACGACCCACTGGGGAATCTCCGATCCAAGGCCGGCGTATCCATCCCTTACCAACATCCTCGCTTCGCACACGCTCCCTACGATGCAAGCGACCCCGCTCGTTTCACGTACGACGAACGTGGCAACATGACGGGTTACGAAGGCCAGGCGATGGAGTACGACGCGCGGGGTCGAGCAACGTCGATCTCAGGCGATCTGACGACTCACATTGACTACAACCACGTGGATCTACGGGTGCGCATGAGACAGGGCGCCGATGAATCGCTCTTCATGGGCGGGGACCTCGAGATCATGAACCAAAAGCGGTTCATCAAGACCCTCTGGGCCGAAGGACAACCGGTGGCGCGAGTTGCACGAGTTTGGGAACCGCCGGTTTCAGCGACCGCTGCCAGACGTGACCTCGCACAGATCGGAACGGCACAGCTTCTACTGGGTGGGTTTGCGCTCTTCTGGGCGCTCCTGGTTCGCTGGAGCGCTTCAGAGAGTTTGGGGAGACCCGCCTTCGCGGGAACGCTTGCGCTGGTTTTCTTTCTCTCTCCCACATACGTCGCCTACGCGATGATCCCGGACGGAGATCTCAACGAAGACGGTCAACTCAACGTCGCCGATCTAATGCTCGCCGCTCGGCTTCGCGACCACCTCGACTATGACGTACGCGGCGACGTCGCCCCCGAAACCGCCGCACCCGATGGATCGCTCAATGGCGCCGACTTGATTCGAATTTCCAATGCGCTCGAAAACGACGACGTAGACAACGACGGACTCGGAAACAACCAGGAGCTTGGATTCGGCTCAAGTCCGTTCCTCGACGATACCGACGGAGACGGCCTTCGGGATGGAGCGGAATTCGATCACGGAACCGACCCCCGCAGCCAGGACACGGATCGCGACGGACTCCGCGACGGAGACGAAATCAGTCACGGATCTGACCCCATCGCACCCGATAGCGACGGCGATGGCCTGGTCGATGGGCGAGACGATGCACCCAATCATTTCAACGGAACGGCTCTTCATTGGATCCACTCGGATTACCTTGGCGGCGTAGCGGTCGTTTCCGACATCCAGGGGAAGCCGATTCGCTCACTCTACTACGGTGTTTGGGGTGAAGTTCGCCGGAACGACTGGCTTGGAACCTCGGTGGCCCATCGGCCCAACCCGGGCCGCACATTCACAGGACAGACTCGCGTCTACGACACTGGACTCATGGACTACGGCGCACGAATCTACGCCCCAGCGTTGGGGCGTTTCGTGCAACCGGACACCGTGATTCCGAATCTGTTCGACCCCCAAGATCTGAATCGCTTCGCCTACGTGCGCAACGACCCGGCAAACCTGATTGATCCGACCGGAAACTTTCAGGCAACCGACGATTCCGACCCAGGGGACTTCGGACGGAATGGCCCCTTCGACGATCTATGGGATGAACCGTGGGATTACTGGGATCGATTCGACGGCGAACTTGTTCCGAGAAGTCGCCCCCGTTCAAAAACGCCATTCGAAGTTCAGCAGGAGATTGAAGAAATCCTTCGAAACGGTTCCGCGAGCGAACCCCGTCCAGCACGATCCACCGTTCAGATGCTGCGCAGCCAGGATTTGGAAACCCAACTCATCGAGGACTCGTTTTCCGGAGAGTTCGGAGAGCTCACCGAAGCACAAAAGGCGATTGGAACAATGCTGCTCAAGAAGCTCCACGGCGATGCTCTCACCGCGATCAACCAAGACAAGAGTTTTTCCCGAGCGATCCGGACCGGAGCGGGCGTGGCCTCGAAGCTGGGAAAGATCGACGACGTGGTCAGGGCGCCGGTCGATGGAATCATCAATCGCGCTCACCGACGGCGGGCAGCGAATTTGCGAATGCGGGCAGACACACTCATGTACGAAGGCGAACAAGCACTCTTGCGCCCCCCGTCCACGCCGATCAACCGCGTTCCCCAGGACCCCTACGAAAACGGGAAGGCGGGAGTCCATTTCTCACTTGAGCCGTCCATTGATTGATTGGGAGATCCATCTGCGGAATTGCGTACTGGTCACGGGGAAGTGGGCCGACCCTCGAGCAGGCCTTCGAAATAGGCGAGAACCTCGGGCGGCACGGCGGTGAGGCGCACCTGGTGTCGGCCGTCGCCGTTGCATGCGAGCACTTTTCCGTAGAACATCACCGCCTGCAGCTGCGGGCTCGCTTCCGGGAAGTGCATCTCGACGTTGTCGAGGATCGCGACGTCACGCAGGCCCTCGATCTCCAGTCCCGTCGCGGCCAGACCGGTGACGTCGGCGACGTCTCGCTCCCCGGTCACGTGCTTGCCCGCCAGACGGCGATAGGCGAGACGCAGCGCGCGCGGGGGCGGGCGTAGCGATTGCTGTTCGCGCTCGATCAGCACGTTGTACTCGCCCGCAACGCCCCCGACGTCGTAGACCGTGACCGGGGTCTTCGAGCCCTTGGGCGCGACCTCGCGCTGGCCATCGATGCGGAGTACGGAGCCTGCCTCGTCGATGACGGACTGAGAGGCGAGTACCTGTCCGCCCACCGTGTAGGACTCGATGCGGCTGGCGAGGTTGACGCCACTGCCGACGACCCCGTACGAAGTACGCTGTGCGGAGCCGACGTTGCCGACCACGACGACGGCCGTGTTCAGCCCGATTCCCATCTCGAGCCGGGGATGGCCGGCAGTGCGGTTCTGGGCGTTGACACGCGCCATCGCGTTCTGCATTTCGATCGCGCATGCCGCGGCGGCCGCCGCATGATCCGAGCGTTCGAGGGGCGCCCCGAAGGTCACGAGGAGAGCGTCTCCCATCAGCTCGGTGATGGTGCCGCCGTAGCGAATGCACACATCGATCATTTCTGCGAAGTAGTTGTTCAACGTCGCCAGGACATCTTCCGGCGGCATCCGCTCCGCGAAAGTGGTGAAGCCACGCAGGTCGGCAAACATGATGGTGACCTTGCGCCGCTGGCCGCCCAGTTCGAACGCACCGGGATCGGCCAACAGCACGTTCATGACCTCGTTCGACATGTAGCGCCCGAACATCCGCTTGAGCAGGTCGGACAGCTCTGCGATGCGCCGCGCCTCCGAGCGCGAGCGGCGCACGAGATACACACAGGGTGCGAAGCCCACGCAGGCCACGAGCGTCGGCCAGATCATGTTCGACCAGAGCCACTCGTCCGCCACCCGGCCTTCGACCACGGGCATGGTGGCGAGCAGCGGCGCGTAGGGGATGAAGTCGAGGCGCTCCAGCACCGCGAGCGTCCACAGCACGGCGAGCGACAACACGAAGCCGCTGATCGCGACGCCTTCGTCGAAGCCCAGCAGACACATCATCGCGAACAGCGGTACCAGCATCCATCCGGGGAAGGTCGACGGACCGTTCAGGTAGACGAAGCAGCAGAGCGCGAGCCACCAGGTTTGCGCCACCCCCAACACGAAAAGGTGCCGGCCCCGGGATGGCGTGCGGAGGCGGTAGCCGATCAGGGACACGAGCACGCCCCGGACCAGCATCACCCCGGCGAACCCGCCGGCGAGCCGAAGGCCGGAGGGGCTCATGTAGGGCTCGATCTCGGGGTGCTCGAGGAGATAAAACACCCGCGCGATCGCGCCAACCGCGACCAGGAAGAGAATGACCTCGAACAGCAGCATCCGCGAGACTTCGTCGGCGGGAATCCAAGCGCGAACACGCCCGGCGGCAGAGGTGCGGTCGCCCGGCTCCATGGAACCGGTGTCCGCCGCTGCTCCCGCGCCCCCCACACCGGCCGTTGTTGCGTCGAGCACTACCCGAGGTGCCTCCCGGGCGCGATCCTGAATGAGATCCGACCCACTGTCCACCCTAAGAGGACATTTCTTGTCGGCAGGGT
>JAJDAL010000008.1 GCA_029261875.1 Deltaproteobacteria bacterium
AGGGTAGGGAGCCGGGATCTTCGCTGGTGGAATTGGCGACCCCGGAATTGGCGAAGTCGAAGTCCCATAGGTAGGTCACGGTGTCGTTGACGTTCGGGTCGGTCCCGGTTCCGGCGAAGTTGACACTCTGGCCTTCGGTGACGGTGACGTTGCCCGTGGGGTCGTCGATGGCGCCGTCCGGCGCCAGGTTGGCTTCGACAGTGACGGTGATCTGCGCGGGCGTGGGGTCCGCCAAGCCGTGATTGTCGGTGACGGTCAAGGTGACGGGGAAGACGCCCGCGGTGTTGAAGGGTAGGGAGCCGGGGTCTTCGCTGGTGGAATTGGCGACGCCGGAATTAGCGAAGTCGAAGTCCCAGAGATAGCTGACGGTGTCGCCGAGGTCGGGATCCGTTCCCGTTCCCTCGAAGCTGACACTCTGGCCCTCGGTGATGGTGACGTTGCCCGTGGGATCGTCGATGGCGCCGTCCGGCGCCAGATTGGACGCGGTCAGAAACTGGACCCGGATGGCATCGGCGATCACGAAGTTGTTGGCGTTGTTGGCGAGTACGACGCTGAGGGTGCCCGCCTGCACGGCGAAGGTTCCCAGCGCGTTGAACTGGTTCCCGTTGAGGGTCTGGTTGGCGAGCACGGTCTGGAGCGGCGATCCGTTGTTGCGCACGGTGTAGGGGGCGTTGCTGGCACGGTTGGAGAACGCCGCCCACTGGGCGGAGACCCGATACTGGCCGGCGGCCAGCCCGGTAAAGGTCCAGGTGGCGGTCGCGTTCGCCGGGGTGACGGGGGCCGCGGCCGCGTAGTTGGTGCCGAAGTACCCAGGCTTCGCTGAGGAAGGCGCCCAGGAGCCCGTCGTCTGGAATCCCGCATCGGTATTGTCGAGGATCGTCGAGGCGATGATGACTTCGACGTTGACCTGGGCCGGCGTGGGGTCGTCCAGTCCCAGGCTGTCGGAGACAATGAGTGTCACGGGGAAGCTGCCGGCGGTGTTGAACGTCGGGCTCGGGTTCTGGGCCGTGGACGGTGCAACGCCGGAGTTGGCCTCGTCGAAATCCCAGGCGAAGGATACGGGGTTGTTCCCGTCCGGGTCGGTTCCCGAGCCGGTGAAGTTGACCGTCTGACCGGCCAGAATCGTGATGGGTCCGGTCGGGTTGGTGATGGTTCCGTTGGGAGGTTGGTTTCCGGGTACGCCGAGGAATTCAACTCGGACGGCGTCGGCAATTACAAAGTTGTTGGCATTGTTGGCGAGTACGACGCTGAGGGTGCCCGCCTGTACGATGAAGGTTCCGAGTTCGTTGAACTGGTTCCCGTTGAGGGTCTGGTTCGCGAGTACGGTCTGGAGCGGCGATCCGTTGTTGCGCACGGTGTAGGGGGCGTTGCTGGCCCGGTTGGAGAAGGCCGCCCACTGGGCGGAGACCCGATACTGGCCGGCGGCCAGCCCGGTAAAAGTCCAAGTGGCGGTCGCGTTCGCCGGGGTGGCGGGGGCCGCGGCCGCGTAGTTGGTGCCGAAGTACCCCGGGATCGCCGTGGAGGCGGACCAAGAGCCCGTGGTCAGGAATCCCGAGTCGGTGTTGTCGATGGTCAAGGTCTGACCGGACGCACCCGTCGCGAAGGTGGCCGCGAAAACCAGCGCCAGCGCGAGAAAAAAACGATGCGATTCGGGTCGCTTCATCGTTGGGTTCAACCTGCTCCTGCGTGGCCCCTGGACGTCTCCGTACGACACGCGGCGATTTCTTCCGATCGATCAGGACGAGTAGGCATACAGCCATTGTCCCGTCCGTCGGCGGTTGTGGCACCGCGGATCCCTCGCACCGGGTCAAAGGGCTCCTGGGACTAGGGAATATCCTACAACAGCCCACCCGAGCCGACATCGCCGGGCGGTCTCAGTCCATAGACGATCCGCACCACCCTGGACTCTCTCCCCGTTCATACAAAGAGTTGCCGCGACGGGGGTTTAAGTGACGGAAGAACTGGTACCCACAGGGAATCTGCCTATTCGTTGCCGATGTGACTAATCTCCGTCCCCGAGACGGAAAGACCGGCGGAAGGAGAAGAATGCGCACTTTCACGGTGGGGATGCCCGGCTACGGGAATCTCGGCGACGATCTGATCTCCGCCCTGCTGGTGGGTCATATCCGGCGGCGATGGCCCGGGGCGGAGGTGGGGATTCTTTCCGGGCGGCTCGGCAACCCGTTCCTGTCCGGCGGGGCCCCAGGGGTCCGATTCTTCGAGGAACCCCGGCGCAGCCAGAGAGCGACCTATGGCCCTCGCAAGGCCGCCATCAAAGGGTTTCTAGCGGACGCCGACCTGATCATGGTCGGTGGCGGCGGCCTGTTTCAGGATGCCTTCAGCCCGTTCACGATCCACCACTGGATGAAATACGCCTATCTGGGCGGGGCCGTGCACGTACCGGTTTGGGCGGTGGGCGTCGGGTTCGGGGTCTTGCGAACGGCCTTCGCCCGCTGGTACCTGCGTCAGGTGCTCGACCGCTTCGCGGTGATTCAGTTGCGCGATCACGGTTCCGCGGAGGTGCTAAAACGCCTGGGGCTTCTGGAGCGTTGCGGAGCCCGGCTCGAATCGAGCGTGGACATCGTGACCGGTTCGGATCTGATCGAATCGCCCTTTCAATCGACGGTCCCGAAGGATCCCGAATTACTCGGGTGCTCGATCCGACCCTGGCCGGGATTGCAATTCGACCAGGTTGTGGATTTGATCCAGTCGGTCTGTCGTGAACGCGGCCTTCGTCCCGTGTTCTTCGTACTGGAGTACGCTCACCCGGAGACCAGCGAATACGACTATGCCTGCCGCCTCGCCACAGCCCTGGAGGGACACGGCATCGAAGCGCAGATCCACTGCTACCTGAAGGATGATCTCGACACCTTCGTGCAGGCGTTCTGCGCCGCATCCCACGCCATAGCGAGCCGCTACCACGCCAATATTCTCTGGCAGAAACTGGGGACGCCGGTGATTCCGATCGCCTACTATCCCAAAGTTGCCCGGTTGTATGAAGAGCGCGATGGCTTCGCGCTGCCCGTCGATGACCTCGACCAAAGACCCCCCGGCGATCTCTTTCAGCACCTGTCGCTAACGGATCAGTATGACCTTCCGCGCGTCGCCGTTGAGTCCGGGCGTAGGGGACGGCCGGTCCTCCAGCGCCGGATCGTATCCGGGGTGAACGCGCTGGAAACCGTGCACGCCGGAATGCTCCATCTGGGCCGGATGATTCGGCAGTGAACCGTTACTTCCTGCCGCCCCAATCTCGGCGAAACTGATCTACTTCTTCCGGTGTGTAGAAATGCTGCACCAGGCGGGATGAGTAGATGCGATCGAGATACGACGGCGGAAGGGCGATCGTCTTCTTGAAAGCACCGTAAGCCTCCGAGTAACCCTTCTCCTGGGACAGATTGGCGTCCACCATCGGTAGTCGCTCGCTGCCGAGGAATTCTCCCAAGGCTTCCGAGCCACAGCGGTTCAGGTCTTCCGTGCGAAGGACCAAGAGATCGGCCTGTTCCCCCTGGTAGATGGCGTAGCCCTGGGTTTTCGGAAACGCCTCATCGAATACATCGATTCCGAAGACGGGTTTCAGATTCAGATCGAACCAGTGGAGGGGTTCGTCGTGGCGTTCGAATCGGTGAAGAAACAGGTCGATCAGCTCGTCCATCCTTTCCCTGGGGTTTGTGCCGTCACGCTCGTATCGGAGGGCGATCTCGGGAAAATCGAGGTCGAACACCTGAAAGAACCCCGAAACGTTTCTGGCCACGGGATCCCGTACAAGGCTGACGATCTTCCATCGTTCCGATGGACGCCTCCGCTCCCAACGGCGCCGCAGGTACAGGCTTGCGATCAGGTGCTCATCGATGCCCGGCCCACGGATCTTCGACGCGGCTCGGTACCGCCGCTCCGTCTCGGCGATCCGTTCCGGTGTGAGGGTATGGACGTGGAACACGTTCGGATGACCGCAGCGATCGGACAGCGAGGCTACTATGCTGGAAGAGCCGACCTTGCCCATCTGATAGACGACGATGGGATGTCGGCCGCGTCGATGGGACAGCCAGAAACGCAAGTAGTGCCATGCCCGATCGACGACATAGTAGCGGTTCAAGAGGCCTGTGATTCGTTTGTACAGGGGACGTTTCAATTCGATGAGTTCCAGGGCGGACAGGAAGGAACGACCGAAGGTACGGTCGTGTTCAAAAACCTTCAAACAGCCGGCCGACCGAAGCTCGTGTTAGCAGACGCGACGGCGATCCGCTACGGCTCGCACGACCATGAATGATCGACCCATGGAGCCCCTGCGCATCTTGATGGTGTGCCCCGATTACAAGCCCAATCCCGGCGGTGAAGCCGAGGTGGCCTATTGCCTGGCCGTGGCCTTGCAGCAACTCGGCCACACCATGACGGTCCTCGCGCCTCGGGTGGACGAGCGTGTCCCGGAAGACGACTCGCTGTTCGGGGCGGTCCGCCGCGAACTCGCACTCGATCGATTTCGATCCATGAAGAGCTGGCGCGGCTGGTTGACTTGGCCCATCGCCATGGGGGCACTCTTCGCCGCGGTTCGGCGTGCCGCGCGAAAGAGCGAGCCCGACATCTGCATCGTCACTTCCTATATGACCTGGGTGATGATCTCCTTGTGGTGGCTTCGAATTCCCTATGTGCTGTACCTACACGGGGAAGATGTGCGTTGGATGATCGGTCGCGGCGGAGTCTCCCGGACTCTGTTCCGCAGGGCATGTTCCTCGGCGAAGCTGCTTTTCTTCAACAGCGGACATAGTCGAAACGCCTTGGTCCGCGTGATTCCGAGTGCCGCCGAGCGCTCGTCGGTGGTTGGATGTGGAGTGCGCGCGGATGTGCGCTGGACCACCGACCGCCGAGCGGCCGCTCGAACGGCTTTGGGCTGGCCGGAGGGGCCCGTTGTCCTGACCGTGGCGCGTCTGGTCGCCAAGAAGGGCATCGACACGGTCATACGCGCGTTGCCCGCAGTTTTGGAGCGGCACCCGAACTGTCGTTACGTTGTGATCGGAGACGGGCCCGATCGGTGTGCAATTGCGGAACTGGCCGTGGAACTCGGGTTGGCGAAACAGGTGGTGTTCCTGGGGCACGTCGATGAGGAAACGAAGCAGCAGTGCTACGCCGCCAGCGACCTGTTCCTCATGGTCAGCCGGCCCGGTGTGGAGGGCGAAGAAGAGGGCTTCGGGATCGTGTTCTTGGAGGCCAACCAACACGGGCTTCCAGTGATCGGTAGCCGTTGCGGGGGAATCCCCGAAAGCGTGGAGCACGAGGTCAACGGCCTGATCGTTGAACCCGATCGGCCGGCAGACGTCGCACAAGCGGTGGACCGACTGCTTTCGCACCCAGAGTTGTGCGGGGAGTTGGTCCAGCGTGGGCAAGAGCGTATCGAACAGACGTTCAACTGGACGGCGATCGGTGTTCGAATCGGTTTGGATCTTCACAAGGTCACAACGTCGGATACGATCAGTGAAAGAGGGTCGACGCATTGAAGAAACTCGTCCTGGCATGGGTCCGGCGGATGATCCGGCGGTTGCAGATCATCGAGGTTGCCAATCGCCTGGAAATCTTGCGCCAACATGGAGCTCACATCGGCGAGGGCGTCTTCTTCGAGGGCGAGGTCAACGACTACAATGATGCGCCCTATCTTACGCTCGAAGATGGGGCGACGGTCTCGCGGGGGGCGCTCATCATCCTGCACGATTCCGCCCTCAACAACACCATGGGTGCGCCGCTTCGCTTCGGCAAGGTAACCATCGGAGCGGAGAGCTTTGTCGGTGCGAACGCCACGATTCTGTGCGGTGTTCGGATCGGTCGGAGATCCATTGTCGGGGCGCATTCCCTGGTACGCGAAGACGTGCCCGACGACAAGATTGCCGTGGGGGTGCCCGCCCGAGTGGTGGGTTCCGTACCGGACGCCGTGGAGGCGCACCGTCGTCGCGCAGAGGTTTCCGATGACCGTTTCTGGTACCAGGACGCGCCGCCGTGGCGCGAACGCGACGAACGTGAATTCCTGACGACGCAACGCAGGTTGGCGAGTCGGGCAGTCGGTACGTCCGGCGATCCGCCTTCCGGCGGGAGGCCTGGCCGGTAACCGATCCCGCTGATGAGACCGACGCGAGAATGTGATCCACGGCAACAACAACGGCAACGCGAACCCTCAAACGAGCAGCGGCATCAACCTGGGCTCCAACGTTTGTGGTACCAACACCGTCTGGCCGTAGGTATTCGCTGAGGGCACGAAAATGGGGCGACCGCCCATGCGTCGGAAATAACTGAAACTACGAGGCTGCACGCCCTACGTCGTCGATGCCTTCGCTGAATAGAGGCTCGATTGCGAGCCGCTGCCAGGTTGCCTCCATCTCATCGCGGCTGGGTTCACCCCGATACGTTTTCGCTGCGTCGATACTGGCTCGCATCAAGCGGGCATCGGATGCGGTATTGACGAAGAT
>JAJDAL010000009.1 GCA_029261875.1 Deltaproteobacteria bacterium
GGCCAGGATCACACTCAAGCTGTCTTCGATTCCCGCCAGGGACGCGGGTACCTTGTCGACCTGCTCTTCCGCACTCGCCGCGCCCAGCCAGATCTCCGCGTCCGCCTCACCGGCGAGGGAGCGAATGTCGGCGATCTCGCCCGCACCTGCCGTTTCGAGGTCGTAGCCGTCCACGATCACCATGACCGGGCGACCGTTGGTATCGCTTTCGATCTTCAGTGCTTCGCGAAGCTTGGCAGCGTTGAATTGTTCCTGGGTGTAGCTGCGAATGCGGCGGATTCGTTCGATGTCGGCGCGCACTTGCGCACCGTCTTCCAAATGAGACGAAGTGGCAAGCTCGTCGAAGAGCGTGTCGTAAAAGGTTCGAATGTGGGCGACGGTGGTGTCGATCCCAATGTGGAGGACCGATTCGCCGCGCAGCAGCTCGTCGAGTGCCACACCGACCAATACCGAGGACTTCCCGACCCCGTGTCCAGCCAGAATCAAGCCCAGATTGCCGCGCCCGAGCCCCCCGTGAAGACCCTTTTCCAACAAGCGCATCGGGCTACGTGCATTCAGAAATTCGCGGTACATGGGCTTCCCCCGGCTCCTATTCGACCTGCGCGCCCTCGACGCGCGACTTGTACTTCTCTTTGAGTTCTACGCTGGCTTCGGCCGGTACCGGCATATACCTCGAGAACTCCATGGTGAATTCCGCTTTTCCCTGGCTCGCGGAACGCAAGTCCGTGGCGTAACCGAACATCTCCGCCAGGGGTACCTCGGATTCGACCCGACAGAAGCCATCTTCCTCCGTCGTCCCGATCACCGTACCACGACGCTGCATGATCGTCTTGATGTAGGCACCCTGGAATTCCGAGGGGCCTTCGACCTCCAGTTTCATGAGCGGCTCGAGGATGATGGGCTTGGCCCTTCCGTAGACGTCGCGGAACGCGCCTCGGCCCGCGGCCTGAAACGCCATATCGGACGAATCCACCGCGTGGGACTGACCGTCGTCGATCGTGACCCGCATGCCGGTCACCGGAAACCCGATCAAACGGCCCTTGTCCAACATCTGGCGGAAACCCTTCTCCACCGACGGGATGTATTCGGTCGGAATCGAGCCACCGCGAATCTTGTTGATGAATTCGAAATCCTCGCCGTCTTCCACCGGCTCGACGAAACCCGCCACGCGACCGAACTGACCGGAACCACCCGTCTGCTTCTTGTGCGTGTAGTTGAATTCCGCTCGCTTCGAGATGGTCTCGCGGTACGCGACCTGCGGAGGTCCGGTCTCCACATCGACGTTGTACTCGCGGCGCATGCGCTCGAGGTAGACGTCGAGGTGCAACTCGCCCATTCCGGAAATCACGGTTTCACCGCTCTCTTCGTCGACGCCCGCGCGGAAGGTCGGATCCTCGCGAACGAAGCGCCCGAGGGCCTTCCCCATGCCCTCCTGGGCTTTCTTGTCCACAGGATTGAGGGAGTAGGAGATGACCGGGGACGGAACGAACATCGAACTCATGGCGACTTGGATCGACTCGTCCGTAAACGTGTCTCCCGACGCACAGTCGATTCCGAACAGCGCCACAATGTCTCCGGCCGCCGCGACTTCGAGTTCTTCCATCTTTGCCGCATGCATGCGAACCAGGCGCCCTACCTTGACCCGCTTCTTCGTGCGGCTGTTCAGGATGTTGCAACCCTTCTCGATCTTTCCCTGGTAGATGCGGAGGTACGTGAGCTGTCCGTAACGCCCCTCATCGAGTTTGAACGCCAGGGCCACGAGCGGCTTCTCCGGGTCCGTAGCCAGATCGATCTGCGCTTCGTCGTTGGTGAGGTCGAGAGCGGTGTTCTCGATCTGCAGCGGACTCGGCAAATAGTTCACGATGGCGTCGAGAAGCTTCTGGACCCCGCGGTTCTTGTACGCGGACCCCAGGAAAACCGGGGTCAGATCGCGCGCCATCACGCCATTGCGAACGGCGTCGTGAATCAGGTCTTCGGTGACGTTCCCCTCGAGAATGGCTTCCATCAGGTCGTCACTGAACATCGAGACCGCGTCGAGCATGTTTTCGCGCGCGGCTTCGGCCTCGTCCGCCATATCCGCCGGAATATCGCTTTCGAGTACGGTTTCACCGTTGTCGCCCGAGAAGGTGTACGCCTTCATCTTGACGAGATCGACGACACCATCGTGCTCGGCTTCGAGCCCGATGGGGAGCTGCATCATGACCGCGTTGTGCTTGAGCTTGTCGCACAGCTGATCGGTCACCTTGCGGGGATTCGCGCCGGCGCGGTCGCACTTGTTGATGAACGCGAGGCGCGGCACGCGATAGCGGCGCATCTGGCGATCCACGGTCATGGATTGGGATTGCACGCCCGCTACGCCGCACAACACCAGGACCGCGCCGTCGAGTACGCGCAGGGAACGCTCGACCTCGACCGTAAAATCCACGTGGCCGGGAGTATCGATGATGTTGATGTGGTGATCGTTCCACTCGCAGTGCGTCGACGCCGAGGTAATGGTGATGCCGCGCTCTTTCTCGAGCTCCATGTGATCCATGGTGGCACCCACGTTGTCCTTGCCGCGGACTTCGTGAATGGCGTGAATACGCTGGGTGTAGAACAGAATTCGCTCTGTCAGCGTCGTCTTACCAGAATCAATATGGGCACTGATTCCGATATTCCGAATCTTGGAGAGGTCGCGGATCATCATGTTTTTTTTGGTTCGGTTGTGAAGCGCTCGCCAACCCCCTCCCCTGGGGGAAAACAAACGATTCGAACACGTGAATGGGAGGCCCCGGAGGACCTGCGATTGGTCGGTTTACCGGGCGCCGGACTATAGCTCTTTCACGGGGGGGTCAACCTCCCAGAGATCGTCAAAGCGGCTCGGGGCTTTCCCGGAAGACTTGCTGGGGTTTTACCCCCGACTCCGCCGCGGGCTGCTTCTTGTCGTCCCCCACCCGCAGCTTCGCCACACGGACGCGTCCGCCGCGGGCCGCAAGAATCAAGGCATCGCCGTCGGCGGCGAGAACCGTCCCCGGTTCCGCTTCCGCCGCGGGCGGGAGCAAGCTGGCGCCGAACAAACGCACGGGCGTTCCTTCGAGCTGGGCGTGGGCGCCCGGTGCCGGGTCGCAGCCGCGAATCAAACGCACGAGCGCGTCGGCGGGACGCGACCAATCGATACGCGCCACAGCGTCGTTCACCAGGCCCTGGTGGCTGGCCTGGGATTCGTCCTGCACCCGAAACACCGCCGATCCGTTCGCGATGGCCTCGACGCCTTCCACCATGGCGCGGACACCCAGCGGATACAGCTTGTCGTAATAGAGCGAGGCGGCGTTGTCCGACGCTTCGATCGTCACGCCGCCGTGTTGAACCAGCACGGGGCCCGTGTCCACGCCCGCGTCCGGTTGAAACACCGTGACCCCGCTCTCCTTCTCTCCCTCGATGATCTGCCAGGGAATCGCAGATCCGCCGCGAAAACGCGGCAACAGCGAAGGGTGAAAACACAGGGACTGATGGACCGGGGCCTGAATGATTTCGTCCGGCAAGATCACCGTCACATAGGCGAGCAGGTTCAACTCCGCATCGAGCGCCCTGTATTCGTCGACGATCTCCGGAATCGCCACGCCCTGCTTGCGAAAGCGCGCGTAGCGAAAGGTCGCAATTGCGCGGGCTTCGGATTCCTCCGCCAGCGGGTCCGGCCGGCCCTTGGCGGGCGGTGCGTACACGCCCACGATCTCGTGGCCCGCCTCCGCGACCCCGATCAACACATCCTTGCCAAACGCCGCCTGTCCGAAAATTGCAATTCGCATGGCACTAGCTTACCCGGGACCGGTCGCCGACGCGGCCCTTGGGCAGCGCCGGGGTTCCATAGGCCACGGTATGCGGGGGAATGTCGCGGGTCACCAGGGAGTGTGCACCGACGACACTGTGTGCCCCGATCGTGACCCCCCGCGCAATCAAGACGTCCGAAGCGATCCACGCGTAATCGCCGATTTCCACCGGTTCGATGCGTTCGGGGTGATCTGCGTCGAAGTCGTGCTGATCCGAATCGAACACCCGACTTCCCGGGCCCACCCAGGCGCGTCGTCCCAGGACCAAGCGGCCTTTGGCACTCAGATGACATCCGTTGAGCAGGGCCTCGGGTCCGATCTGCATTTCCGCCCCCGCGAACGCCTGGATGTAGACCGTCCCGACTTGCGCGCGCAGCCACGCCCCGTCCAAAATCTCGACCCGCGCTCCGGGCTCCAGGTCGAAACACACCCCGTGATGGATGCGATCGCACACGACGCCGGGACCGATGATGAGGCGCGCTCCTTCACCGAGCCGGTACCGCGCGTGGGCAAAGTTCGTGCTGGCGGTCGGGTGAATCCGAAGACCGGGACGGGACGCGGAAATCACCCGCAGTCGCAGGCGGTCCCAAAGGGAAATCGCGCGCAGCATCCACGCCATGGCGGAGCGGCGAAGCATGGCAGCTCCTCGGATGCGGGCGCTAGGTAGGTCCGGTTTGACCTTCGCGCAGCCGGAAGGTGATGAAGCCGTGGCTGGGATCGTAGGGGGACAAACCCACCTGAACACGATCGCCGGGGATGACACGAATTCGAAAACGCCGCATACGTCCCGAAAGCTGCGCGGTCACGGTTTGACCCGATTCCAGGGTGATCTCGTAGCGGCCGCCGCCCAAGATCCGGTCCACCTTGCCGGTGGTTTGAATCAAATCATCTCGCGCCAAACATTCATCCTTCGCAATAAGGCGAGCACAAGCTCGCGGCGCGGTAACGTAGCACGTCGTCCCGGACCGCGATCACCGGGAAATCCCGTGCTAATTTGCCGGACGCGGAGAGGTGGCGGAGCCCGGTTGAACGTGCCTGACTCGAAATCAGGTGAGGGCGCAAGCCCTCCGTGGGTTCGAATCCCACCCTCTCCGCCATTCCTACCGCTCGAAACTCGCCCCTCCGCCCCGCGCGTCGGATCGCCACAAGGGTTGCCCCATGGGGGCTGGCCCCCCAAACCCCAGGCATTTGGCCCTATTGGGCACATGCGCGGGCTTCCCGAAGACGGAGATGGAACGCGACCGTACGTCGTAAAGCGTTCCGTGCGGTGCTCCAGTAGCTTCGCCTTCGAGAAACTCACGGATTGGCTGGCGATTACCCCAGCCCCTGGAGGTCACCATGGACAACCCGGATGCAGCTTCGGAGTCCCTCAATTTCGATCGTGCCGAGTTCGACTCGAACCCGGGCAACGTCTGCGCGCAATGTTCGACCCCCATCACGGATACGTATTTCACCGTGGGCACGTCGATGTTCTGCGATCGCTGTCACGCGACCCTGCGCGCGGCCACGGCCCCGGGCATCGGACTCACGCGTTTTGGCGGCGCAAGTGCGCTGGGCGGCTTGGCGGGCGTCCTGGGCGGCGGATTGTGGCTGCTCGTGACCGAGCTCACGGGATATGAAATCGGCTTGATCGCCATCGCGGTCGGATTCCTGGTGGGCACCGGCGTGCGACTGGGTTCGCGTGGGATCGGCGGCGTCGTCTATCAGCTACTCGCCGTAGCACTCACCTACAGCGCCATCGTCATGACCTACGTACCCGCCATCGCCAACGAGATGATCCAATCCGAAGAATTCCAAAGCGAATTCCAAGCCGGTGTCGAAGAGGGAACCGGCGGCGAAGCCGATGCGATTTCGATCAAGACCGGCGCCTGGATCGTGGCGATTCCCTTCGCTTTCGCCGTGCCCTTCCTGCTGGGATTCGAGAACATCATCGGCCTACTCATCATCGGCTTTGCGTTGTGGCAAGCCTGGAAGATGAATGCGCGGGAGTCCATCGACTGGAAGGGACCCTTCCGATTGGGAGCCGGTGACACTCCCGCCTGATTCCTCCTCCAGCATTTCCTGCGTTTGCGGGACGAGCCTCCCGGCGGAACTCCGCAGCTGCCCGAGCTGCAACCGCCTGGTGCATGCCACGCGTCTCAAGCAACACGTTACCGACGCGGAGCGTTCGGAATCCGAGGGAGACTTGCGGGGAGCGCTTTCCGACCTGCGCAGCGCCCAGGTTCTTCTGCCATCGGATTCCCGTCAGTACGCAGAACTCCAGCGCCGCATTGCGCATCTGAGCGATCGCGTCGACGCGGGCGAAGACGCCGCGCGCTCGACGCGTCCGCAAAACGTGGGCACGCCCCCGGAAAGTGCCGCGGCCTCCAAACGCCCCCGCTGGGTGGTGGCGGGCTCCGCGATCGGCGCTGCGGGGCTCCTGGCGTGGAAGTTCAAGTTCGTCGTCGTATTCCTCTTCACGAAGGCAAAGCTATTGCTGTTGGGACTCAGCAAGTCCACGACGCTGTTCACCATGCTGCTTTCCTTCAGCCTCTATTGGACGATCTGGGGTTGGGCGTTCGCGCTGGGACTCGTGCTGTCGATCTACGTACACGAAATGGGGCACGTGTCGGCGCTGCGACGGTTTGGGATCGCGGCCACGGCGCCCATGTTCATTCCCGGTTTCGGGGCGTTGGTTCGCCTCGATCAATATCCCCAGACCGCCCGCGAGGACGCCCGCGTCGGCCTCGCGGGGCCCATTTGGGGCCTGGGCGCATCGGTCGCTTGCCTGGCTGTGTATGGGGTTACGGAAAACGCGCTGTTCGCCGCGGTCGGTACCGTGGGCGCGTGGATCAACCTGTTCAACCTGCTGCCCCTCTGGCAATTGGATGGGGGCCGCGGGTTCCGCGCGATGTCGCAACCCCAGCGGTGGTTGGCGGTCGCCGCCATTGCCCTCGCTTGGGCGCTGACCCAAGAGGGACTGCTGCTGCTGTTGTTGCTGGCGGCCGGGTTCCGCGCATTCACCAAGGGCCCCGAACCGGGCGATCGGCGCGCACTGCTCCAATACGGCGGCTTGGTCGTGGTGTTGGCGCTCCTCTCCGCGGTGCCCGTCCCGCACTAGAAACACATGGGCGGGCGAGTTCCGGCCCCTTCTCCACTCGTTCCTGGCGCCCCGTGCCATATCGCCCGAATCTGTGATACAATCTTTCAGAACATACTGAAACTTCGGTAATATATGGATAAATCAAAGAAAATACATCCTAGAGAAGACGCAATCGACCGCTTGGTGGAGGCCTGGGGACAGCTGGCATCCATCTTTGGCTTCAATCGCTCGACGGGTCGAGTCAGCGCCCTGCTGTTGGTGAGCGACGAGGCCCTGTCCTTGTCCGCCATCGCCGAGCGGCTCCAGATCAGCCGCGGCAACGCCAGCATGTGCCTGAAGGAGCTCCGTCGCTGGGGTGTGGTGCGGCGAATCGCGGAGCCCGGCGACCGCCAGGACTACTACGTGGGCGGAGAAGACCTTTGGCGGCAAATGATCGAAATCGCGCGCGAGCGAAAACGGCGCGAGTTCGACCCGGCGGCCCACGACGCACTGGAAGCGCTCGAAGAACTCGAAGGCGAGCCCGCAGCCAACCGCCTTGCAACGCACCTTGGGACGCTCGACCAAATTGCATCGCAACTCTTCGCCAACGACGACGCGTTGGTGTCCTTGATTGGGTTGCTGCAAAGCGGATTCGGGAACAAAGGAGTCCAATCGTGAAGCGAAGATTCGCCCTCTGGTTCAGTCGAACGCAGCCCGTCGACCGACGCGACTATGCGCTCTCGGGGTTCGGCCTCATGGCCTTCAAGTACCTGACGGACGCCGTCCTCATCTACCTCGTCCTTGGAATTCTCTGGACACCACTCGAATATCTGAGTCCTCTCCTCACCACGCGCACCAAACTCGAACATCTCATTCTTCCACTGGCGGTTTGGACCCTTCCCTTTCTCTGGATCGGTGTTTCCATGACTACGCGCCGAGCGCTCGACGCGGGGTTCAGCGCCTGGACGGGTCTACTCTTCTTTGTGCCCATCATCAACTACATGTTCGCAATCTTCCTCTGCGCAGTTCCTTCGAAGGCCGCGGACCCCAATCCTGCCCCCCAGAACGCCGGGGAGGGTCGACTGTTCGTGGACGCGCTTCCCGCCGCCGCTGCTGGCGTCGGTTTCGGCGTGGCAATGACGTTGTTCAGCGTGTACGTCGTGGGGGCCTACAACGCCTCCTTGTTTCTCGGGACGCCCTTCGCCATGGGGTTTGCGGCAGCGTATCTCTTCAACCGCAACGGTGGACACGGGATCGGACCCAGCGTGGTCGTGGCCCACACCTGTGTGTTGCTGGCCGGTGGAATCCTCTTGGTATTCTCGTTGGAGGGAGCCATCTGCCTGTTGATGGCCTACATCCCCGCGACCGCATTGTCGGCTTTGGGCGCCCTGCTCGGCGTCACCGTTGCGGGAGCTCCTAGGCTACGACCCAGTCAAGCAATGCTATTGCTGGCCTCACTTCCGTTCCTCACGGGTGCCGAAGCGGTCCAACGCGAGCTGCCACTGCGCGAGGTTTCCACTTCGCTGACGATCGATGCCAGTCCTCGAGAAATCTGGCCCCACGTGATCGAGTTCGCAGAGCTAGCGGAGCCCTCGCGTTGGGTATTCGATTTGGGAATCGCGTATCCCATGCGCGCACGCATCGAAGGTCGCGGTGTAGGAGCGGTGCGCTACTGCGAATTTTCTACGGGTGCGTTCGTCGAGCCGATCACGGCCTGGGAAGAACCTCATCGCCTCGCATTCGACGTCGCACGCCAACCGGAACCCATGCACGAGTGGAGTCCGTATCAGACTGTGAACGCACCTCACTTACTGGAGGGAATCGTTTCGAAGCGCGGTGAGTTTCGGTTGATCGATCTCGGAGACGGCCGAACACGCTTGGAAGGAAGCACCTGGTACGTGCTCGACATGGCACCCGGCTTCTACTGGGCACTCTGGTCCGACGCGCTGATTCACTCGATTCACGGACGTGTACTCGACCACATCGCGGCGGAGGTCGAGGCCGGTTGATTCGTCTACCTACCGTAGATTCACTTCGACACGGGTTTCGAGTTCGATCTCGACCCGGATTCCGACGAACTCGTGGGCGTTACGCCGGAAGCGCCATAGCGTTGGCAGGACCCGCTGCGCGGAACCGGCGATTCCGGCGACGCGAAGCCATCTTTCACCCTCATCTCCCTCGCGGAATTCCGCGGGTCACCGAATGCCGACAGGCTCGCAACAGATGTCGAAAATCGAAAATACCGGCGCTGACGGCGCTCCGCCGGGTGAAACGCCAGGCGTCGAGGTACGCCGGCAGACCGGACTCCGATGCCCCATACAAGAGATCCCACACTTGCGCGCGCAGTGCGTCTCGCGTTGCCCGACGTTCGTCGCGCGTGAGCCTCAATGCGTCGGCTTGGTCGAGCATCTTCTTCAGGACGCCCAACCGATAGCGATTGGCGCGCAACTCGAACTGCGGGTGGGAGAGGCTGTCTTCGCGCAGGCGCTTGCGGGCGGAAACTTCAGGGTGACAGGCGAACGCCCCCTTGCGCGATAAACGCAGATTGAGATCTCGATCTGCCGCGTTGATGAAGCGGGCATCGTAGCCCCCCACTTCTTCGACAGCGGAGCGCGCCATGACCGTGGTGCTCACGGGCATATAGTTCCCGCTCAACAAACTCGCGTACACCGAATCTCCGAGTAGGAGCAGACCCTCCTCGCCTTTCGATCGCGGCAATGCGGCGAGCGGACCCGCGGCCAAGAAGTTCGTTTGGGTGACGCCGGCGGCGTCGAAGATTTCCACGTCCGAGAAATAGAGAACCAGATCGCGGTAGCGTTCGAACGCTTTCTCGGCGGAGGCGAGGTGATGCGGCAAGAACACGTCGTCTGCATCGAGGAGCGCCACCAGATCCGTGTCGATCTGCTGAAGTCCGAGATTGCGCGCCGCCGCAGCGCCCTCGTGGGACGCGTAGAGAAGTTGCACGGACTGGCCGCGGGAACGCGCCCAGTCTTCGACCACCTGCGCGGTGCCGTCCTCCGAGCCGTCATCCACCACCACGATCGCATCGGGCGGTCGAGATTGCGCGACCACGCTATCGAGTGCTTCGACGATGTAGGGAGCCACATCGTGAGCCGGGACCAAGACGGCAATCTTCAATGGGCTTTGCCCGAGTGGCGCGCATCCAGCGCGGGGATGGGTCGTCCGTCCAGCCCCGCGAGCGGAACCCCCAGCAACCGTCCGATACTCGGCGCGAAGTCCATGACGGAAACCGGATCGACGCTGGCGCCGGGGGCGAGTCCGGGGCCAGCCGCCAACCACATCCCCGCGGCCCGATGATCCCCGGTACGCGTACCCGCGAATTGGCCTTCGAAGCGTCCCGTCAGCGGGGACTCGACCTCGCGGATCGGAGCGCTGCGATCCCATTCCACGAGAAGATCCGGAAGCGCATCGAGCTGTTCGCCCTGAAACAGATCCGCGCTGCGCAGGACGTCGCGCACGATCGGCGTGCCGTCGTTCACACGAACCAGCGAACGCAGCTTTTGCGTGAGGTCCCGACAAAACGCGTCCGCCTCCTCTCCTCTTCGCAAGCAACCATTGGGCTCGCGGCCGACGAGATTGAGACGGATTGCACCGAAGGCGTCGTTGTTCTCCACGGGAAAACAGGGCCGCGCCCCCTGCATTTCCGTGTCGGGCAACGCCTTGGCGAGCGGGGCGCGGAAGCGATCGCGCAAGGGACCGAGGCGCCGCCGCGCGGCCGGCGGAAGTTTCATCCACGCGTCGGCCAGGAGTTCGCCACCGCGGCGGCGCAGCGACGAAGTCGGCGGGTTTTGAATCCGGCGCAGGATCTCAGGCAAGAGGAAGGTTCCGTCGTAATGCGATCCCATGCCGTGACTCGCGACCACGAGCACCGTGGTATCGGATCCCACATCTTCCAAGAGCGCGCCAATCCCCCGATCGACGGCGGCGTAGACGGCCTCCAGCGGATCACCGAGCGCCGCGCGCAGAACCGGATCGTGGTGGGCGTCGGTCGGATCGTGGAGATGCCAGCATTGGTGACCCACACAATGGGTCTCACTGAAGACGGTCATGAAGAGATCCCACGCATCGCTTTCGAGAACGTGGCGGGCCCATCGCGCGCGAGCGCCCGCGCGCTCGACCAGGCGATCTCGCAGATCGGCAAAATCCTTCGCGTCGCGATCGGGCCGATCGCAACGTCCGACGGGATCCGGACCGAAGCGCGCCTCGACCTCCGCGGCCCATTCGGGGGGCCAGCTCTGGGTCTCTGCTTCGGGATCGTGGGTTCCCCAGTCGCACAATTGCAGTCCGTTCAATTCCGGCGTCGGGAAGGTTTTGGGAACGTCGAGAATCGCGACGCGCCGACCGGCGCGACTGAGGGCATTCCAGAAGGGTTCATGCGCGAGGTCGCGGGGCCGAAACCGGCGTCCCTCGTAGCTTCCAACCCGGATCTGGCTGTAACAGTGACGACCGTGACGCGCGGGCGATACCCCCGTAAAGAAGGAGGGCCAGACGGCACCGACGTAGAGGCCGCGCGGATTCGCGGTCGGCCCATGGGCACTCCGCGCGAGCAATGCGGCGAGATGCGGCAGGCGACCCGCCCGGGCCCCCGCAAGGATCAGGTCGGGATCCCCGGCGTCGATTCCGACGACCAGAACCCGTGCGGAGCCTCGGGATTCGCGGGCAGAACGTTCGAGCATGGAACCCACCCTACCATCCACTTCGCACTGGGAAGGATTTCTCCGCTAGCAGCTCAGCGACAGGTCACGCAGGGTACGGAGAACATCCAGCCGCCGCGGTCCGTGCGAACGGGCCCGCCGGATTCCCCCGCTACGCCCGCTTCATAGCGGTGCGCGCCGCGCTCGTCGCGGTTGCCGAACTGTGCGTCGGGACTGCTGCGAAGTTGCAGGATGTCTTCGGCCTGGGCGGCGTGGCCCAGCTCGTGGGTCAAGGCTTCGGCGGGATTGAGAACCTGGCCGTTCGACGTGGCGGCCGCGCCGCGCGGATTCCAAAAGATGAAACTCATGTTCACCTTCAGATCGGAGCCCAATCCGATGTTGTCCTCGACTTGGATCGTCGCGTCTTTTTCGATTTGATCCGAGGCGACGACGACCACCATTCCATATTGGTCCTCGACGTCCTGCCGCAACGACTTCCCGGAACCAAACGATTCGATGAAACCCAGCGCCTCGGCGAGGGATTCCTTGTCCCCCAACACGTAGATGTTCGAGTTGCGGCCCATGGGCTCGCTCTTGGCTTTCGCGTCGTTCTTCAGCTCCTGGATGTCTCGCTTGGACAAGGTCTCCGGATCCGAAGTCACGTAGTCGGGAATGGTTTGACGACCGCGTAGCGGAAAACGTCCGGTGGGATCGATCAGAAGCGTCGGCTGGTTGAGGGCATATACGTGACCGTTCAAATTGTGACCGTTCTGCGCAATTCTTCCGAAGCTCACGCCCAGCTCGATCAACTCCGGATCCACCGAAAGAAACTTGCCGACGACGGGGTCGTAGTGGCGCGCGCCGAAATAGATCAGGTCGCTTTCGGGATCGAGTTCGTGCCCGGTAAACAGATTTCGCGCGCTGTCGGCTCCCGACGAGCGCGGCTCGCCCTGGCCATCGACGACCGCTTCCTGTCGGCCGTAGGGCCGGTGGACCGTGCGCTGGATGACGGTCCCCTGGCGGTTGGTGATCAGGACGTTCGAGCCGAGGGCATCCGGGTGATAGAAGCGGTAGGTCTCGGCATCCGCGGCCGACGCCGCCACGAGCACGGTTGCGAGGGCAATGCTCGATGCGATGAAATTCATCGATTCAAACTATCAGGAGCCGCCGACGGGCCGAGATCAAGAACCCTCTGCAATTCCCCAATGGGTTCAACTTGCGGACTCCTTGCCAGCGCGTGACGTGGCCCTGATATCGGGTCCAAAAACACCCATACCTAGGACTTCCGGGGGGGATGAACTCCCACCTGTCCCTCTGTAGAGTGGCGATCGCGTTGCGGGGGCCCCCCCAAGGACGGTGCCCCCCCCACAACAAAAGCGTGGAAAACCGAAGAAACGCGAAGGAGACAGCG
>JAJDAL010000010.1 GCA_029261875.1 Deltaproteobacteria bacterium
CCTTTCCCTCACGGTACTGGTTCACTATCGGTCGCCAGGTAGTACTTAGCCTTGGAGGATGGTCCCCCCAGATTCCCACGGGATTTCTCGTGTCCCGCGGTACTCGGGATACTTCTAGGGCTCTTTCAAGTTTCGTCTACAGGGCTGTCACCCTCTATGGCCGGCCTTTCCAGACCGTTCGACTACTCGTCCAAGTCCCACATTGAAGTCCCACGACCCCGCTGAAAATTGCTTTCCAACGGTTTAGGCATATTCCCCGTTCGCTCGCCGCTACTAGGGGAGTCTCGGTTGATTTCCGTTCCTCCGGGTACTTAGATGTTTCAGTTCCCCGGGTTCGCTTCACATACCTATGTATTCAGTATGTGATGACTGGGCATGACCCCAGCCGGGTTTCCCCATTCGGACAGCTCCGGATCAAAGCTTGGTTAGCAGCTCCCCGAAGCATTTCGCAGCTACCCACGTCCTTCATCGCCTCCTGGCACCAAGGCATCCACCATTTGCCCTTACTAGCTTGACCAAAATCTCTTCGCGTCCCGAAGGACCCGAAAACTCTTCGGTCACATTGGGTCGTCGCACCTGCATCGCCGACTCGGACGTATGGAAACCACACGTCTCCGCAAGCGAAGCTTGCGCCACGCCCCGCCATGTTTGTATGTCAAAGCGCACTCAACGCTCTAAACTCAGAAACGATTCGATTGTCAAAGACCGCAGAAAGATCCGGCCGGTTCAGGGCCGGTCACTCGAAATCGAGCGGGCGCCAATCATAGGGTGCATCTATGCCCCCGTCGATACGTATAAATTCGATTGTTTGAAAGAAAAACGGGGCGTTTACGACGCACTATTGCGCCGCCCCCTATCCCCGCGGGGAACCCGCCTCTCCGAGCGCCAACAGCCCCTGAATCGCCTCTACGCTCGCAATCGGGTCCACACCGAGCCCCACCTGTTGATAGACGACTTCGCCGTCCCGGTTGAGGACCGAAATCAGGTTGGAGTGCGAGAAATCCTGCTCGTCGATGCGCCGGTATTGGACGCCGAGAACCGCGGCAAGTTCGCGAATCGAGCCTTCGTCCCCGTGCAGGAGCGTCCAACCGTTCGTTGCGAGTTTCGAAGTCGCGGCGAACTCCGCAAGCCGTTGGGGCGTGTCGCGCGCGGGATCGATGGAGACCAGGACGAATTCGATCTGGCTTTCGTTTCCCGCCAGCTTCGAACGGATGTGACGCATGTCGGCGAGAATGCGCGGGCAGGCGAACTCGCAATGCGTGTAGACCATGGCGAGTACCAGAATTTTCTCCGAGAGCTCGGAGAGAGCGATCTCATCGCCACCCTGCGTCGTCCAATGCGAATCCAGATGAAAGATCGAATGACCCGAGGGTGCCGTAGCTACCGGCGCAGGCTCGCTGGCATGGCCCGCGTGCGCAGCGTGTTTCGCATCGTCTTTCGCTTGCGAACATGCAATCGCAATGATGAATACAGAACACCAGAACATTCTTTTCATCGTGTGTCTCCCGGTGATAGATCCGCGGCGCAGCGGAACCCGACATTGCGCACCGTGTAACGCGCTTCGAGGCTTGCGCGCATGGCGTAGCGAAGGAAAGCCGCGTAGTCGGATAGATCCGTGGCCCCCGCGGCGGCCCCCGCGCAATAGAGCTGCTTGTCGACGGCAACGTCGGCGCGCGACTCGCCCGTCACCAGGACCGAATTCCAATCCCAGACCCATTCCCAAACCAGTCCGTGCAGATCGAATACCCCGTACACGTTTCGAAAAGTGCTTCCGACCGGAGGCAGCGTTTCTCCCGTTGGGCGCGCGTACCAGGAGAGAATCCGCTCGCGAAAGGCGGGGTCATCCACCGCATCCGTTCGATCTTCGCTGGCGCGCGCGGCAAACTCCCACTCCTCGAGCGTGGGGAGCCGCCGCCCCACGGACGCGCAATAGGCTTTGGCGGCAAACCAGCTCACGTTCGTCACCGGGCTTCGGTTGCCGACGCCTCCCCCTGGGCCGGGGTCGAGATCTCCCGACCAATGACCGAGGTACCCGGCATCGGAGAAGATCGGTGGCACCTTCGAACGGCGCCATTTCTCGACCCGGCGAACGAACTCGAGATACTCCCCGTTGGTCACCGGGTAGGTGTCGAGATCGAACGCTTCGACGTCGACGGGCGCTTGCCCCTTGGCGCCGAACAACGGCGTGAAGGGCCCCCCGGAAACCAACTCGCCCCCGGCCCAGGTTGCCCCGCACACGCCCACGCCCAACACGAGCCATGCGACGCACCATCGACGCCGACGTCGATGATTCGCCGGGCTCATTTCTTGCGGCGCTTCGCAACCTGTTCGGGCGTAACATCACCACCCGGATTCCCCCAGGAGTTCATCACGTAGCTCAGCACGTTCGCAACCTGTTCATCCGAGAGCCCGAGGCTCGGCATCACGTTGTTGTAGGAAACGCCGTTGACCGTCAGCGGACCCTCGAGACCGTTCAACACCACGTCGATGGTCCGATCGATGTCTCCCTCTAGGAAGTCGGATTTCGCGACCGGCGGGAAGGCACCCGGTATGCCGGCGCCATCGGCTTGATGGCATGCCACACAATTCGTCTCGTAGACGACTTTCCCCATGGCGACGCGTTCAGCGGCAGACTCGGCCTTCGGCGCGTTCGCGCCGCGCCCGGGCATCTTCTGGACGGCGCCGCCTTCGGGCAAGTAGATGCGTTGATCCTGCTTCCCGGAGTAGACGACTTTGTCTTCCGGGCCCGACACTTTCATCATCCCGAGAGCGCCCTTGTTGAACGCGCGGAAGATCGAATGGTCGACCAGGATGAATGTGCCGGGCACATCCACGACGAACTCGACGATCGCGGCCCCCCCGGCGGGCACCAGGGTCGTCTGCACGTTGTGGTTCTCCGCGTCACCGGCCTCGACGTACACCGTGTCGAAGATTTCCCCGATTACGTGGAACGAGGAGACCAGGTTCGGCCCGCCGTTTCCGACGTAGAGCCGCACGCGCTCTCCGACCCTTGCCTGCAGTGCGCCGCCCTCGGTCAAAGAACCCACCGAGCCGTTGAAGACGACGTAGTCCGCATCCTCCCGCAGCGCCTTTTCCATCGAGAAGGGCTGCAAACCGGGATCTCCATTGCCGCCCCGCGTATAGAAATCGCCCTGCATGACGTAGTACTCGCGATCCACCGCCGGAAACCCCCCTTCCGGTTCCACGAGGATCAGGCCATACATCCCGTTTGCGATGTGCATGCCGACCGGCGCCGTCGCACAGTGATAGACGTACAGGCCCGGATTCAGGGCTTTGAAGGAGAAGACGGTCTCGTGCCCGGGCGGAGTGAAGGACGACGTCGCGCCCCCCCCAGGCCCAGTCACCGCATGTAGATCGATGTTGTGGGGAACCTTGTTGTCCGGGTGGTTGCGTAGGTGGAATTCGATCTCATCCCCTGTCCGCACCCGGATGAAGCTCCCCGGAACCGTTCCACCGAAGGTCCAGAACGTGTACTCCACGCCGTCGGAGATCTGACCGACGCGTTCGCGCACTTCGAGTTCGACGATCAGTTTCGTCGCGTGTTTTCGCGCGATCGGCGGCGGGACCGCCGGGGGCGAAGTCAATACCGCACGTTCTTCCCCCGACACCTTCGCACCGGCGACGATCGGCAGCATGCCCGCGCAAAGCACAACGACTCCAATCCAACCTCGAATCCCTCGCATGACCCCTCCTTCGTAGTTGGTCTCCTGGAGAGCAAGATCGGTGCCGTACCGCGAGCCCGAAAATCGCGCGAAAACCCAACCAGCGCGCCGTAATGCCACAGCGTGTGCGCACTTTTGTCCCAAGCAGGATTTTTTCGCGGCGCGCAATGGCGCACAGGCTCTTACGTTTGGCCTCACTCTTGCGAACGCGGGTGGCGTCGGAGCGACCCGGCGCCAACGGAGGCCTGCATGCTTTCCAAGTCCCAAGCCCGAATGTTCTTTTTTGGGGGAACGATCTTCTTTTCCTCGATCTTCATCCTCCTCACCATCGACACACTGGCCAAGGTGGACGAACGACAGAATGTGGACCTCCTCACCCCCTCGGTCATTCGCGGCAAAGAGATCTGGGACTCCAACAACTGCATGGGGTGCCACACCATCTTGGGAGAAGGCGCCTATTACGCGCCGGAACTGACCCAGGCGGTGTCGCGACGCGGTGTCCAATGGCTCACGATCTTCCTGCGGGACCCGGCAGCCATGTTCCCCGGCCAACGTCGGATGGTGGATTACGACTTCACCGATGCTCAGATCGAAGACGTGATCGCGTTTCTCGATTGGATCGGAAAGATCGACACCAACGGGTTTCCGCCGGAGCCGGACCTCCGGCCACCGGCGGCGCCCGTGGTCGCGAGTACGGCAACCAGTGCCTCCCGCCCTGCCTACTTCGACGAAGTCTGCGTGGCCTGCCATGCGGTCGGAGGAAAAGGCGGTGGCGTAGGACCGGCCCTCGACGGCGTGGCAAAGCGCTTCTCCGAAGAAGAATTGCACCGCTGGCTCGCAGACCCACCCTCGGTCCGCCCCGGAACCGCGATGCCGAACCTGAACCTGCCGGATAGCACGCGAACCGAACTCGTTCGCTGGCTCCGGACCCTCGAGTAGGAGTCTCGCCATGAAATTCAAGTCTCAACGGGTCGCCTATCTCTTCTTCGCCACCTCCCTGCTGTTGTTCACGCTGCAGATCGTCTTCGGCTTCATCATGGGCTTCGCTCACATGGGGTTCGACGTCCTGCACGACTACATCCCCTTCAATGCCGCCCGTGCCTCGCATCTGAACCTGCTCGTGGTGTGGCTGCTTTCGGGCTTCATGGGCGCGACGTACTACATCGTGCCCGAGGAATCGGACCGAGAGATCTACAGCGAAAAGCTCGCCGTCGTTCAATGGGCGGCGCTCGTGATCGTCGCTGTGATCGCGATCATCGGCTTTCACATGAACTGGTGGGAAGGACGAAAGTTCCTCGAGATCCCGCGCCCCCTCGATTACCTCGTGGTCCTCGACATCTTGCTGTTCCTGTTCAACGTCGGGATGACGGTGTGGAATGCCAAACGCTTCACCACCACGGTCAGCGTGTTGCTGCTCGGTCTGGTCTCGGCGGCGTTCCTGTATCTGCCGGGGATGATCACCTTCGAAAGTCAGGTGCTCGACTCCTACTTCCGTTGGTGGGTCGTCCATCTTTGGGTCGAAGGCGTCTGGGAACTCATCATGGGTGGCATTCTCGCCTTCCTGTTGATCAAACTCACCGGCGTCGACCGGGAAGTGATCGAAAAATGGCTCTACGTCATCGTGGGTTTCACGTTCTTGTCGGGCATCCTCGGCACGGGCCACCACTACTATTTCATCGGAGCCCCCGAATACTGGCTTCTGGTGGGCGGCGTCTTTGGGGCCCTCGAACCCCTGGCCTTTCTCGGGATGGCGCTGTACGCCGTCACCATGGCGCGACGCGGTGGAATGCGGCACCCGAATCGCATCGCACTCTTCTGGACCGTGGGGTGTGGAGTGATGTCGTTCGTGGGCGCCGGTTTTCTGGGCTTCGCCCATACCCTTCCACAGGTCAATTTGTGGACCCACGGCACGATCGTTACCGCCATGCACGGCCACATGGCGTTCTGGGGCGCCTACGCGATGCTGGTTCTCGCCATCATCTCCTACGCGATGCCTCAAATGACCGGTCGAAAGCTGTTCACGGGCTGGCTGCCGGAATGGGCGTTCTGGACCAGCAACGTCGGCATGATCGGAATGACGGGCGCATTCGCGGTCGCGGGAATCGCGCAAGTCTACATGGAACGCAAGATCGGAATGGATTTCCTGGCGGTGCAAGAAGCCATCGAAGTGCACTTTCTCGGCCTGGTCCTGGCCGCCGCTCTCTTGTCGTTGGGTGTGGGAATGTTCATCTGGAATTTCATCCAGTACGGTCTTCCCAACGACGAGGCGGTGACCGGTGCCTAGAACGTCCGCGGAATCCGCGGTAGACGAAACGCTTCCCTGGTATCGCCCGGTCGATCAGGAATGCGAGATCTTCGCCACCGCGTACCACGAGCGCATTCCCTTGCTGCTGAAGGGCCCGACGGGATGCGGGAAGTCGCGGCTCGTCGAGCACATGGCGGCCCGCCTCGGACGACCCCTGGTCACCGTGCCCTGTCACGACGAGACTTCGGCGACGGATCTAACGGGCCGTTATCTGATCGAAGGCGGCGACACCGTGTGGCAAGACGGTCCGGTGACGCGGGCGGTTCGCAACGGCGCCATCCTGTACCTCGACGAATTTGCCGAGGCGCGGAGCGACGTCGTGGTCGTCATCCACCCGCTGACGGATCACCGCAGAACGCTCTTCGTCGAGCGTTGCGACGAAGTCATTCCGGCTCGAGACGGATTCATGCTCGTCGTGAGTTTCAACCCGGGATATCAACGGGGACTCAAAGAGCTCAAACCGTCGACTCGCCAACGCTTCACCTCCATCTCCCTGGGCTATCCGGAACCCTCGGTCGAACAAGAAATACTTTGTGGGGAGACCGGGAGTGATCCCGGGTTGGCTCGAAATCTCGTGGCGCTCGGGGCCAAGCTCCGCCAGGTCGAGCCCTTGGGCTTCGCGGAGATGCCGTCCACTCGCCTCCTCGTCAACGCCACGCGCTTGATTCAAGCGGGACTTCCCCCGCGCGCAGCGTGCAACGCCGCCATCGTCGAGTCCCTCACCGACGACGCGGAGATTGCCGCGGGGCTCCGGGACCTGGTCGCCCTGGTCTTCTAGCCGTGCCGCGTCTGGATCTCGACTGGGAACAGGGCGCCTTTCGCGGGCTCTTGGCGATCGCGCGTCGTTTCCGATCGGATCCGGGGGATCCCCATCCCGGAAGGGTTGAGTTCGAGCAAATCCATTCGTCGCTCGCGGTGCTGACTCAACTCCTGGTCGGTTACCCGGTTCGGGTCCAGGTCGGGCGCGGCGTCGGTGGGGTGCGGGGATCCGACCTTCTATTTCCGGCGGAAATGAACCTCGCTTCCGACGCGCTCGCCAATCGCGAACTGTTCACGATTCGCGCGTGTGTCTCCGCCGCGATGCTCCGCCTTTCCCTGGGATCGACGCCCCCGCGCGATCGAATCCGCAATGCCTTGGCTTCACTGCGACTCGCGCGAGCCGCCGTCGATTTGTGTGCCAGGGAATGGCCGCGCTTCCAAGCCCTTCACGAAGCGGCAGCCGCCCGCGCACTCGCAACGCGCCCCCCCCTCGAGACGTTTCGCGGACTCGAACGGGCCATCGAAACGGTTCGACGCGATGCTTTGAAGGGTGGCCACCCGTGGGAGGATCCGGCTCTCCTCGAGACCTGGACAGGCAAATCGCCGCGCGGTCCAAGGAGTCCAGGGATCGCGATCTGGGGAGAGTGGATTCCCGATCTCGACCGTGCGAAGCGCATCGACGCACCCGACGAGATCCCCTCACACGAATCGCCGAAGACCCAGCGCGACGCTCCCGCCACCCAAGAACTTCGAAATGTCGAACTCAAAGAGAAGGATCGCCAGAGCGCAGTTCCCGTACACGTGTTCGAAAAAGCCGAAGCCCTCGACCGATATCGCGGCGGGGCCCGGGACGTGGACGGGGCCGACGAACTCGAAGCCCACCTCGATGCCCTGCAGGAAGTCGACTTGGGAGAGTTGTTTCGCGGAAACGAGCCCGCCCATTCGGTCCTGCGCGCGGACCTGGGCTTGGGAGTCGACATCCCGGACGCCGGCGAAGAGGAGGGAGACGTCCAGGGGATCCCCTACGACGAGTGGGATGTTCGGCGCAGGCAATACCGACCGGGTTGGTGCACCGTCTACCCGTCTGCAGCGCGCGAAACCGACCGCCGTTTTAGCGACGAGGTATTGCGGCGCCAGTCCCGGCTCGTCGATCGGCTGCGACGGCGCATGGAAATCCAACGCACGGGGTTGCGCCCCGCACCGCGACAATTGGAGGGTGAAGACGTCGACCTGGCGGCCCTGGTGGACGCCCATTCCCAACGCCTCGCCGGACTCCAACCGGACCCCCGCCTTTACATCCGACAGGAGAAGCGGCGACGCGATGTCGCCACCACCGTGCTGCTCGACCTGTCCCTTTCGACGGACGCGTGGATCGAGGATCGGCGCGTCCTCGACGTTTCGCGGGAAGCGGTACTCGTGCTCGGCGAAGTGGGCGACTGCTTGGGAGACCGACTCTGCGTCCTGGGCTTCGCCTCGCAGACGCGCAACCGCTGCCATGTCTGGGAGATCAAAGGCTGGAAGGATTCATGGGCGCTGGGCAAAGCGCGAATCGGCGCGTTGGTTCCACGGGGCTACACGCGATTGGGCCCCGCGCTCCGACACGCCACGCAGGTCTTGGCGCGCGAACCCGCGGAGAGGCGCCTGCTGATCGTGATTACCGATGGGAAGCCGACGGATTTCGATCGATATGAAGGTCCGTACGGAATTGCCGACGTTCGCCAGGCCGTTCGCGAAGCCGCAACGCTGGACGTGCGGATTCATGCGCTGGCGGTGGATTCGGTCGCGCGGGATACGCTTCCGTCGCTCTTCGGTCCCGGCGCGTGGAACGTCCTGCCCCACATTCAACAATTGCCCGAGGCTTTGACCACGGTCTACGGTCGCATGACCGCGCGCTGAGAAGTCGCCCTACTGGGAGGGATTCTGGATTCGCACGCCGAGGGTGGCGAAGCGATCGCCATTCGGATCGTAGGCATCGATACGGCGTATCTCGACCAGGTCTCCAGCCGTGAGACCCAGGTCCGCGTCGACTTCGCCGCTATCGTGCGCGATGTCGAAGAAGAAACTCAACACCTGGGGGGCGCCACCATTGATCGTCACCTCGACGTCGAGACGATTCCCGGTGGCATTGATGTCGTTCCCCGACAGATCTTTCAGTTTGTCGAAGCGGACCTTGAGTTCGCCACCCTTCTTCGTGCGCCACGTCACGTCCGCGTCGCGGGAGGGCGCGATGCGGATGAAGCTTCCTTCTTCCACCTGCACCATCGCAGAGGAGAGCGCCTTGTTCTGCGCCAACCCATCGCTCGCCAGCAATACGCCGACGAAAAGGACACCGATTGCCGAGAGCCACTGCCCACGCGTCATGAGATTTCCTCCAGGAGCCTAGGGAAGGATGCGAACGCCGAGCGTCGCGAACGTCTCGCCCGATTGATCCTCGAGCGTGATTCCCAGGATTTGAATGATGTCGGGCTTCACCAGGTTCAGCGGGAAGTTGTTCACTTTGGCGTTTCCGTTGTTGATATCGAAGGGAATCGAAACCTGTTGGGGAACGCCCTTCACGATGGCGTCGATTTCGAGGCTGTTGCCCGCAGCCGTAATGCGTTGTCCATTCGAATCGAGCGCCTTCGTGAGCTTGAACTTGATCACACCGCCCTTCCCCGAACTCAGGGACAGCTTCACGCGACTCTTGGCATCCAAGACGATCGGTGAGGTCGACCCGTCTGCGGAAATCAGCGTCGTAACGAGCGTGGTCTGATGTGCAGAAGCGGGGGAAGAGAGGAAGACAAACAAACAAATTAGGATCGGGATCGTTGTGTGTCTCATTCCCGCAACCTACCAGTAGTCACATTTGCCTGGCTATCTCGAGATTCTCACGATTTGTCACGAATTATCCGAGCGCGGCCGCCGTATTCTTCCGGGCGCCTTGTCGACGATATCCCCAAACCGCGAGCCCGACGATCGGGTACGCGACGGCGGGATAGAGCACGGAGAACAGCGCGAAGTCCAGGCGTTCTAGGGATCCGATCGCCACCAGCGCGGCGACGGTGCCGTTCTTCGCCGCAAATTCGATCACGATCGCGAAGCGTTCTTCAGTCCGCCCGGCGGCGAAGAACGCCGTGACACCGCCAGCCACAACAGCGGCCACAGTCCAGAAGAACGCGAGCAAGAAGCCGGGTGCGATCTCGTCCCCCACCGCTTCGAAATCTCCCCCGCGCGTCGTCGTCGCGATCACCACGATGCCGATGAATCCGATGACGAGCGCCCAGCGCAAGACCGGGCGCAACCAATCCACCACATCCGGTCGGCGTTGGCGCACCCACATTCCCGTCGCGATCGGAACCAACACGAAGCCCGCCAGCTGACTCATCATGGGGAGAACGGGCATGGAGATCTCCATCGTCTCGCCGAGCAGGAAGTCGAACCCCAGAGACAAGAGTATGGGGATGGAAAAAACCGCAAGCAGGGAACCCATGGCGGTCAACGTGACGGACAGGGCGACGTTTGCCCCCGCGAGCAAAGTGAACAGGTTCGAGACGCCAGCACCCGGTGCAACGGTGATGATCATGGCCCCTGCGACGAGAGTTGGGGAGAAATCCCCGAAGTAGAGAAGCGCCCCGATACTGAATGGGAGCAGCGTCACTTGACCCAAGGTCGCCACGATCACGGCCCGCGGCGCTTCGGCCACGCGCCGAAAATCATCCAGCGCGAGCTCCAGCCCAACGGCCACCATCAAGACGAACAACAGAACAACGCTGAGAATTTCCACGGCGCCTAGGGTAACGCGCTTGCACGAGGGACGGACGCGCGAGCTCCTCCGAACTGGACTGGGTGAATCCGTATTTGTTCTAGGCGAAGAACTGGAGCTTTTCCGGGTCCGGAACGCCTCCGCCCTTGTGGGCCAGAAGCGCCTCGAAGGACGCCTTGTCGCGCGGTCCGTAGGCAAAATGGGTTCGACTCTTTCGGAAACCGCCCACTTCCTTCTGGATCCTGGCGAGCTGGTCTTCTTCGATCTCACAGCGGCGTTGACGCACCCGCACTTTGTAGAGCCGCGCCGCGTTGCGTCCCAGAATTCGCGCCTTGCGTTTGTCCGTCAACGCTGGGTAGCCGAACTGATCCTGCATCCACTCCGGAATCTGGAGGTTTTTGAAAGCATCGATCTGCCATTGCGGCGAGCCCCACCAAATCGAATCCGTGCCCCACAGAATCCGCTTGGGCCCGAGTTCTTTCATGAGCGCGCCCACGAGATGCGCGGCGTTCTCCGGATTGCTGAGAAACGCCACCGCAAAGGAGCTGCCGATTTCCGCGTAGAGGCGTCGACGGTGCTTTCGCTTCAAGCTGCGGATGACGTCCAGGAACTCCTGTATGGGTTCCGTGGTACCGGGCCCCGGGAAGTAACCCGAGTGATACACGACGAATTTGAGTTTGGGCCAATCTTCGAGGGCTTTGGGGAGATCGATGGTACGTACGTAGTCCGCCCCCATGCCGCCACCCAGAATCTGCGGAAAACCCTTGTGGACGTTGATGACGCGAATCTTGTGTTCGAGGGCCGCTTCGAACATGGGGTACGCGATGGCTTCATCGTCGAGTCGCCAATTTCCATTTCCCGTATAGGTCTTGATCGCACAGGCGCCGAGGTCGTTGACCTGGTGGTCGAGGCTCTCGAGGGCGGTGGACAGCCCGCCCGGCAAGTGGGGATCGATCATGGCCTGGGAGAGGCAACGTTCGGAGCCCGCGAGTTGATTCACGAGATCCCGTGTTTGCGCCATGGTTTCCACCGGCATCGGAACACCATTGGGCACGCCCGACACCACACCGACCGCGGTCTCACTGTCGACGAATACTTCCTTCACCATGTTGGCTTGAGAGAGCTGGGCGAGACCCTCCGGAGTACAGGTGTTTTCCAGGAAGCGCAGGCAGCCCAGGGCGGGAATGCCGCCGAAGACTTCGAGGTCGACATGATGGAGCTGGACGTCCATCACGAAGTAGTCGGCGGAAAACAGCTGTCCCCCCACCTCGGGGTCGTCGCAATGGGGTTTCGAGACCGGCAGAACTGCGGCGTTTCCGGTTTGAGGCAAACCATGGACGGTGTTGAGCACCATGAACGCGGTCGCGGTGCCCGCCGCGGTGCGGAGGAAATCGCGGCGCGACATGCCGAGACGGCGAGCGCGCACATCCGCCTCTTCGAGCAACATCTTCTTGGCGAGCTGCTGCTTCGCGGTCGGAGGCCGGGGACACCATTCTCCGTTGGAGACATCGGAAAGCGGAAAGGGAAGCTCGCGTTCGTGCTCGGGTCGCATGGGCATCCGGTACCTCGCGGTGGCAACAAGGTTTCGGCGAGTATACGACAGGTAACTTTTCGACTGAACAAAAACTTCGTCGAAAATTCAAGACCGGCGAGGCGTCCCGAGGCGCCTAGGTGGCTCCTTGGCAGGTCGCGGTTCGGCGCAGCCCGTCCAGGGCTTGAAAATGGCTCGGGTCCGTAACGACTGCGCGCAGCATGACGATACCGCGCGCGGTGGGACTGCGGACGACATGGGTATCCGGGGCCCCATTCTCGGAGGCGTCCTCCTCGACGATTCGAACCCGCAAGACTCCATCCGTAACGTCGCTGTCGCTGATCGCAAAGATGTTGTCGGTGTTCGCCGCATAGACGGCAAGCGAAGTGTAGGAATCCCCAACCGGTGCTTGGATCGAAACCGGGCCCTGGGACAGATCGAATACACACACCGAATACGCGATGTCGGGACTCGGTCGCACGACGCTGCGCGAATCCGCGTTCGGCAGCGGTGCGTGGTACATGGCGTTCGTACCCGCCACGCGATTCATCCCGAACAACGCGACCCGCATGATGAGTCGGGGCGTCGCCATCACCAACAAACCGTGGGTGAGGAATGCAATCGCGATCATATAGATCAATGCATTGACGAAACTTTTCACGAGCAGCTCACTTGTTCGATGACGGGAAGCGCTTCTCGTCCCAGGCTCTTCAGGTCATCCAAATCCGGGTTGTAGAGCCTCGCCGTCAAGTCGAAGGCCCGGCCCGGCGCAACGGGGATCCAATTCCCGGGTTTCGGTTGCCCCGAAACCCAAATCACAAACGATCCATCCGCCTCTCGAGCGACGGTGGATTGGCTGAACGAGTACCGATTCTCCGAATTGGGAATCAGATAGTTGTCGGGCCCGTAGGCGGTAATGCTCCACCAACGCGCCGGCAGCTCCTGCCCCACCAACCGATAGGTACAATTTCCGCGAAGTCGCTGGCCGCCATCGTCGAAGGGCGCGTTGAAGTAGAGGGTCTCTTCCCGGTTCAAGGCGAAGAGCCCGCCGGCCGCTACACGCGCTCGCGTGTAGGCACTCGCATCCGGGCCGCCGGTTTCAAGGGACGTAAACCACGGCCCGAGTCGCGCCTGTCCAGCGCCGGACCGCAACACCGCCACCACGCTCAAACCGCCGAGTGCCACTCCGACCACGGTCAATGCGAGATAGAGCGCGATTCTTGCCCACCTCATAGAGAACCCTTTCGTCGAACCCTAGAGGGGCCGAACGACCACGAGAATCACGATTGCGATCATCAGAAGCGTTGGAACTTCATTCATCACGCGGAAGAATTTCTCGCTGCGCGTGTTGCGATCCTCGGCAAAGTCCCGACGCCAACGCAGCATCCACACGTGGACGCCGGCGAGTACCAACACCAGGGCCAACTTCACGTGGAGCCAGATCGTGGCATTCGCGAGAAACCCCGGGACCGAAAGCAGCGCCAAGCCGAAGACGAAACTCGCGATCATGGCCGGCGTCATGATCGCGTTCGCGAGCCGGCGCTCCATGATCTTGAAGGTCTCGGACATCGCGGATCCGGGCTCCGCGCGGCAGTGATAGACGAACAGCCGCGGCAGATAGAGCAGCCCCGCCATCCACGAGATGACCGAGATGATGTGCAGAGCCTTGAGCCATGGATACGCGCTGACGAGCCAGGTTCCCACGAAATCCCCCGAGGCGAATCCTCGCACTACCGGTTCTCCGTCGCCAGCGAAGGGACGACTCGTCACACGAATGCGACGAACTGCCCCGATCGGACCCTTGTAAGAATGCGACCCGGCCATCCAGCCGGTATGGGGTTTGCTTCCCAGTGGGAAGCATTGGAGGGCAGCCAGATGAATCGGGACCCCCAGCCATGGCGCGCTACGCCTACGAGCGACTTTCTCCCCAGGACAATGATTTTCTGATCTGGGAGTGCCCCGGCCTTCCCATGCACGTTGGCGGCGTGCAGACCTTCCGCGCGGGGCCCCTCGCCACCCCCGGCGGCGGAATCGATTTCGAATCCATCAAACGTCTGACGGAATCGGTCCTCCATCGGATCCCGCGCTATCGCCAGAAGCTCATGTGGATTCCCGGCGAAGAGCACGCGGTTTGGATCGACGATCCCCACTTCAATCTCGACTATCACGTCCGTCACACCGCCCTGCCCCGCCCGGGAAGCGATGAGCAATTGAAGCGCCTGGCGTCTCGTATCATGGAGCACCCACTCGATCGCGAGCGACCGCTCTGGGAAACCTGGGTCGTCGAAGGACTCGAGGGGGACCGCTTCGCCACCATCAACAAGATCCACCATTGCACGATCGACGGATCCTCGGGAGTCGACCTTTCGCAGATCCTGTTGTCTCTATCGCCGGAACGCGAGATCCGGCCGCCACAGCGATTCATTCCGCGGGCCACGCCGCGTCGGTCCGAGCTCCAGAATGATGAACGTCTTCGACGCTTGACGGCACCCCTGCGCGCCGCACGGGACTTGTTCCAATTCGCGCGGAAGAGCCCGGACCTCGCCGGGGAGATCACCCAGCGCGCCCGCGCCCTGCAGGAATTGGCCCATTGGAAATGGGTTCCCGCTTCACAGACGCCCCTGAATGGAAACGTCGGATTGCACCGCGCCGTAGAGTGGTTCTCGCTTCCGCTGGACGACATCAAAGCGATCCGGCACAAACTCGACTGTTCGGTCAACGACGTCGTTCTCACCATCGTCACCGGCGCGATTCGTCAGTTCATGATGCGACGTCAGGTCGATCCCGATGTGCTCGACTTTCGCGTCAGCGCACCGGTCAATGTTCGCCCGGCGGGTGAACAAAACCAGATGACCAACCACGTGTCTTCGTGGATCATCCGCTTGCCCATCGACCGTGACGATCCCCGTGAACAGATCGATGCAATCCACCAGACGACCTCAGCTCTCAAAGCGTCCAACCAGGCGATCGGGGTCGAGATGGTGACGGCGCTTCTCGATTGGTTGCCGATCGACATGCAATCGGCGGCGACGGGAACCGTGAACACGATCGTGACGAATATCCCCGGTCCACCTTTCCCGCTGTTTCTACTCGGAGCCGAACTGCTCGAAGTCATCCCCCTTCCTCCGCTCATGCGGGACGTCGGGTTGGTGATCGGCGCCCTCAGTTACAACGGAAAAGTCTGTTGGGGATTCAACGCCGATTACGACCGCGTCGGAAACCTTTCGGAATTCGTCGAGGACACGAACCGCGCGTTTCGCCGATTGGCGGAAGTCGCGGGTGTCGAGCGGACCGCGCCGGCACTTCGCCCCGAACCGCAGCGCGGGCGTCTATCCGCGTGATTCGACTGCACTCGTGCTCGCGCGCGGGTCTGCCGTGGCGGCGGTGGGACTCCCGCGATATGTGTGTCGGATGGAATACGAAGACCTACGGTTCGAACTCGATGGCGGCGTCGCAATCCTCACGCTGAACCGGCCTGAACACGGCAATGCGTTCAGCGGAAGGATGGGAGAAGAACTCGGCCACGCGTTTCGTCGCTGTGACGAGGACGACGCAGTCCGCGCCGTCGTACTCACCGGTGCGGGAAACGCCTTTTGCACCGGCGCGGACATGAGTGCGGGGGCCGACACCTTCGCGAAACAAGACGCAACGGGTTTCAGCGCCGCACCGGTGGACCCTCCGGCCTGGCAGGTTCGAAAGCCCATCATCGCCGCCATGAACGGCCACGCGGTTGGCCTGGGGCTCACCCTCGCACTCCAATGCGACCTCCGCTTGGCCGCAAGCGATGCGAAATACGGTGTTCTTCAGGTGCGGCGGGGCGTCATGCCCGACGCGTATTCCCATTGGACGCTTCCGAAAATCGTCGGCCTGCAGAACGCGGCTTGGATCCTACTCACAGGGCGCAAATTCACCGGCAGCGAGGTCGCCCGACTCGGCCTCGTCCTCGATGCGCTCCCCGCCGAACGCGTGCTTCCCACCGCCCTCGAAATCGCCCGCGACATCGCGGAGAACACCGCGCCGCTCTCGGTCGCGGTAACGAAGAAGCTGCTGTGGCAGAGTCCGGAATTGCGCGCCAAAGACGTCGAGCACTTCGAAACCGAACTCCACCACCACCTCATGGGAAAAACCGACGCGGTCGAGGGAGTCATGGCCTTCCTCGAGCGACGAAAGCCGAATTGGTCGCTTTCCGTTTCCGACGACTGGCCGGAGTGGCCGAACGAAAGCGACGTGAAGTAGGTCTTCACGCACGACGACCGAAATCGCTACGAGTTCGCGCCCTCTTCCGGAAGTTCCGACGGGACCCCGAAGAACACCGCGTAGAGAACGGGAACGACGATCATGGTCAAGCCCGTCGCAAACAACAGTCCGCCGATGATCGTCACCGCCATCGCGACGAAAAAGGCATCCGCCAGGAGCGGAACCATACCCAGAGCCGTCGTCGACGCCGCCATGGCGACCGGCCGCAGGCGACTCACCCCGGAATCGATTACCGCGGCCAGGGGCGCTTTTCCGTGCTCGACCTCGAAGTTGATCTGATCGATGAGTACCACGGCGTTCTTGATCAGCATGCCGGACAGACTCAAGAAGCCGAGCAGTGCCATGAAGCCGAACGGTTGGTTCGTCGACAACAAGCCCACCGTCACACCGATCAAGGCGAGCGGCACACACAAGAAAATCACGGCGGGCTTGCGGATCGAATCGAACAGGATGATCAGGATCAACACCATGAGCAGCACGAAGCCCGGGATACTCGCCAACAGAGGCCCCTGGGCGTTGGCGGTGTCCTCGTACTCGCCGCCCCATTCGAGGCTGTAGCCCTCGGGAAAATCGATCGCCTCGATCTGCGGTCGCAAGCGCGCAAACAGCACGCTGGCCGGACCCGTTTTTGGATCGCAATACACGGTGATCGTGCGTCGTCGGTCCCGACGCATGATGATCTCATCTTCGAAAACCGTTTCGAAATCCGTAACGATCTGCCGCAACGGAATCATCTGTTGCGCGACCGGGCTCCAGATCTGAAGGCTCAGTAGACTCCGAACGTCGTCGCGTTCGGCTGCGGGAGCGCGCATCACGATTGGCAGCAGGAGATCCCGTTCCCGGTACACGCCAACCGCAAGCCCTTCGAAACCCTGGCGCAGGACCATGGCGACCTCGGGTCGTTGTATCCCATTCAGGTTGGCTTGTTCCTCGGCGAGGACCGGACGAACCACCTTCACGCGCTGGCGCCAGTCGCTTCGAACCGCCTTGGCGTTTCCGTCGGCGTGGATGATCGCCTCGACCTGCTCCGATAGTCCCCTCAACACACCGGCGTCGGGGCCCATCAAACGCGCGCGAATCTTCCCGTTCGCGCCCGGACCCAATTCGAAGGGATACCCGTAGGTGAGTGCGTCCGTGTAGTTTTCCGCGAGGTGGGCCTCGATTTCGGGGATCAACTCCGGGACGTAGCTTGCACTCTCGACGTCGATCAGCATTTGCGCGTAGGCGGAGTTTTTCTTCTCGGGTGTATAGGTGAGCAGAAACCGGAGCCCACCCTGACCGACGAGAGAGCTCACGTGCGTCACGCCCTCGAGACCTTGTACGTATTCTTCGATTTCGGCCACGACACGCGTCGTATCGTCGATGTGGGTGCCCTGGGGCAACCAGACATCCACCATGAATTGCGGCCGAGTCGAGGGCGGAAAGAATGAAGTCTCCACGAAGCGAAAGCCCCAGAGCGAGACCGCGAAGCCCGCGGCGACGACGCCGAGCGTTACCCAGCGGCCGCGGATACAACTGTGGAGAAAACTCCTGTAGCTGCCGTAGAACCCCCCGCTATAGGCGTCCTCCTCGGACACAGCGGATTCGGGTGCCTTCAAGAACATCACGCACAGAAGGGGCGTGACCGTAACCGCCGTGATCCAGCTGAACAGGAGAGAGACGAACACCACCTGGTAGAGCGATCGACAGAACTCACCGGTGGAATCGTCGGACGTTCCGATCGCCGCAAACGCCAGAATCGCAATGATGGTGGCGCCCAGCAGGGGCAGTGCGGACTGGGCGACGACTTCACTGGCTGCGGTTGCCGCGTCGACACCCTTCTGCAGCTTCACCAACACTCCGTCGACGACGACGATCGCGTTGTCGACCAACATGCCCAGGGCAATGATCAACGCGCCGAGCGAGATCCGTTCGAGCGCAACGCCCATGGGGTTCAGAAAAATGAAACTTCCCGAAATCGTGAGGACGAGAATGAATCCGATGACGAGCCCGCTGCGAAGCCCCATGAAGAACAGAAGCACGACGACCACGATCAGCACGGCCTGAACCAGGCTCGACACGAAACCGCTGATCGCCGTCGTGACGGCGCTCGATTGGAGGGAGATGATCCCGACTTCGATGCCCAGCGGAATTTGCGACATCAGCTCGTCGACCCGCTTCTTCAGCCCCACGCCCATGGTGACGACGTTTCCACCGGAAATCGTCGAGATCCCCAACCCGACCGAAGCGCTCCCGTCGTATCGAATCAGATTGCCCTGGGGCTCGATGTAGCCGCGCCGGACCGTGGCGACGTCGCGCAGTCGAATCTGCCGTTCGGACCCGGCACTGAGCAGGATCGATTCGAATTGCGCGACCGTCTGGATGCCGCCGCTGGGCGACAGGGTGATGAACTCGGGCCCGATCTTGACCCGGCCGGAATCGCTGACGACATTCTTCTGGCGCAGCTCGTCGATGATCACCTGTTCCGAAATACCGAGCTGGGAAATGCGATCCCGGGAAAGCTCGACGTAGATGGCTTCGACGCGTTCTCCGAAAGTTTCGATCCGAGCCACATCCTCGACGAGCACGAGTTCGCGACGCAAGAGATCGACGACATCCTTCAGCTCCGCATAGCTGTATTCGTTGCCGTAGACCGCGATGAACACGCCGTACACGTCGCCGTAGTCATCGACGACCACCGAAGGCGAAGTCCCCGGCGGGAGGTCACCCTGGGCATCGTTCACCTTGCGCCGAAGCTCATCCCAGACCTGAGGCAGGGTCGAGCGGTCGTACTGGTCTTTGATGGTCACGGTCAGGGTCGACAGACCGCGGTCGGATTTCGACTCGATCTCTTTCAGCTGACTCATTTGTTGAACCGCGAGTTCGAGCTCGTCGGTAACCTCTGCCTCCACCTCGGCTGCGGTCGCTCCCGGGTAGGGGGTGATGATCAACGCGTCCTTGATGGTGAACTCGGGATCTTCGAGTCGACTCATCCCCTGGTAGGCGTTGAGCCCCCCGAACAGGACCACGACCATCAACACGAGGGTCATGGTGCGCCGTTGGATACAGAATGCGGCGATGTCCATGCTTCGAGCCGTTATTTTTCGAAGCGTCGCACGGTCATACCGTCGACAAGGTGGTGGACGCCCGTGATGGCAATCTCAGTCCCGGCCTCGAGTCCCGATTCGATCCCTACCAACGGACCGGAATAGTCTCCCAGGGACACGACGCGGCGTTGCACCTGGAGGGTCTGGGAATCGACGACCCACACGAAGGGCTCTCCGCCCTGATCGCTGCGCACGGCTCGAGCGGGAATTGATATCTTCGAAGCTCGGGTTGAATCGCCACGAGCCCGGACGCTGACCTTCGCCGTCATTCCCGGCCGAATCAGAACATCCTTGGGCGATGCGAAGGCGAAGGACACCTTGAAGGTGCGCGTCACCGGATCCGCCGTGGTGGAGAACTCCTTGATCTTTGCCGGTAGCCGACGATCCGGTAGGGAGCTGATCGTGACTTCGGAGATCGTGTTTCGATTGCGCTGCTCGATGCTCAGCCCCGGCTGCATGGCGGCAAAGTCGACCTCGGGAACATCGACCTCGATCTCCAGCGACGCATCGTCCTGGAGAATCACCACCGCTTCCTTGGCTTTGACGTTCTGAAAATCGTCGACGAGTTTCTTGGCCACGATGCCCGCGAAGGGCGCACGCAGCTCCGAATCCTCCAATGACTTTTCCACCGTCGCGTAGGCGGCCTGAGCCATCTCGAAATTTCGCTGGGCCTTGTCGAAGTTCTGGCGCGAAAGCACGTCCTTCTCGAACAGCACCTTCGCGCGACCGAAATCGGCCTCCGCGACATTCAAGCGGGCGCGTTCTGAATCGAGGGCCGATTGAAAATCGCGCGGATCGAGGCGCGCGATGATCTCCCCTTGCTCGACTCGCTGCGATTCATCGACGGGAAACTCGATGATTCGGCCCGATACCTCGAAGGCCATCTCGGCGTTTTGCGCCGCTGCGACTTTGCCGGGAAACTCCAATCCGGAGCCCGAGGACCCGGATCCGACCTTTAGAATCTTGATGGGTCGGACGACTTCGGGAGCGGCTTCGGGTTCCGAACCACAGCCCAACAGCGCCAACAGGCACGCGAAACCAACTCCAGGGGGGGTGATCTTCATGGGGGCTCCTCGGCCGCCACTCTCGCCCACTCCTCGCTGGGCGGCAACCCCGCATTCCGACTCGCGAAATCAACTCCAACGCCGGCAATTCGCTGGAAAGTGGCTCGCAAATTCATCAAAAGTAGAAGGCGATGGTCGGTGCTCGCAGTTGCGCCTAGGTGTTTCTCCGGGTGCTCGCCCGCGGAAAACCACGATCAAGAACCGATCGCGGTGAGTCGATTTCACAACAAGGAAACCGACGAACTCGGCGCTGCGCGCGATCTCACGGGAGACCCCGACCATGAAAATCCTAATCGTCGACGATTCGTCCACCATGCGAAAAGTTCTCATGCGGAGCCTGCACGAAGCCGGCTTCGGCGGCGCCGAAATCGCCGAAGCAGGGGATGGCGTCGAGGGCTTGGCGGCCATGGGCGCCGGCCTGCCGGACTTGATCCTGAGCGACATCAACATGCCCAACATGAATGGGATCGACTTCGTGAAGAACCTGCGCACCCGAAGCGACACGAACTCGATTCCGGTTGTGATGGTGACGACCGAAAGTGCACACGCTGCGATCTTGGAAACCATGGCGAATGGCGCCAATGGCTACGTGGTAAAACCCTTCACCCCCGACCAGCTCAAAGAGGTCGTCACGGAAGTCCTCGGCTAGCGGTTCCGTGGCGGACTTCGAGTCCGCCCGAACGGCCGCAAAGAGACGACCCTGGATCGGAGCCCCCTCCCGATGACCGAGCGATCCGCCATCATTGATTCCTTTCGGGCCTACGGAAACAAGCTCGCCGAAGAACTCGGCGGCCTGGTCGGATCGCCCGTCCGCTTCGACGAAGCCATCCGATACGCTGTCGTGGAAGCCGAGTCGCTGTCCCGCGGCAGCGACCCGATCGTCTACACCTCGTGCACCCCAAAGGATGATTCGGGGAGATCCCTCTACTATCTCTGCTCCCGAGAGCACGCCGTCGAATGGGCGGGATGCCTCCGCGATCTCCCCCCCGAGCAAATCGAAGCGAAGGCCAAGGAGCCGCTGGACCCGGAAATTGCGGACGCCTATGGCGAAGTGATGGATCTCGCGGTGGCAGTTTTCGAGCGCGTGTCCCAGGGGTTCGAGAAGAGCGCCGACGTTCCCGGGTTCGCGCGCGAGGAACTGACCGAGATCCTTTCTCCCGCGGAAAACGCGATCCCGGTCCAGGCCGGATCCTACCAACAAGTGTGTTTCGAATTTGGGGTGGCGGACAAAGTCGCGGTAATCGAGATGTACTTGCCGGTTGCCGCTGCGGAGGATTGGCTCGGAGGCACGATTCGTTCGGACGAACCATCGCAGCCGGTCGGGAAGGATGCTCCCACACGCAGCGGTCCCATCCTGCTTGTCGATCCCAGCGAAGAGGACCGCAAGGCCTTCGAAGCCATGCAGGGCGATCTGGGACGACGCGTGTGGGCCGTAGATCCGAGCGATTTCGGTCGCGCCATGCTCGACGAGATTGCGGACGCCGGCGGCGTGATTCTCGCGTGGAACCTCGGTGTCTGCGGTGGGATGGATGCCTTCGACCTGCTTCGCAGCTGCGAGAGCACGGACCAGATCCCCGTCGCCCTGGCATCGGACAACCCCACCCGGTCTCGGGTCCTCCGAGCCATGCGAAAGGGTGCACAGACTTTCTTGAAGAAGCCCTACTTGGCGAGCGAGATCGCCGAGCGCTTTCTCGGGACCGAGATCGGAATCGAGACCGGCTCCGCACCCCGTTCCGAGGAAGACCGCGCAGGCGACAGCGCCCCGTCGTCAGCCCCCGAAGGAGCCCCGGAAGCGGCTGAAACGGAAGCCGCTGCGCCCGAATCCCCCCCCGACGCTTGACCCCCTCCCACAGCCAAACCGGGACATGATAGTCTGACGGCGCGCGTACCCCCTGGTGCGGCAGGAGGAGGAACCCATGTCATTTCATTCGATTCGTTGGGCTGCGGTCATCGGTTGCGTGTTCATCGCCACGGCAGGAGCCCAGGCGGAGCCCACGGAATGGAACCAGGAAAGAGTCGCCACCACGGCCGAAGAACTCGCGGTTTCCATCGAGGACATCCGCTCGTCTCTCCGCAACGAGCCCACTCAGTCGATCGCGTCCATGCAGTCCAAAGCCCGCCACCGCTTGTACGACAACCTTCGCCTGATCAAGAACGAATCGAAGCACCTCGCCCGGGAAGTGCGCGACGGTCGCAGCGCCGACGAAACGCTGCCGGTTTACGAGCGACTGCAAGACTTGGTGAAGCGCGCACAAGCCGATGGGCGTACGGTCCACGTCACCGAAGGCACCCAGGCAAAGATCGATGCGGCGAGTACCCGCCTGGACGAATTGGCGGAACTCTACCCCTCGACGCCGGCGGTGGGTGCGGCGGACGGAGAGTAATCCGCGGGGATTCGAGACGGTGACCTGGTGGAGGTGATCGGGATCGAACCGACGGCCTCCGGCTTGCAAAGCCGGCGCTCTCCCAGCTGAGCTACACCCCCACTTGGGTCACGTGCGTGCGCACTCGGCCAATTCGGTTGACCGCTGGCGCCACCCTTTCGGGAGTAGCGCCGCGCGCGTTGCACTCGGCCAAATCGGTTGACCGCTGGCGCCCCCTCTTCGGGAGTAGCGGCGCGGGCGGTGCACTCGGCCAAAACGGTTGTCCGCTGGCGCGGTTTTTTTTGGGGCTGGGTAGATTTTATATAACCGCCACCCC
>JAJDAL010000011.1 GCA_029261875.1 Deltaproteobacteria bacterium
CAAAACGCCCAACGCGGCCGAGCCATTCCCCCACGCCACCCCCCAACCCCGGCGACTCCTCGGCTAAGGTGATCGTCTGCTAGGAGAACCCCATGTCCCTGTCCCCGGAGATCATCGAAAAGCTCAAACCCGCATTGACCCAAGGCATCCCGTTCGTCGGGCGCACCGGGATCGAGATTCTGGAACTCGACCGCGGGTACGTGAAGATGCGCGTGCCCTTCGAACCGAACATCAACCACGTGGGTACCGTGTATGCGGGCGCGCTCTTCACGTTGGCCGAGCTCCCGGGCGGCGCGATTTTTGCCACCTCGTTCGAACCGCGTCGTTTCTATCCGATCGTGAAGGACATGCAGATCCGCTTTCGGCGGCCGGCCAAGACCGACGTCACGGTGGAAGTTCGGCTCAGCGCGGAAGCGGCGGCGGAGATTCAGGCGCGGGCCGAGAAAGACGGCAAAGCGGATTACGAATGGGATTGCGAGCTGGTGGACGCCGAGGGAACGGTGGTGGCGACCAGTCACAATGTCTACCAGCTGCGCAAGATCGGCAGCTGAGACGGCGGCCCAAGCGGGTCACCTGGCACCCGTATCCTCCCCGCTGGGGAAGATCCTAGGAGCGAGCGAAGAGGTTTTTTTTCCGACTGCGCTTCGGGGGCGCGGTGGATTCGAAGCGCTCCATGTAGCTGCGCGCGACGAGGGCCGGGTCGAGACCGACGCAGCGCGCATAGGCGGTGACGAAACCCCGCACGTAGACCGGCGCGGGCAGGTCGTCGAAGCGATCTTCTTCGAGGAAACTCAGATAGGTCGGTGTGATTTTCGTGATGCTGGCGATGTGCTCGAGTTCGAGTTCGCGCCGCAAGCGCGCCCGGCGCAGGCGATCGCCGTCATAGACCGTGTCCTCGGGGTCGTCTTCGAAATCGTCGAATTCCCCGAGCTCGACCGATGAAGAGGCGATGATCTGCGGTTCGGCCTCTGCCTCGAACTCGATCTCCAGCGGGAGCTCCAGCTCGATCTCGAGGGGGCCGACGGAGCCACCGTTGTTGCCGTTCGCTTCGAGGTCCACTTCGGCGCACTCCGCCGCGATGGCCGCATCGTATTCCCGGCGCGAAGCGCTATCGGACAGCACTCGGTACGCCGTATCCAGGCGCTCTCGCAGCACCACGGCGTCGCCCTCCTCGAAGACCGAGTACAGGGCCAGGGATCCGGTGTCATAGGTGCTGTGGGCGATCTGATACGCCCGCTCGATTTCGTCCGTGGGTGCGTCGGGTTGAACTTCGAGAAGCTCGTAGAAGTTCTGGTCCAGAATCGACTTCATCACAACTTCCTATGCGTTGGAGCGGGAGCATTCGATCGAGCCTTCGGACGAACCGCTTTGGAGCGGAAACTGCCCGCGGCGAGCTTGCGCGCAATGCGACCCACGTAGATCGCCGCGTCACTCTTGGGGTGAGACAGAACCAGGGGCTTGCGGGCGAGCACCGACTTCCGAACCACATCGTCGTGATTCACGTATCCGAGGTAATCCGCCTCGATCCCGAAGTATTTGAGGCAAACGCTCTTGATCGCGAATCCCATCTTGATGTCCGTCGCGCTGCGCGCTTCGTTCAAGATGATGCGAGGCCGCAAGCGATGCACGAGCTTCTCGAGGCGACGACCGCCGGCGGGGTCGAGCGCGCGGGCTGCGCGCAACAAATCGAGGGGCGTGCGAATACCGCGCTCGTTGTGCTGATCCATGGCCTGGGCGATGAGATCGCGCAGGGGCTCGTCGCTCATCCAGCGATGCATTCCGCGGTAGAACGCGGCGCGCATGAACGAGTACCCGTTCTCGACGGACGTGGGCTCCGGTGCAAACACCACGACCCCTTCATCTGCCGAGAGGTAGTAATCCATCACGGCCGGGTGGGTGCCGGCACCGAGGTCGATCAAGACGATGTCCGCGGGCAGCTTCCGCAGATGCCCGACCAACGCCACCCGCTGCTCGTCCGAAGGCTGTGGCGACCACAGGTTCGCGTGCGTGGCGGCAATCAATCGCAGATTCGGAATCGACGTGGCGGCCGCGAGCTTCCCGACATCGACCTCCCGGTCGGCGACGAAGTCCGCAAGGCTCATGGGCGGCGGCTCGACCCCCAAACAGGTGTGGAGGTTCGAACCTTCGAGGTCCGCGTCGACGGCGACGACTTCGAGCCCGAGACGCGAAAGGGCAACCGACAGGTTCGCGGCCAGGAAGGTCTTACCGATTCCCCCCTTGCCACCGCCGAGCGCGATCAAGCGGGGCGCAGCCCGCTCGGTCCCGGTCCGAGCGCCCTTCTTCTTCGAACCCGTTTTCATTGAAACCGCACTCCGCGTTCGGAAGTTACTCGGCGACGCTCGTATTCCCATACGACGAATTGGCGATGATACGCAAGAACGGTTGCCATTCTTTGTATCGAACGTTCGAAACCACAAGATTTACCAGCGGCGTCCAGCGCGGCTTGACCGGTCGACGTCGCAAGCGAACGCCCGCTTGCTCGGGGGTGCGTCCACCCTTCCTGCGATTGCAATCCACGCAACTCGACACGACGTTCTCCCAGGAGCTGCGTCCGCCGAGGGCACGCGGCACCACGTGATCGAGGTTGAGCCCGAGCCTCGGGTGCCGAATGCCACAATACTGACAGGTAAACTTGTCGCGCGCGTAAATATTCACACGGCTGAAGCGAACTTGGCGCTTGGGAACGCGGTCGAAAGAATTCAGGACGATCACGCGCGGCACGCGCATCGGTCCGCTGCTCGTGCCAATGGTCTCTTCCGCTTCCGCATCCGTCGCGACCCAGGTTTCGAAATCGAAGGTTTGATAGTCCTCGTCCAGCGCTCGCGCGACTCCTTGATAGAGCAGGGAAAACGCTCGGCGTACGGTGGTCACATGGATCGGCAGATAGGAACGGTTGATGACGAGGACGTTCGAATTCAGCATGACCGACGATGGAAAAACGGTACCCGAAGCCTCATATGGCTTCAATCGGAGGAACGCTGGATATACCGTACCAGCGTCGATTCGATCTCTTCGGCGTCGCCGTCGAGCAGCGTGCGGACATCGAGCCATACGGCGCCGTCGCGCACGCGGGCGAGAATCGGAACCGGGGCGCTGCGAAACGCATCCGAAAGCGCGTTGGCGCCTTCCTCGGCCTCGAGGGCCACGACGAAACTCTGCAGGGAAAACTCGGGCAGTGACCCGCCTCCCACCGCCCCGGACTCCCGGCGCACGGAGACCGCCAGGCGATCCCCCACGGCCTTCTCGATGGCAGCCGCCAATGCACGGGCGCGGGACTCGGTCACTTCTTCGGGCTCGAGCAAGCGCGCCAGCGCCGGAATGTCTTGCTCGCCGCGACCTTCGAGCAGGATCGCGAGGGTCGCATCCAACGCCGCCAAGCTGAGTTTGTCGATGCGCAGGACGCGTGCCAACGGATTGCGCCGCAGATCGCGCACGAGATCTTCACGACCGATCGCAATGCCCGCCTGGGGACCGCCGAGCAACTTGTCGCCCGAGAAGCACACGAGATCCGCACCGCGCCGCAGACTTTCGGCCGCGAAGGATTCCTGGGGCAACCCGCGATCGCGCAGATCGATCAGCGTGGCGCTCCCGAGATCTTCGACCAACGGGAGTTCGCACTCCCTCGCGAGTCCACTCAATTCTTGGAGCGAGACGTCGGTCACGAAGCCGCGCTGTTCGAAGTTGCTCGGGTGCACCTTCAAGATGCAGCCGGTATCGGGTCCGATCGCTTGGGCGTAATCGCGAAGATGGGTGCGATTGGTCGTCCCCACCTCCACCAGGCGCACTCCGGCCCGGGCCAGGATGTCGGGAACGCGAAACGATCCGCCGATCTCCACCAACTCGCCGCGTGACACGATGACCTCGCGGCCGAGCGCCAGGGTGTTGACCGCGAGCAACACCGCGGCCGCGTTGTTGTTCACCACGAGAGCGGACGCTGCGCCCGTCAACGCGGTGATCTTCTGGGTCACGGCCGCCTGGCGATCTCCCCGACGCCCATCGCCGAGATCGAGTTCGAGGTCCGAATAGGCTTCTCCGGCCCGGGTGGCCGCCTCCACGGCCGCCGCCGCCAAGGGGGCACGCCCCAAATTGGTGTGCAGCACGACCCCGGTGGCGTTGATGACGCGCTGGGGCTTCGGTGCCGCCAACAGACGCGCCAGATGAGCGGCCCGCTGGCCGAGTCCCGCGCTCGCCTTGGGGTCCAAGGCCCCGGATTCGAAGGAATTTCGGATTTCTTTGAGAATTTCTCGCACCGCGAAAGTCACCGCCCAGGCGGGTAAAGCGGGGAATTCGGCCCCGAGCTGGCGCGAGAGCTGGTCAACTGACGGTATTCCCCTACGCGGGTCGTCCTTGACCTGGGGGCTGTGATTCATGATCGTTCCACCCGGTCGAGAATCTGGCCGATAAGAAAAGGCCAGAGCTATCAAGGCCAAGATTACGCGGCCCAAAACGGGGTTCACCGCAGGCCGAAGCCGCTACCGCGCCACTGAAAAGCGCATTTTTGCGCAGCGCATGGCAGCCAGGGCCAGAAGAAAGCCGGACGGGCGGCGGGGTATGCAACTCGCCGGCTAGACAGCGCGAATCCCGGAATGGACCGTAAGGTGACATCCTGTGCGAGTCAACGTTTTTTCATTTGATTTCGGGAATTTAGAGACAACTTCACGCGACCGGAACGGCTTTCGAGCCGACGTCGCGAAGTCCACCCCGCCGCCGCTTCGCCCCGTGATTCCGGGGGTCGAGCGGCTCTAATCCCGTTGTCCGTTCGCTGACTCGCCTTCAGCGAAGCGTCTTCGAAGCCGCGCATTTGCGCGACGCGACGCTTTGCACGGAACGCAATCGTGCAGAACGAGATTCTGATCAATGCCCAGGCCGGGGAAACCCGCGCGGCACTTTTACAAAAAGGCACCTTCGTCGAGCTCCACATCGAACGCGACAGCAGTCGCGGGATCGTGGGCAATGTGGTCAAGGGCCGCGTCACCCGGGTGCTTCCCGGCATGCAGGCGGCCTTCGTCGACATCGGCATGGAGAAAGCCGCCTTCCTCTACGCCGGCGACTACATCGGCGACCGCGTCACCAATGGCTCCGGGGACAACGGCGAGGACTCGCGGGGCCGACGCCGCGGACGCAACGGCAACGGGCGCCAGCAGCCGCCGAAAATCGACGAGGTCCTGAGCGAGGGCGAAGAAATCGTCATCCAGGTCGCCAAGGAACCCATTGGGACCAAAGGCGCGCGAATCACCTCCCACGTCTCCATTGCGGGACGGCACCTGGTCCTCACCCCCTGGTCGAAGCGCGTCGGCGTTTCGCGCCGCATCGATTCCGATCGGGAACGCCGGCGCCTGCGCGAAATTGTCTCGCGGCTTCGTCCCGCCGACCTGGGATTCATCACCCGCACGGCGGGAGAGGGGACCCGGGAGGCCGATCTCGAAGCCGACGTCCGCTACCTGACTTCGGTCTGGGATGAAATCCAGCTCAAGAAGGAGAGCGTGAAATCGCCCTCCATGCTGTACCGCGAGCCTTCTCTCGCCATTCGCGTGATTCGCGATTTTGCCGACGGCGATACCAAGCGCATTCTCGTGGACTCGGAGACCGTCTACGAAGAGATGAAGAACTTCGTGGACCAGTTCGTCGCCGACCCCAAACCGAAGATCGAGCGCTACACGGGGCAACTTCCCATCTTCGACCAGTTCGGGATCGAATCCCAGATCGATTCGAACCTGGGGCGCAAGGTTTGGCTCAAATCCGGCGGCTACCTGATCGTCGACCAGAGCGAAGCCCTGACCGCCATCGACGTGAACACCGGCCGCTTCGTCGGGAAACACGACCTCGAAGACACGGTGCTCAAGACCAATCTCGAGGCGGTGCGGGAAATCGTCAATCAACTGCGCTTTCGCAACATCGGCGGTCTCATCATCTGTGACCTGATCGACATGGAGCCCGCGGAAAACCGCGACAAGGTGTACCGCGCGTTTCAGGAAGCGCTGCGTCAGGACAAGGCCAAAACCAACATCCTGAAGATTTCGGAACTCGGCCTGGTGGAAATGACGCGCAAGCGAACGCGCGAGAACCTGGTCGAAACCGTGTGCGAGCCGTGCTCCTACTGCGGCGGCCGCAGCTACGTACTCTCGCGCGAAAGCGTGGCCTTCAAAGTCATCCGCGAAATTCAGAAGGACATGCCCCATTTTTCCGGCCGGCAGATCGCGGTCAGTGTGAATCCCCGGGTGGCGGAAATCCTGTTGGGTGTGGCACGCGAATCCGTGACGGCGCTCCAAACTGAACTGGGGCGGGAGATCGAGATTCGAGCGGTCCCCGGACTCCACCAGGAGCAATTCGAGGTGGTGGCCCTCGATAGCGGCGAGCCCCTGCCCCTGAAGTTGGGTTGGTTGAAGGCGCCGGACGAGGATGCGGGCCGAGGCGAGCGGAAGTCGTCCAGGCGCAAGCGAGAAGCCGCGCCGGAGCCCAGCCCCGACGGGCAGGATTCCGCCCCGTCGCAGGACCTTACTTTGGACGCCCCGAACCCGGCGGAGGAGGGCGAATCCGACGCGGAAGCCCCGGCAGCGGCTGCGGACGGTGTGAGCGCCCCGCTCTCGGCGCCCGACGCGCCCGGAGAGGCCCTTTCCCTGGACGCCAGCGCGACCCCGGAAGACGCCCCGCCCGAAGCACCGAAAGCGACCCTCGAGGCGGCTCCAGGGGCCTCTCCCGGGGCCCCGGTTGACGACGAGAGCGAATACCGGATACTGCGGCCCGACTCCGAGGAGGCGTGATGTACGCGGTTGTCCGCAGCGGTGGAAAGCAGGTCTGGGTGAGCCCGGGCCGTGAAGTACGTGTAGAGAAGCTCCCGGGCTCCGTGGGCGACTCGATCGAACTCGACCAGGTTCTGCTGGTGGGGGGCGAAGGCGACCCGCGCATCGGGCAGCCGGTGTTGGAAGGCGTGAAAGTCGTGGGGACCATCACCGACCAGGGTCGCGACAAGAAGATCACGGTGTTCAAGATGAAGCGCCGCAAGAATTATCGGCGCAAGCAGGGGCACCGACAGGATTTCACTCAGATCCGCATCGAGAGCGTAGAGGGCTAATCGCATGGCGCACAAAAAAGGGCAGGGAAGTTCGCGCAACGGTCGCGACAGCAATGGCCAGCGCCGCGGCATGAAGGTTTTCGGGGGTCAGACCGTTCGCTCGGGCTCGATCCTCGTGCGCCAGCTCGGAACCCGCATTCACCCCGGCCGCAACGTCGGCCTGGGTCGCGATTACACCTTGTTTGCGCTCTGCGATGGAACGGTGGAGTACGGCCGCTCGCGCGGACGTGTGATCGCGAAGATCGAGCCTTCTCCCTTACCGCAATAGAGCTGGGGCGCGGCCTTGGGCCCATGGGCTCTGTGCTGCTCATGGCTCGCTCGGCGTCTTGCTGTGCGGTCTTTTTTGCCAACATGCAACTCGGTGGTTCATGCTCGCTGCGCTTTACTTC
>JAJDAL010000012.1 GCA_029261875.1 Deltaproteobacteria bacterium
GATCCATCAATCGCTGGCCCATATTGGTGAGGTGAGTCCCGATGGGAAAGTACGAACCACCGGGAAGGAACTGGAAGCGACTCTTTCCCTTCATTCCCAATAGCCGCATGGTCGAAATCATGAAGTCCACGGGCCATTTGACGGACTTTCGCGTGCTGGCGCCGAAAGGAGCCGGTTGCGAGGTCTCGAAGAAGACATCGTGCACGAAGATGGCGCGACACAAGGAAGCGATTTCCCAATTGGAATCGAAGCCCGAGTCCGCGACGATCTGATCGATGACGGCGATTTCCGGTGCGCCCGGATTCGCGTAGGCGCCGTGGGCAAAGAACTCGATCAGACGTTGCGCCGTCCGCCGCGCGACCGTGTTCTCTCCATCCGTATCCGTATGCTGAAACAAGATCTCGACGACTTCGTCGATCTCGTTTTCGCCTTCTCCGCCCACCGTAAACGACGCACCGCCGGCGGGAAAACCGTGAACGCCGTCGAACAAGACTTTGGGCCCACGCTCGGGATACTCGGCCGTGGTGTCGTGGAAGAACCCTTCGAGACGAACTTTCTTTCCGTTCGAATAATGCAACCACCCCGTGAAAGCCCGGGCGATTTGGACGATGTCCTCCTGGGCGTAGTTGGGATTGCCCGCGAGATCGAAAACGCCCAACGTGAACAGCTCACACAGCTCGCGGCCGTAGTTCTCGTTGGGAATGAACTTCCGGTTTCGAACCGTATCGAGCATCTCCATCATGGCCGGGTCGAGACCGATGGCTTTCACCAGGTCTTTGAAGTTCCCTTTCGCCTGGGTGTGAAGCAGCTGGATCTGTTGCCCCATCAGCTTCACGTTCTGGACCGCGGAAAAGGACGTCGAAAAATGATCGTGCAGGAAGAAAACGAGTTTGGCTTGCAGGGGCGACCGAAAACGCAGCACCGTCTTCAGCCATTTCGCATGGGCGGCCTCGTAGGAACTCCCGCCGGGCTTCAAGCGTTTGGGTTTGAAGTCGAGCAGCTCATCCGCCGCCTGGCTGCGCGTCAGGCCGACGAGCTTGGCGCGGTCGAGTTCCTTGCGCGTGGCGGCGAAACCCGAGCGGCGCAACACGTGGCGCGCGTCGGCTTCGGTCAGGATGGTGTTCTCGTCTCCCATCGCGTTCTCCCGATCAGTCGGTTCCGGGCACCCAGCCGGTCTCCGGCGCGCCCGCGAGTATCCAAAGTTCGATGATGTCGATTAAGTACGATTTGAGTTTCGGGGACCCGAACGGCATGCGCTCTCCGAAACCCACGCCCAGATCTCCGGTGACCTTGTGGTAGAGGTAGCTGGTCTCGAGGTCACCGCTCATAGGTCCGGAAGTGGTGACGCGCTTCCAGCCCGCGCCGAGGGCCAGGGGGTTGCTGGGATCGGCGTCCACCAGGTTCGTATAGGACCCGGCCTGTTCGAGCAAGAGCCCCCCGGTCTGGCTCTCGGAATCGTGACAACCCGAGCGCGCACAGCTGGCGTCGAACACCTGTTTCTGGATCCGATCGTAGGTTCCGCTGAAGAACAGCGCTGGGTCGCACTGGTCCGGAGCCGGAAGGCATTGGATGCGAAGCTTGTCGCGGTCGCGATGAATCTTTCCCTCGATCACCTGAGAGAAGGTCGTGATGCCGATATTCTTCTTGGCGCGCTTGCAGCGGTTCGAGGGCGTCGGCCCGTCGATGCGCAAGCTGACGCGGATGGGCGTCGTGCAGGAGTCCGGGTCCGAATTCGGCGGGGCCAATTGATTGTCGATGCGCGCTTGCAGCGCTTGGAAATCCGGGTCGAACTTCTTGTCGCCATTGTCGAGCGCGTGATCGACGAGCACCGTCGCGATACCGTTGAGAGTACATTTCGTTGGATTGAAGCTGCTGTTTCCACAGACCGATACGTCGACCTGGCAAACGCCGTTGACGACGCCGTCGCTATCGCATGTGGGATCTCCATCCGTACAGCGGATCCGGCGCGGCTTGGCGACCGGATGATTGAGCGCGGCATCGAAGACCAACAGACAGTCGTTGCGCGAGCTGCCCCCACCGCCGTAGATGTCCGCCGAAGCGGATGTGGCGACAAGTAGAAACGCAACGAGGGCGCCGAGCACCGAAAGCCCCAAGGGGACCTCGATCTCACTCGAAGCCACCGATCGAGTGCTACACCGCAACGTCACGTTCCCTCACTACTTGCTCGCGGTGTAGTCGATCACTGCTTCGATTGAATGTCAATCGTCTATCGGGAATTCTGCCATGCGCGAAATCTCGAAACGCGGAACGCACGATCGACTGAGAATCACCACGATCGCGATGACCCGATCGAACTCGCACCCAAAGACGCCCTTAAGCCCCCAAGGGGACATGGTTTCGTCACCGAAACGCAATCGCTTCGCAGTCTTCTCGCCATGGCGCGCGAACTTCCAGCGCGAGAAGTCCGAGCGAGTCCTTCATCCATCCTCGTCACGCGTCGCGGTTTTGGACGCCCGATAACCCAGAGTCGAGAGATCCCACATGGACCTCGAGCGGCGAAATGGGTAAATGTGGGTTCGTGACGACGTCGAACTTTCTTCCCCACCAACGCCGCTCGAATCACAAGCTCTTGCTCTGCATACTGACCGGGATCGTCGCCAGCGCACCGGCAGGAGCGGCGGATCGCATTTCCACGGCCGCAGAAGCGGTGGCGGATTGGCCCTACACCGAAGGATCCGCCGGCGGAGGACGCTACTCCACCCTGCGCGACATTGACCGCGAGAACGTCGACCGACTCGTGGAAGTCTGGCGCTATCGCCACGGCGATGTTCGCTCGGGGGGCTTCCTGCCCGACAAGGAACTCAAGGGCACCGCTTTCGAGTCGACGCCTCTGATGGTCGACGGACGGCTGATCTTCACCACCCCGTTCAACCGCATCATCGCCCTCGACCCGGAAACCGGAGAAGAACTCTGGACCTTCGATCCCGAGGTGGATCTGGACCGCCGCTTCGCCAATATGATCATCAATCGCGGCGTCGCCTACTGGCGCGGGGATCGCGAAGACGACATTTGCTCCCCGCGCGTTTTCCTCGCAACCCTGGACGCCCGCTTGATCGCCGTCGATGCCAGCACCGGCAAGAAGTGCCTGACCTTCGGTTACGACGGCGAGATCGATTTGACTCTCGGTATCGAACCGCTCGTCGACCCCTGGGAATACAACATGACGTCTCCCCCCACGGTCGTGGGAGACCGGGTGATCGTCGGATCCTCGATCGCCGATATCGTGCGGCGCGTATCCCCACCCGGCGACGTGCGCGCCCTCGACGTCCGCACGGGCGAACAGGTCTGGCGCTTCCGCACGATCCCACAGCCCGGCGACTTTGGCGCCACCACCTGGGAGGACGGAAGCTGGAAGAATTCCGGCGGCGCGAACGTGTGGTCAACCATCACCGCAGACCTCGAACGCGGGCTCGTGTTCCTCCCGGTCAGCACCGCGACCCCGGATTTCTACGGCGGAGACCGTCCGGGGATGAACTTGTTTTCGGATTCGCTCGTGGCCTTGAATGCCCGCGACGGCAAAGGCGCCTGGTACTACCAAACCGTCCACCACGACCTTTGGGACTACGACCTCGCGGCTCCACCGGTACTCGTCCAGGTCCCGAGGGACGGGCGAATGATCGATGCCGTAGCGCAGGCGACGAAGTCGGGTTTCGTCTTCGTCCTGGATCGCGACAGCGGAGAGCCGCTTTTCCCCGTCGAAGAAGTTCCCTTTCCCGCGTCGAACGTGCCCGGCGAAGTGGCTTGGCCCACGCAACCCGTCCCCAGTAAACCGCCCCCCCTCGTTCCACAAACGCTGGGCGCCGCGGACCTGTGGGACGCGGATCCCAAACATCACGCGAAATGCTTGAAGCGACTCGGCGAACTCGACAATCGGGGCCTCTACACGCCGCCCAGTGAGGGCGGCTCCATCCTCTATCCCCACACCGGCGGTGGCGCCAACTGGTCCGGCGCCGCCTACGATCCGGAGAACCATCGGCTCTTCATTCCCGTATCGAACCTCGCGCACGTCGTTCGACTCGAGAAACTTCCGGACGAAAATTTCGACGACATGAAGGCGCGCGTGATGCAGGGCGGCGTCGGGGGCCTTCGCTGGCTGTTGACCGGGCGCGGCACGGGCCTTCGCTACGCCATGCACCGGACGGTTTTTTGGGAAGACGGCAAACTGTGCAACAAACCACCCTGGGGCTTCCTGGTCGCGGTCGACCTGGCGACCGGTGAAATCGTCTGGCGGGTTCCGACGGGCGAGAAAGACGGCGTCGAGGGCCTCCCGGTCTACGGACCCGCTTTGGCGACCGCGGGCGGCCTCGTGTTTCACGGGGGTACGCTCGACCCTCACTTGCGGGTTCACGATGCCGAAACCGGTCGCGTCCTCGAACGGTTCGAACTTCCCGCCGGACTGCACGCAGGCCCGATCACCTACAAACTGCGCCCGGACGGCCGTCAATTCCTGGTGGTGGCTCCCGGCGGACACGTGGGAATGGGGTCGAAGCAGGGCGACTACGTAATTGCCTACTCGCTCTCCGAAGACGGAGAGGTGCTCTCCGCGGACGGAGAGGTGCTCTCCGAAGACGGAGAGATGCTCTCCGCGGACGGAGAGGTGCTCTCCGAAGACGGAGAGGGCAATTGACCCCGGCGCTCAAGTAGTAGTAAAGACAACCGATATGCCGAGCGAATCCCCCTGGAAAGTCGAAGGTTGAAGATGCGAGGCCGACGCTTCCCGCGCCGAATTCCAGGCTACTGGCTGCTCGGTTGCATCTGCATGGCAGTGGCAATCGCGCCGTCCCCCGCTGCCGCGGACGATTCTGCAGCGGCGAGCTTCCAGAATTTCTGTGTGAAATGGATGGCAAAGCTCGCGCGAATCGAGAAACAAAACCTGAAACGCGCCGAGCCCCGCAAGGATGCGGACCCGGTGACGCTCGAGTACACGGGCTACAGCCCCGCCCACTTCCGCTGCGACATTCGCGCGACCGGGCACGCGACCAATCCCTATGTCGGAAAACTCGGCTACGAGGAAAGGCGCTATCAACGCGCCGGAGCGACCCGCGCTCTCGCCCTTTCGGGTAGCGCTGCGCTCGTGGATGTCCAAGCGGTGACGGAGATTTTCCGCTTCGACGGGGCCCGCTGGGTCTACTAGCGAAAGCTCCCTTAGGAGTTCGGAAGTCGGCCGAAGGCCGGCTCAGAACAATCGAAACATCGAGCAGGGACCCACCGCATCGTTTCGCCCCCGAACGTCGGCGGCATTGCCCCCCAAACCAACGATGCGATGCATGCTCTACGAGTCGTGTCGGAAGGACCGTCCGGGTGGCATCGTGTCAGCGCGCTCCGCCGCCGTTTTCGACCCGACCAGAAGACTCGTCGTCGCGATTGCATCCCCCCGTGCCGACCCCGCGGCCGACTCCAAAACTCCTCCACACCCAGCTTCTTGCCGGATGCGGGGAACAAGAGAGCAACTCGCGTGCCAACCCGCGCACTCACGCGCGGAACTCCAAGGCGCTGTTTCGCAACGAAAAACGGAATCCGCGGGGTTCGCGTTTTCGACCTGGGCGTTCGCTCCCGAACACCCGCGCCGCCGCGACGCTCTAAGTCACGGTGCGAGAACGGAATTTCGCCGGTGTTCGGTTCGGAACGAAAACCGACGGAGGAACGACCCGCTAGGCGCTGTCGACGCCCGCCTCCCCCTCGCTGCGGGCGATGATCGCGGCCCCGCAGGAATCGCTGAACACGTTGACCGCCGTGCGGTACATGTCGAGCGGCCGGTCGATGGCCAGCATGGCGCCCACGATCACGTCGACTTCCGGGCCGCGCAGATTCACGGATTCGAGCACCAGGAAGATGATCACGAGCCCGGCGGACGGGACCGCGGCCGCCCCGATGCTGGCCAACAGCGCCGTCGCGACGACGATGAGTTGCTGGGAGGCGCTCAAGTCGGCTCCCAGCACCTGGGCGATGAAGAGCACGCCCGCACATTCGTAGAGCGCCGTCCCATCCATGTTGATCGTCGCCCCCATGGGCAGGACGAAGGAGGAGACGCGATTCGAAACGCCGACTTTGTTCTCCACCGTGCGAAGCGTTACCGGCAGCGTTGCGGCGGACGAAGCCGTCGAGAACGCCATCGTGAGCGGCTCGAGCATGTTCCGGAAATGCACCCGCGGGTCGATGCGCCCGACGAACCACAAGAACAGCGGCAGGGCGACGAACAGATGGAGGGTCAACGCCAACGCAATGGTGAGCATGTATAGACCGAGCGCGCGAAACGACGCAAAGCCCGAGGTCCCCACCACGCGCACGATCAAGCCGAACACACCGATGGGCGCCACGCGGATGATGCCCGAGGTGAGGGCCATCATGGCCGCGAAAGCGCTTTCGAAAAAGCCCGTGAGCGTGGCGCGCGGACGCTCAGGAAGGCCCGCGATCGCCATTCCGAACAGGATGCAGAAGAAGATCACTGCCAACATGTCGGGCTTCGACGCCGCATCGATCACGTTGAGGGGCACCATGTCGATGAAGAGCTGGGAAATCGAACTCGGGGTCGCGAGCTCGGGAATCTCGCTCGCGGACACGCCCCCGATGTTGGCGCCCTCGCCGGGACGAATCAGATTGACGACCAACAACCCGAGCAGGATCGCGACGGCGCTGGTCGAGACGTAGTAGCCCAAGGTCTTGCCAAACAGGCGACCGAGGTTGCGCCCTCCCCCCACGGAAGCCACACCGGAGATGATCGACGTGAAGACCAGAGGCACGATGATCATCTTGAGCAGGCGAACGAACAGGGTGCCGAGCCACCCGACGCGATCCGCCAGCTCCTCGCCCCCGATCGCGCCGGCCGCGACGCCCGCGAGCATCGCAATCGCGATCTGCCAGTGAAGTCGCTTGTACCAGACGGCGTCGGTTTCGGTGGCCACGTGGGAACCCTAATGGTCGGCGGGTACCGAACGCAAGCCGCGTTGGCATCTGGCCCCGGCCGTAGATAGGCTACCGACCGCAGACGAATCGAAAGGAGTTCCCATGAATCCCGGCGCCCCGCTGGCCGGCCTTCGCGTGATCGAAAGCTCCCTATTGGGCCCGGCCGCGATCACGACCCATCTGGCCGACCTCGGCGCAGACGTCATCAAGGTGGAGTCCCCGTCCGGGGATTACGTGCGCGAGATGACCTGGCCCATCGTGGAGGGCGTCTCGCTCCTCCACCTGCACATCAACCGCGGCAAGAAGAGCATCGTGTTGGACCTCAAGCAGGCCGCCGGCGTGGAGACCTACCTCGACCTGGTCCGGGGCGCCGACGTCGTGGCGGAAGCCATGCGGCCGGGCTCCCTCGAACGCCGCGGTCTCGGGTACGGGCGCTTGCGCGAAGTGAATCCGCGCATCGTGTTCTGCAACATCTCGGGCTATGGGGCCACGGGGCCCTACAAGGACATGCCCAGTCACGGCATCGCCTTCGACACCTGGGCGGGGCTCGTAAAGCCCGCCTACGACGAAGAGGGGTTCTGCTTCATCGACGAACACGCCTCCATGGGTATGCACGCCGGCCCCTTGTTCGGCGCCCTGGGAATCCTCGCGGCGGTCATCCGCGCAAGAGCAACCGGCGAGGGCTCCGAGTTGGAAATCGGCCAGTCCGACGCCGCCGCCTATATGGATTGGTATCGCAGTGAAAGTTGGAAGGCGTATGAGCGGCCCGAGTCCGAAGTCACGGGGAACAAATCCGATGACTACGAACGACGTGCGCCGGGTACCGCGGGAATGAAGGAAGGCGTCCGCTACCAGATGTACGAATCGAGCGACGGGCACGTGCTCTTCATGGCTTCGGAGCGGGCTTTCTGGAAGAATTTCTGCGACGGAGTCGGACGTCCGGAATGGTTCGAGAAATGGCCGGGTTCGAAATTCGCCGATCACGCCCGGGGCAACCGCGAACTTCAGCGCGAGCTGCGAGAAATCTTCAAGGCCCGCAGTTCCGCGGATTGGATCGCCTTCAGCACCGAGCACAACACGCCGATTGCGCCGGTCAACACGCCCCAGACCATCGCCCACGACCCGCAGTTTCAGCACCGGCTTCCCTGGTACCCGGCGGATCGGCACGGAGCCGACATGCTGCCCTTTCCGGTGAAGTACCTGGAAGAAACCCTGCCCGAGCCGTCGAAAGCTCCGACCGTGGGTGAACATTCCGAAGACGTGCTCGCCAGTGTGTTGGGATATTCGAGCGAACGCATCGCGAAGCTTCGCGACGAAGGAGTTTTGGGGTGACGTTTCAACCACAGCGGGTTCTCGCGGCCAACGACATTCAGCTCTCGAACTTCATGTTCTGGCTCATGCCTTTGGAACAACGGGAAGGCGCGTTCGCGACGCTGCGAGAGGAAAAGCCGGTTTCCTTTCACGAAGAGATCGAGCTTCCCTTTCTCCCCAAGGGCCCCGGTTACTGGTCGCTCACCCGCCACGCGGACATCCTGGAAGCCAGCCGCCGAGCCGACCTCTTCTGTTCGGGGCAGGGAACACAGATCAACGACCTGCCGCAGCCCTTCGTCGAATTCTTTGGTTCGATGATCAGCATGGACGATCCGCGGCACGCGCGGCTGCGCCGAATCGTTTCGAAGGGTTTCACGCCGCGCATGCTGAAACAACTCGAGCAGGACACCCAGAAGATCGCCGGTGAGGTCGTCGATGCGGTGATCGAACGCGGGGAGTGCGACTTCGTCTCGGACATCGCCGCCGCCCTCCCCCTGCGGATCATCTGTGGAATGATGGGCATTCCCGAAAGCCAACGCGAGTTCGTATTCGAGCACACGAACATCATCCTGGGCGCCGGAGATCCGGAATTCGTTCCCGACCTCGAAAACGTTCCCGCCATGCTGCTGAAATCCGGTTCGGAGCTGTCTCAATTGGTTCAGGAACTGGGACGCAACCGACGCGCGAATCCCACGGACGACCTCACTTCCGCCCTCGTCAACGCCAGTGTCGACGGCGAACAGCTGACGGACCAGGAGTTGGGCTCCTTCTTCGTCCTGCTGGTGGTCGCGGGAAACGAAACCACCCGCACGGCCATCAGCCACGGCATGAAGGCGCTTTGCGAAAACCCGGACCAGCGGACACTGTGGGCGTCGGATTTCGAAGCACTCGCCCCGGGCGCCGTCGAGGAGATCGTGCGCTGGGCCACACCGGTCATTCACTTTCGACGCACCGCGACCCGCGACACGGAGATCGGAGGCCAAAAGATCCAACAGGGGGACAAGGTCATCCTTTGGTACAACTCGGGGAACCGCGATGCGACCGTGTTCGAAGATCCCTATCGCTTCGACATCCGGCGCGATCCCAACCCGCACGTCGGGTTCGGTGGCCCAGGTCCCCACTACTGCCTCGGTGCCCATTTGGCGCGGCGCGAGATGACGGTGATGTTTCGCGAAATCTTTCGGCGCTTGCCGGATCTCGAAGTCGGGGAACCCGAACGGTTGGCGTCCAACTTCATTCACGGCATCAAGCACATGCCGTGCAGTTTCACGCCGGGGCGCTGATCGCCCGGCTACCGTGGCGGAAGAACGGCCGTCTCGAGCCAGAAGCCGACGATCGATTCGATCCGCGCAAAAAACTCCGCTCCCCCCATGGCCTTCGCGACATAAGCGTTCGCATGCTGGACGTAGGCCTGTCGGATGTCTGCACTGCGCACGGATGTCGTGAGCATCACGATGGGGATGGCGCGGAACGCGGGATCCTGCTTCAACTCCGCCAGCACTTCGTGGCCGTTCTTGCGCGGAAGATTGATGTCGAGCAGGATGAGATCCGGGGGAACCGCCCCGTCACTGCGCAAGAGTTTCAGGGCCGCCTCGCCATCCGGGGCCACTTCGAGAACGACCCTGCGGCGCGAACCGCGCAAGCCTTCCTGCACGAGGGCGACATCGCCAGGATTGTCTTCGACCAGCAGGACCTGAGCTTGACTCGGAGCCGTATCCATCAATCCTCTCCCGCGGCCGTCAGCGTAAAGAAGAACGCCGAGCCACCTCCCGGTGTCGACTCCAGCCAGATTCTTCCGCAGTGGCGCTCGATGACTTTCTTACAGATGGCAAGCCCGATTCCGGTTCCGGAATACTCGTCCTTACCGTGCAGGCGTTGAAAGATCACGAAGATCCGATCCGCAAATTCAGGATCGATTCCGATTCCATTGTCTCGCACGAAGAGCGTACAGACGTCTCCCGACTGAGACGCTCCGACGTGGACTTTCGAAGCGTGATGGGGATCGCGAAACTTTATCGCGTTCGAAATCAGATTCTGCAGCACCAACCGAATCTGTCCCGCGTCCCCGAGTACTACGGGCAAGGGGTCCTTCGTGATCTCCGCGTCGCTTTCTTCGATCGCCACCATCAGATCCGCAACCGCGCTGTCGAAGGTTTCATTCAAATCCACCGCACCCAGGTTGTATTCGCGTTGTCCGACCCTTGAGTAGGTCAGTAGATCGCGAACCAACGCCTGCATCCGGTGGGCACCATCGATCAAGAAGCCCAGCCATTCCTCGCCGCGCTCGTCGAAATGACCGCGGTACTTCTTACCGAATAGGTCCGCATAGCTCGCCACCATACGCAGGGGTTCCTGCAGATCGTGGGAGGCCACGTAGGCGAATTTCTCCAGCTCGTCGTTGGATCGTTCGAGCTCGGTGACTTTGACTTCCAGATCGGCTTTGGCGGAGCGCAGCTCCGACGTCATGTCTTCCGCGATCCGCGTCGCGCGACGATGGAGGTACGCCAGAGCGGAGATGAGATAGAAGAGCAAGAAGTCGATCGCGAGACCCGCAACCGCGATGAGGGTTGGCGTACTGTCGTCCGCTCCCGCGAGGTAGCCGGCCTTCGGATAGAAGTGGAGGGTCCAGGTTCGACCCTGCACGTCGATTTCCCGGAGGCGCGCGAATTGCGTCGGAGCGCGGATCGAGTCGGTCGGAGCCAGTCCACTGCGATAGAGACGGTTGTCGTCGTTCAGTTCGGTTCCGTCGAATATCTCGAAATCGACGTCCCCTCCTCCGGACCCGAGGATTCCACCCATGAGGTCACCGGCGCGGAACGCCGCGTAGACCCATCCCCGGAAAGCCCGGCGGCGTCCCTCGGTATTCGTCAAATCGCCGTCGGGTTCGTACAAGGGAAGGTAGGTGAGAAATCCCCGCTGAACGTCCTGGTCGGTCTCCTGGACCAGGGTGATGATCCCCGAAGTCGCGGCCACTCCGCTGTCGCGGGCTCGGGCCATCGCTTCGCGGCGCATCGCGTTTGACCACATGTCGAAGCCAAACGCGCGCTGGTTGCGCCAATCGAAGGGTTCGAGGAAAACGATCGACGAGTACAGCGGCCTTTCGCCTTCGGGACGGATGGTGTACTCGGGAAACCCTTCCGCGCGGATCGCTTCGATGTGCGCCGCCCGCTCCTCGGGTGTTACCGGCACACTGAAGCCCATTCCCTGAATCCCGGGCCAATGCGCCCCGATGTTCAACACCTCGACGTAATCGCGCCATTCCTTCCGCGTCACCCGGTCCGAAGCCCGAAACAGTCCGACGCCTCCCCACAGCGCCTGCTCATAGACATTCATGCGGTCGGCGATCGCCAACTCGATCTCTTGAGTTCGATGTACGAAACGCTCTTCCGCACGCTCGCTGACGTAGCGGCTCGAAATCTTCCACGCCGCCGCCGTCACCGCGATCCCGCAGACGAGGATCACCCACGCCGTCACAGGGTTGTGAAAGATCTGGACCAATCGTAGGTTTTTCGAGGTTCGGCTCATCCGGCCCCTCTCGCGCACCGCGACCCACTCCAGGCGTACGCAACTTCCATCGGAAAGTCGGGGGGTCCGCTGAATCCTGTTCGATTCGAATGGGTGGACCGAGACGTTTGTGGAGAAGAATCCTCGAATGGGTCCCGGCCGAGACGGTTCGGGGAACTAGGTCTTGGCGATGAACGCGTTCACCACGGCCGCCAGGTCCTCGCCTTTGTCTTCTTGCAAGAAGTGCCCACCGCCGACAATCGTGGTGTGGGGCTGCCCCTTCGTACCCGGCACGCGCAGAAACGTGTCCTTGTAGGCACTGGTGATCGGATCGCCATCGCTGAATGCCAGCAGAAACGGTTTCTCGAACTGGCGCAGCTTCTCCCAGGCTGCGCGGTTCGCCGGTGCCGCCGGATCGTCTCGGGTGACGGGCACGAGCATGGGGAAGTGGCGAGCGCCCGCCTTGAAGGAATCGTCGGGAAATGGCGCGTCATAGGCGGCCCGGACGGCCTCGGGCAGGTCGCTCACGCAGGCGCCGTTCACGATCGTCCCGGCGGAGAAATCCGGCACCTCTTGAGAAAACTTCTTCCAGGCATCGAAGGCCGGCCCCGGCGGGTTGTCTCCCGTCGGTAGAAGCGAATTGGCGACCACGACGCGAGCAAAATGCTCGGGATGTTCGGCCACCAGCCGCAGCCCAATCAAGCCGCCCCAATCCTGGCAGACGAGCGAAATCCGACGCAACCCGATGCGATCGAAGACGAGCTCGCGCATCCAGTCCACGTGGTTCTGGTAGGTGTAGTCCGCGCGTTCGATTGGCTTGTCCGAGCGCCCGAATCCCACCAGGTCTGGCGCCACCACCCGGTGCCCCGCGCGCGATAGGATCGGAATCATTTTTCGGTAGAGGTAGCTCCAGGAAGGTTCACCGTGAAGTAACAAGACCGGGTCCGCGTCCGAGGCGCCCTCGTCCACGTAGTGGATCCGCAGTCCGTTCACTTCCGCATAGTGGGGTTCGAACGCGTAGCCGGGAAGATTCTCGAACCGGGAGTCGGGGGTGCGAAGCGCCTTCACAACGCTCTCCTTCGCTAATGAAAGGGGTTTTTACGATAGCAGGGGAAAACCCTGAGAAGGGAGTCCGCAGCTCGCGTGCATCCGAGCCAACAACCCGGGCGAACGTCGCTCATGGCCCCGCGAGGCCAAACCGATAGGGCGAAGTATCTCATGGATGACACTGATCTCGAACAAGATGCGTACCGCATCCTTCTCGTCGAAGACAACCATGCCGACGCGCGCTTGCTGGAAATCTCCCTGGAAGATTCCCCCGAGTTCAAGCTTACCCACGTATCGAGCCTGGAAGAGGCGCGGGGCCAGCTGACCCGACAGGTCTACGACCTGGTGCTGTTGGACCTCCACCTCCCGGACGGCACCGGCCAGGAGAGCTTCGACATCATGCGCCGGCGTGCGTTCAACACGCCCATCGTGGTCATGACGGGTCTCGATGACGGAGAAACCGGCCGCGAACTGGTCAAGCGCGGCGCCCAGGACTTCCTGGTGAAGGGAGAAGTCGACGAAGCCACGCTCGCCCGCTGTCTGCGCTACGCGATCGAACGCTATGCGAACGAACTCTCCCTGCGGGAGGCACGGGAAGAAGCCATCGAGGCCTCCCGCGCGAAGTCCGATTTCCTGGCGGGAATGAGTCACGAGATCCGAACGCCCATGAACTCGATTCTGGGGATGGCGGACTTGCTGCTCGAATCCACACTATCGCAGGAACAGGAGAACTATCTCCGCGTGATCCAGAATTCCAGCGAGGCCCTGCTGGAACTCATCAACGGCATTCTCGATCTGTCGAAGATCGAAGCCGGGAAACTCGAGCTGGAATCCACTCCATTCGATCTGCACGAGCTGCTCGAAACGATGATGGAGATCGTCGCCTACCCCGCTCACAAGAAGCGTTTGGATCTCGCCATCGCCATCGACCCGGAAGTTCCGCGTTGGGTGGTGGGCGATCCGTCGCGACTACGTCAAATCCTCATCAATCTCGTGGGCAATGCGATCAAGTTCACAACCGAGGGCGAAATCGTCGTCGAGGTGAACCTCGACCCGAAAACCGACCACGCAATCCATGTTTCCGTACGCGACACCGGTGCGGGAATTCAAGAAGACAAGCTGGCCGCCATCTTCGAACCCTTTACCCAGGCGGATGCGAGCATCGCACGCCAATTCGGCGGTACCGGGTTGGGGCTGTCGATTTCCCTCGGACTCGCACGCGCCATGGATGGCGAAATCTGGGCCGAAAGCCGTGTCGGTGAGGGCAGCACTTTCCACGTATCGATCGTTTTCGAGGATGCCCCGGCCGAAGCTGCACTCACTCGCGCGCCATTGCCTTCCCTCACGGGCCGTCGCGTTCTCGTGGTCGATGACAACCCCACCGAGCGCGCCGTTGCGAGGCGGATCTTGTGCGACGCCGGGGCCACGGTCGTCGACGTAGACTCCTCTGCCGCGGGTATCGAAGAAGTCCAGCGATCCATCGCGGAGGGCCTGCACTTCGACGCGATCCTGCTCGACAGCCGCATGCCCGAAGCCGGCGGATTTCAAGTGGCCGAAGTACTGCGCGAGCACCCCGAAATCGCGCGGCGCGCCATCATGATGCTCTCCATGGCACGGCGCCAGGACGACGTTCCGCAATGCAAAGAGTTCGGGCTCGGCGGATGGATCGCGAAGCCCATGCGCCCGACGAAATTGCTCGCGGCCGTGGAAGCCGTTTCGAATGGAGGCACCGCGGGAGACGCGCTCAAACCCGCCTCTTCGCGCGCCCCGTCCCGCAGCGTCGCGCCCATGCGGATTCTTCTCGCGGATGACCTCGAGGACAATCGAGCCCTGGTGCAGGCCTACCTCAAGTCCACCCCGCACGCGCTCGTCATGGCAAGCGACGGCGTCGAAGCGGTTCAGAAATTCAAACAGGGTCGCTTCGACCTCGTCCTCATGGACATTCAGATGCCCGGGATGACGGGCTACGAAGCCACCGCCGAGATTCGACGGCTCGAAGCATCCGAAGAGCGGCCCCGCACGCCGATCGTGGCCCTGACGGCCTTCGCCTATGAGGCGGAGAAAAGGCGTAGCCGCGAAGCGGGCTGCGACGCGCATCTGACCAAACCCATCAAGAAGGCGACACTGCTCCAGACCCTCGAGGGGCATTCCCGCAGCGAGCGGCCCGTCGCACGCGTCGATTCCGAACTCGCGGAACTCGTCGATGGTTATCTCGAGAACCGACGTGCCGATATCGAGAACCTGACTGGATTCATTCGGGACCGGGAAGCGGATGAGATCCGACGGCTGGGGCACAACATGAAGGGCTCCGGGAAGGCGTATGGTTTCGACCTCATCACCGCCATCGGGGCCAACCTTGAGCAAGCCGGGCGGAATGCCGATTTCACGGAAGCGGAGAAATTGTTGGACCAGCTGAACGCCTATTTGGACGAAGTCGAAATCATTATCGATTGAGTGAAGGAGACCCCCATGGGAAACAAGATTCTCGTCGTCGACGACGACAAAGACATTCGCGTACTGCTCAGCAACCGATTGACGACACACGGCTACGAGGTCGCTTTCGCCCACGACGGCGTTTCGTGCATGAAGGCATTGCGGGAAGACTCCCCCGACGCCATCGTGTTGGACCTGGGTCTTCCGGCGGGAAACGGATTCATTACGCTCAATCGCCTGCGCGACGATCCGGACCTGTGTGGCATTCCCGTGGTGGTGCTCACGAGCGATGACTCGCCGGAATCCAAAGCGCGTGCCCTCGAATCGGGCGCTCAGGCTTTTCTTCAGAAGACGGCTTCCAGCGAAACCCTGATGACGACGCTATCCAAGATCATGGACAGCGAGGTCGCAGAAATCTAAACCTCTTTGGTTTCAGAGCCCGCAACCTAGTGCGGGCCGGGAAGCTTCACCGTCGCAAGCCAGAAGCATTCGATGCGCCGAACGATTTCGGTAAACGCGTCGAAGTCGACCGGTTTGGTCACGTAACAGTTCGCGTGAAGATCGTACGAGGCTCGGATATCGGCTTCACTGTCGGAAGTCGACATGACGACCACCGGAATACGGCGCAGATCCGGATCGGATTTGATCTCGCACAAAACCTCCCGGCCATCCATGCGGGGAAGATTCAAATCGAGAAGGATCAAATCCGGCGCGTGGGCGCAATTGCGCCGCAGGTATTCGAGCGCTGCCACGCCGTCCGTTGCGACGATCAGGTTGTTCTCGAGCGCGCTCTCGTGAAAGGCTTCCTCGGTCAGGCGCACGTCTCCCGGATTGTCTTCAACCAACAGAATATCGATCGCCTGCGTCATCGCGAGAAAGTCTCCTCGCCTCGGGTGGGGAAACCGGGTCCACAGTCCCCATTCGGTGCCTCGAGCCAAAGGCTTGAGCCGTAAATGGGGTTTTCCCCGGAGAAACGATCGATCCCAAAAGAATCAATGCATAGGCAGAATTGCCGATAGAGATCGAATACGATGTGGTCAATCCTGCTCGTCGAAGACTCCCCCGATATCCCGCCTTTGGTGCGAAACGCGCTGGGGAATGAATTCCAGGTGCGCCATGTCGAATCTCTGGGCCGAGCGCGCGAAGTCTTGGACAACGCTGAATTCGACCTGGTCTTGCTCGATCTCGTCCTGCCGGATGGACCGGGATTCGAGCTGTGCGCCGCGCTTCAATCCGACGATGCAACCCGCGAGACCCCAATCATTTTCCTGTCGGGACGCAGCGACACCGCCTCCAAGGTGACCGCACTCTCTCTCGGTGCCGAGGACTACGTCGAGAAACCTTTCGATCGGCAAGAACTCCGCGCGCGTGCCTTGGCTCGACTCCGCAAGCGAGAAGCAAACGAAGCCCAAAGCAGCGTTCTGCGCCGCGGAAACCTGCGGCTCGACCTGGCTCGACAACGTGCGGTCGTGACCGAAGAAAGCGACGAGCGCGAGTTGGGACTGACGCCCCACGAATTCCGCCTACTCCACTTCCTCGCCACGCGGATCGAACACGTATTGAGCCGCGAGCAACTCCGCAGCGCGGTTTGGGGCGAAGTCGTCATTGCGGACCGAACCATTGACAGCCACGTCAGCAATCTTCGCAAGAAGATGGGGCTACTCGGCGGCTGCATTCAGTCGGTTCGGGGCGCTGGCTACCGGTTTTCTGCCGCCTCGTCATAGGTTTCCCCGAACGCGAAACCCCTCACAATCCAGAATTCTCCACCATCGGTCCATTTTCGCTCGACATTCGGCACCGAAGATTATCCTGGCAACTGTCCGGTGATCTTATGAGGTGCCTCCATGGAAACACTCGCTAGCAACCCCCTGCGCGTTCTGATCGTTGAAGACGACCGCGACCTGGAAACCCTGCTTTCGCAAGTACTGCGGACCATCTCCTCGAGCGTCGAGGTCGATTGGGCGACCAACGTGCTCGATGCGCGCTGTAAGTTGGAATCCAAACGATACGACCTGGTGATCGCCGACCACACCCTGGAAGACGACCTCTCGGGGTTCTTCTTGCGCTGCCTGTGCAAGCGCCGTTGGCCGGATCTTCCGTTCGTGATGATCTCCGCCATGCGGGCGGACGCGTTTCTGAAAATGTCCGGAAGTGTTCCGTGCCCGTTTCTCTCGAAGCCCTTCACGGTACAGGAGTGTCGAGAGATGATCTGCTCCGCCCTCGCCACGGGAGCGCGGAAAGAGCGGTCCGTGCTCTTGATCGAGGACGATCCCGATTACCGGGAGCTGGTATCGCGCTGGCTCGAGCGTGCTCCGGACGTCCACTTCGATTGCACGGGCGCGGAGAGTGTCGAATCCGGTCTCGATGCCTTGAACCGGAGTCGCTACGACGTCGTCCTGCTCGACTTGGCGCTCCCGGACTCCTACGGACTCTTCACGTTGGAGAGAATGCGAAATCAACACGGAGATGTTCCCGTCATCGTGCTTTCGGCGACCGACGACGAAGACCTGGAACAACGGATTCTGGACGCCGGGGCCGGCCGTTATGTCGCGAAGCACGAAGCCGATGCACGAACCCTGGTGCGCACGGTCTGCGATGCGGTGGGAGCGTGAGCGTGAAGCCGATCGAGATTCTGCTCGTGGACGATTGCCCGGATCACGTTCAACTGGTGTGTTGGTCGTTTCGCAACTACCGGGACCAGGTGCGGATGCACTGTGTCGGAGACGGTGAGCAAGCACTGCGCTTGCTCCGACCCCACCGGATGCGACTGCGGGGCGCGAAACCCGATCTCGTGCTTCTGGATCTGGGGCTGCCGGGAATCCAAGGACACGAGGTTCTCGAGCAGATCCGCGCGAACCCGGAACTAAGGGAGCTTCCGGTGGTGGTGTTCACGGCTTCGTCCAATGACGACGACATCGACCTCGCGTACGACCTGCGGGTCGATTCCTACCTTCTGAAACCCGCAGGATCCGCAGAGGTCGAAGAGTTACCTGAAACCATTCTCAATCTATGGCAAAGCCAACTACGCTCGCGGGGCGCGGAGCCGAGGAGGAGTCTGAATGCTTGAAACCGCAAAGTCGAACGCGTCTTCGGCCTTCCTTTCCGCCGCCGATGCACCCGTCCGAATACTCGTTGTCGAAGACAGTTCCGACTACAGCACCCTGCTGCGTCATTGGTTGGAGCGTGCACCCTGCCCCATCTTTGAAGTTTCCGTAGCAACCCACCTCGATAGTGGATTGCGCCAAATCGAACAGCACCCCTACGACGTACTGCTGGTGGACCTATCGCTTCCCGACGCGGACCCCGAAGAGACCTTGATGGGAATCCAACCGCTCGCAACGGAGCTCCCGACACTGGTCCTCACCGGATCCGAAGACCGCGCGACCAGCGAAAAAGCGTTCGCTACGAGTATCCACTCGGTGTTGTGGAAGAACCAGCTTCGCTCTCAGGATCTACTGGCATCGATTCGGGATGCACTCGAAAGTCGACGCCGAATCGATTCGTGGGAGACCTCGCCAGCCTGGTCCGCGCGATTGCCGCTTTCGGTATCCGTCCAGGCTCGGGAATTCCTACGCAGCCAGCGAGCGGCCGATTGGTTCGCCCGAACGCCATGCTTTCCGCGAAATCGATAGTCGGATCTTCGTCTTCTAGTTCGACCCGCCGCATCGAAGACGTGCCGCCCGGCCCCACCCAGGAAGCCATGGACGACGGTTTCCCGGCTGGAGTAGCATTCTCGCAATGCAACACGGACTGCGCGATTTGCGCGTCATCGATTTCTCGAGTCAGATCGCGGGGCCCTACGCGACGAAGTTGATGGCCGACGCAGGCGCCGATGTGATCAAGATCGAACCCCCCGAGGGCGACCCCATGCGTCGCTGGTCTGCCACCGGGGCCGACCTCGGCGGGCGCGACGCAGCGCTGTTCCGCTTCCTCCACCATTCGAAACGTTCGATTCTCGGCGGCCCCGACGACGCCGAAACACGCGCTTTGATCGAAGGCGCGGATTTGGTCGTCGAAGATTTCGATCCGCGCCAAAGCCCCGCCGCGGATTGGGTGCGCGACTTTCCCGGCCTCGTCGTGCTGTCCATCACCCCATACGGGCATACCGGTCCCTGGGCCCGGCGCCCGAGTAGCGAATTCATCCTGCAGGCCGAGAGTGGTTCAATCGGTGGACGCGGTCTGCCCGGGGGTGAACCCTTTCAAGCGGGCGGACGCATGACGGAATGGGTCGGCGGCACCTTCGCTTCCGTGGGCGCGCTGGCAGCGGTATGGCGGGCGCGCAACCGCGGCCACGGAGAACACGTCGATTTCTCACTGCTGGAGGTCATGAACCTCGCCGCCTCGCTCTTCATGGATCTGGTTTTCAGTGTTCTGGGGCGCCCGGAGTTGCCCGGCCCGCTACAAGGCGCGGAAACACCCTCCATCGAACCCACTACCGACGGTTACGTGGGCTTCAACACCAACTCCTTCGCGCAGTTCTCGAATTTTCTCGACATGATCGGCCGGCCCGACCTCAAGGCCGACACCCAACTCGCCACGGTTCCCGGCCGAGCGTCGCGCTTCTTCGAATGGAACGAAATCGTGCGCGCCTTTACGATCCAGCACTCGACCGAAGAGTTGATCAAGGCCGCATCATCGCTGCGGATTCCCGTCGCGCCGATTTGCAATGGAGACACGGTCCGCCAGCACGAGCACCTGAAAGCACGCGGCGTGTTTCGGAAAGATCCCGCAGGCGAATTCGAGTATCCCCGCCCCCCCTATCGAATCGGCGATTGTGATCCGCCGCCGCAGCGAGCGTGCCCAGCCCTCGGAGAACACACCGGGCGCGTGGAAGCGCATTCCGCCCGTCGACCCAAGGCCACTACAGAGCGAGCCCTCCCCCTGGAAGGAATTCGCATCGTCGACATGACGGCCTGGTGGGCGGGTCCCGCCGCCACCCAGATCCTGGCCGCTCTCGGAGCCGATGTGATCCACGTGGAGTCGATTCAGCGACCCGATGGAATTCGCATGGCGTCGGCGGGTATGCCTTTCGAAAAATGGTGGGAGAGCAACGCCTTCTTCCTCACCTGCAACGCGAACAAGCGCGGCATTACCCTCGACATGAACGCCCCCCGCGGCGTGGCGATCGCCAAGCGACTGATCGCAACCGCCGACGGGCTCGTAGAGAATTTCACCCCACGCGTATTGGAAAATTTTGGGCTCGATTGGGAAACCGTTCACAGCGCCAACCCGAATTGCATCTTCGTCCGCATGCCGGCCTTCGGTTTGGAAGGACCTTGGCGCGATCGTCCCGGCTTCGCCCAGACCATGGAGCAGATGACCGGCCTCGCCTGGGTGACGGGACATGCCGACGATCAGCCGCGCATTCAGCGCGGCCCCTGCGACCCCCTCGCCGGCATGCATGCCGCATTCGCGTTCCTCGTGGCGCTCGAAGAACGCAAAGCCACCGGATGCGGACAACACGTCGAATGCACCATGGTCGAAGGCGCCCTGAACGCCGCGGCCGAGCAGGTGATCGAATACTCCGCCTACGGGAATCTGCTGGGTCGGCAGGGCAATCGCGCGCCCGAGGCAGCGCCCCAGGGGCTCTACCCTTGCCGCGGATCCGAAACGTACCCACAGTGGCTCGCGCTCTCGGTCGCGACCGATGCGCAGTGGCGCGCGCTCTGTCGGGTATTGGGAGACCCCGCTTGGGCGCAGGAAAACGGGTTCGCATCGCTTTCCGGCCGGCGCGAGGGACACGACCTCATCGATGCAGAACTCAAAGCCTACTTCGCCGATCGGGACCTCGACGTGACGGTCGAGCGATTGATCGCCGCCGGGGTTCCCGCCGGCAGCGTCTTGCAACCCAACAAGGGAAGTTTTCATCCCCAGCTTTCCGCGCGGGGCTTCTTCGAACGCATCGAACATTCGGACGCCGGGGAACACCCGGTCCAAACGGTTCCCTTTCGCTATGCCAGCGTCGACCGCTGGCTGCGCCAACCCGCCCCCAGCTTGGGACAACACAATCGCGAGATCCTGGGCGAACTCGGACTCGACGCGGAAGAGATCCAAACGCTCGAAGACGACGGCGTCATCGGTTACCGCCCGCAAAAATCCTAGGCGTGCCCCAGCGCGTGGAGGCCGGAAGTCTCGCTCCTGCGAGGCGAACGGAAATGCGCCATCCTCGGCCCATGGCCACGATCTATTACGAATCCGACGCCCCGACCAACGCACTGGATGGCCAGAGCGTGGCGGTCGTGGGCTACGGGAATCAAGGGCGTTCCTGGGCGCTGAACCTGCGGGATTCGGGCATTGCGGTTCGCGTTTGTGCCCGCGCGGATGAATCTCGCGAACGGGCGGGGTCCGAAGGTTTCGAGGTCGGGGAGATCGAAACCGCCAGCCAGGCGGACGTGGTGTGCCTACTCGTTCCCGACGACGTCATTCCCGCGCTTCCGCTCACACGCAAGCCCGGGAACCTGACGATCGTCGCCAGCGGATACGCGCTGGCATTCGATCGCTTCGCGCCACCGGGGGACCTCGCCATGATCGCCCCCCGCATGCTCGGACCCGAAGTTCGCCTCTGCTACGAAGAAGGCGTGGGGTTCATCACCGCCCTCGGCATCCACCGCGATACAACCGGCCAGGCCCTCGCCCGCACACTTTCCATCGCCAACGCGTTGGGGGGCTTGCGCCAAGGCGCCATCGAGCTCACTCCGGAGCAGGAAGCCCTGCTCGACCTGGCGGTCGAACAAGTCTTGTCTCCGGCACTCACCCATGTGAACGGAGCCTTCGTCTCCACCCTGGCGGCCGAGGGGATCCCCATGGAGGCGATCCTCACGGAACTCATGCTGTCGGGAGAAGTGGAGCGCAACTATCGGTTGCTTCGGGAAGTGGGTTTCGTCGCGCAGCTCGAGTTCCATTCACCCGCCAGCCAATACGGACAATTGTCGCGCCGCGGTTCCTTCGCTGAACTCGACTTCCTCCCCAAAATGAAAGAACTTGTCGATCACATCCGTTCGGGACGTTTCGCCGACGAATGGGACGCCGAGAGTGCCGCGGGTTACCCGGAGCTCCAGCGGCTCAAGGACGAACACGCTGGACCGGGTATCCGCGACTTCGAATCCGCCGTCCGTTCGCGCCTCGGACCGAAAGCACTCCGAGGAGACCGAAACGACCCATGAATGACTCCGCTTACGAAGTCGTGGGAGACATCCAAGCCGGCGGCCCGTTCGTGTTCACCTGTGAGCACGCCACGCGGAACCTTCCCGAGTGGAAGGAAGAAGACGCGGAACGGGAGATCCTCGCGGATCACTGGGGCTGGGACATCGGCGCCGGCGACCTGACGCGCGACCTGGTGAGACGCACGGGATCCTGCGGCGTACTCTCGCGCTTCTCCCGGCTGATCTGCGATCCCAATCGCTATCCCGAGGACGAAACGTTCATCGTACGCGCAGTGGATGGGCGAAGCTTATCGTTCAACCGCGACGTCGATGAAGCCGAGCACCAGCGGCGCAAGGATCTCTACTTCGACCCCTACCACGACGCCATCGACCGAACGGTTCGCGAACGTATCCAACTCGGGACGCCCGTGCGCCTGTGTTCCATCCATTCCTTTACGCCCGTGTTCCTGGGCAAGGTGCGCCCCATGGAGATTGGGGTCTTGTTCGACATCCACCATGAGGCTGCGTTTCGCCTGGAAGGGGCCCTGGCGGAGCAGGGATTCGAAGTCGCCCTCAACGAACCCTACTCGGCAAAAGACGGGTTGGCCTACGCGGCCGAGCGCCACGGCAAAGGGAACGACATCGTCTATCTCGAACTCGAAGTACGACAGGACCTGATCGATACCGAAGCCAAGGCGAGCGCGGTCGGCGAACGCATCGCCCGCGCCCTCGAGTGGTTCGCACCCCCCGTCGACGAAGCGCGCTGACCCAAGCGCTATACTGCGGTCGATTGGAGCCCAATGCTTCCATGGATTCCTACTTTTCCTACGGCCAACAAGCCGGTCACTACTTCAACCGCCCGCACCAGCACCCCCTGCGCGAGCCCAGCCGGGTTCCCGCCGCATGGAAGGGGCCGGAGGTTTCGCGTCGCGACGACTGGCGATACATCCTTCCCCCCGAACAGATCGCCGAAATCGAACGCGCCATCGAGCAGGCGCGACGCACCGGAAAGGAAACCGGAGCGCTTTCGGTCGACGACTTCCCGCTTCCCACCCTGTCCCGACAGATCAAAGCCTGGCGCGAGGAACTGGGCGCCGGACGCGGTTTCCAGGTCATGTCCGGTCTGCCGGTCGAACGCCTGAGCCCGGAGGACGCGGAACGCTTCTTCTGGTGTCTGGGATTGCACATGGGAACCCCCGGTGCCCAGAACCCGCAGGGTGACTTGCTCGGCCACGTCCGCGATACGGGCGAGGATGCAGCCGACCCGCACGTGCGTCTCTACCGAACCGCGTCGAACATCGCCTATCACTGCGACGCCGCCGATGTCGTGGGTCTTTTGTGCCTGCAGGCGGCCGAACGTGGCGGTGCGAGCCGGATCGTGAGTTCGGTGACGGTGTACAACGAACTCCTTCGGCGTTTCCCAGAAGGGGTCGATCGGCTGTACGAACCCTTCTTGCTCGACGTCCGCAATGAGGATGCATCCGGTGCGCTCCGCTACCTCCCTGTAGCGCCCTGTCGCTACGCGGATGGAAAATTGCGAACCTTCTACCACAGCGACTACTTCCGTTCGGTTCAACGCCACGACGACGTCCCGGATTTCATACCGCTCGAGCGGGATCTCCTGGATCGATTCGAGGAAATTGCTTCGAGCCCGGAGTTCTACTTCGACATGGAGTTGGCGCCGGGCGACATTCAATGGCTCTCGAACCACACCATCCTGCACGCGCGCACCGCCTACGAGGACCATCCCGAACGCAAACGCCACTTGCTGCGCTTGTGGCTTTCCATCCAATGAGCGCAGAGGCCCGGCGCTTCCAGCGAACGATCGAGAACTTTCAGTGCTCGAACTGTCGGGCAGAAGTTCGCGGTTCCGGTTACACGAACCATTGTCCCGTGTGCCTCTGGAGCCGACACGTCGACATTGCGCCCGGAGACCGAGCCGCCCGCTGCGGCGGTGACATGGAGCCCGTCGGCGTCGAGCCCCAGCGAAACGAATACGTGCTGATCCATCGCTGCCAGGCGTGCGGTCACGAGATGCGCGTTCGATCCGGGCGCGAAGACGATTTCGAAGCCATCCTCGAACTCGCGCGCCGAACGGCGGGGCCCTAGTTCAATCCCTCGGAGAGGGAACGACGAAGATCGGCGACGACCAAGCCCGCTCTTGGATTTCCGCAAGGCATTCGTCGTCGGGATCGAACTGCTCGCCGCTCGCGTAGCAGGGGCGGGTTGCAAGACAGCGACCCGCCGCATCGCGCTCGCACCGCAACGGATCCGCGGAGATCGCGGGCGACGGTTCTTCGAGGGCACGGACGTAGTAGACCGCTTCCCGTTTTTTCCGCAAGAAGTCTTCGTCGCTGAACTGGACACGGCAACCGGACCCATCATCCTCGCACGGGAAGACGCGCCACGGGTCTTCGACCAGTGAAGACACCGGTTCGTCGGGATGTTGTTGCGGAAGAATCCGAATCACCTCGATGCGCTCGATGCGTTTTCGCCGATCTCCCGGGAAGTAACACTCGTCGAGACACAGGCTCGCCACGCGTTGCGCGCCGAGCCCACGTACCGCGTAATCCGGACAACCCGGGCGTTGCTCGAAGGCACCGACGGCGCGAACCTCGAATCGAGGGGGCACGGCGGACGAAGCCTCCGATCCCATGGGCGTACGATTTCCATCCTCATCGAGCAAGTCGAACCAGAGCAACATCCGCTCGCCGGAAGTTCCGTACACTTCACGGTTCATCAGGGCGTCGAAGATGTCCGTGCGACCTCGCGATGCGGAGTGAACCGCAACCAGCCCGCCCGTGAAATAGAACGAAGCACCCCGCTCCGGCGCGAACATGTCGGAAAAGGGAATCGACTCGAGCGATGCGGGCTCGTCGCTGCGCGCGACCAGCTTGACGACGCTGTCGATCGTCGACTGACGGAAACCCCACGCGTCCGTCGTCGCCTTGCGGCCAATCTCCTTGTAACCGTTTCCCGCCCGCGCTTTGTGATTGTCGCTGGAACCGATCAAACCGTACCGATAGCGGTGAGGAACCCCCGCGTCGGAGAAATCGCCGATCGCTAGGCCGTATTGTGCGCTCATCGCGGGTCGATACAGGTACGCGGGCGAAAAACTCTCGGGAAGTTGCCCGCATTCGAGCCATTCTTCGGGTGTGGAGCCGGGGACGATCGAGTAGCGGCGAGGGTCTTTCCCGGCCGCCACGAACTCGGCACGGGTGCGCTCGACGCGACCGCGACATTCCGGGGAATCCGGCTCCCGGCAGCGCGCGCCCATGAGCTCGCCCGCGCGCCAGCAACACGGCGTGAACCCCTGCGACGGCGCCGGGCAGACGAGCTCTCCATCTTTGCCAACCGCCACGTGGTCGATCGCGCGATAGCGCTCGGAGTTTCCGTGCCCCGAATACACTTCGAACAGGCGCTGCCGTTCCCGATCGTGGTCTTCGCGGTTGAGTTGAATGCCCAGGGAAGCGCGCGGCGGCGCGTGAATTCCCCAGGTCGTTCCATGGGGCACCACCACACTCGGCAGGTTCCATTCGTCGAGTTTTCGAAACAGTTCTGCCGGTGTCTCGGCGAATTCCAGACAATCCGCCGGAAGATCGCGAACGTTGGCGGTCGAATCGCAGATGGGAAGGTCGCCTGCGCGCGTGATGAAGCGATTGAAATCCAAGTACGGTCCGAGGTTCGACAGATCGCCCGCGGCGAGCAGGAGGCGCAACGCACCTTGACCCAGCAACGCGCGCGACAGCGCGTCGCGCCCGGCTCCGATCGGACGTGTGGGAACCGGGTCGAGGTCGCGCAGGATTACGTTTTTGTGCCCGTAATGGGTATCCGCCGTGGGGCCATCCTGGGTCCATTCCCAACCCAGGAACGACACCATGTCGGCACTCGACTCCCCGCCCAGGGCATCGCATTGTCGCACGCTCTCGATGGTCTCGGACCATTGTTCGGGCGTGAGCAGCTCCGCGTGGTCATTGATGCTCCAGAAATCGAGGGCGGAACAGAATCGCGCGTAGTCGCAGGCATCCGCCGGCGGATGGGCACCCTCGCCCATGATCACGGGCAGGCTGAAGAAGAACGCGTCGGAAGAGAAGGTGGTGTGAACGTGAAGGTCGCCGAACAAGATCTGCTTGTCGCGACGCGTGGCGTCCGCGGCGGAAAGTTGCGTCGCCGCTTCGGATGCGGTGTACGCCGCCGGACGCCTCAATTCCGCGCTGACACCCGGATCCGCGTAGGAGCCCAACACGCCCCGCATGATTGCGAGACCCACGAGCACCAGAACCACGGCGATAGCGAACAGGGGGACCACCACCCAGCGCAACGACCTACGCAACGACTCCCCCCAGAAACCCGCGCTACGGCGCGACTTCGTAGCTCCACCCCGTCAGTACGAACATCTCGTCTTCGGTGCTCACACCCGCGGTAATCGCACAGGCGTCACAGAACCCATCGCCCGCTCCGATCACGCTGTCACAGCTGGCGTGGTCCGAGACGCCGGCGCACGCCTCCCCCACCCGGCCTTCCGTACAGGCAGTCGGCGGACACGGAAGTGCGTTTGGGGGTGTGACGGAGCGCCTTCGAACGGTCGCGGGATTCGGCGTACCGTCGGGAAACAGGCCGTTGTTGAACGTTGCGCAGTAGGTCACGGTCCGTTCCGCAGGATCTGCCGAATCGAATGCCAAAGGCGGGTCATAGATCTGATTGACGGGATCGCTGTAGATGAAGCTTTCGTAGATACGATTCCCGTTGGGGTCGATGACCCAGAACGCCTCCCCGCGCTGATGGGTGTGGGAGTTGAGCGAAACCACCTGGGTTCCCTGCGGGAACGTGATATCGCGGCAATAGGTCTGCCGCGTATAGGGAGCTTGTCCGGCAGCCAGATAGATCCACCGGATGTCGCGAATCGGTTCCACTTCGTGTTGCAGGTCGTCGGTGAACAACAAATTCAGGTAGGCCTTCAGCGTGTGGCCCTGGGACGTCAAGTTGAAGGCGTGGGGATTCCAATAGACGATGGCCTTCAAGGGAAGCTTTCGATAGAGACCTGCCGCCAGGTCGAGTGAGGCTTGACCATTGCCCGCTCCCCCGAGCGAGTCGGGCACGGCGGCGGTTGCGCCCCCCGGTGGGCCGAAGCCGATGCACGCCGTATTCGACCGCACGGAACTGCGACAGATTCCGGAGCCACAAGAATCCGTGTCGAGGGGATCACACGACGCATTGGGCTGTGGGCCCCCGATGCAGGTCCAACTTCCAAAGGACGCGTGGTGGATTTGGTTCGGCGAGATCAGCGAATCCATGATCACCAAATGGTGACTGTGGGGATCCTGGCGAGTGACGGCCTGAGAGGAGTAGAAGAACGGGTTCGTCGGGTCCTTGAATTGCGCGGGGACCACATCCGTAAAGTCGTAATACGTCGCAAAACAGACTTCGAGCTCGGTTTGCGCCGGCAACGGAAGCCCGGGCATTTCGAGCTGAAAACCTTCGTCCAGCGCAGGTACTTCAAGAGGCGCAATCGAGATCGGCACCGGATCAGGGAAGCATCCGCCGAGCAATGCCTCTGTACCGGGTACGGTTCCGGTTGCGGGAGCGCCTTGTTCGATCCAAAGGCGAACCGCTTCGATCAGGTCGGCGTGGAGAGGCGCTAGCCCCGACGGCATGGCGGCTCCCGGGATATCGGTGTCGGGTTCGACGCCTTTCAGAAGCTTCAGGTAGAGCGAGCTGGTACGCGGCGAGGACGGTTCAACCCGGTCGAAACCGCTTCCCGCGGAGGCCACGTCGAGCATTTGATCGTAGGAAACGTTTTCCGAGAGTTGCAGATCTCCCTGTCCGGGCGCCAGGCCGTGGCAGATCGAATTAGTACAGCCATTTTGTTCGAAGACCCGCTCTTGAATGCCTTCGAAGGTGGAGGCGAAGCTTTCGCCCACGCAGGTCCCCACCTCACATTGACTGGTGCAACCATCATCCTCCACCAGGTTGCCATCGTCACAATCTTCACCGAGCTCGATCTCGGCGTTCCCGCACATGGAGGCGGGACATACCGGAGGAGTTGCGTCGGTTGCGCGGAAGTGCCCCGCTTCGTTCTTCTTGATCTTGCCCCCAAAATTTGCGCACAGGCTTTCGTCTTCGATGCCGAAGTAGACCCAGACACTGTCCTGAGGACCGGCGGGTTCCCAAGGCCAGTTCACCCCACCCGCCGCCACAAGCAGCCGACCGGGTTTGAGGACGACTTTCTTGACACCGCCTCGTGTCCCCTCGCGGTCGACGTATTTGTAGCCCTTGATGTTTCCGTTCCGGCCGAGCGGCTTCCACTTCATGGGATCGAGGAGAATACGCCCCGAGGCTCCGCCCTCGTTTCCGTAACCTCGGATCAGAATCCAAGTCGGCACGGTTCGCGGGTCGTGACCCAACCCAACGAGATGGCTCTTCGCAAGAAACTGGAAGCGGCGTTTCTTCGGCTGGTTGCCAATCTTTACCGTCAGGTTCTTGGCTGCAATCCCGAGCTTCGCATCGTGGGCGCTCACCGAAACCGGGAGACTCCATTGCACTCCAAGCCCCAGCACGCAGACCAGAAATCGAAAGAGAATTTTCTCCGGAGATCCCGGATTGCTGCGCCGGTTCGCACCCATGGCCGCCCTCCTCGGTACCAACCTAACAAGCCGATCGAACGCGACTCAAGGAAAGCCCGCGACGGGGTGAGATCACCCACGCCTCAGGAGCTTCCCGCCCCCTCTGGGCCGTCCCCGCCCGAGTCACCCCCGCCCCACTGCCCGGCCCCGGTAGGGGAAGATCCCAATTCGGTCTTCCCGGACGGGGCGCATGATGACACTTCTCGATTCCCGCGCGTCCACTGCCCCGGATTGTGCCTGACCAATCCCTGACGCTTTCGGTCGCGAATTGCCGTTGTGTTGCACAACGATTTCACTTGGAACGACAAAATCCCACTTTCAACATGCGTGACGATTGACCCGCTCCGAACCGCTCTCATAGGATTGGCGAGTAGTTTTGAAACTGTTGTCGATATTTGTCGGGAACGAAGGAGATACGATTGATGCGGGTTACTCGGACTCTGTGTGGATTCGGCGCGCTGACGATTGCGATCGCGATGGCACCGGCGGCATTCGCTGCGACGACCAAACTTCAGGCCAACATCGTCCCGACGGCGAACACCTCGAGCGCAACGCTTTCCCCCAAGGGAAAGTTTCAGATGGACAGCAAGGGCGGCGTCAAGGTGGGGGTCAAATTCGTCTGTGAGGCGGTAGCGGCCCCGGACTTGGGCATTGCGAGCTGCGCCGTAGACGCGAAGGGCAAAGACCTCCGCATCACGACGGACGCCTCCTGGGATACGGAAACCGGTGGCACCCTGACGGGCGATGAGTTTGCCGCAGTGATCGACGGCAACTTCGAGACGGCGCCCATCGACCCGGAGAACCCGGCACCAACGACTTTTCAGGTCGTCGTCCCCATCGAACTCAAGAAGGGCAACGCGCTCAAGGGCGGCAAGGTCAACATCGTTGGCTTGCTCGGATTGTCGACGCTTCTGGGCGGCGGCAACCCGGGGTCCGCGGACATTCAGAAGGTCGAAATCTGGGGACCGATTGGCGTCGGCGCTGCCGCCGGTTGCCAGGCTTTGATCGAACTCGAGCAGGGCCTGATTGGCGCCATCGCGGGCTCCGCTCCGCCCGTCGCCATCCTACAAGACGACTTGGCCGCGCTTCCGGGATTCGGTGGCGCGGCTCTGGTTCCGGCCGGTGATGCCTCGCACCCCTGCGTGCCGGACACCGCCGAGCGCATCGGCGTGACGGGCCTCTCCGTCGCCCCCTAGGCGTTTGACTCGATGGGAGGGCGGCCGCTGCGTCGCCCTCCCGCTCCGCCCTATTCGTCCGTGAATTCCGGGATCACGTATTTGCCCATCAACTCGATGGTCTGCATGACCTTGTCGTGCGGAACCTTGTAGGGGTTGACGAGGCAAAGCAGCAGATCCGCGCCGGTGGCCTCATAGGCCTTGCAGCGCCGCACCACTTCGTCGGGATCGCCGGCGATCACGGCGTTCATCGCGAGCAGATTGTCGAGACTGGCGAGTTCGTGAAGCCGCTTGTCGACGGCTTCTCGCGCGGCTTCCAGGTAATCGTAAGTTCCGTCGGCGTCGGCCTTCAGCTCTTCGAGCCACAAGGGAACCGATGACACGAGTTCCGCTGAAGTCTTGGCGTACCACGCAAACGATTCGCGCGAGTTCTCGTAACTCTCCGCTTGGGTGGGCGCGCAATTCACCATGGTGAAGCAGGCCGCACGCGGATTGATGAAGCCCGCGAGCGGTTTCTTACACGCCGCGATGCCACTTCGATAGATGTCGATCCGCTCCTTGAGTTCCTCGGGAGGGGTTCCCACGCTGAAGGACAACAGCCCGAGACCGAGTTCGCCCATCATGCGATGCCCATCGGGACTCCCGGTCGCACCCCAGACCGGCGGATGCGGATCTTGTCGGGGTTTGGGTTGTACCCGCCGGCGCGGAAGCTTCCAATACTTGCCATCGAACTCCGCGTATTCCTCGGTCCAACACTGAACGATGTGCTCTACGGCTTCCTGCCACATGCCCCGGGTTTCGTTCGGGTGAACACCGAAACCTTCCATCTCGATGCGCGTAGACGATCGCCCGGTTCCGAACTCCACCCTCCCGTTCGACAAAAGGTCGAGCACGGCAGCGGATTCCGCGGACCGGACGGGATGGTTGTAAGGGCGGGGGCCGAGGCGCACGCCGTAACCGATCCGAAGCTTCTCGGTACGAGCCGCGATGGCGCCGTAGAGAACTTCGGGATTCGAACAATGCGAATATTCCTCGAGGAAATGATGTTCGACGGTCCAGACGGAATGGAAGCCCATCTTCTCACCGAACACGGCCTGTTCGAGCGTGTTCTGGTAGGCGTTGAATTCGCTGTCCCGGGTCCAGGGCCGGGCAACGGGAATCTCGTAGAAGAGAGCAAACTTCAAGGCGGGTCCTTTCGCGTTTCGATCGCGTATAGTAACCGCATGGCCGATTCGTCGACAAATTCCGAGATCGCGATCATCGGTTCCGGCTTTTCGGGTCTGTGCCTCGCAATCCATCTCAAGAAAGCGGGCCTTTCCGATTTTGTGATCCACGAAAAGTCGGACCGGATCGGCGGAACCTGGCGCGACAACATCTATCCCGGAGCCGCCTGCGACTCGCCGTCCTTCGCCTATTGTTTCTCTTTCGAGCAGAAGACCGACTGGTCGCGCAAATGGTCACCGCAACCCGAGATCCTCCAATACATCGAGCATTGCGCAGAGAAATACGACCTGCTGCCCCACATCCGGTTGAACAGCGAAGTCGAAAGCGCGCGTTTCGACGCGGAATCGGGCCGCTGGCGCCTCCGCCTCCAGTCGGGCGAAGAGTCCCACCCAAAAATCCTGGTCAGCGGCGTCGGACAGTTGAATCGCCCCCTCATGCCGAAGATTGCGGGCCTGGAGCGATTTCAGGGCGATGCCTTTCATTCGGCTCAGTGGAAGCGCGATTGCGACCTGCGCGGGAAACGCGTGGCGGTGGTGGGGAATGCGGCCAGCGCGATTCAGTTCGTTCCCGAAATTGCGAAACAGGTCGAGCACCTCACCATCTTTCAACGCAGCGCCAATTGGATGCTTCCGAAGTTCGACCGCACTTACGGCGAGCGGGAAAAGCGCCTGTATCGGCGTTTCCCCTTGATCGCCAAGGTCTACCGCTGGTGGCTCTGGCTGAACTTCGAAGCGCGTTTTCCGCTCTTTCTGCGCAACGCGTTCGCCGCGAAACGAGCCCAGCGCGTTTGCGACGAAGCCATGCGCGGAGCGATTTCGGATCCCGCACTTCGAAAGACGCTCACACCCAGCTACCCCATCGGGGGCAAACGGATTCTGATTTCGGACGACTACTACCCGGCGCTCACCCGCGAAAACGTGGATCTCGTCACCGAAGCAATCGACCACGTCAGTGAAGATGCCGTCGTCACCCAGGACGGAGAACACCACCGTGCGGACACCTTGATTCTCGCAACGGGTTTCGATTCGACCTCCTTCCTCGTCCCCATGACGATCGAGGGCGTCGACGGACGATCCCTCCAGGACGATTGGAAGGAAGGCGCCAAGGCGTATTACGGCATCTCGTGTGCGGGGTTTCCGAACTTCTTCATGATGTACGGGCCGAACACGAACCTCGGCCACAACTCGATCATCTTCATGATCGAATGCCAGACGACGTACATCATGGATTGCATCCGCGCGATCCGCGAACGCGGGCTCGAGTACATCGATCTGCGCCGGGAAGTGATGGACGCATACAACGAAATGCTCGATGCCGAACTCGAGAAGACGGTCTGGGCCCAAACGGGAAAGACCTGGTACAAGAACGAAGCCGGCAAGATCACCAACAACTGGTCCGGGTCGACCGCCCGCTACTGGTGGCACACCCGCAAGGCCGACTTGTCCGACTACCGCATCGTCGGCTAGCGCGAAATCGCCGCGCGGTCGCAGTAGCAATCTCTCGAATGGGATCTACTCTTACCGGCTCGGGAGGAGCCGTGACGAAGAATCGCGTGTGCCTGATTACGGGCGTGGGACCGGGCACCGGGAGTGCGCTCGCGCGCCGCTTTGCGAAAGGCGGCCATCACGTGGCCATGTTGGCCCGCAACGCCGATCGACTCGATTCCCTCGCACACGACATTCCCAACGCGCGCCCCTACCCCGTCGACCTGTCGGATCTGACCCAAGTCCGCGAGACGGTCCAGAAGATCCAAAGCGAGATGGGCCCCGTCGACACGCTGATTCACAACGCCGTCGCCGGCGGCTTCGAGCCCCTCGACCGAGTTACACCCGAACTCCTGGAAGCGCGTTTTCGCGTCAACGTATCGGCCTTCCTGGGACTCGCCCAGGAAGTCATTCCGGGAATGGAGCAGGCGGGCTCGGGCACGATCATCGCCACGGGCAACACCTCGGCTTGGCGCGGCAAGGCGATGTTCGCGGGTTTCGCACCGACCAAGGCCGCACAGCGGATTCTCGCCCAATCGATGGCCCGCGCTCTCGGGCCCAAGGGAATCCACGTCGCCTACGTGGTGATCGACGCCGTCATCGACGTGCCCTGGACCCGGCAGGCCTTCAAGGACAAACCCGACGAATACTTCATCCGACCCGCCGGAATTGCGGACGCGGTGTTTCACCTGGCCCATCAAGAACGCTCGGCTTGGACCTTCGAACTCGACCTGCGGCCCTACGGAGAAGAGTGGTAGTCAGCTCGCTCCGGGGATCAAGGCTTCCTGGGCCATCGAGGCCAAGAGGGTTCCCTCGCGCGAAAACAATTGGCGGCGCGACAAGGCGCGACCCCCGTAGGCAACGTCGCTTTCGGTCACGAGCAGCCGCCAATCGTCCCACGCTTCGTCGCGATGAATCCAGAGCACATTGTCGAGACTCGAAAAGGCGTAGGGATTGGAATCGAGATTGAGTTTCCGAACCACGGGCCAATGGGAATGGAAATCGCTCGTGTAGGCGATGGCCGCCGCCTGCGTCGCCGACTCCTTGGGTAGATCGATCCGTGTCCGCAGCCAGGTGAGGTAACGCGAGTGTTCGTGGGGTTTCGCTTCCCAGGGATTCCCGACCCAGCGCAGATCCAAGGGCGAAGGAAACCAATCCGTCAGTCCCTGGGCCTTCGCCACATCCTCTTCCGTAGGAAGTTCTTCGGGCTGCGTCACATCCGACGGAAAGGCCGCGTCCTGATACTCGGGTCCCTGCCCCGGAGACGCAAAGCTCGCGACGAACTCGCACAATGCGGGCCCCCCGCAATGCACGGAAACGCGGCGACGTGCGAAGCGTTTGCCTTCGGCGATCCGTTCGACGCGAAACTCCACCGGAAGATCGGCCGGAACCCGCTTCATGAACACCGCGGCCAGCGAATGCAGACCTCGCCCGGGACAGGTGTCGGCCGCCGCGGACACCGCGCAACCCAGGGTCTGCCCGCCGAAAGAAACGCCCTCGAAGCCCTGCAACGATTTGGAAAAGCGATCGTCTCCGATCGGCTCCACCCCGAGCAACTTCTCGAGATCCCGCTCGCGCACTTCCTCGGCCACGTCCCGATTCCTAGTTTCGAACCTTGGCGATGACGGAGTCCGCGTAGGCGTGCAACGCATTCATCTTCTGATCCAGGGTTTGGGTGTCGGGTCCGACGCTATAGGAGTTGCGGAAACCGATGATCACATCGGTTACGCCGAGATCCTCGAGACGCCGCACACCGTCGGGTGAAAACCCGTCGAGCGAAATCACGTGGATTTCGAAGGGTTCCTTGTCGCGGCCGTATTCCCGGCGAAGTTCGCCCAACCTTTGGAGCATCTTGGCCAGTTCTTCCGGAGCGCCTCCGGCATGCATCCAACCGTCTCCGGTGCGCGCCGCGCGGCGCAACGCCACTTCGCTGTGGCCACCGATCAAGATCGGAATGGGTTGGGTGGGAACCGGGCAAAGCTTGATGCTCTCCAGGTTGAAGATCTCCCCCTCGTAGGCGAAGAACCCGCCCGTGGTAAGCCCGCGAACGATGTCGATCATCTCATCCAAGCGCTTGCCCCGGCGCTCCCAGGGGACGTCGACCACGCGATAATCCTCGGGCCAGGGACTCACCCCCACCCCGAAGCCAAAGCGGTTGTCGGACAAGACCGCCACGGAGCTGGCCTGCTTGGCCACCAGCACCGGGGCCCGCATGGGGAGCTTCACCACGAAGGTGGTGAAACGAAGCTTGGTGGTAGCTCCGGCGAGATAGGGGATCAGCGCGAAGGGCTCGATGAAAGGCTTGTCCTCCAGGAACTCGCGATTGCCATCCGGCGTATAGGGGTACTTGCTGTCCGAAACCTCGGGGTAACAGACGCTCTCGGGAACGACGAAACCGTCGTACCCCGCCTCCTCGGCGGCGATCGCGAGGGGCCGCAGAAAGCTCGGGTCGGTCATGGTCTCGATAAAGCAGAAGCGCATGGGATTCCTCTTCCTTGGGGTGGAGGCATTCTAACGCGATCTCCCGGCCGGAGCGGCCCGAGGGGCCCCGGCGAATCATTGACCGGCTATCCTGGGATGATAGGTTTCGCGGGCCGTGGATCGTGGTGGGCGTAGCTCAGTTGGTTAGAGCGCCGGGTTGTGATTCCGGAGGTCGGGGGTTCAATTCCCCTCGCTCACCCACCCCAACGGCAGCGGCAAGAATCGCCCCGGTAGCTCAGCTGGATAGAGCAGCGGCCTTCTAAGCCGCGGGTCGCAGGTTCGAGTCCTGCCCGGGGCGCCAGTTCTAGGCGATTCGCGAAGCACTCCGGACCCTGATCTTCTCCGCAGTCGGGGACTCGACAAGCGAGCGAAGCGAGCCGGCGAGTCCTGCCCGGGGCGCATTGAGGCACGGACTTCCGCGAAGCACGATTCCACCTGACCGCCTCCGCCGGCGGGGACTCGACAAGCGAGCGAAGCGAGCCGGCGAGTCCTGCCCGGGGCGCATTGCGACGCAGCTCCGCCCGCCGATACCCCGAAAGACCCCGCAAGCAAAGCGCGCAGCGCGGCAAAGCCGCGCGAAGTCGGGCAGGCGGGCTTCGCCCGCCGATAACCCGAAAGACCCCGCAAGCGACGCGCGCAGCGCGGCAAAGCCGCGCGAAGTCGGGCAGGCGGGCTTCGCCCGCCGATACCCCGAAAAATCAGTCCAGCCTCTTCTCCAAGCGGACGAGATCGTTGTTGATCACGACCCCGTCTACAACGCGGCCATACAGAACAACGCGGTGCTGAAACCCGAAACGCTTCGCCAGCTTCTCACCACCCTCGATGAACTTGCGATTCTGCACGTCGATGCCGAAGACCGTGAGAGATTTGGCGCCGGCCGCGCGAGCCTCGGATTCGATTTCGCGCAGCAGGCCAAAGACCGATCGCTGGGATGGATCCGTTCCCGCCTTCAATCCCAGAATACTGACCTCGAAGACGTCCCCCTTGAGCTTCTTCCGACCGAGCAAGTCGAAACCCGCCATCGTGAATTCGTTGAAGGGCTCGCTGATATCGGGGATTCCCAGGATGTACGGGTGGTCGCCATCCGGTGCGTTCTTCCTCCCAACCAAGTCACTGAAGAATTCTTTGACCGTGCGTCTGACCGAACCGCGCGCCGCCAACTTGCCGACGGACCGCACGAGGCCGACGGGATTCAAATCCCCCGGCTCGACATCCGGATCCTGCAACGTTTCCGCTTCCGCGGCCGCTCGGAACTGCTCTGGGGAAAGAATTCCGCCCAGGTTGGCGAGGGGTGATTCCGGCATGCGGCCGGACGGATCCACCCAACGCGTCGGGCGATTCACCACGTAGCTGTGTCCATTGAAGCCAGTGGGGTCGACTTCATACGCCTTCAACCCGTCGCTCTGTCGTGTCAATGCGGGGTCCGTCGACAGAAAACGACCGGTGGCGGGATCGTAGTAGCGCGCGCCGAAATAGCCGAGCTCACTCTCGGGATCGCGCTCCTGGCCCGTAAAAAGATGTCGCGGCGACGCTTGCGTTCCAACCACTTCCGAAGCGTTCTCATCGACGGCGTGTTCCAGAACTCCGTAGGGCGAGAAAACCGTTCGCTGGACGAGCGCCCCGGACCGATCGGTAACGACCGTATTCGAGCCCACGGGATCGGGGTGGTAGAAGCGATACTCGACCGCTTGCGCTGGAGTAGCCAGCCCGATCGTCAGCAGCAACAGAACCCGCATCCACCCATCCTGTTCCCGGTCGAAAGAACAGTCAAAGAGGATGGGCAGTGCATGAGAATGCTTGAGACAATTGGAGATGGGTCGGAATGGCTTCAGGCCGCGGACGCGAGGTCTTTGGCGAGCCGCGTGTAGCGGCGCAATCCGAGGTTGCGTGCGAGCGCCGACGCTTCGCGCAAGTGTTCCCGGACTTGATCGGCTGTTTCCGCGCGACCTTCCCGGGTGAGCATCTGCGCCCACGACAGGTGGGTACCCGTCACGTAGGGCCACGCGCCCATATTGCACTGCCGGTCGATGGCCACCTGGAAGTGGTCGGACGCCGCTTTCCACCGCCCGAGCATGGCATCGATCCTTCCGAGCGTCGCCGCGACACAGCCGCGGTAGGCGAGTGCGGGACCGGCCATCACGTGATGATCTGCATAGGGGGAAAGCACGCCGTACACCGCCTTCGCGGCATCCTCATGCTGAATCAATACCGCGACTTCCCCGATCGAATACATCATCTCGAGCCACAACATGTCGAAGCGAATCGAACTCAATCCTCTTTGGAGGTGGGAATCGATTTCGCGTTGAGCGGGCTTCGGGTCGCCGCACATGGCTTCGAGCCATACGCGATGCATTCGGACCGGCGGCAACGGATAACGCGAAGCCATCTTTCCCATGGTCTCCAGCATTTCCGCTTCGCGACCTTGATCGATCCGCAGAAGGTGAAGCTGATGGGCGTACAACAGCTCCGCAGCGTCTTTCCGCACCCCCAGACCGATCTGGTAGGTGCGCTCGATGATCGGCTCCGCATCCACCCGGCCGGCGAGGAGCGAGCGCATCCCGCTGTAGAGCCCTGCAAACCAGCGATAGAATGGCTGCCGTGATTGATCCGCCAGTGCCTGAACCGCCTCCAGGCAGTCGTCGACGACCGAGATGTCGCCCTGCTCCAATGCGTCGATGAGCGCAAACGAATAGGTATCCGAACGAAAGCTCACATCGTGGATCTCGGGCGCAAGCTCGGCGCATTCGCGCGAAATCGCGCAGCGCTCTGCCAATCCTCGAGGCGTGCGAAGGGTGAGGTGCCTCGAAGTAAGGGCACGCGACAAGGTCATGGGATCGCCGAGAGTGCGCGCCATGGCGATCGCTTCCAGCCCCAAGGCGTTCATTTGTTCCGAGTCCTCGTCGAAAACCAGCGCTTCGGCCAGCGCTGCGCGCACGCGCACATGAAGCGAACCCAACCCTGGCCCCAATACGGCCATGGCTTCTCGGAGCAGAAAGATCCGTGTCGAGTCGCTCGTCCCCACACCATCGGTGTCGTCATAGTCCCCGTTGATTTCGAGCGCCGCGCGGGCGAGCCAACCGGCGAGGTTCTTTTTGCGGGCGATCGAGGCGGCTTCCAGCACCGTGCGCCTCCCAACCTCGAATTCGCCGGACCGGAAGCGCGCCCGCGCAAGGGCGAGGGTCAACTCCAATCGGCGCTCGTCATCGCCGTTCCCCATCCCCAACGCATCGAGGGCGCGCTCGTATTCGGTCGCCGCATCTTCGTACGCGAGCTGCTGCATCGCGGTGCGCGCGGAGGCCTCGCAGCAGCGGACCGCGCGCTCCCACCCTCCGCGTGGCGCGGCGCGATAGGCGTGGTGGGCGAGTTCGACAACGCGGCGCCGATCGACCCTTCCATCGTATTCGAAGGCGCGCGCGACGCGGTCGTGCGCGCTCAGCCGCAGGGGAGAGGGCAGCAACTCGTACAGGGTTTCCTGGATCAACGCGTGAGAGAATTGATATCGCGTCACCGTATCGGGAATCGGTTGAAGCACCCGGGCCTGTACCGCGGATTCCAGCACGTCCACCAGGGACTCGAGAAGGATGTCCGCAGCGGCCGAGAGGATGGCGAGGTCGAATTCGCGGCCGAACACCGAAGCCAAGCTCAACAATTCGCGACAATCTTCTGGCAGTGCATCGAGATGCTGCCGGATCGCCTCCTGAACCAACGGAGGCAACGGGGTGGTTCGGGGATTCGCAGCATCGTCGCCCCAGAGTTGAAGCATCTGGGTCAGGAAGAACGGGTTGCCGCCGGTTCGCTCGTGGACGGAGGAAACCCATGCATCGATTGGACGCTGCCCGGTCGCGCCCTCCATCAAACGCGCCACGTTCTCGCTCGACAACGCCTGCACCTGGGCGTGAACCACGCCCGGCGCTCGAGCGACCGAGGCCAATAATTTGGATTCCGGCGAATCGGGCCGAATGGAGGCGTCGCGATAGGCTCCCACGACGAACAACGACCTTTGCCCGAGACTTCGCAGCAAGTGTTCGAGTAAACGCAACGATCCCTGGTCCGCATTGTGGAGGTCATCGATGGTGATGATCAGCGAATGCGATGCACAGATGTCTCGGACGACTTCCTCGATCAATTCGAACACGTGAAATCGAGCGGGTTCGCCCCGTGGATCGTCCTCCACGGCGGTGAGCTCGGATTCGAAAACGTCGCGCAATTCGGGAAGGGCCAGCGCGATGATCGACATGCGTTCTCGTTGTTCGGATCCGACGAGGCCACGCTGAATCGCTGCACGGAGAATCTGCAGCCATGGCCAGAAGGCGGGCGCGCCCTCCCCTTCGACGCAACGCCCAGATAGAATCGAAACGCCCGTAGCCTGCACGCGATGGGAAAACTCGGCGATGGTGCGGGACTTCCCGATTCCGGGTTCGCCAGCCAGCAGCACGGCACGTCCGCGGCCCTTTTTCGAATTGGCGAACTCCGCCTCAAGCAAAGCCAGCACGCGCTCCCCACCCACGAACGGAAGCGACGAAATACCGTGATCCCGAGACGCGACGGACTTCCGCAGCACGATTCGCGCGGGAGCAACGAACCGGTAGCCGCGCCCACGGACGGTGGCGATCACCGCCTGGCCGCTGCCGTCATCCCCCACGGCCCGGCGTACCATGCTGATCGCATAGGAGAGCGCGCTATCGGAAACCATCACCCCATCCCAGACTTCCTCGAACAGTTCTTCGCGCGACACGACTCGACCCCGGTGCCGGGCGAGGTAGATGAGCAAGTCGAGGATCTTCGGTTGGACGTGGACCGCCTTCCCGTGCTGATTCAGCTGATAGGTCGCGAGGTCGAGCTCGTACCCCTCGAACGCAAGTCGCGGCGGCGGATCCTCGGGGATGTCGTTGGGTGCTCGGTTCAATGCAAGCCTCGGGTGGACGACGAGTGTCTGTCCCCGCCCCCTCGGCGTAATTTCCAAGCGAACATCTGTACGCTTTCCCGCGAATTCGTGACATCCAAAACGGCAGCAAAACCGCAGAGATGAGCGGACAGGCCGGGAAAACGTGTCGAAAATCGTCCAAATATCGCTGAATCGGAATCCCTGCTTGCCGCGTCTCTAGTTGGGGTGCAGTGTGATAGGGGGAGGCCTCGCAGTGCGAAGCTCGATGCCCGTGTCGGCGCGTTCGAAGACCTCGAACGCCAAGAATTCCGGTGACTCCCAGAGAACGCGTGGGATGGCGCCGCAAGAGGACGAACTGGGCCGGATGTGGCTCGAGCGACGTCCGGACGCGCTCGCGGAGGCGAATCGGCGCTACCGCAAGCGACTCGAAGCCGTGGCGTACCGAATCGTTCGCGATCAAGGGGACGCCGAGGAGGCGGTGCAGCGCGTGTTTCTCGCTCTACCCAATACGAACTTCGAGGGCCGAGCCAGCCTGTGGAGTTATTTGCGGCGCGCCGCCGTCAACACCGCGGTCAACATCTTGCGCTCCAGGCGTCGCCGCCAAAACGTCGAAGAAAAGCTACGGGCACACGCTCTCACGGACGTACACCCGGAAAGCCAAACCGGAGACCCCGAGGCCAAAGTCCTCGAGGGGGAGATGATGGCCGCCATCGCCCAGGCCTTGCTGCGCGTCAAAGCCCAGCATCGCCAAGCCCTGGTGCTGCGCATCGTCTGGGGGTTGTCGAATACGGAGATCGCCGAACGGGAGGGGGTCCCTCTCGCCACCGTCGGAACCTGGTTGCGACGAGGCCGTGAAGAATTGCAACGCGAGCTCCGCCCCCTGCTCGCAGAGTTTCAACGAGGTTCGTAATGCTTCACATCCGAGCGCGTCGCCTGCTTTTTTCCCTTCCCGATGGAACCCTGCCGCCTCCCCTGGAAGAGCGCGTGTGGGCCCACGCAGATCACTGTCGGCGCTGCCAAGCGCGATTGCGCGAACTCGATGCGTGCGAAGCCATGTTGCGCGGTCTACCGGCGAACTGGCTCCCGACCCAACCCAGTCGCGCGAGCGAAGCGCGTTTGCGGGGACTCGCACGCTGGAAGATCGGCGGGTTCGAGCCCGCGTGGCGCGAACGCCTGGCCCTTCCGGCCCTCAGCGCACTCGCCGCCGTCGCGGGACTCGCGGTCGCGATCGCCCTGACCCCCGGCAGCCCGCTCGTGCGTGGCGGAGTCCCGGCGGGCTTCGACAGCACGGCGGGGTTGGAATCCGGCGGCTTCAATATCGCGTCGCGCTGACCAAAATCCGTAACCTATTGAATATAATAAGGAATAACCCGACTCGAAAATCTCTTCCCCGAACCCAGCGCCGCTGGGCTTTCGGCCTAGGCGCCGCCAATCCGAGCGCTACCATCCGGGGCCTCAACGACCGATGGAATGCAGGTATGAATCGAATTCGCGCGGCGCGCCAGGCGCTCGGCTGGACCCAGAATGAACTCGCCGCCAAGGCAAACGTCTCCCCCCGTACAGTGCACGCGGTGGAAAAGGGACGGGATTGCCGTCAGGCCACCAAGCGTCGCCTGCTGAGCGCGCTGGGGGTTCCCTGGGAACTCCGAGACGAATATTTCACCTCGGCTCGAAAGGTGCGCACGATTCGGACCGCCAAGCTGCACCTCGCCTAACCCTAACCCACTGATTTAAAAAGGCATTCCTACTCTCGAGTCAATCGGGCTTCAGTTTTCATTGCATTAGTTCGATATTTCCAATAAGTTCGAATTATGGAAAAACAAGACGCCCTCAGCGCTTTCGCCGCGATCGCCCAGGAAACCCGCCTCGATATCTTTCGCCGGCTGGTTCGCGCAGGAGACCCGGGCATGTCGGCCGGTGCGATCGCGACGGAACTCGGCGTACCCGCCAACACGTTGTCGTTCCATCTCAAAGAATTGAAAAGCGCACGCGTCGTTCGATGCCGCCGCGAGGGTCGTTCGCTGATCTACAGCCCCGATTTTCGAACCATGAACGATCTGCTCGCCTTCTTGACCGAAAACTGTTGTGAATCCGCCGGACCTGGATCCTGTGGAAGCGCGCCCAACTAAAATCGAAAAAAGGAGAACCCCATGCGTCTGCAACTCGCTCTCAACGTGAAGGACCTCGATGCCGCGGTCGACTTCTATTCCAAGATGTTTGGCGTCCCGGTCAACAAGCGCAAACCCGGCTACGCAAACTTTTCCATCGACGAACCGCCCCTCAAGCTCGTGCTCTTCGAACTTCCCGACGCACCGGAACGCCTCAACCACCTGGGCGTCGAGGTGTTCGAGGACGAGGAAGTCGCAACGGCGACCGAACGGCTCAAGCATCAGGGCATGGAACACCTGGTGGAAGATGAAACCACCTGTTGCTACGCGAAGGCGAACAAAGTCTGGGCCACCGAACCCGACGGAATGCGCTGGGAGTGGTACCGCGTGCTGGATGATTCCGAGACCTTCGGGGAGGCTCCCGACGAGACGAACGCCGCGGATTCCCACGTCTAGCAGCGCGAAGCGTCGGGGCAGCGAATGCCAACGCGGCCCGCGCCTACGCCGCGGATTCGAGCTCCGCGGTGAGCTCGCGCGCCGTTTCGAGTGCCGACGCCGTCGTATCTGCCATGAATTTGGTCAGACGCTCCGACGCTTCGTCCCCGCGCCCCCGCACCTCGGCGAGCGCCGCCTCGCGCTCGGCCTCCTGGCGCCCGGTTTCGATCGCGATGGCCCATTGCGACCAGCGTTCGCGAATCCGCGGTGTGTGGAGCGGAAAGTTCCGCGCGGCCGCATCCTGTAGCGCCTTGAAGGTCCACCACGCGGAGTCCTCGCGTTTCTCGGAGTCGCCCTGGGCCAGAACGGGCGGGATGACGCCGTCCATGTAGATCGGCAGAAAAATTCCCGTGCAGGGCGTCCCAAACGAAATCCAGTTGACCCAGATCGGCCCGTGGTTGTAGAGGGCGGTGACGAGGCTCGCGGTGGTGGTGTGGACCGGAGCACTGTGGGCGCACAGGGTGAAGAACGCTTCGTCGTCCGGCGTCGGACCGGGAACCCACGCCGCGTCGCCGAGATGATCGCGCAAGATCGACTTCATTTTCGCAACGTCCATCTGCCCGGAGTAACGACTCAAGAGTTCCCGGGAACGACGCAAGCGGCCTTCGGAGATGCGACCGGGAACGTGTGGGTTCCGGTAGGCGCGCGCGACGTCGATGCGCTGATCGGCTTCGGACCAGAAACCTTCCGCACGCGCGAACGTTTCGAGATCGCGCGACGCAATCTCCCAATCCTCGCCCAGGGCCATGTGGTTCGACATGGCATCGCGCGATGTCTTGCGCGCCGCCCAATGGCGGCCGGAGGTTTCGAGCATCCAGCTCTCTTGGGGATCGGCGAGTAGGAAACTGTTGTGGTAGCCCGCGCCTCCGGGCTCGAGGGCCGGACCCCCTTGGCCGTGGGTCTCGAGCAACATGGCGATCACTTCCAGCGATTCGCGGGCGTTGCGGCCGCGTTCGAGCCCGACGCGCACGAGGTCCATCCCGATCAGACCCGGAGTCTCTTCCACGGGCTCCTTGGAAAAGACCGTTTGGTTCCCAATCGCGACCTGGTGCTCGTTGACGCCGTGCTCGAAACCCCAGACCCACCACGGGGAATGTCCCATCACGCGGTAGGTTTCGGCCACTTGGGGAATTTCGATGTGGGTACAGCGCAACTTCGCACCCGGCGGGTACGCGGCGGCGGGGAATTGCAGGAAGGGTTGGCACTCGCCGTCTTTGCGATCGCTGTTCTTGCCGAACAGCGTAAAGCCTCCCGGCGTTTCGGCACCGAGCGCAACCAGGGAATCGCACATCGGCCAAATGCTACCAGACCGGGTCGAAGATCCGCGTCATTCCGGCTCCGCTATTCTGATCTTCGAACTTCTCGGCGGAGTCCTGTGAACCCCCAACGCATCCTGATCGTGGGCGGCGGCATCGGCGGCATGTCCCTCGCGGCGGCCTTCACCCGCTTGGGAATCCCCTTCCTGTTGCTCGAGCAAGCGCCCCGCCTGGGCGAAGTCGGTTCCGGGTTGGGGATCCTGCCCGGTGCCGTTCGGGGACTGGAAGCCATCGGAGTCGACGCGGGCTTGTTCGAGAGAGCGGCACCGTTCCGCCGCTTCCGCGTCGCCAACGCGTCGGGGCGCGACCTCGGCGAGGTCCACTTCACGGAAGTCTTTCGGCGCGCGGGGCGGACCGGATACGTGATGCACCGCGGCGAACTCCACGGGGCGATCGCCGCCTGTGTTCCCGCTGCGTTCGTGCGCACGAACGCAGCCGTCCATTCGATCCGTGAAGCGGGAGAGCGGGTGCAAGTCGAGATCGCGGGCGAGCGTGATCCCATCGAGGGCGACCTGTTGATCGGAGCCGATGGACTGCACTCCGTCGTGCGGAAGCACCTGCTCGGCGACGGTCCCCCGCGCTACGCCGGGGAAACCATTTTCCGCGGCATCGCCGACGTCGAGATCGAGCAACCCGACTTGAGTCGGGAAGTGATGGGAGCCGGGCGACGCGCGGCGTACTACGAGTTGGGCAAGGGGCGCATCTACTGGTGGGCCACGTCGCCGGAACCCGAGGGCACGCAAATCCCCCCGAACGATCGGCCGGACTATCTCCAAACCCATTTTCGAGACTGGCCCTTCGGCTTGCCCGAATTGTTCCGAAGCACTCCCAGCGAACGGATCCTGCAAAACGACATCTTCGATCGGCCACCGACACCGACCTGGCATCGCGGGCGCATCGGTTTGATGGGCGATGCCGCACACCCCACCACCCCCAACCTCGGTCAGGGCGCCTGCATGGCGATCGAAGACGCGGTCGTGCTCGCGCGCAGCATCGCGAGCGAAGCTACGGCACGAGCGGCCTTTGGGGTCTACCACAAGGCCCGCGCGCGCCGAACTTCCCAGATCGTTCACTTGTCGCGCGTGTGGGGAAACGTGGGACTCTGGCGCAACCACGCACTCGTCTCCCTGCGCGACGGCTTCTTCCGCTTTACGCCGAACCGCGTGCTGCAAAGGGTGGCCACGGGCCAATACGACTACGATCCGGGTGGGCTCTGCTAGCGGGTATCGCAGGATCTCGAGCGGCAGGTCGGCCGGGCGGGGCAAAGAGATCGCCGCAAGCAGCGACCCCGCAACGTGATACCGTTTTCGCGCTGCGACGCGGGTCGCAGAAAAAGGAGACCGTCGTGAACACTTCCCCCTCGAACACGAGCGCCATCGTCACGGGTGGCGCATCGGGCATCGGCCGCGCGCTCTCCATCGAACTCGCGAAGCGCGGAACCCACGTAACCGTCGCCGACCGCCAACACGACCTCGCGGAACAAGTGGCCGGCGAGATTCGCGGTCAGGGGAACCACGCCACCGCGGTCGATCTCGACGTGCGCGATCCGCAACAGTTTCAAAAAGTGGTCGACGAGACTCTCGAGCGCAGCGGGCGCCTCGACTACCTGTTCAACAACGCCGGCATCGGCGTGGCGGGTGAGATTCGCGATTACGAACTCGCGGATTGGTACGACGTCTTCGACGTCAATTTGCGCGGCGTCATCCACGGCATCCACGCCGCCTACCCGAAGATGATCGAGCAGGGGGCCGGACACATCATCAACACGGCCTCCATGGCGGGCCTGGCGGCTTCTTCCCTATCGGGCAGCTACGCGGCGACCAAACACGCGGTGGTGGGCCTTTCGAAGGCACTTCGCACGGAAGCCAGTGGCTACGGTGTCCGCGTCTCGGTGCTGTGCCCGGGGCCCGTCCGCACCCCCATCCTCGGCGGAGGGGTTTTCGGTCGCACCTTGGGGTCCATCAAACCCGAATGGACGATCCAACAATTCGAAAGATTGCGCCCCATGGATCCAACGCGACTCGCCCAACGCACCCTGGCGGATGTCGATCGCAACCGCGCCATCATCATTCACCCCACGGCCTGGCGAATCTTGTGGTACCTCGAACGCCTTTCTCCCGGCCTCACGATGAAGCTCTCCGAGCGCACGGTCGCCGGCATGCGGCGTCAGTTGAACCCACCCGACTAGAGGCACGCAGTGGGTTTTCAAAAAGTGGCCCGTTTGGCCGACATCCCCAAGGGCGGCGGATTGCGCGTCCGCATCGACGAGATCGATGTCGGGTTGTTCTGCGTGGAAGACCAGGTCTACGCCATGGAGAACCGCTGCCCCCACGCCGGCGTCCCGTTGAGTGAAGGCCGACTCGAAGGCTGCGTGATCTACTGCCGCTCCCACGGCTGGGATTTCGACGTCCGCACGGGCTTCCGCCCCGGCGAATCCGACGGCTTCCCGATCCCCTGCTTCCCGGTCCGCATCGAGGATGGGGATATCTTCGTCGACATCGCCCAACCCAACAACCTGGGACGGCGCCGAAGGCCCCCGCCCGCCGAAGACTGACCCGCAGAATCGCGGGTGGCGCCAGGCATTCCAGTCTATTATCCCCCGGTTCCACGATTCAGGGCACGCGCCGGTAGCTCAGCTGGATAGAGCATCAGGCTTCGAACCTGAGGGTCGGGGGTTCGAATCCCTCCCGGCGTGCCATTGCTGCTCAAGACTCTCGCGAAGCGTGGGAGACCCCTTGCTGCTCGATCGTCGTGGATTCGACATAGTGAGCGGAGCGAACGCGGCGAATCCCTCCCGGCGTGCCAAAACAAACCCAAAGTTGGATCTCAATGAACATGCAGGCGTACCCCGACAGTGTTGCGGCACAGCGGAGCAACATCCCAGGAATCTACGGCGAGGTCGACTTCTCGATTGTGCCCGAACGTCTCGACATCGATGCGAAGGTGGAAGACGAGCGGTTCGCGGAGATCCGTACAGCGGTTGGCCGGGTCTTCGACAATCCGGCATTGCTGGAAACTGTGCGCGGATACACGATGCTCGGGGATCGGGTGGTCGATGCGTATGCCGCTCTGATTCCTGAGTATGGTTTTCAGAAGCTCATCGAGATGGTCGACACGGCCTGCGAGCAAGGCATTGACGCTGTCCAGAACGCACCCCGCGAACTCGTCGATTTCATTCGAGCCATGGAGGACACGCCTGGTTGGGTCGACTTGACGCTCGTCGCGAGAGGGGCGCGCGAGGAGCGGATCACCATGGCAACGGCCGTGCCGTTTTCAATTCGGGGGGCGTTCCTGGCTACGTTTCTCAACAAGTACGCGGCGCTCCCGATGACCATGACGGGCACCTTATCCGATGAGGCCGCGGCGAAGCGGGTTTTCGAGACGGCGAGCTTCTTTACGGCGACCACGCTGCCCGGGGCGCTCGACCGGTTCGGCAAAGGGTTCCAGGCGGCGGCGAAGGTACGTCTCATGCATTCGATGGTGCGCTTCCATCTATTGGGCTCGGGGAAATGGGATGTAGCCACCTACGGCACCCCGATTCCACAAGTCGACCAGATGCCGGCCGGCCTGATCGGGGTCTTCTTGCTGTCGGCCCGGCTGCTCAAGGAGGGGAAGACGGAGTTCACCGAAGCCCAGAAGGCGACCGTGGAACTATCTCGCTACCGCTGCTTCTTGCTCGGGTTGCCCGAGGATCTACTGGGTGAGACTCCACAGGAGATCGTGGATCTCTTGATCGCTCGCCATATCACGTTGCGAGAGGGGTATGACGACGAGACGTGTGGCGCGCTGGTGCGGGGCACGATGGATGCAGATCTGTTCGACCGTTCGTCGCCAAGGGGTCGGATGCACACCTGGCTCGAGAACGGGTTGTCCAGGTTCGTCTTGATCAAAAGCTTCCTCGGAGGCGACGCGGAGAAGGCCGAATCGATCGGTATCCGCTTCGGCTTGAAGGAGAAGGTGGCGGCAGCCGCGGCGGTGGCGGTGGTGACCGCCAAGGCGTCCTTCTACAGCGTGGGCTTGCGCATACCGTTGGTGTCGCGGTACATCGACGACCGGCTCAACGCTCGGCTGGCACAGCTGCTCGACATGTACGGCCACGCGGACTTCGTGACCGACGCCGAACGGTACGAGATCAGCGCGTCGCAGTAGTTCTGAAGTCTTTGGGTCAGCGTGGTGACGTCCGCGGCGATGTTGATGTTCGCGGCCGTTCGCGTTCCGTCCTGCATGCTCACCGTTGCGATCACGGTGTAACCATAGCTGGGGTCTCGGTTCGGAGATCCCGCACCTGGACGAGAAGTTCCTCCATAAGTGCCTGGCCGACATGCAGGTGCTGGGGCTGATTTCTGACCCCGGAGAGCGGGATGGTTCCACCACTTCAGGCGAAGGCACTCGAAGCTAGGCTCTCTTGGCGATCCCTGGCCAACCGCGCAGACGTGGATTCAACTCAGTGAGCGAAGCGAACGCGTCGAATCCCTCCCGGCGTGCCATTGAACCTCACGCCTACGCGGGGTTCCCACGGTAGTCCGGTTCGCCTTCGATCCCGTATCGTGTGCCCGACATGACATCGCTCCCCGATCACCTTCCGATCCTCGACCGCCCCGGTGCGCGCCGGGTCCACGAGTCCGTCTACACCGAACGCGAGATCACCGCCGCGGTCGACCTGTGCGACGCGCGTGGGCGGCTCAATCCGGAGGCCGTCGGCTTCGCGAGGCAACCGCTGTTCCGGGCGAACCTCTCCGGCCATTGGCCGCGCAAGAAGCGCTGGAACTTCTGGAACTGGATCGGGCCCGACTTCGTCTTCTCGGTGACGCTCGCCGACATCGACTACGCGTCTTTCTGCGCCTTCACCCTGACCGACTTCAAGGACGGGGCGCATTGGAGCGGGTCATCCTACGGACTGCCGGGGCGCATCGAGCTGCCCGAACAGGTCGAAGCGAGTGTCTCCTTCGCGGCAGCGGGGATCGACTACACCAACCACATCGACGGCGACGATCTCGCCGTGCACTTTCGCGGACGTGCGGGCGACGGTACCGACCTCGTGGCCGACTTTGCGGTGCGGCGCCCACGCGGTCACGAGAGCCTGAACCTGGTGGTTCCCTGGAGCGCGTCGCGCTTCCAGTGCAACTCGAAGCACTCCGCGCTGCCGTGCGCGGGGGAAATTCGCGCGGGCGAGCGCCGCTACCGGCTCGCCGCGCAAAGCGCCTTCGCGGTGCAGGACTGGGGCCGCGGCGTCTGGCCCTACCGGTCCTTCTGGAATTGGGGCGTTGCCACGGGCTACGCGGGCGACCAGCTGCTGGGCGTGAACTTCGGAGCGAAGTGGACGGGCGGCACCGGCTCCAACGAGAACGGAATCCTGCTCGATGGGCGGCTCCACAAGGTCATGGAGGACCTGCGCTGGGAGTACGACCCGGTTGCGTGGCGCAAACCGTGGCGCGTCGTCGCCGAACACTCCGGGGCGATCGATCTCGTGCTCGAGCCGTTGGTCGCCCACACCCCGAGCATGAACGCCGGAATCGTTGCAACCGGGGGCGTGTGTGCCTTCGGCGCGTGGCGCGGAACCGTCCGCGCGGAGGGCCGGGAGATCGCGGTCGAGGGGCTGATGGGCTGGGCCGAGGAGTTTGCGCACCGCTGGTGAGGTCATCGTTGGGCGCCCAGAACCCAGCCCCGCCGAGGCCAAACTCGCCTCGGGGCGGCCGCTTCGCAGTCCGAAAAGCGGCTTTCCACTAGAGTGCAAATCCCTACTTCAACCGCTTGAACCGATGCGCTTTTCCCAAGTCCGCCCGCGGGTTGCTCGCACCCTGCAGATTCCAATTCGTTTTGGATTGGTGTAAAAACGGCGGCATGAGGTTCACCACGCTCCGCCAGTCATTGTTGCTCGCCCCCTTCGCCCTCCTGGTGTCCGGCTCGTCCGGCGCCACGACGATCTACGACGAAACCATCCAGGCCGATCTCAGCGGGGATCCGAACACCTACACCAAGATCCAGGTGCAGCCCGGTGCGAACACCCTGATCCTGCGGACGGGTCCGGCGGAGACCGACGTCGAAGATTTCTTCGAACTCGTCCTGGGCGGCCTTTCGATCCTGAGAATCGAGATTCTCGATTTCGACCCCGGTGCGAACAACCCGGGCGGCACACGCTTCGGCATCTGTCAGGGCCCGGGAGATGCCTGCTTTCCCAGTCCCTTCGTGGAGGTCCTCATCACCCCGGCGGATATCGGCACCGATCTGCTCGCGGTCTTCGAAGCCCAGGCCCCGGGGCAGGTCACGAACTTCTTCCGCGCCGGGGAGAGCACCGGCCCCTCGACGACGACCCTGTCCATCGTCGCCACGCCCGAACCGTCCACCTGGGTTCTACTGGGCGCGAGCCTACCGATGCTTTCAGCGCTTCGACGCTGGAGAGGCCGTCCGCCCACCGCCTAGCGGCGTCCGTGTCGTTCTCGCGCAGCGCCCGATTCCGTCAGGCGACGGGTTGGCGTGCGAGTCGCCACAGGCACGCCGCGAAGCGAACGCGTCGAATCCCTCCCGGCGTCGAGAACCACCCTCCACCGCCGAGTCCCGCGGAAACCGCCAATCCGAGAATCCCTGCCGCATCGAGGCGTTTCCTGCACCCCCACCCCCGGGGACTGGAAACCACCTCGATCCATTTCTCAGAATTCCCTCATCTTGCCCGCCTATGAGTTTACTATGTGTATTGCATGAGGATATAAGGAGCATTCACACTCGCATGTAGGTTGGGAGTCACCTTGAACACCGCCACACGCTGTTTCGTCGTTGTCGCCGCCGTCGCGATCTCCTGGGGAGCCGCTCACGCGCTCACGACCCAATCCACCCCCCGCCAGGTCACGGCAACCACCGGCGGGCAAAACGTGAATGCCAGCATCGACAAGGGCGGAAAGCTCATCGTCTTCACCTCGAACGTGAATCACGAGACCGCCACCACCGAGAACAATTGCGGCGTCGCCGCAGGCGAAACCGCGCCCTACCGATTCGACTTCAAATGCGAAGGCAACGACTTTGCCAGCCTCGCCACACCGCCGGAGCCCAGTTGCCTGAATTGCGGGGACGACCAAGGCAGCGTGGGCAACCTCTACTTGTGGCGCCAAAAGAAGAAGGGAAAAGACCTTCCCGCGAATAGTATCCAGCAGCTCACGTTCAGCACCGCGGGCGGGCTCACGGCCAACAGCAACCCTCAGCTCGCCCAAACCGGCAAGTTCGTCGTCTTCGAGTCCGACCAAGCCCACGAGGGTGCGACCGAAGAATCCTGTTCGAATTGTTCGAATGCGGATGGGAATCGCGAAATTTTCATCTACGAAGTCAAGACCGGGGAGCTGACCCAGATCACAGACACCACGGGCAACGGGAACACCGCCAACCGTCTACCGCAAATCGACGACACCGGGCGAAACCTGGTGTTCGATTCGCGTGCGGACTTCGCCGCCGCCCCCTGCGACCTGCTCGGTGGTGGCTTGTGCGACAACGCCGACGGCAACTCGGAGATCATCCACTTCAACCGACAGTCGGGTCGCTATACGCAGATCACCCAAACCGTGGGCGGCGGGTCCAATGCCAACATCCGCGCGGATATCAGCGGAGATGGAAAGTGGATTACGTTTCAATCCAACCAGGACTTGGCGGGTGCTGGCTTGCTGTGCGAAAAACTCGACGGCTCCGCTTGCAGCAACGATGGAAACGCCGAAATCTTCGTCGTCAGCCTCAAGGACGCCGAAGTTCTCCAAGCAACCGACACCCCCAACGCTGGAACTTGCAGTGGTAGCAATCCCAATGAACGGGCCACGGTCAGCAACGGCGGCCGCTTCGTGGCGTTTCAATCCAAGTGCGAAGCCGATCTCAATCCATTGGCGTGTGGAGACTGCAACGGAAACGACGAAGTATTCTTGCTCGAACGGAAGAAGGGGAAGATCGTCCAGGTCACGATTTCCGATGCCGGCTTCAATCGCGTACCGCGAATCGCGGGCAGCGGCGCGTGGATGGTGTTCGAAGCGAACCGCGACTACAAGAACCTCAACCCGTCCCACACGCGAATTCTCTACATCCTGAAACGAGATACCAAACGCGGAATCGTCATCGAGGACGCGCTCGGACCGATCCAGGACAGTCGCGCGAAGCTCATCTCCATCAACTTCTCCGGGGGCTTCGGCTCGAGCGTTGAAACCTTCGGGATCAGCAAGAACGGTCGGTTCGTCGCTTTCGACAACTCCAAGGGGGTCGGCAACCAAGAAATCTGGTTCCTCGACCGGAACAAGTAGTCCTCAGAACCGCACCTAGGGTGGCACTGGACAACCGCCGCATCCCTCCCGGCGTGCATTGAAATCTCAGATGGCCCACGATTCTCGACTGCTGCTATCGATCCTTGCAGTGATCGCGAAAGAAGACCGCCACTCGATCGGTATGGATCGCAAGAACCTCGTCGAGCGTAGGGAAGATCGGCTCGCTCACTCGGAGAGGCGGCGGAAGACTCCGCGGTATTGCTCATGAGCCTCTGCCACGATCTCGTCGACACGCTTCGAGCGCTTGTGGTCGCGAACGGGTGTCACGACCAAGACGTCACCGTCGCTGGAGAGTTCGAGCTCAGTGTCAGCGTCGATCTCGAGCGCTTCTAGGAGCGGCCTGTCGATTACGAGTACAAGGCTGTTTCCAGATCGCGATTGTCACGTTAGGATCGGTTTCCGCGTTCTCGACCCGCGTGCGGGCTATACAGTTTCAATCGGCGATTTCGGATCGATCTTCATTCCCTGTCGAAGAGGTACCATCATGTTGAACCGGGCCAAAGCCGCGATTTCCCTGCTTTCCCTGGCCGCGATTTCTTTGGCCCCGGGCCCTGTCCTGGCGCAGGCAACGAAAAAAGCCAAGGCACCCACCGCGACCTTCGAGGACCGGGAAGTATTGCCGATCAAGTCGCCGAGTCTGGCGCCGATCCGGACGCTGGACGCCCGCGACATGAACAGCCCCGAGGTGTTCGAGGTCAAGGCCCCCAAGCGCGCACCCAATGTAATCATCGTTCTCGTGGACGACCTGGGTTTCGGCGGCACGAGCCACTTCGGCGGCCCCGTGGCAACCCCGACCTTCGACGAGCTGGCCGCGCAGGGCATCACCTACAACCAGTTTCATTCGACGGCGCTCTGTTCGCCGACCCGCCAGGCGCTGAAGACCGGCCGAAACCACCATTCCGCGGCCATGGGCAAGATCACCGAACTGGCGACCTCGTTCCCCGGCTACACGGGCGTGCTGCCCGATGACGTCGCGTCGGTCGGAAAAATGCTGAGCTACAACGGCTACAGCACGAGTGCCTTCGGCAAATGGCACGAGACGGCCGTGTGGGAGATCAGCCCGTCGGGCCCGATGACCCGGTGGCCGAACCACCAGGGTTTCGACGAGTTCTACGGCTTCATGGGCGGCGAGACCAACCAATGGACGCCGACGGTCTATCACAACCAGAATCGCGTCGAGACACCCGTCGACCCGGACTACCATTTTCTCACGGACATGACGACGAAGGCGATCGAGTGGATCGAGTTCCAGCAGGCGCTGACACCCGATAAACCCTTCTTCGTGTACTACGCGCCGGGCGCGACCCACGCACCCCACCATGTTCCGCAGTCGTATATCGACAAGCAGAAGGGACGCTTCGATGCCGGCTGGGATTCGGTGCGCGAAGGCATCTTCAAGCGCCAGCTCGAAAGTGGCGTAATCCCGAAAGGCACGAAGCTCGCGGACAAGCCCGACTGGATCAAGGACTGGAAAGACCTCAGCGCGAACGAGAAAAAGCTATTCGCTCGCCAGGCCGAGGTGTTCGCCGCCTTTGTCGACATGACCGACACCGAGATCGGCCGCCTGGTCAAAGCCGTCGAGGACATCGGAGAAATCAACAACACGCTGATTTTCTATATCGCCGGCGACAACGGAACCAGCGCTGAAGGTGTGGCCAACGGTCTCTACAACGAAATGACGTATTTCAACGCAGAGCCCAAGGGCTCCGACGTCGATTTCATGCTGCAATACTACGACCGCTGGGGCGGCCCGGAGACCTACCCCCACATGGCAGCGGGCTGGGCCGTGGCATTCGATTCTCCGTTTGGCTGGACCAAGCAGGTCGCCTCCGACTACGGCGGCACGCGACAGGGCCTCGCAGTGCACTGGCCCGACGGCATCAAGTCCAAAGGTGAACAGCGCACCCAATGGCACCACGTCATCGACGTCGTTCCGACCATCCTCGAAGCCGCCAACCTGCCCCAGCCGAAAGTCGTGGACGGCGTTCCGCAGCGTCCCATCGAAGGCGTCAGCATGGTCTACAGCTTCGACGCCGCCAATGCAGCCGACCGCCATACCATCCAGTACTTCGAGATGTTCGGAAACCGCGCACTCTACGACGACGGCTGGATGGCGCGGACGATACACGTAACACCCTGGGGAAGGCCGAAGAACCGCCTGGCGGACGACACTTGGGAGCTTTACCACGTCGCTGAAGATTTCAGCATGTCGACGGACGTGGCCGCCCGCTATCCCGGGAAGCTGGCCGAGTTGCGGGACCGCTTCATGGGCGAAGCGGAGAAATACAACGTCCTGCCGCTCGACGATCGCCTGATCGAACTGGCCAACCCCCAGATCGCGGGACGGCCCGACCTGATGTTCGGTCGGACCTCGCTGACGCTTTTCCAGGGGATGGCCGGCCTGCTCGAGAATGACTTCATCAATACCAAGAACACGTCGTACACGATCGAGGCCGAAGTCGAGACCGGCGACACCGCCGCCAACGGCGTGATCCTTGCGCAGGGTGGCCGATTCGGCGGCTACAGCCTCTACGTCAAAAACGGCGTCCCGATCTTCGCCTACAACTACCTCGGCATCGACAAGACGAAGGTCACCGGCAGTGCGTCACTGCCGAAGGGCAACTCCACCGTGAAAATGAATTTTTCCTATGAGGGCGGACGCGGCGGCGGCGGCACCGTCACGCTGAGCGTCGACGGCAAATCGGTGGGCTCGGGCAAGGTTGCGAAAACGGAACCGAACGTCTATTCCGCCGACGAGACGGCCGGTGTCGGTGTCGACCACGAAACACCCGTGTCGGACGACTACACACTCGAGACCAGCAAGTTCACCGGCACCATTCACAAGGTGACGGTCAATACGAAACCGTCCAAATGAGCGCTCTCACGGCCGAACCCGGCCGCCTCTGACCGTTGTCGATGGCAGACCGCCACGCAATCGGCGTTTGACGACCATTGTGGGTTCATGCGACTTCCCCATGCCACCGCGGTCGCACGCGTCGGGGTTGCCGTCGGGTCTGTCGATGGGGTCAAATGGTCGAACGATGCGGACTCGAACGAACATCATCCTCCTCATGGGCGTCGCGGGTTGCGGGAAGAATGCGGTCGGTGAACCACTCGCGGTGCGTCTCGGATTCCCATTTTTTGACGGCGATGATTTCCATACAGCCGAAGCCCGCCAACAAATGGCCGATGGCATCCCCCTCACCGAAAAGCAACGTGTCCCCTGGCGCCAACGGCTGGGGGAACTGCTGGATGATCTGACGATCCGACAGCAACGCGCGGTTCTGGCTTGTTCTTGTCTCTCGCGCGCTTTCCGGAATGAGCTGATCGGAGATCGCTCGGACGTGTTGCTCGTCTATCTCGAGGCGGATCTTGAAACCCTCGCCGCCCGCCTCGAAAAACGCGCCGATCACTACTTCAAAGCCGATCTGCTGCCCAGTCAGTTCGAGGCGCTGGAAGAACCGGAAGCGGATCAGTGCCTTCGGCTGGATGCGCGGGCGCGACCGGAGGTGTCGATCGACCGCATCATTGAAGCGCTGTCATCGACGCGGTGAGAACCCCACGCAGCGGCGATAGGACCCGTCCCGAGAAGCGGCCCCGCGTCCGCTCGAACGTTCCGCTGGGATCCATCGCCGGAATAGGAAAAAGCCGAAGCAACTCCCCGCATTCATTGCGGAGGCCGTTGCCCGCCCTTCCCTAAAGGTCGCACTCTGCAACTCCGATCATAGGGGCAAGGCCCGGACCCGAGAGATCCGGGAGCAATACCGCGAAGTCTAGAGAGCTCATCCCCCGGAGCTGCGAATTGGTTTCACAACCCTGTGACGGCCTGGGTGATCCGGAACGTGAACCTCGGGATCACGGGGGGCCTGGTCGGAATGGTGATCCTTCATGGAAAAGAAAGTCAAATACAGCTGTCTTGAACCCCTGAAAGCACCGGGGCTTCCCATTGTCATCGCCGCCGCCGTGCGCGAGGCGGAAGCCCTTGCCAACGCGTGCAGCGACCTGGGGATTTCCGTGTCTGCCTTCTGTGACACGGAGAAGCGAAAGACGGGCAAACTTCTGTGCGGTATCGAAGTGATTCATACGCCCGACCTTCCCCAGCGGTATCCCGAGGCGCGATTCATCCTGGCATCGCAACACATCGTCGAGGTCGCCGAGCAGCTCACGGACATGGGTTACGACGAGTTCTATTCGGGCCTGGAGCTGCTCAAAGACTACGACGTGAGCAAACACGAACATCTCATTTCTCAAAAGTATATGGAGGAGCGGATCTCCGTTTATTCGAAAACCCACGAAGCCTACTTCGATGGGGCGAGAACGTACATGAGAAGTGTGGACGTCATGGTCACGACGAAGTGCTCTCTGAAGTGCGAGAGCTGTTCCAATCTCATGCAATACTATACCAACCCGGCGGACACGGACTTCGACAAGACGGTCGAAGCCCTGGAGATCCTCAACAACAACGTGGATGAAATCTCCGAATTCAGAATCATCGGCGGCGAGCCCATGATGAACAAGAACTGGGCTTTCATCGTCAAGGCCATCCTGGACAAGGATGCCGACCGCAAGGTGTTCGTCTACACCAATGGAACCATCTCGCCCAAGGACGAGCATCTGGAATTCTTCCATGACAAGCACGTCAACTTCATCGTCACCGACTACGGAGACCTATCCAGAAACATCGACAAGCTGACGGCGAAGTTGGACGCACATGGACTCACGTACGTTTCTACGCCGGCGGACAACTGGCTGGACTGCAGTCGCATCAAACACCACCAGCGCAAGCGGGCTGACCTGGAAGAGGTATTCAAGCAGTGTTGCGTAAAGTATGTCTACACCCTTCAGGACGGGAGACTCTATCGTTGTCCCTTCATCGCCAACGCGGCGAGTCTGAAGGCGATTCCCGATAACCCGGGTAACTACGTGGACCTGTTTTCCAAAACCAAGGACATCAAACAAGAGCTACGCCGATTGGTAAAGGCGGTCAAGTTCTTCCCCGCCTGTGACTTCTGCGATGGCCGCCCCTACGACACCTCGGAAGTGGGCAAGAAGGGGTATTACGGAAAGGGAATGATTCCCGCGGGTCGGCAGACGAAAACGCCTCTGCCGTATCATCGGTATGAGTAACCCCTTCAGCATCAGCGTCATCGTTCCGTTCTACAACGCGGAACCCTATCTGGACACCTGCCTCGATTCCCTATCCAAACAAGACATCAATCGGCCGTATGAAATCATCATGGTGGATGATGCATCCACGGATGGTGGCCGCCGCTTGGCCGAGGCACACCCCTTTCCAGATCTAAGCCTCTACACCCTGCCTGCAAACGCCGGCCCCGCTGCCGCCCGAAATCTCGGATTGAGAAAAGCGAAGGGTGACTTTCTGTTCTTTCTCGACGTCGACGATCGGATCGCCGAAAACACCCTGTCCACCTTGTATGGCGTCGCCAACAAAACCGACAGTGACCTCGTGAGCTGCGATCGGGAGATGATCGAAGACGCTCAGAATCAAAGAAAGGGTGTTTTTGCTTACCCCAGCGATCTCGGCCTGGAAAGCGCTGAGCTCATGGATGAGATGAGGAAACGGCTGAATGACCCCTTGTCCAACGGAGGGTTGTTTGGTCTGACAGGAAGGCTGATCCGGCGCTCCGTCGTCAGCGACAACGACATCTATTTCGAGGAGAAATTGCGCTACCTGGAAGACCAGGCCTTTGCGTGGGACATTCTGGGATGCATCAAGAAAGCGAGCTACGTACGTCAGCAGCTCTACTCCTACTATGTTCGCCCAAACGTCAATACGGGTCTGTCTGACGGGCTTAGCCGGGGCTTCTCCGTAGCGTATTTCAAGTTGGTCAAGAACCATATCGTCACGAGCTTGAAACGGCGTGGCTTCAGTAGATCGGAAATCGAGAAGCTCGGCGACCAGGCTTTGATCTACTTCGCCATCAGTGCGCTGGTCTCCTACAGCCGATCCATGGTTCTCGGGAAGGTCGGCGAGACCGGCATCGGGGTCCGAAGAAAACTGATCCAAGACCTCCTGGCCGATGCTGACGTCCACAAGGCCATCCGCAATTATTCACGCTCGAAGAATGAGAGTGCTTGGATTCCACGAGCCATTGCCTGGCGAAGTCGGTGGTTGTTGGAGTACGCCTGTACGAAGCGAGCCCGGGAGATCCTGCGCCTGCGACGTATGGGAATTGCCTAGAGGCGCGGAAACGGACGCGCCGAGATGGTCCCTAGAGACATGCCACCGCTACCCCCCTCTACGCTATCCCGATCCGTTCCGGTCGGAGCGAAGGGATCGCTACTGGCACTGGAGCGCGATGCCCACTTCGTGGTCGCCCGAGTTCGTGCCCTTTCCGTCCATGAGCCCCAAGGAGCCGACGAGTCGCAGGCCGGACAGATCTCCCGCGTCGAGATCCGCGCAGGTCTTGCGCGCTCCGAACAGCGCGTCCGGAACGATCGATTGCTGCGTCTTGTTGGCCTGGTGAAGCGCGGCGGTCACCTGTTCGGTCGTGAGCGGAACACACACGTTCCACTGAGATTGCGTATCGCCGTCGAAGCACGGTGGGCTCAGTTCCAAGCTGATGGTCGTGCCCATCTCACATCCCAGAGCGCCCGAGGCGCTGTTGCCGTCGTATCGGGCGCATTCGCAATTGCAGTCATTGCGGTGCGCCACCGGCTCACCACCGATGCAGCCCGCAATCGCCCCGGGGCCGCCTTGTGCGCATTCGAAGTCGAAGCTGCACGCCATGCCCTCATTGATCCCCGTCTTGCAATACCCCTCGCAGCCGCTGTCGATCATGGTGTAGGGACCGCCGGGCTGGGTGGCACAGTAGGCCTGGCACTTGGTCGCACACTCGGAATTACCCTCCGCCGGATTCACGAGCCCGCAGTGCCCGACGTCGTGATGGCGAATGTAGTCGACGTCGGCTGCGCTGCCCCCATCACATGCCACGTGACGCGCGGGGCAGCCATCGAACGGCGCCATGCAGAGTGTCAGCAGCGTCGCAGCGGTACCGATTCCGAACGGTTCGAGGCTTCCGAAGGAACACGTGCAGCTCGCAAGCCCGGTAACGGGATCCGGGGCGCCACAGTCGAGCTCGAAGTCGCCGTTCATGGGATCGGGCAAGGGGTTGATGTCCGGAAAGTTGTAGGTCAGGCGAGAAGGACCGAACGCCAGGTCGCAAGAATGGGCTCGGATCTCGTCTGCATTGGAGAGTTTCAGCGCAATTTCCAGGTCGCCCTCGGAAGTGTCGAGCATCGCGAAGCTTCCGGCCAAGACCAGATCCTTGGTGTCGCTGGCGGCAATGTCGGCGCACGCAAGGTGCTGCCCCTCGATGGGGCCCGTCGTGATCGTGGCTCCCATCAGATCCGCATCGTGGAGCACGCTCGACGCCGTTTCCGTCGTCAGCGGCACACAGAGATCACGCGTGAATTGAACGTCGAGCCCGTCGCAGGGGAGCTGGTCCTCTACGCGTACGCGCATCCCCATGTTGCACGCCATGGCGCCCGCGGGCGACGGGCTGCCGCCGACTTCGACACATTCACAATTGCAGGTATTGGGTGCAGAGACGGCTTCGGTCCCTGCGCAATACCCGCCCGTGCACTCGGCGTCGAAGTCGCACATCTCGCCCTCGTTGTCTCCGCCTTCGCAGTAGCCCTGACAAGCGCTCGCAAGATGCGTGTAGTTTCCGGGAAGCGCTCCGCAGTAAGCCGTGCAGCTGGCCGCGCACTCGGCGGGCCCCTGAAACTCGGTCGGCGGGTCTTCGGGGTCGTCGCCGAGGCCGCAGTTCGCGACATCGTGGTCGCGCACGACACTCTGACTCAGAGGCGTTCCACCATCGCAATCGGTGATTCCGGCCGGGCACCCCAGGATCGGTTCCACACAGCCGACGCCCATGGGAAGCGCGATGGGCTCGATCTCACCCACGCGACACGCACACGACCGCGTCCCCGACGCTTTGTCGAGAAGTCCGCAATTCACGATCGTGGTTCCCTGGACCGGCGGCGTCAGCGCCGGCGAAGCCAGGCGCTGATTCACCGCGACATGACTCTGGGCCAAGCACACCCCGCCGGGACAATCGGCGTCCGTCACGGTCTCGACACAGGGATCCCCGTCGTTGCTTCCGCCCACGCACTGGGCGGCGGTGTCGAGTTCGGTTTCGACGGGGCTGCAGAAGGAGCCCATGGAAAGAGAGGTCACGAGAGCGAGTACCACAACGACTCCCGGCTGCAGGGCAGACGGTCGGGACGAACGGGGCTCACGGTTGCTCATTTTGGACTCCTATTAAACTTCTAGAGTACTTACACTAGACGGATCAATGCCTGGACTCCTTATGGATTTCCTATGATTTCAAATATCTTCACCAGGATTCTGAATGTTGGATCCGTCGCCGGGCTGACCGATCCTGTAGGGAGTATTCCCGGTGGTGGAGCTGCCAATGGGCGCCGAACGAAGGAGCGCCTTGGTCTTCGCCCCGCGGCCGAGTCGAGCGACACCCGATCTGTGCGGCCGATGAGAACGCACAGAGCCGTCTGTCGGTCCGAGCGGGGGAGTCCCTATCATGCTTCCAGCTACGCAGGGCGGCAGGGCGGGAGCGGTCCATGATACTGACGTTTGGTCGCTGCGAACTCGACACGCAGACCTACGTGCTGCGCGTTGGTGGCGAACCGGTCGAGGTTGAGCCGCGTGTCTTGGATCTGGTTCTCTTCTTCTGCAGGAACCCGGAACGGCTCCTGACCAAGCAGGAAATTCTGGAAACCGTGTGGGCCGGGGCGGCCGTGAGCGACTCCGTGCTCTCCCGCTGCGTCACCCTCGCGCGGCGCGCCATCGGGGACGACGGGCGCAACCAGAAGTTGATCCAGACGGTACACGGACGCGGCTATCGCTTCGTCGCCCAACTGACCGCACGCGAAGACCGAACCACGGCTCCGGGGATCGCGGAGACCCCTTTCGTGGGTCGGGAAGCCCTCCTGGAAGGTCTCTTCGAAGACCTCGATCAGGTGAGCAGCGGCCGCGGTCTGTTGCGCGTCGTGACCGGAGAGCCGGGAATCGGAAAGACGCGCCTCACGCAGGAGCTATCACGGCGCGCCGGAGCCCAGGGATTCGAGACCCTGTACGCGCGTACCTATGAAGGCGCAGGCGCGCCGGCCTTCTGGTTGTGGACCCAGATCCTGCGCGCGTGTCGCGACCAACTTCCGCCGGAAGCGCACGGCCTCGCGCGGGATTCGTTGCCGCCCGCTCTAGGCCGCCTCGATCCGACGCGGCGTTCCGGTGGAGAGAGCCCCGAGACCGCGGACGCGGATCCCCAATCGTCCCGCTTCGAGATGTTCGAGGCCGTCGCCCAGTTACTGGAACGCGTCAGTGCGTCCCACCCGTTGCTCGTCGTACTGGAGGACCTCAACTGGGCCGATGCAGGATCGATCCGCTTACTCGCCTTCCTCGCCCAACGGCTGCGCGCGCGACGCATCCTGTTGCTGGGCACCTATCGGAATGTGGAATTGCGCGGGGATCACCCCTTGGTCGAGGGAGTCGCTGAGTTCAGTCGTGAGCCGGGCTACCGCGAGCTTCGGTTGGAACGCCTGGGCCACAGTGAGATCGAAGCCCTCGTGACGCAGCTGCCCGACCATTCGACCAGCCTGGAGCTGGCGAGCACGCTGTTCAACCTGAGTAGCGGCAACCCGTTCTTCCTGACCCAGCTCCTGCAACAGGTGACCCTCGATGGACGCGTCTCGGACTTGAGCCAGGGTGTAATCGGTACGGTCCGGGGGCGCATGTCCCAGCTTCCGGACGACTGCGTCGAGGCGCTCGCGGTGGCGTCCGTGGTGGGCCGAGACTTCGAAGTCCCGGTTCTGGCCCGAGCGCTCGAAATCGAAGCGACGCAGGTGTTGACCCGGATGGACGCCGCCGCGGGGGCGGGCTTCGTGACGCCGTCGGGAGCGGCGCGCTACCGCTTCAGTCACGCACTCGTCGCCCAATGTCTCTACGAAGATCTCCCGCGAACACGGCAGGTCGAGCTGCACGGACGGATCGGTCGCATCCTGGAAGAGCGCATGGGGGAAACCAGCGAGGGACTCGCGCGGGTCGCGAATCATTTCTACGAGAATGCCGCCGGCGGTGACGCCGCCGCTGCACTGGTGTTCTGCGAGCGCGCGGCCCGGGATTCGCTGGAGCGATCCGCCTTCGAGGAATCCGCACGGCAGTACGCGCGGGCCCTCGAGATGGTGGAGGTCGCTGAACCCGCCAACGAAGCGCGACGCTGCGAGCTGTTGATCGCCAAGGCGGACGCGGAGCTCTGCGCCGGCGAACAGGAACGCTCGCGGGAGACGTTGGAACGCGCAGCGGCGATTGCCAAGCGATTGGCGCGCTGGGACCTCGCGGCCCGAGCCGCGGACGGGGCCCTGGGACCCGTGTGGACCATCAACGCCGACGAGCGCTACCGGGGCCTGCTCGAGGACGCGCTGGAAATGCTTCCCGAGTCGGAGCTCGGACTCCGTTCGCGTTTTCTGAGCGACCTATTACTGCTGCCCCCCTACGCGCTCTCCGAGGAGAGTCGACTCGGAATGTCGTCCGAAGCCCTGGAGCTGGCGGAGAAGGACGGCGACCCCATCGTTCTCGGAAACGCGCTGCGCGCTCGCTACTGGGCCCTGCTCGGCACCACCCGGGTGGCCGAACTGCTGGAGCTCGGCGATCGCCTGCTCTCACTTGCAAACGCGAGAACCACACGCAGCTGGAGCCGCACGAATCTGGATCCGGACTTCTCCGGGCACCTGATCCGCTACAGCACCTTCCTCACCCTCGCGGATCCCCAGGGGCTCGCCCACGAAGCGGAGCAGCTGCAACTCGCCATCGTGCGGCTCAAGCAACCCATGTACGACTGGTACGGCCTGTTCGTGCGCATCGGGCAAGCGATGTGCGAAGGCCGCTGGGAAGACGTCGCGCAGCACCAGAAGGAGCTTCTCCGCTACCGGCAGTTCGTAACCACGGAACGCATGTATCACTCCCAGTGTCTTCTGACTGCGCTCCAATCCGGCCCCTATGAAGAGTCCCTGCGTATTCATGGTCCCTACGTGGCCGAGGATCGCGTCATCCGAGACGCTGCCGCCGCCCTGACAGGCGTGTTCATGCACGCCGAAGGCAAACTGGAGGAAGCGCGTGGACTCTACAACCAGACTTCCTACAACGACCTACCGAGCGGTGAAGACTGGTTGATGTTTGCGACGCTCGGCGTCGAGATCGCTGAACTCGATCCACGCGAGGCAGGCCTGATGCGGGAGCGCCTGCTTCCGTTCGAACGCTACGCCGCCTCCATGCAGACTCTTCACTACTGCTTCGGGTCCGTGGCGGGAGCCCTGGGCCAGCTGGAGCACATCCTCGAGATGGATACCGCGGAGCTTCACTTCGAAGCCGCCCTCGAGATGGACAGCCGCATCAACGCCCGCCCCGCCCTGGTCCGCGACCTGTTCTACTACGCCCGCTTCCAACGCGACGCCGGCCGCAGCGCCAAGGCCCGCTCCCTCCTCACCGCAGCGCAGAAGCTGGCAGATGAAGTCCGCATGCCCCGCCGTCAGCGGGAGATCGCGGCGTTCAAGAAGCGACTCTGAACGAATCGCTTTCGTTTTCACTTGGCTTCTCCGGAGCGGAGACTCTTTGTGATCCCGCTAGCGGCCTGCCCTTTCATCAGCTCGCCACACTTCTTCTTCGTTGCGCAGGCCGGGCCCTCGCATTCGAGGGGACATGCGTCGCAGCACGAGCGGTGTGAAGGCGACCCCGACAGTTCCGCTCGACGCGAAAATCATGTCGAAGCTGTGGAAGTCGACTGCGTTGTGGACCTGATCGCTAGCGGATCCGAGAAATCCCACCGACGCCGTGGCGAGTCCGTTGACGCCCAATGGGGACGCGGTATCGGCGAGGCCGCCGAGGGTATTGGATTGAACCGTCAGGCCGAGCCCCGCAGTCAGCCCGGCGGGAAAGACGCTGTTGGCGACGCCCGAGGAGAGCGAGTCGTCGAGTTCGGTCATGCCGAACGCGGGCAAGGGTGCTGGACTCGAAGTTCTCGCTTCCGAGGAAGTTGGATCCGGCCATGGCCGCGTCGAACGCCCCCTGGTTGTCGATGAAGAGCGTCGCCGCCCAGGCGGGGATTGCGAAAAAGACGGCGAGAAGGGAAAGGATGGGTACGTGTCGACTCAGGCGCATGTTCGAACTCCTCCGCTGCAGACTCCCATGCCGGAACGGGTGGGAATTAACCCATGATTGTGGCTCAAGGAAGCTTCCGTGAGCGCAAAATCTCCGCCCGGCTTCACACGCGCCGGCAACGTCTAAGGGCGCGCCTTCGGTGACCGATTCATAGTGGATCCACCCTGGTATGGATGAGGTGTTTGATGAGGGTTCTCGTCGGTCTTCGATTTCTATGGGTCCTTCTCATTGCGGTCTCCACGACGGCATGCCTGGACATCCGCTTTGGACAAGACGGTTTCGCCCAGGTGCGATTCGAGCACGAGGGAGAGTCTGTCGCGGTGCGCGGAAGCCATATCGTGGTTCACGAAGATGGGCGCGTCTTTGGCATTGGAAGCTTCGCCGCGGATCCTGCCGGTATCGCGATCGCGGCGTTTCTGCCTGACGGGACTTTGGACGAGGCCTTCGCTGAAGACGGCACGCTGACCTGGAGAGCGGGCGGCCCCGTCGTGACATCTCCGGTGGGCGCGTTCCTTCAGAACGGGATGCTGACGGTGGTTTCGGCGACCGCCACGACGCCGGATGGTGTGTTCGTGGCGTTCCTGCGTGTCGATCTGGAAACGGGCGAAGTCGCCGAGTTGACGTTGTCCGATGTGGGCTCGATGCGCTTTTTCGCGAACGACGCGAAAGCAGACCCGGACGGAAACATCCTCGTGTCGGGCTGCATGCAGGCAGGTCCGAATACTCTCAAGGCCGATACGGCCGTCGCACGTTTTACACCGGATTTCGTGCCGGATTCGACCTTCGGGACCGATGGCGTCAGCGTGGTGAACGTTTCAACGGATTTCGGGGACTGTGGGTCGGAAGTGCATCTCGCAGGCGAACACATCTACGTCTTCTCCGCGCCCCACGATGGAGCGGCTGTGCTGAGATTCACCCGGAGCGGGACCCTCGACCCCTCCTTTGGACAAGACGGCTTGTTGCAACTCTCTTCTGTCATTCCCTCGGGCGAGTCTTTCAAGACGGCGAGCCACGGTGTGCTTGCTGTGGACGTCACCGAGCATCGTTTGCTCGTGGCGGGGGCCCTGGGGGATCAACCCGAGCGTGACTTCGGAGTGGTTGCGATCTCCACGCACGACTTCGAACGCGATGTGGCCTTTGGCGTAAACGGAATCGCACGGGTTGGTTTCGCCGACTTGACCGGGGTTCCGACCGACGATCTGGCGGGTTTGATTCTGCTCGATCACGATGGCCGCATCGTCGTGACGGGAGTGAGTTTCTTATGGTCCGAAGACGACACGGTCACGCGGCTCTCTCACGGGGCGCGCCTGACGAGTACAGGTGCGGTTGAAATCGACGCCAATGGCCACCCAAGAAAGCAGCGCGTGATGGTTGGCGACGAAAGCCCCTTCGCGGCGGCCTTCGGGCTGCGGCCCTCGCCGCACCGCGGTCTCGTCTTTCTCGGCCGGACCCTGCCCTGGGCCGAAGCGTCGATGTTTCTCGCCCGCTACTACTAGCGTCGCCCGGGGCGAAAGCGATGGACGGACGCGCCCTCCCCCAGCAGCGGACGCTCGGGCAATCTCGCAACGGCTAGGGGCAGTTCGCTCCGTCGCAGGGCAGCGGGCAAGCATCGCATTTGGGTCCAGGGGCGCGGTTGAAGAGCTGGAACGTGCGTCCGATGTCACTGCCGCTGATGAATTTTCCGTTGTTGTCGAGATCGAACTGCGCGCACGGCGTCTGACCATCGGTTCCGCAGTTCTGGCCTTCCCGGTCCTTGTTGAAGGACGAGAAGTGTTCGAGGACGTCGCTGCCGCTGACGACCAGCCCGCCGGTTCCGAATTTGGCGTCGCACGCGTTGCCGAATCCGTCGGCGTCGTCGTCGAGTTGCCCGCCGGTCGTGGTTTGAAACGACTGGGCGGCGGGATCACCCAGGGTTCCCAACGTTCCGTTCGCGACGTCGACGCAATTGTCCGCGTCGTCGCAGACACCGTCCCCGTCTCGATCCTGGCCAGCCGCGCAACCGGAAAGGTCGCGCCGGTCGAGATCGAGAACGGCGACGAGTCCGTTTCCGGTGGCGACCACGATCTCGGGGATCGGGGCCGAATCGAGCGCTGCGGGAACCCCGTGACCCCCGCTCGAAGGAATCTGGCTGGGCGTCGGCTCGAAGCTCCCATCCCCTTTACCGAAGAAGATCGAAAGCGTGGACGTGTCCTGGGTGATGGCGAGGTCCAGGAAGCCGTCGAGATTCAGGTCCTCGGCAAACAGGCCGGATGCAAAGTTGCTGGAGCCGAGACCGAGGCTCGACGGAGACTGGAAGGATCCATCCCCGTTGCCGAGAAAGATCTCGATGGTGGGCGTGAAGGCTTGCAGTTTCGCTACGAGGGCGAGATCGACCTCGCCATCTTGATTCCAGTCGCCGGTCGCGATGGAGTCGCCTTCGATCCCGGAGATCAGCGTCGATGCCGGGGCGAAGCTGCCATCTCCGTTTCCGAGGGCCACGGAAACGCTCCCGTTCATCTGTGCGAAGTCTCCACGGGACGCCACCACGAGATCGAGGTGCGCGTCGTCGTTGAAGAGCCCGCTGGCGATCGAGCGCGGCGAGATTCCGACGGGCACCGTGGGCTGCGCGGCGAACCCACCGTTCCCGTTGCCGAGGAAAACCGAGACTTCGTTGGTGCTCGCGTCCGAGACGAGTAGATCGACGGTCGTTCCCGCGTCGACGAATGCAGTGGAGATCGCGTGGGTGTCGCTGTCGCCGGGCAGGGGGAGCGTGACGGGATTCCCGAACGTGAAGTCGCCGTTGCCGAGGCGAACATCGAGGGCCCCGCGGCGGGTAAAGACGAGATCCGGGTCGAGATCGGCGTCGAAGAGACCCGCAACCACACGCGTACCCCTCTGACCCGAAATCGAAATGCGGGAATCCAGTGTCGCGTCACCGTTGCCGGGCAACACCGCCGCGTCGGTGAACTCGCTCGTGGCAAGAACGTCCACAGCGCCGTTTCGGTCGAAGTCGGCGATCGCCACGCCGTCCGCGCCCAGGCGGCTGCCGAGGTTCGGGACCGCGGGATAGGCGCGGTTGCCTTCGAAGGTCCCGTCGCCGCGACCCGCGAAGTGGAGCAAGATCTCGTCCCCTTCGTGGGACACGAACAGGTTCGCGGGGAACGTTCCGGCGTCCGCGATCGCCACGCGGTTCGCGAGGTTGCCGGTGACGTAGAAGTCCGGTGGACCGAGGGTCCCGTCGCCGTTTCCCAGGAAGGTCGCCATGGTGCTGTTGTCGCGGTTGACGGTCGCGAGATCGAGGTGCGGGTCGGAATCCAGCTTTCCGACGAATACGAAGCTCACCGAGAAGTTCGGGGTGAAGGAAATCGGCGGCGCGAAGGCGCCCTCTCCATCTCCCAGGCGAATAGAACCGTTGGTAACGAGGTCGAGGTTGTCGTCGCCGTTCATGTCGGCGGAAACGACCGATCCGGGAAAGTCCGCGGCCGACAGGACCTGGGGCGCCGCGAAACTCCCATCGCCATTTCCGAACAACAACACGATCTCGCCGATGGCGCCGTCCACGCTGACGATGTCGAGATGCGGATCGTCGTCGAATTTGCCCGCCGTCGCGTCGAAGGGGTTCGAGCCCGCCGCGATCGGGGTCGCGGCTCCGAAGGTTCCGTCCCCGGCGTTGAGGAGCAGCGAGAGGTTTCGATCGAAGGCATTGACGGTCACGAGATCGGGACCATTGACTCCATCGAAGTCTCCAATGAGGAGCTCGTCCGGCCCGTTTCCGGTGGGATAGTGGGTCACATTCGCGGACCCGTCGGTGTCGAGCAACGCCACGGTGACTTCATCCGAACCAAAATTCGCGATGGCGGCGTCCACATTCCCGTTGTTATCGAGGTCGGCGAGCAAAGCGAGCGACGGAATCAGCCCAGCCTGGAAGTTCCATTGCGTGTCTGTCTCGAACAGCGGTGTCGGGTGCCCACCCGCGCCCGCCGACAGCGGAGCACCGCTCCCACCGAAGACGCAAAAGAGTAGGAGCTTCGTTGCGAAATCGCGGATTCCTTCTTCGGTTTTCGGAATCACATCGAAGATGGAGATGACTTTTCCGGCCTTGGTCGCGAACGTGCCAAGGAAGCGGATCTCATCCTCGGTTTCGGAAACCATCGTGTCGAACGTGCCACGGGGGCAAGAAAACTTGTGGTTCGTCGTCCGCGTGTCACTGCGCGCGATGCCGGCAGCAAAGAGGAACACAACCGCAAGAACACCGAAACTGATCCGCATGATCCGAATCACTGGAGACTCCTCGCTCCCACCCGCCGCACTGCTGCGCCGTCATTATATGGATCTCTTTCCATCGGATGCAGTGCGTCACTTGGGTCGGGGCGGTCCGAACCGGCAGAAACCCGCGGTAACTGCGGATCGCCAATAGATTATTTTCTTCCCCTCGAAGGCGCACCGCCAATCCTCCGGGCCAAGCGAGGAAACGCGCGAGCGATTCGCAGGTTCGATACGCCTTGCGCAAACCGTGACTGTGCTCAGCCCGCTCACCCAATCCCCGGAAGTTCTTTCTTCCCAACGATCCAGTTCCCCCGCCGATCCCGAAACCCAGTAGAAACCCGGCTGGCGCAGCCTGCGGCGGGTCGGGAGAGACAGCGGCCGTCTTGTGAATTTAAAACCTAAAAGATTCAGATAATTACGGACGCACTTGCCGGTCGGAGTTGGAACCCATTGGATGTAGTACTATTATACACTACAAGATGTTCCGAAGAATTGGAGGGGAGAGACCAAATGGCGTCGATTCGAAAACAGGGGGCCGTGTATGAAATCCGTGAATGCCGCCGTACGGAGCGGGGCCCGCGGCAGTTTGCGCTGGCCCGTTTTCGAGGCGCCCTCACACCCGAAGTCATCGAGCAGGCTCGCGCTTCAGCGCGAACCTCCTTCGCTGCCGAGCAGCTGATCGACTATGCGACGTCCCGCGGCATTCCGGTCTGCATGAAACGCCAAAGTTCCGCCGCGCGCCGATTGATTGGGGAACTTCAGCACGGTCGTGCGCTCGACCCCACACTCGTTGCGCTCCTCAAACAGAGCCTGGAAACCCTCGAAGGCGAACCGCTTCCGGTCCACTTGAGTGAGGCCGCCGATTGGCTTGGGAGGTCGGAGACCACGCGCGGCAGAGCGCTTCGCGGACTCCTGCGTTCGGCCAGTCGAATCGCCCGTTCGCGCGGACCCACGAAACCCCTTCCAGAGCCACCGTTCCCGCGCTTCACCTCGCGTGAAGCCGCCCAATAACCGAGCGTTACGCCAATGCTCCTGGACGAACAGATCGTCAAGATCGAAGGCGCGTTCACCGAAGCGGGGATCCCCCACGCGTTCGGCGGCGCCCAGGCCCTCGCCTACTACGGTGCCGTTCGCGCGACGTTGGACATCGACGTCAATGTGTTCGTGCCGACGACCGAGGCAGGGTCCGTGTTCTCGGTGTTGGGGAGCCTCGGTGCCGATAGCCGCAATCCTGGCCTCCAGACCCTCGTTCAGCGCGATGGGCAGGTTCGCATTTTCTGGATCGACACACCGATCGATCTGTTCTTTTCCTACGACGCACTTCATCACAGCTCGTACGAGCGGCGCCGCAAAGTCGACTTCTACGGGGATTCCATCCATATCCTGAGCCCGGAAGACCTCGTCACCTACAAGGTGATCTTCAACCGCGAAAAAGATTGGACGGACGTGGCGGGGATCCTCTTCGCCAGCGAGGTTCCGATCGATTTTGGCTACGTCCAAGACTGGGTGAGCCGGATCGATGACCCCGAAAAGAAGCGAATGACGCGGCTCGCTCGCTTGATCGAATCCGGCGGCAAAGATCTCGGCGGTTGATCCCAACCACGCCATCGCCGACACGCGCCGGTAGCTCTACCCGCTCGCTACGAAGCGGCTGTCGGGTTCAGCTCGGGACTCGGGCGAAACGGTTCGATCAGTTGCGGCAGGTACGCCACCGGGTAATTGGGTTCGGCGCCGATTCCAAGCTGTTCGGAGGTAAAGCGTTCCGGTCGGGTCTCGTAGTGGAACGTTCCGAGCAGGTGATCCCACAGCGTCGTGAAGAGGCCGAAATTCACATCGCCTTGCGCGGGATCCTTTTGGTGATGGAAACGGTGCACTTCGTTGACCGCCAGGACGTAGCGGAGAGGTCCAACCCAATAGTCGACGTTCGAGTGCTGCAGAAGCAGTTGGAGCGCAACGGCAGAGACCAGGGCCGTTGCGACGTCGGCCGGAAGTCCAAGCAGAATCAGCGGAAGCGTTCCGGATACGGTTTCGATCGCCTGATGAACGGGGTGCTTCATGAGACCGTTGAAGCCGTACATGCGTTTGACGCTGTGGTGAACGGCGTGAAACCTCCAGAGGAGGTTGAACCGATGGCTGGCGAAGTGCGCAAGGGTGATCCCCAGATCGAGCACGAGAATCGAGAGTAGGAACTGAAGCGCGAACGGCCAGTCGCTGGGCCATCCCCCGTCGATGGCGAGCAACCCGGTGAAGACGGGGAGCAGCAGAAGCGTCGAGAAATTGGCCGATTCATTCACAAAGGCATGAAGGGTGTCGCGCAGAGAATCGCCATGCGTTCGATTCCAGGCGGCCGCGTAAGGCAGCACCCGCTCGGCACCGAAAGACAGCGCAACGGCCACAAGAAGCAGAAGGAGCAACCACGTCTTGGACGCGTCGTTCTGAACCAGCCCGATGACAGCCGCATTCATTCCGATCAGCATCAGGGGCAGGAAACCGAAGCGGACCAGCGCGCGCGTCGTGACCTGCACCCTAGGGGCGCACTCGCCCGAACTTCGAGAAAACATCCAACAACTCGTCCATCTTCTTCTTGCGGTCGCGGGGTCGGCCGCTTTCGAGCGCCGTGGCGACGCAGGTTTCGATGTGGGAACCCAGCACGAGGTGCCCGACCCGGTCCAGCGCGGCCTCTGCGGCGGCGACCTGGAGCAGCACATCGACGCAATAACGGTCCTCCTCGACCATCCGCTGGATGCCGGAAACCTGCCCCGAAACGCGTTTCAGCCGCGCCATCACGTCCTTTCGAAGATCTTCCTTCAAATCTACTGCCCCATTCTCCCCGAGCGCTTGCTTGTTGCGACCTGGGCTCGTATTCTACGGATACCCCCTAGGGGTATCAAGGCAATGGGTCGGCCAACCGAAAGAGAACCTGTAGGACGTCCATGCGATCGGTGAAGCAACACACTTGGCTCATCATCACCTGCGCGGCTCTTTTCGGGCTTCGCGGGCCGCTTTGCGTCTACGCGTGTCTCGAAACCAATCCGGGGATCCAAGTCGCCAGCGCACAGGAACACCCGGGCGAACGTCCCCCGTGCCACGGCGGTGGATCCGAAGTTCCCGAGCCCTCGGATTCGAACGATCACGAGTGCGATTGCGATCGTCTCCGAGTCATCATCGGAAACACCGAAGCCAAGAAAGTGCTCGGCGATGTCGAGGTTCCAACGCCTTCCTGGTCGACGGTGATCGCTTCCCTCCCCCAGGCGAGGACGACTTCGATCCCCTCCGGAAGCTGGCGCAATCCTCTCCCACCACCCGACATCCTACTTCTCCACTCGACACTACTTCTCTGAGAACGCAGCGATCCTCGTCCCTGCCAACGATGGCAGGGGCCGGTGACGTTTCGGGCGTGCGCCTCCGGTGCGCTTCCGAAACAAGTTGCCGCGCATCGCGCGGCGCTCGGACCGCAATGAGACTCGGAGAAGAAGCATGGGAATTGAATCCCAGAAGCTCGCTAGTGCAAAGATAGGCGTCGGATGGCTGGTACTTGCGACGATTGCGGCATCGATCGCCGTGACCGCTGCAACCGGTACGCTTGCCCACGGAGCCGAAGCGAAAGCTGCGGAAAGTCTCCACGTCGCGGTTGCGGTACACGAGCACGCAACACCCCATTTGGACCCGGACGATTCAGCGCATGCCTATCCGCCAGAGGGCGTGCCCGTACCGCTTGCTTGGCTCGGAAAGTTTCACCCGGTAGCGACCCATTTTCCGATCGCTCTTTTCTCGGTTGCGGCGCTTGCCGAGCTGCTCCTGATTTGGAGGCCTCGGGACGGCCTGCGAGAGGTGGTGCGCTTCAGCCTCTGGGTAGGGGCTGTTGGAGCCTTGCTCGCTGCACCCTTTGGGTGGTTCTTTGCCGGCCTGCGCATGGTCGACGACGAATGGGTAATGACCGCCCATCGCTGGGCAGGAACCGCGACCGCAATCTGGGCGCTTGTAATCCTTTCGCTTTGCGAGCGGACACATCGACGGGGCGCCGACCGAAGTGCGCTCCGAACGACGATTTTCCTGGGGGCCGCCCTCGTAGGAGTCACCGGTTTTCTCGGGGGCTCCCTCATCTACGGCCTCGATCACTACGCGTGGTAACGACGATGCGAACATTCCTGGTTCTGCTCATCCTTCTCGGCACCGTCGCGTCAGGCGCGGAAACAATGCCGTCGCCCTTGCCGCTTGCATGGTGTCTCGAGCGCGCCCGTGCAGAAAACCCCGTGATCGCCGCGGACGTCGCAGCGAGAGACGCGGCTCGGGAACGGATCGTGCCTGCGGGAGCGCTGGATGACCCGCGCTTTCGCTACGAGGCGAGCAACATCCCAACAGGGAATTTCGACTTCGAGTCGACTCCCCTTTCGGGCCACCAGCTGGGCCTCAATCAACGCCTCCCCTTTCCGGGTCTGCTTTCGAAGCGGGAGGCCGCGGCAACCGCACGATCCCATGCAGCGACATTCGCCCTGGGCGACCGTCAACTCCGTGTCGCGTCGGCTACGGAGGCCGCTTGGGCGGAACTCGGATTTTCCCAACGCGCGCTTCGAATCACCGAGCGGAACATCGATCTCCTGCGACAGCTCGTCCAGATTGCCGAAGCGAAGTACCGCGTCGGGACCGGCCTCCAGCAGGACGTACTCCGGGCTCAGGTCGAACTCACGGCACTCCTCGATGAAAAGCTGTCCCGAGAAGCCGCCATCGAACACGCTTCGGCGCGACTGTCGGTGCTCCTGGATCTCCCGGTGGAGACGCGCTTTCCGGAGACCGAAGACCTCGAGGACGATTCCGAGATCCCCGGATTTTCCCAACTTGCGACTTCGCTCGAAGCGAACAGCTCCCAGCTTCTGTCGCTACGCGCCTCCGTCGAAGAGGCGCGGCACCAAGTGCGTGTTGCAGAGCTCGAAGGGTACCCCGACTTCGATCTCGGAGTCGGTTACCGCTTGCGCGAACACGTTGCCGGTGACCCGGTTCGCGGCGATGACTTCGTGGGCGCTTCCGTCGCCGTTCGAATGCCCGTGAATCGCTCGAAGTGGAACGCGGTGATCGCCGAGAAACGCGCTGTGCTTCGGCATTCGGAAGCAACCTACCGCGGGGCGCGGGCGGAACTCTACGGAAGCCTGCGCTCCGCGTACGCCGAACTCACGCGCGCCGATCTGGAATCCGCCTTGCTTCGAACCGGCCTGGTTCCGCAAGCGCAGCAGTCACTGAACTCGAGCCGCTCCGGATACGAAGTGGGCCGTGTCGATTTCCTGAGTCTGCTCGATAGCCAGGTCAGATCCTTGAACGCAGAGCTTCGATTCGTCCGCGCCGAAGCGGATCGACGACGCGCCTTCGCGGCCCTCGAGGCTGCCGCCGGGGAGACACTCCGATGACTCAGAGAACGATTCTCACCTTCTTCGCCATTGCAGTCGCACTCGCGGTGGGTTGGTGGGGGCGGGGCTTTCTCGAAAACCCCATGCCCATGGAGATGTCCTCGATGAATGCCGCCGACGGCCCCTGCCCGGACGGCGCTCCCGCCGAATACTGGAAGGCGCCGATGGACCCGACCTACATCCGCGACGAACCGGGAAAGTCTCCGATGGGAATGGATCTCGTACCCGTCTGCCCGGGACAGGGTGGCGTCCCGGCCGAGGGCATCGTCGAAATCGACCCGCAGACGGTCCAGAACATCGGCGTTCGCACCGAGATGGTGTCGCGCCGCGATCTCGCACGCTCGATTCGGGCCGTTGGACGGGTGGCGTACGACGAGCGGCGCGTCGAACACGTTCACACGAAGATCCAGGGCTGGGTCGAAAAGCTCGACGTCGATTTCGTGGGTCAGCAAGTCCAGCGCGGCCAACCGCTGCTGGAGGTCTATTCGCCGGAACTCGTTGCAACCCAGGAGGAGTTGCTGGTTGCCGCGCGCTATCGGGGTGCCACGAAAGCAAGTCCCTTCGCCGATGTGCGGGGCGGCGGCGCTTCCCTTTACGCAGCCACGAAACGTCGCCTCGCGCTTTGGGACGTATCGGATTCGGACATCAAGCGCCTGATCGAGACCGGCAAGATCCAGAAAACCGTGACCCTCTACGCACCCGCGAGCGGCGTCGTCACTTCGCTGGGTGTCCGCGCCGGAATGGAGGTCGGACCGAATCACAATCTCTACACCATCGCGGATCTGTCGACGGTCTGGGTGCTCGCCAACGTTTATGAGTACGAGCTTCCGTGGCTCGAGCTCGGTCAAATCGGAACCGTCGAGCTTCCTTATCTGCCGGGACGCGAGTTCTCGGGTCCCATCACCTACATCGCTCCGTTCCTCGACCCGAAGACACGCACCGTCGAGGTGCGACTCGAGCTCGCCAACCCGAACGGGGAACTGCGCCCCGAAATGTTCGGAGACATTCGCATCCAAGGCGCTCCGCGGGAATCCGTCGTCGCGGTTCCGTCCGAAGCCGTGATTCGCTCGGGACGAAGGAGCCTCATCATTGTCGCGCTTGGCGACGGGCGCTTCTCCCCCAGGCCGGTATCGCTCGGGATCGATTCCGGAGACGGCTGGGTCGAGGTCCGCGACGGACTCTCGTCCGGCGAAGAGATCGTGGTCTCGAGTCAATTCCTCATCGACAGCGAGAGCAACCTACAGGAAGCCGTTCGAAAACTCCTGGCAAGTCCGAAACCCGAGGACGATCCGCACGCCGGACACGATATGGAACACGCGATGCCCCGGGATTCCGTTCCCGACGCGACGGAGATGGATCACTCGGCCCACCACGACATGGAGCACGAGATGGCCCCGGAACCGGACTCCGACGCCGGCGCGATGGACCACTCGAAACACCATGGCCACGAAGAGCACGGCGGGGAGTAGTGGCATGCTGAAGCAGATCGTTGCGGCCTCGGCTCGGAACCCGTTCTTCGTGGCGCTTGGCGTTTCGGCGCTCATCGCGTGGGGCCTCTATGCGATTTTGAATACTCCACTCGACGCGATCCCGGATCTCTCCGACGTTCAAGTCATCGTCTTCACCGAGTACCCGGGCCAGTCGCCGCAAGTGGTGGAGGACCAGGTCACCTACCCGCTCTCGACCGCAATGCTCTCGGTCCCCTACGCCAACGTCGTTCGGGGCTACTCGTTCTTCGGCCTCTCCTTCGTCTACGTCATCTTCGAAGATGGAACCGATCTCTACTGGGCCCGGAGCCGTGTCCTCGAATCCCTGAACTTCGTTTCCGCTCGACTCCCCCAAGGCATTTCGCCGACGCTCGGACCCGACGCCACCGGTGTGGGATGGATTTACGAGTATGCGCTCGTTGACCGTACCGGAAAACACGACCTCGCCGAGCTCCGCTCGATTCAGGATTGGCATCTGCGCTACGCGCTGCAAACGGTCCCGGGTGTCGCGGAAGTCGCCAGCGTGGGTGGCTACGTTCGCCAGTATCAGATCGAACTCGATCCGAACAAGCTCGCGGCCTACAACGTTTCCCTGAGCCACGTCCGACACGCCATCCAGCGAAGCAACAACGACGTGGGGGGCCGACTCATCGAAATGGCCGAGACCGAGTTCATGATTCGCGGGCGCGGCTACGTCCAGGGGATCGAGGATTTGGAAGAAGTGGTGATCCGCGCCGACGAACACGGCACCCCCATCCTGATTCGAAACCTGGGCACGGTTTCTCTGGGTCCCGAGCTGCGACGGGGGCTCACGGATCTCGACGGAGAAGGAGAAGTCGCGGCCGGCGTCGTCATCATGCGTTTCGGCGAAAACGCGCTCGATACGATTCGCGGAGTTCGACAACGGCTCGCTGAACTCGCCGAGACGCTTCCCGAGGGAGTCGAGATCGTCCCGGTCTACGATCGAGGTCCCCTGATCGAGCGCGCGATCGACAACCTCCAGGAGAAGCTTCTCCAGCAGGGCCTGATCGTCGCGCTCGTCTGTTTCGTCTTTCTGGTTCACTTCCGAAGCGCGCTGGTTGCGATCCTTCTGCTGCCGCTCGGAATTCTGTTTTCGTTCATCGTCATGTACTACCAGGGCATCAATGCCAACATCATGTCCCTCGCTGGAATCGCCATCGCGATGGGTACGATGATCGATGCTGGAATCGTAATGGTCGAGAACGCGCACAAGCACCTCGAGCGCGACGGAAACAAGCGGCCCCGACTCGAGATTCTGATCGATGCAGCGTCGGAGGTTGGGCCCTCTCTCTTCTTTTCTTTGTTGATTGTCACGGCTTCGTTCCTTCCGATCTTCGCGCTCGAAGCCCAGGAAGGACGACTCTTCAAACCGTTGGCTTTCACCAAGACCTATGCCATGGCGGGAGCGGCTCTGCTCTCGATTACCGTCGTGCCTGCGCTCATGGTGTGGCTGGTTCGCGGTCGTATTCTATCCGAAGAACGAAACCTCTTGAGCCGAGCCATCCTTTGGCTGTACCGGCCCGCCGTCCGCGGCGCGCTGCGATTTCGCTGGGGAGTACTGCTCGTCGCGGTGCTCTTGCTCGCGGCGAGCCTGGTTCCGCTTCGCCAGCTCGGTAGCGAGTTCATGCCTCCCCTCGACGAAGGTGACCTCCTCTACATGCCCACGACGCTCCCCGGCGTGTCGATTACCAAGGCGAAGGAACTCCTCCAACAGACCGACCGAATCATTGCGAGCTTTCCCGAGGTCGAACGCGTGTTTGGGAAAGTCGGCCGCGCGGAAACGGCAACTGACCCGGCACCGCTGTCCATGATCGAAACGACCATCACCCTGCGTCCACGCGCGCAATGGCGCGAAGGGATGACGACGCAGAAGCTCATTGCCGAGCTCGACCAGGCGATCCCGTTTCCGGGCGTCACCAATGCGTGGACGATGCCGATCAAGACGCGAATCGACATGCTCTCGACCGGTATCAAGACGCCCGTCGGGATCAAGATCGCCGGACCCGATCTGTCCGAACTCGAACGGATCGGTTCCGAAGTCGAAGCGACGCTGCGGGGTGTCCCGGGAACCCTGAGTGTCTACGCGGAGCGCGTGGTTGGCGGAAACTTCCTCGACTTCGAGATCGACCGCCGGCGCATCGCTCGCTACGGACTGACGGTGGGTGACGTGCAGGACGTCATCCAGACCGCGATCGGCGGGATGAACGTCAGCCAGACGGTCGAAGGCCTCGAACGTTACCCCGTGAACATCCGCTACAGCCGAGAATTGAGGCACGACATGGCGTCTCTGGAACGCGTGCTCGTTCCCACTCCGGGCGGTGCTCAGGTTCCGATCGGACAGCTCGCCCGCCTCGAAATCCGAAAAGGCCCCCCTTCGATCAAGACCGAGAACGCCCGGCCCAACGCCTGGGTCTACATCGATATCGAGGACATCGACATCGGTACCTATGTCAGAGAGGCCAGAAAAGTCATCGAAGACGGCGTGGCGCTACCGCCCGGCTACACACTCGCCTGGAGTGGCCAATACGAATACATGGCGCGGGCGGCTGCCCGGCTCACGCTCATCGTCCCCATCACGCTCGGGATCATCTTCCTGCTCCTCTACCTGAACTTCCGCCGCGTTGGCGACACGCTGATCGTGATTGCCTGTATCCCCTTCGCTCTCGTTGGCGGCGTCGTTCTGCTTTGGCTGCTCGACTACGACTTCAGCGTGGCGGTCGGCGTGGGCTTTCTCGCGTTGGCGGGGCTCACCGCCGAAACCGGCGTCATCATGTTGCTGTTCCTCAACCAGTCCCGCGACCGATACCTTGCAGAGGGCCGCCTTCAGACCCGAGCCGACCTGTGGGACTCGATCGTCGACGGTGCCACTTCCCGCGCGCGCCCACTCCTCATGACCGTCGCTTCGGATGTGATCGGATTGCTGCCGATCATGTGGGGTTCAGGTACGGGCTCGGAGACGATGCGCCGGATTGCCGCACCAATGGTTGGCGGAGTTCTCTCGGCCACTCTCGTGACCCTCATCGTCATCCCGATTTTCTTTGCACTCGTTCACGGGCGACGCCTTCCGGAGAGACCAGAAGGATAGTCCCGACAGCAATCAACGGAGAACGACATGGTTCAGACGATGATTACACTTCTTTCTATCATCACCCTCTCCATGGCTACCCAAACGGATGCCATGGCGGTGGAAGGACACGACGGCCACGACCATGAGGGCCATCAAGAACATCCGTCGACCGGTGAAGATGGACAAAACCCAGGGAGCCCCCCCGAGACAGAGGGTCCGAGCGACCCCCATGCTGGCCATTCGACCCAGGGACACGATCACGAACGCAGCGAAGCAACGGCGGAGAGCGAAAACCATCGAGGCACTGGCGATGATCACGAGAAGCATCACTCGGGCGAGCACAAGGGTCACTGAAGGCGTCTGCTTCCCGCTCGTGGCATCCTTTGTGTCAGCGAGACAGCAACTTGCCGAGGAGGGAACCTGTCCATGAGCACCCGTGACGCCCTCGCACGAATCGATCCACAACGCTTCGTTGTGGGGCTGAAGCACCGGCCGGTGCGCTACAAACTCCGGCGAGCGTAACGCCACCGGAGGCCGTCGAAAGCTTGGTCAACATGACGACAACCTCTCGTGTGTGGAGGTTCGGAAAGCACGCGGCGCTACTCGTCGTTCCGTTGTGCGTGGCATTCTTCTCCTTTCTCTTTCGCGCAGAGAGCGGACCTTTTTGGTTGGGCTCCAATTTGGATCCCGAGTATGCCTACCTCGCCAACTCACTGGCCTTGAGTGCGTGGCTGCCCGTGGGACACGGTGATCATCCGGGCTCAACGCTGCAATGGCTGGGAAGTCCGGTTCTCACACTCACCCACTGGATTACGGGGCAAGGGAGCCTCGTCTCCGATGTACTCACCCGTTCCGAGTTCTACCTACACGTACTCCATGGGCTGTTGGTGTTGCTGCTTTGTGGAGCGCTTTGGATGTTCGGTTGGATGGCCACCCAGAGTGGGGGCAGCCTGTGGATCGGTAGCGCGAGCCAGGCGGTGATTCTCTTCGGCATGGCAGCGCGATCGGCGTTGCCCCGCATGTCGCCCGAGCCCTTGCTGCTCACGTTGGTGCTGTGTTTCGCGGGGCTGGTTCTCTACCACCAGCGTCTGGGCGCACAGCCGGACGGTAAAGGACCCGACTGGCAATACGGTTTCGTGAGCGGACTGGGCGTGGCACTGAAGCTCACCTTTCTACCGCTGCTTGTGATCCCGTTGATCCTGCTTCGCGGCCTTCGACAGCGCCTGGTTTTTTTCGCGAGCTTCGTCGCCACACTCCTCACGCTGACCGCAAACCCCATGATGAAAACCGATGTATACAAGCCATTCCTCGGCTCACTCGTCACACGCACGGGGTACAACGCGCCGCAAACACCGGGTGCGGACCGGCTACAGGCCATGCTGGACGGCATGGAGCAACTGGCTTCCCGATCTTGGATCTACGAGAAGCCCCTGCTGCTGCTCCTGGTCCTTTTTGGGATCACCGGCTTTCTGTTGTTGAAGTCCCAAGGCGCCCCGAAAGCTGCGCAATTTCGGCGGCGGGTCTGGCTCGGGATCTTGATTGCTTTTGTCGGCCAGTTTGTGCTCGTCGCGAACGCTCCCCGCGCGAGCCATCACTACATCACGCCGGTGTTGGGACTGTTGGGGCTCGTGGTTGTGTTGGCGAGGCAGGCGCTCACCCACGCGGAGCGATCGAAAGTTATTTTGGGAAGTCTGAAGTGGAGCTTTGTCTCCGTCTTCGCCCTCGCCCTGCTCCTAGCCATGGCTGACCTGGAATCGCATCGTCGCAAAATGATCCACACATCCGATGATTGGTTGGAAGCCGCGCAGTTTCGAAAAGATCATCAACTGACAGAGCGCGCGACCGTGTTCTTCTACCGAGCGTCCCACCCTGCATTCGCGTGGGAGTTCGGAAACTACAGCTCCCGTAGAGGTTTCGCGCGAGAGCTGAAAGCGCTTCATCCCAACATCTACCGTCTCAACACCTGGAACGGGAGAATCCATACCGGCTTCGAAGCGGTCCACGTGCCCCTCGACGCACTGCTAGAGCGATACGGAGAAATCTTGATTCAGGGAAGCAGGGCTGACATGCCGAAGATCGCAACCGATCGCAGCCTGAGAACCGCCACCGGTCGTGTGCTTCAGATGGATGACCCGATGCTCGTATCCTCGGAGATCCTGTTCGAGGGTTCGGTGGAGAGCATCATGGCGCTCCGGCTAGGGGAGCCGCCGCTTCCGGAGCATGAACACGTTCCCGTTCCCCCTTCTGGGGTGGGCGATTAATCGGTCATCCACTTCGTGGGCACGCAGGCGTTGTCGATGGCCCAGTCGAGAAGGCGTTCGGCCACGCCGGGTTCGCGCCAGGCTCGTTCGAGCACATAGGCCTGGATCGCGCGGGCATCCTCGGCGGATACCAGATCGGCGAAGGAGGCCATTCCCCGATCGGCTCGGATACCCCCCAGAACGATGTCGTTCCACTGCGCGTGGGTCTCAGCGGATGCAAAACGCAGATCGGGGTAGAGGCCGCTGCTCACGGCGGCAAAGCCGTGGCAGAACATGCAGGCTTCCGCGTAGGCCGCACGACCGCGCGCAATCACGTCGTCCGATACGGCGAGCCGCTCTCGCCCCACGCTGGCAGGGGGTCTCTTCTCGACGACGGGGATGGGGAGCGAACCGCCGAGTTTGAATGCGAGAAGTCGGCCGTCGTTGGTGTGCCGGAAACGTGTCTGATGTCCGCCCTGACTGCCTCCAACACCCACCAACACAGCGACGTACTGCTCTTCTCCCACGCGGTAGGTCACGGGGGGCGCCATGACCGCGATCCCCACTTCCGCCCGCCACAGGCGTTTGCCGTTGCCCGCGTCATAGGCGGCGAACCCGCCTTCGCCGTTTCCCTGGAACACGAGCCCGCCCGCGGTCGCGAGCGTTCCACCGGGCACGCCCGAGTCGTGGCTCACCGACCAGACTTTCTGTTGTCGAACCGGGTCCCAGGCAAGCAGCTGTGTCCAATCGCATGCGATGAAGCGCACGTCGCCGAAGTTCTCGCCGAACTCCGTAAGGGCCGGCATATCTTCTCCCGTGTTCCAGCCATTCCGGCGGTAACGGAATTCCGGATCCATCTGGTAGACGTAGATCGATTCGACGGCCGGGATGTAGACGAGGCCCGTCCCCGGGTGAAAGCTCATCGGGTGCCAGTTGTGCCCCCCGACGATGCTCGGGGCGATCGCGGCAGACTCCGCGTCCCAGGTCGCTTCCGCACGCTCGATGGGTCGGCCGGACGTGGGATCCACGTGACTCGCCCAACTCACGTGTACGTATTTCTCAGCGGAGATCAGGGCGCCGGATTCCCGGTCCAGCACATAGAAGAAACCATTCTTCGGCGCCTGCATGAGAACCTTGCGCAGGCGTCCTTCGATTTCGAGATCGGCGAGGATCATGTGTTGGGTCGCGGTGTAGTCCCATTGTTCACCGGGCGTCGTCTGGTAGTGCCAGACGAGTTCGCCGCTGTCGGGGCGCAGCGCCAGAATCGATGCGAGAAACAGATTGTCGCCGCCGCCGGGACTTCGCAGCGCACGGGGATAGACGCTCGAGTTTCCCGTGCCCACATAGAGCAGGTCGAGCTCCGGGTCGAATGCGATGGAATCCCAGACCGTCCCACCGAGGCCTCCCGCGAAGAGCGCGTCTTCGGGCCAGGTTTCGGCGGCGTCCGCGAGTTCGCTGTGTTCGTGGGGTCCGCGCTTGCTGCCGGGTACCGTGTAGAAACGCCAGATCCGTGCACCCGATTCCGCGTCGTAGGCCGATACGTAACCGCGAACGCCCAGGTCGGCCCCACCGTTTCCAATGATGACCTTGCCTTTGACGATGCGCGGTGCGCCGGTGATCGTGTAGGGCTCTTCGAGAGGAGCGGTTCGGACGTCCCAGACAACGTCGCCGGAATCCGCGTCCAGGGCCACCAAACGCCCATCGATCGTACCGACGTAGACCCGCCCCTCGAAAACCGCGACGCCCCGGTTCACCACATCGCAACACACGTGGCGCGCCTTCCAGCCCGGAACCTTCGGATCGTAGCGCCAGCGCTCTACACCGGTCGCCGCATCGAGGGCAAACACGCGACTCCAAGTCGAGGTGGCGTACATGACGCCGTCGACGACGATCGGAGTCGCCTCGAGCCCACGCTTCGAATCCGTCCGGTAGGACCAGGCGAGCCCCAGCTGCGCCACGTTCTCGCGCCGGATCTGATCGAGGAGACTGAAACGGGTTTCCCCCGGGTTCAGCCCATGTAGAGGCCAGTCCCCCGAATCGGTCGCGTCGTTCGCAATCTCGCGAATCGCACGAGTCGGTGATTCACCACAGCCCGTTTCAATTGCTAGGAGCAGAAACGCGAGCGCTACACAGGTCGGCAATCGCCACATCATCTCCGCAAAGTAGCGCCAATCTCCGCGCGCGAAGGGGTGGTTATGGACAACCCGGTCCGTCGCAGGCAAGTGGGCACGCGGGGCAAGCCGGTCCGGGCGGCGCGTTGAAGCGTCCGCGTCCCAGCAACAGATCGATGCCCCCGATGAAGCGGCCGTCGTTGTCGAGGTCGTAGATTTCGCAGGGCTCCAAACCGCTGCTGCCGCAGTCTTCGCCCGCGCGGTCCTTGTTGAAGGACGCCAGTTGATCCGCGAGATCGGCTCCCCCCACCACGGCACCGGTGTTGTCGAAGTCCGCGTCGCACGCGTTGCCGATGCCGTCGGCATCGCCGTCGAGCTGGCCCCCCGTCGCGGTCTGGAACCCTTCGCGCGCCGGCTCGTCCAACTCGCCCAGGCGCGGATTGAAGTCCAGCACGCAGTTGTCCTCACCGTCCAGGACATCGTCGCCATCGCTGTCGGGATTCGTGGGGTCCGACCCGACGCTCAATACTTCTTCGCCGTCTTCGATGAGATCGCTATCGGTGTCGACATCCAGGGGGTCGGTCCCCGTGTCGGTCGGCGAGACGAAGACGCCCGAGTTCGTTTCGGACCCGTCGGAAAGACCGTCGTCGTCGCTGTCGACCAAAGCGGGGTTGCGCGGGCGCGAGCGGAAGGGGAATGCGCTCACGACCGTCACCACGTCGGGCTCGTCGAGCGCCCCGCTCGAGAGATCGATCGGTCGCGGTAGGTAGTAGACCATGCGAACGGGATCGCGCACGGAAACGCGCGAGAGCCCGACCGCCTTGCGGCGCATGACCTCGCTCGGCGTCTGACCGCCGTTGCGCTCGAGCAGTCCGGTGGCCAGGTCGTAAACCAACGTCTCGTCCGGCCGGGCGTCGACACGGCGCTGGCGCAGTTCGCCCACGCGAAACAGGCTGCCGTCGGGAAACAGCAGCAACTCGGGCAGGGAACGACGGCTGAGCGTTTCACCGGACAGGACGACGATCGGCTCGGCTCCTGCGGAGGTCGACATGGCGACGAGCAACACCGCGAGCGCGCTCGCCCGTCGCGGGCCGCGGCGATCAGTTCGCAGGACAGCCAAGGAGATCGTCCCCGCAGGACTTGTTCGCGATACGGTCCCAGCAGCTCGCATTCTGACCGATCGCCTGTCCCGTCTCCGAATCGTAGGTGTAGACGATCATGGAGATCTTGCCGTAATCGAGGCTGATCGACTGTTGGGGAAAGCCGTCCTCGGTCGCAGCCGGCGAGAGGTTTGCCACTGCGACATTCTCCATGCCGATGGCGGAAATTTTACGAATCGACTGTCCGCTGTCGGAGTACGTCAGCAGACAACCGTCGGCGATCGTGGCCTTGTCCACCACGCGGGCGAACAGATCCGCATCGGTCTGGTCCGACGGCTTCGTGACTTCGATCGGCCGAAACTCGATCGTCCCGAACTGGGGACCGCCCGCGTCGACCGTGACCGGAACACCGACCGCAGTCGCGTACCCCGTGACTACCGTCCAACCCTCGAAGCCATTGAGCCCGAAGTCCCCCTCGATCCCGTCCAATTTCATGATGCTGGTTTGCGCCTGAGCGTCGCCCTGCCCGACCCATGCCAGCAACCCGATCGCGAACCCAGCCCGTAGCCGCTTCTTGAACCGCATCTTCAGTCCTCCCCCTCCCACTCTATACAAGCCGGGGGAAAACATGGGGGGTTTTTGATCCGAAATGCCGTCTCTCTCCGCCTACCATTTCTGCTAGACCTACCCTTCGACGCCTTTCCAACCAACACAAGGAATCCCCGCATGCCCGAAGCCCCGCCGGTTCCCGAAGATGTCGCAGCCCCTCCCGCCGATGCGGAACGCACGCCCTCCGGTCTCGCTTCGAAGATCCTGAAGCCCGGTTCGAGTGACCCGAAGCCCAGCGCCAGCGACACCGTCGAAGTCCACTACAGCGGCTGGACGACGGACGGCGAATTATTCGATTCTTCCGTTGTTCGCAACGAGACGATCGAGTTCGGTTTGCAACAGGTGATTGCGGGTTGGACGGAAGGTTTGCAACTGATGTGTGTGGGAGAGAAGCGGAGACTCTGGATTCCCGAGGAACTCGCCTATCAGGGACAGCCGGGGTATCCGGAAGGCATGTTGGTGTTCGACGTCGAGTTGGTATCGATTCGCTAAGCGGTCCGGGGGACTCCATGGCCGGACTGAAAGACGTCCGCGGCAAGGTCGCACTGGTAACCGGTGCCTCGAGTGGCATTGGAGAAGCACTGGCCCGGGCGCTCGCCCAGGCGGGCGCGAAAGTCGCCCTGGTGGCACGCCGAAGAGACCGCCTCGAATCGATCGCAAGCGACTTGTCCCAGTCGGGTTGCGAGGCGCGGGCCTACACGTGTGACATTCGAAACGCGGGATCGATCGGCGAAACCGCGGCCGCGGTGCGCAGCGCATGGGGCGAGGTCGACCTACTGATCAACAGCGCGGGCTACGCGCGTCACATCCTGTTCGTCGATCACGATCCCGAAGACATTCAGGAGATGATGCTCACGAACTACATGGGGACCGTGCGCTGGATCAAGGAAGTCGTGCCCGCCATGCGAAAACGTCGAAGTGGTTGGATCGTCAATGTGTCCTCCTTCGCCGGCAAGGTTGGACAGGCGGATGAGGTGGCGTACTCCGCAAGCAAATTCGCCGTCACGGGGCTGTCGGCTGGGCTTTCTCAGGAGCTGGAACCCATGGGAATCCATGTTCTGTGCGTGTACCCGACCCTGGTGCGCACCGAAATGTTCACCCCCGAGGTTCTCGCGCGCATGCCCGACGCCGCGGGGACTTTCATCGAGGCCGACGAATTCGCTCGCCGAACCCTGCGCGCCCTCGCCCAAGGGAAAACCGAGGCCGTCATTCCCAATCACATGAAGCTGCCGATGGCCCTCAACGCGCTATTTCCGCAATGGATGGGAAGGATGGTTGGGCGCGTCAAGCGCAACGCCCTGAAAAAGGCGGGGGTGGATATCGAATGACAGAACCATCAATTGGTTTTGTCCCGCCGACGCAGCGCATTCTCGATGGAAATCGCCAAGAGGCTCACGTTGCTGATGAGCAACGAAATCAACGTTGGCGTCCGTTTCTCACCCTCCGACAGCGTGAAGATCACAAGCGCCACGATCACGAATGCCGCTGCGATGATGCCGTGAAATCTGCGCATGGTTGCCCTCCTTTCTTGCGCTCCGGGAGGAGCGTTCGGTTGAGCATGGGATGAATCTCGTCACTCGGTCCAAAATCGCTATCTGGGTGAAACGCCACGATTCGCAACTCCGATGCCTCGGTCCGAAAACGGTGTTCGCAGCCCGCCGGAATCTCGAAGAGCGAGCCCGGCTCGAGCGCGTGCACGCGACCCCTCGATTCGCACCAACCGGACCCCACAGTCACGAGACCTACGCGTAGAGAAGGATGGGTGTGTGGAGTTTGATGAATGCCGGGAGGCACGTGCAGGAAATTGAGACACGGATCGCCTCGGGTGCACGGGGGAAGCAATAGGGAGTCGGTGCAGCCGTCGATGTAGCGCAGGCGCCCGCTTGTTTCGACGGGACCACCGAGGAGAAACACGCCGCGGTCTGCGCGTTTGGTGACCACGAAGCCCGCCCCCTCACCCGCTAGTCCAAGGTCTCCGGGAACCGAGAAGTACATCCCGGCGAAGACGGGAAAGGTTCGTTTTCCGCTCGTGATCTCGACGCGCCCCCGGTGCACGAAGCCGTAGTGGGTTTCCGGTTCTCGCCCCACACGCGCGAGATCGAGGGGCGCGCCGACGAAGGTCCTCGTCGTGACCCCGGCCACCCGGTCCACGACATGCGAATCGGCCTCGAGCGCGCGAACCTTCAACGCTTCGGATTTCATTCTCCCTCTCCTCAAGCGGCAAAGACGCGACGAAGCCACGCCTCGAGTGTCACCAGCAGCCAGAGCTTCGCTCCGCGACGCGGGTGAAGCCTGCGATCCTTTCCCGCCAGAATCTTCTCCACCGCGTCCCGGCGAATGATCCCGAACGGGGCCAAACCATCGAGCAACCGCTCCTGTGCGGCCCGGCGCATCGGGCCGCGAAACCACGCCTCGACGGGGACGAGCATTCCGCTCTTCGGCCGTTCGATGATTTCGCGCGGCAACAGGTCGTCGACCGCGCGTTTGAGGACGTACTTCTCGATGTTTCCGCGAAGTCGGAACCCGGCTGGGATTCCGAAGGCCAACTCGACCACATCGCGGTCGAACAGCGGCGAGCGCGCCTCGACACCGAACGGCGCTGCAAGCTGATCGACCTTGGGAAGAATGTGGTGCGCCCCCTTCGTGCGCAGGTTCACGGTCATCAGTTTCGCCACCAAACTGCGTTGGCGCGGGTCGTCGAAGAGCGGTTCGAATCGCCTTGCAACGGGATCCGAATTCACCGCGTGCAACCAATCCTCGCTGAGTAAGTCATCGAGGTCCTCCGAGCACTTCTCGAAAGCCCGGAGGTAGATCTGCTCGCGCGTCGGCGTACCCCTGCCCGAGGGGCTCCCTACGCCCTGCACGCTCCCCGCGAGCATGGGTAGATTCTTGGGGCCACCAAAGCAGGGGTCTCCCCCTTCTCCGTTCAACACGACATCCACATGGCGTGCCGCCTCGCGAAACAGCAACGCGTTGGGAACCGTGAGGGGATCCCCGTTCGGCTCATCGAGCGTCGCAACCACGTCGTCGAGGCACTCGAGTACGCGCCGCGCGGGAATGGTGATCACGTGATGCCGGGACCCAATGTGATTTGCGACCCATGAACTCCAGGGCAGTTCATTCGCGTGCCCGCGGCCAAACCCGATGGAAAACGTGTGAAGCGGACCGGAGTGGAGCCGGCTCGCCAGGGCCGCCACGAGACTCGAATCGACACCACCGGACAAGGATGCCCCCACGCGCGATCTCCCATCCGGCAAGCGGCGTTCGACGGCGCGTTCGAGCTGCGCCCGCAACGTGGAGACCACCTCGAGCTCATCGCATTCCCGCGACACAGGCTCCCGGGGGAGTTCGAAGAACAGCGCGCTTTCGATCTTGCCCCTCGCAAAACGCAATCGCGTACCGGGAAGCAACTCTTCGATCCCCGCGATCGGGGTTTCGCGTCCCGGGACGAAGGCACAACACAGGTATGCGGCAATCGCAGGTTCGTGCAAGGCGCGCTGGCTGGGCGGAAAGGCGAGGAGCAGATCGCGCAGTGAGGAAGCGAAGAGTATGCCTTCATCGACGATGAAGAAATAGAGTCGTCGCTCTCCGATTGCGTCGCGCGCCAATTCGAGCGCGCCTTCTCCGTTGCGCCAAGCCAGTGCAAAGCCGCCCCGGATATCCGCCAGACGCCCCGCTCCGAGAGCCCGGCGCCACGCGTCTTCGTTCGGGAGTCGCTCGCCATCGAGCTCACAGGTATCCGCATCGACGCGCACGAGGCTCGGCCCGGGCGCGGGTTCTGCGGGTACTTCGAGCCACTTCACCCGGGAACCGAGCCCGGTACGCCAGCGCCGCAACAACGCTTCGGGAATTCTTCCCGCGCAGCCCGCGATGCGCCCCCCGGACCGTTGCCCGCGCGCAGCGTCGGGAATCAGAGGGGACCGCAGTGTGGCGATCGATCGCCTCAGGACACCACCGAACCCATCTCGCCCTCTTGCAGTGGGGACACCGGTCATCCGAAAGAGTCGCTTCCCGGATGGCCCATCGCCGCGAAGGTTCGTTTCAGGAGCGCAGCCGGTCGCAGGGCGAGAACCTCGCAGCGATACCGGTTGAGCCAACGCAGCTCGCTTCTCTTGAGTTCGTGAGGATCCGGGACGAATCCGGGACCGGTCGCAGCATCGAAACAGCCGTTTACGATCCGCGCATGGCGGGGTTTCAGGCCGATGTCCGTCACTTTCGCACCCGTATCAAAAAACCAGGATGGGTCTTTGCGCAGCCTTTGTGTCAACGCACAACCTTCGGGTGCGGCGTCGTGAAGAACGAACACTTCGAGCGCCGGGTTGTTGCCCATCATCGTCCGCAGCGTGTCGAATACCCGGCTCGGATAGCCATCTGCACTCACGATCGCGCAGCTGTGTTCGAAGTGAAAATCGTTCGCGACGAGGAGGTCTACCAGTTCGGGGCGCTCACAGACCACCGCTCGATCGAACGCGTAGCGCTCGAGCTCTTCGCGATCCGCCGACGACGCAGACGTCTCCTCGAGATCCGGCGCAACGGTCTCGGCGAAACCGGGCTCGACGAGTCCCGGCGGAAGCTCATGGGTGTTGCGCCACCGACTCCACAACTGTTGAAACTGCGCCTCATCCAACCGCGCTTGCGGTCCTGGGCGGAGGAAAACCCAGAACAGCGGCGAGACCACCATCCAAACCGCAAACACGATCGCGATCGCGGTTTCGAGCGAGTACCCGTACCCCTCCATCATCCTCTGCCCGAGCGCGAGCATTGGAAAAATTCCGGGAAAAACGCTGAGGGCCAGATAGCGGCGAACCCAGTCCCGACGCGCCATTCGAAACATGCGACGGCAGACAGCGAACCGCACGTTTCGCGCGAGCCAGCGCAACTCGCCCTGGCCCGAAACCGTCGTTACTGCGCTGTGGAACATCGGGTCTGTAACGGGATCACCGTTCTTCGGCTCGAAGGCGAAGGGCTTCCGACAATGGCCACAGCGCTGGCCGGTGCGGAACTTATAGGGGGAATCCTTTTCGCAATAGATGCACCTCATGACATCGGCGCTCCGGAGCCCGGCGCGCGACCGCGGCCGTCGATGAAGATGCGCAGCCATGCCTCGAGCATGAGGAGCGCCCAGACCTTCTCACCGACGCGGCGCGACCGAACCTCCCCTTCGCGATCGATACCACGAGTCAAGGGCGTTACGAACTCGGGGCGGAAGAGCCCGCGCTCGCGTAGAGACCGTTCCGACAACAGCGCTCGCACCCAACCCCGCATGGGACAGCGAATCCAGCGGTTGACCGGCGGCGCCATACCGGATTTGGGGCGCTCGACGATTTCGGCTGGGAGATGGGGAAGCAAGGCCTGTTTGAGAACATGCTTCTCGCGCGCTCCCGAGAGTTTCTGGTGCGGGGAAAGGTCGAACGCCACGCGCGCGAGAGCGCGGTCGAACAGGGGTGAGCGCACATCGAGCCCAGCGCCGGCCGCCATGGATTCCGCACGCGGCAACAAGTTTCGAGCGCCGCGCGTGGCGATATCCGAGCGACGCAGGCGGTGTAGAAACGATTTGTCTCTCGGGTCCTCGAGGTAAGGCTGCAAGAATCCGGATCGGTCGTCGCGGTCTCCCAGCGCGGAACGAAACTCGGGTGTGTAGAGCTCGTTCTCGAATCCGAAGAAGCGATGGCTCGTGCGCAAAAGCGCGTGCACATCGGCGCGACCGTGGAGTGCCGCTGCGATCATGGGTTTATTGCTCCAGCCGCCGAATAATTGATCGCCTCCTTCCCCATTGAAGACGGCATCGAGGTCCAGCGCCCGGGCTTCCTGGGCGAGCAAGTACTGTGGCGCGGTAACGGGGTCGCCATAGGGAAGATCGAGTTTGTGAACGACGTCGGGGAAACTCGCGCGCAGAGATCGCCCCCGAACCCGAACGCTCCGCGACTTCGAACCCAGGTAGCGGGCAACCATCCGCGCTTCGCGATGCTCGACACTATGTCGTCCGAAAGACAGACTCAGGATTTCGTGGGCGACCCCCGCGTCGCGCAAGGCCCAGGCCACGGCCGACGAATCGAGCCCCCCCGAGAGGTACACGCCCAAGCGCTCGCCGGAGAAAACGCGCCGCTGCACGGCCTCGCGCACAGCCTCCAGCACGCGCTCAGCGCCGCAACCGTAGGAACCGACATGGGACACCGACTCCGGCGCCCTCAACTCCGCGTAGGGGTCGAGCTTCAGTCCACCGCTGTGCCAGCGCGCAAGGTGTCCGGGAGGAATCCGCCGAATGCCCGCTACGGGTGTCGCGTTTCCCGGTACAAAGGAGAATGTGAGGTAGTGGTGGATCGCCTCGAGATCCATTTGGACCGGCAGGGAGTCCACGCTGAGCAACGCCTTCAACTCGCTGGCGAAATAGAACGTCCCACGGTGTTGGGCGTAGAACAGGGTGCGGTGTCCGAACGGATCACTGCACAGCACGAGGTCGCGTGACGCAGGCCGGTAGGCCGCAACGGAAAACGCACCGTCCAGGTCCCGCAGGTCCGCGGGCACCGCGCGCAGGATTTGCTCGACAACTGACGACGATGAAGTGAGGCCCAGGACGTGACCCGCGCAAAACCCGACGATCGCAGCGTCGCGATCTTCCGGTGGAGTGGCGACTTTCCCGTCCGTGCGCGCCCGCGCGATTCGGCCGAGCGCGAAGCCCGATCCCTCGACGACCACAGTCTCGCCCCCGCGATGCGCCATCGCGGCGAGCATGCGCGAAACCTGATCGGGAGAGCCGTCGCCGACCCACCCGCAAAGGCCAGCCTGCCGGCCCATGCGCTCTTCCCCCCTTCCGGAGAGTAGCGGTCTGTGCACACTTGGCCGCAAGGAATGACGTTCATGTTCGGATTTGATCGCGCGGGAAGAGGACGAGTGGGCGCCTCTCAAGCGACGAAGCGGCGTCCAACTCCCGTATCGACGGGCATCCCGCTTGCCAGGCCGCTGTAGATATCCGAGTCTACGGTTTCCTTCCTACGGAGGTTCCCACCCATGCCGAAACTCGGTGACTTCTCGATGCAATCCATTTCCGGAGAGACGATCCCGCTCGCCACCTACGAAGGTCAGGTCTGCCTGATCGTCAATCTCGCAAGTCAGTGAGGCCTCACCGGCCAGTACGCAGGTCTGCGTACCCTTCACGAAAACAACGAAGGCTTCACGGTGCTCGGGTTTCCGTGCAACCAGTTCGGCGCCCAGGAGCCCGGTAGCGACGCGGAAATTCTGGAGTTCGCGCGCAGCCGATACGGCGTCGAATTTCCGCTGTTCGCCAAAGTCGAAGTCAACGGCGACGGCGCCTGTGACCTGTATCGCTTCCTCAAATCGGCCGCTCCCGGCGAGGACGGCACGGAAGACATCCCGTGGAACTTCACGAAGTTCCTCGTGGATCGAAACGGAAGCGTAATCAAACGCTACGGGCCCAAAGTCACCCCCGAGGACATCGCGAAGGAACTCGGCAACCACCTCTGAGCGGGCGTTCGCGCGCTAGGAGTCGACTCCGTATTCCGCCAAGCACGTTCGAAGCGCGCGGGTCGGCACCCAGGCGCAGCGTGCGACCGGGCCGGTCGTTGTATCGATTTCAGGACCGACGCGTTCGCAGGCCGCCTCACGAAAGCACGCGTAGTGGGGCTTGTACTGGCAGGTGGTGGCGACAGACGACTCTCCGCAGACTTCTCCCGAGCAGCCGCTCACCACGCAATCATTCCCTTCGCCGCGCACCACGAATTCGTTGCTCACGACATCGTCGAGTACGGCGCAATGGGCATCGGATAGCGGGGCTTCGGGGTCGCAATCCCAACCGGTGGGGTAGCGGAGTCTCCAAACGCCGGGACTTGCGTTGCTAAAGGGCTCGCTGATGGCAACGCCGGCTTCGACGGGTTGTGCGTAGCCTTCCCACAGACAGCTGATTTCAGGCGCGGCCGGTGCCCACTGACCCGCCTCCCAGCGCTCCTTTTCGAAACGGGTGCAGCCACCCAGATAGGCGGTCATTTCACTCGGGTTGTAGAAAGTCACAACGCCCGGCTCTCCTTTTGCGTAGGAGCCGCTATCGGTCCAAACGAAGCAGGCGGATAGCGACAGGCAGAGCATCGCAGCTGTCAAACGGAGCAAGAGCATCGGAGACTCCCTCGAAGTTACCGACCCATCGTACCACGCGGTCTTCTCAGGAGATCTCAGATTCAAGGCCCCGCATAGGGTGTCGACCCCTTTTCGGGGCGTTCAGCGTCGACCGCGTGCCGGTGGGCGCTCCATGATAGTCTTGATACAACGCATGGATTCGAAACCGAATACGACGCGCATCCGGCACACTGCGCGGCCAGGCCCGGAGGCTGAAGCGTCGGATTGAGAATTGGATCGGAATCGTTCGATCGTCGCTTCGTGTCCCAGCGACTCCGTTGCGCTTCGGGTACTCTCCCGGTCGGATGCAAACAACTCGGACGCGTGGGGCAATTTCGATTGGGTATTTCGCGTGGGTCCAGTGCCTGGTGCTCGCGGGTTCGGGTTTCGCCCTGGCCGACGACGCGCTTTTCGAGGTCCGGGAGTTCGCGAGTTCCGGGCGAAGCGTCAGCGCGGAGCTGGGCGACTTCGACGGCGACGGTCAGACGGATCTCTTCATCGTCCGCCTGACGGGCATTCCTCCCGAGGAGGAACGTATCGTGTCGGTCTACCTCCAGCGCGACGGCCGACTCCCCGAAACGCCGAGCCATAGCGTGGCGTTGCCGCGTTGGAGCGCCGTCTACGAAGTCGCCGATGTCGTGGACGCGCCGGGAGAAGAGCTGGTTCTGCTCCGCCCGGACGGAGTGACCCTTCTATCCCTCGCCGGCCCGGATGCGTTGCGGCGCGATTTGCGCGTCCCGGGCCCCAGCACCGTGAGTGTGTCCGAGGACGAACGCGGCTTCGAGCCGTTTCCGCTCGTGTACCGCGACTTCGGCCCGACGCCCTGGATCCTGGTACCGCAGCTGGGGCAGGTCACGGCCATCACGGCCACCGGCGACGTCCAGGCGCAGCTCGAGCTGGGCCGACGCGCCAACTACTACGTCACGCCGATCGGGGGTTTGGTTTCCGTCGAGAGCAATCTCCAAGTGTTCTTCGACCACCCGAAACTCGCGGTGGGTGATGTCGACGGCGATGGGCGCGTCGACATCGCGACCTCCACCCGCCACGAGTTGCGCGTATTCCTGCGCCGCGAAGACGGCAGCTATCCGACGGCTCCGGATCGCTCCCTCCCCCTCGAACGCGTCACGCCGCGCGATCACATCCGCGGATCCGGCGGCGTGATCAGCGACTTCGAAGACCTCGACGGCGACGGACGCCTCGACCTCGTGGTGTCTCACATCCAGGGTGCCATCACCGATGCGACGACGACCACGTACACCTACATGAATCGCGGCGGCTGGAATCTCGCCGAGCCTGACGCAACGTTCCATTCCGCGGGTGCCGTGGGATCGAACATCACGACCGACTTCGACGGCGACGGACGCCGGGAACTGCTTCACATCCGCGTGCGCTTCAGTCTCCTCGAGCTGGTGGAATTGCTGCTGACGCAGGAGATCGACACCGAATTCGCCCTCTATCCTTTGTCCGACCCGGGGGGCTACGGGGGCAAGCCCACGCGCACGAAGAAGTTCAGCGTACCCTTCAGCTTCGACACCTTTCGCCCCAAGGGCTTCATGCCGGTGATCGATGCGGACCTCAATCGGGATGGGCGTCTGGACTTCATCGCGTCGCGCGGCGGCGAAGCGATCGAGATCTACCTCGGCGACAAAGGCGCGCCCTTCGGAAAGCCCTCGGGTCGCCAGAAAATGGACACGCGCGGCGTCGTGCGTTTCGGCGACGTCGATAGCGACGGCCTCACGGACCTCGTTCTGTTCGACCCCCATCAATTCGACACCCCGGTGCGTTTGGCTCGCAACCTCGGACAGCTCCCGGGGACTTCGCCAAGCTTGAAATCAGCCGCCACACGACCCAGGTAAGGGGTAGAACATGGCACCCAAGCGAGCGCTCGTTTTGTCTGGGGGCGGGGCTCGCGGCGCCTACGAGGCGGGCGTCCTCAAATACATTCTCGATGAGCTCCCGCGCGTGCTCGGCCATCCGCCGCGCTTTTCCATTCTGTGCGGCTCGTCAGTGGGTGCGATCCATACCTGTTACCTGGCGGCGACGCGTCATGAGCCGATCGGCGCTGGCGCCAGGCTCGCCGATATCTGGACCCGCCTCGAGTTGGATCAGGTGGCCTCGGTGCGAATGTTCGAGCTTCTGCGCACGCCGTTGCGCGCTGCCGGGCTGCTCAACCTCCTGCCGCGACGCAAGAAGGACGATCCCCTGCCCGACCGAATTCTCGGACTCCTGGACACGCGACCGCTCGAGGAGATCGTGCTGCGCCAGATTCGCTGGGACCAGATCGCGAAGAACCTGGATGCACAACACATGGACGCGGTCTGCGTATCGGCGACCGAGATTGCGACGGGCCGCGTGGTCACTTTCGTCGAGCAGCGAGGGATGGAGGAGCCACGTTGGATCCTCGATGAAGATCACGTCGTTCAGGCCACCCATCTGGAAGTCGAGCACGCACTCGCTTCGGCCGCCATCCCGGTGTTGTTCCCAGCCGTGCGTTTGGGCAACACGTATTACGCGGACGGCGGATTGCGGCTCAACACGCCCCTGGCGCCCGCCCTGCGCCTGGGCGCAGACCGCGTACTGGTGATCGCGCTTCGCCACGGCGTTGGGTCGCGTGCCGAAGCTGCGTTGGCGGAGCAACACATTGCGTCTTACGGAAACCCATTCTTTCTCTACGGAAAAGTCCTGAACGCGCTCCTGCTCGATCATCTCGAAACGGATCTGCGCCAAATGCGCGTGATCAACGATCTGTTGCGCAGCGGCCGGCTGGCCTTTGGCGAGGAATTCGAAACACGCATCAACGCCTCGGTTCGAGGCAGCCGGGGACAACCGTTTCGCTGGATACACGAGCTCGTAGTCCGACCATCGGAAGATCTCGGCGAGCTGGCGGGGCGCCTCTTGCTCGACACACCGGCCCGCGACCGGATCCCCCGTTGGATCCGCATACTGCTGGGATCGCTCGGGGTGGGCGGAGAACGATTCGAAGCGGACCTACTCTCCTACCTGTTGTTCGATGAAACCTACACGGCGCCGCTAGTAGAGCTCGGCTATCGAGATGCACGGAACCAAGAAGCGGAATTCGTCGAATTCTTCTCCGACGAGAGTCCGCAGACTTAGTGTGAGAATCGACTTCGGACTGGTGGGAAGCCGCGCGCCGCGGTATCAATCCGCGTGGGAGCCTCGATGAAGGCAGCGACCGCCATGCAACGCCTATTTAACTTCACCGGCTCCATGCGAGTGAGGCGAATTTGAATTCATTCGCGCGTATCGGGTTGCTCCTGATCGCTACGCTCGCCGCTGCTTCTGCTCCTGCTGACGACGACTCCGAGAATCCGGATCCGGCGGAAGCTGCACCGATCGAGATCACGGAACCCTGGGAAATCCTGGGAACGCAGATCCCGGCCGGCACGAAAACGGATCTGCAACTGGTCCCCAGCGAAACCTTTGGCGGGATGGCGCTCGAAACGCCGGTCTTCGTGCTACGCGGCGGCCTGCCCGGTCCGACGGTTTGTTTGACGGCCGGTGTGCACGGCGACGAACTCACCGGGATCGAGATCGTGCGGCGGATCGTGAACGAGACGGACCCGAAGACACTGCACGGTGTGGTGATCGGCGTTCCGATCGTGAACATCCACGGTTTTCGTCGCAGCTCGCGTTACCTCCCCGATCGGCGTGACTTGAACCGGTACTTCCCCGGTAATCCCCAGGGAAGCTCCGCATCCCGAATCGCACACGCAATTTTCTACCAGGTGATTCGGCACTGCGAACACCTCGTTGATTTTCATTCCGGATCGTTTCACCGGACCAACATCGCCCAGATTCGAGGCGACCTCGAGCAGCCCGGTGTGCTGTGGCTCGCGCACGCTTTGGGCGAGGAGCTCCTGATCAGCCACCCGGGAGGATTGGGAACCCTGCGCCGATCCGCTACGGGAATCGGAATACCAGCGATTACCTACGAAGTCGGCGAACCGATGCGATTCTACGACGACGAAATCACCCGCGGCGTCGGCGCCATGACGCGCTTGTTGCGCGCTTTGAGCGGGCGTGAACCCGACGTCCATGCGGAGACTCCGCGTCCGACCCCCGACGTATTTTGGGACACGCGGTGGGTGCGCGCGGAGAACGGTGGATTCCTCTACGGACGCGTCGCCCTGGGGACAACGGTCCGCAAGGGACAATTGCTGGGTGTGGTGATCAACCCCATCTCCAACGAACGCGCTGAAATCCACTCACCGGAAGCGGGCCGGTTGATCGGAATGGCGCTGAATCAAGTCGTCATTCCCGGTTTCGCGGCTTTTCACCTGGGTATCGCGCACCGGCCCGATGCGACTCGCGAATCGGGCGAAGACCGCGAAATGACGCGCGCGATCGACCCCGCAGCGGAAGGGATGGAACCGGAGGAGCGACCCGAGTAGGATCCCCCCTGCATGGGACGCAACGTCATCATCACCGGAGCCATCCTGCTCGCGATGGGTCTGGCATTATTCCTCTGGAAAACATTGGGTCTCGACACGCCTCTGTTGCCCACCGAGGTGGGCCGGGTTTGGCGCGTCGACCTCGAGGTCCACGCCCGAGGCGAGGGCCAACGCGGCAGCGTTTCGGCCCAGTTGCCGTCGTCCGGACCCGGACAGCAGATCCATGACGAACGAACGCGCTCAGGGGGGCTCTCGTTCCAGACGCGGTCGGAAGACGGCCAACGCGTTGGCGTCTGGAGTGGCGTGCTTCGCGGCGCTTTCAACGTCTCGCATTCCTTCCGCGTCGAACTGACGCGGGTCGACGCTGCGTTGGACGGCAGCTCCGCAACTACCCCAGCGGAAATCGCCGACCGCTACACCCAAGCCACCTCGGAATACCCGACGGACTCTCCAGAGATCAAAGAGCGCCTTGCGACCCTCGATCCCGCCGTCGCAACGGACCCCGCGGATTGGTTGCGAGAGATCTTTGCGTTCGTATCGGACGAGATCTCGACTGCCGATCGGGCCACAGACGATGCGCTTCTCACGCTGCGTTCGCGCGAAGGAGATGCAACGGGCAACGAGCGCTTACTCGTAACGCTTCTGCGTGCGTCGCAGATCCCCGCGCGAAACGTCGCCGGACTCGAGTTGTCCCCGGACCTCGATCCGACCCCGGTGGTATGGAGCGAGGCCTATGTGGGAGGCGGCTGGGTGCCACTGTCGAGCAGCCGAGACTTCTTCGCCTCCAAACCCGAGCGCTTCCTCACCCTGGCCACAGATACGACGACGCCGATCGTCTCCTCTGGGGTGACGGCGCTCACCTATCGCTACAGCGCGTTGCGCGAACGACTCCGTCACGTGGAGTTGACGGCGATGATGACGCCGAGCCAACCCATCCTTCGAAGCCTCTCGCTCTACCGTCTTCCCGTCCGCACCCAATCCGCACTCCGCGCCCTGCTATTGCTTCCGCTCGGTTGTCTGGTCGTCGCGATTTTTCGCAATCTGGTCGGAGTCCCGACTTTCGGAACCTTCATGCCTATCCTGATCGCCTTCGCCCTGCGCGAAGCGTCCCTGGGAGTCGGCTTGGCGATGGTGGGGGGCGTGATCGGAATCGGGATCTTGGGACGCTTGGTTCTCGACAAGCTCCACCTGCTCCTCGTGCCCAGGCTTTCGATTCTCCTCTGCGTCGTCGTGATTACGGTGCTCGGACTGGCGATCGGCGGTGGCGAACTCGCGACGGGCGACCTGACCAAAGGCGTGCTGTTTCCGATCGTGATCTTGACGATGCTCATCGAGCGGTTTTCGGTCACGATCGCCGAAGAAGGCATGCGCAATGCGCTGGTGCGCGCCGGGTGGTCGGTTCTCGTCGCCATCATGGTCTATCCCCTGTTTCGCAGCACGACGGCAGAGCATTTGCTCTTCGGCTATCCCGAACTCGTGTTTTGCATCACCGGGATACTGGTCTGGATCGGTGGCTACACGGGCTACCGCCTGGCCGACCTGATTCGCTTCCGCACCTTCGCGGACCCGGACCCTCTGGCATGAGCATCGCGGCCGTCCTGCGCCGTCATGGCGTCATGGGGATCAACGAGCGCAACGCGCGCTACACGCTTCGCTGCAACCCACGGCGCCTCTATCCCACGGTCGACAACAAACTCATCACCAAAGGCCTGTGCCAGAAAAACGACATTCCCGTGCCCCGCCCGCTGGCGGTGGTGCGAAAGCATTTCGAACTCCACACGCTGGAAGAACAGCTGAAACCCCACACGAGTTTCGTCCTCAAGCCCGTGAAGGGCGCCATGGGAAACGGCATTCTGGTGATCACCGGGCGCGACGGCGACGACCTCGTGCGCACCGGCGACCGGCGCATCAGCCTGCGCGATTTCAGCTACCACGCGGCCAGTATCATCTCCGGCCTGTACGCGCTGGGCGGCCAAGCCGATATCGCACTCGTCGAAGAACTCGTTCAGGTCGACTCGGCATTCGACTCCATCTCCTTCCAGGGCGTGCCGGACATCCGCGTGATCTTGTATCGGGGGATTCCCGTGATGGCGATGACGCGACTGCCGACGCGCCGCTCGGGAGGGCGGGCCAATCTTCACCAGGGAGCCCTTGCGGCCGGTGTCGATCTTTCGACGGGGCGCACGATCCACGCCATCTCCGGCGGTTCGCCGATCCGGCGCCATCCCGACACCGATACACCGGTCCTCGGCTTCACGATCCCCCATTTCGAGCGCGTCGTCGAAATTGCAACGCGCGCCACGGATTGCACCGGGTTGGGATATGTGGGGGCCGATGTCGTAATCGATGCTACGAAGGGACCCATGATCCTCGAACTCAATGCCCGACCCGGCTTGGCCATTCAATTGGCCAATCGAGCGGGCCTCCGACCGCGCCTCGAGGCCATCGATCGGTCCGCCCCTGTCGGTGCGCCGGTCGCGGAGCGAATCCAATGGTCTGCGGAATTGGCGGCGCGTTCGGGCAAGGTGACGGCGTTATGATGCGACTTCGAACCGCTCGATTCGCTTGGCTCCTCGTCATGGGCGCGGTACTCGCGATACCCGACATGGCGTTTGGCCAGGAGTCGAAGCGGGAGTTCAATGTTCTGTACGACATCCAGATCATTCCGACGGAACGATCGGCGCAAGTCGAAATCCGGGTCAAGCAACAGGAATCGCGCCTGCGCGCACTGACGCTTACGCATTGGCCGGACCGGCACACGGATTTCAGCGCCGACGGCGAGCTCGAGATCCGCGACGGCGAAGTCATCTGGAATCCGCCGAAGCAGGGGGGCGCGCTTCGCTATCGACATCGCATCGACCACAAACGCGACGAGCGGAGCTTTGATGCCCGTTGCGCAGAGAATTGGGCGATCCTGCGCGGCGACACACTCGTGCCTCCGTTCCGCGCCCGCATTCAACGCGACGCCGCCGCCCCCACGGCCATGCGACTCCGCCTCCCGACCGGTTGGAATGCGGCGACCGCGTACGAGCGAAACGACGACGGTACCTACGCCATCCCCCGCGGCGAACGTTTGGTGGGATCGCCCTCGGGCTGGATGGTCGTTGGGCGCCTGGGCATCGTGCGGGAGTCGGTAGCGGGCACTCAACTCGCGATTGCTGGGCCCATTGGACACGATGTCCGACGCCTCGATCTCCTCGCATTGCTGCGTTGGACACTCCCGACCTTGAAGACCGCAGTGGGAAAACTTCCGCCGAGAATACTCGTGGTCAGCGCCGGCGACCCGATGTGGCGCGGTGGCCTGTCGGGACCCGGTTCGATGTTCCTTCATGCCGAGCGTCCCTTGATCACCGAAGACGCGACCAGCCCCGCGCTCCACGAGTTGATCCATATCGTGCTCGGCACGCGTGGGGCAGTGCAAGACGACGGACTCATCGAAGGGCTGGCCGAGTACTACTCCACGCAATTGCTGCTTCGCTCCGGAAGCCTGAGCCGAAAACGCCATGGGCGCGCCCTCGACAAGATGGCGGAAAAGGGCCGCGACGTGCGGAGCCTGCGGGTGGAACGTGCGGACGCGAACGTGGCGGCACGCGGTCTCACCGAATTGGTGGCCGTCGATCAGGAAATCCGGACCGCAACAACCGACGAACGCGGCCTCGACGACGTAGTTCGAACGCTGGTCCTGACGCCGGGAGACCTCACGGTGGAACGCTTTCGCAGCGTGGCGGAGTTGATCGCCGGAAAGCCACTGAAGACGCTCGAGAAGCGCGTCTGGCAACTTCCGGCGAAATAACACTCGATCGAGTCGCCACTCCGTGCGCGATCGCGCTTCCGCGCCTACCCTGTGCGCAACGTGTCCTTCGCTTCGAAACTTCTCATCGCACTGATTCTGGGCGTCGCCACGGGTCTCTTGTTGGGCGATTTCGTCGCTCCCATTGGCTGGGTCGGCCGGGGATTCATCCTGCTGCTGCAGATGGCCGTCCTGCCCTTCGTATCGGTTGCGCTGATCGGTGGGCTCGGCGGATTGAGCCCGCAGGGCGCGCGCGCACTGCTCTTCTATGGCGGGGGTTTTCTACTCCTGATCTGGGTCGTCGTCCTCACCATCGTCGTTCAATCTCCGCTTGCGTTTCCGGATTGGCCCAAAGCCTCCTACTTCAGCGCCGCATTGATCGAGAACCGGGAAAACATCGACATCATCGACCTCTACATTCCATCCAACCCGTTTCGTTCCCTGGCGGATGGTGTGGTACCGGCCGTCGTCGTCTTCAGCTTTGCCTTCGGTCTGGCGCTGATGGGAAGCCCGCGACGCCAACCCCTACTCGACGTTTTGGCGGCCGCCCAGGATGCGCTGCGGCGGGTGACCAGTGGCGTCTTGCGCCTGGCACCCATCGGAATCTTCGCCATTGCGGCCCACGCAGCGGGAACCATGGACCCGGAGCGCCTGGCCGGTCTTCAAGTCTTCCTGGTGACCTACATCCTGTTGTCGGTTCTACTCGTGTTCATCGTGCTGCCGTTACTCGTGGTGGCGGTAACACCTTTGTCTTATCGAGAAGCGGTTGGGCAGAGCCGAGACGTCCTCGTGACCGCATTCGCGACGGGTAGTTTCTTCGTCGTCCTCCCGCTCATCGCCGATCGCGTCAAGTCACTCCTCGAGGCCCGTGGCGCCCATCCGGACGCGTGCCGCGAAGTGGACGTCATCGTACCGATCTCTTTCGCCCTCGCGGGATCCGGAAAACTCTTGGTTCTCGTCTTCGTCCTCTACGCAGGCTGGCAATCGGGCTATCCCATCGCACCGGTCGAGTATCCCGCGTTCGCGGCCACGGGGCTGTTCTCGCTCTTCGCCGGGAGCGCCGTGGCGTTGCCCTTCCTCCTCGAACTGTTCCAGATTCCCGCGGATATGTTCCAGTTGTACCTGGTTCTCGACAGTGTCATCGGGAACCGGTTCAGCGCGATCGCGGGGTCGTTTCACGCGTTCGCCCTCGCCCTGTTGGTGGGTTGCGGCGCCGCGGGTTGGATACGGCTGCAGGTTCCCCGGGTCCTCATCTGGTTGTTCGTGTGTGGTGTCGTGACGGCTGGCGCGCTATCGGTGACGAAGATCGCATTTTCCCGATACGACCGGCCCTACACGGGCTACCGCGCTTTCGTCGACCGCTCCTTTCTGTTGCCCACGGTCGCGTGGCGTGATCGAGAAGACGCCCCCGTCCCGAGCGTGGATTCACTCGACGCGCTCACGCGAATCCGGCGCGACGGCGTCCTCCGGGTGGGCTATGCGGCGGACCGACTCCCCTACGCGTTTCGCAACAGCGCCGGTGAGCTGGTGGGCTTCGACATCGAGATGGCCCACGCACTGGCCCGCGACCTGAACGTTCGCGTCGAGTTCTTCCGCAGTGGGGTCGACCGCATCGGCGACCATCTGCAATCCGGAGCGATCGACGTCGCCATGACGGGGCTCGCCATAACACCGGAACGCTTGGAGCAAATGCGTTTCTCCATCCCCTACCTCCAGGAGACGCTGGCCTTCGTCGTGCGGGACCATCGACGCGACGAGTTTCGCACCCGCAAGGCACTGCAGGAGGTCGAGAATCTCCGACTCGCCGTTCCGGGGACCGGTTACTACTCGGCCAAGACGCGCGCCTATCTCCCGAACGCGGAGCTGCATATCATCGATTCTCCTCGCGTGTTCTTTCGTGCGGAGGAAGGCGAATACGATGCACTCGTCTATTCGGCGGAATCCGGCTCGGCGTGGACGCTCGTGTATCCGGAGTTCAGCGTGGCGGTCCCGGCACCCGATGTCTTGCGTGTACCCATCGGCTATGCGACTGCGCGCGATGATCGGCGTACCGCGGAGTTCATCGACGCGTGGATCGGCCTCAAACGCAACGATCGCACCATCACGCAATTGTTCGAATACTGGTTCGAAGGCCGCGAGTCCCTCGAAAAACACCGGCGCCGATCGTACGTCCACGAATTCTTGAATCGCGAATCCGGTTCCCCCAAGGAAACGGAAACGCCTCTCGATGCAGTGCAGACTCCGGAGCGCGTGGACCCGGAAGAGGACAAGCCGGCGGAACCCTTGCCGGAATCGGTTCCCCTCACGCCTTGAGACGCCTGACGGGCACTCGTCGACCCCATCGAATACCTGGACTCCAGGGATTGGTCTTGTAGAGTCGACGTCCCGCGTTGCGGCCGAGGTTCTGGGAAGAATCGAACTTTCCGAGCGCCTCGCGGACGAGAGCCCGACAACCCCGATGATAAGGCTTCGCCCCGAATGCTGAACCCGCGTATCCGCCGTTTTACCCTTTGGCTCGTTCGACTGCGCGGCTCCCCCCAGGCGATTGCCCTGGGTGCAGCGATTGGTGTGTTTGTCGCATTCACTCCAACCATCGGGTTCCAAGGGCTGATCGCCCTGGGCCTCGCCACATTGTTGAATGCGAATCGCCCGATCGCGGTGATCCCGACCTGGATTACAAACCCGATCACGATTCCGCCGATCTACGCGTTCACGTACTACCTGGGGAGTTTCTTCTGGAAGGGGCCCTCGACGGAGCGGGTGGCGGAAGCCCTCGTAGATGCGGTCAAGGAGCTCGGCTCGCTCGACGCCCTGGCGTTCCAGCAGCAACTCACAGTCTTCCTGGACATGGGCTTCGACGTATTTGTTTCCATGTGGATTGGAGGGTTGATCGTGGGCGGAGTCGTCGCCGGAGCGACCTACCCCCTCACCCTCAACGCGGTACAGCGCATGCGCGTGCGCCGCAACCGCCGACGCGAAAAACGACAGGAGCGACGGCGGAAACGGAGGCAAAAACGTCGACGTTCTGCTGAGAGTCCGTCGGATTGAAGTGCGACACTCGGGTTCAAAGCTTATCCAGATTCTCCGGCTGCAACGGCTTCGTCATGTATCCAGCCACGAGATCGGCAGCGTTTTCTTTGTCCAGCGGATTCACGGAACTCGTCAGCATGACGACCACCACTGCCTTCCGAATCGCCTCCGGTAGCTTCGCGTACTCCTCGAGAAACTCGAACCCATTCATGATCGGCATGTTGATATCGAGAAAAATAATGTCGGGCGGGAAATAGCCCTCGGGGTCCGGATCCTGGCTCTGCAGATATTCCAGCGCCTCGCGACCGTTCCACGCCACCTCTATCCGCTCGGCGAACTCCTCCTCTTCGAGGACCTCCCGGTGAATCAGATTGTCTGCGTCGTTGTCATCCACGAGCAGCACGGTTTTGTATCTAGCCATCGAACCCCCTCACTCCGCTTGACCCCTCAGGTCAACCGTAAACTCTGTTCCATCGGGACCCGTCACATAGTCGATCGAGCCACCGATCTTCGAAACCTGCTTCTTGACGAGATACAGCCCCAGTCCGGAACCAAATGCGTGATGTTTTCCCCGTGAAAACATCTCGAACGCGCGGCCGTGTTTTGACTCATCGATCCCGGTTCCGTTGTCGCGAACTCGAATCGTTGCGTGGCCCGGATTGTTCGAAGCGACCTCGACGGTAATCCGACATTTTCCTTTTTCGGGATCGCGGTACTTGATGGCGTTGGAGATCAGATTATTCAGAATCTGACGCACCCTCGGTGCTTCGAACCGGACTCCCGGCGGATTCTCCACAACCCGCTCCATCTCTACCTGATCCGTCCCTGCCATGTCGCCCAATTCGTCGAAACAATCCTGGATCATCCGGTCGAAATCGATCTCTTCCGTGCAGTCCTCCATACGATCCGCGCGACTGATGGCCAACAGGTCCAAGACGAGCGTGTCCAGCCTCTCCACGTTGCGATCGATATGTGGAAAATACGTTTCCATGAGCTTTCCATATTGGCCTTTTCGAATCGCGCTCCGACAACGATCCATCAGGCCCACGATCGAGCGAAGCGGCGCGCGGATGTCATGAGACGCCGAATAGACGAACGAGTCGAGCTCGATGTTCGCCTTCTCCAATTCCTCGTTTGTGGTTCGAAGCGCTTCTTCGACCTGTTTTCGCGCGGTGATATCGTGGATGACTCCCGTGTAGAGCGTTTCATCAGGGACGTCGACCTGGCTCACGGAAAGGAGTAGCGGAAACAACGAGCCGTCTTTGCGACACCCGGCTAGCTCTTGGGATCGATTGATCACATTTCCGATTCCGGTACGCTGATAGTTCGCGAGGTACTGATCGTGCGATTCGCGGTGGGGGGAAGGAACGATCATGCGCACGTTCTGCCCAATCACTTCTTCCGGTGCATACCCGAACAGAACAGCCGCCCCGCGATTGAATGTCTGAACGGTCCCGTTTCCGTCGATCGTCACAATCCCGTCGATCGAGCTATCCACGATTGCCTTGGTGCGGGCTTCGTTCCGCGTAAGGGTAACGAGGGATTCTTCGAGGTTGGATTCAGCGGCCTTCCGATCGCCCACTTCGACTTCGAGTTGACGCGCGTATTTTCGAGATCTTTCCATCAAACCCAGCACGAGAGCAATCAAGAGGGAGAACGTTGTTCCCATCAAGAGAGTCGCGGACTCGAGCGCCGAGTTCTGCTCCGCCGCAAGGGCCGGCCCCGGCCACGCGCGGAGCTCCCAGTCTGCGCCCCAAGGGGAAAACGGAATCGCGTTGACCGGACCGGCGACATGAGACATGGAACGAAAGTTGCGATAGAGCACTGTACCACCGGACAGGATCGCGAAAAACAATCGTACAGACTCATCATCCGGTGCATGCGTATCGCCCAGGGAATTCAGATTCAGGCCTACGGCCACACCCCCGAGATAGTCGCCGGGGGCCGAAGCGACCAACACCACCGAAGATTCACCCGTGGTTAGGATCGCGACTTGGCTCTCGGTTTCCGAGTTCCATCGAGCAAGTGCGTCTTGGGCCTCCGAACGCCACATTTCGTTGTCCCGATGGACTGGACCAATGTCGATGACGTTTCCGCGCGGATCGAGCGATGCGACCCAACGATGGGATTCGAAATCTTCGAGGTATTGCAGGACATCTGCTTGCCAGACTGCATCCGCCGTACCGCTCGCGAGACGCAGTGCCATCCGCTTCAGCGCGCGCCCCTCTTCGGCGAGCTGTGCCGAAATCCGTTCTGCGACGCGATTCTGTTCGGTCTGGGCGAGAAGCCGGAGGTGCCGGGATTCCGATTCTGCAATGGCTTGCCACAAAAGCAGAGTCACGGTGCAACCCGCCAAGCCGAGGAGAGCCGGGCTCCACGCGGGTAAGCCCCCTTTGGCCCGAACGGAATCCTTCCACCCAATAGCCGAAATTCCGACTCCGACGACGATGAATCCCAACGACGTGTGAACCGCCATTCGAGTGAGGTGTCCCCATCCGTAAGCGGATTCGAAATCGAGCACGTAGCCCGCAAAGGGAACGACGCCGAGTGCCACCACCAATCCCCCAAGGATTCCAACTGCGGAGTTCCGCAGAGCGGAGGACGCAAAGGCGCCGGCAATCCACGTGGCCCCGCCGGCCAGCGAAAAACACAAAGCGGTGTTGGGCGCCATCCGTCCGGGGTGCGACGTCTTCACGGTTACGTAGTGTTCCATGAACAGCTGGTCGAGCCCGATGTCCCGCCCAAACACGTATTGGATCAGGGTAAGGAGTCCAATCGCCATGGCTACGATCGCCAGCCCGCCCCCGACCATCCAGCGCTTCGCGTCGAGCAGACGCAAGGACAGAATTGCCGCACCGCAAAGGAAGAACCCCAACGCGGTGTTGTACTGCATGGGCACGAAGGATGGGTGGACCTGGATCAGGGCCTCACTGTGCGTGTACCATCCCACCAGCACCAGCGCCCCGAGCAGGATCGATACCAACCCGGCGATGGTCGGTAGCCTTCGATCGATCACGTCCGGGTGCTCCTGCGGGTTTCCAAGGTGTCGGGAGCCATGTTTTCTGTTTCCCGCGATGCTTCTATTCTTTGAGTCCCCGAGCGATCGCTCCGGCCCGCGGCCCTACCCTTATCGACCAAACCATCTTTTCAGCTGATCGCGGCACGCTGGGGCCAAGGCGCACCCGCCAGCCGCGCTGGCAATCTTCGGAGGTTCGGTGGAAATCCTAGAGGTGGAAGGCGTTCGACCCAGAGCGCCTGAGGGTTTCCCCCTCTCTGGTTTGGAACGCGCCGTCTGCGCGCGCGACTCCATCCGATTCCACAGAGTCACACCCCGAAGCCATTACCGATCCTTCGATCCCGAAGTTCCGTAGATCCGCAACACGCCAATCGGATATGCTTCGGCCATGCCCAAGATCGTTTTCCTTGGCGCCGGCAGCACCGTGTTTGCGAAGAACGTGCTCGGCGACGCGTTGTTGCTTCCGAGTCTCCAAGATGCGGAGATCCACCTCTACGACATCGACGGCGAGCGTCTCGCGGACTCGCGGCGCTTGATGGAAGCCATCAACGAGAACAGCAATCCGGGGCCTGCGCGCATCGCCGCGCACCTCGGAGCGGAGAACCGCAGACAGGCCCTAGAGGGAGCCGACTATGTCGTCAATGCGATTCAAGTCGGAGGCTACGAACCCTGCACAGTCACCGATTTCGAAGTTCCGAAACGCTACGGACTGCGCCAAACCATCGGCGACACATTGGGAATCGGGGGCATCTTCCGGGCACTTCGCACCCTCCCCGTAGTCCTCGAGATCGCGCGAGAAATGGAGCGCCTCTGCCCCGACGCATGGTTCTTGAACTACACGAATCCCATGGGAATGGTCACGGCGGGCTTGCTGCAAGGATCCGGGATTCGGACCGTGGGTTTGTGCCACAGCGTGCAAGAGTGCGTGCCGGGTCTACTGGGGCGGATCGGAATGGCAGACATCTACCCTACGGCAGAGACGCAATGGAAGATCGCCGGCATCAACCACCAGGCATGGCTCACCCAGCTGCACAGCGGTGAACGCGATCTGTATCCGGAGATCCGGCACGTGGTCCAGGAAAGCCTTGCACGAATCGAAGCGCGCGGTGACCCCGCGTGGCTCCGGGAACTCTCGGAAAGTCTCGGGGGATCCGACGCGGACCCGTGTTACGTCCTGCCTCTGCGTGCGTGGAACGCGCGCCGTGAGGGGCGACTCTCCAAGGAGGATGCCGTTGACATCGGTGTCGCCACCGATCGGGTTCGCTGCGAATTGATGCTCCGCTTGGGGTTCTACCTCACCGAGTCGAGCGAACACACGGCGGAATACACCCCCTGGTTCATCAAGTCCCACAAGCCGGAGCTGATCGATCGCTACTTCATTCCGCTCGACGAGTATCCGAAGCGATGTCGCGCTCAGATTGCCGGTTGGGAAGGGCTGCGCCGATTTCTAGTGGAAGATCCCAAGCTCGAGCACCGGGCGTCCGCCGAGTTCGGCGCCTACATCATGCACGCAATGGAATCCGACACTCCCTACACGTTCGCGGGAAACGTGATGAACGATGGGTTGATCGCAAACCTTCCGCGAAACGCGTGCGTGGAGGTGCCCTGCGTCGTCGACCGCCATGGCGTTCGCCCCAACCCGGTCGGAGAACTCCCCGAGGTGTGTGCTGCGGTCAATCGAACCCAGCTGAATCCGCAAATCCTTGCACTGGACGGCTTCTTCCACCAACGGAAGGATGCGATCTACCAAGCCGCCATGCTCGACCCGCACACCGGAGCCGAATTGAGCCTGGATGAAATCGTGGCACTCTGCGATGACCTGTTCGAGGCACACGCCGATTGGATTCCGCCGTTCCACTGAGGAAAGGCGCGGCTACCAAAGCGGCGGTTGGGATCGAATCGTCACTTCGTCGAAACGATCGCCTCGCTCGACCTCGATGTACCGATCCGGGTAGGGGCCGTAGGGATCTTCCGCGACGATTCGGTCGAGGACGCGGCGGACGCGATCATCGGACCGGATGCGAACGGTACCACCTGCGCGATCGCGTTCCTTCGCAGGTGCATCTCTCTGAGCCTCGGCCAGCAGTCGTTCCAAGTGGGATTCGACGGCCACTTGGACTGCCTCGTCGGAGACGTTCTCGCCGATCTTCCCGAGATCCAAATATCGGTTCCCCTTCGTATCGCGAAAATCTCGGCTCGAACGATCGAGATTCTCCAAGTCGTCCAGAAACTGTTCCTGACTGTAGGGGCGCGGAGTCGGTTCCGGAACGTCGTAGTCATTCCCGGGCGGTGTCGGTACCGGGGTGGGGGTCGGAGTCGGACCGCGCGGGCCGCGACCCTCGGGAAAGGGGATCACATTCGATGGCGGCTTCGCCTGACTCATGAAGATGATTCCAGCCGTCAACACCAGAGCTCCCCCGATGCAGACGGGGCCACACGCCGCCGCGCCGACGTATTGGGCGAACTCGCCGGTGGGATCAACCATCGCGGTGGGGCGATTCAGCGCGTAGGCGTGACCGTTCAGATTCCCTGCGTCGCGTTCGATCCCAGCGAAACTCGAACCCGCGTAGACGAGCCCCGGATCGAGGGAGAGGAAGCGTCCCACGGACGGGTCGTAGTAACGCGCTCCGAAGTAATCGAGACCACTCTCGAGGTCGCGCTCCTTGTCGGTAAAGAGATGCCGTACCGGATCCTTCTCGATGCTCGAGCCATGCCGCGTGCCATAGGGGGACAAGACCGACCGCTCGACCACGCCACCGTCCCGGTCCGTCACGACCGAATTGGAGCCAAGCGGATCCGGGTGATAGAAACGGTACTCGGCGGCCAATGCGGTTCCGGAGCCGAACGAACCCACCAACACCATTGCCAGACCGCGTGCCGCAAGGCGGGCCGTGTATGCGCAGATCCTGCTCTGGACGCTCGACATGCCACAGTTTCCCACCGGCGAAATCGAAGTGACACAGGCCAGAGGCCGATTTGAGGCATCTTGAGAAACCGATCGCGCGCAGGACTTCGTTGTTGCCGTTCCACGGGTGCCCCATACTGGTGCGAGAGCCTCCCGTGGCCCTGGGGGCCCGATGGCGGAGCCAAAATGATGCTGCACCTGCTGCGTTCGCCCGACGGGCGCTGTTGCCGATGACGGGCCCGCGGTCCGATGGATAGCAATACCACCGCGTTTGCCGCGTCGGTCGTGGCCTTCTTGGTCTCGTACTGGGTACTTCGCGCGCACCGGGTCGAGTTTTCGCTCTCCTGTGCCGTCGTCCTTACCCCCCTCGCCCACATCGAATTCATGCCTCAGAACACATTCGGCGTTCCCGGCATCAGCCTCGTGAACGTCGTTCTGCTGGTCGCCGCAACGAGCGTATTGCATGAGATGGGAATGCCCGATGCGATTCGGAACCTGAAACGCTACTTCGACTGGCCCCTGCTCTTGTTTGGCCTGCTTTTCGCGGTCGCGGTTCTTCGCACCGGAATGAACGTCGACGCCCTGCTACCGGGTACTTCGGAGGCGCGCCCCACGGCATTTCGCGTGCTCGTGCTCGACGGGCTCTTGTCCGCGAAATTCCTGATCGTCGGATATCTGGTGGCCCTCTATGGCATTCGGCACCGTGCGCTCGATCCCATCGAGAAAGCACTCCTGGTACTTCCCATGGTCTTGCTCCCCATCGCCTTGGGGTACTTCGCAGAGGGGGCATCCTCCCTGGGCTTCCAGTCCGGCCAATATCACGGGCGCCGGGCCATCTCGGAGAACCTTGGCATCCACGCCAATTACCTCGGGCGAATGGCACTCTACTTATTGTTGTTTGCGTTGACTTCGAGAAACCAACCCTGGCCGCGCGTTCGCTGGGTCTCCGTACTCTGCTCCGTATCGCTCATCGCCCTGTCCTTTTCTCGAACGACCTGGGTGATGGCCCCGATCTTGATTCTGGTCGCGCTGCGGAGCGGTTCGCGTTTCGAAAGGATCGCGGTCGCGACCTGCATTCTCGTCGGAACGCTCGCACTCCTGCCGTACCTGTCCGAACGATCGAAATATGGGCTCCGAGAAACCGACGAAGATGCGACCGCGGTAACGCTCCAAGAGCAGGTGGAAGAGGTACTCGATCGAGTCACGGCCGGGCGGACCGGGACCATGTGGCCAACGGTTATTCCCATTTTCGTCGACCACCCAATCTTGGGACAGGGCCTCTACAGCGTCTGGAAGCCCGTCGACCCGGAAGCGCCGCGACTCGGCTACAACCATCCCCACAACGCATACCTGGAGGTTGCGCTCGACATGGGACTCTTGGGCCTGGCCAGTTTGGGCTGGTTGCTCTGGAGTTTTTGGCAAACCAGCGCGCGTTATCGCCCGTTTCGATATCTGCTGGTGGGGTGGGCCGTGATGAGCCTGACCGGAGACAGCTTCTATCCCCAACAACAGAACGCACTCAATTGGATCCTGTTGGGCATGGCGGTGGCAGCGAGAGAAGAAGACACCGCCGCCAACCGCTAGGCGGGACGACCTCCGCGCTGGCGCAGAACTCTCCAGATGAACTGGGGGTTCCCAATCAGATAGCGCCGCCACAAGTGACGCGGTTGGAGAAACAAGCGCCCGAGCCATTGGAGGCCATTATCCCGGAGCCAACGCGGCGGAAGCTTGAGCGACCCCGCGACGAAATCGAGTGTCGCGCCCAGGGTCAGCGCGAGATTGGCATCGATCCGTTCCCAATTCTCCGACAACCAGCGCTCTTGAATGGGCATCCCCATTCCCACGAGCAAGAGATTGGGGCGGACCCGATTGATCTCTCGAACGACCCGATCGTTTTCTTCGGCGCCCGGGGTTTTGTCGAAGAATCCGTGATGTGTGCCAACGATTCGCAACCGCGGATAGCGCTCTCCGAGAACCCGTGCGGCACGCTCTGCGATTCCCGGCGGCGAGCCCAGCAGAAACACGGAAAAGCCCCGAGACTCCGCGACTTCAGCCAGATCCCAGACCAAATCCGCATAGGTGATGCGCTCGGGGATCCGGTCTCCCAGTAGGCGCGCTCCCAACATGACCCCGACACCGTCACAGAATACGATCTCAGATTCGTTCAAATAGCGACGCAGCCAGGCGCGTGTGTACGCGAGGTTCAGGCAGTGCACGTTGACGTTGAGGATCAGAGAGTGACTGTCGCTCTCGACTCGATCCGAGATCTCGCGCAACAGATCGTCGCGCCCGATCTTGTTGACCTGTACGCCAAGCACATCGATTCGTCGTTTATCCACTCCGCTTTCCTTCGAACCCGCTCGGCAAGGAGAGTCTCGTTGCGAGCAGTAGCGCGAGTACCCACCAGAGCAGCGCGGAGGTAGTGGCATCGAGGTCGAGCACTTCCGTCAGCGCGTTGATCAGCGCCGCCACGATCACCCATCGGCCGATTTGAAGGAAGCGGATCGACGGATCACCTGCCTGGGAGTCGGTCGGTGGCGGACGCGTATCTCGCCACACGCACCACCAAACGGCGAGGAAGACCAATAGGCCCACCGCACCCTGCTTGTAGAGAACTCCAAGATAGTAACTGTGCGAGCCCGCTCCGTAGGGGAGCCCCGCTACGTGACGTTGGGTTCCCCAGCCAAACACCGGACGCTGCTGGAAATCTTGGATCGTCTGGGCATACACCAGGCTTCTCGAGTTGACGGTGTTCGGCCCGCGCGCATAGATGAGGGAACTCGCCGTCTCGTCGACCCAATCCGGCGCCACGAGGGTTGCGGCCACGAGTACGATCACCCCCCCACCCAGTGCAATTGCGATCGGCCTTCTCAAGCGGGTGTAGAGACTGAGGTACACCGTCAGGCCTGCCAGCAGGCCCACAATGGACATGCGCGCGGTGGTGCCCGCCAGGTTGAGGAGCAACAGCAGCGTCACGCCGCCAAGCAACACGCGTTGAATCCGCTCCCGCGCCTGGCTCCACGCGAACGCGGCCACGGGAATCGTCACCACGAGCGCAGCGGCATACATCGTCGAATATAGGAACAGCCCGTTCACGCGAAAAAATTGGATTCCAAAGAACCAGCTCTCGTCCCCGACACTGCGTATTGCGGCCGTCTCCCCGTAATCCGTCTGGAGGATCCAATCGGGCGTCACCCAGGAAATCGCACTCGCGAAATTCGGGCGCCAGATTCCCAACGCAGCAATCGCGCCAATACAACCCGCCCAGAACATCGTCAACACGAGAGCGCCGACGAGCCCCCTCACATCTTCCCAGCTGCGCGCTTCATTGGTGATGAGCACAACCAGCAGAAACGCCGATACATAGGTCGAGATATTTCGCGCGAACGTGATGTAGCGGATGTTCTCCACGATGAAGAATCCCGAAATCAGGTGCACGACGAGGAAGACCCCAAGCCAGCGAGCCACGGGAACCAGCTTCGGAAGCGTCCCCATCGCGCCGTAGCGGAACAACGCGATTCCAAGCAACCCGACGGGCCAGACGAACTGTTCGAGCCCCAGGGCCCACCAAAGCGGAAGCAACACGAAGAGCCAGGCCACGCACCGCAGGGGGCGCTCGGACACGAACTCCGCGAGTGGAAAGAAGCGCGGTGCAGAAACATCCAGTTGGCGGGCGTCAACCATACCCGTACTTTCGAAGCGGAGAACCGGCCCAACGCAGCAGGTACGGGAGCAGTCGCAGCGCTACGAGGGCGGGGACGACGACAGGCAACCCGCCGAACGCGTAGGCCAACGGAAGCAGGAGCATGCCTTCTTCCACGCCCGAAATGGGTGCCAGCTTGACCCGATGTCGGTCGGCCCATCGGCTATAGCGCGCCAGAAGTCCGTCGCCCGTCGCGTAGGAGGGTTCTTCCGTGGTCTCGCTCACCAGCAACCAATTGGTCAGCCACAGGAGAACCCAGATCCCCATCGAAACGGCCAACAGCCAATCTACGGATGCCTGTGCGAGAACCCCGATGACAGCCACGAACAGGACCGTGAAGACGATGTCCCCCCACTTGTCGAGTTCGGCCCCCAGCGGAGTCACGTTTCCCGTCAAACGCGCGAGTTGGCCGTCCATGCAATCGAGCAGGAAACCCAATTGCCAGAACCCGATTCCCCACCCCGTCTCGCCGCTCCACACGAGCCAGAGGCTCAGCGACCGAATCGAATAGGACGCCAGGGTGACCTGATTCGGCGTCACACCGAAGCGCGCGAGCCACTTCACGAGCGGTACGGAAAACCGCTCCAAAACGAATATTGCGTACCAGGAATCGCGGCGGCGCAGCATGCGCTCTTCGGGCGTCACCATGCGGAGAGAATACCCATCGCCCCGAGGGTTCGGTGGCACAATCTGCCGACCGTCCGCAGAAGCGGTTCAACCATGTGCAACTCTGTGAGAATCAATCCTAAAACTCCAGGGAAAACAAATTTCGTCGAAGCATGCGGGGAAGGCCCACTTCGAGGCCTTGACCGACTCCACCCTGGACCCCCTCGAACTGAACGAATCATCGCTTGGGGTTCCGCGGCCCATTCGCGATGACGGCATCTACGATCGAGGTTCGCAGCTGCAAGCGGACGCGGACGATCCGATACAGCCAGAGTTGCCAGATCAGCGTCGTTGCAACCGAGGCCATCGCAGCCCCCGCAATCCCGAACGCAGGGATCAGCAAGGCGTTGAGAGAAACGTTGATCAGCGCACCAAATCCGAGAACACGAGCGGATTCGCGATGGAGGCCCGAGACGTTCATGAGTGCCAGCGCGGGCGCAATGCCAAGATGAATCAGCTGACCCAACATCAAGAGCAGGAATTCCGATCGCGCCGCGCGAAATTCCTGACCGAACAGGCCCAGGATGGTATCCGCGAAGGCGCCAATCACGAAGACACCGAGGACTCCCGGCCAAAAGCTCCAGTGGGCCAGTTTGAAAACCAGAGCCTGCAGGCCCGACTGATCTCCCTTCGCCCGAAGCGAGGCAAACTGCGGCGTCGCGACGGTCAACACGGCGAGCAGCGGCGCGCCCATCAGATTCACGGTCCGCACCGCGGCGTGGTAGATCCCGGCCTCCCGGTTCCCCACCAGGGAACCCAGCATGATGACATCGGTGTGATCAAGCACGGCCTCGAAGAGGACGACGGCCGCGAGCGCAATCGAAACGCGCATCCACGCTCGCATTTCGTACACCGGGCGCGCCCGGATCGCCTCCTGCGGAAGAACCGCACGAAGCCAGACACGCTGAGTCACAACGATCACCAGTAGCGCTGCGACTGTGGCGCGGATTGCATCGGCCCCATCGAGGGTGCCGGTCGCGGTCCACCACAGAAAGCAGAAAGCGATCACGAGTACCGGACGCAGTACGCGAATTGGAAACTGGGACAGAACGATCTTCGACATCGCCCTCGCGATGGCCGCGTGCAGCTCGCTTTGCGCCAGGAGGGGGATGATCAAAACCCCCGTCAACAGGGCGCTACTCGCTACCCACAGATCACCCGCTGCGAGCCCAAGGAACACGCTGGCCGTGATCCCCGCCACTGAGATGGCCACGCCCAACGCAACGCGACGCATTCCTCGAATGACCCCGGCGACGCGTCCCCAGTCTCCCTCGGATGACAATTCCGGAAGGAAACGCAAGACCGCACGTTGGGTTCCAAGCATGCAGATGACACTTATAAGTGTCATCCATGCAATGGCATAGACGAAGCTTCCGTACTCGGCAGCACCCATCCAACGCGCGAGAAACACCCGCGAGAGGTACATCAGACTCGCGCCGGAGAGCTGCAGGATCAGGGCGGCACCGACACCGCGAGACAAATCCGACGCGGACCCGAACCGGCGGCGCAGAAGCGCCGAGAACGACGGTGCCTTCCCGTCCGGTTGTCGTTGCGGATTCAATTGCATCCCGTCACTGGACCCTCGCCCCGCACACCATACGCGGAATCCCCGTAGACCGTCATGCATGCACCGAGTAGACTGTTTCGAGATTCACACTTCATGTGCAAAATGCACGCAAGTTGCGCGGCGAAATGCTCGGATTTGAGACAATCGGGAATGCGACGCTGGTCTGCCACGACGGCGCGCCAGTACTGGCCACGGACCCCTGGTTCGAGGGAAGCGCCTACTTCGGGAGCTGGGGCCTCGCAAACCAGGTGCCCGACCGGCAGCGTTCCGACATCCTCGCGTGCCCCTTCATTTGGCTTTCGCACGGCCATCCGGATCACCTCAATCTGGCCTGCCTCGACCAGGTGGCCGGAAGCACGATTCTCCTGCCCGATCATGTGGGAGGACGGATTCAGGCGGATCTGACGCAAGCCGGATTCTCGGTCCGCGTTCTGAGAGACCGAACCTGGAATGCGCTCTCGGATCGCATTCAAGTCATGAGCCTGTCGGACGCCAATCAAGATGCGGCGTTGCTGGTGAACATCCATGGTCGGCTGATCGTCAACTTGAACGATTGCAGCCAGGAGCATTTCTTCTGGAAGCATTTCGTTCGCAACGTCATGTCCAAGTTCGAGACCCGTTTTCTGCTCAAGATCGCCGGTTACGGCGATGCCAACATGATCAACTATTTCGACGACCGTGGACATCGCATCGAGCCGCGGATCAAGAATATCCAGGTCGGGGCGAAAATTCAGTTCTTCACCGACTATTACCGGCCTACGTATTTTCTGCCCTTCAGCTCCTTCCATCGCTACCAACGCAGCGACAGCCTCTGGGCAAACGAATACACGACCCCCCTATCCGCCTATCGCGACGGCTGGTCGTCCACGCGCACGCAGATGCTCCCGCCCCACATCGCCTACAACTGCGAGGACGACACGTGGACCGCGATTTCCCCGCCATCCCTCGAGGCGGTCGAGTGCGCGCCCGAAGAGTTTGGAGATTGCTGGAGTGATCCCCTCGAGTCGAGCGAGGAGCGCGCGCTCCGCGCCTACTTCGAACGGGTCGAAAACCTCTGGGAGGCACTGGATTTCGTCACCTTGCGCGTGGGCGGCCGGGAAACGACGGTATCCCCCCGTACGCGGCGCTTCGAACGCGGCGTCACGTTCGAGCTGCCGCGACAGTCGTTGATGACTGCGGTCGAACACCGGGTCTTCGACGACCTCCTGATCGGAAATTTCATGAAGACGACGCTCCATGGCCACTGGGAGACCCAGACGGTGTATCCCCACTTGGCCCCGACGCTTTCCAAGTACGCCGACAACGCCGGCGTATTGAACCGCGCCCAATTCCAGCACTACCTGGCGCAATACAAACGCCGCGCACCCATCACCTATTTGTTGCACCGCCTGGGTAGCCAGAGCCAGGCGCGGATTCGTCCGTTTCTAGAGAATCACCCGGACCTGCTCCACACCGCATTGCGGGGTTACCAATGGGTGCGCGGCGGCTGGCGCGCCTGAGCAACTCCGGGATCAGTCGGTCGCGTACAGCGGCGGCGCAACGCCCAGGGCTTCGAGAACGCGCAGATTGGCGGCCAAGAACGCGCGGATGTCGGACTCGCCTATCGCGCCGATGTTCCCGAGCCGAAAGCTGGGGCCAGCGTGCGGTTTTCCGGGGTAAATCACGAAGCCCTCGTCGAGCAACCGGTCGTGATGCGCTTCGAACGCGTATCCGGGATGGTCGGGAATCCGATAGGTGGTGAGCAAGCGGGATTCGATTGCATCCGGCAGGAGTTTTCGAAATCCCGCCGAAGCCATGCCGGACTGAAGCACGCTCCAGTTTCGGGAGTAGCGCGCGGATCGACCCTCGACGGTCTCCTTCTCCAACTCCGCGAGCGCACGCCTGAGCGCGAATGCGACCTGCACGGCGGGAGTGAATCGCATCTGCCCGGTCGTTCGAACCGCATGGAATTCGCCCAAGAGATCCGTGTAGAACGATCGAGCGGGCCAGGCGTCCATCTGCTCCAACACGGCGCGACGGACGATGACGAACGAGAGGCCGGGCATGCCTTGGAGACACTTGTTCGCACTACCGATCAAGAGATCCACGGGAGTCTCGGCCAGGTCGATCGCACGGCCTCCAAAACTCGAGATCGCGTCCACGATGAGCGCGACTCCGTGCTCCTCCGCAAGCGCTGCGATCTCTTCCAGGGGATTGAGCAGGCCGGTCGTCGTTTCGTGGTGCACGATTGCCAGGTGAGTGAACCGTCCCGTCGCCAAGGCTTCCGCCAAGGCGGCCAAGGAGAGCGCCGCATCGGGTCGGCTTTCCAGGGACTCGCAGGGAACGCCGAGAATCGCGGACATCTCCACCATGCGTTTCCCGTAGTCGCCTTGGCAAAGCACCAGCAAGCGACCACTCGGCGGTACGGCGCGGCCAATCGCCGCTTCGACCGCACAGGTTCCCGAACCGGTAAAGAGCACGGCCTCATGACTTCCGAGCCCCCCCGCAAGGCGCACCAGGTCGTTGCGGATCTTCTCGAGCAACGCGCAGAACGCGCGCTCTCGGTGGCAGGTGTCTTCCACGCAGAGTGATCGCTTGACCTCCTCCGTGGTGTTGGCCGGCCCCGGGGTCAGAAGGATCATGACGCCTGCTTCTCCCTCTCCCGATCGCGTTCGAGGATCCGCGGGTAGACGTCTTCGCGCAGATGTTGCCATTCCCGCTGGAAGTCGATTTCCATGAAGAGAAGATCCCGCGACATGACCGTGGCTCCGAGCCGGCCGAGCGTCATCAAATACTGCGCGAGTTCCTCGTGCTCGGACGCAATCCCCGCAAATCCGAAACCCCGCCCGCGCGGCCCCTCTTCCCCGGGTCTTCCCACCAACCAATCCAAGAGACTCCGCACCAGGGCGTGGTCGCGGGGCTCGATGCGCACGATGCCCGTGGCCTCGCCAAGCCCGGTCAACCCGTCGGTAAGCGGCGAACGGAGTCCTTTCCCCAGAAGGCGCGGACCCTTTCCGTCCGCATAGACGCGAACCTCCTCGGAGTCCTCATCCGTCGTCGGCGAAACGAGAAGACGAGTGGTGGCGGGGCCCGAGACGATCTCCTCCAGCACACGCTGCTCGTAGGCCAAGTCGCCATCCAGGTAGAGGAGCGGCTCTTTTCCATCCAGTGGGTTCCAGTCCGAACATGCGGCGAACTGAAGGCTGTGACTGGTACCCGATTTCGAGATATCCGGATGGCGGTTTGCGACGAACGTGACACCGAGATCGCGCACCGCATCCATCACTTCTTCCGCATGCCATCCGACGACGACGCCCACGTCGTCGACACCGTGATGGTGGAGACAGTGAATCTGACGCTCGAGCAGGGAAACGGGCGTCGAATCGCGACAACTGCGGGGACCGATCTCCCATAGGGGCTTGGGCAATCGATCGGCGCCCAATCGCGAACCCCGACCCGCTGCAAGCAAAATCGCCCTCACGAAGTTCTCTCCTGCACGACTTCAGAATCCGCGGTTTCGTCTCCGGCGAGCCAATTGCGAAACCGCCGCGCGACCTGGGCAGGGGCGATCTCCGGCCGACCCAGTGATGCGTCGGTACTCACCGCCACTTTCTGATGAATCAAGATCGGTCCCGGAAGCGCGTGCGCACGTTCCAATGCTTCTTTCAGATCCTCTGCACTCTCTCCTGCAGCGACATAGCGGTAGCCGACACCCGCGGCGAGTTCCGCAAAGCGGACGCTGCTGGAGGAAGTCCACTGTCCACCGGTGGATTCGTGCCTTTCGTTGTCGAAAACGACGTGTACGAGATTTTCGGGCCGCCAATGACCGATCGTCGCCAGATTTCCGAGCTTCATCAGGAGAGACCCGTCGCCGTCCAACACCACCACGCGACGTTCGGGTCGCGCCAGCGCCACGCCGAGACCGATCGCCGAGACGCACCCCATGGCACCCACGTTGTAGAAATTCCGAAATCCATCCCCATGCGTGTAAAGCTCGCGCCCGAGCTTTCCCGTCGTGGCGAGATACGCGCACTCGGTACCCAATGAATCGACCACGGCCGCCAGGGCGTCCGCACGCGCGAGCTCCGGCACCCGGCCCCGAAGTCGCGAAGCAAACAACCAGGCCGTCTCCGGGACACGCGATGGCGCGCCCGATCGGCGGGCCACTCCCCGGCTCGGAGCCAGGCTGCCTTTGCGGACCACGAACGCGTAGGGTCTTTGGGTCGCGCGCAACGTCGCGTCGGCGCGGTCGAAGGCCGCCCCCAGATCCTCGGGCGCGGACGGGAGCAGCGCATGCGGAAGTTCCAGGGTGTCGAGCAGCGACTCGAGCGTTCGCCCCATCAGTTCGTGCTGCGGTTCGTCCCCAAGGCCCGGTTGGCCGCGCCAGGTGATCGCCAACAAATGTGGAATCTGGAAGGTCCAGCTCAAGGACGTCAGTGGGTTCACCATGTTTCCGAACCCGCTGTTCTGACCGATCACGACCGGTCGTCGCCCGCCGAGCCACGCACCGCACGCAAGCGCCACAGCCTCGCCTTCACTGGCAGCACCGATGTAGCGTGCCGCTGCGGATTCGATGGCCGCATCGATCACGGATCCCATCAGCGAACACGGAACACCCGCGTAGAAATCGAATCCGTGGGCCTGTGCGGAAGCGATCCAATCCTCCGCGTCAATCACGACGGCCGCTCCTGCGCGACCGCACCGAATTCAATACTCCGCGGCATCGACCAAATCTCTCAACTCATTGACATCCACCCAATGCCCGTGGATCGGTACCGCGGCAACCGGGTGACCACACTGCACGACGGCTTCGATCAGATCCGCCAGCTTCGCCGTCCGCGCTCGGCCCGCGGACGCGAGGGAACCGATTGCTTCGTGCAGCCAACCCACGCCCACAGGACTCGCGCGCAAGAGTCCGATCATCTCGCCATCGGGTTCATCGCGGGAGGCTCCCAGAACCCGGGGCGGTGCCTCTTCGAGTAACCCCCCGAGACCCTCCTGATGAGAAAGCTTCACGAAGTCGCCCCTCGGACTCGCATCCGTGTCCCGGGAATCGAGGTCCACGACAACCGCCAAGTCCGCGGACTCGTCCAACAAACACTGAAGCAAGAATTTTCGGTACACGATGTCGCCGAAGGATGCGATCAAGGCGTCGCCGGGAGGATGTTGTTCCAATGCGAGCGCCAGGGAGTGCGTGACGCCCGTCGACGCATAGTCGGGATTCTCCACGAACTCGACGCCCTCGACGTCGATCGCCTGGCTTTGCCAGCCGCGAACAATCGAGATCCGATAGAATCCGCAAGCCCGGATCAACTCGAGCTGCCGGACCAGCAGCGGCCGCCCGTTGACTTCGAGCATGCACTTGGGGCGCTCCCGCGTGAGCGCTCCAAATTCCTCGTCCTTCGACGCCGCAAGAATGACGACGCGCTCCTGGCTGTTCGGCCGCAAATATCGCGCGTTCGCGGCAGAAAGTTCATCCATGCCCTGCAGCTGGAACACGCGTGAAAGTGAAGCGATCTCTCCCTCGACGTTGAAGAGGGATTCATCGCGGGCGATCGTCTTTGCGTTCTTCTCCATCGCGGTGATGGCGGTCCGCAGCATGTGGTTTGCCCAGATCACCAGGCTGAAGCCCGCTCGCTTGAAGACGTCGGTCGGAGTCGCGTAATAGGTCGTCGGAACGATCACCACGGGACCGCGATCTCCCCACGATTGCGCAAACTCCAAGACCTCACGGGCTGTGGTCTGCCGACTGTGAATGAGAATGGCGTCCGCCCCGGCTTCGCGGTAGATCTCCGCGCGGCGAAAGGCCTCTCCCATCGGCATTCCACTGACGAGGGCTTCGGTTCGGGCAACGATGCAGAAGTCATCGTCGGCCTGGCTGTCGCGAGCCGCTTTGAGGCGGCCGGCGAACTCGTAGGGATCCGCCAAGGGCTGGGGTTCACCGGGCAGCAATGAGTTGGTTTTCGGAAAGATCTTGTCTTCCAAACACACGCCCGCGATGCCGCGCTGCTCGAGCTTTCGAACGAAGCGTCGAACGTTGTTGAAATTTCCGTGTCCCGTGTCGCCGTCGAGCAGGATCGGAAGGCCACTGGCATCCGCCATGAATTCAACGTGATCGATAACTTGTGTCCAGGAGATTTCGTTGTTGTCCCGCACGCCGAGCGATGCGGACAACGCCAGGCCACTCGCCCAGATTCCCGCGAACCCCGCGTCCTCGACGATCCGCGCGCTCACACCGTCGTGCGCCTCCAGGATGAAGTCCAACTCCGGTCGTTGCAGAATCTGTTTCAGGCGTGTGGTGCGTTTCATGGCGGTGAAGCGGCTCGAACCCGATCCATCATTCACCCCGCATATGGTGTATGGCGTGGGGTGTGCGCAGCAGAATCGACAGGTCGCGCCAGAGTGACCACCGATCGATGTACTCGAGGTCCAATCGAACCCATTCATCGAACTCGTTGTTGTCGCGCGCGGTAACCTGCCACAGGCCCGTGATCCCCGGCGGCATCGCAAGGCGACGTCGGTGCCAGAGATCGTAGTGACGCACTTCCTCGAGAGGTTGCGGTCGGGGGCCGACGAGCGACATCTCCCCGCGCATCACATTCACGAGTTGGGGCAGCTCGTCGAGACTCCAACGCCGAAGGAAGCGTCCCACGCGCGTGACGCGCGGGTCCCCCGTAATCTTGAATGCCGGCCCGATGCGCTCGTTTCGACTCGCAAGCGTCGATTTCTTGAGCTCCGCATCGCGTACCATGGTGCGGAATTTCAGCAATGTAAACGGACGCCCGTGGAGACCGGCACGCGATTGTCGGAACAACACGGGACGCCCCTCGGCAATCGCGATCACAAGGGCAATCGCCACGAGCAACGGACTGAGCAGAACGAGCAGGGAAAACGCCGTGAGTGCGTCGAAGATTCGCTTCAGCCGATAGGCCGGCGTACCGCGATAATCGCTGGCCAGGGTGAGTACCGGGAGCCCCTGGATCAGCTGTGTCTTTCCCACGGACAGCCAGCGACTCGAACCGGGAAACACAACTCGAACTCCCTTGCCTTGCGCGATTGCCATCTGCATGGCGCGATCGACGTTGGCCAGATCCGCGTGTTCCTCGCAGATGGCGATTTGATCGATCGCCAGCTCTTCGAACAGGTGAGGGATGTCGTCGACTCGACCGAGGTGAGGTAGGTCCAGATCCGAGGGGCGATCATCGACGTAGCCCACGATCGAGATTCCGAAATCGGGACGCTGAGAGAGCGCGCTCACCAGGGCACGCGCCTCGCGACCGCTACCGACCAATAGAACGCGGTCGAGCGCGCCGGACTGGGTCTCTATCCGTCTCGCCCAACGGTCCCAGATCACTCGATGGATGCAGCCAATCGCGAACGCCTTCACCGCAATGCTGGACGCCACAGCGAGGCGACTCACTTCTTCTACGCCCAATATCCAGAGTGCGGCGGCGAGCAGAACGAAGAGCAGGCATTCTGCCTCGATGACGACGCGCAAGGGTCCGCGACCGGTTTCCGCAGCCGCTCGATACACGCCGACACTTCGATAGACCGCCAGCGTCGCGAAACCGATCAGCGCTGCGAGGGCCAGCGATTCGACCAGCGGCCACGCGCGCAAGGCCGTGAAACCCAAGGCGTGGATTCGCTCGTGGATATTCTGCAGTTCGCCACGCCAAAGGCCGGCACCGCGCGCCCAACCGATCGCGGCGAAAGTGATGGGTGCGGCCACGAAGTCGATCGAAGCCAGCTTCAAGCCGAGACGCTGGCGCGGGCGAAGCCCGTGTACCGAGCGCCGAACCGCTCCGGCATCCGACGGCACGGCGTCCGGTACGACGTCGAGACGGCGCACTGCCGCGTTTCCGCCTTCCGGGCGGTGCAGGGGGGTAGAGGCCATAAGAACCCATGTTACAACGATGGGTGGAGATCGACTCAACCTGAATCGCATGGGTCGACTTCCGTAATTTTTGCAGGGGGTTGAAGATCGAGTTGCCTCCTGACCGGGACCGCCCACGTCGCCGACTTGTGCCAGAATGGCCGCAAGACGAGGAGAGCCGCCGTTGGAAATCCCGAAGACCATGCGCGCGTGGCGTGTTCACGCATACGGCCAGCCGTCGGAGGTGCTCGTGATCGACGAAGTGCCCGTGCCCTCGCCGGGGCCGGGTGAGTTGCTCGTTCGCGCCCTCGGGATTCCCTTGAACCTGAACGACATCGACCGCATCACGGGCGAGAACATGCTGGTCCCCCCGCCCCTGCCCACGATTCCCGGCATGGAGGTGATGGGGATCGTCGATGCGTGTGGCGACGGCGTCGCGGACTGGCAAGGGAAACGCGTCGTCGCCCTTGCGAAGCAAGCGTTCGGAGGCTTTGCGCAATACGCCATCTGTCCCGTGACAGCGACGTTCGAGATCCCCGAGGAGATCGCGCTACCGGACGCGGCGGCGCTGTATTTTCCGTTTCATCTCGCGTGGCTGGGCCTTCATGACCGAGCGGGACTCGAAGCCGGCGAAAGTGTGCTGATCCACGCGGCCGCCGGCGGGTCGGGCTCGGCGGCGATTCAACTGGCGAAACTCGCGGGCGCACGCGTGTTTGCAACAGCGAGTACCGAGGAGAAGCTCGACCTTTGTCGCGACCTCGGAGCGGACGTCGCAATCAACTACACGGACGATGATTTCGCACAGGTCGTGCTCGACGAAACCCAGGGCCGGGGTGTCGACGTCGTGTTCGACAACGTGGGCGAAGCCGTCCTGCAGAAGTCGATTCATTGCACGGCGTACAACGGTCGCTACTTGATGATGGGATTCGCGTCGGACAAACACTACGCGGATGAGAAATTGATCGTTCCGCGTGCCCTCTCGACCGGCAACCTCAAGCTCTGCGGCGTCATGCTCGCTTATGCGCCCGCCGCCATCGCCCCGGTCATGAAGCGGGGCATGGGCTGGAACTTCGTGCCCGATACCCTCGGACAGCACATCGCGAGCGAGATCCACGGCCTGTACGCGAGCAAGCAGATCCGGGCCGTCGTGGGACGGGTCGCGCGATTCGAGGAACTCCCCGGTGCCATCGAATCACTCGGAAATCGCGAGACCCTGGGCCGCACGATCCTTGGCATGGGGTGAGCCCGAGGGAACCAAGGCCATGCCAAGCGCGGAGAACCTGAAGAATTGCGCGGCCGCGGAACTTCCGAAACGCCAGCGCGCAGTCTGACCGGGTTCGCGTCTCGGCGGGCACCTTCCCCAGTCCAAGCCAGCGATATCCGAAGCTTTTTCCCACGACGCCAAACATTGGGGAAGCCGCACGGGCAGCAGCCAGGCGCCCTCCTCCCCCTGAGGGCGCTTTCCCTCTCTTTAGTGGCCCGGCCGGGAATCCGATGCTAATGTAGTGATCACTACAGAGCGCCCACGCTGTAGGAGCCAATCCAGACATGACGACGACTGAGCCCACACCCGGGCGAGCCGCGACTCGCCCCGACGGCGCGCGTTCGCGAGCGCGCATTCTCGACGCGGCCGAGCAACTGCTCGCGGAACGGGGTTATGCGGGCACCGGGATCTCCGCCATCAGTCGGGCTTCCGGCCTGCCCGCCAGCTCCATCTATTGGTTCTTCCAGAACAAACAGGACCTTACCGCCGCCGTCATCGAACGTTCCGCGGAAGCCTGGCTCGACGATCTGGGAAAGGCCGACCTCGAGGGGCAGCCCGGCTCCCCGCTGGCCCGCTTATTCGGGTTCGCAATGGACAAGAGCGGCGCGACGCTCCCGGTATTCGGGCGGCTCGCCATCCTGCTCGCATTGGAACTGGGCGACCGCGATCCCGACACCCTCGAGCGCTTACGCAAACTGCGCCGCCGCGGAAACGAATTGGTGGGGGATGCGCTGGAAGGTGCCCTGGCGGACCTGGGCCCGGATCTGGCAGCTCGGTTCGGAAAGGAACTCGCCCCGCTAGCGACCGCTTTCGCCGAAGGCGGTTTGTTGGTCGCGCAATTCGACGACGGCGTCGATCCGAACCGACTCGGAGAAGACATCGAAGTGGCGCTGCGCGCCATCGCCCTACACCGCGCCCAACAGGAGACCCGCTGATGCGCGGCCAAAGGCTGTTGTTCCCCATACTCCTAAGTTCTCTGACGCTTGCCAGCGGCTGCGGGCCCGAATCCAGGGCCGCGGATGCGATTCCCACGCAACGCAAGACCATGCGTGCCGCCCAGCGGGTACAGGTGGCGTCCGTCGAGCGCAGCGCCATGGGGGGGCTGGCGGACGTAGCGGGTCTCACCGTGGCATTTCGCCAAGCCACGGTTGCATCCGAAGCCTCGGCCCGTGTCATCGAACGCCATGTGGAACCCGGCGCCGCGGTCGCGAAGGACGACCCGTTGGTGTCCCTCGACGACACCCTGCTTTCCATCGCGGTGGACGAAGCCCGGGCCACCCTGGCCGCCCGCGACGTCG
>JAJDAL010000013.1 GCA_029261875.1 Deltaproteobacteria bacterium
GGAGTCGAATTCATGCGCCCTTGGACCGAGGCCGTGTATGGCATCCCGCCGGAGCAAGTCATCGGCAGTAGCGTCCAGACGAAGTTCGAGCTGCGCGATGGCGTACCGACGCTCGTTCGATTGCCCAAAGTGAATTTCATCGATGACAAGGCGGGTAAACCCGTCGCCATCCATCAGCACATCGGTCGTCGGCCGATCGCCGCTTTCGGAAACTCCGACGGAGACCTGGAGATGCTCCAGTGGACGACCGCCGGCAGCGGACCCCGCTTCGCACTCCTCGTCCATCACACGGACGAAACACGAGAATGGGCATACGATCGCGCGTCATCGATCGGCCGCCTCGACCGCGCCCTCGACGAAGCCCGCGCGAAAGGCTGGACCCTCGTCGACATGAAACGCGACTGGCGGACCGTGTTCCCCATGGAGAAGAAGTAGAGCGGATACGGCATCCCATCCGAGGAGCACGAATCGCGCGAGCAGGCGCCTCCGTTCAGTCGGCAGGCGGCGCGGAATCTTCCAGCGGTTTCCAATGGAATAGCCCGTAGATCAGGGTCTGGACGAAGTGGTAGCCCATGGACCCTTCCGCTTTCTCCATCACCGGACGCTTTACGAGAAACTCGAGCACGTGGATGCCCAGGGTTCCGGCGAAGGCGGCAAACCCCGCCGTAGTCACCCAGCCCTCTCCAAAGACCATCGCCGCCGCGGACCCAAGCCATATGACCCATACAGATTCCTTCACGATCGCGTCCTCCTCCCGAGAACAAACTAACACAGACGGGTGTCGTCGCAGTATGATCGCGACGGCGGAAAAATGACCCCGCCGTGATGGGGTCCCCGGGAGTATGTGCATGCGGCTTCGCTATTGGCACCTTGTCGGTTTGTTCGTCGCTCTACTCGATTCGGCCTCTTTGGTCTCGGCGGACGTACGAGTCGACGTCCACGGGGAGGTTTTCGACGGCGGTGGGATCGTTCCGTCGGGTGCGCCATTCTTCGTCGCATATACCGTGCGGCCCAACCAGGTCGGGGCCGACGCGCATGGGGCACCAAACATCGGCGATTATTCGGATCCCAGCCAAGCCTTCCAGGCCATATTCGACAATGGAAGTTTCACGATCGACTGCGTGGGCACCCAGACGTTCGTGAACGACAACGTGTCGGGCCCGGTCCCGTTCCCCGCGAATCACGACCGCCTCACTTTTCGCGGGATCGATTGCGTAGATTCATTCGGCGGCCATCCCCTCAATACCGAATTCACCGTGCGGGTCGGCGATTCGACTGGGCAGTCGATCAGCGGCGACAGCCTGTCGGACGACGTGGTGTTCAACCTGGTCAATGCTTCGAACATCGGATTGATCACGCTGACGTGCACCAACAATGAATGTGTTGAATTCTATGGGATCTCGGTGATCCCGCTCGGTGCCGAAGCCTTCGCGGTAGGCGGCGAATGTGACGTCACTCCCGACAGCGACGCGGACGGCGTGGGCGATGCATGCGACAACTGCCGGGATGTCCCGAATCCACCGCTGGGAGGATCTCGCCTCCCCTTCCAGACGACGACAGGCGGCCAACTCGATGACGATGCGGATGGTTTCGGAAACCAATGCGACGCAAAGTTCGGGACTCAGGGACAGGTCGTGGGGGGTGTCGACCTGGGAGAACTCCTCGCATCCTTCAACAAGGATCGCTCCAAGTCCGATTGCGGGAGCAGCGGCGTCGCAAGGTGCGCATTGTTCGACTTGGACAACTCAGGTCAGTTCATCAGCGGAAGCGATCTCAGTCGGAGCTTCCAACTCTTCAATCAACCACCGGGTCCCACCTGTCCAACCTGCCCGCTCGCGTGCGAAGGCCCCGCCTGTCCCTAGCGGCGACGGTCTCCCTTCCGTCGGCCCCGGGCGGACGCCATCTACCTCGACCGGAGCGCCACCAGTCGCTCTCGCAAGCGGCCTGCCCAGAAGTCGAAGTCCTTGCGGAGCAGGTCCCAGTCGCCCGAGCTGCGCAGGGTCGAGGATCCGACACGGCGATCTACGGCCGCAACCAGGCGTTGGTGGGTGACGGAATCGGTGACCTCCCCCTCGATGCCGGTGCTGACGACGAGCGAGCGGTTTCCGCTGGCCAGATCCCCCGCTGCCGACAACAAGCGCGATTCGGGCAGCGCGGTCGCTGAAGTCGGGCCCGCCAGGTTCGCGCCCGTGGCATCCGTGACCGCCGCACGCACGCGCAACACACCGGGGCCGGCTCGCTGCACGATCGAAAAATCTTTGGATAGCTCCGTATACAGTGCAGCTTGCAGGGCGTTGATGACTTCCGTGCGCTCTTGCTCGGGGATGTTGGCGGTGCTGGAAGAGCGCCAGATCGTCACGGATTCGATGATGATCGATTCGTACGACGCAAAGTCTGCGCGCGAATCGATGAAAACGAGCTGCGCTTCATCCCCTTCACCCGGCAACAGAGCGCTGTAGTCACCGAGGAACCCCGACGGTTTCGCGGGTTCTTTGGCCTGATGGGTTGTCCCACAACCGAGCAACGCGATTGCGGTGACCATCGCAAGCTGCGCCAGGCCACCGACCGCGGCACGCCCACGACTCCGAACCTTTCCCCTCATCTCTCCTCCTACACAAAGAACGCGCGAAACACGGCGAAGAATTCCGATCACTCTCTACAACAGGATCGCGCGCTCCTGCGGGTACGTCGAAGACTAGAAGCGCGGCGGTGAGGCAGGGCCGGCCGTGTCTTCGATCGGTTGCACCCAACCCGCGAGAACGTCCGTGTCGACCTTCACGTCAGCCTCGTTGAGCAACAAATCGAGCAACGCTTTGCGCCGCAACACGGAGCCATCGGCGAGCACGCGACTGCGCAGGGCCTCGCCGTCGAGCGTGGAAGTGGCATCGCCCCCGAAAACTTCGCGCCGCGTATGCGCGACTTCGGTAACAACACGGCGCGGCCCAGCGTATTGGTCGGCGATCTCGGCCAATGCCTTGCTGCGACCCGCCGCGGTGGCGGGTAGACCCCGTCGCCGGGTTTCCCGCTCGAGGATCCGCTCTCGAAGGTAGGCCCGAAGCAACCGTTCCGCTTCACGCGATGAAAACGGGCGATAACCGGAACCGCGCTTGTGGGAGACGTATTGCACGAGGTCAGCGAGCGGGACCGGGGCCCCGTCGAGCGTCGCGACGTCAGCCGCCGAGGGAACGTGCGTTAGGGCGGAAACCGCGGCCCGCTCCGGTGCAGCCGCGACGGACGGAGTTCGCATTTCGGACGAGTCGCAGGCCAGCAAGGTCAACACGCCGACCGCGCAGATTCCAGATCGCAGAGTTGCCCGCACCTCCCCCGCTCCCATCACGATCAAACCTCTCTTTGCCAAAGCTGCACACAATCGGTCCGTCACAACGCAAAGATGCGGCGCTCAATCCGTTTGCCCACGCATTCTGTAGCAGACCCGAGGCGGTTCTCCAGGCCGACGAACCTTAGGAAACGGGGCCGCGCGAGAGGGTGTTCTCGCTGGGCTTTCCGACCGCAAATACGGGTAGATCAAGACGGATCCGAGGGTATCGGGTACGTGCCAGGCGGCATGGCCCTGCCACAAGGAGTCGGGCCAACAGCGAGAACGTACCGCGAGTTGCACAGTGCAGCATGCCCGCGACACCGGGTGCAGCTAGATCTGATCCGACCCCGCTACTGGACGCAGTAGCTGACGACTTCCGTCGCCGGCAATGCGAGTGTCAGATAGAAGGAGTAGAAGTACGCACGGTAGTCGACCTGAGAGAGTGCGACTTCGCACGGAACGTTCATCAGCTCGCTACCCATCGAGGCCAATGCCCTTCCGCCTCGGAGGGGGGACTATTCGCTGGCGGCCGCTTCGTCTTCGGTCGCCGCGGGTTTCGGCTTGGCTTTCGGCAGCTTGATCATGCCCTCATCTACGAGGATCTTGAGCTTGTCGTCGCCACCAACCCAGGTGCGATTCTTGGAACGCACGCCGAAGCGGCCCGAACGCTTCTTGACGATCGAATATTCATTGGTCTTCTTGATGATTTCCATGGGCACTGGATAGCGCCCGCCGGTAGGGGGGACAAGCCCCGCCTTGTCATGCGGCTAGTGGTGCTTTTCGTAGAGCTCGGGCAGGAAACCGGCCAGATAGCTCATCTCTTCGTGGCAGTGCTTCAGGAGTGCTTCACCCACGGTGTCGGGAAATGCGGCGGTCCGGGCAGCCGGGTCCGGCGCGACCTCCGGAGGATCGAAATCGCCGAGCCAAAAGCGACTTCGCATCTCGCAACCATACGCCGTATCGCGGCAGAGATGGATCAGGTGTCCCGCCTGAACCGGTGCATCCAAAGATCCCACCCGAGCACATACCGCCCCGGAAATTCCCGCCTCCCCGAAATTCGAAGCATCCAGGTAATCCGAGGGTTCCCGAAACTGAATCCGCAGTTTCTGGAGTTCGCCGCCGATCTTCTCGTGCACGTGGTGTTCCCCGCCAATGAAACGTCCCGTTCCCCGCTCCCCCTTCCACTCGCACCAGAGGTGATCGAGCGGGTGCCACCACTTGTATTGCTCGGTCGTTTCGAGGAAGCCGAACCACCACTCGACCATGCGGCCCGAACAGCCGTGCATCGTGGTCCAACAGGCGACGTGGAGCTGACCGTCGGGAAGTCTCGTGTAGCCCGATTCTAGCGCGAGATAGCCGGGTCGCAGAAGTTCGTTCGCGTGTTCGAGTTTCATTGGCCCTCCGCCACGGGTGATATTTCGTGATCAACGTAGCTATTCGGGCGCAACGCAGCTGTACCTTTTACGCAGGAAACGCGCAGTTTCCCTTGCGCACCGAACATTCGTGCATTCCTTTCGTACGCCTGGAAGACAGAACCATGCGGCGGACACCCGATTCCCGATCCGTTCGTGGGGAAAACAGGAGTCGCGATGCAGTTGAATTTCCGAGCGGCAGCCATCGTTGCGATCTGCGTCAGCGTGGCGCCCGCATTCGGTTGCGCGGCGTTCCGTCACGGCTACACATTCTCGGATTATCGAGGCCAGGTCCTCAACGCACAGCGCGGTCCGGGGGCGACGCGCCTCGAGATCGAAGCCAACTACGATCCGGCCCTACGCATCCACGTCGGCGACAAGGGCGATCCGGACTACATCGTCGTTGCCGACCTCCGAGAAGTTGCGCTGGTCTACATCGAACGCGATGAAATCGCCTGGTTTACGCGCCCCCGCTTCTCGAATCGCGGCCTGCTTCGAATCCAGTCTCCCATTCCCGGCGAATTGCTCCGATACGTGGACGAAGCGGACCGCTCACGTGCGGTTGAAAAGAAAGTCGACCGCGCGATGCGAGAACTGGGACCATCGAACGCGCAAGAGTCCGCGCAGCGAGAAACCATCACCGATGGAATCGAGCAGTGCTACGCAATCCCAACCCACAGCGCGGCGTCGGTCTCCTGCGATGTCGGCTACGTGGACGGGATTCTGTCGATGGTCATCGAATTCGAGAGCCGCGAAGCCGCGGACAACGATTGGGAATCCGTCGCCGGGGATGCCGTGTCCACCTTCTGTGCAGCATCGAATCAGTCCAACCGAGCATCGTTCGTCTACCTGAGTACCCAAGACGATCTGCGCGCCTACTCTTGCGAGTTGGACAAATGGCACGATTGGCAGGAAAGCCAACAGACGGGTTCGTCTACATAAGCGGAAGGGCTTCCATTCCAGACAAGCCGTTGCCAAATCGAGAGTGAGGAAAGAAACATGGATTGGGGAGACAACCTGGGCCTCGTGGGCGTTCTAGCCGTTTCCGGACTTTTTTCCTTGTGGTGCCTGGTACGGATCTGGCGCAGCGCGTCGAATACTCTATGGAAGCTTTTCTGGTCGCTCGTCTGCCTGATCCCGATTCTCGGCCCAGTCACCACCCTGACCCTCTATTCTCCACCCGCTCCCCAGGCGGATCATCTCCAACAGAGAACGTGGCGAAGCGGCGGTGGCGCCACCGGCTCCCACTAAGCGTTCGTCACACCATCGTCGTCGTCCTCAGTCTGCCGCCAGCACGAGGACGACGTAGTAGACCCAGACCGGAATCAGGGTGGCGAAATAGCTCACCATCCAGGTCAGGCCCACGAATCCGCCCCAGGATGCTGCATCGCAGCGGCGGTTTCGCTCGTGAATGGATCGGTGCCAGCCCGTTTTCACGGAACCTCCGCGGGCGCCGTCCCCCGACGCCACGGCCTCAGCGGCTTGCTTGGCTTCTCGGCGCAGTGATCTCAAATGAAACATTTGCCACGGCAGGTACACGAGGCCGAAGAGCAGATTGATTTGAAGGAGTCTTTCAGCGCCGCCGAGGGGATCATCGAGTGTCGTGTAGAGGTAGGCACTCGCGAGTGTATTGGCGACGAAGAGGATCGCCCAACCCGCTTCTTCGTAGACGTAGAGTACGAGTCGCTCGGTCAGGATGGCGCCCCAGACGAAGCCCTGGGAGATCACGACCTGCACGACCATCAGCCAGGACAGCGCATCCACCCATCCGACCCGGTCGAGATTGAGCAGGCGAATCACATGGGAGAATTGGTAGATGTACGCGACCTCGGCAAATGAGGCCAGAATCCGCGTCAGAAAAATCGAGGACAGGGGAGTGGCGTGAAAGACGACGTTGTCCTTGTAGCGGTTGGGAAACAGGCAGCGGAAAGCCGAAACGCCAAACAGAATCTGAGCCGGAATGACGATGCTCGAATCCGTCGTGCCCGATGGCAGCCCGAAGGTTTTCGCGAGGAAATAGAGATTGATCAATGCGCCGATCTTCACCAACCAGAGAAAGATCGTGAAGTCGTTCGTCAAGAGCTCAACGCGCGTTTTGATAGTGCACGTTTCTTCCGCGAAACGGTACCGCTCCCGCTTCGTCGTAGCGGGAATTCAGATCGCGAAGACGAAACAGCGGTTCCCAACAACCGTGGGCCTCGAGCAGATTGCGCGTTTCCTTCTTCGGAGCTTCGGGCAGGGCTTCATAGTGGGCCCGCAAGCGTTCGAGACACCAGACGCGGTACTGGGAAACCGGTAGATCGCGATAATGGACGCCCTGGATCTCGGCATCGTGCCGGCGCTCTCCGGCCTTCCATCCCAGGGCGTTGGCGCACAGGTACGGCAGGTAGGCACTCCCCAGCTCGCGAAGGATCGGGCTCCAATCCTCCGGAATGCCGCGAACCAACTCTCCCTGGGTTCGACTGCCTCGCGCATTCCATAGACGCGCTTGCCACGCGAAGACGCCCGGGGCCCGCTCGCGCATGATGTCCGCCGGGGTCGGGTCTTGCGAGAAGTGACGAAACATCGAGGCAAAGAACCCGAAATCCGCCAGGGTCGGAACCGCCCCTAATAGGTAGGGGCGGACCGCAAAGATCGCCTCCAGCTGATCGAGGGCCTTGAAGTAGCAACCCTCCACGTGATCCCAGGTCTCACGCGTAACGCCATCGCCGCGAACCCAGCCGCCGTGCTGCCGGCGGCGCATGGCGAAACTTTTGAGAAAACGGGGAATCGGAATGCGCATGATCTCGTCGGCGATGCGCCCGCTCAGCAACGAGGCGTCCTTGCGATAGCTCCAGCGAAAATGCATGGCCGGCCGCCACAACCACTCCTCCGCATAGTCTTCCACCAGACGACTCATGAAGCCTTGCAGCGGATCGGGCGGAATGACCGCGGGCAGCGGGTACTCGGATTCGAACCAATCGATCATGGGGGTGGTGTCGGTCATGAAACGTCCGTCCGGGAGTTCGACGGCGGGCATCTGCGATGCACCGGTCTCCCGCCGCAAGCGCCGTTGACTCGCGGGACCATACGGAACGAACTCGTAGGGGATCTCCTTGTAACGCAGGTACCCCTCGAGTTTTCCCGTGTAGTAGGAAACGACGGCGCCATGCACTTTCAGTCGGTTCGACATGGACCGATTCAATCCTCGACCGCGGCGGTGACCGCGTTCTCGAACAGGTCGCAATTCCAATCGAGTTCCATCGTGATCGGATCCCCCTTGAGGACGGCTTCATCGCCGAGCTCTTCGGCGGACAGCACGGTGACGGTCCCCTCGGGTAGGGGCACGGGCTCGCTGGACAAATGGGGACCTCCGGGAGGCCCTATTCTCGCTCACGCCCAGTCCCCCAACAACGGATGATTCTCCCGGAGGGCCGGAATGGGCCCGGAAGGGGCTTTTTCGAGCGATCCGACCGGGAGTCGGCCTCCATGGGATATTCTTTCTTCGAGGCCGCGCTCGACCCACCCAAGCGATCGGAGGTTCCCACGGTGCTGCGCATTCACGCATTCGGTTTTCTGGTGTTCGTTCTGACGTTCGCTGCTTCGGATTCGAGCGCACAGGATCGCTGTCTCGAAGGGGCCTCCACGCTGGGGGACCGTCGGGCGCTCGCGCAGATTCAGCTCGACACCGAAACCGCTTGCCCGTGTGCGTCCTTCGACGGGGGCCCCGGGGCAAAGCGCAGTCACTATCGGCGCTGTGCGCGGGAGGTCGTCGAAACCGCGCTCGACGCCGCCGCCCTTCGCAGCCCATGCAAGCGCACCGCCGTCCGCGAAATTCGTGGGGCCGTTTGCGGAAGCGACCGCATTGCCTGCGGTGGTTTTCGGGAGAACCGAAAGAACGCGATCCAATGTCGAACGCGCTCGGAATCGCGTTGTGTCGATCGCGGGCAAGAAACGCGCAACCGGTGTTCCCTCGACCGTTGCAGCGATGTGGTGAGCTGGACCGCGGGAACCTGCGTCGATGCGCGCGCTTTCGGTCCGTTGGCGGCCTCGGCGCGAACCGTCACGATGACCAAACCCTCGGCCGTCACCCCGGCCGAAGATCGCGTGCTCGACGTGGTGGTCTGGTACCCGGGAATTCCCGACGGATCGCCGGTTTCTCCGGGCGTCGGTGCTCCGCGCGACCTGGCGATGGATCTTTCGGGAGCCCCCTACCCGATCCTGATGTTCTCCCACGGTTCCTGCGGCGTTCCCACTCAGAGCACGTTCATGACACCGCTACTGGCTTCCCACGGTTTCATCGTGATCGCGCCGCCGCATCCGGGAAACACGTTGTTCGACTTCCCGAGCTGCGGGACACCCGCCGCCCAGGTCGCATCGGCGATCGAGCGGCCCAAGGACATCCGCTTCGCCCTCGACACGATGCTGGCCGCGAACGGCGACGGGGCCTCACCCTTCTTTGGAAGCATGGATCCCGACCGCATTGCCATGTCGGGCCATTCCTTCGGTGGCTTCACCACCTATCTCGTTGTGCCCCAGGACGTGCGCTACCGCGCCGCCATGCCCCTCGCCGCCGCGGTACCGCCGGGCGGCGCACTCCACATCCCTTCGCTCACGATCTTGGGACAGATCGACAGTGTGGTGAGCAACGCCGCCATTCGAGCCGCCTACGAGGCGAGCACGGGCGAGAAGTACCGGATCGAGATCGAGAACACGGGCCACTACGCGTTCTCCGACGCCTGCTTCCCGAGCCCCGATTGCGCGCCGCCCGACACGTTGACCCAAAGCGAAGCCCACGACCTCGTCCTGCGCTGGGCCCTCCCCTTCCTGAAGGTATTCCTCACCGGGGACGAATCGTTTCGTCCCTTTCTCGTGGCCCCGCCCCCGGGCAGCGGCGTCGCCTGGGCGGCCGAGACACCCTAAGGCGACCACGCTGCGCGCGCCGCGGCTCAGCGCTTTTTCGGACCGCCGTTTTCGCCGGGCCAACGCGAGCCGCTGATGGTGTCGATGAAGGGCGCGAAGGCTTCGCCGTCGAGTTTTCCGGCGAGGTTGATGTCGCGCTCGAACGCGCTCGGTGTCCACAAGCGCGCGGAAACCTCGCTCTCCTGGGGCAGCAGTTTCGCGATCGGGTCCCAGGGACTGTCGCGTAGCGTGAGTTGGCCCTCGACCTTCTGATTGAAAGCGGTCCCGTATTTCGTATGGACGCGCACGACGTGGGGCGGGAAGTCGTAGGTGGTCTCGGGCAGCATGCCGACGCCGGGGGATACCTTGATCCACCACTCGGTCTCCGTGTGCTCCGGCGGGTGGTCGATCGGGTCCGTCGCCTTGCCGTCGAACTCCAGGAACGTGTAGCCCTGGTGGGTGCAGCGCGCGTGCACGTGGTCGAGCATGCGGTAGTAATCGATCTCGCACGGGTATTTCGGTTGTCCGTTGCGGTCGCGGCTGATGAAGACCGCGGATTCCTGATCGATGCCGTAGCCGATGGTGAAGAACCCCTTCTCGCCCTGGTAGTCCGCATCGACGTTGATCAGCACGCCGTATTCCGGAACGTCGGGGACCGGGAAGCAATAGGTGGTCAAGTGCACCTGGGCGGTGTCACTCGTCTCGATGCCCGGCGGGAGCAAGGCCCGGATGTTCTTCGGGTTCGTGTCGTAGTCGAGCTTCAGCATGGGCCACAAGATGATGTCGCCGGGGTTGATCTTCGGTCCGTCGGTCATGTTCGACTCCTCGGTGGGTAGTGGGGATCAGTCTGCCTTCGCGAAGGAACGCTTCTCCGGGCCAATGCGCGCCGCCAGGGGCGCGAGTTTCTCGATATCGAGGTTGTAGAACTCCGCCGCATTGCCGCCCAGCATCTGGGCGATCTCGTGCTCCGGCAGGCCGCCGAACGTTCCCTGCATTTGATCCTTCGTGTAGGGCCAACTGCCCTCGGGATGCGGATAGTCGCTGCCCCACATGATGGTGCCGAGACCGATGGCGTGGCGCAGCTCCGCCTCGCGACGCGGCATGCACGACGCACCGACCCGCACGTTGCGCCGGAAGTAATCGGCCGGCGACATCGAGAGATGACTGCGGTAATCGCCGAGTTTCTGGGCGTAGTGGGATTCGGAATAGCGCTGTTCCAGCAGCTCGAGGTATTCCGGCACCCAGATGCTGGTGCCCTCGACCAGGGCGACCTTCAACTTCGGGAAGCGTTCGAATACACCGCCCCACAGCATGAAGGTGAGCGGTCGCACGAGCCACATGGCGACTTCGGTGATGTAGACCCCCATGGCGCCGGGCGGGACCACGTGACCTTCGGGCGCGGGAACCGGGCCGAAGTATTCCTCGATCGGCGCCGGGCCCGAATGGAAATGGATCGGCATGTCGAGGTCCTGGCAGATTTCCCAAACCGGGTCGTAGCGCGGATGGTGGTAGGCCGCGAAACTTCCCCAACGCGGCGGAAAAACGACTCCGCGCAGCCCGTTCGTGTGCGCCCAACGGATCCCCTCCACCGCGCGATCGATGTCCCACAGCACGGGGATACACGCGAGACCGATCCGGCGTTCGGGCGCCGTCGAGACGAACTCCGCCATCCATCGATTGTGCGCAATGCAACCCGCCCACTGGAGATCCGCGGTCACGCCTTCGGGCGTCATGGTGAAGCCCGCGCCGAAGGGCGGCGCGTTCATCTCGGTCACGCCATCGGGAAACAAGACCTCCGCCGCGATCCCGTCGGCGTCGAGCACCTTGTCGCGCGCTTCGGCGTCCCAGGCGCCGGACAACGCGTAGTCGCGCCCCTTGCGCCATTCCTTGTTGATGTCGTCGACCAGGAAGCTCTTCGCCGCGGCTTCGGTCATTTCGATCTGAATCGGCAGCGCCACGTCGAAGACATCGCGGTATTCCGGGTTGACATAGCCGCGGTATTCCGCGGCGTGGGGACCCGCGTGGCCATCGGAGGAAACAACGAGGAAGCGATCCATCTCAGTCCGCCTCCGGCTTGCGGACGTCTCCGACCGGGTTCGTGTAGAACTGACGCGCCCATTTTCGGAAGTCACCGAGGTAGTGGTCCGCCTGGCAGAAGACCGGACTCGCGCGGTGAACCTTGTGCTTCCAGATGTCGAGGTCCTGTTGGATTCCGGAAGTGACGTTGTTCATGAACTCTTCGCCCGCCACGTCGACCATGTTGCGGGTGGCGGTGAGGAGCCAGCGCGAATGCACGCTGTTCTCACCGATGGGCGTGGTGGCGGCGAACATCATCAACCCCGCGCCGGGAATGCCCTGCATGTCCATGCAGTTGAGTCCGAGCCCCCAGGAATCCCGGTGGAAGATCATCGTAAACGTGCCGTTCGGGTAGACCATTTCCTGGGTGCTGGTGATCCGGTAGTGGGTGCTTCCGGGCGTGAATCGAATGTCGGACTCGGGGATCTCCGGCGCGCTGTGGACGTAGAAGAAGTGCACCGGGTCGTTGTTGTTCTCGTGGGTATCCTGGATGTGGGCGTCGAGCACGACGTCGAAGGCGCGCGGTTCGCTCCACGCGTCGTCGGCTCCCTGGAAGACCGGCTGTTCGGGGAAGTCCCAGTTCGGAGGCTCTCCTTCGGAGTGGTACCAGAACCAGATGAAGCCGTTCTTTTCCTGAACCTCCCAGGAGCGAACCCGGGCGTGCTTGGGAACGCGATCGCAATACGGGATTTGGGTGCACTCGCCCGAGGCGCCGTCGTACTGCCAGGCGTGGAAGGGGCAACGCAAGGATTCCCCCATCACGCGTCCGCCGTAACCCATGTGTGCGCCGAGGTGGGCGCAGAACGCGTCCATCACCCGCGCCTGACCGTTGCGGGTTCGAAACAGCACGAGGTCTTCGCCGCAATAGTGAATCGGCTTCACGTCGCCCTCGCGCAGCTCGCGACTGAACTCGACCGCGAACCAGCCGTTGGGCACCGGAAGCTGAACGTGTTCTTTCTCACGCCGCGCCATGGGTTTCCTCCGCTTGCGGTGCCAGCGCATCGGCCAGGATCTCGGCCGCCGCTCGCCCGCGTTCGCGAATCGGAAAGTCATCCAGATTCGCGTAATTGAACATCAACACGTAGTAGGAACCGAGGATCAACTCGGTGAGGGTTTGGGGGTCGTGGCGCCGGGTGACATCGCCCAAAGCGAGTCCGTCTTCGACGATCCCCTGCAGGGCCGCGTGCAAGCGGCGCGCTTGCTCCGAACGCTCGGCCGCGTCCCCGCTGATCAAGTGAACGAGTTCGACCAGCAGGTCGCGATTGCGCGGGCCCGCTTCCGCCACATGGGCGGCCACGGATCCGAAGAGTCGCTCGATCCGCTCGCGGGTTCCGATCTCGGCTTTGCGGATGTCCTCGATCTCGAACATCAGCTGCTCGACCCCCGCGTGGGCGATCTCGCGCAGCAGGTCGAGCTTTGTGGGGAAGTGGTTGAAAAACGTCTTCTGGGCGATGTCTGCGCGCTCGCAGATGTCGGCCACGCGGGTCTCGACGAAGCCCTGCTCCTCGAAGAGTTGGCGGGCGGTATCCAGGATCTTGGCTCTCAGTTCGAGTTTTCGACGTTCGCGCCGGGACAGGACCTCGGGCGGCTCTTTCAATGATTCCAGGGCGTTGGGATGATCGCTCGGCGCCATGGCGAGAAAGTGTAGAGAATAAATACAGTCGAGTGCAATGATATAGTTCGCTATACGATAAATCTTCCAACCCACACAGGAGACCCAGGCCATGCGGGAATTGCGAGATCGAGTGGCAGTCGTGACCGGAGGCGCGTCGGGCGTCGGAAAAGCGCTGGCGAAGGCTTTCCTTTCCGAAGGCATGAAGGTCGTCATTGCCGACGTCGAAGAACCGGCCCTGAAAGCCGCGGCCGAAGAACTCGGCAGCCTGGGCCCCCTAACGACCCAAGTGACGGATGTACGCCGCTTCGAAGCCCTCGAAGCGCTGGCGCATCACACCTACTCGACCTTCGGCGCCTGCCACCTGCTGTGCAACAACGCGGGCGTTTCCGTGGCGCAGCTCAACGTCTGGGAGACGACGCCCAACGACTGGACCTGGGTGCACGGCGTCAACGTACACGGTGTCATGCACGGCGTTCAGGCTTTCGTTCCGCGCATGATCGCAGCGGGTGAACCCGGTCTCGTCATGAACACTTCATCGGGCGATGGCGGCGTGGCTCCCCTCGCCGGCCAGTCTGTTTACGCTTCGAGCAAGGCCGCCATTTCCATTCTGACCGAGTGCCTCGACGCACAGCTCGCGGCGGAAACGAAGCTGCGCGCGGCGATCTTCTATCCCTCCGGCGGCATGCTCGCGACCGGCATCTGGACCACCAAGCGCAACCGCCCCCAGGAGCTGGCGCGGGAGAAGCCCGTCCCCGAAGGTTCCGAGACCACCTTCGACGATTTCATGAAAGGCATGAAGGCCGCCGGCATCGAGCTTCCGGTACAAGACCTCGACGAACTCGCCCAGTTCGCCGTCGCGGGAATCAAGAACGGCGACTTCGTGATCATGATCGGGCGAGAAGGAATGGAGCAACAACTGGTCGATCGCGCCAAGAAGCTCGCGGCGGGCGAGAACCCGACGGGAGTCATCCCGGGGATCTAGCCGTTTCGCCCCGCAAATCCTCGCTCTCGCGCCGAATTCGTTTCCATTCAAAGGGAGAACGGATTTGAGCCCACCACGTCATGGGGAAGGAGGGGAGATCCGGGATACCGATCTCGCGGGGCGGTTCGCGGTCTTTCGGTAGGAAGCGCGTTCCGAACAGCGTGTCCCACAAGATGATGGTCTGACCGTAATTGTGGTTGGCTTCTTCGATGGTTTTCGAGTGATGCCAGCGGTGCAATTCCGCCATGCTGAAGAAGTGATTGAGGGGCCCCAGGCGCAGCTGCAGGTTGGCGTGCTGGAAGATTCCGTGAACGGCCGAAACCAAAGTGAACAGTGCCAGTACTTCGATCCCACAACCCAGCAATACGAGTAGCCCGTAGGACGGGATGAAGGTGAGCAGGGTGTCGATGGGATGGAAGCGGCCGGCGTTCAACCAGTAGAGTCGCGGCGCACTGTGGTGGGTGGCGTGGAAGCGCCAGAGCCCGTCCCATTGATGTTCGAAACGATGCACCCAATAACCCGGCAGTTCCCCGACCACGAGTGCAAGCGCCGCCTGGGCGAGCAACGGCCAACGCGTGGGCCAGAAGCCGATACCGATCGCATCGGAAAGCCAACCTCCAACCCCCACACCCACCGCCAACACGAAGGGCGTGAGCAACGCGATCATCAAGCCGATGGAGATGCTGTGGGTGGCGTCGACCCCCACGTCGCGGCGCGGCCGGTTCCACATCCGGTGGTGGGGATAGACGTGTTCGAGTACGGCGACCACCGCGAACGCGCTGAGCTGGGGAACCAGGATCGTTTCTGGCGCGGCGGTTCCACTCGCCATCCAGAGCATCGACCAGGCCACCGAAGCCCCCATCACCACCGGGAAGACCAACCATTGGAACGCGGCCGGGGCGGTGCGGCGCTCGCTCATCGGCGCAGGGCCGCGAGAATCGGGGCCAGCCGATGCTCCCGTTCGTCGACTTGCTCGCGCGTCGCGCGCCACACGTGTTCCACGACGCCTTGCCCCTTGCGATCGCCCTCCGACCCCGCGGCCTCGAGCGTGTACGCCACGTGGGTTTCCTCGAGCCACACGAGTCCGCGCAGGATGGGAAAGGCTCCGAGGGGTTTCGCGTGCAACCGATGGGTGCGGCCATTGGATTCGACGAGTTCGATCGCGGCGCTGCACACCTGATGGGTTTGATCACCCCATTCATAGTGAACGTCTGCGCATACGATCGGGTGGTTGGCTCCATCTCGGAAAATGAAACCGTTGTCGAGTCGTTTCCCGCCCTCGATCGTCTGCATCAGGTTGAAGCTCCAATCGCCGCCGAACTGGCCCGAGATCCACTCCCATCCCTCGAGATGTTCCCAATCGCGTACACCCCAGGACTTGTCGCGCTGACCCAGCGCGTCGATCTCCTGGCGCTCGGAACCGAAGTGCGTCCAACCCGTGACGCGTCCCGATTGTTCGAAATGCGCACCCGTCATGGTGCGCGCCAATTTGGCGCCTTGGGCGCCGTAGTCGAAGGCGGGTGTGTTGCTTTCGAAGATCACGTCCATGCCGCGCTCGCCTTCGATCTGTAGCCGCCAGCGGCGCAAGGGCTCGAGCAGCGTGACCACCAGATCGCCGGAACGCATGCCGCGGGTCGGGTCTTCGTCGCGACAATCTCCGTCGTGGTCGAGGTCCGCGGGGCCGTAGAAGAGTTCGAGTTCGCCATCGCGCAGGGAGATCGCCAGGCCGTCGGTCTTGCGCGGGTGAAAGCGGTAGCCCGTGCGCGCCAACGTAAAGCTTCGCCGCGCCGGGTCGGCCCAATTGAAGTAGAAGCTCTCCTGCCAAGCCGCATCGCTTCCGACCTCGTGTAGCCACTCGTCGCGTTCTTCGATCATTCGAATCTCCGCTGGTGGGAACACTATGCCAGACACGGTTGGGATATCCTCGGCCGATGACGTTTCCGGCGCCCTCTCCGATTCGCCTCCCCAATCCCTCGGGTAAGCACCCCATCACTCTGTCGACCCACCAGTTGGGATCCGGCCCTCCCGTGGTGTTCTGCCACGGCTTTCCCGACCTGGCCTTCGGCTGGCGCAACCAGTTCGCCGCCATCGCCGAAGCGGGGTTTCACGCGATCGCTCCGGACCAGCGGGGTTATGGGGGGAGCAGCGCGCCGCCCGCAATCGAGGACTACGGAATCGGGGAACTGACCGGGGACCTGGTGGGGTTGTTGGACGCGTTGGAGATCGAGCGCGCCTTTTTCGTCGGTCACGACTGGGGCGGGTTCGTGGCCTGGGCGATGCCGGTCCTGCATCCGGAACGCGTGCTCGGCGTGGCGGGACTGTGTACCCCGTACGTCCCGTTCCCGCGGGTCGATCGACACCTCTCCCGGGTCGGCGGCGAGATCGAGCGACAATACGTCGCGTGGTTCCAAGCAGCGGGCGTTGCGGAGGCCGAGATGAATCCCCGCGTGCGTCCGATTCTCGAACGCATCCTGCGCACGGGCGTCCCCCTCGAGCAACTGCTCCCCTACGCACTTCGGGACGGCAAGCTCGACATGAATCCGTTCTTGAACGCCCCGCAATGGCCGATCCTCGGAAAGCCGCTCGGCAGTCCCGCCGACCTCGACCACTACTGCGCCGCCTACGAACGAAGCGGTTTCACGGGCGGGATCAACTGGTACCGCAACATCGACCGCAACGCGGACGCCTATCCCGACATCGGTACGCAGAAACTCGACCTCCCCTGTCTGATGCTGACCGCAGAATGGGACCCGGGTCTACGCCCGGAGTTTGCCGAGGTCATGCGCCCGATGTGCGCGAACCTCGAGCTCCATCTCGTCGAGAAGGTGGGGCACTGGATGCAGCAGGAGGCCCCCGAGACCGTGAACCGCCACCTCGTGGCCTGGTTAAATCGGGTCTCCTGAGGCCAATTCATTCCACGAACTCGACTACTGTGTGTAAAATAACCCGATAGCGCGGACCCACGGGAGTTCGTGCGTCACCCGAGGAGACCCGAAATGCCCTTCAAAGCGCTGCTGATCGCCCTGCTCGTTCTCCCCTGTTCCGCCCTGGCGGTCGACGGCGTGCGCGAGATCAGCCACACCTGTGCGAGCGAAACGGGTTGCTTCGCCGGGGACGCTGCGGGCTACCCCGTTCTGATCACGACCGCCGGCAGCTATCGACTGACCTCGAATCTCAGCATCGCCGACGTCGACACCCATGGGATTCACATTCAGGTCGACGGTGTCACGATCGACCTCAATGGGTTCGAGATCCGGGGCCCCGTCAGTTGCAGCATCGATTGCTCCGCCGGCGGAACCGGCATCGGAATCTACGCGGACGGGAAAAACAACACCCGCGTTCACAATGGCATCGTGCGCGGGATGGGCGACGTGGGAGTTACGGTGAGTTTCGGGTCGATCGTTCAGAATGTTCAAGCCACCGAGAACGCCGGAAGAGGAATCGCTACTTCCCTGGGAAGCGTGGTCGAAAATTGCACGAGCCGCAAAAATGGGACGGTCGGATTTGTTGGCGATGACACGACCTTCCGCGGAAATTCTGCGGTGTCGAACGGTGACCACGGTTTTCAGGCCTCCAATTCGACGTTCAATACGAACACTGCATCTCAAAACGGCGGGCACGGAATTGCTGCTACCGGATCCACGGTGATCGGGAACACGGTCACTCAGAACGAAAACGGAATCAATTGCGGTCCCACCTGCCTGGTGCGCGACAACCTGGCGCGAGTCAACGCCCTCGAAGGGATCCGCGTCGGTGGGAACGGCCTCGTGATGGGCAACGTCTCGTCCAACAACACGGGCTTCGGGATGAAACTCGGGGCCGACACGGTATTCCGCGAAAACCTCCTGGTCGACAACGGAGGCCACGTCAAACGCAGCTTCAACGGTGCCAACGTGATCGACCTGGGTTCTAACATCTGCGACGGCGGGTTCGTCTGCACGATCAGTGATTGATCGCAATCACCGCGAATCAAGTCGCAGTGACTCAGTCGACGAACCCTCATTTCGCTGATCGTACGGCGCGCCTGCAGCCCAAGAAGCCCAAGGCTTGCGCTGCGCCACACGCCGCCTCCAGAACACCAGCAAAGCGAGCCCACCGCCCGCAAGGAGATGTGTGCCTGGCTCCGGAACAGGCACGAAGTGGAGCGGCACATCCGAATTGACTCTGAGCGAACCGAACAGCGCAGGACCGCTCTGATGTCCGCCGTCGTATTGCAAGAAGTCGACAGCCAACGAGATGGGTGCGCCGGCTTCGTCATGGACGATGTCGAAAATCCAAAATCTGCCTGAGAGCGTGTTGTTCCCGCGCCCGTTTCCCGACACATCGAGTCCAGGACTCGTCGGCGAGTTGAAAGGGAAGCGGGTTGCATTTTCGTAGCTCCCCACTTCGAGAAGGTTTCCATCGTTGGTGTTGCTGAGCGGATCGTAGGTCGGCGCGGTGAAATCGAAACTCCAGTTGTCACCCTTGTCGAAAGAGATCGTCGCTCCCTGGTCGGAGTTGCCGTTGATATCGAACAGACCATCGAGGCCGTGCATCCACAGCACCTCGGTGTCTCCCAGTCCGCCACCCACCCAGTTCCCGGATTCGGTCAGCATGTAGACCTGACCGGAAGTCGCGAGGGTCGCGAATCCAGCTTGGGGAACCAAGATCGCGAAAAACATCATCGTCAGAATCCGCTTGATCATTTCTTGAAGCTCCAATGTGTTGTCGAGCAAGTCGAAGTTGTTTAGGGGCGATGCGCCCTGTTCAAACGTGTACGGAAAGCCGGGACTAGTTCTTGGATTCGACTCCCGTAACTAATCCGTTGATGTCGAATGAGGCACCTTCGTTTCTGATCTCGAGTTCTTCGTTGGCCGGTAGCGCGAACCCCGGGACGAACTCGGTGCACCCGCCGCCAAAACTGAGCGTACCGATCGTCGATCCTTCGATGGGTCCTCCGCACACTTGGGTCACGATGAAGTGTCCGCTGGCGGGAGCCGTCAAGAGCGAAACGCTGCTCAAGGGAGGTGCGGTCGCGCTGGCACTCACCACGGTCCCCGTGAGTTCGCCCCGCTTCAATTGCTGAGCATCTGCGCTGGTTGCCGCGAGGAATACCATTGCCGCTGCAACTGCAGTAAGTCGTAGAATCGGTTCCATCGTATTTCTCCTATCGATTGGGTCGGCGCGAAGCGTTCGCAGCGACGGTTTCGCTTCCCTCGGGAAGCAGGGGTTGGTGGTTGAATCGCTTGGACTCAATTTCTCGGATTGCGGCACGCATGGCGGCCGCGCGTCGACTGTTGCTGGGATGGCTACGGAGCATCGTGTCCGAGGCGCGATCGTGCGTCTCGGCTCCCATCCGGTGCCAAAACGAAGGCGCGGCTTCGACCCGATATCCCGCTCTCGCTGCGAGATAGAGCCCCATGTAGTCGGAGTCGGATTCCTGGCCCTCGCTGAACGCTCCCGCTCCGAGCATCGAGAACGTGTTTGTCCCGATCCCCGTGAGAACTGCGATCGCAACGTCGAATACCGCCCCAACCGCGATCTGCGCTTTTCTCTGCGTCGGGTGTCCGAGCACGTTGTGGGCGATCTCGTGGCCGATGACAATGGCGAGTTCATCGTCGCTCTCGACGAAACGGATCATCCCGGCGTTCACGAAGACGTTGCTTCCATCGGCGAACGCGTTGATTTCGGGATCCGAGTTCAGTGAAACCGCGTAGTCGCAAGCCATTACGCCGGACAGGGTTTCGCGACGAAACCCGTCATCATCTTCGAACCCCAGCGTCAGCGATGGCTGTAACTGGGCCGTCTTGATCGCCTTCTGATAATCCGCGAGCTCGTGGATTCGAACATGATCGATTTCGACGATTCGCACGTTCCTCCGAATGCCAAGCGCCTGAACCTCCGCGCGTGCATCCCATACGCGCACGCCCGATCCGAGACCGATCTCGCGGGGAGGATTGTCAGAGTCTTCGAACAACGTCTCGCGGCTCGTAACTCGTAAGCCGAAATCGTAAGCGGTTCGATCACCGCAAAGATCGGTCCCGGCGATTCGAATTCGATCCCCAACTGCCCAGACTCGACTCATGCGCTCGAGCTGCGTCGCCACCCGGATGCGCTCGACTTCCTGGCCCTCCTCGAGGACGGCCGCTGCGTCCACCGGCGGACGATCGAGCTGGGTCGCGCAGGCGGAGAGCGTCAGCGCCGAAATTGCACACAGAATTCCCAGTGCTCTGAAGCGGGAACGGGCTTTTCGCGGGTTCGGAGATGTATCGGAGGTCTTCATGTCGGCTTCCTCTAAAAGTCAGGTCTGCTCTGCCCTCGATAGGAAAAGACGCACGCACTCCCCGAATCGGATCAACCATCGCAAGTATCTGAATGTGCTAGCTTTTTAACGTGCCCGACGCAGAAGCAGACAGCAGCGAGTTGATCGCGGGGTTACTCCAGCGGGAGCGAACTGCGATTGTGCAACTGAGCGCCATGGTCTCGTCCTCGCTCGCGCAGCTGCGCGCCTATGACTTCCGCGATGAGTGGCCCGACCTCATTCAGGAGGTGATGGTTTCCGTCGTCCTCGCCGCGAGGAAAGGACAGATCCGTCAACCCGACGCCTTCAGGGGGTACGTTCGGGTGGTCACGCGCAACAAGCTCAACGATCGCTTGCGCATTCGGAAACGACGCGGCGACGAGAGCGCCCGCGGTGAAGAATCGGAGGTCGAGAATGTCGCCATCGCGACCGAGGCCGAGTCCGGCCCCGAAGAGCGTCACGACCTGCGGCAGAAGTTGGCGCAACTCCCCGAGAAGCAGAGGCGCGCCGTGACCGACGTCTACCTGCGGGGAATGAAGTACGAAGAAGCCGCTGCCGCTGGCGAGGTTCCATTGGGTAGCTTCAAGCGACATCTGCGGGATGGGTTGGCAGAGCTACGCCGCCGGCTTCAAGATGATCCGATTCCCAGCGCTTCGACGTCTACTATTCCGAAGAGCCACCGAAGCGGGGGAGCGCTGTGAGCTGCACGCGCGCGCGAGATATGGACCTGGCGCTCTACCTGACGAATCCCACCGGTCCCGAGTGGGCGAATTTCCGAGCGCATTTTCCCGGCTGCACGGAATGCGCATCGGAGCTGGCTCGCGCAACCACGCTCGAAGAACAGTTGCGTTCCCTCGCCCCCCCCGAAGAACGGCACCTCTCGGATGACGCCGTAATGGCCTTTCTCGATACGCCATCGTCTCTCGAAACCGACACACTCCGAACACTAGAAACGCACATGGCGGGCTGTCGTCGCTGCCGCGACCGGGTCGAAGCGGTCCGGAGGTTCGATTTCGACGCAGTGGATTCAGCCCTCGCTTCGCAAACCTCGGGTGGGAAGTCGTGGCGCGAAACGATTCGCCCCTGGTTCGAAATCCCCGCTCTGCGTCCCGCGTGGGTGGCTCTGCTCATACTGCTCGTCGTTGTCCCCTTGCTGTGGTCGTTATCGCGCGGCGGGCCACTGGATTCCCCCACCACCGTTGCGCAAACCGCCGCTGAACCGCCGCATGAAATCCCCGCTCGCGAGCCACACCCTTCGCGGACTCAACCCGCGGACTCCGCTCCCCCGCATCCCGACGAACCCGTCCGGGAAATTCAAATCGCGGCGCTCGACCTCACCTCCCCTCTTCGCTACTCCCCCGGCGCCGAATTCGCAGCCCAACCGGGAGGACGCTTCGAGATTCTTCCGCGAAGCGGAGGACCCACAGCGCCGAGCATTCAGCCGCTCGCGCCCAAGCACCCGGGGAGGACACAAGACGCTTCGCCTGCTCTCTTCTGGTATCTCGACGCCGGCACGCCGCAAACGGTTCTATTTCAATTGATCGATGTCGAGGCAGACGATCAGCTGCTCGAAGTCCGCCTCCCCGGTCCCCATCGCAAAGGATTGCACTCGATCGCGCTCACAAAACACAGGACGCGGCTGATCCCGGGCCGCACCTACCGCTGGTACGTTTCAGTCCTCGCTAGCGAAACCCCGGGCCCAGGAGACCGGATCGCTGGCGCGTTGATCGTTCGCCGCGAAACACCGATCGACACGGAACCCGACGCAAGCCACCCGCTCTCGCGCGCACGGCGCACCGCCGAAGCAGGAAATTGGTATGACGCCTTCTCGTCGATTACCGAAGCGATCGGAGAGCATCCGGAACTTCGCGAAAGGCGTGCGGAACTTCTCGAACAAGTGGGATTGAAGGCGTTGGCCGCTGCCGACCGCTCCGGTGCACTTTGAGTCGCTCGCATTCTTCTCGGATCCTGTGCGGAGCGGCTTTCCTAGGATTGCTGATTCCCACACTCGCTCAGTCGGCCCCGCGAACTTCGGTTCGGCTCGATATCCAATTCCCGAAGCCCGGGAGTGAGTACCGCCCGTCGCGCTGCGGCAGCTTCATCGCCGGGCGGGCGACGACCCTGTCCGAGGATCGCCTCGCGGTCGCGTTGGTAATTGACACATCCTATTCGACCCTCGAGACGACGGAACAAGACCTCGACGGCGATGGTGAGATCGGGGTTCCCGAAACCCGGCGCGTCGGCCAAGCCTTCCACGAAACCCTGTCGGATCTCGATGATTCCGTCCTCGCAGCGGAAATCGGAGCCGCGCGGAAAATCCTCCAACGACTCAACCCCGAGCAGACACGCGTAAGCTTGGTCCGTTTCGCAGGTCCGTCCGCTGGAGGCCGAGAGCGCCGCGGAGACCACCCAGAGCGCCGCCCCGCTGAAACCCTACTTCCCCCCACTCACGACTTCGCAAGTATCGAAAACGCGCTCAACGCGCTCATCGCACGCAGGCCCTACGGAGGAACCCACATGGCGGCGGGAATCCGGGAGGCGATGGGCGGCTTGCAACTCGCGGATTCTGAGGACGACGGCGATCACGCCGAGCGCATCGTACTTTTCACAGATGGCTTTCCCACCTTGCCGTTCGGCCCAGCACAGGAAGCCGCCAACGTACGCGCCACTATTGATCAAGCGAAGCTAGCCGCCGAGAATGCTACGACGATTGATGTCTTTGCCGTCGGACCGGAAGCACTCGGTCGGCCCCTGGCCGCGTTCGCGGTGACGCGAGAAACCGGCGGTCAACTTCTTCCCGTCCGCGATCCCGCGGATCTCCTCATGGCCGCAGCACAGTTCAGTCTCGTTGGCCTTCGTTCCCTTCAGGTCCGAAATACGACCAGCGGTGCCCCAGCTTCGATTCTCCACCTCCATGCGGATGGGTATTGGTTCGGATTGATCCCCCTTGCCCCAGGAAGCAACGAGATCGAAGTACGCGTCGAGGGAAACGACGGAGAAAGCGCGCAGAGGAGCTTCATGATCGTATCCAACGAAGATGCAGCGGCGGCAGCGATTCCGCCTCAATGGGTCGACGAACGAAACAGTTTGCTAGCACTCTGTCTCCGAAAGCTTCGGGAGGCTCGATTCGCGCTCGAAGCGGAACGCGTCGAGCGAACCCGAAAGGAGCTTCTCCTTCGTATGGAGGCCGAAAGACGCCGCGCCGCCTCGCGCGCAGAAGCGCAACGGAAAGAGCTGGAGATCGACGTCGACTCGGAGCGGATGGGGCGATGAACTCCACCGTTCGCCTGCTGGCCTGCATCGGCGCCGCGACCGCGGCCACGGCATGTGTCACCTCTCAGGAGTATGGTCGACTCGATATCGACCAGATTCCGGTTTTCGAGCGAGAACTTGCCGCGGGCGTGGTCACAAAAACCGACATTGAGAGAATATTCGGTCCCCCCCAAGCGACGGGCGAAGCCGTAGTCCCACCCGAATTCGCAACTTGGGACGTCTGGTACTACCAGAGTGTTTTCGTGGACAACTTTCGATTCGGCGAAGGTACCGTCCTAGCCGATGCCGCCGATCGAATGCTTCTTCTGTTCTTCTCCGACGAGCGCCTCGAAACCTACCTTTGGTACGGCGCGGAATTCGATGCATCGGCGCCCTGATGTCGTTATCACTCCAACGCTTCACGATTCTCACGCTGATACTCGCGGGCCTGTTCAATGGTTGCGGGGCCACGTACGGTACCCCCCCTCCCATTGACCGGCTCGATCACCTTCAAATCGGCGCTACGACTCATGACGAAGTACGCGCGGTAATGGGCGAGCCCCAAGGCGACGGAGCCATGTTGCTATTCCCCTCGCTGGGTACGCTGGATGCCTGGTTCTACGAGTACATGGAAATCGGCGCCTTCTCGGAACCCGACGTCACCATCCTTCTGATTTTCGTGGATCGGGAGCACTACTCGGGTCATCTTTGGTTCTCCCAGTTCCCGGTAAATACGCCCGTCGATGGAGTACGCCGATGAAAGTTGGCGTCGCGATCGCGATGGTTTCGACACTTTTCGGAATCGGATGTCGCACGGTGCTCGAAGTCGGGGTACCGCCCAAAACCGAGCTCCTCGAATCAGCTCTCCGTGTGGGCACCTCCCGACGCGGCACGGTGCTCGAAGTCTTAGGCGCACCCGACGGCGTCGGAAAGACGACCCTGCCCGACTCGAATCGACAGCGAACCATCTGGGAATACCACTACCAGCGATCGGAGGCAGGGGTTTTCGGTAGAACTTATCTCTTCGTATTCTTTCTAGGTCCCGTATACGATGGATACTTGTGGTTCTCGAGCGCGCCACCCCATATACGAACGATCAATGGGTCGGCACGTGCCCCGACACGATGAAGCTCGCCCAATAGAACGGATGTCTCGACGCCAAGCGACTGGCAAGGTCTCGTTGCGCCAAACGAAGCGCCTCTGCACGCCCGGTTCCATCGATCACGCGACGGTAGAACAACTCCATGAAATGACGCGTCGCCCTGTCCTCGGCGATCCACAGCGTCATCACGATGGATTCGGCTCCCGCCATTGCGAACGCGCGGCGCAAGCCGTACACGCCTTCCCCGACCGCGATGTGGCCAAGCCCCGTATCACAGGCCGAAAGCACGACGAGTTGTGTACCGGCGAGATCGAGATCGCGGACTTCGAGGGCTGTCAATAGGCCATCGCCTTCCTGATCGGTCGCGATGTTTCCACCCGCCAGAACCAACCCCGAACGCAGCATTGCGTCTTCACCAGTCGAAACCTGGGGACCAAGAATGTTTGCAAATCGAGGGAACGGGTAGTCGTTCGGAGTTTCCGAAAAGAACCCATGCGTGGCCAGGTGAAGAATACGCGGGCCCCGCACTGAACGAATCCGATCTTCGGTCGCCTCCTTCCCGTCCAGCACGCGAGCATCGGGAAGCAGCTTCGCGATGGCTGCTGCTTCCGCGCGTGTTTCCGGAAGAGGTCGGAATGAGCGACGCGAAATTCCCCGCACGACCGTCCCCTCGTCGGAATCCGGTCCTGCGTGCGGTGCGTCGAAATCCGGATTGGCGACCAGTAGCGGAGGTCCACGCGCAGAAAGTCGCACACGCGACAGAAGATCTCGTCCGGTGAGGAGATAGGAGAACGTGTAGCGGTCGAGCAGGTATCGACCCCGCTCGTCCACGAGGGCGGAAAACGGCAACAAATGCAGGGGGCCGTCCGGGGCGACGAACACCAGCTGCTCGTCCCCCAGGAACTCGCGGATCGGCGAGAACACGATCTCGTCAACGAAGCGCGCCGCATCCTTGACACCGGTGCTGCGCGGGTCTCGCAACCCCTTTCGCAACCGTGAAATTGCTTGATCGAAGGCTACTTGCTCCCCCAGGTCGAGGCACTGAGGAGACCCCTCGGAACGCAATACGCACGCGGCCAGGCGAGCCTCACTCCAGCGGTTGAAATAGCCTCGATCCAAATGGAGCTCCGGTTCGAAGCGCTCGTAGATCGCGTATTCGACGAGGGCAGAGTTTGGTGGAAGCGCATCCTGAACCCGCCGCGACGAAACGTTTCCAAGGCCGAGCTTCGCACCGGTCGCTCCGCGTTGAATCTCCCCTTCGAGTTCTTCCGCGCGTGCGTATAAGCGTTCCGCGCGCTTCGCTGAGACCTTCGGTATACGTGCACTGTCCGCTGACAACACAAGTTGTGAGAGCCTAGCCCGCACATGCACGAGTTCTTCAAGGGAACGCGCCTCCGCCGGGGTGAGTTCCGCACGATATTCGTCGAGTAGGCTTCGCGTTGTTTCAAAAATGCGCCCCTTGCGCTGGAATAGCGCCGTCATGGCTACGCGCTGGGCCTCTGCTCCCCGCGTGTCGAGGGCGATCGTCAAAATCTGATTCAAGTGCGGGCGCATCGATTCCAACAAGAGACGTTGACCGTCCCGCTCTTCGGATTCGAGCAACGCCGCCAAACGTCGCTCGGCGATGTCTAGCGCATTGCGCTCGACATCCGCCGCCCCACGGTCTTCCCCGTCCAGCCGCTGGATCCAGGCCAGCAAAAATTCGTTGAACATCTGGCGCGGGTAGAACACTGCGTAGTCGAAACTCGCGAGTGCTTTTCGTGAAGCTTCGACGTGGCGCCGCGCCAGCACCCGATTTCCCAGCGCGAGCTGGGCAGCCGCAACGTCCGATTCGATCATTTGCGTAAAGGGCGAACTCTTCCCGAAAAATTTCTCGGCAACCGGGCGCGCGAGTTCGAAAAAGGCAAGAGCTTCGGCGGGCTCGTTCCTCGACAATGCGGGCCATCCAAGTTCTCGCAACGTAAGATCGGCGAGTTCCCCCAGCGGCGGGGATGCACGCGCAACTTCCAATGCGCGGTCCGAAGCCGCTCGCGAGCGCTCGAATTCTTCGCGCCGTGCGTAGAGTTGGGCGAGCGTCGTTGCGCCCAACAACACCACCTGCGAACGATGCTCGCGCATCCTGAATATGGCATCGGCACGCTCGAGCATTGCCAATGCGGAGGCTTCGTCTCCCTTCCAACCAGCCCCCCGAGCCACACGCACCAAAGCTTCCCCGACCTCGACGCTGGTCGGGCCGTGTTTCGCCTCCGCGTCCGCCAGAATCTGGCGCATTCGTCGGTCGTACGCGATGGGATCATCGAGTCCAGTGTGCTGGAGAATCGCGTCCGGGTCATTTCGGATCGCGAGGATCCGCAGAGAGGCACACCCGAGATTCAAGAGAACACAGAAAATTGCGACTAGCCGCATACCCTTCCGAATGAGCAACCCTCCCGCGCCATGGCAGCCATGATGCCGACAACGGTACGGTTCGCTACGGGAGGATGCCAGCTGCCCGCAAGCCCATCGGATTCGAATCATCCACCGCTCAACATTGCCCGCTCTCGCCTGAGCCGCTAGCCAGAAGGTGAATGAACGAGATTCCTATGTTCCGGGCGGCATGGATTTCGACGTCTTTTCATTCCAGGCGAGGAACTTCTGGTCGGGATCCGCGAACAACGCGAGGCTTTCATGGATCTGCTTACTTTCGAGAACGGTGCGAACCTGCTGGTCCTGATCTTTCTTCAGGCGGTGTTGGGCTTCGACAATCTGCTCTACATCTCGATCGAGTCCCAACGCGCACCCGCGGCCGCGCAGGCGAGCGTGCGGCGCTGGGGCATCTTGATCGCGTTGGCGCTGCGGGTCATTCTGCTGTTCGCCATCATGCAGCTTCTCGAACGCTTTACCGCTCCGTGGTTCGAAGTGCATTGGCAGGGCGTTCTCGAGGGCTCCTTCAATTTCACTACGCTCGTTTTCCTGGCGGGCGGCGGTTTCCTCATGTGGACCGCCGTCAAGGAGATCTCCCATTTGCTAGCGCTGGAAGATCTCCATCACACGAAGGACGAATCCGGAAAATCTGCAGCGCAGGTCGTGGCCATGATCGTGCTGATGAATCTGATTTTCTCCTTCGATTCGATTCTCTCGGCGTTGGCGATCACGGAAGTCTTCGTGGTACTCGCCATCGCCATCGCGATCTCCGGCATCGCGATGCTCGTCCTATCCGACACGGTCGCGGCGTTCATCGAGCGAAACCGCAAGTACGAGGTCCTGGGCCTGTTCATCTTGTTGATCGTGGGGGTCGTACTGCTGGGTGAGGGGGGCCACGCCGCGCATTTGAAATTGTTCGGGTTCGCGGTGGAGCCGATGGCGAAGACCACGTTCTATTTCGCCATCTTCGTGCTCGTGCTCGTCGACATCATTCAATCCGGCTACCAGAACAAACTCGCGCGGCAGCGCAAACGCGAACAACAAGCGGCCCCGGCGTGACGGAAAGGGAATCGACGTGCGGCCCGCAACGACGCTGAACCACCTCGATCTCTGGATCGCGCGCGGCCTGACGCTCGGAACCGTCGCCGTTGCGTTTCCCCTGGCGGCGGTCGCGGTATTTTCGTTCGGCGCCGATCGCAACGTCACCGCGGATCGGTTCGCCGTCGTCTATTCCGTCGGCCTGTTTGCCGGCTTCACCACGTCGCTGTGGCCGCTCCCGAGTCTGCGCGATTGGACGCGCTTCGAACGACTCCAGTCCCTTTGCCTGGTGTTCCTCGTCGTCTCGTGCATCACGCACCTGTCCTGGGAGTTCGTCTGGTTGATCGCCCACGAGGCGATCGCGGGCGCACGCGACTCCGCCTGGGCGTATCCCTGGTGGTCCTACATCGACGGCGGTGACGCCCGCTACGCGAATCCGACGCCCACCTTGATCATGATGGAAGTCCTCTCCGTCGCGAACGGTTTGATGGGGGCGGTGGGTTTGGTGCTTTGGCGCCGGTCGCATGGAACGGACCGCCGCGCCAACTTCCTCTTCGCCGCCATGGCCGTCGTTCACCTCTACTCCACCTCCCTGTATTTCGGAAGTGAGATCATCGAAGGCTTGCCCAATGTCGACACGACGAGCTTCCTCGACACGTGGATCAAGTTCGGCCTTGCCAATCTACCTTGGCTCGCTTTCCCCCCGTGTGTGGTGTATTGGAGTTGGCGAAAGCTGAACGATGCCTGAACTGACCCAAGACGAAGCAGAAGGAATTCACCAATCGCTCCTGCGCTTGGGAGACGAGCTGCGCGCGATGCTCGAAAGCTCCTCCGAGGGCGCTCGCCCGGTCGATCTCGACGAACCCATCGGACGCGTTTCGCGCATGGATGCCATGCAGCAACAGAGCATGGCCAAAGCCAATCGCGCGGGAGCCCTGCTGCGCCTGCAGCAAGTAGACGCCGCCCTCGAGCGCATGAAACGCGACGAATTCGGACTGTGTGCCAGTTGTGGCGAGGAGGTCGGCGCAGCGCGCTTGCGCGTGCGCCCGGAAGCCCCGCTGTGCCTCGCCTGTCAGAACCATCGCGAAAAGCGACGCTAATCCGGCCCCGAAACGGCGCAGTTGTACTCGCCCCCGACTGAACTAGACTCTTCCCCCAGGGGAGCTTTGGTCCGGTTAGCGAGCCCAGTCTGGGGCGCGCGTGAGGAAACCCAATGAAACTCCGAAACCTTTCGATCAACGGTCATCGCGTGACCTACCGCACGGGCGGCACGGGCCCGGTGTTGTTGTTGATCCATGGGATGGCGGGGAGCGCGACCACCTGGAAGCAGGTGATGCCCAAGCTCGCCAAACACTTCACCGTCGTCGCGCCGGATCTCGTCGGCCACGGAAGTTCGGACAAGCCCGCCGGGGATTATTCGCTCGGCGCTTTCGCCAGCCTGCTACGCGACTTGTTGGTGGCGTTGGGACACGAACACGCCACGGTCGTGGGGCAATCCCTGGGCGGCGGTGTGGCGATGCAGTTCGCCTACCAATACCCGGAACGCTGTGAACGCCTGGTGCTCGTCGGAAGCGGAGGGTTGGGGCGCGAAGTCAACTCCCTGCTCCGCTGGTTGACGCTGCCCGGATCCGAGGCGGTGCTTTCGGTCGCCTGTGCGCGCCAGGTCCGTTCCGCGATCGAGACGATCGGCGAGTTGGCCGCGCGCCTGGGATTTCGTCCGGCGCCGGTGACCGGGGAACTCTGGCGCAGCTATTCCTCGCTCGGCGACGACGCAACGCGCGATGCGTTTCTCCGCACCCTCCGTGCGGTCGTGGACGCGGGCGGACAGTCCATCTCGGCGGGCAGTCGACTTCATCTCGCGTCGCAGATGCCCACCCTGATCGTGTGGGGGAACGCGGATCCCATCATTCCGGTAGAACACGCCCACACCGCCCACGCCGCGATCCCCGGCAGTCGCCTCGAGATCTTCGACGGCGTTGGACACTACCCGCACTGTGAAGCACCGGATCGGTTCATCGATGTGTTGGTTGAATTCGTCGAGTCCACCGTGCCCGCCCAGATCAAGATCTCTCCCCAGCACGTCCTTCAACCGCCCGCGGAAGAAGCGCTCAGCCCCCGACCCACTCCGCCAACCCATTGAGCCACGGGACTTCGCGGTAGAAATAAACCAGCCCGAACGTTCCCAGGTAGGCGAGACGCGTTCTGCGTTGCTCGGACGGGCATTGCGCGACCCCCATGGCGAGCAACAACCACGCGAACCCCGCAACCGTGGCGACGGCGTAGGTCGTGACGCAGAAGAGCAGCAGCGCTCCATCGCGCAAGCGCGCCGCCCACTCCATTCGGAAGAGAAAGCAAACCGCCACCAGTCCTTCGATGGCCAGCGTCCCCAGGCTCGCCACAGCGGTCACCCGGCGAAACGCGTCAGTCAGGACGAGCTCCTGCGGCGCGCCGTGTACGCCCGCAAGAAACGAACGATTGTGTTCGAGGATTTCGGAGTCCATGCCGAAAAGCCGCGCGGCGGTTTCGAAGCGAGCATCCATTATCCATGTGAAACGCATGAAGTCGCCGGAAAGGAAATCCGGAGACAGAAAAACCTTCCACACCATCGCGAAGACAAACACGAGCCCGACCAGCACGCGGGCATTCCCGGCCAGAAACCCAACCGGATCGTTCGAGCGCAGCGCCAACCCGGCCGCCAGGCACCAGTACACGAGCAAGTAGGCGTGATTGTCCGGAAGAGGCCAGTCTTCCAGAACCCGCAACCCCGCGGCCAGCGCCAACCCGAACCAAAGCCACGCATGGCGACGGGCCGCGGGCCACAACAATGCCACCGCCGCAAGGGACGTAATGATGGGCCGGAAACGCCAATCGCCGATCGGGTTCAGCAGCAGCGATAACGCGGTCAATCCGAGGGCCAGTTCCAACGGGGTCGTGCGCGCCAGCCCATCCCAACCGCCTTCGCGCGCTTCATCCATCTGGCGTCTCGAGGTCGAGATCGACATCTCGGACCAGACGGACGTTGGGCGCGAGCGTTCCCGGCGCAAACGTCGTGCGCCACAGCTGGACGCGCAAGCGGCGCAGGTCGGGAACCCGCTCACGCTCTACCCGAAGCATTCGTTCGGCGAACGCGCGGAGTCGCGTTTGCGTCGGAAGTGCGCGAACTCGCTCCTCCGCTTCACTCAGCTCTTCTGGGACTTCGCGCTCGAGCCACAGGCCCGGCGACTCGGCCAAGACGACCAGGTGGCGGGCACTGCGGGAATCGATGTTGGAAAACATTCCGAATCCGCCGCCCAGCCAGGGACTCAGGTCGGCGGTCCGCGTCAGCGCAATCTGCGTAGCGCCGACCCACACGAGAAGCGTCGGCGCAACCCAATTCGCGTAGCGCATGCTCAGCTCTTGGGTTTGGGTGGATCCACGATCACGTATCGATCGCCGAGTTTTCGATAGAAGACCTTGTCGAACTGATAATAGGAATCGCCCGCAACGTCGAGTTCGCGTGCGCCATCAGGCAAGCTCGGCACCTCGGCGCCCACGGGGGGATCCACGACGACGTAGATTTGTTTTCCATCGCGCGTCACCTGAATGTAGAAGCTGCCGTTGTCCAGGTAATAGGTCTTGCCGTCGATCACGATCTCGGTCGGGTTTTCGAGTTTCGTGATCTCCGCTCCGCTGGGTGCCGATACGGGAACGTACTTCACCTCGCTCTGGACGATGACGCGGTCGTAATAACTCCCACCGCAGTAGTAATAGGAGTGCGCACTCACCACCACGACCTGATTCGAGCACCCGAGGGATACGAAGACGTGGGGCGCGTAATACGCGCTCCCCATGTACCCGTGATGCCAATTCCAATATTCGTCGTAATATTTCTCCGCGTATTCCTGTCGTTCTTCGCGAACGTTGTCCGCCCACCCCTGGCGATTGTCCTGGGCTTCTTGGAAATGGTCTTGTCGGTTCTGCTGTCGGTCGCCCATCTCCTCTTGGCGGTTGTCCCACCGTTCGGACCGATCTTCGGACCCCGGACGCTCGCCTTCACCCGGTCGACGATCTCCAACGGATTCTCCCGATCCCGGACGGCGAGTCGGTTCGTTCGAGGTGCCGTCTCCCGGACGCCGAGCCGGTTGCGTCGTGGCTCCGCCTCCCGGGCGCGCCACCTTTCCCGTATCTCGACTCGGCGAATGCGACGGAGTACTCGGGCGCGTCGAAGGACGCTTCCAACCGTCCGGGAGTCGCCCGGTGCTGCCCGGCCGCGCTGCGCCCCCTCTGGAGCCGCTACCGCCCCAGTTGATGTTCCCCATGGAGCCCCGGGAGCCGCCGCCCAGCGAACCTCTCGATCCTCCACTTCCGCGCGAATAAGAGCCACCCCCGCTGTTGCGAATCGAGCCTCGGCTTCCGCCACCACCGCGGGAGAAGCCGCCGCCGCCACCGCCACCGCGGGAAAAGCCACCTCCGCCGCCGCCACCACGATGGCCTCCGCCGCCGCGTCCTCGCGCTTCCGCGAGGTCGTTGTAGATGAAGATCGCCGCAACGGAGATCGAAAGCAGTAGAAGCATTCGGCGACCCAACATCAGCGAACCCCCTGGCGGCGACCGCGTTCGGGTCGCGCGAATACCGGGATCTGTTCCGCACCGTCCGGAGCGTTGAAGGCGAACAACGCGTCCGGGGCTTCTCGATCGAAGTTCCACGCGTCGAACTGCGCGGCAAACTGCGGACTGCTCGGTTCGTCCTTGTAGGTGATCACGATCTTGCGAATCCAACGCGCGTCGCCGCGTTCGATCCAAATCTGCCAATCCATGACCTCCCCGCGAAACGCGAGATGGTCGCAATCGTGGCTGCCCACGCGACTCGGGCCGACGATCTCGCCGGAAAGCGCAGCCTGCCCCAGGTGAGAGAGGTCGCTGTACAGCAGATCCCCCAGCGGAAGCGCGGCGCCGATTTCCAACTCGATGTAATCGAGCGTCGCGTCCAGCGTGTCGGGAGTCGCGAACTGCCCATAGACGTTCTCGGCCTCGTGGAAGACCGTCATTTGCTCGCCGTCGTAGTAGACGCTTCGAACGTCTCCATCGTCTCGGCGGAAAGTCGCTTGCACGCGGTTCGGGCGACGAACCGACACTTCATCGAGACTCTCGACCTCGATCTTCTGCCCATCGGCCTGCACGACGTCGTAACGCGTCCGCAACTGAATGTGCATGCGGTCCGCGCTCGCAACCCGCTGGGCCGCTTCCCGAAGAAGCGCGAGCGCGCCGGGGTCGACCGCGTTTCGCTCGGGCGGGGTCTCCTGTGAAAGCGCCGGCCCGGCCAGCGCGGTCCACAGCACCATGATCACCAGCCCCGCGCAGGCTCGGACGACTCGATTCACTCGATCCACGGAAACCCTCCTCTTCGCGGCGCCCAGCATGCCATGGCTGGCCGTGTAGTGCGAGCAACAAAACTGCCTAGTTTCCTGCGGCGATGGGGCCGTTCGGCTTTGCGATCAACGCGCGAAACGTGCGGACGTCCACTTCGCTGACGAGGATGCGGTCGCGCGTATGCCAGGAATAATTCATCGCGGAGTCGCATGCGAGGCAATGCCCGAGGCCCAGCACGTGGCCGAACTCGTGGGCAAACAGCAACCGGATCTGGTCCACGCTCAAAACGACCCGGGGTTGTGGTGTCGTAGAGACTTCCATCCGACCCAGGGCGCGCCAACGGCCGAATTCCAGATACCCTTCGATGCGACCGAACCCCCCGTAGGGGCCGGGAATACGGCGTTTCCATTCCACCAACACGTCGGCACTCGGGTCCGCGTGGACGAATTCGAGATCGAACCAATCGATCTGCGGGCGAAGCGCGTCTTCCCACAGCTGCATGCCCTCGATCGCCGCAGCGCGCGTGGATTCTCCCGTTCCGTATTTGGCGGGCGACTTGGGAGCGCCGATCGAGACCACCCAGGGCATATCGCGCTGTGTGACGTGGAGATAGCCGGTGGCCCCGTCGGAAAAGCGCATGTTGGGGCGCAGGTACGTCCCGTCGTCCGCCAGGTGCACACCGTCCGCTGTCGGCTCGCCAGCGGGATCTGCAGCTCGGGTCAGCGTGAAGGCGTTGCACCCGAACACCACAAGCAATCCGATGCCGAATCCGATCCGAGACGATCGACGGATCACCCCATTCCTCTCATCGCGAATTGTCCCGCGGCGCGGGTTCGATCTCGAGTTCCTTGTGTTGATCGTAGACGTCCCGAATGCGCCGCTGCTTCTCCATCTCGATGCGCAGCTCGCGCAGGATCGCTTCCTTCGAGATTTCGCGTCGCTGCACTTCGAGTTGAAGTTCTTTGCAACCCGATTCCATGTACGGCCCGCAGGCGGGGCTGCCGCAGCAATAGGCCGCGAAGTCTTCGAAGCGGCGCGGCGGAACCGGAATCCGCGCGACGTTGATGGTCTGAAGCATTTCCGGATAGAGGGATCGGAGGGTCGCGAAATGGCGATGTGCCCGGGGCATGTCCCCGACCTTCCAGGCGATCAACATGTCGTTGAAGGTCAACAATCCCATGTCCGCGTCTCGACGCGCGCCGAGATCGTTCCATTCCATCGCCTTGTCGGTGTCTCCGCGGTAGACGTAGATCTCAGCGATGTTCGTGCAGGCGACGCCGGATCGCGGGTGGAGCTTCCGGACCACGTTGAACCCGATCAATGCACGGTCGAGGTCGCCGCGATACACATCCATTACCGCCAGAAAGAAATGCGGGCGATCGCTGCGCGGGTCGAGTTCGATGGCGGTGACGAATTCGTTGACCGAACGCTCCAGGAAAAGGAGATAGCGTTCCTCGTCCCGGTCGCGGTCGAGCGCTTCGCGCGCGATGAGGTAGTACACCTCCCCAAGGGACGAGCGGACATTCGCCGACCGCGGCGAGTTGCGCCTCTCCTGTTCGAGGGTTGCGCGCGCACCTTCGAGATCGCCGGATTCGATCTGGTCGGGAACCTTCCGCATGGCGCTACATCCCAGCAGCGCGATCGCGAGCAAGAGGACCCAACCCCGGGCGGCTCGCGAGAGGCCGCAAGCGATTTTTCGCCCGCTAGGCCGCAATGGAAGCTCGGGATTGATCGACGACGCGCTTCCAACGGAAGGGCGCCGCGAGATTGGCGCCAAAACCCGACGGGAAGTTCGGCAGGTCACCGATTCCAATCTCTTCCGGGGGTTCGCGATCCACGGGAAGCCAGCGGGTTCCGAACACGATGTCCCAGAAGATCAGATTGCCGCCGTAATTGTGGTTCGCCTCGTCCATGTTCTTCGAATGATGCCAACGGTGAAGCTCCGCCATGCTGAAGATCCAGTTCAGCGGGCCCAGGCGCAGTGGAAGATTGGCGTGCTGCATGGCGCCGTGAATCGCCGAAAAGAGGTCCACCAACACGAAGATCGGCGCCGTGGCTCCGAGGATCGCCAGCGGGACGAGCTTCACCACACCCACCAGGAACAAGTCGATGGGATGGAACCGAGCGGCGTTGAGCCAATAGAGTCGCGGTGCACTGTGGTGCGTCGCGTGGAATCGCCACAGCCACGGCACCTCGTGCATCATCCGGTGAAACGAATATTCGACGAATTCCGCAATCACCAAGGCCAGGGCGAGTTGGGCCAGGATCGGCCAGTGGGCGGGCCACAGGCCGCTCGCCAGCGCCTCGGACAGCATCGAAGCCACCCAGACCGTTGCCCCCAGCACCAATGGTGTCGCGAGGCCGATCGCCACACCATTGAGGAGAATGAAACCGATGTCGGTGCGCAAATCGCCTTTCGAATGCAGCCAAGACCGGTGCAGGGGAAGGAAGCGCTCGGCCACCGCGATCGCGACGTAACCGAGGAAGGTAAAGATCCCGAGAACGGTCTTCGGATCGACGCCCCGGCCGAGCAGCACGATCGCCCCACCGATGGTGGAGCTGATGAGGAAGGGAAAGGCCGTAACGGCAAAGATCTGGCGGGCTCGGTCCATTGCGCGTGCTTCCGTGGTTGGCCTTTGTAGCAGACCCGGTAAGGATTCAGCGCCCGCTGCCGGATAGACTGAAGCCCCGACCTGGACCCGGGCGTTGGCTTGAATCGTGGCATCTTCACCACGCCCGATCCACTCCTCTCCCGCCGCAAATGCAGTCCCGGTTCACTGTCGGCTCAGCCGGATTTACCGATAAGCTGTCTAGCGAGTCGCGCGTCGACGCTCAGCCGTTCGCAGCCTTAAGGAGACATCGATGGCTTCCCCGAAATCGCAGAAGAAGAAGAGTGAACTTTCGTCGGTTCTCGAGCAGGCCGACGAGGCTCTAGCACGTCGACGCGCGCAGGAGACCGAGGAGGAAGGCCAAACCGCCACCTCACTCAGCGCCGAGGAAGAAACCTATTCCAACATCGGTGCCAACACGTTCTTCAGCATCATGTTCCAAGAGGGTATCGCTCCCGAAGACAAGAAGAACGCCTTCGTCAAAGCACTGACCTTCGCCGTCGAATCGGACACCGAGGAGAGCAAGGCGCGACTCGCCGAGTACGCGATGTTCAAATCCTATCTTCAGTTCGAACGCAAACAGCTCGCGGTGGAAGTCATCCGTCTCACGGACACGGGCGCATTCGCCGAACTGCAGCAGGTGCTGCGCGACCTGAACGAGGGCGTGATCGAGTTCAACGACCTCATGCAACCGTTGGCGGACATCATTGACGCCGTCTACGAGCTACGGATGGCGGGCAATACGCTGGATGTATTTCGCGAAATCCAAGAGGATAAAGAAGCGGAAGCCGACCGGAAGCAGCGCTTGGATGAGAAGGAACAGGCCATTCGCGCCATCGCGGACCGCCAACAGCATATTCACCGCTTGATTGCGGCCGAGAAAGAGAACAAGAGCTTGCTGCGATTCCTGGGTGGCCCGGAACTCACGAAAGACGCACGCATGAAGATCGCAAGCCTCGATGTCGACCAACGAGAACTCCTGCGCGACGTCGAAGATGTCCGCCGGGACATCGAGAGCATCAAAGCGGAATCGACCCCGGAAAGTCGCTTCGCCGATTTCGCGGCTCAAAAGGAGAAGCTGAGAGAACTGCTCGACCTCACTAGCGAAGAACACCGGGAACGCCAGAAGAATCTGGTCAAGAGCGCCGAGGGCTTCGTCTACTCGACCAGCGAACGCGTCAGCAACGTTCTCAAGCACCTGAAATCCATGAGCGGGCAAGCCGATGCGCTGTACGAAAATAACGGCCACATGCGCCACGCCTACTCGATATTGAGCGATGCCGAACGAGAGGCAGGCTCCGCGAACCAGAGCTTGCGCGAAAAACTGCAGGTTGCTCCGGGCGATGAATCCTCGATTCAGAAGATGGACCGAGAGAGACGGGTCGAAGCCGTCGAAGACTACATCGGGTTGCTCGATTCCGCGGCCGTCGACACGACCCAGACTCTGAAGGACCTGACGGAGCAAGGCGGAAGCATCAAGACCATGCGGGACACGAACCGCCAGCAGATCGACAAGACCTCGAAGTTGCACAGTTCGAGTGTTTCCGGCGTCTCCGAGCGGCTCGCAACGGTGTTGCAAGCGGTTTCCGCCGCGGCGCTCAACGAAGCCACCGGCGGCGCCAAGGCGTCCATCGAACACATGGCCGCCAGCACGCGTCGGATTCTCGGCCAGAAGGCCATCGAGAACGCCGTAGGGATGCAGGAAACCGTGGATGAGCTCGATCAGGCCATCGAGCAGCTGCGCGAATTCGGGGAACTCCAGGAGAAGGCCACGGGCCTGACACGAGAAGCGCTATCGGAGATCGGCACGAAGATGGGCGAGCTCGAACAGGTGACCGAAGAAGCCGCCGCGGGATTGCGTCGCTCGATCGGTGTTCACGCCGACGCGGAACTCCACAACCGAGGTGGGGGCGACGACGGCGAGACGAAGTCCGGAGGCGTCGAACCGGCCGCACCGCGTACGACCCGGGCCCCCTTCGAACGCCTCCGCTAGCGCGAGACCATGGCGAAACGGCGCGACGCAGGCACCCCGAGTACCACCGGGTATGTGATTCACGGGCGGGACTACCTGGCCCTCCGCCCGGATTTCGAGCTCGTCGGGCGCGACGATGAATTGGCCGCGATCTCCAACGTCCTGTTGCGGATGACGACGGACAACGTGGTCCTGACCGGGCGGCCCGGCGTTGGACTCTCGTCCATCATTCTCGGACTCGAGGCCAGCAAGGAGAAGCTCGAAACGCCCTTCGCCATCGTCGAGAAGCGTTTTTACTGGCTCGACACCGACGCGTTGTTCGCCAGCGGCGACGCCAAACAGATCAACGAGGGGTTCCGGCGGATGATTCGGACGGTTACCCGAACGCCCGGAAGCGTCCTCATCATCAACGACGCCCGCGATTTCATCGACGCCGCCCGAGTCAACGGCTGCTCGAACATCGTCAATGCGTTGATGCGCGAAGCGCGCACTCACAGGGATCTTCAACTCATTCTCGAATGCCGGGACACGGACCTTCCGGACGTATTGCGCTGCCACTCCGCGATGACGCAGTTTTTCGTCATCAAGGAAATCAGCGAACCGGAGGAAATGCACCAGGACGGAATTCTCGAGCGGATCTGCGCCGCACTCGAACGCCACCATGCGGTACCCGTCTCCCGAGAGGCGAGAGCCGCCGCCTTGGAGCTTACGAATCGCTACCACGTCAAGGAGCTCGATCGAGCGCAACCGAAACGTGCCAAAATGCTGATCGAAGGCGCGATCACCCACTACCGAAGCGCGGTTCACGCGCGCATGCCAGGCTTGGAAGTTCTAGAGAAACGCCGAGCTGAAATCCTCGAGGCGCTGGCGGGAAATGTGTCTGCCAAAGATCTCGTGGATGTATCGAGCAGCGATCTCGAGCGGATGCGCGAGGAGCTGGAGTCGAAAACCGCGCAGGCGACCCAAGACTGGGAAACCCGCCAAGCGGAGCTTCGCCACGTCTACCGAGACCAACGAACCGCCGAAGATCACGTTCTTCGTCTCGATGCCGACCTCGACGAGGCGCGGAGAGTCCAGATCGAGGAAGCCGAGCGTCGCACGGAAGCCGCCAACGCGGCCGTGGCGGGCGATTCCGCCGAGAGAGGTCGAACTCGCCTCGGTGCCAGGCTCTCTTCGAGCGGACTCGACAACGAGACCATCAGCCAACTGAAGCGCGAAAAGGAGCAGTGGCAAACCGCCCTCGCGGAAAACAAAGCGCGCTATGAAGCGATGACGGAAGCCATGAATCAGAGCCTCCTGCTCACCGCCGATCACGTGTATTCGGAATTCAGCAAACTGTCTGGAATCGAAGTCGGGCGCTTGCGAGAAGACGAGGCCACCAAGCTCCCCGATCTCGAAGCGACGCTCGGAAATCGGGTGTTCGGACAGCCGGAACCGGTTCGCGAGGTCGCGCGCGCGCTCAAACGGGGACGAACGGGACTCAAGAAGAAGCACAAACCCGTCGGGTCGTTCATCTTCCTCGGCCCCACGGGCGTGGGAAAGACCGAGCTTGCGAAAGCGCTCGCCGCCGCGCTGTTCGGAGACGAAAGCGTCCTTCGCGCCTACGACATGTCGGAGTATCAGGAGAAGCACGCCGTTTCCGCACTGATCGGCGCACCGCCCGGCTATGAGGGGTACGAGTACGGCGGGTTGCTGACGAACGCCATGCGATCCCATCCCCGGTGCGTCAACGTCTTCGACGAGATCGAGAAAGCCCACAAAGACGTCTTCGATCTGTTTCTGCAGATCGTTGACGAAGGACGACTGACGGATCGGCGCGGACTGGTCGCATCCTTCGCTGACTCGGTCAACATCCTCACGTCGAACATCGGTCAACCGTACTTCCTCGACGAATCCATGAGTTTCGAAGAAGCCAAGGCGGCAGCCCTCGCAGACCTTTGGGACCCCAAACGCGGCGGTTACCGCGGTGAGTTCCTCGCTCGATTCACAGGAATCTTCTGCTTCAACCGGTTGGGACTTCCGACGATCGAACTCATCACCAAACGCGGCTTGGTAGAACTCAACAGCTGGATCGAAAACCCCGAGCTCTCGGTCTCCATGTCCAAGGAAGACATTTCCGCCATGTGCCGCGATCAATACGACCCGCGCCGTGGCGCACGCAGCATCACCGTGGGTTGGATCGAGAACCAACTCGCTTCCGAGGTGGCCGACATCTTGCTACGCCACCCCGACGCGCGCGGAGAGATCGAAATTTCCTACGACGAAGAGACCCAACAGATTCGCCCGCGGCTGATCGAGATGAACGCCACGCCCCAGCCCAGCGAGTCGGACTAGGCCGAGTCGACCGAATGGCGGACGAGCACGACCGAACGGACGAGCTTCTCCGGCGCGCTCGGAGAATCGAAAAAGATGCCGACCAGGAGGTCGCCGCTTCGGAGACCCGCGCTGCGCGCAACCGCACAGAGGGCCTTCGCCACGGTCTAGAGGACGTCGCGTGGTTGGCCTCCGGTATCCGCCGCGCCCGGCGATTCATGGGTGAGGGCCGAAAGGTACTCACCCAAATGGGCCGCTACACCGGCCCCTTCGCCACAGTCGCTGCCGCCCTGTGGCGTACCTTCGCGTTCGTGGCGCATCGCGCGAGTCACATACGCGTCGCGGAGAATGAGTTCGACTTCAGCCCCAAGAAAACCGCGCGCTCCCTCCTGATCTGCCTCGCCATACCGTGCGCCGCCTACATCGTCTACAACCTCTCGACGCGACACGAAGGCGTGTTCCTCATCAATGACAAACACCTCGTCAGCGAGGAATCGGATGAATACCAGATGGGGGGCTGCTGGCGGAAAACACCGACCCATTCCTCCTGCGAAAAAGGCGAAGGCGTGATCGTGTTGATACGACCCGCGTGGATTCCATCGACGGGGATTTTCTCAGCAACCTATGACGAAGATGTGGGTGTCGTTCCCTTGCAGGGAAAGTGCGAACTCGAGACCTACGGAATCTACCTCCGCATGCCATGGATGCCGTTTCTCCGGGGCGCCCTGAAACCGATCGCCATCGGCGTTGGGCAATGCGACGGGATCGCCAACGCGAATTCCTAATCCTTCCCGGTCGGCGCGGCGGGCTGGATTTCGATCGTGTCGATCCACACGCCCGCGGGTCGACGCAAGACATCGACCACTGCCCGGGCCACATCGTCGGCGGAAAGCAGGGCACCCAGCCAGCGCGCGTCGCGCAGGCCGAACTTTCCCCAGTACTTCATCTGCTCACCGATGGCGCCCATGTCCCAATCCTTTCCGAACTCCGTCCGGGTCGGTCCTACGCGGATCTTTGCCACGCGAATTCCCGACCCTTCGAGTTCCATGGCGAGACCCGTTGCAAAATTCTCGAGTCCCGCCTTGGCGGCACCGTAGAGAACTTGCTGGGGCCGCGGGCGGTGGGTGGCATCGCTGCTGATGAAGACCAGATCGCCGCGGCGGCCGTGTTCCCGCAAGCGTTGAAGCGCGTGCTGCGTCACGAAAATGGGCCCCAGGAAATTCGTTTCGATTTCCTTGCGGATCCAGGCCTCGGAGTATTCCTCCAGGGGCGCGGGCTTCGAGGCGCCCGCGTTGTTGATCACGACCTCCGCGACCCCGAGCGCGCGCTCACATTCCGAGAAGAATTGCGCGATCGAGGCCGAATCCGTGACGTCGAGGGAATGCGCGAATACCCGGGCCCCCATCCCCCGCACCTCCTCGGCGACGGCTTCCAGCGGCTCCAGGCGTCGGGCGCCGAGCGCGAGATCGAAGCCGGATCCGCCGAGGGCCCGAGCCAGCGCGGCCCCGATGCCCGCCGAGGCACCGGTCACGAGCGCTACCCGCCGCGAGTCCGTCACGAATTTCCTCCAACCCCCAGGCTCCCGATCTCGGATACCATGGCGGCAGCGGAAATCGCAATCGAAAGCATCGCGGGGGAGCCCCAATGTCCGACGAGACCTTCATCGAATACGCCAGCGACGGCCCGGTCGCCAGCGTCACCCTCGACCGTCCCGAGGCCCGCAACGCCCAACATCCTCCCTTTATCGCGCAGTTCGATGCAGCGCTCCAAAGGGCCGTCGACGACAAAGAAGTGCGCGTCATCGTCGTCAAGGCCAACGGTCCCCATTGGTCCGCGGGCCACGACATCAGCCCCGAGGGCGCAGCGCATTTCAAAGGCTTGATCGACCCCAAGGATGGCGTGGCCTCGCACTACGCCTGGGAGCAAACCAACTATCTCGAAATCACGCGCCGCTGGCGGGACCTGCCGAAACCCACCATCGCCGCGGTTCACGGCAAGTGCATCGCCGGTGGACTGATGCTGTGCTGGCCCTGCGATCTGATCGTGGCTTCGGAGGATGCGCTCTTCAGCGACCCCGTGCTCCGCATGGGAATTCCCGGCGTGGAATACCACGCCCATCCCTGGGAACTCGGCGCACGCAAGGCGAAGGAGTTCCTCTTCACCGGTGAGTACCTGAGCGCCCAGGAAGCCTGGCGGCTCGGCATGGTGAACCACGTCGTCCCGCGCGAGGAACTCGAAAAGAAGTCCTACGAAATCGCGGGAAAAATCGCGAAGATGGACCCCTTCGCGCTGCGGCTCGCCAAGCAGGCCGTCAACCGGACCCTCGACGGCATGGGACAGTGGAGTTCCATGCAAGCGGTCTTCGACATGCACCATCTCGCCCACGCGCAGTCGCGAATCGTGAGCGAGGGAGGCGATGCCATCGCCGGTCAATCCATCGCCTCCATGAAGGCTGCGAGCTAACCCGACGAACGCCAAGCAGGGAGAAGCAAGAATGTCCGATGTGATGCAGGGAATCCGCGTCCTCGAAGTCGCGGAACACACCTTCGTGCCCGCCGCCTCCGCCATCCTGGCGGACTGGGGCGCGGACGTCATCAAGATCGAGCACGCCGAGCGGGGCGATGCCATGCGGGGTCTCGGCCGTACGGGTGTGATGGATCTTTCCCAGGGCGTCCATGTTCTGAACGAACATTCGAATCGCGGCAAGCGCTCCCTCGGTCTCGACCTCACCCACCCCGAAGGTCTCGAAGTCCTCTACGCCCTCGTCCGCGAGAGCGACGTGTTTCTCACCAACAAACTTCCGGGAACGTTGGAGCGCTTGAAGATCGACGTCGACGCCATCCGTGCCCACAATCCGAAGATCATCTACGTGCGCGGAACCTCTTTCGGTGCCCGGGGACCGGACAAAGACAAGGGCGGCTACGACATGACGGGCTTCTGGTGTCGCGCGGGCAGTGCCGCAAGTGTTTCGCCGCGCGACCTGCCCGGCGTACTCCCGCAACCCGGCCCCGCCTACGGCGATTCCATGGGCGGGATGACGATTGCCGGTGGGATCTCGGCCGCGCTCTTCAAACGCGAACGAACCGGAGAACCCTCCATCGTCGACGTGTCGCTGCTCTCCATGGGGGCCTGGGCGATGTCGTCGGCGATTGCGCTTTCGCTGCAGATGAAGCGCCCCTGGAGCACCCCCATGCCCGGCGGCAGCGGCTCCTTCAACCCCCTCGTGGGAATGTACGAGACCGCGGACGAACGCTACGTGTGTCTCGTCATGTTGCAGGCGAACCAATATTGGAAGGATTTCTGCGAACACCTCGATCGTCCGGAGCTCGCCACGGATCCGCGCTTCGAAGACGCGGAGAAACTTTCCGCCAACGCGAGCGATGCCGTCGGAATTCTCACGGACGTATTCAAGACGAAGACCCTCGCCCAATGGACCGAGCGATTCCAAACCCTGAAAGGTCAATGGGCCCCCATTCAAAACACCCTCGAAGTCGTCGAGGACCCGCAGATGCGCGCCAACGGCTACATGGCGAAAGCCACCACTGCCGAAGGCACGGACTTCGAACTCGTGGCCAGCCCCGTGCAATTCGACGAACGCCCGATGGCAACCAAGCGCGCCCCGGAGTTCAACGAGCACGGGGACCAGATCCTCGAAGATCTGGGCTACGACATGGATCGCATTCTCGCGCTCAAGGTCGCCGGCACCGTCGCCTAGGCGCCGTCCGTCTCGAAGGTCTGCCTCCCCGCGCAGAAGGTGGCGCGCACCATTTCGCTCCGGAGCACGCTTCTCGCCTGGCCCCAGGGTCGATCGAGCAAGCAGACATCGGCCGCGGACCCGACACGAAGCTGTCGGTTGGGAAATCCCGGGGTCTCGGAATCCGCGGTGAAGAGCGACAACGCTTGCTCGGGGGAGATGCACTCTTCCCGCCCGAGCACGAATCCGCTTTCGGTCGTGCGAAGCGTGGCGGCGCGCATGGCGCGCCAGGGATCCGGGTGACCGAACGGCGCATCGCTTCCGGCCGCGAGCGAGAGTCCCGCGCGCAACCATCCCGCGCAACGATACAGCCAAGGTAGATCGGCAGAATCCACGTCCTCTCGGTAGGTATCACCGCGCTCCGCGATGAAGTGCGGTTGCGTTACGACCGAAACCGCGAGTTCTTTCAACAGCGCAACGAGGTCCGGCGGTGCCACCGCGGCGTGTTCGATGCGGTCACCGGGGAGCGGCCCCACATCCATCAGTGCCGTTGCGGCCAGGACGAGTTCCGCGCGCGTGACGCAATGCACCGCGATACGGCGCCCACGACCATGGGCGTCACGCATGCTTTCTCCAAGGTCTTCGAGCTTCGGAAGCGCGTGATCGCGGAGGTAGATCTTGACGGGGCCGACCCGGATTCGCGGGTGATCGATGGTCGGTAACTCCGCGTTTCCCATGATCACCGCGCGCTGACGCAATGCGCCGCCATCGATTGCGGCCACGAACGCGTCGAGGCATGCGCGATCGTTGTCCACGCTGGCGTCCGTCACCCCAGTCACGCCGAACGCTGCGAGTTCTCGACCGACGGCGGTGAGATCGGGAAATGCACTCGATGACACCTGACTGCGGAGCCAGGTGTCGAGTCCAAACAGACGACCGGTCGCCTTCCCGTTCGCGTCGCGTTCGATGCCCGGAACGTCTACTCCCCGGTCGAGGCCAAGCTGCCCGACCGCCGCGGAATTGAGAATCCAGAGTCCACCGCTGCGGTGCTGAACGCGAACGGGATTCGCGACCGGCATCGCGTCCAGCGCCCGTCGGTCCAGGGGACCCGCCACGGATTCACAATATCCCACGCCGCGAATCCAGGATCCTCCGTTCGCCCGCGCCGCTCCCGCGGTAATGGCGCGTTCGAGCGCTGTGCGGTCGGAAACCGCGGGCGGGCCGCACGGGGCCGAAGCGCGCGCTGCGGCCAGGGAGAAGAGATGCAGGTGGTGATCGTGGAGTCCCGGAAGCAAGGCTCCCCCGTCGGCATTCAGCACGAATTCGCCGTTGTCCGCGGCGAGCGTCTCATCCATCTCGGACAGCTGCCCGTCGCGGATTCGAACGTCGCGCTCTCCCAATCCATAGACTTCGGCGCGGCGAATCAGCACGGGATCCCGAATTCCCGGAGAACCGTTTGCGTATCCGCTCCGAGTTCCGGAGCGGCTTGGCCGACCGCGCGCTGACGCGGTGGCAAGACGCTTTGGCGTTCACCCGCCGCGTGCACCTCCCAACCCGCTGGGGTCGCCACGACCTGGGCTGCGGGCTCATCCGGCTCGATGCCCCGAACATGGGCGGCGACATCGCACAACGCGACGTCGATCAAGCGCCCTCCCCCACTCGCGTAGGAGGTCAAGGCCGCGAGTGTCGCGTGCAGCCCCGCCAAGGGATCCGCAATCGCATCGCCGCAGAAGAACGGCGCCGCGCCGGGAACTTCGGGCGGAATCACCAGGCCCCCGGCCGCCGCTGCATCGTCCCCGAAGGCGACCCAATTCCCCGGGTCACCGCGACGCCCGTAGCCGGTGATGCTCAACCAGGTGAGGCCGGGAGACTGTTCGATCATCGCGTGCGCCTCGATGCCGAGTTGCTCGAGGGCCCGCGGCCGCGCGCTCTCGATCACGATATCCGCGCGCCGGATCAGCGTCGCGAGCGCCAACCGCCCCGGCTCGGTTTCGAAGTCGAGCGCGACGCTTTGTTTGTTGGCGTTCAACAGATCGAAGAAACGCGCGGAACCCGCACGCGCGCCGTCGGGACGCCCCACACTCTCGACCTTGATCACCCGGGCCCCCGACAACGCCAACAGGTTTCCGCACAGCGGACCGGCCCAAAGCGCCGAAAGGTCGACCACCAACCAATCGCCGAAGGGGCGCGTCGACACCGGGCGACCGCGGGCGACTTCCCGGAACCAGGGTCGCGGGGCCGGATTCTCTGCGATGGGCGCGACCGCGAGTCCCAACATCCGCGCGCGTTCGACCACGACGGATACCGGTTGTGCGGCCACGCGCTGCGCGACGAATGCCCAGTTCGCGGTTTCTCCCGCTGCGCCCAACCAGGCGTCCAGGGACGCCCAGTCTTCGGGGCGCGGGAGATTGACGACGATCCATCCATCCGCTGCGGGCAACAGTTGTGCGGAACCGCCCGCCGAAACCGCGCCGCGGCGCGTGAATCCCGTGGCGGCCGCGCGTTCGCCGAGCAACGCGGCCGGATCCAGATCCTCGGCGAGTCGTACCGGCGCGAGCTGACGGATGGCTTGGAGTACGGTCGCGGCTGCCAGCGCGGGAGCTCCCGGTGCCAAACACGGAGGACCGTCGGCGGAACCCGAAAGCGCCATGGCACCGGAGCGCGCCCAGTCGAGTGCCGGGTGGCGACGAGATATCGAGGAGTGGAAACGCATAGGTGGGGCGCTCTCCGGCGAGCTATCCGCGGGAATGATACCGTAGGCGAGGGAGTTTCTCGCGAATGGCAAAACTCGAGGCCGGCCAACGCTGGCGCAGCAGCGTGTGCGAAACCGAGGTGATCGTCATCACCGCCGGCGACGCGGAAATCACATTGACGTGCGGTGGTGCCCCGATGATCGATGCGGCTGAGGGCGTCGCCACCGGCGGAGCCGTCTCCACCGACGCCGCCCAGGGGACCCAACTCGGCAAGCGCTACGTCGACGCCGCCGGTAGCGCGGAGCTGCTGTGTACCAAGCCCGGTGAGGGATCCCTCGCCATCGACGGAGCGCCCCTGCAGCTGAAGGGCGCGAAGCCGCTTCCCTCCTCCGACTGACCGGGAACCGCTGTGAATTTGATGATGCTTCTCGAAATGGCCGCCTCTGGACATGGCGACCGCGTGGCCATTTCCTGCGGCGGGAATTCCCTGACCTGCGCGGAACTCTACGCCGCCGCCGGACGCAACGCGCTTCGGGTTTCCGAGGGCAACGCTTCGCGCGTGGCATTTCTGGACGTGAGTGGTCCGGCGTTTCCCATCGCTTTGTTCTCTGCAGCCTGGGCGGGGATCCCCTTCGCACCGCTCAACTACCGACTCACGGGCGGCGAGCTCGATCGACTCCTGGCCGCCGTGGCGCCCTGCTTCCTCGTCACCGATGAAGCGCGCGCGAGCGCGATTTCCGAACGTCCCGAACTCGATGCCATCTCCGCTCGCGCGTTCTTCGCCGCGGGTCAATCCGGTCCCCAGCGCGAAACGCCGTGGAACATGGACTCGGAGGAGATCGCGGTCCTGCTCTTCACCAGCGGCACCACGGGTCCCCCCAAAGCCGCGGTCCTACGCCACAAACATCTCGTCTCCTACATCCTGAGTACGGTGGAGTTCGGTGTCGCGGAAGCTTCCGACGCGGCGCTGGTGAGCGTTCCGCCTTATCACGTGGCGGGTGTCGCGTCGATCTTGAGTTCCATCTACGCGGGAAGGCGCATCGTACAGCTCCCCAATTTCAGCGCCGAGGCTTGGCTCGCGCTGGCGCAAAAGGAACGCATCACCCACGCGTTCGTGGTCCCCACCATGCTCGCGCGCATCGTCGAGCGACTCGAAGAAGCTGCCGCGTGCGATCTTTCCCCACTCCGTTCGCTCTCGTATGGCGGCGGCAAGATGCCCCAATCGGTGATCGAGCGTGCAATGGAGCGCTTGCCCCATACGGATTTTACGAACGCCTACGGATTGACAGAAACCAGCTCGACCCTATCGCTACTCAGTCCCGACGATCACCGGAACGCTTTCGCGAACTCCGACCCAGCGGTGCGGCGCCGCCTCGCGTCCGTGGGGCGACCGATCCCGGGGATCGAGATCGAGATTCGCGACGAAGCGGGCCGGCCCCTCGCCGCCGGGGAACGCGGCGAGATCACCGTACGCGGCGAGCAGGTGTCCGGTGAATACCTCGGACACGACCGCAGAACCGGCGAGCAGGGATGGTTCCCCACGCGCGATGGGGGCTTCCTCGACGAAGACGGTTACTTGTTCGTCGATGGACGCATCGACGACATCATCGTTCGCGGCGGCGAGAACCTTTCGCCCGGGGAAATCGAAGACGTGCTCCTGGCCCACGCGGCCGTGGCGGATTGCGCGGTGGTGGGCCTTCCCGACGAACAATGGGGTGAAGCGGTCGCCGCCGTCATCGTGCTTCGCGAGCATGGGGACGCGAGTCCCGAGCTGCTGCAAGATTGGGTACGCGAACACTTGCGTTCGTCTCGCACGCCCGAGCGCATCGAATTCCGCCGGGAGCTTCCCTACAACGAAACCGGAAAACTATTGCGCCGACAGGTGCGCGCGCTCCTCCGGGGCGAAACCGAATGACAGACGACCTCCTGCCGGTGGCCGAAGCCCTCGAACGGCTGATGGCACCGACGGTTTTCGAAGCCTTTTCGTTCCTCACGGGCGCACCGCTTTTCATCGTGGATCTCCGCGCCCCCGACCCTCCGAGTCCCCCAACGCTGAAGGCCGCCGTCCAGCGTTTGAGACAACTCCCCTGTCCGACGATTGGCGTGGGCGCCGCACAGGGTGCCACCGCGCAAGAACTGGCTCCCCACTTCGACGTGCATCTCGCATCCGACGCGGAGCTGGACCGGCTGCGCGATGGCGTCGCGCAGCACCCCCAGGCCGCCACCGCTCTCGTCCAATTGCTGCGTCTGGGGGAGCGCCTCGATTTGCAATCGGGCCTGATCGCCGAGTCGTTCGCCTACGCGATGCTCCAAGCGGGGCCCGAGTTCGCGCACTGGCTCGCGACACGTTCCGCGGGAAAACGCCCCAAGGCCTACGCGAACCCTCCGGTCGCGATCCAACGCGAAGGGGGCCGCCTCGAGATCCGCCTGGATCGACCCGAAAACCGCAATGCCTTCTCCGCCGCCATGCGCGACGCCCTGATCGACGCCCTGCAGCTCGCCCAGGCCGACGCCTCGCTGACGGAAATCGTGTTGGCGGGGAACGGTCCGGATTTCTGCAGCGGCGGTGATCTCACGGAATTCGGAACGCTTTCGGATCCCGTCCACGCCCATGGCATTCGATCGACGCGCAGTGTGGGACGTGTGCTCGCGGAATTGTCCGACCGGCTCCGCGTCGAAGTTCACGGCGCCTGCGTGGGTGCGGGGATCGAGCTCCCGGCGTTTGCCGCGCACGTCACCTGCCGCGAAGGCACGACCTTTGCTCTGCCGGAATTGCAGATGGGTTTAATTCCCGGTGCGGGCGGAACGGCGAGCCTTCCCCGACGCATCGGTCGACAGCGTACGGCCTGGTGGGCACTGACGGGAGTGGGGATCGACGCAGCGACGGCGCTCGACTGGGGCTTGGTGGACGAGATCGTTCCCGACTAGAAACGCTGCGTCCCTTCGCCTCCGCTAGCGGAGGCGGCGCAGCGCGGCACGGGCCGCGTAGTAGCCGCACATCCCGTGCACGCCCCCGCCCGGCGGCGTCGATGCGGAACACAAAAAGAGCTTCGGGTTGGGCGTCGTGTAGGGGTTCAAGCGCGCAACGGGCCGCGTGAAGAGTTGGGACAGATCCGCCGCACCGCCCGTCACCGCTCCACCCACGTAATTCGGGTTCAAGGCCTCGAAGTCGCCAGGGGTGGTGACGTGACGCGCCAACACGCAATCGCGAAACCCCGGCGCGAAACGTTCGATCTGCGCCTCGATGGCCGCGGTGCGATCTTCCGTCGAACCCGAGGGTACGTGGCAATACGCGTAGCCCGTGTGTTGCCCGGAGGGTGCGCGGGTCGAATCCGCATGACTCTGCTGGCACAGGATCAAATAGGGATTCGGGTGGTGGCGCCCGTTCCACGCGTCGCGTTCGGAAGCCGCGATCTCTTCGAGCGTTCCGCCCACGTGAACCGTCGACGCCTGTCCGACCGCCGGATCTTTCCACGGGATGGGTCCCGAGAGCGCCCAGTCGACCTTGAAGGTGCCCGGTCCGTAGCGGTAGCGAAGCAATCGCGCGCGATAGCGCGGCGGGATGGCGGCACCGACGATTTCGACGAAAGGCCGAGGCGCCAGATCGAACAGCACCGCGCGCGCTTCGGGCAGGTCATCCATGGAGTGCACGGGTCGTCCGACTTCGATCCTTCCTCCCAGGGATTCGAAGTACGCCCCCATGGCGCGCGCGATGGACTCCGAGCCGCCGCGCGCACAGGGCCAGTCCGCGACATGTGCGGTGATGGAGAAGATCAGTCCCAGCGCGGATGTCAGCCACGTCTCGAGGGGCAGAACGGAATGCCCCGCACAACCGGCGAACAGCGCGCGCGCCTCGCGGGTCTCGAAATTCCGACGGGCGAAGCGCGTGGCCGGTTGCCACGCGTGCCAACCGAAGCGCGCCATTTGAATCGGCCGCTTGGGAAGCGGGCGCAAGGGGCCCAGCAGGTCTTCGAGCAAGTCGTGGGGATAACGCAAGAAGGGCTCCATCAAGCGGCGCCAACGCGGCCCGTCGGAGCCCAGGCGCTCTGCTGTGGCGTCCAGGGAACGCACCAACAACGGAGCCGGCCCGTCGTCGAGCGGGTGCGCGACGCTGGCGGAAAAGGGAACCCAATCGAGGCCGTGATCGCGAAGCGGAAGTTGGCGGAGATAGGGCGAGAGCACACCCATCGGATGAATGGCCGAGCACTCATCGTGGAGAAAACCCGGCAGGGTCAGCTCGCGCGTCCGCATTCCTCCCCCGATGGCATCTCGGGCTTCCAGAAGGAGCACGCGGCAATCGTTGCGCGCCAATTCGATGGCGGCCGCCAGCCCATTCGGACCCGACCCCACCACCACCGCATCCCAGTGTTCAACCATGGCGATCAAGATAGCCGCTCGTGGTACTCTGGCGCGCCATGAGCCCGACTCAAACACTTCAGGTTCTCCGGATCTCCCTGTCTGCCCTCGCCGAGGTTCTGCTCGGTCGACTTCGCCGGGGTGCTGCGCGGCCGGGGTGGAGCCTGCGCACGGAAATCGCCGCCACCCTCGGACGCAAGACCGTCGCCTCGTCGGAGCGCTACGGGATCCCCTGGCTGCGCGCAGTTCAAGAATCGGCACGGGCGGTCTCCGCAGCGGAAAAGCGCGTCCGGTTTTCGCCGGTGGATGCGGGCGGCGTCGCGGCGCAATGGTGCGAACCCGAGCCGGGAGCCGCGGAGAACACCCTGCTCTATCTGCACGGCGGCGGCTACGTGATCGGTTCCGTTCGATCCCACCGAGAGGTTGTGGCCGATCTTGCGCTGGGTGTGAACGCCCGGGTTTTGGCCGTCGATTACCGGCTTTCTCCGGAACACCGCTTTCCCGCGGCGCAAGACGACTGCTTGACCGCCGCGCGCTGGTTGCTCCAGCAGGGTGTTGCCCCGCACCGGTTTGCGCTCGCGGGCGATTCCGCGGGCGGCGCCCTGTGCGTCGCGACGCTCATGGCGCTGCGCGACGCGGGCGAACCGCAACCCGCCAGCGCGTTCCTGATTTCGCCGTGGACGGATCCCCTGGCCGCAGGGGGTAGCCTCGATCGCCACGAGCCCTTCGACGTTCTCACCCGAAAACTCCTGACGGACTGGATCGAGATTCACGCGCCCGGAGCGGCGCGCGACCCCCGATTGTCGGTCCTGAACGCAAAGCTCGATTCCATCGCGCCCCTGCTCATTCACGCGGCGGGCGCAGAAATTTTACTGGACCAGATCCGCGAATTTGCGGGTCGCGCCCGTACGGCGGGGGTGGACGTCGAGTTCGTGGTTTTCGACGACATGTTTCACGATTTTCATCTGCTGGCGTCGCTGTTGCCGCAGGCACGCACCGCGATGGATGAGGCCAGCCGCTGGCTGCAGCGCAAACTCGACGCGAACGATTCGACCATCGAAACCGGAGCCCGCCATTGACCAAGACCGTCGCACTCATTCCCGGAGAAGAAGCAGCGCCCGAAGCCTTCGAACCCACGGTCGCACTGCTCGATCACCTGCGCTTGGGACTCGAATGGGTTCGCCCGCCGGTCGGGAACTCCGCCCAGGAGACCCACGGATCGACTTTTCCCAAGCAAGCGCGCGAGATGATCGATGCGGCGGATACGACGTTCTTTGGCGCCACCAGCGGTGCCAGCGCGCCCGCCCTGTTCTACTTGCGTTGGGGCAAGCTCACCTACGCGAATGTTCGGCCGGCCCGCTATTTCCGCGGCGCCAAAAGTCCGCTCGCAAAACCCGACGGCATCGATTTCGTGATCGTGCGGGAAAATCTCGAAGATCTGTACACCTTTGCCGAGGGCGATCTCGAACAACTCGCTCCCGCCAACCTCATGAGCGGAACCTGGCGACGCCCCCTCCACGAGCTGGCGCCCGGACGCTTTGCGGTCAAGGTCATTACGGAAGCGGGCTCCGAACGGATCGTTCGCTTCGCCTTCGAGCTCGCGCGTCAGCGGCGCGAGGACGGTTGCCCGGGACGCGTGGCATGCGGGACCAAACACAACATGCTTCCCCGTTCGGATGCCCTGTTCCGGGACATCGCCCTGCGCGTGGCGGAGGAATACGACGACATCCCCTTCGAGTCGTATTTCATCGACGATCTCGCCCACCGACTGGTCGCGACGCCGCACGCCTTCGATGTGGTGGTGATGCCCAATCTCTACGGCGACATTCTCTCGGATGCCGCCGCCGCCCTGATTGGCGGCCTCGGTCTGGCCGCCAGCGGGTGTTACGGGGAGAACTACGCGTATTTCGAATCCGCCCACGGCACCGCGCCGGACATCGAGGGCCAGGGCATCATCAACCCGACGGCGATGATTCTCTCGGCGGCGATGATGCTCGGGTACCTGGAACTGCCAGAAGCCGGCTGCGCACTGGTGGATGCAGTCACCGCGGTATACGCGGAAGGCAAAGCGCTGACCCGCGATCAAGGCGGTTCCGCGTCGACGGAGGCGTTCTGCGCCGCCGTGGCGGAGCGGCTCTAGTCAATACGGAACGTCGCCCTGCACGGTGATTCGGTTCATCTCGCGGCGAAACCCAGCGTAGTCATTCAACGCGTAATGCTGAACGGCGCGGTTGTCCCAGATGGCCAGCGAACCCACCGTCCATTGAAACCGCATGGTGAATGGCGGCGCGGTCGCGTGTTGATACAGGAAATTCATCAACGGTTGACTCTCGTGGACCCGCATGCCCTCGAAACGTTCCACGTGGGGAAGATCGAGGTAGAGCGCTTTGCGGCCGGTTTCCGGGTGGGTACGAACCACCGGGTGGAGAAAGCGCGCTTCCCCTTTCGAATCGTCTTGCTGCATCTTCATCGGGTGATCTGCTTTGCGATACACCCCCGACGCACCGTGCACCTTCGAAGCCGTGAAGACGGCCTTGAGGCCGTCGAGTATTTGCTTCATTCCCGAAGACAAGGCGTCGTAGGCGGCGGTCATGTTGGCGAACAGCGTGTCTCCCCCGCGCGGAGGAATCTGGATGGCGTAGAGAAGCGTCGCCTTGCAGGGCTTCTCCTGATACGACATGTCCGAGTGCCACCCCCCACCGAAGTTGAACTTCGTGTCTTCCTCTTTGATGATCGGAATCACGTGCGGGTGACCGGGCAAGGGTTCGATGAAGGGATACGTGTCGAGCTCGCCGAATTGTTCCGCGAAGGCGGTCATCTGCGCCGGTGAAATGCGTTGGTCGCGAAAGAACAACACGTGGTGGTCGAGCCATGCCCGGTGGATTTCCTCGAAGGTGGCGTCGTCCACGCCGGCGGCGAGATTCACGCCTTCGACGCTGGCTCCCAGCGCACCGCTGCTGGGCACGACTTTGATTCGCCCATAGGATTGTTCGTTCACGGAGTGACCTCCCCCGCCCATCCTACACCCGCCGCCGCCCAGAATGCTCGCGCGCTGTCTCTATTGGGATTCTGGAGCCTTCTCGCGCACGAAGGGGCGCGTCTGCTTCGTGGAGATAATGCGCGCCGTTTTCGGGTCGAGCTGCATGCGTTGAATCGCCACCACGAGTCCATCGATTTCCGGCCGGGCGGCAAAGAGCGTTTGGGCGAGTTCGTCCGGGGGGAGTAGCTTGCCGAGCGCGGGGCGATCGCGACGAAACCGATGCAGGGCATCGCGCGCAAAGGCGGGCAACGCGGTTTCGTCCATCGGTGTGAGGCCACCGCCCGGCGCGGGTTCCAAGGGGACGACCACCGTGCCCGTCCAGGTCGCATACATGGCGAACCCGGCGAACTTCCACGGATCGATTTCGAAGCGCGTCACCAACTGTCGCTGAACCACAGGCCACAGCGCCAGGCTGCACAGAATCCCCAGCAAGACGCGCGCCTTGGCGACGGAAGCCGGTGCGGCTTTGGATCTGGCCTTCATCGAAGCTTCCAAAGCCGCGGGTCACCGGGGATGGAATCCGCGGTCGCGAGCAGTGCGTAGACGAGAAACAACGCGACGAAGGGAAACAGCCTTCGCGCAACCTTCGCATCGAAGAACAACATCAGGAGGTGGAGGAACAACAATGCGAATCCGATTTCCAAGGCCGCCATTTCGATGGCCAGCACCAGGGCGATCGCACCCAAGGCAGCCAGGTGGCGCACGCGGGACAGCAAGGCCAGGAGGGGGAACCCCATCTCGCCGACCCAGACCGCGTTCGACGCCAGGGCGAACAACGGACTTTCGAGACGGAACGGCCCCGACCCCGTGCGCCACAGGTCGTAACCCGCGACCCGCGAAATCTCTTCGGGGGAGACCAACATCCGAAAGAAAACCGCAAAGGGTTCTTGGATGGCGATCATCAGTGCCAGAAAATCACCGCGGAAATAATGACCGTAGAGCAGCTTCTGCAACCCCGCCCAGAAGAGCACGATCATCGTCAGCCAGCGCAGCCCCTGGAGTACCGAAGTGGCGTCGCGGCGCTCGCGCGCACCGAGCAGCGCAAGCATCGTGAAAGAAAGAAATTCGACGACGTGGTGGTTCGCCACATGGGGCGCACGCCAGGCGAATTGAACCAAGAGAACCGGCAAGACGATCCGCGGAGCCAGCCAAGCCCACTTCGCGCTGAAGCTCTGGGCCAACCCGAACCAAATCACACACGCACAGGCGGTGAGCAATCCGGCGTCGGTTTCCGCGTAGGCGATCCAAAGAAAACTTCGCACGGAAGCGTACAGCAGGAGAAACTGGCGGAACGTCCGCAGCGACGACGCCGCCGCGACATCGTCGACCGTCCCCATCTGCCCCAAGACCCGCAGGGAAATCGCTCCGGACACGGCTCGCGTCAAGCCCTTGCGACGAGGCCTTTCCCGGTGATGAGCGGGAGGTCGAGGGTGCTGAGCGGCCGGGCTTCCGCCGCAACCACCGACGGAATGGCGTTGACGATCCGCGTTGCCGTCAAGACCACGCCGCCGACCGCATGGTCTCCGTGCTCATCTTCCATGTCGAGCCGGCACACCATCCGCGGCACACCTTCCACGAAGATGTGATAGCCACCCTCGCTCCGGGGCCAATCCGGCGCCAGATCGTCCGACATGCGGGTGACGTGCTCCACGATGAGGCGCGGGACTCCGTCCACGATGCCCTGCACTTCGAAGCGCAGTGCCGCGCGCGTCCCGTGGGCGATGGTCCCCATGGGCGTCTCGATGTCGCGTGGGGCCGGCAGGCATTCGTACCACTGACGAATCTCATCGAGTTCGACGCCGAGCCCCTCGGCGAGCAAGCGGATAGTTCCCCCCCAAGCCACGGTCAAGGTGCCGGGCATGAGAAGGATGGGGATTTCGTCCATGGGCTTCCCGAACCCCATGGTGCCGAGTACCACTTCGGGTTGATCGTAGGTCGCGTAGTTGACGATCTCCTGAATCCGAATCTCGGTCCAGCGCTCGCAGAGTCCGGACAGGGTCAGGGGCAAGAGATCGTTGGCGAATCCGGGATCGATCCCCGAAAAGAACACCGATGCGTCGCCCTCTCGGCACGCTTCCGAAAGCCGCTGCTCGATTTCCGGACCGAGGTGCGAGGGATGTACCAGAGGAACGAGAGAACTCGACACGACGTTCTTGCCGGCGCGCAAAATGCGGCACACATCGTCGACGGCTTCCATCAAACGGAGATCCGCGGTGGCGGTATACACCACACAATCCGCGTCGAGATCGAGCAGCGCGTCGGCGTCGTTCGTCGCCACGATGCCCACGGGCGCTTGCCCGCAGAGCTCGCCCGCGTCCATTCCCGCCTTCTTCTCGCTGTGGACCCAGAGTCCCACCAGCTCCAGTTCGGGGTGATTGATCACGGCGCGCAGACTGAATGCGCCGACATTCCCGGTACTCCACTGAATCACGCGATAGGCCATGGGGGGGCTCCTCCTAGGGCTGGGACTGTAGCTCGGATCGCCGGGGGGTCTGCATATCCGAGGGGAACCGATATCCTTTCGCCATGCGTTCTCCCGACTTCCCCATCGCGATCATCGGAGCTGGGTTCGCGGGCATCGGCACCGCGATCCAGCTGAAAAAGGCCGGCATCCTTTCCTTCACGATCTTCGAGCGCGCCAGCGAGATCGGAGGAACCTGGCGGGACAACACCTACCCGGGCTGCGCTTGCGACGTTCCCTCCCAGGTCTACTCCTTTTCCTTCGAGCCGAATCCGAATTGGAGCCGCGGTTTTTCCGAGGCACCGGAGATCCAGCAATATCTGCTCGACTGCGTCGAGAAGCACAAGCTGCGGCCCCACCTGCGACTCGATACGGCGATTCGCGAGGCCCGCTTCGACGAAGCAGAGGGGATCTGGACCCTCACGACGGATTGTGGCGAGACCGTTACCGCGCGCGTGGTCATTTCGGGAGTCGGAGGTCTCGTCGATCCGTCCCTTCCCGACATCAAGGGGATCCAGAGCTTCACGGGCGAATTGTTCCACACCGCGCGCTGGGAACACGAGATCGATCTCACCGGAAAGAACGTCGCGGTGATCGGTACCGGGGCTTCGGCGGTTCAAGTCGTCCCCGCCATTGCGCCCGAAGTCAACAAGCTGACGGTTTTCCAGCGAACGGCCGCCTGGGTGATGCCCAAGGGCGACCGGGTGATTCCAGAGAAAGTCAAAGCGCGATTCCGACGCTTTCCGTGGCTTCAGCGTTGGGTGCGTTCGCTGATGTTTGCCTTCAGCGAGTTTCTCGGATTCTTCATCATCTTGCATTCACCGCTCTCCAAGCTTCCGGAGCGCGTCTCCCTCAAGCATCTCAAACAAAGCGTTCCGGACCCGGGGACGCGAGCCAAGCTGAGACCGAAATTCGAGTTCGGGTGCAAGCGCATGCTGATCTCCGATGATTACTGGTCGACCTTCGCGCGAGACAACGTGGAGCTCGTGACCGATTCCATCGAAGAGATCCGTGCGGACGGCATCGAAACCGGCGACGGAACCCAACACCCCGTCGACAGCATCATTCTCGCGACCGGATTTGCAGTCGGGCTCGCGGCCGCCCCGTTTCCCATCGCGGGAAAGAATGGCCTCTCCCTGAACGACGCGTGGTCCAAGGGCGCGGTGGCGTACAAAGGCATGACGGTTTCGGGTTTCCCGAACTGGTTCATCATCATGGGACCGAATACCGGCCCTGGGCACACGTCGGTTCTCGTCTACACCGAGGCGCAGATTCACTACATCCTACAGGCCGTAAAGAAGATCATCGGCGACGATCTCAAGTATGTGGACGTAAAGCAGCGCGTCCAAGACACCTACAACGAAGGAATCCAAGGACGGATGAAGTACACGTCCTGGAGCGCGGGCGGCTGCAACAGTTGGTATCTCAGCGAAGACGGCAGCAATCACGCGCTCTTCCCTGGACTCGCGAGCGAATACGTGATGCGGGCGCGCCGCTTCGTGCCGTCGGAGTACCACCTCGTCAAATGAGGATGGCCGCGCGCTAGACCGGACGCTCCCCTTCGATCGTGACTCGCTCCATTCGGCGGTTCGCCTGGAGGTTGTCCGCAACCGCTCGATGTTGCGTACAGCGGTTGTCCCAAAGGGCGAGCGAATTCTTCTGCCAACGGAAGCGGACGGTGAATTCGGGCGTCGCCATGTGGTGGTACAGGAAACCCAGAATCGCCTGACTTTCCGGCAAACTCATTCCCTTGATCTTGCGCGTAAACGCGCTGTTGACGTAGAGGGCTTTGCGTCCCGTCACCGGATGCGTACGCACGACCGGGTGAAGCGCGCTGGGAGGACGATCCGCCGGTGCCTTGCTCTCGGACGGATAGGCACCCCGGGAGAAGGTTGCCGCCGTATCGTGCACCGCCTGGAGTTCGGACATCAGGCGCTGCATCTTGTCGGACAGGGCCTCGTACGCGGCATACATGCTGGCCCACATGGTGTCGCCACCATGGGTGGGAACTTCGATCCCGCGCAACACCGACGCCATGGGGGGTGTTTCGAGAAACGAAACGTCGCTGTGCCAGCCCGACGCCACGAACGGCCGATCTGCATTGCTCTCGAACACGACGACCTCCGGATGCCCCTCGCTGCCGCGATTCTGCAAGAAGGCGTGCACTTGCAGCGGCCCGATCCGCTCGCCGAAGGCTTTGTGGTGTTCGGGTTCGAGGTTCTGGTCTCGGAAGAACAAGACCTGGTGCTCCATCCAAGCCTGGTCGATCTCGCGAAAGCTCTCGTCGTCCAGATCTCGCAGATCGACCCCCGAAACCTCGGCCCCCAAAGCCCCGGCAACCGGGGTTACGGAAATGCGTCGATACGTCATGGCGATTCTCCCAAGGTGATTGGACCCATTCATTATAACCCCGGAACTACAAGGAAACCCGGAGACGCCGCCCCACGCCTCAAGGCCCACTGCCTCCCCGTCGATCCATGAACGATTCCACGCGACCCGGGAGAACCAACGCCATGTGGGCCACCGTCGACGTTCCGCCCTTCGCCGATGAAATGCACGAACGCGGTCGCTCCCTGGCGGGTCAACTCGCCCCGATCCTCGGGCCCGGAGAGTCGCAGCATTTCAAACCCGGCTCCGACGTCTTTTCCGAGAAAACCGGTGATTGCGCCTTGGTGGAAAACGGAGTCTTGCGTTTCTATTTTCGCGAGAAATTGATTCGAATCTTCACTACCGGCGATTGGCTGATCGCCCACGCCTTTGCGGGCCTCGAAGAGTGTCGCCTCGAAGCCGACTTCCCCTCTACCCTCCGGACCTTCTCCCACGCCGATGTCGCACGAGCACTCGCGAATCATCCGGACCGGATCGAAATCTGGCTCGAGATGCAGGCGGTTGAAACCCAACTCCTTCACGTGTTGTGCGGGTCCTGCATGGAGCAGGAGATCCAACCCCAGGTCCAGATTCGCGAGTTCGCGGCCGGAGACGTTCTGCTGCGAGAAGGCGAGACCTCAGGACAGATCGCCGAACTCGTCGAGGGCCGAGCCACCGCCACGATCGGTGGAACCACTGTGGGTCAGATCGCCCCAGGTGAACTGTTCGGCGAAATCGGTTTTCTGACCGACCAACCCAGTGTCGCCACGGTTACGGCGGTTTCCAACTGCCTGGTTCAACTCATCGACCGCGGGGATTTCACGCGTTTGATCCGTGGGCGCCCCCACCTGATGTTGAATCTGGCTCGGACGCTGGCAACCCGCGTTGCGGACCTGGACCGGCGAGTCGCCGGCCCCTAGGCAGAAAGCCTCAAGAAATCCTGCGGGGGGGGACGATATCGACCGCTGTTTCGGCTGGTTCGGCTCCACAGTTGCGTTCGGGAGATTCCATTTGTCGCACGGCGCAGACAATCGCGCGAAACGGCGAAGTTCCAACGGGTTCACTCTCGTCGAGTTGATGATCGTCGTCGCGATCATCGGTCTGCTTGCATCGATGGCCCAACCCGAGTACACGAAATTCGTGGCGCGTAGCCGGCGCTCGGAGGCCTACGTAGCTCTTTCTGGAATCTACAAATCTCAGCTCGACTTCTACGCCAACCATGGTGCATACGCGGATACGTTTGATGAACTCGGTTACCAACTCATGGGCGCGGAACGAGTTGATGAGCGAACGCTTCAATCCCGACACTACACATACACACTTGTCGCTCTCACTCAGGGCGGCATCGCCAATGCCAACTACACGGCCACAGCGACCGGCGACATCGACCCTTCCGATGTCAACCTCGACATTCTAGTCATCGAAAACGACCTCACCGTGGTGGAATAATGTACAGCGTACGAATCCGATCACCTTTTCTCGCACTTTTCTTCGTGTTGCTTGTGAGCGCGGTTCCGGGGCCCGCATGGGGGGACTTCGAAGTCGACGCATCGCGCGTAATCATCATTTCCGACGATATTTCGAACGAAACAACGGACGTAATCCACGCCGGATCCGCGGGCAGCTCCCCCACCTCCAGCGGGGACTCGGGCGGAGATTCCGGGTCCAATCCGCCAAGCAGCAGCAATACCAACGATGACGGTGGCGATTCCGGTGACGACTCGAATGGGGGTGGAAACTCGAACAACAATTCGGGTCTCGGTGATGGAACCAACCCGGGCCAGGGTAGCGGGACCGACAACAGTCCGAACGAAGGAACCGACAACCCCAATAATGCCGGAGATTCCGGGGGCGGAAACGACAACTCGAACGCAGGCGGGAACTCGAACAACAATTCCGGTCTCGGTGATGGAACCAACCCGGGCCAAGGCGGGGGGTCGAGCAACAGCCCCAACCAAGGCACGAACAATCCCAACAATTCCGGTTCGAACTCCGGCGGAAACTCCGCAAATGTCGGAATGGGGCCTTAGTACGTGGCCCATTCAGCAGGCGATCGCGAAATCCGGCGCGAGACGGCCATACAGGTTGCCGGCCCCCTTCTAAGGCAGTTCTACTCGCTCCGGGCTGCGCGCCGTTGCCTGCCTCAATCGACTTGGAAAACGCTGTTGGTGGCCGAAGGGGAGCTCGAGAACGGAGTCTTTGCCTTCGCGAATCAACTCGCGGAAGACGATACGCTTGCGAGTTCTCAGGATGAACGCGAACAAATCGTACAAAACGAAGCCCTATGTTGGTCGAACAAACTCTCCGGTTATGAAGCGTTGGTTCTTGCGGCGCTCGACGAAGTACCGATCGCGGCGCTACGTGCAATCCTTCCGCATCAGCTCTTGCGCCAGCAATCTCAGGTCGTCGCACTATTGGATCTGGCCCTGAGAGATCTCGATCGGCTCGCGATGCGCCTCCCACTCATCGACTATCTGGTGACACTTCTCTCGATCGAGCCGGGCCCAGGCCCGCGCCCGGCCGTCCGCGATCCGGTATCGATTTCGCCCGGACTCGAAGCACTTTGCCGTGAGTCGGAGAAGAAATACAAGTCGGCTGCAAAGACCCTCAGCGAATCGTTTCGAGGCGCAGCCGCGACACAAGACCCGGCCCTGCTGCCCGCGGTGCTCGAACGAATGCGGGAGCAGAAAGAAGATCTGGGAGTGCGATTGTTCGAACCCAGCGTTCTTCGTGCGGTAGTCGCCTACAACACGAGGATGGCGAAGCGAATTTCCGAGATCGGGACTGTCGAATGCGAGACGGACCCAGGCTTCAATGGTGTCGCAGCCGCTCTCGGTATAGACGTAGGAGACCTCCTAGAGGTAGCCTCCGAGGAATCGCCCCCGTCCAGCAAACCCGAAACGAAAGAAGCAGCCGAGCCCACCCCTCTCGGAGATTGCGAAACACTTCGCGAGATCGCTGCGCATTGCACGCAATCGTCGCCCTCCGAATCCGATGGCCCCGCGCGTCGCGTTGCTGCACTAGTGGATCTGCAGCAACTGACAGAAACCGAACGCGCTGCCCTCCGAAGCTTTGGAGAGTGCGCGACCGACGAGGCCCTCGGCTGTGCCATCGCGCTCGGCTTGGTAATCGGAACACTGCCGGACTCGATGCTCGATCTCGTCGAACTCGGAATCGACGCGGAACGCCTCCAGAATGAATGGGTCGACGAGGCAGGCACTGCGCTTTCCAAGAAAGTAGCCGAAGCAATCGCAAACGGAGCGTACGACGAAGCCTGCCTCCTCACTGAATCGAAATCAAAATCCCTCTACGCACCGAAAATGGCAAAGCTACGGCGCGACCAGGAAGCACAGCGATCCTCGACGCTGCCACCGGCTCCAACCGTCCCCTACGAAGAGGGACTCCACGCATTCGACGCACTTCCCCGAAGCGAAACGAAAATCCCGAATGCTCCCGAAAAGTGGCGAATCGACCGACGCTTCCTTCCGATTGCGGCATCCTTGGCGATGGTGCTTGCCGCGAGCGTCAACTTCGTCCGAGCCCATGAGAATTCCGTTCGGATCTATTCGAAAGCCCACCTGGCCGTGATGTCCCAGTACCTCGAATCCGCGCATCGCGGAGACGAGGGACGAGGATCTCTGTTCGTCGGAGAAGTGAACGCGGACTGGAAATCCCTGTCGGATTCGGAACGCAAGGAAGAGGCGCAATCATTGGTCGAATATCTCCGATCCCGTGGCGCGTCCGAGATCATGATCTTCGACGAGCGTCGCATCATCCAAATCCAAGCTCGCAACGGGCGACTCACGTACGTTCGACCTTAGTCCTCGAAGCCGAGCGACGTCGGTCCGCCTGCAGCGTGCCGAGGGAATCCCTCCATTTGGGGCAGCCCCTGCAATCACGTGATCAATCGATGAGATAGGTCTGCCGATGAACAAATCTGGACACACCGATGCGGCGCCTCGATGAAAACGCCGACGCCGGGTGGAGGGAAACATGGAAGTCCGCGAAGTCATGACCGCACCGGTCCACACACTGCCGGCCAACAGCTCCGTTCAACAGGCCTATGAAATCATGAAGGGGCGGGCGATTCGGCATCTCCCCATCGTCGATTCGAACGGGGGTCTGTTGGGGATGCTCTCGCACCGGGATGTCCAGTCCGTCGTGGTCGAAATGGACGGAGAGATCATCGTACCGTCGGATTCCGGTGTCGAATCGATCATGACCAAGGATCCGATGCAAGTGGAGCCCGATAGCGACATCCGGGTCGTGCTCAAGGCACTGCGAGAACACCGCTTCGGCGCGGTGTCGGTAACCGAAGCGGGACGGGTCGTGGGCATCGTGAGCTACGTGGATCTGCTCGATCTATTGGCTCAGATTCTCGACGCCGACTGATCCCGCATCCAGGGCGGTGCGATATTCCGCCAGACGGCCTTCGATTTGTGCGCGCAGCGTGGATCGGTCTCCAGCCGGAATTCGTTCGAGCGCCGCTTCCGCCACTTCCACCGCCATTCTTGTTTCCCCCGAAGCCGCATGGGCGGCCGCCAGCGTATCGAGTACCGCGGCATCGCGATGTTGGGTTTCCTCGGCGGCCCGTCGCGCCAGCTGCAATGCTTCGCTGGCATTTCGAAGCGTCGGATCGCGGCTCGTCGCCAACAACCAGGCGAGATTGTTCAGCGGAAGCGACCAATCCGGGCGCCGCACGAGCGCCTCGCGGTAGTATCGGACCGCGTCCTTTTCGTCCCCTTGTGAATCCGCGATATCCCCCAACGCCAACCAGGCCGGCGCTTGGCTCGGATCGAGTTCGACGCTGCGCAAGAACGCGGACTGGGCCTCGGATCGTCGACCCAATCCATCCAAGCTGCGCGCCAATCCGAGAAACGCTTCGGGAAAATCCGGCTTGCGCTCGAGGGTCGCAGAGAAACCCGCAGCCGCGGAATCGAGACGCCCCATACGGCGCTGGGATTCGGCCAGGTTGTAGCGCGCCCACACATTCTCCGGGTTGTCCGCCAAAGCGCGTGCAAAAATCCGCGCCGCATCCCGGTGCTCGCCACGACTTTGGAATTCGAGCCCCGCGCGAATTCGCATGCGCGCGCCGATGTTGGCGAGATTCAACGCGCGAATCGATTCCGACACCGGGCCCCAAACCGGCGGCGCACCGGAAATGAGGTTCCCGATGGGGTCGAGCTGGCCGCGAATGCGAGAAAGAATTGCGACTTCTTGGCCGGCACCGCGGTACGAGGTCTCGTAGTCGAGAACCGGTCGATCGTCCCGGTAATGCGCGGCGCCAGTCGCGATCGCGGCCAGGCCTTGCGCCCCCACCAGATACGCCGCCGCAAAGTTCTCGGGTCGATTGACGTGGAAGCGGGGCCCACCCCAATGACTGAACGCCAGGTCCCGCGCCAGGGCCTCGTTCTCGAGTTCCTGAAGCCGATTTCCTTGCAGCAACACCGGGCCGTCGGTTCTGCCGATCAACAGCAGCTCTCCCCGGTTGTACCAGAGCACGCTGTGCGGAAAGACATGCACGAAGCTCGCCACTACGGATTCGAATTGCTCGAGACTCAGGAAGTGAATCGGAACGAACTGACTCGCCAGCCCCCCGGGATGGAGCCGCTCGCGGGCGCGCTCGTAGAACTCCACGGTGTAGAATGCCGCGAGTCCCGGTCGAAACGTCTGTCCCACTTCGATGGAGATCACGTCGTACTGGGCGTCCGCATGGTCGATGTAACTGCGACCATCTTCCACGATGAAACGCGTTCGGGCATCCCGCATCCAATCCGCATCGAAGTGATCTTCCACGAGGGAGATCAGCTCCCGCTCGATCTCGACGCAATCGAGTCGCTCGATGGGATACAGGAGAAACCGGCTCGCGGTTTGCCCGGGACCCAAACCGATGGCGAGAATGCGCTTCGGGTCCGGGTGCAGGAGCATCGGAATGTGGGCCGCGAGAATCTGATGGGATTTTCCGTCCTCTCCCTGCCACAAGCGATCGATCTCGAGTTCGCGTTTTCCCTGCCGCTCGATCACGGCGAGGTGCGCCCCGACGCCCTCACGGAAATCGATCAAGCTTTCGCGCGGCCCCAGATAGTCCGCCGGAAGCCGCAAACCGCTTTCCACCGGGATCCACACCCAACACGCCACCGCCCCCAGGCTGAGCGCCCAACGCCCAACGACGCCAGAGCCGGGCACCAGCAACCACCAGGCCGCGACGCCGATTGCCAGACTCAATGCCGTTGTGATGCGCACGCTGATGTCGAGACCCAACATCGGAAGGAAGACGAAGCCAATGCCCAGGGAACCCAGAATCCCGCCCGCGGTATTGAGCGCACTCAACCGCCCGACCGACGGGCCCGCCAGCCCCGGTCGCTCGACCACCATGCGAATCGCCAACGGAAAGGAAACGCCCGACAGCAATGCGGGGAGCAGCAACACGGCGCTCACCAGCGCGAGTTGCGATCCCAGGCGCTCCGGATCCGCCCAGGTCCGCCAGAAGGAAACCGGCAGGTAGAGGCTGCCCAGGACGACGAGCCCGAGCAGAACATGGATCGCGCCGAACAACCGGGCACGCCCGCGGATTCCGCCGATTCGATCGAGCCATCGCCCACTGAGTAGACTTCCGACGCCGATTCCGACCAAAACGACGGCCAGGGTCAGGGTGTAGGTGTAGACGGTGTTGTGCAGCAGCAGCGACAGGAATCGCGCCCAGACGACCTCATTGCCGAGCGCCACGAAGCCACTGGCGAAGAACAACAGCGGAACGAATCGCGCCGCGGGTGTGGGCTCGGACGCGATCGCGGTCGCTGGCGGGACCGGCGAACCGAGCGGTTCGATCGAACGCTTCCAACTGACTGCCGCAACCGCGAGCCCGATTCCACAGCCGACGACTCCCGCCAGTCGCATCGACGCATCCACACCCAGCCGGGGGATCCACACGAACCCCGTCGCCAGGGCACCGGCCGCCGCACCCAGACTGTTCAGGGCGTAGAGGCCCGCGACGGGACCCGCCACGCGGTTTTCGCGACGCACGTATTGGCGGGCCAGGAGCGGAAGGGTTCCGCCCATCAAGAACGTGGGCGGAAGCAGGATTCCCACGAGGCACAGGAAACGCAGGGCGGAAAGCGCCGCGAAATTTTCGAACAACCGGGGATAGGCGGCATGATAGATCGAATCCGCGACGCCGAAAGCCGCGGGGCTCGCGATGCCCAGGATTCCAACCGCGAATTCGAGTACGGCGTAGAGGCGGAGCGGACGATCCGAGCGCGCGGACACGCGACCCAGGGCATAACTCCCCAATGCCAGCCCGGCGAAGAACACCGCGAGCACCGTGCTCAGGCCGAAACTCGTGGCCCCAAAAACCAGGGAGGCCTTCCGGATCCAGGCGATCTCCAGCGTCAGGGCCACCGCGCCCGATGCAAAGAACGCCGCCCCAACCGCGATATCCATGGCTCGCTTCATGTGTGGGCGAGCATTGTACCAATCGACCGGGAGTCCACGCCTTTCGAGCCCGGTTCGGCGCGACGAATCTCAGTCGTCGTAGAGCAGCCAACCGTAGTGGGAGACGGAGGGAGCCGTTCGTTCCAAGGTGATTCCATACCAGCCGAAATTGTCGCCGATCCCCGGGCGCAGAATCAACGGCTTCGAGGGGAAACAAGCCGGCCCCTCGGCGGGGCAGGAAAAATGCCACTGCCCTTCGCCGTTCGGAAGCGGGTCCCAACCGAAGAGCCTCAACGTCGAGCTGACGGCTTCCTTGATCCTCACGCGATACGACTCACCCGGCATTACGACAAAAGTCATCCGGGTCGTGTGGCCACCGTGGAACATGACGGAGTGCCAATCCCCGCCATCCGATCCGAGCATCGCCCCGTAGGCGCCGATCGGCTCTCCCAGGTAGTCCTGAGAGGTGCCACTCGATTCGTCTTCGGGAATACAACCCGAAGCTCCGATCAGCAGGGAGAACGCAACGACAAGGCGGATCGATTTCCAGTACGGCATGAACGTGGGTCGCCCACGGGGCGCACGGGGGTCGTTGATTGATAAAAGTTGAGAAGTGGAAACCTGGCTGGACTCGAGCTCAGTGAGAAAGACCCGTTAGCCGCTCGCTGAGCTTCCAGAGGCGCACGCACACCGTGTCGTTCTGGGCGATTTTGGGCATCCGCGCAGGCATGCAATTCGCGAAATAGCGTCCCCCCGCGTCCGCGAGTTCGGGCGCCGTCGCGGCGAACAGCGTCGTTGCCGCACCACATTCCACGTTCTTCATGAACGGCCACATCAACAGCCCCACGAGCAGCATGTACCAACGTTGATCCCGGGCCAGCTCGGTCTTGATGACGCCCGGGTGCAGCGCGTTGACCGCCACACCGCGGCCGTGAACCCGGCGTTCGAGCTCGCGTGCGAACATCAAATTCATCAGCTTCGAACTCGCGTAGGCGCGCCAGCCGGAATAGCGGCGATGGTTCCAATTGAGATCTTCGAGTTTCTCGTCGATTCCCGCCATGTGCATGGCGTCCGAAGCCACCACCACCACGCGCGATGGGGCGCTTTCGCAAAGTCGCTCGAGCAACAGATTGGTCAACAGGAAATGACCCAGGTGGTTGATGCCCAGATGGTGCTCGAAACCGTCTCGCGTGAGGCGACGGTCGGGCAACATGACGCCCGCGTTGTTGACCAGGAGATGGAGCGGCCAGTCGTTGGCGAGATAGTCCTTGGCGAAAATGCGTACGGATTCGAGACTCGCGAGGTCGAGCTGCATGAGCAGGAGTCGCGCCGCCGGAATCGTCCCTTTGGCCGCTTCGAGGATCTCCCGACGCGCCACGTCGCCTTTGTCGAGGTTTCGACACGCCATCGCGACGCGACACCCGCGCAGGGCCAGAACCCGGGCGGTTTCGCGTCCGATTCCCGTGTTCGCCCCGGTAACAATCGCATAACGCCCGGTGAGATCGACGCCGCGGCTGACTTCTTCGGCCGTGGAGCGGCGACCGAAGTCGCTCACCCGAGCGACTTTCGAATCATCTTGGCCATCGCGGGACGGTACGGCGGGTAGAGGAACTTCAGGTCGAAGCGAGTGGGCTTGCGCAGGACGGATTTTTGATGGCTGAAGGTGTCGAAGCTCGCCTTCCCGTGGTAGGACCCGGTTCCGCTGGGCCCGACGCCGCCGAACGGCAGATTGGGATTGCTGGCCTGAAAGATCGTCGCGTTGATCGCCGCCCCACCGGAACTCGTGCGCTCGAGGATCTTGGCTTCGATCTCCTGCGATTCCGTGAAGGCGTACAGGGCCAGGGGCTTGTCGCGCGACGTCACGAACGCGATCGCTTCATCGACGTCCCGCACGCGTAGGACCGGCAGGATCGGGCCGAAGATCTCATCGCTCATGACCGGCGATTCCGGCGGTACGTTGCGCAAGATCGTCGGCGCGAAGTACCGCTCGTCTTCGTTCACTTCGCCACCCACCACGACGTCACCGGATTCCTTCAGCAAGGACTGCAGGCGTTTGATGTGACGGGAGTTGACGATGCGCGCATAATCTCCGGATTCCCGCGGATCCTCTCCGTAGAACGCGCGCACGCAGTTCGCGAGCTTGTCGACCAGTTCCGCTTCGACGTCTTCGTGGACGAGTACGTAGTCGGGCGCAATGCAGGTCTGCCCGGCATTCATCCACTTTCCCCAGGCGATTCGCTTGGCCGCCACTTCGAGATTTGCGCTCTTGTCGACGATGCAAGGGCTCTTGCCACCGAGTTCGAGGGTCACGGGGGTCAGGTGGCGCGCGGCCGCTTCCATCACGATGCGACCCACGGCACCATTGCCCGTGTAGAAGATGTGGTCGAAACGCTGCTCGAGGAGTGCCGTGGTTTCGGCAACGCCGCCTTCGATGACGCGGAAACATTTCGAATCGAGATAGCGGGGCACGAGTTCTGCCACCAGGGCGGATACGTGGGGCGTGACTTCCGAGGGCTTCATCACGACACAGTTTCCCGCCGCCACCGCGCCGATCACCGGCAGCATCAGAAGCTGCACCGGGTAATTCCAGGGCGAGATGATGAGCGCCACGCCCAGCGGCTCGCTCTGCAGCCAGGATTTCGCGGGTTGCGACTGAAGCGGCGTCGAAACACGGCGTGGCGCCATCCATTTCTTGAGACTCTTGCGCGCTGCCTTGGCGGAATCGGTGACCATGACGAGGTCGGCCGTCAAGGCCTCGAGGGTGGGCTTGCCAAGATCCGCCTGGAGCGCAGCAACAAACGCGTCGGCGTTCTCCGAAACCAAACGACCGAGGGCCGCCAGCTGCCGATCCCGCCATTCGATCGAACGCGTAGCCCCCCCGTCGAAGGTGCGCCGCAGCTCGGCGGCTACGTCGGAGATCTGCTCGAGATCTGTATTGGGTTCCGGAATCGTGTCGGAGGTCGCCATGGTTCTTCCTTGAATTGTGAGTCGGCCCTCAGTCTACCCTGAAGCCGACGAATACTGTTGCGATCGGAGCTGCTCCGCGGGAAACCATCCGGCGTGAAAGCCGTAGGGAATCCGGGTCGGTATTTGGATACGGGCCAGGGGCGGAGCCTCGAAGTCCTGGACGTCGATCACCACCAATTCATCGGTCCCTTCTCGCTCGTCGTGGACGTAGGTCATGACCCAACCGTCACCGTCGTCTTGGGAGCCCGGGCGCGCCACATAGACCCCCTCCCCTCCGAAACGGCCGGGACCGTGCAGATGGGTCTCCTTGGTTCCGCGATCGAGGTCATAACGCGCAAGTCCGGCGAACAGCGGGACATCGCCAACACCCCCGTCCTGGCCGGGTTCGAACAACGCGTTGTAGGAGTAACGGTTCTTGCGCCCCACCAGGGCGTCCGCGACGCGGGCGAAATCCGAGGGCGTGTCGTCGAGGGGTTCTTCCTTGACGACCCCCGAATTGAGATTGAAGCGCCAGCGGTGCATGCGTCCCTGGCCGTCTTCGCCGGGCGCCAGCTCCTTGGGGCGCTCGCCCCCGGCGAGTGCCGTGGTGTAGGCCAGCCGCGAGCCCACGATCACGATGTCGTCGTCTTCCTCGTAGGCGTTGGTCGCGTGAAACATGTAGCAGGGCGGTGTTTCGATCCAGCGAATCTGCTTTCCGTCTCCATGCCGCGGCAGGAATCCGAAACGCGCCGGACGATCGAACTCGAACTTGAACGGTGCCTCGCCCTTGGCGATCCGATCGAGTCGGAACGTGAACGGAAAATCGAAGATCACGGAGTAGTGCTCGGTGATCACCATGTCGTGAATCATCACTGGAACATCGAGATCGATCTCCGTGGTGTGCACCAGCTCACCGGCCGGATTCACCACGCTGTAGCGAACGTAGGGCGGGAACGGGCTGTAGCCGAAGGTCATCATCTCCCCGGTCCGGGCGTCCACGCGGGGATGCGCGGTGAAGGGGTGCGTGAGCCGCCCCTCGAAGTCGTGCAGGCCCACGGTGTCGAGACTCGGAAGGGAGAACTGGTACGGAGCGCCTGCCTCCCACAACGCCAAGGCGCGGTTTCCGTGATACACGAGCGCGGTGTTGGCGAGATTCTTGAACGGATTGCCGTCGGGGCTCTTGGGATCACCGAGCTCCGCGAAACCGGTCCAAAGCGCCTTTCCGGCCTCGCGCTCTTTCTCGAAGCCTTCCGTTCGAATCCAGCGGTTGCGATACGACGCGCGGCCGTTTTCGATTTCCGTCGCGTGCAGCATGCCGTCGCCATCGAACCAGTGATATTTCCCGATCGGGTCGAATTGGGAATTGGGTCCATTGCGGACGAAGCAACCGTTGATTTCCGCCGGCAACTCGCCCACGACCTCGAGGTTCTCGGATTGGTTCTCCTCGCGGATCGGCGCAAAGTTTCCTTCGAGAAACGGGTTTCGTTCGGTGTTGGACATCAGGCTTGCTCCCCCTCGATGATCTCCATCAAGGTTTTGTGAAAATGTCGGATGCGACGCTCCTGGGAAGACAGATAGAGGCCCGAGTAGCCGCGCGAATGCATTCCGCGTTGCACATTGGGAAGGTTCGCCGCGTCCTGGGCCAGCACTTCGTTGTTCAGGTCGAAATCCGCCCCGACGCCGCGGTGACAGGCTGGCCGGGGAGGACGTTTGGCTCCCTCCGGGAGTGCGCGGTAGATCTGAAAATCGAAAACCATCCAGTCCGGATCCGTCGGATGCGGAAGCTGGCGGAAGACCCAGAACTCCTCGGCGAGAATGTTGAGCGAAAGGTTGGGGAAGATCGTGTAGTGGTAGTCGTCGGTCAGTTGGTCGTCGTTCAGCTCCGAGAAATCGAAACCGTTCTCTGTCAACCAGCGTCGTTTTTCCTTCTGGAAGGCTTTTCGAAAATCCAGTGGAGCCCCTTGGAAATTGTCGACGTCCATCCCAATGGCGCGCCCCCACCCCTTCAAGTCATCGTTCAGCTTCTCCTGGTCGTGATAGCGCGGGCTCGGGACGGCTTGGGGTACGAGAAAACGCGAATGCCGCTTGTACAGATCGATCTGCAGGCGAAAATCGTCGAGGTACGGAAACAGTTGTCGGTGAAGCCCCATCGAGTGGTAGGCCTCGCTGAAGGCATCGACGGAAGTCTTCCAGTTGCAATTCCATTCCACGCTGAAGTCCTCAGCGAGGGCGTAGCGCTCGAAGTGGTAGGGGTTGAGATGCGGGACGATGATTCCCAGATACTCTTGGAGCGACTCCCCTTCGGGATTCATGTTGATGAACACGAATCCGCCCCACGTGTCGCAGCGAACGGAACTCAACCGCAGGGCATTGCAATCGATGCCTTGGGGGAATGTGTCCGAGTCCGGCACGTCCAGGAGCTTCCCGTCCAGCTCCCACGCCCAGAGATGAAAAGGACACACGAACTTCTTGACCCGTCCGCGCCCGACCTCGCGCAATCGCGTTCCCCGGTGCTGACAGGTATTGAAGAAAGCCCGGACGTCACCGGATTCGCCGCGTACGACGATGACGGATTCGCGACCGATGTCGGCAGTGAAGCAAGTGCCCGGTTCGGGCACATCGCTTTCGGGACAGACCATGAGCCAGGACTTCGTCCACAGGCGGTCCCATTCGAGCTCCATGAACTCCTTGCTGGTGTAACGCTCTTTCGGAATCAGCCCGTGCCCGAGATCCGGCTCGGATTGCTTCTGGGTCGGCGTGCCTCCGGGGATGGCGGCCGTCGGGACGATCGCCGGCGCGTCGGGGCTGCGTGAGAACGCCATATCAATCCTCCGCGATGCGAACCACGAGCTTGCCGTGCCGCGAGCCGTCGAAGAGTTTGAGGAACGTGTCGAGCGTGTTCTCGAATCCGTCGACGACGTGTTCTGCGTGGTGAATGCGCCCTTCGCTCATCCACTGTGCGAGCTGCGCAATCCCCTCGCCGAAGCGCTCGGCGTAGTCGGGGATCAGGAAACCTTCGATCCGGGCGCGCTTGACCACCAGCTGCCAGAAATTGTACGGCCCGGGCACGGGCACCTGGCTGTTGTAACCCGAGATGGCGCCGCAGAAGGGAATTCGCGCCGCGACGTTCAAACACATCAGCGCCGCATCGAGGATTTCGCCACCGACGTTTTCGAAGTAGACGTCGACTCCAGCCGGGCAGGCCTTCTGAATGTCTTCCACGAGACTCGCGGACGTCTTGTAATTGATCGCCGCATCGAAGCCGAGTTCTTCGGTGATCCAGCGACACTTCTCGTCGCTGCCCGCGATTCCAACCGCGCGACAGCCTTGAATCTTGGCGATCTGCCCAACGATGGATCCCACGGACCCCGCGGCGGCGCTGACGAGTACCGTTTCCCCCGGATCCGGTTGCCCGACATCCAGCAGGCCGAAGTAGGCCGTCAACCCCGTGGGTCCGAGCACGCCGAGGAACTGCGAAAGCGGAATGCCCAGGTCACTGGGCATGACGCCCAGGCCCGCTTCGGGCGAAGAGATCGAATAATCCTCCCAGGCCGTGATGCCCGAAACCAGATCGCCTTCCTTGTAGCCTTCCGCGCGACTTGCAACGACGCGTCCCAACGTGACCGAATGCACCGGCGTTCCCAAGGGAATGGCCGGACGGTAGTTGGGCGCATCGTCCATCCAGCCGCGAATGGCCGGATCCATGGAGAAATAGAGATTGCGGACCAGCACTTCGCCCTCGCCGGGTTCCGGAATGGCGGATTCCCGATATTCGATGTCGCTGGCCGCGGGCGTACCGTTGGGCCGTTTCAGAAGGATGAGTTGACGGTTCATGGGGGGGTCCTTTTGCTCACAAGCTGCGCCGCTGCTCAGGCAACGCCGTCGAGGCCGCTCTTCGCCCAGCGAATTCCGCGGCGCAATAATTCGTAGAAAACCGGTGATTCCCAAGCACAACGTTCGACCTGGGGATAGCGATCCATCATCGGTCGCATGTCGTAGACACCGCGACAGTGGCCCAGAGTGAGGTAGAGCACCTCGCCCCGACCCGCGGGATGGAGATAGAAGACGAGGCGCGGATCATCTTTCGGCCAATTCAGATCGCGAAAGCCCGTAGCCTCTCCGGTGAAGCGGGTTTCGAGCAACGGCTCGATCTCGCCGTGGTATTCGCACAAGTAGATCTCGTCTTCCACTTCGAACGTATCGATGCCTTTGACCAGCGGATGATCCGGTCGGCAGTTGCGCACCGCGAACGTCCCCACGGGCGGATGCGCGATGAATTGGCTGCCCAGGGTCTTCATGAACTTGGATTGAACGCGCGGAGACACGACTTCATCCTCGACGAATTCGAACACGGAGTTCGTGCCGTGGAGAGCAAACCAGCGTCCTCCGCGTTCGACGAAGGAGGCCAGTGCGTCCTGCTGGGCGTCGCTCACGCGAAGATCGCAGGTATAGGTGATGAGGAAGTCCGCTTCCGCGATCGATTCGACGTCGCGAAAATCCTCTCCCACGCGGGTTCGGATTTCCGGGTCCTCGTCCAGAAGCTTGAGGACTTCGACGCGCGCAAAATCCATGTCGTGCCATTTTCCGCCGCAGACGAAATAGGCCGAAACCGGGTCACCCAAGGGTCTTGCCTCCGCTCAGAAGTTGACGCGCTTCGTGAACGCCCCGTCGACGACCAGGTTCACACCCGAGATCAAACTCGCTGCGGGGCTCAGTAAAAACACCGCCGCATTCGCGACCTCTTCGGGCGTTCCCATGCGACCGTTGGGGCAATCCGCCAGTGTCTGGTCGTAGAGTTCCGGCATGGTCTGCCGAATGCCGTCCCAGGAACCCCCGTCGAAATAGATCGGACCGGGCGAAACCGTATTGACGCGAATTCCGTCGGCCGCAAGCGTTTGAGACAGGCCATTGGCGTGGGTGAGCATGGCGGCCTTGATGGCGTTGTACGAAAAAGCGCCCATGAAGGTCTCGACGGCGGCCGTCGTTCCGAGGAAGAGAACGCTCGCGGCGTCGGACTCCTTCAGGAACGGAAGCGCGGCATCCGTGCTGCGCACGGCGCCCATCAGGTCGACCTGGAAGTTTCCCTCCCAAGCCGCGTCGTCGGATCCGTTCCCACCGCTCGGATTGCTGACCAGAAGATCGAGTCCACCCAGCTGCTTCGCCGCTGCCGGAATCCAGGCCTTCAGGGCTTCGCCGTCGGAAACGTCGAGCACGGTCCCAAACACGCGCACGCCTTTGGCCTCGAGACTCTTCGTCGCCACTTCGAGGCCCGCATCGCCGCGGGCGCAAATCGCCAGGTCCACGCCTTCACTGGCCAATGTCTCGGCGATGGCGCGGCCGATGCCTCGGCTCGCACCGGTTACGATTGCACGCTTTCCCTTGAGTCCTAGATCCATGAGGGTCTCCTTTCCAGCGGCTAGCTGGCGTCGAATTCCAAGTGGAGCTCCGAGAGCCCACGCAAGAGAATGTTCGGTTTGTAGAAGAGGTCGTTCTTCTCGGGCGCCAGACGAAAACTCTTCCAGCGATCGAGCAGCAACTCGAAAGCGACTTGCATCTCCATACGCGCAAGATTCGCACCGAGGCAAAAGTGGGTACCGCGACCGAAGGCCAGGTGATCCGACGCGTTCTTGCGCGTCACATCGAAGCGCGTGGGGTCATCGAAGACCTTTTCGTCGCGGTTCGCGGAGGCGTAGCGCAGGAGCAACACACTGCCCTTGGCGATCTCGACACCACCGAGGATCGAATCCTGAGCGGCCACGCGCCACATGTTCGAGGTCGGTGTCGTGTACCGCAGCACCTCTTCCACCAGGTTCGGGATGTGGCTTGAATCTTCCCTCACCAGCGCGAGTTGATCGGGATGCTGAATCAGCAACAAGACTCCGCCCGCAATGGCACTGGTGGTCGTTTCGTTGCCCGCGACGAGCAGCTGCTGAATGATGGACAGGCTTTCCGCCATATCGAGAGGCTTCTCGTCTTCGATCCTCGCGTGAACGAGATCCGAAAGGATGTCGTCCTTCGGATCTTCGCGTCGCGCTTCCAACGCTCGTGCGAAGTAGCGCTGAAACGCGAGCACCATCTTGGCGGCCGCCACTTCTTCGTCGAGGTTCGACATTTGGCTCAGCTGGGCGACGAATCCTTCGGACCAGGCCCGGAAGCGCGGCAGGTCTTCGTTCGGAACGCCCAATTGCTCCGCGATGACGGTCAAGGGCAGCGGATTCGCGAATTGCGCGATGAGTTCGACTTCGCCGAGATCGATGAATCGATCGATCAACTCTCCCGCGAGTTCTCGAATGCGCGGCTCGAAGTTGCGGACGCGGCTGCGACTGAAGCCCTTCTCCACCAGGCGACGGAAACGTCGGTGCTCCGGCGGATCTGCGGTCAACATCGTATCCATGGCGGGCCAGCCCTGTTCCTGGATGGCCACGACCTCCGGCGGCGGGTCACCCCGCCCTTGAATCGCCGGACCGAACTTGTTCGAGTACACAGCCGGTTGTCGGATCACCTCATCGACGCGTTCATAGGTCGAGACGATCACGAATCCCGTCGCCGGATCCCGATGCACGGGCGCCTCCGCGCGCAAACGCGCGTAGTAGTCGAACGGGTCCGAGAGCAACGCGGGATCGAAGGGATTCATTTCCGACAGCGGCGGTTTCACGCGCAGAATCCCCCATCCACCGGAATCTCCGCACCGGTGATATAGCTGGCTTCATCGGAGGCCAAGAACACCGCAACGCTTGCGATTTCCTCGGGTCGCCCGACCCGTCCCATGGGATGAAGCGCACCGAACTCCGCCAGGCCCGCTTCGCGGTTGGGTGCCTCTCCGACGTAGGCATCCATCATGGGCGTATCGATCGCACCCGGGTGAATGGAATTGCAGCGGATCTCGTAGCCCTCTTCCGCACAGCGCAGCGCGACGGATTTGGTCAACATCCGCACGGCGCCCTTGCTGGCGCAATAGGCGGCAAAGATCGCACCGCCGCGAATTCCCAGTGACGAAGAAATATTGATGATGGATCCGCCACCCTGCCGGCGAAGCGCTTCGACCCCGTACTTGCAGCCGAGGAAAACGCCGTCCGAATTCACCCGCATGGTGGTTTGCCAATCTTCGTAGGAGACTTCATCGATCGGCCCCGGAACGCTGATTCCCGCTCCGTTCATCACCACGTCGATGCCGCCGAAGTCCGCTTCTACCGAAGCGATCAAACGCTTCCAATCCGCCTCGCGCGTGACATCGTGGGTATAGAAACGCGCACGCTCTCCAAGCTCGGCAACGAGTTTGTTTCCGAGTTCGGTCTGGAGATCCGCCAGAGCGACGCTGGCCCCCTGGGCCAACATCTGGCGGGCCGTCGCGGCTCCGATTCCCGACGCACCCCCGGTCACCAGAGCGACCTTGCGCTCGAGCCGACCGGCGTGCTTCCCTTGCTGAAGAGCCATGTGGGGGGTCCCCTCAATTCCGACCCCGGAGGGTCGGTACGGGCGCCCTGGCGAGGGACGATGATCGGGGATTTTACCTCGAATTGAACTCGTTTAACACTTTAAACATGATAAAATCGGGCCTCGCCCAACGACGGGAATTGCCTCCAAACCATGGATTTACTTGCACAACAGAGAGCGGAGCGGGAAGCCCGGATTCTCGACGCGGCGCGCGAGCTGATCGAGCGGGTCGGCTACCAGAACGTCACGATCCGCGACCTCGCGGCCGAGAGCCGCGTTTCGGTCCCCACCCTCTACAAGCTATTCGGCGACAAGAACGCGCTGCTGCGGGCCGCGGTCGAGGACCGCTTCGCCGCCGTGTTGCGGTTCATCGAACGCGACCCTGCCCTCGAGGGCCTCGAACTCGCCATCGCCCTGGTGGAAGGCTGCAGCCGCGAGCTGCTCCGCACCACCAGCTACTCCAAAGCGGTGCTCGCCGCCTTCATGGGTGCCGACCAAGCCGGTGAGCTTTCCGAGATGGTGGCCCGTGAACTCACCGCGGAACTGGAAACGGCGCTGCTCCAGATGCGCGAGACCGATCAACTCGAAGCGTGGGCGGATCCAAGGGCTTTGGCCGAGCGCTTGGCGAGTCACCAGATCATGGTGTGTCTCGAGTGGCAGAGCGGCCACCTGAAATCGCGCTCGATGACGTCGGCGATGCTGTTCGGCCTCGCGACGATACTGCTCGGTGTTTCTCGCGGCGCCGCGACTCGGCGCCTGAAATCACTGGCGATGGAAGTCCAGAATCTTTCCCGTGCAGACGGCGGCGCGGATTCGAAATCGAAAAAGTCCAAACGGAGTCGATCGAAATAGCGCACTCGACCTGCCACAAGGAGCCCCCATGGAGCTATCCCACGATCAACTACTCGACGCCTACTGGCGTATGCGGATGATCCGCGCGTTCGAAGAAAAACTCAACGACCTGGTCACTGCGGGCCGCCTGACGGGATTTCTCCACCTCTATGCCGGAGAAGAAGCGGTCGCCACGGGCGTGTGTGCACATCTGACGGATCTCGACATCGTGAACTCGACCCACCGCGGCCACGGGCACTGCATCGCCAAGGGAGTCGAGGTCGAGGGCATGATGGCTGAGCTCTACGGGCGCAGCACCGGAACCTGCAAGGGCAAGGGCGGTTCCATGCACATCGCCGATCTGGATTACGGAATGTTGGGCGCCAATGGAATCGTGGGCGCGGGGATCCCGTTGACCGCCGGCGCCGCCCTGACGGCTTCCATCAAGAAGTCGGGCGGCGTCGCGGTGGGATTCTTCGGCGACGGTGCCACCAACCAGGGCCAATTTCACGAGGGACTCAACATCGCGTCGGTCTGGAACCTGCCCGCGGTCTTCATCCTCGAAAACAACGGCTACGGCGAAGCCTCCCCGACGGAATTCGTGACGCCGATGACGGACCTTGCGGTTCGCGCAAAGTCCTACGCCATGGAGAGCGACGTGGCGGATGGCATGGATTTCTTCGACGTCTACGAAAAGGCGGGCACGGCCATCGAACGCGCGCGCAACGGCGGGGGCCCCACCCTGCTCGAGTGCAAGACCTATCGCTTCATGGGCCACTACGTGGGCGACCCCATGACCTATCGCACGAAGGAAGAATCCGAAGATTGGAAACAGAATCGCGATCCGCTCGATCTATTCGAAAACCGCGTGGTCGAGGCGCAGCTTCTCACGAGCGACGAGCTGCGAGGCATCGACGCCCGTGTGGACCAACGTATCGCGGCCGCGGTCGACGCCGCGGAACAGGCTCCCTTCCCCACTCCCGCAGACCTCCTCACCGATGTCTACGTGACCGAGTAACGCCATGACACGCCAAATCACCTTCACCGAAGCCATCAACGAAGCCCTGCACATCGCCATGCAGAACGATCCCGACGTCATCGTCCTCGGGGAAGACATCTGCGGGGGCGGGGGGCGCAAGGACCAAGGCATCGAAGATGCCTGGGGGGGGATCATGGGGGCGACCCGGGGGCTCATCAAAGCCTTCGGTCCCGAGCGCGTTCGCGACACACCCATCAGCGAAATGGGCTTCCTCGGCACCGCCGTAGGGGCCGCGGCAACGGGACTCCGCCCGGTGGCCGAGCTGATGTTCATGGACTTTCTCGGCGTGAGCTTGGATCCCTTGCTCAACCAAGCCGCGAAGCTCCGCTACATGTTCGGTGGAAAAGTTCGCGTCCCCCTCACGGTTCGCACGTCGATGGGAGCCGGCAGCCGCGCCGCCGCACAGCATTCTCAAACCCTGTACGGCATCACCGTGGGCATTCCGGGCTTGAAGACGGTGATTCCCTCGACACCCGCGGACGCGAAGGGCTTGCTCCTGACCGCCATTCGCGACGATGGCCCGGTCATCTTCTGCGAACCGAAATCCTTGATGAACGATGTCGGTGAGGTCCCCGAAGGCGATTACGAAATCCCGTTGGGCAAAGCGGCGATCGTTCGCGAGGGCAGCGATGTCTCCATCGTCGGGATGGGGCGCACGGTCAAGACGGCACTCGAAGCCGCAGACCGACTCGCAGCCCTGGGCACGAGCGCCGAAGTGCTCGACCTGCGATCGCTTCACCCCATGGACGAAGAAGCCATCTTGGCGACGTTGCAGAAGACGGGAAGCCTAGTGGTCGTCGACGAGTCACCGCCGCGCTGCAGTATCGCGAGCGACGTGGCGGCGCTGTGCGTCGATCAGGGATTCGACTACTTGAACGCCCCGGTGAAAAAAGTCACCGCTCCCCACACCCCGGTCCCCTTCAGCCCCGTGCTCGAGGACCTGTACGTTCCGTCGGCGGATCAGATCGTCGCCGCGGTTCGGGCGTTGTCGTAATCCCCGTGGCAACCGGAATCGTCATGCCCCAGCTCGGCATGAGCATGCAGGAAGGCACCGTCGTCGATTGGGTGGCCCCGGTGGACTCGCCGCTCGAAAAGGGTCAGGTCATCCTGATCATCGAATCCGAAAAGGCGGAAGTGGAGATCGAAGCGACCGCTTCCGGCTACTTCCGGCACATCTACGTCGAAGCGGGCGAGACGGTTGCCTGTGGAACCCTGTTGGGTGTCTCGACCGAAACCGCGGACGAAGCCCTGGACATCGATGCATTTCTCGCCGCAAACCCACCGCCGGCGGTTGCACGCCCTTCGTCCCAAGCACCGGCGCCCGTGCAGACGACCCCGGTTGCGCGGCCCAACCGCCCGGTGAGTGTGGGGCCCGCCCCGGCTACGCCCGCGGCGCGAAAGCGCGCAAAACAACTCGACGTCGATCTCACGCGCGTTCCGGGCAGCGGTCCGGGGGGTCGAATCACGCGTGAAGACGTCGAGGCCTGGGAAGAACGCCGGCGTTCCCTGGTCGAAGTCGCCGCTGGGGTTTCCCTCGACGTTCCGAGTCAGGGCCCCGAGAACGGAGAGCCGGTCTTCTTGCTGCCCGGGTTCGGAACCGACATTTCCGTGTTTGCCCGCCAAATCCCCGAACTGGCGAAGAGCTATCTCGTGCGGGGCGTGAACCCCCGCGGCGTATCGGGTTCCGATGCTCCGGAGCTCGATCAATACGAAGTCTCGCAAGCCGCAGCAGACGTGGCCGCGTTGGTGCAAGAGCCCTCCCACATCGTCGGTACCAGCTTGGGCGCGGCCGTCGCCATCGAGTTCGCCTTGGCGTATCCGGAAAAAGTCCGCTCCCTGGCCCTGATCGCACCCTTCGTAGCAGCCGACCCGCGGCTCGTCAGCGTAACGGACAGTTGGGTTCAACTGGCGGCAAACGTCGATGCCGAAACACTCGCAACGGCACTCCTGCCCTGGTTCTTTTCATCGGATTTTCTCGCCGATCGCGACGCGCGGGAACGCACGCGCCGCGGACTCGCCAGCACCTTGTCGCGCGCATCGGCGGCGACCCTGCACCGAACCGCTGCGGGGCTTCGAAACTGGTCGGGGTCGCGCAGCGCCGATCTGGGGAAGCTCGCGATCCCCACCCTCGTCATCGGTGCCGGGGAAGACCTCCTCACCCCAGACGGACGAGACATCGCGGACGCCATTCCCGATGCGCACTTCATCTCGATCGAGGGCGCGGGGCATGCGGTTGGTCTCGAGGCCGCAGAACACGTCAACGAGATCCTGCTCGCTCACCTGGGTGCAGCGGGATCGACGCCAACTCCCTAGATACTGCGGCCTGCACCTTTCCAGTACGGGTCGCGCAACAACCGCTTGTAGAGTTTTCCCGTTGGATGCCGGGGTAGTTCCGTTTCGAAGTCGATGGAACGCGGCGCCTTGTAGCCCGCGAGATGTTCTCGGCAATGATCCAAGAGCGCGCGGACCATGGCTTCATCGCCACTGCGCCCCGCGACGAGCTGCACCGCCGCCTTGACCTCTTCCCCGAATTCTTCATTGGGAACGCCGAAAACCGCCGCATCCGCGACCGCGGGATGGGCGGCCAACACCCCTTCGATCTCCGCCGGGTAGATGTTCACACCTCCGGAGATGATCATGTCGATCTTGCGATCGGTCATGTACAGGTAGCCGTCTTCCGTCATACAGCCGATGTCGCCAAACGTGAAGACGCCGGGTTCCAGGTGCGCCTTCTTCGTCTTCTCGGGATCCTTGTGGTATTCGAAATCACTTCCCATCTTGTTCTTGAAGTAGAGCTGGCCTTCTTCGTTCGGCCCCGCCACAGACCCGTCTTCTTTGATCACCCGGACTTCGATGGCGGGTACCGGCTTGCCGAGGCTTCCGGACCGGGCGAGCCATTCCTGCGAATCGATGGTGCTGATGATCGCTCCCTCGGTCGCACCGTAATACTCGCAGATCTTGGGTCCGAACCACTCGATCATCTGGCGCTTGACGTCCGGCGAGCACGGGGCCGCCCCGTGCCAGACGATCTCGAGACTCTTCCCATCGAAGCGCTCGCGGACCTCCGGTTCGAGACGCAACAGGCGAATGAACTGCGTCGGCACCAGGTGAACATTGGTGACGCGGTAGCGGTCGATCAGTTCGAGGGTCTCCGCGGCGTCGAACTTGTGCCGCATCACCACCGCGTTGCCGGCCAGGAGCGGGAGATAGGAAAAGGCCCATTGCGCCGAGTGGTAGACGGGACCTTCCAGGAGCGTGGTGCCGCCTTCGGGGATCGCCAGGCTTGCGGACAGGCCCTTGCCCACCAACTTCATGATTCCGATCGGAGCGCCCAACTTGAACATGCTGCTCACGACGCCCTTGGGACGCCCGGTCGTGCCGGACGTGTAGAACATCGGCCCGCCCGCACCCTGCTCGCTGGGTTCGTCGGGACTTCCGGTTGCGAGTAACGCCTCATAGGAAGCGAGGCCCGGTTGCGCATCGCCCCCGGCGACGACCGCCACCGCGAGTTGCGGCGCGTCTTCGCGCGAAAGCGCTTCACTGGCAACATCCGCGAACCGGGCATCGACGATCAACGCCTTGGAATCGGAATTCGCCAGCACGTAGGCGACTTCCTCCGCCACCCAATGCCAGTTGATCGGAACGAAACGCCAGCCCGCATGGGTCGCAGCCGCCATGGCTTCGAAGTATTCGCGCCGGTTTCCGGAAAACACGGAAAGCGTGTCGCCGCTCTCGAGTCCGGCGGCCCGCAAAGCGGAAATCAGACGGTTCGTGCGTTCGTTGAACGCCTGCCACGTCGTCTCGCCAAACTCGTCGACGAGCGCCGCCTGGGCGCCCTTTTGTTCGGCGAGCTCGAGCAACAATTCAGCCATGGGGGTCCTCTTGGAAGGCTAGATATCGAGTCGGAACGTCACACCGAACTTTCGCGGTTCTGCGTTGACGCCCGCGTAGCCGTTCAAGGTGGGAACATCGAACGCAGCCACGTTGTAGTGCTCGTCCGTTAGATTCTGCACCCAGAAGGTGAGTTCCCAGTTGAACTCGTCCTTGTCCGAGCGAAAACCGGTACGCAGGTTGACGAGTTTGGTGTGGGCCTGCTTCAGGTTGCCGTCGAGGTCCTGGGCCAGCCATTGCTTCGACGTGTAGTTGTATTCGCCCCGGATGAACCATTCGATCGGGACTCCGGGCAGCAGGTGTTGGTATTGAATCGAGTTGCTGATGGTAAGCCTTGGCGCGCTGTCGAGGACTTCTCCGGCGAGGTCCTGGCTGCAATCGACGGCACTCAGCCCCCCGAGTAGCCCTCCCTGGCACAGAAGATTGCCGAACAGGAAGCCCAGGGGATCCGCGGACGTCGCCAACGTGCGTTGTTCGACGGTCTGCTCGCCCAGCGGGAAGGTTTCGTATTCCGTCTGGTTGTATCCGATCGAGGACTGCAGCACGAGATCCGGCAAGGGGACTGCAATCACGTCCGCCTCGAAGCCGTAGCTCTGAAACGTTCCGGCGTTGAGGACGTTGATCCCGCCACCATCGAACGTCTGAACCTGAAAGTCCTCGTAATCGGTGTAGAACATCGTGCCGTTCAGGGTCAGGCGCCCATCGAACCAGGTGGTGCGCAAGCCCACTTCGTAGTTGGTGGACTTCTCGTCTTCGACTTCACCCGGCACCCCGACCAGGGTCCGGAGTTGATTGAACCCACCCGACTTGAAGCCGCGCGCCACGCTCCCGTAGATCATCGTGTCTTCGGTCGGGAAGATGCGCAGGGCCGCCATGGGGGACCAGTCCGTCACCCGGCGCGATTGATCCTGGAAGATCGGGGGACCGGAAACCGGCGGCGCTTCGATCACGGAATTCGAAATCATGCTCCCGACGCGCGTCTTGTGTTCGTAGCTGTAGCGGATCCCACCGGTCAGGCTGACGAATTCGAAGGGCTTCACCGTTGCTTGCCCGAATGCCGCGTAACTGTTGGTCTGGTGGTTGTTGTCGTTGATGTTGCTCGTGGGCATCGTCGCGAACGGGAACAGATCCGAGAAGTCCATCTCGAAGCCATTGCGGTCGACGGTCGTCTGATTCTGGTGGAAGAAATACAGGCCAGTCTGATATTCGAGCCATCCACCGCTGGGCGATGTCAAACGCAGCTCCCCGGAATACTGGTGGAGGTCCGTGTTCGTGTAGGCGTACACCACGTCGTAAACGGAGAAATCCCCGTCGAACGCGCTGTCGGAGCTGTATTTCCGGTAGGAGCTCAGGAAGTTGAGTGTCGAATCGGCGATCAGGGGCACGTCGCCAAATTCATAGGTGGCGTCGAGGGACAAGCCCTGGACGTTCACGCGATTGCGCGGCTCGCGGTCCACCGACACCTTGCGGTCGAAAGGATCAGCTTTCTCCAGCGGGGGATTGCCCGGCAGCGCCGAGACCGTCTGAAACGTCGTCGACGGGTGAAGGCTCGCAAAGCCCTCGTAGGTAATGATGTCGGGCACGCAGCACTCGGTATTCTCGTAGCCATAATCGCCGGTGACGAGCACGGAGAAATTGTCCGTAAAGTCGAAGACCGTGCGGAGCTTGGCACCCATCTTGTTGGCGTCGTTGATGTCGTCTCCAGTGAACGTGTTCTTGTCGAAGCCATCCCGGTTTACCCAATAGGCGGAGAACCGGGTCGCCATCAGGTCCTCGATGATCGGGATGTTGACCGAAGCGCGGGTCTCGTATTGATCGTAATTTCCGACCACGCCTTCGATCGTGGCATCCCAGTCGTAGGTGGGGCGTTTCGAGTAGATGTTGATGGCCCCCGCCGCGGTGTTCTTTCCGTAGAGGGTTCCCTGGGGCCCACGCAGCACTTCCACCCGCTCGACGTCGAGCAGGTCGCCAACACTCATGCCGGTTCGACCCTGATAGATTCCGTCGATGAAGACGCCGACGCTGGGGTCGATGCCCGAGTTGCTTCCCACGGACCCGATACCGCGAATGCGAATGATCGTTCCACGCGTATCGGTGACACCGTTGATCTTCACGTTGGGGACGTATTGCTGGAGACGACTGAAGTCCGTCAGGCCGGCGTCCTCGAGGAACTCCCCGGTGAGGGCCTTCATGGAAATCGGGACGTCTTGAATCGATTGTTCCCGCTTGTTGGCTGTGACGAGGATCTCGTCGACGGGTTCGTTGAATTCGCGCGTAGCGGATTCGTCTTCCGACACGTCTTCGGTCGCTTCGGTTTCCTCGGTATCGGCGGGCACATCTTCGGCCCCGGAACTGGGAGACCCCACCATCGATACGGCGAAGACAAGTGCCGCAATGACGAACGGTTTCATCCGCTCTCTCCCCTAATGCAGGCACGCCAATGACGCGCCCGCGGCTCTCTCACCCCGATTTCCGCCTCAAAAAAGCGGCCGATCTTAACACGTTCAGCGTATTGAACGTGTTAAAATCTAGCGTGCGAACCCGGGACCAAAGGGGATTTTCGTGAAGCTGCAATTCGGCTGGTTTGTCGTGGCCTTGGGGGCTTTCACCCTATCGGTGCCCGGCTCAGCCGAGGACCGAAGCGGAAACCTCCAGGTCCTCGTTCCCGGGCTCGATAGCGACCGGGGCAAGGTCCTGATCGCGGTTTTCGACTCCGCCGAGGCGTGGCAGGCGGGCGAGACGCCGGCCGCACAGGCGTTCGCACCGGTCGCGAATCAGCGCGCCGAGTGGACTTTCGAGCAACTCCCGTTCGGTCGCTATGCCTACAAACTCTTTCACGACGAGAACGACAACCAGAAACTCGATACCAACTGGGCAGGAATCCCCCGCGAGCGCTACGGATTTTCCAATGACGCGCGCGGATTCATGGGACCGCCCGATTTCGACGCGGCATCGTTTCGCTTCGACGAGAACGCGAAACACACCGTGAAGGTGGATTGATGGAGCATCGGAGCGCCGAGAATTGGGCGGGATTGTTCGACACGATCCCGGAAATGGATTGTGCGGTCAAAGAAATCGAGGGCGCGCTCCCGCCCGGGTTGGTGGGCACGCTGTACCGCAACGGGCCGGGAACCCGCGACTTCGCCCAGTCCTATTTCGACGGTGACGGCCTCATTCGCGCACTCCAGATCCGCGAAAGCGGGGACGTTCGTTTTCGCAGTCGCTATGTGGAAACCGACAAATACCTGGCGGAAAAAAACAGCAACAAACCGCTGCGTCGCACGGCCGGAACGAATCTTCCGGGCGGAGCGCTTCGCAACATGTTCCGAATTCCCGCCCACGAAGCCAACACCCACGTGGTTCCCTTCGCCGGGCGACTCTGGGCATTGGAGGAAGGCGGCCACCCCTACGAATTGGATCCCGAGACTCTGGCCACGGGACCGATGACGGACTTCGACGGCGCCCTACGCACCCGCAACGCGTTCGCCGCGCATCCCCATTTCGACCCCGAGACGCGCGAGGCAATCGCGTTCGGCATCGCCTTCGGGCCCAAGCCCGCGGTTCGCACGTTTCGCGTGGATCGTCAGCACCGATTGCACCACACCGGAGAATTCCCGCTCAAAGACGGTGGATTCGTTCACGACTACGCGCTGTCGAAACGCTACATGGCGTTCTTCATCCCTCCCCTGGTCGCCAACGCGAGGAAATTCCTGCTCGGTACCGACACCTTCTTCGGTTCCCTGGAATGGAAACCCGAACTGGGAACCCGAATCGTGCTGGTCCCGCGGGACGGTGGGCCCCACATCGAGCTTCAAACCGAAGCCTTCCTGGTCGGTCACACCATGAGCGCCTGGGACGACGGCGATCAGCTGATCGTCGATCTCTGCCACCAGGACGAATGGCCGGCTTTTGCGAAGAATACGGCGAACTACCGAACCAGCGATTGGGCGGCCTTCGCCGGCGGCACCGCGCGCCGCTACCACATCGACCCGATCGCGAAGCGCGTTCATCACGAAGAGCTCACCGCCATTCCGAACGAGTTCGCGCGCATTCATCCGGATCGAGAGACCCAGCGCTGTCGATACGCCTACTGCGCAGCCAATACCGAGAAGAACGAAGGTGGTTTCTTCCGCGCACTCATGAAGCTCGACCGCGACAACGGGGCGGTTGACTTGTTCGATTTCGGTTCCCACAAAGTGGCTTCGGAACCGGTCTTCGTCCCCCGGCCCGACAGCCTGGAAGAAGACGATGGTTGGGTCATCACATTCGTGCACGACGGAAAACGCCGTGGTACGGACGTCGCGGTACTCGACGGACGAAAATTATCGGACGGCCCGATTGCGACCCTTCGGATTCCCGGAAATGCGGGCGCGACTTTCCACGGTAGCTGGAGCGGGGCCTAGAGGGACCCGCCAGAGCCGACGGGCGTCGCACTGAGGTCGGGGGGGCCCGAGTACAAGAGTTCGAATTCCCGCCGACGAAAACACCAACCCGAATCTTCCCGGGCGTATTCGTCGCGGTAGATTCCGATGTTCAACACACCTTCCCCGTTCGCGTAACTGCGGAACTCACCAGCATCGAGGCCTCCTCACGGCTCTACAAAAGAGCCCTCCCACGCCGCGGGCTCATCCACCAACGGCAGGTCCGCCATCGTGCGAGCAATCTAGCGCTCGCGGTTGTCCGCCGGGGTTGGACATGGCGCGGTCGACTTCGAACCGCGTCCGGTCCAGCGCAGGCGATTTCGAGCGAAGAGGCGGTAGGCGCGATCGAAAAGCGGCGCGAGGAGACGCCAACGCGAAGGGGCAAGAACCCACCCCAGCCCGACGCCCGCGTAGGCGCGCCGGAAAACTTCCATCCCCCGGACGACCTCGCCCGACGGAAGGACTCCGTGGATGTGACCCATTACCTCTTCTTGCGTCAGCTGATAGCGCGAGGGATCGAATTCCGGCGCTGCGATGTCTTCGAATACCACCCGCCCGGCCGAATTGCGCCGCCGCAGCATGTCGACCTCGCGGCTGCAAAGGGGGCAATCACCATCGAACAGCAGCTTGATCTGCCAGGATTCGTTCGCCATCCCTGGAGCTTCGCGTGAAGCGCGAAATAGATCAAATGAAACACCGGCTAAAGCAGCGAGAAGCTCAATCGGCGTCCGGCGTCAGCCGGTAGCGAATGGGCATGCGTTTTACGCCCCCCAGAAAACTCGAGCGCATGCGCTGGTAGGGGCCTGCCAGCTCGACTTCTTTCAGACGAAGTGCGAGCTCGCGAAAGATGATTCGCAATTCGAGGCGCGCGAGATTCGCGCCCAGGCAGAAATGCTGGCCGATGCCGAATCCGAGATGCGGATTCGGATGGCGGTCGACGCGAAAGCGATCCGGTTCTGCGAACACGTCTTCGTCCCGGTTGGCGGACGGGTAGAACAGGCACAGGGAATCCCGAGCGCGGATTTTCTGGCCATACATCTCGACGTCTTCAACCGGGGTCCGGCAGAACTGAATGACCGGTGCAGTCCATCGCACGATCTCTTCCACGGCACTGTTCACGGTGTTCGGGTTCCGACGAAGTTTCTCGAATTCTTCGGGGTTCTCGATCAGTGCCAGCAGCCCACCGCTCGCGGCGTTGCGGGTGGTCTCGTTCCCCGCGACCACCAGGAGGAAGAAGTAGGAGAGGAGCTCCAGGGGGGCGAAGGGCTCACCTTCGATCCGCGCCTGACACAGGACCGTGACGATGTCGTCCCGGGGGTCGGCACGGCGTTTCTCCGCGAGATCCGCGAAGTAACCGAACAGCGAATTCCGAGCGCGCTCGACGGTCCCCTGCGCATCTTCCCCGGGAGTCTGGTAATCGGGGTCGGTGGCACCGGCGATCTGATTGGTCCACTCGAACATCAGCTGCCAATCTTCGCGCGGTACGCCCAGGATCCCCGCGAGTACGCCCAGCGTCAAAGGCGCGGCCAGGTCGGCGACGAAATCCCCCTCGCGAACTTCACCGTCGCCCGCCATTTCGGACAGGAGTTCGCGTGTGATGCGTTCCACCTCCGGCCGGCGGCGTTCGATGGCGCGCGGCGTGAACCAGCCACTCGCGGCTTTGCGAAAGACGGGGTGCTCCGGTGGATCCATGTTGAGCAAGTGGCGAACGAAGGTCCGCTCCCCTTCGGGCGGGCCCCCTTCTTCGAATACCGCCAGGCGCGGACCGTTCAGGAACTTGGCAGGCTGTTTCGAAATCGAAACGATGTCCGCCCGTTTCGTGACCGCCCAGAAACCGACGCCACCGGGCAAATCGAACCAATGGACAGGAGACTCCTCGCGCAGGCGTTTCCACGCCGCGTGCGGATAGCCATGATCCGCGTAGTAGTCGGGACCAATGACGTCCAGAGAGTCGAGGCTCGGGTCGGTCGACACCGCAATATCGTACCGCGGGGCTACGAGGAGCGATAGGGCTCGATGGGGCGATTGTCCCCGGTGTCGATGCGGATGTAACCGCTCACCGTCACCAACGCGTCCGCGAACGGACGCAGGAAGTCCGATCGCATGCTGCGCAGAGACCACGAATGGGAAGCGCCGACGATCGACACGACTTCCGCTACCTCCGTCACGATGTCGATCTGCCAGCCCGAAGCCCCGCGACGCAAGAAATGAGGCGAAACAAAGGGACTCGTTTTGCAGTAAACGATCGCCCGGTCGCCTCGTTCGAGAAACGCCATTTCCTGGATCGATTCGCGCAGATACAGATGTTCGAGATAGGCAGGCGTCATGGGCCAGCTCTCCAGGAAAGAACGGCTTTCGGGAGTGAACAGCAGCATGTTGGGGCGATAGACATCGGCGTCGAGCCAGGAGAGGAAACTTCGATAGGCCGCTTGCGGCGATTCGCCCGGCCCCATGTCTGCAAGCTTCGGAGAATTCGCAGCCGCGTAGAAGTCGCCGATGGATGAAAGTTCCACATTCCCACTCGCTCCGGCTCCACCGGATGCGTGCCTGAATCCGAGTGGAGACGGGGCGAAGTTGGGGTCGAACTCTCCCGCGAGCTGGGTGTTGCGAAGGTGATCCTGCAACATGCGCATGACCAGGACCAATGCGAAACTGGGGTCGTCGGACTCGAACAGATATCGGGCGTGTTCTTCGATCAGATGCCCGAGAAGTGGATCGGGGAGTATCGTTTCGAGCCCATACCCGACGTCGATCCGCAGACGCTTCTCCGCCGGATCGAAGAGAAACAACACGCCGCGCCCATCTCCCCCTGCTCCGCCCGCCTGCCAAGCTTCGAATCGTTCGGACGCAAACGCCTCCAGGGTGATCCCCGATGGTGGCGATAGGGCGACGAAGCGGGCGTCGATTCCCGATTCCTCGGAGAACAACGCCAAACGCTCGTCCAACCGCTGATGTTGTTGCGACGAAAGAACAGAATGGGAATCGAGTACGCGTTGTCCGATCGGAGTCTCGGCCGTCCCTTGCGAGACCGCGCCACCCAATATCAAGGCGGTACCCAAACCAACCACCGTCCCTGCCAACACTGCTCGCGGCCCAGCGAAGAACCGCAACGCTGGGGGAGCGACCTGGGACAGTCGTTCCAGTTCGAACGCGATCTCTTCCAGACGATCCGGTCGGTCTCGAGGATTCTTCTCCACCAGGGATCGAACGAGCTGGCGTACGTCTCGATCGAGGTTCCCTAAGCCATCGGGCACATCGCTGATCACGCGTTGCAGGTGACGAGCCATTGAATCGCTGGCAAAGGGCTCGATTCCCGTCAGGATTCGAATCAACACGACACCGAGTGCGAAGAGGTCAGTCGCCGGCCCCACTTCGGTGCGGAGTACCTGTTCCGGAGCGAGATAGTTGGGGCTGCCGAGAATCGTCCCCGGCCGCGTGATCGGTTCGAGATCCGCGCGCAGTTTGCACAGACCAAAATCCGCCACCTTGACCCCACCCGTGTCCGGAAGGAGCACGTTCCCCGGCTTGAGATCCCGGTGAACACAGCCGCGGGCGTGGGCGGCGATAAGCCCGCGCGCAATGGAGGCTGCGATGGCGAGACCGGACGAACGGTCGAGCGCGCCGTGTCGCGCAATCCGATGTTCGAGCGACTCTCCCTCGACCCATTCCATGACGTAGTAGAATTGATCGCCGGATTCCGAAGGGAGGACGCCGGCGTCGAAGATCGCCACCACGTTCTCGTGAAAGATTTCGCTCACCGCACGCATTTCGCGCACGAAGCGAGCGATCCGCTCGGGCCCATCCGAGGCTCGGGTCGCTTCCAGGGGAATCATCTTGAGTGCGACACGCCGATCGAGGCGTGGGTCGTGCGCTCCATACACGATCCCCATCCCGCCCCGCCCGAGCTCACCGGAAATCTGGTAGCGCCCGATGCTGCGCGGAAACTGCGCGAAGCGCTCGCGGGCTCGTTTCGACGCGGCGCTCATGGCCTCAGGATTCTGTGCGTTCAGCGTCGCCCCCAGCGGCCGGGATGGCGCGGCGCAGTAGCGATCGACGCCAGGAATCGAGCTTCGAATGCCGTAGCTTCGGACGCTGCGGTTGCCCGGCGAGCTTTTCGATGAACCTGGCCGCTCGCTCGAGGCGCTTGCGACTGGCCCCCACACTGATGCCCAGCAGCTCGGCAATCTTCTCGTGAGAAAGGCCGTCGATGCGGTGCAATTCGAGGACGATTCCCTGGTCGTCGGGGAGGCGTTCGAGAGCCGCCACGATGTGTCGCCGACGTTCGGTTCGTAGAGCCAGGGATTCCGGCCCCCCGATCGAATCGATCAGGACCTGCGAACTCACCGGATCGTCCCGGCCGCGAAACTTTTCCCACAGGGTCTGCCGTGCAACTCCATAAAGCCACGCGCGAACGTTCGACTTTCCGCGATAGCTGCAGGCGCTGAGCAGGATCCGGTACAGAACTTCCTGCACCGTGTCTTCGACTTCGACTGGGCGAACGCGACGAGCGATGTATCCCGTGAGTTCGCCAATGTAGCGACGATGTAGCTCCGCGCTTGCATCGTCGTCTCGCTCCGCGATGGAGCGAAGCAATTCCTCGTCACTTCGCTCGCTGAGCTTCTTTGTATCGACGTCTTCGATCATGATGTACCTACGCTCCAATCAGAAGATGGATCGCGGCCGTATAGACAGACGCCCAGGCCGCAGCCAATCGCTCGATCCACCGGAGAAAAACGGAATCCGTCGCGGGTGAAGCGCCTGCAGATTCTGCGGACACTCTAGTTCGGTAGAGGGGTCCTCGTGGCTGGGGCTCTCGGACCGGCGCGAGGATCAGGCGACGCGGTGACGAAGCCGCAGCCGTTTCCAACTCGGCATCCGGTCCTTTGGATTTTACGCGACGCGCAATTTCGCTTTGGGTACTTTCTGCCGGAACAATCGTCGGATTCGCCGAGTCGCGTACCCGAACCCGGCCTTGGATCGCGTGAGCCCCTGAGTCCACTCGGAAGAGTTGAGTGGGCTTGGGAGGATCGGTTCCTTTCGCCTGGATGCGTTCACTCGCAACACCCGACGCCGCCGAGTCCAAACGTGAGGGAGCGGGACTGCCGGGCGCATCCAATGACGCAATACGCGATTCCAACTCCACGCCCGATGCAACAGTTCCCGAATCCTCCCCTCGCGGCGACAACGGGACCTCTTCCGAGGGCAGTGTTGAATTCGGGTCCACCGCGGGTTCCGACTTCACCTCGCGGGTTGGGGGAGACATCGATTCGGGTACCGGATCGGACACGCGTTCGGTGATCGGTTCGAACCACTCATCGGGCGCTGGCTCGAAAACAAGGTCGGGTTCGATGAAGGCCGGTTCATCGCGCGTCGGGGAATCGCTCGGAATCGCTTTCCGCGCAACCGGCTCCGGGTCTCGTTTCGGAGCGGGATCCGCCTCGGGCTCGGAGGCGGGCGGACCGACATTCGGTAGCACTTCGGAAACCGGCGGCGGCTCGGGGGCGGGCACCTCGCGTTCCGCGGCCGGAGGCGTGAGGTCGATTTCACGATCGGCCTCCACTGTCGAGCGGCTTCGGTCCTGACTGAACGGCGAGCGTTCCGTTCTGACGTCGAGTCCAATGCGGCCGCGGTAGGGAGTTCGCCAGGGCGGAGGACCCACCGTCAGCCAGGAATCATCGGACTTCCAATCGGACGGACGAAATCGATCCGAAGCGTTGTAGCGAATGAAGCCGGTGACGCGTCCGGCACCGCCGCCCATGTATTTGAAGTCCGCCGCGAAGCGGTGCAGCTCGCCGTTGTCTCCATATTCGAGTTCCCGAACCAGGAACCCCCCGCCGCCGCAATCCGAGCGGTGACTCAAATCGAGGGCGCTGACGAGGTTGGGACTTCCGGTATCCGTGTGTGAAAGCATCGCCGTGCTCTCGAGAATGTTCTCATAGTAGAAGCGCCCTCCTTCGCTCAGTTCTTGGTTCTGCACCATGAACAAGTCCCAAATGTTGTCGATCAACGTGCGCGAGCCGGCGCTCCACGAGCAATCGGGGTCCGAGTAGAAAACCCCGGGCGCCAGATGCAGGTAGAACTTGGGAGCGAAATGAATCTCGGCCGTCGTCTGAAACTTCTGGACCCGGAACGCCAGGCCGTTGCGATACGGCGTCGCCCACTGCTCGAAATCGCGCCGCGTATTCACGAACAGCGAGTTTTGCTTGCCTTTGGGCGCCGGCCACTTCACGGACAGTTCGTACCAGCCCCTCTCCGCGGCAAACGCGCTGGATTGGAGGACGACGGCCAACAGGAATACGATGCCGACCGAGAGCCGGCGAATGGTGGTTCGGTTCATGTTTTGCACCCGGATCAAGGGGATGCAACTCATGTACCAATCGAATCGAATCTGCATGGCAGTTGAATAATCTTGAAGGCTTCCCGCCTTAGAGACTCCACCTGCGCAAGCGGAACTACCGTCTCATGAATCCGATGGGGACCAACCGGGGTCGCCAAGGGTAGTAGACGACTCTCCTATGAAGGAATATTCGTGGCCCGAGGGCGTGTTCTGACTACTCGATCCCGACGAGAAACGATCCTGCGGGGCCGCCACGAAGCGGTATCCGCGCCCATGTACGGTGCGAATCGTCTGCGGGTTTTCGCCGCACTCTTTCCAGACCCTGCGCAGAGCTTGGACACACCGTCGCACGGATCCATCGCTGACGGTCGTATGCTTCCAAACACCCTCTCGAATCTCGGCTTTGCCCACCACCCGGTCGCGCCGCTCTACCAGATAGAGGAGCACGTCGAACACCTTGGGCTGCAGGGGAATTGCCCGCCCACGGTGACGGAGCTCGAAGTTCTTCTCGTCGATCTCGAAGTCGCGAATGCGGTATACCATCCTAGCGGTCCTTCCGTTTGAAGTTTCGGTCTGGTGCGGTGTCTGGGAATGCGTCGAAAATGTGACCGGAATCTTCGGCAGATCCGCTTGTACGGAAGAATTTGTGCAACGGTTGCGCGTATTAGGGGGAATCAAAAACCGAGGCTCTCTCCAAGAACCATCGAAGCGCCAGCAACGCCACGGCCACCGATGCACCGCGCAGGATGAAAACCCGGTAGAGGGCCCCGGAGCGCAACAGGAAGGCCAGCGGCAAGAAGACGCTAACGATCGCGAGCTGCCCCACCTCGACGCCCATGTTGAACGCGACGAGGGGCAAGGCCAGCGAATCCGTTGAGAGACCCAGATCCAGTAGTCCGCTGGCGAATCCCAGGCCGTGGATGAGCCCCAGAACCAGAGCCATCAACGCGGGGCCATGCTTCCAGATCGGGCGCAGGTTGTGGAGAGCTGCCAGAAACACGCTCGCCGCGATCGCCGATTCCGTGAGCTGCGCCGGCAGCGCGAGGATTCCCAACGCCGCGAGGGCCAAGGTGAGGGAGTGCGAGAGGGTAAAGGCCGTCACCACGCCCACCGCATCCCAGGCCGCTGCGCGAAAGTGGACGACGGGCTGCCACTCGCCGTCGCGCCGGACGAGGACCGCCGGGAGCAACAACATCAACAAGAAAAGAACATGATCCAACCCGCCCCAGACGTGCCCCACCCCCTCTCGCCCATAGGCGGCCACCGACGACCGTCGATCCAGGCGCGCGAGTTCGAATTTCGCGTAGGGGCGCTCCGGGGAGAACAACGTCGTGACTTCGCCCTCGGGCCCCTGCAGGCGAAGCAGTCCCCGATGCGATGGATCGAGGTCGAAGAACAACTGGTACTCGACTTCCAGTTGCGCAGAGGCTTCACACTGGGCGGTGAAATCCAAGACCGTATACGCGCCATCGCTGTGGTGATCGACGCGTTGCCCGGTGGCGAGCAGCGGGCAGGATTTCCCGTCGGAACGCAACGCCAATGCTTCGAACGCGTAGCGGCGGATCGCAGCGTGCTGTCCGCGAAGCTCGCCCCACGTGATCTCCCCGTTTCCGTCTCGATCCAGCCCGATGGCGTGTTCCAGATCGCGCAGCGCGATGTCCCAGCGTCCGACCCATTGGCCTGCGTCGCCCTGCGTCAGGGTGAGGTAGCTATCACTCGGCTTGTGGGCGTTCGCCGGGGCGCCGACGAGAACCATGGCCGCCGCGAACATCCCGACGAGAACCGCACCGGTGTTCACGGGCCCGCTACCCGTAACCTTTGAGCCAGACCGGAAAGCTGCACGTCCTCGATGCGGGTCCGCTGCATCCAATCCAACACGGCCTGCGCGGCTTCCGGTTTGCCGGCCGCGAGCGCGGCTTCCAGCAGAATGCGCGCGTCGCGGGGTTCGCGTTGCGTATTCCAGTTGGTCCGTGCAAGATCGAGCGCGCGCTCGGGGCGGCGCCGCAGATGCAGTTCGAAGCGGGCTTCCTCCGCGAGGTGGGTCTCATCGGAGCGCGCGCGGCTGGCGCGGAAACGTTCCGCGAGCCGGCGCCGATTCCGCGATCCGGTCTCTTTCGCGAGTGCCTTCTCGGCCAGGGCCAATCGAAGCAACACCGGATCCACCGCGTCCTGGGACTCCAATAGATCCAGCACTTCCTGCGGCCGTTCTTGATCGAGCAGGAAGTCAGCGTAGGCGGAGATCAGATACACACTCCGGTCGCCCGCTTGCATGGCCTCTCGAAAGTGACTCTCCGCGTCTCCATTGCGACCCAGCCGAACGGCGATTTCCGCCAGGGTGGTGAGGGCCCAAACGCGATGCTCGGCGTCGGAAGGATTCGAACGCGCGAGCGCCGATTCCAGCGCGCGGTAACTGGCATCCGCATGGCCCAGCAGACTTCCGGCGCTGCTCGCACACGCCGTCGCGGACAGGTTGTCGGCGAGGCGTCGCAAGGGCGCGCAACTCTGCAGCGCCGCTTCGGGTTCTCCGCGTGCCAGTTGAATCACGGCGCGTGCAAACCACGCCTTGGCGTCGCGGGGTTGGCGGGAAAGCAGTTGATCCAGATCGCCCAACGCCGCGTCGAAGTCGTGGCGATTCTGGCGGATGATCGCCCGCAGATACAGAACATCGATGGGCGGGCGACTCGCGCTCCACCAAGGCGCCAAGGCGGCTTCTGCATAGCCGTACAAACGGGGATCCGAATGCGAGCGCGCGATATCGACGTAGTGGGATGCGAGCTCCACGGCCAGGGAAACATCCTCGGGGGAGTCCGCCAACGCGGCCCTCAACTGCTTCAATCGAACCGCGTCGCCGGCGGGGGTCGCGGGCTTGGCGACCCGTTCGAGAACGAGGGAATCCTCCGTCGGCGTGTAGGGGGCTGCAGTCGCAAGACCCGCGACAGCGAGCAAGCCCAGAGAAACCGGAATTCGCATGGCGAAGAAGGGCTAACGAACCCGCTTGCGGGCCGCCACGAAGCCGAGTCCGGCCAGCGCCGCCAGCAGCCCCACCCATTCCCCGGGTTCGGGAACGAAGACCAGATCGAAGTCCGCGGATGCGAAGTGATCCGCTCGACTCCCCACGGGACTCCGCGACGTCGTGGCCAGTAGAACGCTCAGCCTCCCCGTCGTCCCGTCGGGAACCGTGAAGCTTCTCGAGATCGACTGTTCCGCGCCGGCAGTCCCGGGGTAGGGAAAGATCTCATCGACGAGCTCCGCGTTTCCGGACATCACCTGGATGGAGAGATCCGTATCGACGAGATTTTGTCCGGATGCATCCACGACCTTTTGAAACAGGACGTCGAGCTGAAGCGGCTCACCGGTTCCAAGAAATTCCCCCTCGAACAGGGCTTCGGCAGCGGCACTCGCCGCTTTGTCGACGCCCACCGTCTCCGCGCTGACCGAGAGCGAATCCGCTTCGACGCTCGAGAACGCGAACGCGTCACTGCCGGCCTGGGTTTGCTTGCGCGCGTCGCCTTGGAGCGGCAGCGCATTGGGAGGCCGCAGAACCGAATAGCTCGCCATGTCGGGGGTGCCGTCGGGATCGATCACCACCTTGCCGTTGGCATCGCCCTCGCTGGACGTGAAGGATTGCGCTCCAGCCGCTCCGGTCTCAAGGAGAACCCCCGCGAGAAAAAGCAGCGCGAGCCCGCGAATTGCGTGATTCGCCCTCACGGGCAAGTTCCGGTGCAACCCGGTTCACCGGGATCCACGTGGCGAGACGTGACGCCCGAGTGGGCGTAACCCAGGTAGGGAAACGTTTCTCGGTAGCTCACATCGTTCGCGTTCACACCGTCGCCGGCGGTGGAATGGGGGAAGTTTTGAAATTGGGCCCCCGCCAAGATTCCCGTCACCACGCGAACCGCGATGTCGGTAACGTCGTCGGACACGCGCCTTCCATTGGGCCAGCCGGCGGGGTCGTCGTTCGAAAGATTCGGATCCAAGAGGGTGAGCCACCCCAATCGACTTCGATTGGCGGCGGGCGTCGGGGGCACGCCCGTATTCAATCGCAGTAGATCGGCGATCGGGCCCGCGGGCGTTCCGGCCGGTGCGATCGGCGGTAGGTACTGGACCAGGGGAAGCAAATCGGTGCGCGGCACGTTGGGGATCGCCCAAAAACCCGTGTGATCGGCATTGAAGACCCGCGCCAACAACGGGTCGAGAATCTGGGCATCGAATTGCGCATCCGCCGCCGGGTTCCCCGCGCTGAACTCGTTCTTGTCTCCGACCCCGATGAGGAGTTCGTTGAACAGCGGGTTGCCCATGCGCTGAATCTGAACGAAGCGACTCGAGGCGATCGGCGGTTGTCCCGGGGTGCTGGAGAGCACGCGAACCTTGGGCCGCGACGTCGTCCCCCAGGCGCCAATCACCGCCAGGGGATCATCCGCGTCGTGGGTCTCACCGTCCTGAGTCAACATTTCGACCGGAACTTCGATCGCGATGGCGTTGACGTTGAAGCCCGCAACGTCGTCGGGACCAAAATTGGTCGTATCGTTGGCGTTCTGATTCGGGTCCAGCACACCTCCGATGCCGATCCCAGAAGATCCGGTCCGAAAGTTGAGGCTGTCGAAGGCGGCGCCGAGATCGATCCAAAACGGATCATCCACAGTCCCCGCGAAGACCTTTACGCCGTCGCCCAGGTCGCGAATTCCCTGGTCGGCGAGGGCCGGATAATTGGGCATGGTTCGCGGCCCCACGTTGGACGGTACCGCGTAGAGGGATTGCCCTTCGGAAAGCACGGTTCGCGTCGCGCCGACTTCGCCGCCGCGCAAAAGCGTCACCGAGTAGGTCTGGCGCAAACCCAAACCCTCGGAACCGGAGCCGTCCAACGCGGTAATCGCGGGCGGGATGATCTGCGTACCGGGCGTCACCGGCGGCGGGGAATTCGTGGGGGCGTTGATGCCGTTTCCATTTCCGAGAAAACCCGTGTAGGTCGTCGGGTTTCGCAATTCCGTGTTGAAGCGGAATTCGAAGGCAACGTCTTGGGCGGCATCGAAATCGTTGTCGACGCGAATCGTGTAGAGGATCTCCGGGTCGAAAGGGAAATAGGTCGGCCCGTTCGAAGGCTCGAGCAGCGGATCGACGTCGAGAATGAACGTCACCTTGGTGGGGTCGTCGTAGCTCACGAACGCGAAGAAATCCGCGATGTCCGCCTTGTGGTCGAGGGCGGTCAACGGCGCTTCCCGGTGACTGGCGGCGCGAGAAGGCGCCGGGCCCAGCGCGAGCATCAGCGCGGCCCCCATACATAGACAGCCTGCGATCTTCTTCATTTCCGGACTCCTCTGAGGAGCCCGCAAATTTACCAGGCGGGGGCTGGGGCCTACAAGTTTTCCCAGGGATCGCCTCCAAAAACGATCCTCGTCGTCTCTCGTTGCCCCCCTCTGGCAATTCGTACGCAGAAGTGACGTCAAGAGCAATCGGATCGCTTGGGCTAGCTTCGTCGGATGGGTGACGGTCACGACCACGGAAGAAGCGCGAGCCGGCGCCGACTCGCGATCGCCTTGGTGCTGGGCGCCGGATACCTCGGCGCCGAAGTGGTCGGCGGTCTCCTTACGGGCTCCCTCGCATTGCTCGCCGATGCGGGACACATGCTTTCGGACGTCGCGGCCCTGGCGTTGGCGCTCTACGCGTCCTGGATCGCAAGCCAACCGAGCGGAGAGCGCTGGACCTACGGCCGCGCGCGCGCGGAAGTGCTCGCGGCCCTGGCCCAGGGCGTTGCCTTGGTGGTCGTCGCGCTGATGATCGCGCGCGAAGCATTCGAGCGTATGGCAGCGCCGCCGCCGGTTCTCGGGGCCGGTGTTCTCGCGATCGCCACCGGCGGCTTGATCGTGAATCTGATCGCGCTCTGGCTCCTCAATCCGGGCAAGCACGACAGCCTGAACATCCGCGGGGCGTGGCTCCACGTGTTGAGCGACGCGCTGGGAAGCGTGGGCGCGATGACGGCCGGCGCATTGATCTGGGCCTTCGGCTGGACCTGGGCCGACCCGGTGGCGTCGATCCTGATTTCCGTGCTCGTGGTCGTCTCCGCGTGGCACCTGCTGCGTGAAGCCGTCGATGTATTGATGGAAGCCGCGCCGCGCAACCTTCGTTTGGAGCGCGTGCGGGAAGCGCTACTCGCCCTCGCGGACGTCGAGTCGATTCACGACCTGCACGTCTGGACGGTCGGCAGCGGCGAAGTCGCCCTCTCCTGCCACCTGGTGGTTCCCGACGACGGCAGTTGCGCGCCCCTACTGAGCCGCGCTTACGCGACCCTACGAGAAGAATTCAGCATTCACCACGCCACGCTCCAGATCGAAACCGAAGGCCAACGCCTGGCGGATTGCGTCGGCGCCCATTGCGATTAGTCGGATTGTTCGGAGAACGAATCGATCGCATCTCGAACCAAGCGATTTTACTCTCCGAAAAGCCGGACTTCTCACCCACCACATAGTTTCTCGTTATCGCAAAACCGGCAACTTCGGTTCGATCTTGATCGCATGGATTGGAATCGGATCGCATCGCACGGCCTTCTAGGCGTCGATCAGGGTTTTTGGTCCCATCGACGGAACGGTTTCCAGTCACATCGACCACAGATTGGTCGCGCCATGGGAACAGTTGTGCCCGTGGGTGTAACGCCGCACGAGAAACGTCGGGGAACCGTCCCCGGCATGGAGATTTCGCTCATGTGGTTCTCGCGCTCGTTGACGTTGGTCGTACTCCTTCTATCCCCGCTGCTCGTTTTGCCGACGAACCCGGCGGGGGCTCAGACGGCTTCACTCCCAGAGGGTTGGCGATTGTTGTATCCGTCGGGCGTACAGGTGCCGCCGGACATCGGCGAACTCGGCTTCTGGGACGCCGTCTCGCTCGGCTGGGACCTGATCAATGGAACGACGCTCATCTCCCGTAGCCGAAATTCAGGCGTTTGCGACGGACACCCCGAAGTTTTCAGCAAGGTCAAGGTCAAGCGCGGTCCCATTCGCCTCTCACCCTTGGGATTCGATCTCGAGTTCCTCTGGGAGACAGGGCTTCACTCCCAAAACACGCCCATCCATGTTCAGCGTTACTACTACGAGCGCTATCTACACCGTGAACCCACTTGCGCAGACATGGACCAGGGATTGCGCCCGGACCAGATCATGTGTTCCGACGAGGCCGGGGCGCTGGGAACGCGCCCTGATTTCTACTGCCGCGTAATGGGTCATCTCGATCCCGACCCGCTCGATCTGGTGGTGAGTCGCGAATGGCTGGTGACTCAATGGGTCGATGCCAACAATTCGTGCATCGTTCCGCGCGATCCCCACAAGAAACGCGTGACGGTTCTCAATATGGATTTGGATGTGAGTACGTTCCTGGGCGATTTGCCTGGTTTCGTCGACATCAAATTCGATGATGTCCAGCTCGCACTGGGGCGCCCCGAGAACAGGGAAGATGCCCGGGTCGACTCTTCTCCCATCCGCTTGGGAGAGATGATGCAACCGGTCTACGAATTCATCCGCCAGAACTACGAAAACGGCCTGGGTGTCAGTCTGACACCCGAGCAAAAAGCGGCCACCTGCTACTTCACGCCTTCACTCATGCAGTATTACGAGGACATCTTTCTCTACGAAGCGAATACTTCGCTCATTCAATTCATTCAGATGGCCGCAGGAGAAGACCCCACCGGGATCGCAAATTCGGATTCCGATAACCTTCTCCAGGGATTCCTGGCACTCGCTGACGACGCGACGCTGTGCGACGGCGATGTCGACCACAACGGCGACCCGGTGGATGGCTGCGTTTGTTTTCCTCCGGATCCCTGCTGGCAAGTGGTCAAGGACAATTTTCAGTGCGTCACGTTCCCCACTCCGGAATGCGATGACCCCAGTGAGGACCCGGCGATCGAGATTGTCTTTCCCACCCAGGACAGGGAATACACGGCCTATCAGAACCCGGTACTCGTCGAACTCCAATTGTCCCACCCCGAGGAGGCGTTCAGCTGCCGGAACCTCACCACGGGCCAAGAAGGAGTACTTTTCACCGGACGCCCGAATAGCTTCCACGTAACCACGACTCCCGGGAGCAATCGGATCCGCTGCCAACTCGACGTCAATGGGGAAGTCGTAGCCGACCGGCTCCTGGTCCACACGCCACCGATCGTGAACATCGTGGTTCCGACTTCCGATGAAAACGTCGCCACACTGAGCGATGAGATGCTGGTATCCGCGGCGGTCGATTCAAACGAAGAGATTCCATCGGTTTTTTGGTACAACACGCGAAACGAAGTCGGCGGGCAGGCCAACCCCGGATACGGATGGATGGCGAACGTTCCTCTGGTCGCGGGCTCGAACCCCATCGTATTCCTCGCGCAGGATGCCCGGGGATTGTTGTCCGCAGACCAGCTCGTCGCATGGTCCGGGACGAGCTCCGTCCCTCCGCTCGCCTTGGCGCCGAGCGTCAACGTCCTATCGCCGCAGAACGATTCCACCTCGGCCTCTGCGTCGGTGGAAGTTCGCGCGAGTGTGACGGCGGGCGGATCCTCGAGTGCGTCGTCGGGGGCGAGTACCTCTGCGGCCTCATCTGCCGCCATCGACACCGTCAAATGGAGCAACGTCGTCACCGGCCAGAGCGGCGAAATGACGGACGGCGTCGACTGGTCGGCGCAGGTTCCGCTGGAATCCGGATTGAATCCCCTTACCGTCACGGCCTGGGACACCACCGGCCTTTCGGGGTTGGCCGACGTGCGCGTTCGTTTCGACGAGACGCAACCCCCACTGGGCGAGTTCAACGCCTCGGTCAGCTGCAGCTACCTGTACGGCTGGGCCTGTGACCCCGACGATTTCGACGCGAGCGTCGAGGTCGAGCTCTACGAGGGCTTCGATCTCGTGGGCGTTGCAACCGCCAACGGCTTGCGCGAAGACCGGGTTGCAGAAGCTTGCGGAGAGGGCCATTCGTCGCACGGTTTCGTGATTCCGATTCCGGATTCACTGAAGGACAGTAGCCCGCACGAACTCACCGCTTACGCGCGTGATCTCGGCGGAGATGGACGCAGCGTACTCGACGGGAATCCCGTCAGCATTCTGTGCGATCCGCATGTCGCTACGAATCGGCTTCCCATCGGAGTCGTCGACGGCAACTTCAACTGCGACCACGTGTTTGGCTGGACCTGCGATCCGGACGAGTTCGACGCCTTCCTCGAAGTCGATGTCGAAATGGGAGGTTCCGTGATCGGAACCGTCCTCGCCGATTCGCCTCGCGAAGTCGCCGTAGGACTGGCTTGCGGTATCGAACATTCGGCCCACGGATTCCAGTTTCCGATTCCGAGCGAGCTCAAGGACGGCGGCGCTCACGAACTGCGGTTTCGCGCGCAGGATTCGAGCGGAACGGGGCAACGACTGCTGAGTGGCAATCCGCACCTGCTTCAATGTGGTGTCGAGTCCACGGTTCCGCGGGTCACGATTGTGCTTCCCGTGGGAGATCCCTTCGCGACCGATGAAGACCACTTCCTGCTGATCGCCATCGGGCAGGACGACGAAACGCCGGCCGCCGGGCTGACCCTGCGCTGGTCGAATACCACCACCGGCGAATCCGGAATCATGAACCCCGGCTTCGGTTGGATGCAGAACATCGATCTCGCGCTGGGAGACAACCTCATCAACGTCACCGCTCAAGACGAGCACGGCGATGTGGGCCTCGCCACGCTGACGGTGATCCACGACCCGGATGCGGGTCCTCCCGGAGGATCCCATTCGCCCGCAGGCGGGATCAACGCCACTTCCAGTTGCGTGATCGTCAAGGGCTGGGCTTGCGACGAAGACGACTTCTCGATTCCCCTCAACGTCGAGATCCGCGAGGGCGAGAACGTACATGCTTCGCTTTCGGCTGACGCGATTCGCGGTTCGGTCGTCGCCTCGAACTGTGGTGGCAATCCGGCCCACGGTTTCGATTGGCCCGTCCCGCCCGCGCTGTTCGACGGTGAGCCCCATGTGCTGACCGCCTATGCGCAACACTCCGACGGGAGCAGCTTCGCGCTGCTTCCCAACAACAACGCAATCACCCTCCAGTGCGGGGGCACACCACCGACACTCAATTTCGTGTTGCCTGCGGTCGATCCCTTCGACACGGCCGAGTCCACGACGACGGTGGCGGTCGCCGGAAGTTCGGATGTGACGTCTGGAACGTGGTCGAACGCCGCGACCGGAGTATCCGGAGACCTGTTCTCCGGCTACGGGCTCTGGATTGGGGGCAACCTCGCGCTCGCCGCCGGCGACAATCTGATTACGGTTACGCTGAGAACGGATGCGCTAACAGAGACGACCGATACCGTGCTCGTGAAGCGCGACACGAATATCCACGAACCCGACGGCGGCATCAACGCGCTGTCGGATTGCGAACTCGTCAAGGGATGGACCTGCGACGCGGATGATTACGCAAGCGCACTCACAGTCGAAATCCGAGAAGGCTCGACGGTCCTGGCCACCCGAACCGCGAACATCTTGCGGGGTCCCGCGGTCGCGGATGAGTGCGGAGGCAACGCGGCCCATGGCTTCGAATGGACCGTACCCGCTACCCTGAAGAACGGGGTTCCGCGAACGCTGACCGCGTATGCGCGACACTCGGATGGCAGTAGCTTCGTGCACCTCCCCCGAAACAACCCGATCGTACTCCAGTGCGACGGTGGTCCGCCGACCGTGTCCGTGACCGTGCCGGCGAGCGACCCCTACGACACCGTGGACGCGACCGTAAATGTCGGGGTCGTCGCAAGCGACGACGTGGGTGTCACCGGTGTGACCTGGGCGAACGCTCGAACAGGCCAGACGGGAGAAATGGTCGAAGCCTTCGGTGGCTGGGTCATCGCAATCCCGGTCGAGCTTGGAGACAATGCAATCGGCGTGACCGCACGCGACGCAGTCGGCAATACGGCGACGGATTCGCTCACGATTCGTCGCGCGGCCGCCAATCTCCACCCGCCCGCTGGAGGCGTCAACGCTACGTCGGATTGCGAACTCGTGAAGGGTTGGACTTGCGACCCCGACGACTACGGCGCCTCCCTCCAGGTGGAGATTCGCGAAGGGTCTACGCTCCGCGCGACACTGACCGCCGACGCGGTACGCGGCGCAAGCGTGGCCGGAAATTGCGGCGGCGATGCGGCGCACGGGTTCGATTGGTCCGTCCCCGCCTCCCTGCGGGATGGATCAGCTCGCACCTTTACCGCCTACGCCCGGCACTCGGACGGGAGTAGCCTCGTGCAACTCCCGAACAACAACCCCGTCACCCTGCAATGCGGAACACCGCCGGTTCCGGACTTGCACGATCCGGCGGGGGGAATCAATGGCATGTCGGATTGTGAACTCGTCAAGGGCTGGACCTGCGACGCCGACGACTACTCCGTTCCCCTCGAGGTGCAGATCCGGGAGGGATCCACGGTCCGCGCCAATCTCATGGCGGATGTCACCCTTGGCCCCGCGGTCGAAAACAACTGCGGCGGGTTCGGTCAGCACGGATTCGAGTGGAACGTTCCCGCCTCGCTGCGCACCGGTACCGATCGAAACTTTCGCGCTTACGCACGAAGCGTGGGACAAACGGCTTGGATCTCGCTTCCGAACAACAACCCCGTAACGGTGTCCTGCCAACCCTGACGAGTGCCGCGGTGGCGGGATTCGCCGGTCGCAAAGAAGCGACAGGCGCCAACCCCCCCCCGTTGCCAGAAAGCGCCAGGTTTGGGCGAGCCCCGTG